>NZ_WIAO01000034.1 GCF_009451885.1 Glycomyces albidus
TACATCCGCTGGTACAACACCGAACGCATCCACACACGGCTTGAGGGCCTGACCCCGGCTGCATACCGGGCCCAGACCCTCATGGCCTAGCCTTCAAACACCAGTCCAACAATCGGGGACCAGTTCAGATCGGACTGCGCCCCTTGCCGTGCCGGCGGTCGCGGTTCGGCTCATCGCCGGTTTGGGTTGCCTTGCGTGGATGTTTGCCATAACATCGACCTACTTAAATGTTTGGGCAGTCGTCCGTACGAGCCGCCGCGGCATGAGGTGGGAAGCGCCGCAGCGGCACGGGTCCTCGACAACCGGGGACGGCTGAGCCCCCTATCCCTTAGGAGCTCAACCCATGGAAGACAAACCCACCGTCGGTCGCGCGCGCGTGCGGCTGAGAAGAAGGGCTGCTGCGGTGTTCGCGGCGTGTGCGGCGCTGCTGGCCGCCTCGCTCGCGTTCGTGGCGGCCAACCCGGCATCGGCCGCCGCCTGCGACGCCGTGCAGTACGCCATCACCTCGCAGTGGGGGACCGGGCACAACGCAGCGGTCTCGATCAAGGCCGGATCGGACGGGATCAACGGCTGGACCGTCGAGTTCGACCTGCCGGCCGGGTCCAGCGTGCAGAACGCGTGGAACGTGGACTACACGCAGTCCGGCTCGCACTTCACCGGCGAGGACGTCGGCTGGAACGCCCAGGTCCCGCCGGGCCAGACCCGCGAGATGTTCGGGATGACCGTCACCGGGACCGGCACGATCCCCGCGAACTTCAAGGTCAACGGAGTCGCCTGCGGCGGCTCGTCCGACCCCACGGCGACGCCGACCGACGACGAGCCGACGGAGACGCCGACAGGGAACCCGCAGCAGCAGAAGCAGACCCGCACTCCCGCGTTCCTCATCGAGGCCGGCGCGGAGACCGACAACTACGTCGAGTCGGCCAACTTCACCGTCCGCTGGGGCGACGCGATCGACGCCGTCGCCTGGGGCCGGTCCCGCGGCTACGAGAACTACCCGCAATGGGTCGCGGACCACATGGAGGAGATCTACGACTTCTACGTGAACCAGGTCGGCTTCGTCAATCCGGCGAACCACGGGGTCGGGTCGAGGTACCGGATCAACCTCTACCTGTGCGGCACCTGGTCGAACGGCTTCCTGCCGCCCGCGAACTGGGCCGGCCCCGACGACATCGGGGTCGGCCACATGTGCCTGCCGTACGACAAGGTCTGGGACGACTGGGTCGAGTCGCACGAGCTCAATCACATCTTCCAGTCCTACGCCAGCGACATCAACGACGCCAACGGGAACGGCGGCGGCTGGGGCCACGGCAACCCCGTCGCCGGACCGGTGTGGGAGGCGCACGCCAACTACATGGCCCGCATGCAGCGGCCGGAGGTCGTCCTCGGATCCGGCTACTACCTCGAACGCCAGCACTTCCGCTGGCTCGCACAGGAGACCTACTACGGCGACTGGCTCATGTTCGACACCATCGCCGAACTCTACGGCGCCGAAGCCGTCGACCGCCTCTGGTTCGAGGCCAGGCAGGGCGAGCATCCGATCGACACCATCAAACGCGTCCTCCAGCTCGACCACCAGGAATTCGCCGCGCTCATCGGCGAGATGACGTCGAGGCAGGTCGTCTACGACTTCGACCAGGGCCCGGCCATGCGCTCCGACCTGTGGCGCGGCGGCGGCAGCTACCGGCCGCTCCACACCGACCCGCTCACGAGCCTCGGCTCGAACCGCTACCGGATCGGCAACGCAGACGCACCGCACCAGTACGGCCACAACATGATCCGGCTCAACCCGACCTCGTCCAGCGTCAGCGTCCAGCTCACCGGGGCCTCCGGCCTCTCGGGCGCGGACTGGCGCTTCCGCCTCGCGGCCGTCAAGGCCGACTTCTCGGTCCGCTACAGCCCGCTCATGGCACCCGGGCAGACCGCGAACTTCTCGCTCCAGAGCGGGGAGATCCACATGATGCTCGTCGTCGCCGCCACCCCGTCGGTCCACCGCAACTACACGATGTGGCAGACCGGCGTCGGCGACCCGTTCCCCTACGAACTCACGATCAACGGCGCCACACCGTCCTGATAGCACCACCTGTTCGGAGGACGCGCCGGCCGCCTCCGTCTCGCTACGGTGAACACCTCACTGCGACGAGACGGAGGCGGTGCGTCATGTACGCGGTCCTGGATGTGGAGACGACCGGCCTGTTCAACAAGGACCGGATCGTCGAGATCGCCATCGCCCACGTCGACGAGGACGGCCGCGTCCGCGAACGCTGGGAGACCCTCGTCAATCCCAAGAGAGACCTCGGACCGCAAGAGCTGCACGGGATCCGCTCCGCCGATGTCCGCAAGGCCCCGTCGTTCGAGCAGATCGCCGGCGACGTCCTCGCACTGCTCGCGGGCAAGATCCCGGTGGCTCACAACCTCGCGTTCGACGGTCGCTTCCTCGCCAACGAGTTCGCGCGTCTCGGCCACGAGCTGCCCCACCTCGCCGACTACGGAGTCTGCACCATGCAATGGGCCGGGCACTTCCTGCCCGGATCGGGCCGCAGTCTCCGCGACTGCTGCCTCGCCGCTGGCATCGCGAACGACCGGCCCCACGCGGCGATGGCGGACGTCATCGCCACCGCCGAACTGCTCGCGCTCTACCTCAACAGCATGGGTCCCGTCCCGCTCTGGTACGACCGAGGCGACCTCATCCGGAACCTGCGGTGGCCCGCGCTGCCGACCGGCCTCGCCGCACCGGTTCGCCGGGGCGCGGGGGCAGCGGCAGGCGGCGACTTCCTCGCCCGACTCGTCGACCGCGTCCCCCGCATCCCCGACCCTCCACAGGCGGACACCTATCTTGCACTCCTCGACCGGGCGCTGTTCGACCGGCACATATCGGCCACCGAAGCCGACGCGCTCGTCGAACTGGCCGCGCAGCTCGGATTCGACCGCGCGACCGCCATGGAACTCCATCGCGGCTACCTCCACGCGCTGGCGGCCGCCGCGCTCGAAGACGGCGTCGTCTCCGACGAGGAACGGCGGGACCTGGAGTGCGTCGCCGCCTTGCTGTCCCTGCCGCCGGAGGAGGTCGACGCCGCCCTGCGGCCAGGGCCCGCCCGTGCGGCCCCGGCCACCGTCCATTTCCGAATGAAGACCGGGGACCTCGTCGTTCTCACAGGTTCGTTCGCCGAATCGAAGCAGTATTGGGCGCAACGGCTCGAAACCGCTGGACTGCAGGTCGCACCGAATGTCACCAAGAAAACCGCACTGGTCGTCGCCGCCGACCCTGACTCGATGTCCGGCAAGGCGACCAAAGCGCACGAGTACGGCATCCCGGTGATCGGCGCCGAGTCCCTGGACCTGGTGCTCGCCAGGATCGCCCTCGCCGAGAGCGCCCGCTGACGGCTCGGCGTTCGGAGCCGTGCCGCGGCGGCCGACCCCGTGACGTCCACAGTGGCGTCGCTCTACCGGCGCTTCGCCGAACGTGCGCTACGGCCGCCAGGCCGGGTTGCGGCCCGTGAGGGCGATCAGGCGGTCTTGCGGGGTGGCGTCCTCGGCGGGTTCGACGGGCGGGGCGTAGATGCCTTCGCGGGCCGCCTGGTCGTCGGCGTCCTGGCCGACGAAGGCGGTCAGGACCTCGATCGTCGCGGGGGCGAGTGCGTAGGGCTGGGCGGTCGACGCGGCGAGGTCCCAGCCGTGGACGGCGACCTCGTTGAGGGCGACGAGGCCCATGATCGAGGCCGGGAAGGTCACGCCGCCCGCGGTCGCGTCGCCTTCCCACGCGGACGGTTCGGCCCAGGCGTCGGCGAGGGTCTGGAGCCGCTCGGCGAGGAGCGGGCGCCAGTCCTCCGGGGGCGTCGCGGCCGGGACCCCGGGCGGGGCGTCGTTGTGCGGACCGCGTTCGCCCCGGGCGGCGGCCGTGAACGCGAGGCACAGGCCGAGGAAGTGGTTCACGATCTGCCCGACCGTGTACCGCTCGCACGGGGTCGGGTCGGCAAGCTGCTCGTCCTTCACGCCGTCGATCAGGCCGATCACCCGGTCGGTCACGATCTTGAAGTCGACATCGGTCATGTGCACTCGCTCCTTAGGTCGGTCTCCCCGTTGAGACGACGCGGTCCGCCCGGATTCATCGCGCCGGCTCAGAGATTCGCGTCCGCGTACGCGTCCATGCCTTCCCTGAGGTACGCGGCGAGGCCCGTGGCCACGGCGTCGTACGTCGCCGTGAACGCCGGGTCGTCGGTGTAGAGGGCGCCGAGGCCCCGGTACGCCTGGGCGGTCGGAGTGGTGCCCCAGAGGCGTTCGATGAACTCGTAGTGGTCGGCCACGACCGCTTGGGCGGCAGCGGAATCGGCGGGTTCGCCGGCTTCGCGGACTTCGGCGAGGCGGCGGTGGAGCTCATCGAACTTGGTCGGGATGGCACGGCGCTCCTCCGGGGACATCGCGCGCACGGCGGCGTCACTGGCGTCGACCGCGGCGTCGCCCCAGCGGCGGCGGGCCTCGGCCTCCCATTCGGCGTGCTTGGCGGCGTCGAGCCCGTCGAACCAGGTCTCGGGTGTCATGGTCTGGTCTCCTTCGAGTTGGCGGATCGTCGCTTCAACGGTGGCGGTGAGCCGGGCGAGGCGGTCGCGCTCCTCCCGCAGCTCGGCGAGGTGCCGCTTGAGGGCCTCGGCCTCGGCGAGGCCGCCCTCCAGGATCTCGGCGATGGTGCCGAGCGGCAGGTCCAGGCGCTTGAGCAGGAGGATCCGCTGCAGGCGCAGCAGCTCGGCCTCGCGGTAGTGGCGCATCCCGCCATGACCGGTCGCGGCCGGCTGCAGCAGGCCGATCGCGTCGTAGTGGCGCAGCGTCCGCGAGGTGACCCCGGTCAGCTTCACCACTTCTGGCGTCGACCACGTGCGCATCGGTTCCCCATTCCGTCGGTAGCGTCTCGAAGGTAGTGGTTGACGCCGCGTCAACCGCAAGTTCAGGTCCGCAGCGCCGGTTCCCGGCGCAGGTACTCGCCCGGCGTGACCCCGAACGAGTCGCGGAACGCGCCGATGAACGCGCTCGGGCTCGCATAGCCGCACGCCCCCGCGATCCGCGTGACCTGATGCCCCTCCGCGAGCAGCACGAGCGCATGGTGCAGCCGGAACTGGCCGCGCCACTGCGCGAACGTCATGCCCGCCTGCTCGCGGAACAGCCGGCTCAGCGTCCGCTCCGACGCGCCCACGGCCGCACCGAGCTGCACGAGCGTGCGGCGGTCGGCCGGGTCGTCCTCCAGCAGCGCCACCACCTCGCGCAGCCGCGCATCCGGCAGCGCGGGCAGGAACCGCTGCGGAGCCTCCACTCCGCACAGCAGATCGAGCACGACCTGCTCGAGGTGGCTCCGGGTCCGCGGCTCCAGGCCCGCGTCGTCCGTCAGGCAGGTGACGGCCTCGCGCAGCAGCGGCGTGAACGCCAGGACCGAGGGACGGTCGAGGAACGGCCCGGCACCGTCGGTCGCGAACAGGACCGCCCGCATCTCGGTCGCCCCGCACGCCCGGTGCGCGTGCTCCGTCCCGGCCGGGATCCACACCCCCTGCGACGGCGGCACCACCCACACCCCCGAGGCGATGAACACCCGCAGCACGCCGCGGCGCGGGTAGATGAGCTGGTGGCCGTCGTGCCGGTGCCGTCCGATCCGCTCGAGGTGGGAGAGCGTCCGGATCGGCGAGCTCGGAATGACTTGGCCGTCGATCGACATAAGTCGGCAGAATACCGTTAGCCGGGGCCGGGGGCCATTCGGAATTCTTGGACGCCGAGGACAAGGAGACCCGCATGACCCGGACCACGCCTTCAGGTCCCATTCAGGTACCGGCGGATACCGTGGCCGGACCGCCGCCAGACCCTGGCCGGCCCGACCGACCGAACCCCGAGGAGCCGCCTTACGCACCGATGCGAGCAGAGCACTCACCCGAACCGCGGCACGGCGAACCGCCGCGATCCGGCGACACGCCCGCCTCGCCGCTGCGCCGCATGTGGCTGTGGGGCACCGCCCACGCCGTCGACGACATGTACCAGGGGCTCGTCCCCGCCTGCGTGCCCTACTTCGTCCTCGACCGCGGCTACGGCTACGTCGCCGCCACCGGGCTCACCCTCGCCGCCGCGCTCGGCGCCTCGATCCCGCAGCCGTTCTTCGGTGTCGCCGTCGACCGCCGCCGCCTCGACTGGTTCGCGCCCGCCGGGGTCGCCCTCGCGGGCGTCGGCCTCGGCCTCGCGGGGCTCGCCGGGCCGTACCCCCTGGTCCTGACCCTCATCTTCCTGTCGGGCCTCGGCGTCGCCATGTTCCACCCCGCCGCGGGCAAGGGCGCCCGGGAAGCCGCCGGCGACAGCGCCGCCGCGATGAGCTGGTTCGCCGCGGGCGGCAGCGTCGGGTTCTTCCTCGCCCCGGTCCTGGCCACACCCGCCCTCATTGCGTTCGGCGTCGGCGCCACCGCCCTGTTCATCCCGCCCGCCGTGCTCATCGCCTTCGTCATGCTGCGCAAGCACACCCGCACCTCGGCCGGCCCGCCGCAACCGAGGGAGGGCGCCGACCGCTGGGGCCCCTTCGCGGTCCTCACCGCGATCGAGGTCGTGCGATCGCTCCTGTGGGTCGGGATCATCACCTTCATCGAGCTGTACTGGATCCGCCACCTCGGCGCCGGGCACGCGGTCGCCGGGATCGCCCTGGCCGGGTTCATGCTCGGCAGCGTCATCGGCACCCTCCTGGGCGGTCGCCTCGCCGACCGCTTCGGGGCCGTCCGCACCACCCGCATCGGCGGGGTCCTCATCATTCCGCTGCTCATCCTGCTGCGGGTGGTGCCGGGGGAGTACGCGCCGCTCGTCCTGGCGCTGGCCGTCGGGATCGCGATCAACATCCCGTTCGCGGTCCTGGTGAAGCTCGCCCAGGACTACCTGCCGAGCCGTCCCGGCACCGCCGCGGGGGTCACGCTCGGCCTGGCGATGAGCGCGGGCGGCCTGTTCGCCCCGGCGTTCGGGATGATCGCCGAACGGCACGGCCCCGAAGGCGTCTTCACCGTGCTCTGCGCGGTGCCGCTGGCGGCGGTGGTGCTGGGCGTGTTCCTGAAGGCGCCCGGCCCCCGAACATGAGGAAATCACGGAAATGCTGACAGCTGCGACCTGCCGTTGTGTGATGAAATCGCCGAGCGATGCAACGATCACGAAACGTGATCGGTCGCATCGGCGTCTGGGGGTACGCCACGATGCGAGTCTGCATGAAGATCCAGATCCCGGTCGAAGCCGGGAACGATGCCATCATCAACGGGAAGATCCAGCCGGCGCTCAAGGGAATGCTCGACCGACTGCAGCCCGAGGCCGTCTACTTCTTCCCGATGGACGGGATGCGGGGCATGATGATGTTCTTCGACATGAAGGAGACATCGCAGATGCCGACGATCTCGGAGCCGCTGTTCGAGCAGCTCAATGCGAAGATCGACCTGACGCCCGCCATGAATCTGGACGACCTCATGGCAGGTCTGAAGCAGATCGACGAGAGCCGGTGACCTGACCGGGCCGATACGGCGGGGGCGGCAGGAGCCGCCCCGGGCGCCGCTCCTCGGGCGGATCGGTCGCACTCGGCTGCTTCCCGAAGCGCCCCTAGGCGTTCACTCGCGTTCGGCGAGGCCGGCGAACGTCTCGGCCTCCAGTTCGACGTAGCGGCGGGCCTTGCGGGTGAACAGCGCCTTCGCCAGCCAGGCACCGGGTCCGGTCCACTCGATCGCGAGCGAGAGCCGGGTCCCGGCGGCGGTCGCGCTCAGCTCATGCGACGCCTCGGTGCGGACGCCGGCGGCGTTCGCGACCCACGTGAAGCCGCTGCCGGGCCGCCAGTCGGTCACCTCGTACTCGGCCGCCGCGAGGCCGGGCTGGCGCACCAGGAACCGGCTGCCGACCGCCACAGGCCCCGGTGCTCCCACGCGCTCAACGGAATCCACTGTAGGCAGCATCTCGGCCCAGCGTTCGAGCTCGCCCAGGTGCGACCACACCGCGGCCGGGGTCGCGCGGACGTCGCGTTCGACGGTGATCATGCGGCACATCGTACCGATCGACGACCATCGAAGCCTCGGGTGCCGCGGACCGGTCCCGTCAGCGGCGGATCGGGCTCAGGCGAGCGCGGACCTGTTGTCCCGCAGCCACTCCGCGAAGGTGCGGGCGGGTCGGCCGAGGACCCGCTCGACGTTGTTGTTCACGGTCGCCGGGGTGTTCCCGAGGTTCGCGGCGACACCGAGGAGCGAGTCCAGGACGGCTTCGGGGAACCAGTCGGGCCGGGCGTCCAGGGCCTGTTCCCGCGTGAGCTCCTCGAGCTCGACGGGCCTGCCGAGCACTTCGGACACCTGCCGGACCGCTTCGCGCTGCGTGAGCGATTCGGGTCCGGTGATGACCAGGCTCCGGCCCCGGAACCGCTCGCGCACCAGCAGGTCGGCGGCGACTTCGGCGACGTCTCCGAGGTGGATCGGGTTGATCTGCCACTCGGGGTAGGCGAGCGATACGCGCCCGGTGCGGATCTGCTCGGCCCAGTCGCGGAACACGTTGCTGCCCAGCCAGGACGGGTAGAGCACCGTGTGCGGGAGGCCCGATTCGCGCACGGCGGCCTCGATCGCCCGGTGGTGGACGCCGATCGGGCCGGCGTGCTCGACCGGGTCGTACGAGCCGGGGGAGGAGAGCAGCACCGCGTACTCGACTCCGGCCTGCACCGCGACGTCGAGCACGCCGCTGACGTCGCCGAAGGTCGGGTAGAGGAACATCGCGCGGACGCCGTCGAGCGCGGCCTCCGCGCCGGACGGGTCGGTGAGGTCGAGCGGGACCGCTTCGACCCCTGCGGGAACCGAGAGCCCGCTGATATCGCGGCCGGAGGCGCGGACGGTGTGACCGGCTTCAGCGAGCGCGTGCACGACGCGCGAGCCGATGTTGCCGCGGGCGCCGGTCACGAGAATGGTGCCGTCGAGAATGGTCATGTCGGGTGTCGCTCCTGGTTTCGGGGCATACGGCCGCGAGGCGCGGGAGGCGTCCTCGGGTAGCATGGCGATGGAACCTATTTGCTTTGAAAGCAAAGAGTATTTGACTACAAAGGTAATCTGGAAGGCGTGCCCGTGTCAACCCAAGGCGTCGACGAATCGATCCGGGAACTGCTCCTGCTCATGCCCCGCATGGTCGGCCGCGCCAAGCGCCTGCCGGTTCCCGAGGTCGTCCGCTCGCTCGAACTGAGCCCGCGCCACCTCTCGCTCCTCGCGCTCCTGCTCTTCGACGGCCCCGCCACCGTGAACGACCTGGCCGCCCGCCTCGAGGTCGCACCCACCACCGTGAGCCTCATGGTCGGCGAACTCAGCCGCAAGGACGTCCTCGAGCGCCGCGAGGACGAGACCGACCGCCGCCGCCGCATCGTCTCCATCACCGACGCGATGCGCCCCGAGATCGAAGCCTGGCTGGCGGGCAGCGCCGCCGCCTGGCGGACCGCCCTCGCGCCCCTGACCGCGGCCGAACGCCGCACCTTCGTCGACACCCTCCTCGCCTACGAACGGGCCCTTGAAGCGAACGGCGGATCCGCTACGGATTGAGCTCCGCGGCCTCGAGCCTGGCGAAGTCGTCTTTCAGGTCCGCGAGGTTCCGGGCCACGTCATGCTCGCGGTACACGCGCTCGACCTCCTCGAACCGCTCGCGCGCGAGGGCCGTGTGCCCCAGGGCGAGCGCAACCTTTCCGAGCCCCTGCACCGCTGAAGCCGCACCGACCGCGTCGCCACCGGTCGTGAACCTCGCCTGCGCGTCCGTGAACCGCGCCTCGGCCTCGTCCAAGTCGCCCGCGGCGAGTGCGGTGTCGCCCAGTCCGAGCAGCGCAAAAGCGATGCCGTATGCGTCTCCCTCGGACTCCGACGCCTCCAGCGCCGCAGCGAACCGAGCGGCCGCGAGCGTGAACTCGCCCCGCAGGATCGCGACTCGCCCGAGCCCCCGCTCCAGGTAGACCAGACCGTGCGAGAACCCCGCCTCGCGGTACGCCGCGATGGCGGCCGTGTAGTGGCGCTCGGCCAGTTCGGCGTCCCCGCGCAGTTGCGCCACCTCGCCCAGCCCGCGCCGCGCGTTGCCGATGCCGCCGGGGTCTCCTGCGGTCTCCGAGCGCTCGAGCGCGGCCGCGTACCGCGCGGCCGCGTCGTCGAGTTGACCGCGCAGCCGCGCGACCTCGCCGAGTCCCCAGCGTGAGTGACCGGTCCGCCGGTCGTCTCCGCGTGCGATGTCGAGCCGCTCCGCATGCCGGAATCCGGCCTCCGCGTCGTCATACGCGCAGTACCGCAGACCGCGGTAGCCGAGGAAACGGCCGAGGTGCGCGTGCATCGCATCCTCGCCGCCGGTCGCCAGGAGGCGAATGGTGTCGGCCTCGGCCGTGAACCAGTCAGGGTCTTCGCCGAAGTCGCGGCCGAGCCGGTCGAGGTAGTGGTGGACGAGCGCGATCCGCGATGCGACGAGGTCGTCCTGCGCTTCCGCCAGATAGCAGCCGAAGACCCGCAGGAGGTCGTGCGACCGGTACTGGCGCAGCGCGAGCTCGGTGCTGAGCCGCTTGAGGTTCCGGTCCGCGAGGCCGGCGCGGACGAGGGCGCGCATGCGCCGTTCGGCTTCGCGGAGGCCGCAGTCCATGGCGGCCGCGAGGCTGCCGAGTGTGGCACTGGCGCCCGGGTGGGCGCCGAAGGCCCGGAACGCCTGCTGCTCTTCGGGTTCGAGGCGGTTGTACGAACCGGAGAGGCGCTCGAAGAGGTCTTGGAGGTGTCGCGGGTCGGCCTGCTGCCGGGCCTCGGACGGGTCGGGCAGATCGGCGATGACCTCTTCGATGGCGACTTCCTCACCTGCGATCTCGCGGGCGTGGGTGGCGATGAGCACGGGCATGTAGAGGTCGCGCCGGATGAGCTCGGCGACGAGTCCGGGTGGGTGGTGCGCGCCCGCCAGCCGGTGGAACATGGCGATCGCGTCGGCCTCGTCCAGGACGTCGAGGCGCAGGGTCGGTTCGTCGTCGATGCGGAGGCGGTCGCGCGTGGTCACGATCGTGAAGCAGCCGTCGCCTCTGAGGAGGAGGTCGTCGAGCTGCGCCGCGCTGTCCACGTTGTCCCAGACCATCAGGATCCGCCGGTCGGCCACGGCGGCGTGCCACCGGTCGGCGCGGGCGCGGTGGTCGAGGAGCTCAACCTCGTTGGGTGTGGCCGCACCTACGCCGACGAGGACCGTACCGAGGGCGTCGGTGCTGGTGTCGGGAACCGGGCCCCGGTAGGACGCGAAGTCGTGGAAGACGCGCCCGTCGAAGCGGTCGCGGAGGCGGTCGGCGAACGCGACTGCGAGCGCGGTCTTGCCGACGCCGCCGAACCCGCCGATCGACTGCACGACCGCGAGTCCGCCGGACTCGTCGAGGCGCGAGCGGAGTTTGTCGAGCTCGTTCCTGCGGCCGACGAAGTTCCGTCCGCTGAGCCCGGGGTTCCAGTGGTCGCGCCAGGGGCTGTCGGGGCGGCGGTCGAAGGCGGCGTCCCATTCGGTGGCGCCGTTGAAGCCGGTGACGGCGTCGACGGGGACGCCGAGCGCGGCGAGTTCGGAGAGCGGGGTGGCGAGGGCGCCGGTGGGGGCGCCGAGGCCGCGGCTGTTGTTGACGACGGCGCAGACGGCGCGGCGATCGGGGTCGATGAGCATGCCGCCTGACATGCCTTGCAGCGCATGGCCTCCCGTGAGCCACCAGAAGCCCTGGTCGTCCAGGCTCTCCCAGGTGAAGTCGACGCCGCGCAGGCGCGGCACGGACCGGTCGTTGCCGGGGTTGGGGCGGGCGGCGACGATCGCGCGCCGCCGGGCCGGGCCCGGCGGCGGGGCGGCGGCCAGGTCGAGCCGGGGGCACGGGTGGCCGTCGATGCGCCGGCCGCGGTCGTCGCGCAGTTCGATGAGCGCGAGATCGGGGCCGTCCCAGAGCCCGTCGGGGCCGGGCCGGTCGGCGGTGCGCGCGACGACCACCGCGGTGGCGGCGTTGACCTGCGGCAGTTCGGAGACGATGCGCAGGGGCCGGCCGTCATCGACGTCCTTGACGACGTGGGCGCAGGTGAGGATGAGGCCGGGCGCGGCGATGAAGCCGGAGCCGAGGAACCCGCTGCCGTCGCCGGCGCCCTGCTCGACGCGCACCGCGAAGCGGAACAGCCTCCGGTCGTCGATCCCTACGGCGGCCATCATTCGCCGCCCGGGGACGAGCTCCATTTGAGCGTGACCTTCAGGGTCGCCGCGGCGCCGCCGCTGACGAGGAGCCCGGTGAGCCTGCCGGACTTGACGTCGGCTGCCACCCCGAACTCCACTGTGGCCTCCTGCGGCTGCACCTTCGCCCACACGTCGGCGAGTTCGCCGCTGACGGCCTCGATCATGCCGCGGATGCGTTCGAAGGACTCGGGGCCGGCCTCGCCGATGGGCGTGAGCCCGCCGTCCCCGACGCCGGCTCGATCGGGGTCGTCGACGGTGTCGATGGTCTCGACGAGGAACTCGGCCTCGCCGACCTTGACCGGAACCACTTGGCGCATAAGGATCTCCGGGGGTGTGTCGGGACCTTCTACCGTAGCAATCGGACGCCACCGGCGGGGGTTCCGAGCGCCCCGGACCGTCCGGCCGGGGCGACCGCCGCCGGCTCGGGCCCGGGGCCGGTCACCGCCGCGGGGGAGCGGTCGAGTCGCGGACGACGAGCGTCGTCGCGAGCTGCACGTGGTGCGAGTCGGGGACCTTGCCCGCGGCGAGCTCGATGACCGTCCGGGCGGCGACCCGGCCCATCTGGCGCAGCGGCTGCTTGACGGTGGTGAGCGGCGGCTCCATCCACATCGCGTTGTAGGTGTCGTCGAAGCCGACGACGCTGAGGTCCCGCGGGATCTCCAGGCCGCGCCGGCGCGCGCTGCGGATGACGCCCACCGCGATGTTGTCGTTTGCGGCGAAGATCGCCGTCGGCGGGTCCGCGAGGTCGAGCATCCGGTCGGTGAGCACCGCGCCGGTCTCGGCCTCGAACTTGCCCGAACCCATGAGCGCCGGGTCGAGTTCGAGCCCGGCCGATTCGAGGGCCTCCCGGTACCCGTGCAGGCGCTCGCGCGCCGGCACCGACTGCACCGGCCCGCCCGCGAACCCGATCCTGGTGTGCCCCAAGTCGAGCAGGTGCCGCGTCGCCTGGACGCCGCCGGCCCAGTTGGTCGCGCCGAGGCTCGTCACCCGCTCGTCGAGCGGGTTGGCCGGGTCGATGACGACCAGCGGCAGGTCGGCCTGCTCGCACACGGCCATCTCCTCGGCCGTGAGCTCGGCGGTGACCACGACCAGGCCCGACGCCCCCTGCGCGGCGATCTCCTTGATCCGGTCGGCCCCGAGCGGCACCACTTGGCCGGGCCCGCCGGCCTCGAGCGAACTGGTGACCACTTCGACGTTGAGGTCCCTTGCGCCGCTGATGATCCCGTCGAGCACGTACACCGCGTACATGTTCAGGATCGTGTCGAACACGACGTGGATCGACTGGGGTCCGGGCACGTCGCGCGGCCCGGTGGTCGGGACGTAGCCGAGTTCGGCGATCGCCTCCCGGACCAGCCGCCGGGTCTCCTCGGCCACGCCGGGGCGGCCGTTGAGCACTTTGGAGGCGGTGGCCTTCGAGACGCCGGCGCGCCTGGCCACCTCGGAAAGCGTCGCGCGCGGCCGGGCCGGATCGCTCATGTGCTGCACCTCGTCCATGTCGTGTACCGGTATTCTAGCCTCGGTCCGGAAACAGTTTCCGGTGTTCCCTCCCCATCCCATTACACGTTCGCCAGATGACGTGGAGATACGATCTGATCGCTCGATCGAGGCGGTCGCGCCGCGAAAATGCCGCGGAACCGGGTCGAAACCGTTTCCGGTGCACGCACGGTACCTCGCGCGACCGGAACCGGCCGCGACACCCGGCACGTCACACACGGTTCCTATTGCGACACAAGGGACTTCACTGCTTATAATGACGCGGTCCTCCGGCGGGGCCGCCCGAACGGCGCTTCGCCGGCCCTGTCGACAGCAAGGAGACCCTGTGTCCTTCAAGGAAGGCAAGTCCGGCCGCGTGCTCGCGCGCGTGGCCGCGGTCGCGGCCGCCGCCGGCATCGGCGTCGCCGGCCTCGCCGGCCCGGCCTCGGCCGACATCACGATCCAGCAGTTCGTGGCCCTCGGCGACTCGTACGCCTCGGGCGTCGGCGCCGGCGACTACCTCGCCGACGACGGCTGCTACCGCTCCGCCAACGCGTACGGCCCCCAGGCCGCGGCCGCCCTCGGCGAGCGCCTCTGGTTCGAGGCGTGCTCGGGCGCCCGGATCGAAGACGTGGTCGCGAACCAGCTCGACCACCTCTACCGGGTCAACACCGAGCACGTCACGATCGGCGTGGGCGGCAACGACGCCGGGTTCTCGTCCGTCCTCGGCGCCTGCGCCGGGACCGACACCGCGGTGTGCGAAGCCGCGATCGCCAACGCGCGCGACATCATCACGAACTCCCTCCCGGACGAGCTCGACGACCTCTACACCATGGTCGAGAACCGGGCCTTCTCCGCCGAGATCGTCGTCGTGGGCAACCCGCGCCTGTTCAACGAGACCGCCTGCGCCGGCGCGCTGGCGATCACCCCGGCCGAGCAGGTGCTCCTGAACGACGCCGCCGACCTCCTCGCCGAGACCACCGCCGCCGTCGCGGCCGACCACGGCTTCGACTTCGCCGACCCGCGCGCGGCCTTCGAGGGCCACGGGGTCTGCTCGGCCGACCCGTGGATCCTCGGCTACACCGGCACCCTGGAGTCCTTCCACCCCAACGCCGCCGGCCAGGACGCCTACACCGAGGTCGTCCTGCCCATGCTCGACTACTAGGGCACCCTGAGCGGCGTTCGCGCGCCGCGCCGAAGGCGACGAACGGCCCGCAGGCCATCCCTGCGGGCCGTTCCCGTCCTTCCATTGGAGGCCACCGATAGTGGACGAAGGCCCATAGAATGACGGCACCGGCGGCGGGGACCCCAGCCATTCACCGCCGCGTGGCATCAAAAAGGAGACCTATGTCCGCAATCCCCCCTAAGTCCTGGCGCGGCATCCTCACGCGCGTCGCCGCGGTGGCCGCGGCCGCCGGCATCGGCGGCGCCGCGTTCGCCGGCCCGGCCTCGGCCGACTGGTGGACGCCGCGGTACGTCGCGCTCGGCGACTCCTACGTCTCCGGCGTCGGCGCCGGCGACTACGAGGACACGACCTGCTACCGCTCCGCGAACGCCTACCCGGTGCTCGCGGCCGAAGCGGTCGGCGCGCAGCTCTCGTTCGACGCCTGCTCGGGCGCCCGGGTCGAGGACGTCGTCGCCGAGCAGCTCGGCAACCTGACCTGGCGCACTCGCGAGGTCACGATCGGCGTGGGCGGCAACGACGCCGGCTTCTCGACGGTCCTCGGCGCCTGCGCCGGGACCGACACCGCGCTGTGCCAGGCCGCGATCGCGAACGCGCAGAGCATCATCACCGACTCGCTCCCGGCGGAGCTCGACGACCTCTACACCCGGGTCGAGAACCGCTCGCCGTGGGCCGACGTCACCGTCGTGGGGAACCCGCGCCTCTTCAGCGGCGCCACCTGCTCCGGCTCGCTCGCGATCACGCCGGACGAGCAGGCCCTGCTGAACGAGACCGCCGACCTCCTCGCGGACACCACCGCGAGCGTCGCCGCCGACCACGGCTTCGAGTTCGCCGACGTCCGCGACGCCTTCGTCGGACACGAGGTCTGCACCTCCGACCCGTGGATCCTCGGGTACACGGGCACCCTGGAGTCCTTCCACGCGAACGCCGCCGGCCAGGCCGCGTACGCGGAGGTCGTGACCCCGTACCTCGAGGACTGCTGAGTCCTCGGTCGACCGGCCCGCGGGGTTCCCGCGGGCCGGTCCGCTTTCCCGGGCCCGTCCTGGGAGAATCCGGGCATGCCGCGACGATCCCGAACACCCGCCCGGCCGGCCGCCTGCCCCTGCGGTTCCGGTGCGGCCTACGCCGCCTGCTGCGGCCGCTTCCACTCCGGCGCCGCGAAGGCCCCGACCGCCGAGGCCCTCATGCGCTCGCGCTACAGCGCCTTCGCCGTCGGCGACGAGGCGTACCTCCTGCGCACGTGGCATCCGGAGACCCGGCCCGAACGGCTCGACCTCGCCGCGGACGCCCGCACGTGGACCGGTCTCGAAATCCTCGAGGCGACCGGCGGGACTCCGCTCCACACGACCGGCACCGTCCGCTTCCGGGCGCACTTCACGGATGCCGACGGCCCGGGCTCGCAGACCGAGAACAGCGTGTTCGAGCGGCTGGGCGGAGACTGGCTGTATGTGGATGCGCTCGCGATCGAGTAGGTGGCGAGCCGGGCTCGGATTCGGTGTCGCCCCGGCTCTCAAGGGTGCCTGCGGTGTCCGACAGCCGGCTCGCTCTGGAGCGTCGAGTGAGTGAGGCTCGGGTTCGGTGTCGCCCCCGGCTTTCGAGCATGCCCGCGGGGTACGACAGCGAGGGTGCCCGAGGGCGAGTGGTGAATGGCGCTCGGGTTCAGTGTCGCCCCCGGCTTCGAAGATGCCCGAAGGGTGTGACAGCGGAGCTGCTTGAGGGCGGAGTGGTGAGCGGTGTTCGGGTTCGGTGTCGCCCCCGGCTTCGAAGATGCCCGAGGGGTATGACAGGCGGCGGCCCGTGCGGGCTGGAGCGCAGCCCGCTGTTCGGATCAAATCATCGAATACTTGTCGATTTGTTAACACGTGTCTAACCTCGTCGGGTGAGTTTCGACCCTCCGTCACCCGCCAAAGACCGCCGGGTGCGACGAACCCGCGCCGCCCTGCTGGGCGCCGCCATCGCGCTGGTCAGTGAGCGCGGCACCGCGAACGTGCCCGTCTCCGACATCGCGGATGCGGCCGGCGTCAGCCGCCAGCTCGTGTACCTCCACTACGGCGACCGCGACCGGCTCCTCCTCGAAGCGGCCCTCGACCTGGCCCGCCGCGAGCTGGCCGAACCGTGGCAGGCCGCCCCCGAGACGGCGGTCGGCCGCGCGAGGGCGCTCGCGATCGCCCGGCACTTCGCCGCGCACCGGGCCTTCTACTGCGCGATGTTCAACAGCGCCAGCGCATTCGCATTGAACCGGGAGGTCAGCGGTCTGCTCTCGCCACTGCGCAGCCAGGCGATGCGGCCCGGGGCGCTCCTGCCGGGGCGGCTCGGAGACGATCTGGACGCGTTCATCACCGGCGGCATCGGCGCCATCGTCTACCTGTGGGTGACCGAGGGCGAGACGCCTCTGGACGCCGAAGCGATGGCCGACCGCCTCGTGGCGGTCGGCGACCTCCTCAACACCGCTCTGGAACACCTTCCGGCGGTCTCGGCCGACTAGCGCCGATCCACCGGAACGGTGGTCATCCGATCCGTTCGCAGCTCGCCGCGTCGTCGGACCTCCGGTGGCGACACCGGTGCCGGCAGGCGCTCCCCTCCTGAGGCGAGCCGACGAAGGCGCCCGGATACCGTCCCGCCCTGCCACCCCTGAAGCGAGCCGCCGGACTCGGCACCGCCCCGGCCGACCACCGGACCGACGCCATGGACCGGTCCTAACCCTTTGCGACCTTCTCGAGGTCGGCGATGACCTCGGCGAGGGCGACCGGGTCGATCGCGTCCGCCGGGAAGTGGACCCCCTCGACGACCTGGACGGCTTCGGCGTCGAAGCGCGGCCCGCCGCCGAAACCGGGCGAGATCGCGACCGCGACGGCGCCGCCCGGGACGGGCCGCTTGAGCATGGTCGTCCAGTTCTCCACGCGCACCGCGCCCCAATGGCCGCGGGTGAGGCCGTGCAGGGGCCCGGTCGTCGCTTTGCGCCCTTCGAACCTGGTCAGCCGTCCGGCCTCCGTCTCGGCGGCGGTCGCCGTGTGGGCGGCCCGGCCGAGCTGGTCGAACGGCTGGAGCAGCTCGTAGTCGGCGAAGCACCGCACCCACGCGGGAAGCGCGTCGCCGAGGAGCACCGGATGCGAGATCCGGACCAGGGCGTCGTCGGGGAGCTCGATCGCGTCGTCGTCGACATCGGCGAAGGTGCGGTCCTCGGCGAGGCGGAACGCGACCGGCCCGGCCTGCCACACCAGCCGCCGCACCAGCTCCCACAGCAGCGGGTGGCCGGCGAGATGGCGCCGGAACTCGCCGACGGACCAGGTGCGGCCGTCGACCATCGCCTTCTCGAGGCGCTTGACCTGCTCCGCGGTGACCGACGCGGGGCCCTGCTCGGGCACGAGTCGGTCGGCGAGCTGCTCGGCGTCCAGTCCCAGGTCCGCGGCGACGAGCGCGACATGCTCGGTCGCGGCGGCCTTGACCGCCTTCGACCCGCGGAACCGGGAGAGGCGGTGGACGGCGCGCAGCGCGTCCTCGGATTCGATCGCGCCGAGCACGTCGAGGCCGTTGAGCGCCCGCTTCGAGAGGCGCTTGTCGGGCCAGGCGCGGACGCACGCTTCGAGGCGCTCGACCGTGCCGGCGTCGGCGAAGCGGGCGAGCTGGGTCAGCGCCCACGAGTCCTTCGAGGGACCGTCGTTGATCTCCCAGGCCTCGAAGACCGCCCACGAGAACGCGCCCAGGCTCACGGGGTCGCAGTGCTCCTTGACGATGTCGATGCCCGCGTAGGGGATCGCGAGCGAATCGACCGCCATCGCCGCGACGACGTGCTCCACGGCCTCCCGCGGCAGCCGACCGCCGCCGCGCAGCAGCACCGGCACGCCGAGGACCGGCTCGGCCCACTCGGGGACCTTCGGCGCCTTGCGCCCGTCGAGTTCGAGCGGGTCCGCGGCGACGACCTCGGCGACCGCCGCGCAGGCGGCCTCGCCGTACGGTGCGGCGGCCGCGATCACGGCCTCGTTCCCGAAGCGGCGCGCGACGTCGCGGAGCACCGCCTCCGCGGCCTTCCGCTGCCTGCCCGCCTTGCCGATCGCGTCGGGCGCGAGCCACAGGGCCGCGTCGAGGCCGTGGCGGTCGAGCCAGTCGCGGACACTGACGCGGGCCGGCCGCAGCCGCACGAACCAGTCCGCGGCGAGCCGCGCCGCCTCGACCCCGGCGAGCGGCGGCAGCGCACGGTGCAGCTTCGGGTACTTCGCGAGCGTCCGCACCTCCTCGGCCGGGTCGCCGGTGCCGGCCGTCCGCCGCAGGTACCCCTCGGCCGCCTCGCGCCACGCCTCCTGCTCCCCGTCCCGCCAGCGCAGCCCGGTGCCGCCGATCGGCCCCACCTCGACCACGGTCTTCTTCCGCTTGGCGCCCTTGCGTTTCCACGGCGGGTTCGCCAGGAACTCCGGCAGGTTCCCGGCCTCCGGAGGTGCGTCGGCACGGGAGGCGCCGCCGTGCCGCAGGAGCAGCCCGATCGCCTCGCGCACGGGAGCGTCCGCGACCTCGAGCGCGGCGCCGAGCAGCGGCTCGGTCGCGACCAGGTGCGCGAACCGGGCGCGCAGCGGCGGGTCCGCCTCGTCGGCGATGCGGGCGATGATCCGCAGCGTCCGGCGCGGGAAGCGCTCGGCCGCGTCCCGCGCGAGCGGGAACGTCCGCTCGATGATCATGTTGCGCAGCAGGTACTCCACGGCGCCGTCGTGCGGGAGCCCGGCGAGCACCTCGTGCATCGACGCCTTCCCCTGGTACTCGCGGCCGATCCGGGGCACGGAGGCGAGCAGGAACGGAGCGCTCGCGGCGCCGAACGCCTCGACGAGCGAGCCGATCGAGGACGAATGCCCGCTCCGGTTCGGCAGGGAGTCGATGCCGAGCGCGGCGAGCTGGTCGAGCGAGGACACCGTGGCCGCGAGCATCTCCTCCGCGGACCGGGACCACGAGTCCCGGTCGGGCCACTCGGCGCAGACCTCCTCGACCCAGTCCCGCTCGGTCGGCATCATGAAGGCCCGGACCAGGCGCTGGCGGTGGTTGCGGCCCCTGGGTTCGAACAGCTCCCGGTACCGGAGGTACTCGGCCTCGGGCATCGCCGCCAGCAGCGTGCGCACGGCGGTCGCCTCCGGGCCGTGGCCCCACTCGTCGCCTGCGGGTCGCGCCGGAGCGAACTGGACTGCGGGCGATTCTCCTCTGGTGTCGGCGATCCAGAGCGCCAGCGGCCTCCCCGACCGCTCGCCGACGATTCTGATCGCGGCCTGCTCCAAGGCCGCGCAGGCCGCGAACTCGGTCCCGTGTTCGAGGATCCAGGCGTCGAACTGCCGGTAGTGGGGGGTCACGGGCCAGAGCCGGGTGAGCGCGGCGGCGGTCTCGAAGGCGGCCGCCGCGCCGAGCGGGTCGGGCTCCCCGTCGAGGTACGCGCGGAGCGCCGCGGCGACGGCGGGATCGCTCGCCTGAGCCTCGGCCGCGGCACGGATCTCCTCGGCGCGGAGACCCTGCACGTGCCGCCAGTACCCGAGCATGTCCTCGCGCGGCACGTACGCCTTCGCGGACGGGAACCCGTGCCTCGGCGAAGGGTCGATGGCCAGCGAGCCGCGGTAGTCCAGGTACGGCCTCGCAGGGTCGGGGTCTTCGTGCGGCAGGTGCGGTGCTTCGGTCATGGGGGACATTCTGGCCACCGCATGCTCATTCCACTGTGTCCGGTCCGCCTTGCCGCGCCTGCTCCCACGGACCGGTCCGCTCGATCGTGTGTCGCCGGTCGGCGCTTCCTGCCGAGACTTCTCATGCTCTGTCGCCCTCGTGCTCCCGGCCTGTTCGCCTCCCGCTGCTCCCTCGCCTCGGGTCCCCTCGCAGGTTCAGCCGCCTCGCACTCAGCCCTGCCCGCCGCTCTGCGCTCCCTCCCCGCGGGCCTCTTGCGAGGCTTTGCCGTCCTCACGGCCCCGGGCTCCGGCCGCCGAACGGTGCCTGCTCCCGTTCCCCGGGGTGTCTGGCGCGCTTCGCCGTCATCGCCGCCCCGGACTCCGGCCGCCTTCCAACGCTCCCGTTCCCCGGGCCCTTTCGCCCGCTCAGCGCCCTTGTATTCCGGCCATGTCCGCCCGCGACCCGTCAACCGCTCTGCTCATCCGCGAGCGGCTCCAGCACCCGGTTGTGCAGCCGATCGAACACCATCGAAGTCTGGAACCGCGCCACCTCCGGCCGGGTGGCGAGGCGGTCGACCAGGAACGCGTGCAGCCGCTCGGTGTCCTCCACCGCCACGTGCAGCACGACGTCGCTCCCGCCCGACACCACGAACAGCGTCACCACCTCCGGCCACGCCCCCACGGTCTCCCGGAACGTCTCGTAGATCGACCGCTGGTGCCGCCCGAGCTGCACCGACACGAGCGCTTCCGCATTGCGGCCCAACGCCTTCAGGTCCACATCGGCGCCGTAGCCGCGGATCACGCCGCGGCGCGTCAGCGCCCGGACCCGCTCCAGGGCGGTCGAGGGCGCCACGCCCAGCCGCCTCGCCAGTTCCCGGTTCGAGAGCCGCGCATCCGACTGGAGGAGGCGCACGATCGACGCGTCGAGTTCGTCCATCCACGGATTATCGCCCCCATTCCGGCCGAACGTTCGGCAGGACCCCGATTCAGCCGATCAGGCGTCTAGCGTTGATCGACATGACCGCCCGTTCCTCCACCGGCTCCCTCGGCACCGCCCGCGGGACCGCCCTCTACCTCGGGGCCATCCTCGGCCCCGGCGTGCTCGCCCTCCCCGGCCTGGCCGCCGCCGCGGCCGGCCCGGCCGCGATCGTCGCCTGGGTCGCGCTCCTGCTCCTGTCGATCCCCGTCGCCGCCACGTTCGCCGAACTCGCCGCGCGCCGCCCCGACGCCGGCGGCGTCGCCACCTTCACCCGCGCCGCCTTCGGCGACAAGGCCGCCGCCGTCTGCGGCTGGTGGTTCTACAGCGTGATCCCCGTCGGCGCCAGCTCGGCCGCGCTCGTGGGCGCCGCCTACATCGCCGACGCGGCCGGACTCGGCCAGAACGCCGCCATCGCCATCGCCGCCGCCCTGCTCGCGACCGCGTTCGCCGCCAACCACATCGGCCTGCGCCTCTCCGGCGGCGCCCAGCTGGTCCTCATGGGACTCCTCGCGGCCCTGCTCGCCGTCGCGTGCGCAGCGGCGCTCCCGCACTTCGACCCGGCGAACCTGACGCCGTTCGCGCCCGCCGGCATCCCGGGGATCCTCTCGGCCGCCGCGGTCCTGTTCTACGCGTTCTCCGGCTGGGAGGCCGCCAGCCACCTCTCGGGCGAGTTCACCGACCCCGCACGGCAACTGCGACGGGTCACGGCCCTCGCCCTGGCGGTCGTCGCCGCGATCTACCTGGCGCTCGCGACCGCGACGGCGGGCGTCCTCGGCGCCTCCGCGGGCGCGACGGCCACGCCGCTCACGGACCTCCTCGCGTTCGGGTTCGGCCCGGCCGCGGCGCCGCTGACGGCCGTGTGCGCGGCGCTGCTCAGCCTCGGCGCGATGAACACGTTCATCGCCGGCGCGTCCCGACTGGGCGCGGCCCTCGCCCGCGACGGCGCGATGCCCGCGCCGCTCGCGAAAGGCCACGAACCGGGCCGCACCCCGCACCGAAGCCTCCTGCTGCTCGCCGCGCTCACCGGGACCGCGTTCGCCGCGTGCACCGCGCTCGGCCTCGGCCTCGACCAGCAGATGCGCGCGACCTCGGCCGTCCTCGCCGCCGTCACCGTCCTCGCGTGCGCCTCGGCCGTCCGCCTCCTGACCGGCCGGGCCCGGGGATGGGCCCTGTTCGCCACGGCCTGCACGGCCGCGATCGCGACCGCCCTGACCTGGTACCTGGTGCTGCCCTTGCTCATCGCGGGCCTCGCACTCGGCTACCTGCGCCTGAAGCGCCGCAGGATGCCACCGGTTCCCGTTGCACCCGAGCAGGAACCGGGGCTCGAACCGGCTGAGGCCCGGACCTAGGGTCCAGACTCAGGGACGCTCCGGCGCCGGCCGAGACATGGCGGCAGCCGCAAGCCGGGCGGCTCAACCGAACGGGACGACTCGTCCGCGCCCGGTGCCGCGGCGGTCTCCAATGCCCACTGCGCCTTCGCGAACGGGAACAAACGGCCGCCGGTCCGCCCTCAAAGCGGCCGACCCGACCGCACCGCGTCGGTCCGCCCTCAAACGGCCGACCCGACCGACCGGGGCCGGGTTCCGGGCTCGGGAACGAACGCTCACCGCGGACCGCGCAGGTGCCGCCGCGCCGTCATCAGCGCGAAACCGAGGAGGTTCTGGCCCCGCCACGTCCGCGGATCGGCCGCGAGCGGATCGCCGGCCGCGAGGCCGATGCCCCACACCGAGTCGTCCGGACTCGCCCCCACCAGGACCCGGTCGCCGGTCGACAGCAGGAAGTTCCGCAGCTCGCCGCGCTGGCCGAACTTCGCGATGCTGCCGCGCACCGCGATCGGGAACCGGTGCCGCTCCCAGACCGACAGATCGAAGTCCGTCACCGTCCGCCCGATCGCCCGCGCCCGCTCGGGGTCGTCGTCGGCGAGGATCGCCGCCGCGGCCAGCTCGTCCTCGAACAGCATCGCCTTCGACCACATCATGTAGTGCTCGGCCGTCGCGAAGCGCCGCCCGCCGACCCGGACCGGCGCGGGCCACCACTGGTCCAGGCAGCCCGGCGCGAGCCGCCCACCATGGGTCTTCACGTGGTCCCAGAAGAACAGGAACTCGCTCTCCGGGTCGGCCTCCGGCCCCGCCTGCGGCACCACGGGTGCCGGGGCCGCGTCCTTCTCGGGCCGCCGCTGGAACGGGCTCCACGGCTGCGGCCGCACCGGCTCCTCGGCCTCTGCGGCGGACGGCGCGGCCGGAGGCGGCGCGAACGGCAGCTCCGCCTCCGGCGGCTCGTCCGGCGTGAACCCGTCGACCAGCGCGTCCAGCTCCCCGTCGTCGTACCGCTGCTGGAGCACCCGCAGCGACTCGCACGAGTCGAGCAGGCCCCGGCTCGCGCAGCTCAGCGCGTCGGCCACGTGCAGCGACTCCACGAACGCCGCGATCGCATTGGCGCGCATCGTCTCCGCGTCCGTCGCCAGCGCCTCCGCCAACCGCTCCGCGGTCCGGAACGTGCAGTACCCGGCGAGCTGCGGGAACGGCTGCGGCGCCCCTGCGGCCATGAACCCGGCCGTGACGATCCACCGGACCGTCCCCGCGACCAGGTTCGGATTCCCGGCCACGTTCGCGGCCTCCTCCGCGGCCTTCGCGAAATGCCCGAGGTGGCCGTGGCCTTCCATCGGCTCCGCCGCGGCCGTCAGCAGTCCCTTCAGCTCGTCGGCGAGCCGGTCGATGCCGACCGCCGGCGGCTCCGCCGCGGACCGCGGCCCCGGCTCCTCGGGGCCGAGGTCGAGACCTTCGAGATCGGTCATGTAGTACAGCGTCCACGCCCGACCGGTCGGGGTCGGTTCCGGCTCGGGGAGCGGACCGCCGTCGGAGGTCGGCGGCGTCGCACCGCCGGAGTCACTCGGGGGCATCGCTTCAGCTTGTCAGTCCGAGCGCCGCGAGGCAATCGCCCGCGGGCCGCGTTCTTCCCGCACCGGCGGCGCGTCGGTACGATGAGGACGGGTCACAAGGAGCATCCATGTCATCAGCCGAGCTCAAAGCGATCGCCATGCTGCTCAGGGAGCGCAACGCCATCGACGAGCGCATCGCCGACCTCGTCGGGCGGCCCGTCGTCCACGGCCACCTCTCCGACTGGATCGCCGCCCAGATCTTCGACATCGAGCTCGAACCGGACGCCGGCAAGGCCGTCGACGGCTTCTTCCGCAGCGGCCCTCTCGCCGGCGCCACCGTCAACATCAAGCACTACACCCGCCAGCAGGGCATGCTCGACATGACCGACGACGCCGACCTCGACACCTACCTGGTCATGACCGGCCCGCGCGGCTCCGGCGGCATCCACCGCCCCTGGTCCATCGAGCACGTGTACCTCTTCGACGCCCAGGGCCTCTACGACACCCTCCGTGCCGAGATGCGCCGCATCGGCGTCGCCACCAGCGTCCGCGCCGAGTACTGGCACCAGGCCGAGATCCATCCCGTCTCCCGCAACGCCGGCTTCCCGCTCTCCGCGGAGCAGACCGCCGCGCTCGAGGAGTTCCGCGCCGGCGCCTGAACCAGGCGCTTCTGCGGCTCTCAGTCCGGCCCGAGGGCCCCTATGGTGAAGGGGCGCAATGCGACGCGGGGTGGGCCGGCCGAGCCCTTCGGTGTGCCCCGTCCGTGGCGGATGTCTGCGTCCACATGATCGCCGGCGGCGTCCCCGCGGGACCGCGAACCGGTCGTCGCCGGACCGGTCCGTCCCGCTCATCGCCCTGCCGCAAGAACGCCTCGTGTCCGCTTCTTGACCGCTCGTCCGGTTTCCAGGATGACCTGGGCTTCGATTCGTTTGGTCTGCGCCGCAATGCGCAGGGTGGTCATGGCCGGTTGCCGCGTTTGCCGTTAGGATTCGGGGCACTGCCGGGTGATGTCAGCCCGCAGTCGTGATGATGGCAATCTGACGGAGGAAGCGTGCTGGATATCAGCCCACTCACCTGGGCCGTGACGATCGGACTCATCGTCGTTCTGCTGGCGGTGGACCTGCTGTTGGCGGCCCTGCGCCCGCACCACGTCGGGTTCAAGGAGGCCACGGCCTGGTCGGTGTTCTACATCGCCATCGCGATCCTGTTCGGCGTCTGGTTCGGCCTGCAGTACGGGAACGCCGCCGGCACCGAGTACTTCGCCGGCTACATCATCGAGAAGAGCCTCTCGGTCGACAACCTGTTCGTGTTCGTCATCATCATGACGACGTTCGCGGTCCCCGACTACCACCAGCACAAGGTCCTGACCTTCGGCATCGTGCTCGCGCTCATCATGCGCGCCATCTTCATCGCGCTCGGATCCGCGCTCATCAACTCGTTCTCGTTCATGTTCCTGGTCTTCGGGCTGCTGCTGGTCTACACCGCGATCCAGCTCTTCCGGCACCGGGACGAGGATCCGGACGTCGAGTCGAACCTCATGGTCCGCGGCGCCCGCCGGTTCCTCCCGGTCAGCGCCGACTACATCGGCGGCAAGCTCCTCGCGAAGGAGGGCGGCCGCCGGGTCGTCACCCCGCTGTTCATCGTGCTCATCGCGATCGGCTCGGTCGACCTGCTGTTCGCGCTCGACTCGATCCCCGCGGTCTTCGGCGTCACCCAGGAGGCGTACATCGTCTTCACCGCGAACGCCTTCGCGCTCCTGGGCCTGCGCGCCCTGTTCTTCCTCGTGAAGGGCCTGCTCGACCGCCTCGTCTACCTCTCGACGGGCCTGTCGATCATCCTGCTGTTCATCGGCTTCAAGCTGGTCCTGCACTGGGCTCACGTCGACATCGACGAGTCCGTCCCGGAGATCTCGACCCCGCTCAGCCTCGGCGTCGTCATCGGAGTCCTGGTCGTGGTCACCATCGCGAGCCTGATCAAGACCCGCCTCAGCCCGGAGGAGAAGGCGCACGCCGGCTCGCTCTCGGCCACGAAGAAGAAGGACGACGAAGGCAGGTAGGCGCCGACGGGCCCCGGGAGACCGGGGCCCGTTCGCTCAGCGCCGCTTCGCCAGGAGCAGCAGGACCAGCAGCAGCGGGATCGGGAGCAGGAACGCCTCGCGCAGCCCGATCTCCCCGTCCAGCCAGCCCAGGACCGCGGGCGCGGACAGGATCGCCGTGCCCGAGGCGAGCGACCCGATCGACGCGGAATGCCGCGACGTCAGATCCGGGACGTTCACCAGGCTCGCCAGCATGATCGGGTACAGCGGCGCGATGCCCAGGCTCGCGACCGCGATGCCGGCGGTCACCGTGACCGGGTCCTGCCCGAGGTAGACGACGACCGTGCCGGCCGCCGTGACCGCGACGGCGGCGCCGACCGCCCAGGGCCGGTCCACGAACCGGGGCCCGATGAACCTCCCGGCGGCCATGCCGATCCCGAAGCTCGCCCCGAGCGCCGAGGCCGTCCCGAGCGCCACGCCCGTGTCGACCAGCCGGGCCACGCCCCAGACCACGAAGCAGAACTCGCACGCGACGCTGAGGACGATCCGCACCCACCCGAGCACCGCCGGACCGACCGGGACGCGGCCCCGCTCGGCGCCGTCGTCCGCCGCGCCGCGGACCGTGCGGTGCAGGACCGCCGCGAGCGCCACCGGGACCGCGGCGAGCAGCGCCCACCGGCCCGGAATCCCCGCGGTCTCCAAGGCGCCGAACGCGAGCGGCGCGAGCACCCCGGCCGCGCTCGCGACGCCGACCGCGATCGCGATCCGCTTCGCCGCGCCCGGACCGCGCAGCAGCGACGGCGTGGCGAGGGCGATCGCGGCGCACCCGAGCCCGACCAGGACCGACCCCGGCCCCGCGATCCAGAGGTTCGGCGTCACGGCCATGGCGACCGCGCCGACCGTGATCACCGCGCCGGCGGCCCGCATGACCCGGCCCGCGCCCGCGCGCAGCATGGACGGCCCGAGCACGGCCGTGAGGACGAGCCCCGCTCCGAACATCATGGTGAGCCACACGAGTTCGCCGCGCGGCCGGTCGAGTTCGACCGCGATCCCGGCGAGGTAGGGCCCGAACGAGGAGACGAGGAAGCCGAGCCCGGTCTGCGCGAACGCGACGACCCGGCCCACTTCGCGGTCGGGGGCCCGGACCGCCGCGGCCGCCTCAGTGGCCATCGCGCGTCTCGCCCGCCGGTGCCGCCGACTCGACGAGGTCCGCGAGCTCGTCCAGATCCGCAAGGGACACATCGCCTTCGAGGCCCCGGAGTGCGGCGGTCATCGCGCCGGCGGCGCGTCCGGCCGCCAGGCCCGGCTCGGAGTCCTCGACCACGAGGCAGTCGGCGGGGTCGACGCCGAGCGCTTCCGCGGCCTTGAGGTACCCCTCGGGGTCGGGTTTGCCGCGCTCGACGTCGTCGTACGTCAGCAGCAGCGGCGGCTCGATCCCGGCGGCGGCGAGGCGGGCCTTCGCGAGCCGGTCGTCGGCGCTGGTGACCACCGCCCACGGGATGCTCGCGCGCTCTAGGACCGCGAGCAGTCGCATTGCGCCCCTTGTTGGGACGACTTCGTCGAGGTCGTCGTACTGGAACTCGAGCTGCCGTGCCGCGGACGCCGCGACGCCGTCCGCGTCGAGGTCGGGCCGCAGCCTCGCGACCGTGAGCGGGGCGGGGCTGCCGTGCGCGTCCGCGAGCGCGACCGCTTCCTCGACGCCGTACTCGCGTGCCCAGGCCGCCCAGGCGCGCTCGACGGCGCCGTCGGAATCGACCAGGGTGCCGTCCATGTCGAACAGGACGGCTGCGGGGTTGCTGTAGCTTCGCATGAAGCCCTCCGGGGATCATTTAAACTCGTAGCGCGAGGATAAACGCTGGAGGTGGCATGGCGCAAGCCCGAGCATCGGCGCCGGAGCCCGCACCGGGCCGGGTCGGACGAGCCGAGGCCGCCCGCTGGAGCGGCGCGCTCGACCTGCTGCGACTCGTGCGCGCGCGTCCCGGCGTCACGCGCGCCGAAGCCGCGCGGGTCCTGCACGTCGGCAGCGGCACCGCGACCGAGATCTCCTCGCGCCTGCGCGCGCTGGACCTCTTGTCCGAGCACCCGGCGCCGCCGACCGGCCGCGGGCGGCCCACGACCACGCTGCATGCGCACCCGGACGGCCCCCTCGCGGTCGTGGTCGACGTGCGCCAGGCCGAATGGCGCGTCGCCGTCGCGGACCTCGAAGGCACCCTGAGCGAAGCGGCCACCGGCCGCCACGGCTCCAAGCGCCCCGAACCGGTGTTCGGGGCGATCCGCGAGGCCGTCGCGGCCATCGCCGACCGGCACGGCACCCGCATCCGCGCGGTCTCGGTCTCCGCCGCGGCCACGGTGCGGCGCGGCCGCATCGAGCAGTCGAGCGTCCTCGGATGGCGCGATGTGGAGGTCGCGCCGCTGCTTCCCGGTGTCCCCCAAGTCCTCGGCAACGACGCGACCCTCGCCGGGCTCGCCGAGGCCCGCCTCGCCCACCCGGGCAGGAGCGTCCTCTACCTGACGATCGAGGTCGGCATCGGCGGCGTCTACGTCGACGGCGACCGCGCGATCACCGGTGCCACGGGCGCCGGCGGCGAGTTCGGCCACGCGCCCTTCGGCGACCCCGGCGTCCCGTGCCCGTGCGGCGCGACGGGCTGCTGGGACGTCGCGGTCGACGGCCGCGCCGTCGCCCGCCACCTCGGCGAACCCGAACCCGACGACCCCCGCGCCTACCTCATCGACGCCCTGGTCGACCCCGATGCCCGTGCGGCCGTCGCGCAATGCGCGACCACGCTCGGCCGCGGCGCGGCCGGACTCGCCAACGTCCTCGACCCCGAGGTGGTCTCCTTCGGCGGGCTCGCGCCCGAGGTGCGGCGCGCGGCGCCGGACGCGTTCGCCGCCGCGTTCGAGGCGGGCCTGATGGGCTTCCGCCGCGACGACCCGCCGGCCCTGATCGCCTCGGCGCTCGGCCCCGACGCGTTCCTCCTGGGCGCGGCCGAGGCCGCGTTCGACGAGGTCCTCACCGAGCACGGCCTGGCGTCGTGGGTCGAGGCCCGCGCCGACTGAAGGCTCAGCGGCGGTCGCACCAGCGCTTCGCGCTCGGCGTGCGCAGCAGCAGGATCACGACCGCCGACAGCACGATGCAGGCGCCCGCCGCGATGCGCACGCCCGTGAACGGGTCGTCGTCGCCGAGCTTGTGGCGGCCCTCGACGTGGAGGAACAGCATCGCGATCCAGACGGCGGCCGCCGCGGCCTCGGCGGCGATCGCGGCGACCCGCGCGGTCGCCGAGCCGCGCGCGAACCCGAAGGAGGCGACCGCGCGGAGGAGCAGCCAGGCCAGGTTGAACCACAGGCACACCTGCGTGACCGCGGCGGTGTAGGGCGGCACCTCGACCCAGTGCCAGGCCGAGTCGGGGCCGCCGCCCGACCGGAGCGCCCAGAGCGTGATCGCGGCGTACAGTCCGACGAAGGCGCCGAGGCCGCCCGCGCCGGAGGCGAGCGCCATCGCGGCGATGACGACGCCGGGCGTGCGGTCCGGCCGCGCCGGTCCGGCGGCCGCAGCGGAGTCGGGCATCCCGACACCCTACGGGGCCACGGCAAACCGGTGGTCAGACCGGGGCGGGTTCGCGGGCCTTGCGGGTCCGGTCGTAGACCGGCACCCATTTGGCGAGCCAGCCGACGCCGAACCAGCTGATGAGGCCGAGCGCGACCGCGGCCGCGCCCAGCGGGAACGCGAGCGAGACGAGGCTGATGAGGCCGGGCCCGGCGACGTTCCCGAGGTCGGCGCACAGCCGCCAGCCGCCGAGGAACTGGCGGCGGGCGTCCGGCGGGGCGACGTCGGAGCCGAGGGTGAGGACGATCCCGGAGGAGATCCCGTTGCCCAGGCCCATGAAGCAGGCGACGAGGGCGATGAGGACCGCGGTGTCGGCCAGCGGCAGCAGCACGAACCCGGCGCCGAGGATCGCCATCGCCGGCAGCCCGACCCACATGCGGCCGAAGCGGTCCATGATCGCGCCGCCGGGGTAGAACAGCAGCATGTCGACGCCGGCGGAGAGGCCGACGATGATGCTCGTCGTGGTGGCGTCGAGGCCCTGGGACGCGGCCCAGAGCGGGATGATCGCCTGCCGCGCGGCGCGGGCGACCATGATGAGGAAGACCCCCGAGCCGAGGGTCGCGAGGACCTTGCGGTGGTCGCGCAGGACCCGCCACAGGCTCATGCGCGGTCCGGCGCTCGGCGCCGCTTCGGCCTCGACCGCGCGCCGGGCGCCGTCTCCCGGCAGCTCGGGCAGGAACAGGCTGAGCAGGCCGCCCGTGAGGCTCGTGCCGGCCGCGAACGCGAACGCCGCGCCCATCGAGAACTGCTCGATGAGGGCGGCGCCGACGAACGGGCCGATGAACGAGCCGATGCGGAAGGTGCCGCCGAGGGTCGACAGCGCGCGGGCGCGGAACCCGATCGCGACGGCTTCGGAGAGGTACGCGTGCCGGGCGAGCCCGAAGACGGCCGAGGCGAGCCCGATCGCGAACACGCACGCCGCGAGGACGAGCAGTGACGTCGTCTGCGAGGCGGCGATGAGCGCCGCGGCCTCGACGACGCACGCCGCCAGAAGCACCCGCTTCTCGCCGAACCGGTGCGCGAGCGACCCCGCGGGGAGGTCGCCGGCGAGCTGCCCGAAGCCGATGAGGCCGACGATGATCGCGGCCTGCGTGACCGTGGCGCCCAGGTCGAGCGCGTACAGGGCGATGAGCGGCACGACGGCGCCCATGCCGATGGAGATCAGGACGGTCGGACCGTAGATCGGCACCCAGAGGCGCCGCATGCCGATCGAGTGGGCGGCGTCGTTCAGGGCATGGTCGGACACGTTCGCGAACGTAACAAGCAGCGGCGGACCGGCCTCGCCTCGCGGACCCGGATGTGACGCATTCGAACCGGTCGGCCGGTAAGTGGCGGCCGGGCGGCGCACGACATGGGGCGACGCGGCGAAGCGCCCCGGCTCGCCGACCGACCCGGTCGGTCGGCGAGCCGGAACTGCGTCAGTCCGGCGTGCAGGTGACCGCCGGGGTCGCCGTCGGGCCTTGCGCTACGAAGCCCCAGGCCGCCGATCTCGTCTGGCCCGCGGAGACGGCGCCGTTCCAGCCGACGTCCGTCGCCGTGACCGCGGTGCCCGAGCTGTTCACGGTCGCGTTCCAGGAGCTGGCGATCGATTGCCCGCCGGTCCACGTCCAGGTGAGGCGCCAGCCGCTGATCGCGGTGCCGCCGGCCGTGACGTGGACGTTGCCCTGCCAGCCGCCGTTCCAGCTGTTCACGACCTCGATCCGGGCCGTGCAGCCCGCGCCGCCGGGCGGCGGTGAGGTCGTCTCTCCAGGAGGCGAAGTGGTCTCGGCGGGGGAGGTGGTCTCGGGCGGTGTCGTCGCGTTGCCCGTGCCGAGCGTCGGCGTGGTCCAGTTGCGCCACTGCGAGAGGTTCGCGGACTTGCTGGGGTGCATGGTGATCACGCCGGGCGGGTTGCCGCCGCCCTTGAGGAACGCGTTGATGCTCTGCTGGAGCGGCGTGCGCCAGTCGCTGCGGGTCGCGCAGTGCGTCCCGTCCGAGACGTTCGAGTGGTACGAGAGGTTCGACCCCGCCCCGAGCGCCTTGTAGACCTCCGCGCCGCCGAGGGCCGCGACGGCGCCGGACCGCGCCCCGAGCCATTCGACGTGCGGGTTGTCCATGATGAACAGGCCGCGCGGGGCGATCATGCCGACCATCTCGTGCGTGTCGACCGGGAGCCCGGCCGGGTTGCCCGTGTAGGCGCTGAACGCGTCGCCGAGCCACGGCTGCTCGCCGTAGGCGCTGCTCAACGGCTGCGAACCGCTCTCCTGGGCGATCGAGCGCATCGCGCCGACGCCGCCACTGCCGGACTCGATCGGCATCGTCAGGTCGATGCGCTGGTCGAAGGCCCCGGCCACGAAGGCGCCCTTGCCGTACCGCGAGCACCCGGTGACCCCGGTCGAGCTGTTGAGGATGCTCCCGCCGGACTGCTCGATGACGTCGATGAGGCGGCTGACGCCCCAAGCCTGCGCCATGAGGATGCCGGTGCTGCTACCTGCGCCGTAGAGGGTGTAGAACGCGCCCTGCTTGTTGTTCCGCGGCGTCCCCTCGGCCCCGACCGTGCCGGGGTCGTAGTTGACGACCGCGGCGCCCGAGGCCAGGATCGTGCTCGTGTCGGCGCCGAAGCCGCCGTAGACGATGACGGCCGGGAACGGGCCGCTGCCGCTCGGGAGCTGCACGCTCGCCGAGAAGCCGGCACTGCGGCCGTTGTCGCTCACGTTGACCGTGATCCGCGAGGAGGTCACCGTGCCCGTGACGCTGTCGGGCTGGGGCTTGTCGCCGTAGATCGTCCGCTCGGCGAGCTCCTTGATCTCGGACCGGCGGCACTCCCACTGGTCGCGGGTGGTGATCCGGGTGCCGTCGAGCCTGGTGAACGGGTCGGGCAGGAGCGAGCTCGAGGCCCAGGTGCCGGGGATCCGGACGTTGCAGTCCGCGCCGTCCCATTCGGACATCGCCTGCACCTGCGCCTCCGCGTCGAACCGGGTCGAGAGCGCGAGCGCCGAGGCGAGAGCGAGGGACGCGAGCGCGACGAGTGCGAACCGCAGCCTGCGGCGGTGCCGGGAGCGTCCCGGGGCCGTCCCGGCGGGCGGAGCGGCGCCGGGCGCGATCGATGATGCCATTGGCAGATTCCTTGTCTGGCCAGGGCAGTCCATCATCGACGGTGTGGGGCGGCGCGGGAGCCGGCGTCAACGGTGAAACCACTCAGTTCGAAAACTTTCGTGAGGGTTCCAACAGGATACATAGACCGATATCGATACGCAATGCCGTGTCGGCCCGCCCCGGGGTAGGATCGGCACCCCGTGCGGGGGCTCCCGCGCGGACGGCAGGCACACAGCGCGAGGTACACCGATGGAGTTCCCCGAAATCGACCCCGACCTCCCGATCGGCACCGGAGCGACCGGCGTCCGCATCGAGACCGACGCCATGGGGGAGATCGAGGTCCCCGCCGACCGCTACTGGGGCGCCCAGACCCAGCGCTCGCTCCTCCACTTCGCCATCGGCGACGACCGCATGCCCACCGCCCTCTACCGCGCGTACGCGATCGTCAAGAAGGCCGCCGCGCTCGTCAACGCCGAGGCCGGCCGCCTCGACCCCAACCTCGCCGCCGCGATCGTCCACGCCTGCGACGAGGCCGCCGCCGGCGACCTCGACGAGGAGTTCCCGCTCTACGTCTGGCAGTCCGGCTCCGGCACCCAGTCGAACATGAACGTCAACGAGGTCATCGCGAACCGCGCCAGCCAGCTCCTCGGCGGCGGCCTCGGCAAGGACCGCCTCGTCCACCCCAACGACCACGTCAACCTCGCGCAGTCCACGAACGACACGTTCCCGACCGCGATGCACGTCGCGACCCTCCTCGAAGTCCGCGACGGCACCCTCCCGCAGCTCCTCGCCCTCGCCGCCGCGATCGGCGACCGCGCCCGCCGCTGGGTCGACGTGGTCAAGATCGGCCGCACCCACCTCCAGGACGCCACTCCGCTCACCGTCGGCCAGGAGTGGTCCGGCTGGGAGGCGCAGCTCCGCGACGCGGGCGCCCGCCTCGAGCAGTCCCTCGAAGCCGTCTGCGAACTCGCCGCCGGCGGCACCGCCGTCGGCACCGGCATCAACGCCCCCGACGGCTTCGGCGAGGCCGTCGCCGCGAAGCTCGCCGAGCTGACCGGCCTGCCGCTGGTCACCGCCCGCAACAAGTACGCCGCCCAGGGCTCGCTCGACGGTATGGTCGCCGTCAGCGCCGGCCTCCGCGGCGCCGCCGTCGCGCTCATGAAGGTCGCCAACGACATGCGCTGGCTCTCCTCGGGCCCGCGCGCGGGCCTGCACGAGCTGCGGCTGCCCGAGAACGAGCCCGGCTCCTCGATCATGCCCGGCAAGGTGAACCCGACCCAGCAGGAGGCCGCCGTCATGGTCGCCCTCCAGGTCATCGGCGAGGACTCCGTGGTCGCCGCCGCGGGGGCGCAAGGGAACTTCGAGCTGAACACCATGCGCCCCATCGTCATCGAGAACGTGCTCCACTCCGCGCGGATCCTCGGCGACGCCTGCGGGCAGCTCCGCGTCCACAGCGTCGAGGGCATCGAGCTCGACCGCGCCGCCATCGCCGACTACGTCGACCGCTCCCTCATGCTCGTCACCGCGCTCAGCCCCCACATCGGCTACGACAAGGCCGCCGCGATCGCCCACAAGGCCGACCACGAGGGCTCGACGCTCCGCGAGGCCGCGATCGCGCTCGGCGTCGCCCCCGCCGACTTCGACCGCATCGTCGACCCCGCGGCCATGGTCGGCGACCCGCGGCGCGACCTCGGCATGGCCCCCTGACCCGCGCTCGCCGGACCGCTCCTTCGATGCCGTTCGCGGCGTAGGGTGGACGCCATGATCGCGATCGACCTCGACGGCAGGACCGCACTCGTCACCGGATCGACCCAGGGCATCGGCGAGGCGATCGCCCGCACCCTCGCGCGCGCCGGCGCCCGGGTCGGCGTCAACGGCCGCAAACCCGAGTCGGTCGACGAGACCGTCGCACGCCTCGCGGCCGAGACCGGCGGCGCGTTCTTCGCCGCCCCCGGCGACCTCGCCACCGAGGACGGCGCGGCCGCCGTCGCCGCGATCGCCCCCGACCTCGACATCCTCGTCAACAACCTCGGCATCTTCGGCGCCCGGCCCGCGCTCGAGATCACCGACGACGACTGGCGCCGGTACTGGGAGGTCAACGTCCTCTCCGCGGTGCGCCTCATCCGCACCTACCTGCCGGGCATGACCGGCCGCGGCTGGGGCCGGGTCCTCAACATCGCCAGCGACTCCGCCGTGGTGACCCCCGAGGAGATGATCCACTACGGCACCAGCAAGACCGCGCTGCTCGCGGTCTCGCGCGGCTACGCGAAGGCCGCCGCCGGCACCGGCGTCACCGTCAACTCGGTGATCGCCGGGCCGACGCACACCGGCGGCGTCGAGGACTTCGTCTACCAGCTCGTCGACCGCGACCTGCCCTGGGACGAGGCCCAGCGCGAGTTCATGCGCCTGCACCGGCCCCAGTCGCTGCTGCACCGGCTCATCGAACCCGAGGAGATCGCGAACCTCGTCGCCTACCTCAGCTCGCCGCTGGCCTCCGCCACCACCGGCGCCGCCGTCAGGGTCGACGGCGGCTACGTCGATTCGATCCTGCCCTGAGCCGCACGGGGACCGGTCCGGCCTGTCGCGCGCTATACCTGGAGGAGGGACACCGCCCGGTTCCTCCCGTTCCTCACCCTCAAAGGACGCTCATGGACGAGCCCCGCCTGGCCGACCTGCCCGGATCGACGCGGGCGGCGGTGCTCACGCTCTCCGGGCTCTGCGGGATCGGCCTGCTGTGCGTCTGCGGGCTCGTGATCGCCCTCGTCGGCCTCGCCCAACTGCGCGCCACCGGCACCGCCGTGCCCGCCGGCGCCGGACCCTCGATCTACCGTTTCGCCGCCGGAACGGCCGCGTTCGCGCTCTGCCGCGGCGCACTCGCGGCGATGATCATGCGCCGCAGCCGCATCGCCCGCAACCTCGCCGGCCTCGTGGAGGCCGCCGCGATCGCGCTCGGACTGCTGTCCTGGCACGGCGGCCCCGGCTTCGAAGGCCCGCGCCTCGGCGGCCTCACCCTCACCGCCGACCTCGCGTCCTGGTTCGGCGCCACGGCCGGCCTCGCCGTCTCCCTCGCGGTCGTACTCCTGCTGTGGACGCGCGCGTCAGAGGCGTGGTGCAGCAGGTAGACCGCACCGCCTCATTCAGACCGCTCGATCGGGGAGCCGGCCGATCCCCTGTCTGCCGCCCTGGCGGCACCGCCCACGGACGCGCCTCGCGCCGCGACCCAGTCCAAGCGGCTGCCCGATCCCGCCAGGCCGCTCCCGACGGCGCCGCGCTCGTGCTCGTGGAACGCACGGTTCCGGAGCGGCCGTCGATTCGTCCATACGGGCCATTGAATCGGCCATGGACCCCGACCTCAAAGCGCGACTAGGTTCGGTCCATGCCCGCAGACGAGCCGAGGATCGTCCTCCCCGAGCCGCCCGCCGCACTCACCGGCCGGCCCGTGCGGCCTGCGGGCTGCTCACCCCGCACGGCCTCGAATCCATGACACTCATCCGAGTCGGCACCGCCCGGCCCGCCATCGAGGAGGACCCGCGATGACCGCGATCCCGACCCACCTGCCCGACCGACTCGCGATGACGCTCTGGGACTTCTCCTGGTACGTGCGCACCGGCCCCGGCGAACCCTTCGAAGACCTCGACGCCGCCTTCGCCAAGGCCGTCGACCTCGGCTACAACGCCGTGCGCATCTGCGCGATGCCGTTCCTGCTCTTCAGGTCCGGCATCGACACGACCGAGCTGCGACTCGAACCGCTCGACGGCGTCCGGGGCTCCGACGGCTACGGCTCCCGCGTCCGCTGGTACGACGTCCGCGAGCCCGTCGTGATCGACGCGAAGGCCCACCTGCTCGACTTCTTCCGCGCCGCCGACCGGCACGGCGTCTCGGTGATCGCCTCCTCATGGGAGTACCAGCAGAGCCCCGCGTTCGCCGGCGACCCGGCCTGGTACGAGGCCCTCCACGCCGTCGACCCCGACGACCGCCTCACCGTCCTCGGCGAAGCCCAGGCCGACCTGGTCGACTTCCTCGCCGAGCACGGCCTGGCCCACGTGATCGCCTGCGTCGAACCGCACAACGAAGTCCAGATCGGACACCTCACGGCCGGGCTGCCCGGGGTCGAGGACGCGGTGGTCGAACTCCAGGCCCGCCTCGAAGCCGGGATCGCGGCCTTCCAGGCCCGCCACCCCGAGGTCCTGTGCGCCCCGAACTACGGCGGCGTCCCGGTCGGCTCGCTGCGCGGCATCCCGCGGAACGCGACCGCGCTGGCGTTCCACCCGTACGTCTACGGGGTCCTGGACGACCTCATCGAGGAGTTCGGCCTGCGCCGTCCGCCGGCCCGGTTCCCGCAGGAGCGCGCCGACGCCGAGCTGCTGCGCCCGGGCGCGCCGCGGATCGCCGAGTGGTCGCTGCCGCCCGAGAAGTCCTGGAAGCTGCAGGCGTCGATCATGCAGGCGGCCGAGATCTACGTCCACGACTGGTGCGACCCCGAGCGGTTCGACCGATGGCTGTACGACCGCTACGGCGCCCACCGGACCGCGATGGCGAACCGCCTCCGCGACTGGATCGACGTCGCCGCCGACCACGCGAAGCGCCTCGGCGTCCCCGTCTACTTCGGGGAGGGCTGGGTCGGGTACACGCCGCGCGACGGCCGCTTCGAAGAGGGCCCCGTCGGCGCCGGGATCTGCCGGGACGCGGTCGCGCACTCGGTGCGGGTCGGCGCGTGGGGGACCATCGTCTGCTCGAACGCCGCACCCCAGCATCCGATGTGGACCGACGAGGCGATCCAGCGCGAGTGCAACGGCGCGTTCCTCAAGGGCTAGCGCCGCAACGGCGACACGCCCCGGGCCCGATCGGGCCCGGGGCGATCCGCGTCGACCGCGCCGGGCGCGAAGTCCACGGACCGTCGACGACGCTGCTCGCCTTCACTGCGGTAGGTGCGACAGGGCCGGTTGAAACCGATCCGCCGGATACAGCAGAAATGCCCGCTTCGCGAGCGGGCACCTGACTGGGGAAGCACTGGAGCGGGTGACGGGAATCGAACCCGCGCAATCAGTTTGGAAGACTGAGACTCTACCATTGAGCTACACCCGCGCGTCCGCCTGAGCGGAACGCAGGCAAGTGTAGCGCATGTCCGGCGTCCGGCGCAGCGAAGCCCCGGCGCCCCCGTTCGGCCGGGAACCGGGACGCCGCGCGCGAAATCCTGTGACTCCCGCTACCGCTTGGGCAGGACGCTTCGCAGTCCGCCCGCGAGGTGGGCGAGGAAGTCCGGGTGCTCGTAAGCGGCGGCGTCGTGGCCGAGGGCGGTGTAGAAGCACTCGCCGGCCTCGAGACGGCGGTGCCACGCGATCGGGTGCGGGGCGCCCATGGCGAGGTCGCCCGCCTCGTACGTCGTCTCGTCCGCTTCCAGGAGCACCTCGACGTTCTTCGGTCGCTCGTCGAAGCTGTACCACTCGTCGGTCCAGGCCCAGCGCTTCGGCAGGTGCGCGGTCGACGGGTGCTCGGCGGCGACCACGTCGATCTCGCCGGGCGTGCACCCGGGCGGGTGGCCGATGAAGCGCGCGCCCACGAGCTCCTTGAAGAACGGCCAGGACCGCTCCGCAGTCGAGGCGCCGTGGACGCCGCACCAGCCGCCGCCCCCGGTCACGTAGTCCGCGAGCGCGGCCCGCTCCAGTTCGCCGAGGACGTCCCCGGAGGTGGAGAGCCACACGACGGCGGCGAAGCGGGCGAGTTCGACCGGGTCGTGGACGGCCGAGTCCTCGGTGTGCTCGACCTCGGCGCCCAGGTCGGCGGCGATCCGCCGCACGGCCTCGACGCCGGCCGGGATGGAGTCGTGCCTGAAACCGGTGGTCTTCGTGAAGACGAGCAGCGCCTCAGCGGCCACGGCGCCCGCCCCGGGTCGGGGAGCGGCGCCGCGCGGCGGCGCCGGAGGGCGGTGCGGCGGTTGCGGGGGTGGCCATGGCAGCTCCTCGGGGAGAACGATTGCACCGGGTAGTCTAGGGGATCTCGGCTTCCGGCGCCCGGGGCGGCCGCGTCCCAGCTCAACAGTGAGGTGCGGCGATATCGACCACACCCGGCGGGGCCGCGACCCCCAGACGACCTAGACTCGGTCGGAGCGGGGGTTCGCGCTGCGCTGCCGGCGGCCCACCGGACCGGATCAGGCATCCGGCCGACGCGAAAGCAACTGAGCGAAATCTGATCTAGGAGTACGTCTGTGAAGAGCACTGTCGAGACCCTGAGCCCGACCAGGGTGCGGCTGTCGGTCGAGGTGCCGTTCGAAGAGCTGGCGCCGTACATCAACGAGGCGTACAAGTCCGTCGGGCAGCAGATCCGCGTCCCCGGCTTCCGTCCCGGCAAGGCGCCCCGCCAGGTGATCGACCAGCGCATCGGCAAGGAGTCCGTCTACGCCCAGGCGATGGACCCGGCCGTGCAGGCGAACCTGAACAAGGCCGTCACCGAGAACGAGGTGAACGCGCTGGGCCGCCCCGAGCTGACCGAGGTCAAGCCGATCGAGGACGGCAAGCCGTTCGAGTTCGTCGTCGAGACCGACGTGACCCCCGAGTTCGAGCTGCCCGACTTCGCGTCCCTCAAGGTGACGGTGGAGACCGGCGACGTCACCGAAGAGGACGTGGACGCGGACATCGAGTCCCAGCGCCTGCGCTTCTCGTCCCTGAAGACCGTCGAGCGCCCGGCCGCCGAAGGCGACTTCGTGCAGATCGACCTGCGCGCCACCCAGAACGGTGAAGAGGTCGAGGGCGGCTCCGTCACCGGCATGAGCCACGAGGTCGGCTCGGGCAACCTGCTCGACGGCCTGGACGAGGCCCTCGTCGGCATGGCCGCCGGCGACGAGAAGACCATCCAGTCGACCCTCGCGGGCGAGCAGGAGGGCGAGACCGCCGACGTCGAGGTCAAGGTCACCCAGGTCAAGGAGCGCGAGCTTCCCGACCTCGACGACGACTTCGCCGAGATGGCCAGCCCGTACGACACGCTCGAGGAGCTGCGGAGCGCCACCCGCGAGCGCCTGGAGAACGCCGGCAGGACCGGTAAGGCGAACGAGGCCCGCGCGAAGACCCTCGAGGCGCTCATCGAGGCCGTCGACCTGCCGCTGCCGGAGAAGACCGTCGGCGACGAGGTCGACCACACCCGCGGCCACCTCCTGGAGCAGGTCCAGCAGGTCGCGGGCGGTTTCGAGGAGTACCTCTCGATGGTCGGCAAGACCGCCGAGGAGTTCGACGCCGAGCTGCGCGCCGACGTCGAGTCGAACCTGCGCCAGTCGATCATCCTGGGCCGGATCGCCCGCGAGCGCGAGCTCGAGGTCTCCGGCGAGCTCATGACCGCCGAGGTCGTGCGCCAGGCCCAGCAGCGCGGGGTCCCGCAGGACCAGTTCCAGAAGTTCGTGGACGAGCTGCGCACCAACGGCGGACTCCAGCAGATCGCCGCCTCGCTGCGCCAGCAGCTCGCCCTCGAAGAGGTCGTCAAGGAGGCGTCGGTCGTCGACGCCAACGGCAACGAGCTGACCGAGGAGGACCTGTTCCCGGGCCGCGCCAAGGCCGCCGAGAACGAGGCCGCGTCGGCCGATGCCGACGAGGCCGAGTCGTCCGAGGACAAGACCGAGGAGTAATCCTCCAACGGTTTCGTTTGGGGCCCACCGCGTTTCGCGGTGGGCCCTGCGTTTTCCCCCGATTGGGAGCGCTTCGACCCGGTGCGCCCCGAATTTGTTGCTACTCCCGGGTAGAGACGAGCGTCACTTTCACCTAAGGTGTGTATCTAACCTCATCGATGCAACGACGCAACGTCCTGGGAGTGCCCCCATGATTCCCGCCCGGTTCCGTTCGGCCGCAGCAGCATCCGCGGCCGCATCCGGTCCAGCCGTCCCCGGCGCCGCCCTGCCCGGCGCGGCCCTCCTCGCGGCCGCCCTCCTCGCGTGGCCCGCCCCGGCCGCCGCCCAGGACGACCCCGCAGGCGAAGCGCTGCAATACGACTACGGCGCCGACGCCGCCTCCTGGTACTGGAGCCGCCAGATCGACGAGACCCTCGAACTCGGCGCCCTCGCCCAGCAGGTCGAACTGCCCAACCCGCAGGCGGCGACCACACTGCCCGTGGCCGTCGAACTCGGGGAGACCACCAAGGTCTCCGCCCTCTCCTTCAACCTCGCCGAGCGCGGCGTCCCCGAAGGCTCCGAGATCACGAAGTTCGAACTGACCGTCGCCGAAGGGAACGACGCGGGCGACTCGCCCACGTTCAACCCCCTCGGCAGGCTCGTGCAGGCCTGCCCGATCGCCGAGGCGTGGTCCGGCGGCGAAGCCGAGATGTGGGACGTGCAGCCGCCCGTCGGCGACGGCTGCGTCACCGGCGAACGCGCCGAACCCGACCCCGACGCGGTCGCCGAGGCCGAAGCGCTCCTCGCCGCGGCCCAGGAAGCCGCCGAGAACGGCGGCGAGAACCCCGAGGTCGTCGAGGTCCCGCTCCCCACCTGGACCTTCGACCTCACCGCGATCGCGAAGGACTGGGGCCAGGACCCGTTCGCCAACTACGGCGTCATGTTCATGCCCGTCATGGACGACGCCACCCCGATCGACACCTGGCAGGTCAACCTCAAGCTCCCGCTGCGCGACGACACCCAGACCCCCGTCGACGAGTACGAGGCCACCGCCTACCGCCTCGGCGCGGCCTTCTCCTTCATCCCCGGCACCCCCGAAGACGACGGCGCGGCCGACCCCGGGACCGGCGACTCCGGCACGACCGGCGGCGCCTCGGGCGGTGGCGGCGGCTCCGGAGGAGGCGGCGGCGGTGAAGGCGCCGAGGCGTCCCCGACCGCCGCGGCCCCGACCTCCGCCGAGGAGATGGAACCCGCCGCGTACGAACCGTTCGAACCGTCCGCGCCCTGGTACGTGTGGACGCTCATCCCCGCCGCCCTCGTCGGCGCCTACCTCCTCCACACCGCCATGGGCGCCTCCGGCGCCGCCGCCGGCGGCAACGGCGCGATCGACCGCATCCGCGCCCACAACCTCGACCGCCGCGGCTGGGCCCTGCCCCTCCCGGCCGGCCTGTGGCAGCGCCTGACCGGGCGGGGTGACCGCGCATGACCCGCAAGCGCACCGCGCTCGCCCTCATGGCGGCCGCGCTCCTCGCGGTGAGCGCGTGCGGCCAGTTCGAAGGCGTCCACGAGGACTTCGTCGAGGCCGGAGGCGAGAACCCGGGCCTCGGCGGCGCATCCGAAGGCACCGGCGCCGACGGGACCGACGGCACCGACGCGTCCACCGAAGGCGCAGGCGGCGGCGACGGCGGCTCCGACGGGGACGGCGGCGGAGGCGGCAACGACAACGGGAACGCCGGGAACGGCGACACCACCGGGGTCACCGACTCCACCATCACCATCGGCATCCACGCGCCCCTGACCGGCGCGGCCCCGCTGCGCCAGGACTCGTTCGAGACCGGCAAGGACCTCTACTGGCAGTACGGGAACGGCGGCGGGCCGGTCGAGATCTTCGGCCGCACCGTCGAGACCGTGTTCGCCGACGACCAGTACCGGCCCTCCACGGCCCGCCAGGTCTGCCAGACCATGGCCGAGGAGCAGCAGGCGTTCGCGCTCATCGGCGCCGGCGGCACCGACCAGATCCAGGCGTGCGCCCAGTACGCGGCCAGTGAGGACGTCCCGTACCTGTCCACCGGCGTCACCGAGACCGGCATGGGCTCGCTCGACACCTACTTCGCGGCGTCCATGACGTACCGGCAGCAGACGCCGATGCTCGCCGACTACATCAAGAGCGAGCTCGGCGTCACCGACCCTTCGCGCGTCGCCGCGGTCGTCACGAACACACCGAACTTCGACGACGCCGTCGAGGGCTTCACCGACGCGTTCGGCGACGTCGACGTCTTCCGGCCCGACAAGAACGAACGCGGCTCCTCGGCCGCCGGGAACCTGTGCACCGGCACCGTCGGGAACTACGACGCGGTCTTCGTCCTCACCAGCCCCACCTTCTACCTGGAGATGGCCGCCGCCTCCGGCTGCCGCCCCCAGTTCGTCGGCGTCGGCGTCAGCATGGGCCTCGACCAGGTCGCCTCCACCGGGTGCAGCGCCGCCTCGTCCACCGAGGGCGCGCGGTTCTTCAACCCGACCCCGGCGTTCGCCGACGCGGGCGAGTACGACCCGGCGTTCCTCGCCGCGGTCGACGCGGCCGGCATCGAGGCCGACGACGTCACCTGGATGATGTGGGGACAGTCCAAAGTGCTCCACCAGATGCTCGAGAAGGCCGGAGAGGACCTCGACCGGGGCGCGTTCCTCGACGCCGTCGCCGGATCGAACTTCTCCACCGGCGTGTTCCCCGACCTGAACTACAAGGACGGGCCCTTCGGCGCGACGCAGGTCAGCGTGCTGCGGAACGTGTGCAGCGGCGGCGGCCACTACGAGACCGACCACGCGTTCGTGAGCGGGTTCTAGGCATGGGCGCCTTCATCGCACTGGGGGTCTTCCAAGGCGCGGTCTACGGACTGCTCGCCGTCGGCATCGTCCTCGTCTACAAGGCCAAGCGCGTCTTCAACTTCGCGCAGGGGGAGTTCGGCGGGGTCGCCGCGTTCACCGCCTTCTCCCTCGTCGTCTCCCTCGGCCTCCCGTACTGGGTCGGCGTCGCCGGGGGCCTCGCCGCCGCGGTCGCCATGGGCCTCACCGTGGAACGCGTGATCGTGCGGCCGCTCGAATCCGAGTCCCGCACGATCATGCTGGTCGCCCTCGTCGGCGTCGCGCTCTTCACCATCGCGATCATCGTCCTCCTCGGCCAGCCCATCCCGCGGGTCATGCCGCCCCTGGTCCAAGGCACCGGCCTGAACCTCCTCGGCGCGGGGATCCTGCCCCAGCAGCTCATCCTGCTCGCCGTCCTCGCGGTGCTCGCCGCCGCGATGGCCTGGTTCTTCAAGACCGACCTCGGCCTCGCCGTCCTCGCGTCCTCCCAGGACACCCGCGCCGCCCAAGTGGTCGGCATCAGCCCCGTCGCGATCTCGCGGCTCGTGTGGGGCATGGCCGCGCTCCTCGGCGGCATCGCCGGACTCCTGTACGCGCCGGTCGGGATCTTCACACCCGGGTTCATGACCCTCACCATGCTCGTGCCCGCCTTCGCCGCCGCCGTCCTCGGCGGCATGACCAGCCTCCCCGGCGCGTTCGTCGGCGGCATCGCCATCGGCGTCGTCCAGAACCTCGGCATCTACCTCCTCGGACAGCAGCTCAAAGTGCCCGGCGCCGCCGAACTCGGCGTCTTCGCGCTCCTCATGCTCGTCCTCCTCATCCGCCCGCAGGGCCTCCTGGGGAAGGAAGCCTGATGGCAACGGCCACCATGACCTTCGCGCGCGTCAAAGTCCAGCGCCGCTTCGGCCTCGCCCTCCGCGTCACCCTCGTGATCGCCCTCCTCGCGGTCGCGGCCCTCCCGCTCGTCTACGGCGGCGACGTGTGGGCCCAGCGCATCAGCCGCGCCGCGATCTACGCGATCATCGGCCTCTCGATCAACACGCTCACCGGCCACGCCGGCCAGATCTCCCTGGGCCACCAGGCGTTCGTCGGCATCGGCGCGTTCGCCGCCGCGTTCACGGCCTCCCGCCTCGGCGCGCCCCTCGGCTTCGGCCTCGCCGCCGGCGCCGTCGCCGGCATGGCCACGGCCGCGGTCGTCGGCATGGTCGCCCTGCGCGTCACCGGCCTCTACCTCGCGCTCGTGACCCTCGCGTTCGGCCTCACCGCCGAGACCACGATCTTCAACTGGCGCGAGTTCACCGGCGGCGGCGCGGGCGCGTTCGCACCCCGGCCCGACATCCTCTCCGGCGACCGGGCGTTCGCGCTCCTGTGCCTCGGCGTGCTCGCCCTCGTCCTCTACGCCGACTGGCGGCTCGTCTCCACCAAGGCCGGCCGCGCGCTCGCGGCGGTCCGCAACGACGAGCGCATCGCCGCCACCCTCGGCATCGACACGACCGGGTACAAGCTCGCCGCGTTCAGCCTCTCCGGCCTCGCCGCGGGCCTCGCGGGCGGCCTGTTCGCCCACTGGAACCAGGTCGTCCAGGCCATGGACTTCGAATTCCAGGTGGCGCTCGTGTGGGTCCTCATGACCGTCGTCGGCGGCCTGCGCTCGCGCCTCGGCGTGGTCCTCGCCTCGGCGTTCTTCGCCCTGCTGCCCCTGACGCTCCCGAACTTCCTCTCGGGCCTGCCCTGGCAGCCGCCGTTCCTCAACGAGGCCGTCTACCACGTCCTGCCGCCGTTCATCGTCGTCGTGATGCTCCTGCTCGTCCTCCGCTTCTTCCCCGGCGGCCTCGGACAGCTCCTCAGACCCGCCACGCGCTGGCTCACCAAGGGAGGCAGGCGATGAGCCGCCGACAACTGCTCAAAGTGGAAGGACTGAGCCTCCGCTTCGGCGGCCTCCAGGTCCTCGACGACCTCTCGCTCACCGTCCGCGAAGGCCGGATCGTCGGCCTCATCGGGCCCAACGGCGCCGGCAAAACGTCGTGCTTCAACTGCCTCACCGGGATCTACCGGCCCCAAGGCGGCCGGGTCTTCTTCGACGGCAAGGACGTCTCGCACCTGCCCACCCACCGCCGCGCCCGCCGCGGCATCGCCCGCACCTGGCAGAACCTCGGCGTCATCGACGCCCTCACCGTCACCGAGAACGTCATGCTCGCCCAGCACCAGCGCGCCGGCTACTCCGCGCTCGCCGGGATGCTCGGCCTCGCCGGGACCTGGCACCGCGAGCGCGAACTGCGCCGCGACGCCGCCGAGATCATCGAGTACTTCGGCCTCGAGGACGTCGCCGACGAGCGCGCCGGCGAACTCCCGTACGGGGTCAGGAAGACCTGCGACATGGCGATGGCCCTCGCCACGGACCCGAAGATGCTCATGCTCGACGAGCCCGCCTCGGGCCTGAGCCCCGAGGAGGCCCTGGCCCTCGGCACGACGCTGCGCGAACTGCGCGATCGCCTGCGGCTCACCATCCTCATGATCGAGCACCACGTGCCGCTGGTCGCCGACGTCTGCGACTACGTGTACGTCCTCAACTTCGGGCGGCTGCTCACCGAGGGCGAACCCGAGGCGATCCAGCGGCATCCGGAGGTCATCGCCGCCTACCTCGGCGGGGCGGCCGAACCGGGGGCCGGATCCGACGGCGGCACCGTCCCGGTCGCGGCTGCGGACGGCCCGCCCGACTGGCCGCTCGTCCCCGAAGGGCCGCACTCGGACGGGAGGCCCGATGGCACTGCTTGAGGTCGAGAACCTGCGGGCCGGCTACGGCTCGGTCCCGGTGCTCCACGGCGTGAACCTCGCCGTCGACGAAGGCGCCAACGCGGTCCTGCTGGGCCTCAACGGCGCCGGGAAGAGCACCACCCTGATGACCCTCGCGGGTCTCCTGCCGGTCACCGGCGGCGAGATCCGCTACGACGGCCGGGTCCTGAAGGGCTCCCCGGGCGCCCGCGTCAGGCAGGGCATCGTGCTCGTTCCCGAAGGCCGCCATGTCTTCCCGGCGCTCACGGTGAAGCAGAACCTCCGGCTCGGCGCCTGGACGATCCGCCGCGACTCCCGCCGCGTCCGGCAGCTCCTCCTCGAGGTCTATGCGATCTTCCCGCGCCTCGAAGAGCGCGCCGACCAGCTCGCGGGGACCCTCTCGGGCGGCGAGCAGCAGATGCTCGCCATCGGTCGCGGCATGATGTCCTCGCCGCGGCTCCTGCTCATCGACGAGGCCTCACTGGGCTTGTCTCCCAAGCTCACCGAGCAGGTGTTCGCCGCCGTGAAGCTCATCAACGAGCGCGGCACCACCGTCCTCATGGTCGAGCAGAACGCCGGCGTTCTCGCCCAGGCCGACACCGCGTTCGTCATGCAGCAGGGCCGCATCACCGTCTCCGGCTCCGGCGCCGACACCCTCAACGACGACGCCGTCAGGGCCGCCTACTTCGGCACCTGACGCCGCCGCGGCCGGTCGCGAAGGCCGCGGACGGGGGCGTCCGCGGCGCGGCCACGGCCGGCCCGGTCGAGTGCGGCTCAACGCTGCGCGGGCCTGTCAGCCGCGTGTCAGGGCCGTGTCAGCGCCGCCCCCGAATATTCTGGGCATGAACAACACGCAGAACTCCGCGGCCGCCGCGACCACCGCCCCGCCGAACGGCTTCGTCGGGAAGCTCCTGGCCGACCGCCACTCCGTCCCGCTGTCCATCGCCCTTCACCTCGTCCCCGGCGCGCTCATCGTCGCCGCCTACGCCTTCATCGGCGCGCCGATCACCCGCGCGATCGAGGCACCGATCTTCGCGGCCTGGGCCATCGGGCTCGCGGTGGTGCTCTTCCCGCTCTGGTTCGGCCTGTTCTGGCTCGGCAAGCAGCGGACCGGCCGCTACACGATGGGCGGCGGCGTGGTCCGCTACCGCGACAAGCCGTTCTCGCGCGGCAAGATCACCTTGATCGGGATCGGCCTCCTGCTGTACATGACCGTCGTCTCGCTCTCGCTCACCCCGCTCGACGCCTTCATGTACGACCACTTCTTCACCTGGGTCACGTTCGAGGGCTCCGGCGGCTCCGGCACCACCTACCTCGACTCGTACGACAAGGACGTCGTGCTCACCACGCTGCTCATCTGCGGCCCCTTCACCGGTTTCATGCTCCCGCTCATCGAGGAGTACTACTTCCGCGGCTTCCTCCTGCCCCGCCTCCCGCAGCTCGGCCGCTGGGCGCCGCTGTTCAACACGACCCTGTTCTCGATCTACCACTTCTGGGCGATCTGGACGGTCCCGTCGAAGATCCTCTTCCTGCTGCCGGGCGTCTGGTTCGTCTGGGGCAAGCACGACATCCGCGCCTCCATCTGGATGCACCCCGGCTCGGCCCTCCTGATGACCGTCGTCGGCGCCACCCTCTACGCCCTCGGCGTCATGTAGGAGGCGAACACGACGAAGGCGCCCTCCGATGCGGAGGGCGCCTTCGTCGTGTCGTCAGCGGTCGAGCCAGCGGCGCAGGGCCTCGAGGGAGTTGTCGGGGCTCGTGTTGAAGCTCAGGCGGATGTCGGGGCGCAGGTCGATGAGGACGTTCACGATCCGCTCGAACAGGACGGTGTTCTCCGGGAACAGCCGGATGCCGCCGCCGATGAGCGCGAGTCCGAACGAGTGCTCGGCGAACCGGGCCCGGATCTCGGCCTCGGCCTCGTCGGGGTCCTTGCCTATGCCCGCCCAGACGGCGTCGAGTCCCTCGGCCTCGAACGCGGCCCGGGTGGCTTCGAGCTGTTCGGCGAGCTTCTCGACCGTCAGCCCCGGCGGCAGCTCATCCGGGGTGAACACCTCCGGGCTGATCCCGATGAAGAGCATGCGCCGGTCCGTCGGCGGCTTCACTTGAGAGTTCTTGTGCGACAACGGTCTCACTCCTTCAGCGGCCGCGGTCGCCGCCCGGTGCGGCGAAGTCGAGCGGCTGCTTGGTCCAACGGCCGCCCGGCGCCGGCTATTCCGCAGGCGGTCCCGCGCCGAATAGGTGTGGGTCTACAGGCGGCGGCGCCGGGGTGGGCGGGTGAGTGGTTGGTTGGGTGGGTCGTGGGCCGGGACGGGGTGCCCGGCGGGCGGCCGGGCGTTCCGGTGTTCGGTTTCATGTTCGGTTTCATGTTCGGATTCCCAGTGCAGTGGGTTCGCTCTTCCCTGCTTCTCGGGCGGGTTTCCACGCCGTCTCGGTGCGGGCATCGAGGCGGCGACGGAGAGGTGGCGGGCGGGTCAGGGTCTCGGTCGGGGTGCCCGGTCGGATTGGCTTGCGGTCCAGGCGGTTCGGGGCACAGCATGAGGAGCTCTCGCGCTAATTCACTCTTCTGGGTGTTGTCACCTCCAGTCACAAAGAGTCACTATTGAATCACCGAACAAGGCGGCGAAAATCGACAAGACATTCGAGAATCGAGGTGAATCCGATGGCGACCGCAGCACTCGCAGGAACCGACAAGCACTCCCGTGCGCGAGCCATCCGAACCGCACTCGATGACGCGGCCTCCCTCATCAACGCTCAGCACGCGACCGTGCTCGCTTCGGTGATCACGGCGAAGGAAGGGAACCTCCACCGAGAGGTCGAGGGCTTCTCGGCCCTGCGGGACTGGCTGGTCTCGAAGTTCGACTTCCACACTGCGGTCGCTGCCGACATCGCCGCCATCGCCCGGCTGTCGGCGAAGTTCCGGATGCTGACCGAAGCGGCCGTCACCGGGCGGGCCCGGATCGACCAAGTGGCTTATGCGGTGCGGCAGTTGGACAAGACGCCCGCGATGCGCGTCTTCTCCCGGATCCCCTTCCGGGTTCCGGTGCCTTCCCCGTTCGACCCCGCGGTCCAATGCGGCACTCCGGAGTCGCTGATCACCGAGTACGCCGCCCATGCCCCGTTCAAGGAGCTCCAGAGGCACCTGTGGGAGCTGGAGTCGCAGCTGGCCGGGGAGGCCGAGGTGCTGGACGGCATGGGTGAGGAGTCCTTGCAGTGGCTGGAGGTCAGCCCCCGGGGCGACGGCATGTGGATCCTCTCCGGGGAGCTGTCCGACGCCACCGGGCGCCTGCTCGACAAGTACCTCAAGACCGCCTGCCCGCCGCCCCGCCAGGAAGAGCAGGACGCGGACGGCACTCTTCCCGCACTGCCAAACCGACACGCGGAGGCGCTTCACCAGCTCCTCGCGGGCTACGGCACCAGCCCCGAAGCCGCGAAGCGCCACGGCCACACCGCCACCCTCGATCTCATGGTGGACATCGAGACGTTGCAGGGCAAGGACACCGGCCGAGTGCCACTCCTGGAAGGCAAGCCGATCTCGGTCGCCAGAGCGCGCCTCCTCGCCTGCGAAGCCGGGATCATCCCCTCGGTGTTCGACTACGACACCGGCGAAGCAGTGGAACTCGGCCGGTCCGCCCGCCTCCCGAACGCGTCCCTGCGAAGGAAACTCGAACTCGAACAGCCGGAAGGCTGCGCTTGGCACGGGTGCGGTCGACCGGTCGCCTGGACCGAGGCCCACCACATCCGCCACTGGGCGGACGGGGGCGACACGAACGCCGACAACCTGATCCTGCTGTGCCGCTTCCACCACGGCCGCATTCACACCACCGGCTGGGTGGTGGAGAAGACCGGCCCGGGCCAGGCGCTCATCACCCATCACGAAGGCCACGGGGTCGACTCCGGGTGCGGCTGCTCCGACTGGCGCACCGATGCGGATCTGGAAGCCGACTTCAGGGGCGACATCGCCGATGTCTTCCCCACCGGCCTCTTCCCCGAGGAGCGCGGCCCCAAGACGAAGAGCGCCCTGACCGAGCGCGCTGAGGCTGCCGAGCAGGCCCGATGCGTCGCCGCCATCAAAGCCGCGAAAGCCAAGGCTCGCGAGCGGTTCACGAAGAACCGGCCGCCCGCCGCGCCGGTGACGCCGAGCAGTGCGGGCACCCCTGCCCGGCCTGAAACCCGACCGGCATGGCGGGAAGAACCGAGGACGAGCCGGCCGGAATCGAAGCAGGCACCGGTCCTCCCCGGCGCACCACCATTCTTACGACGCCCGCTCCGGTGGCGGCCGGGGCGGGAGAAGGAAGCGCCGACCGGGGGCCATCATCAAGGGCCGCAGACGCTTTCGAGCCCGAGACCCTGCCTGGGTCCGGGCCATTCGCCATGCTGGTGACGCCCGCTGCGGTGGCGGCCGGGGCAGGGAGGGAAGCGCTGGCAGGAGCCACTGCCATTAAGAGCGGAGGTGCCCTTCTCCATGCTGATCCAATCGCGAACGCCACTGACCGAGTGGAAGGGCCGCCCCGTCCTGCGGATCAGGGGGAGTCGGTGTCCGAGTCCGGTCGCCCGCCCGCCGCGTTTTCGGGGCGCCCGGATACCGCTGTCGTATCGGGCCTCTCCGCTCTCCACCTCTCGAGCGAACGAGCAGGCCAGAAAAAGCGGCCGTTCTGGTCGAACGGACAGGCCAACGGACTGGGCAGGCGACCGCACCGCTCCGCCCTCTCGACCTCCCAGCCGCATTAGTCTTCCTTCGCCGCTTCGCCGCTTCGCCGCTTCGCCGCTTCGCCGCTTCGCCGCTTCGCCGCTTCGCCGCTTCGCCGCTTCGCCGCTTCGCCGCTTCGCCGATTAGGCCGTGTTTACGAACTGAGGAAGCCTCCTGTTGAATCTGTTGTGCTGCAACGATTTCAATAGGAGGCTTCTGTGTCGAGCCTATCAGGGCGCGGGGATCTGACCGATAAGCAGTGGGAACGCCT
>NZ_WIAO01000035.1:0-7254 GCF_009451885.1 Glycomyces albidus
GGATCGACCGGTCGGGATCACCCCGCCGGCGGCAGTGCTCCAACGAGGCACAAGACCGGCAAGGCCATGGGAGACGACACTGACACAAGCACGACAGGATGACTCGGTGCTGCGGCCTGCGCGATAGCGCCCGGCCGGGGCATGAGCGAGTACCAGCCGATGTCGCTGCTGCCTTCACAACTCAACAGAGGATGCGCCAAGGAGCGCCGCAGGAGTGCGCACCGATCTGGTGAGAAGCCAAGGGAAGCGTCGCGCGAGCGTGCGCTCGGACGCAGCCGGACCGCCACAGGAGTGCGCACCGATCTGGCGAGAGGCGGGGAAGCGACGCGCGAGTGTGCGCTCAGGCCGCACCGGTCCACCACCGGTGCTGAAGGGACCGGGGCCCGGAGCGATCGGAGCCGATGGTGCCGCAGTGCGTTTGCGGCTGGCGAATCGGCGTCTGCCGGGGCCGGCTCGGTGTGCAGCGGAGCTGGACGGGTGGCGGATCCGAGGTGAGGCCGAAGTGGGCCTGGGTCCGTGCGGAAGCTGGTGCGCGAGCGCGCTTCGAAGCGCTGAGGCCGAACCGCCTCACTTGCCGAAGCGGCAGGGGCCGAGCAGGATCGGGTCCCGAGCTTCCCGGGGGAGCTGGGGGCCGGGGCGGCCGTGGTTGACCTGGGCCGGTTCGGTGGCGGTGGATCGGCTGCACCAACGCGGACCGACCCGGCGGCGGAAGCGCAGCGGCGGGGATACGGGGATGGCGCATGCGCGGTCCTGGCGTTGCGGTGCTGGAAGTGCCTCTGGCCTGGTGTGAAGCGGTGCCGGGCGGCCGGGCGGCCAGGGCCGGGCATGCATCGCCGAGCCGGGTCACTCGCGTGCCGTATCGGGCCCGAGCTGATCGGACGGGCGTGAGGGAGCCATCGGTGCCCGCCCGGACCTCGACCGGATCGCGACCCGGCCACCGGAGTGCACCCTCACCGCGCACTCGTCCGCTTGTCGCTGCCGGGTTGAACACCGACCACGACGAGGCCAGGGCGTGACCAGGTACCGGTTCGCAGGCCATTGATAAGGTTCGACGCCAGCTGAAGCGGACCCGGCCACGGCGACACACCTTCGACGCGCGCGGCTCAACCCGCCGTCGGTGCCTTGCGGACCTGGCGCGGGCCACAGGCACCGTGCGCAGACACGTGATGCGGTTCGACGCCGGTCGAAGCAGGGCAGGCCACGGCGACACGTCTCGGGTGCGTGCGGCTCGCAGGCCCCAGTTCGCAGGCGATTGATGGGGTTCGACGCCGGCTGCACGCCCTCCGAACCCGGCATCGCCGCCCGCGCTACGGTCCGTTCGACTCCTCGCCCCGGCGAGGCACCCGCGGGTCGGGAGCCGCGAACCATCTGACGATCACCGGTCGCGCCCCCGGCGGGGCGTCTTCCGGGCCGTGCGTGAAGCGCTGCAGCAGTTTCACGTACTCCTCGTGGAACTCCCGCATCTCCTCCAGGGTCATGTGCCCGCCGCCCCGGGAGCCCTGCGCCCATCCTTCGCGGTCCCCGCCCTGGGAGAACGCGGCCGCGAGCAGGTCCAGGTCCTCCTCGAACCGGGCCCGCAGCAGCGCTTCGGCAGCCATTCTGTCCTCATCGGACAGCGTCGCGAGGTCGGGCATGCGCCGGTCGGCCCGGACGGTCCGCCACCACCGCTCGCGGCCCTTCGCCAGCTCGGGCGCCTCCGCGATGAGGCCGGCCTCGGCGAGCCGCCGCAGGTGGTAGCTGGTGGTGCCGCTGCTCTCGCCGACGGCCTCGGCGATCGTAGTGGAGTTGCCGGGACCGTGGACGCCGAGGTGGTGCAGGATCCTGCGGCGCAACGGACTCGACAACGCCTTCAACGTCGCCGGCGACTGCTCTATCGGTCCCTCGGGCATGCCGCGATCATATCGGCCCCGTTTCGAAGCAATCCGAAAAGTTGCAGAGAAATACTTGCAAAGGAAATTCTGCAAGTCTAGGCTGAGGTCATGACCCTCCCGCGCTTCACCGCCACTTGTCTCTTGTTCGCCCCCATCGGCATCCTGCTCGGCTGGGCCGGGATGCGCCTCGGCGGCGGAGGAGGAGCCGAGCCGCTGTGGACCGTCGCGCACCTGTTCTGGCTGCCCTCGTATGCGGCCCTTGCCGTCGGCTTCGCCGGCATCCACCGGCTCATCCGCCCGCGGCGGGCCGCCGGCCGGCTCCTCGCCGGATCGGGCCTGGCCATGACCGTGATCGGCGGCCTCGCGATCGCGGCCCAGATGGTCGTCGACCTGGTCGTCGGCTTCGCCACCGCCGACCGCGACGCCATGGGCGACATGTTCGACCAGGTCCAGTCCGTGCCCGGCGTCGAACTCGCGGTCTACGCCGTCGGCCCGTCCCTGCTCTTCGTCGGCATGCTGATCCTGGTCGTCCAGGCGGCGGCTTCGCGACAGGTCCCGGCCCGCGCGGCGGTCCTGGTGTCGGCCGCGGTCGTCATCAGCGGTCTGGAGCAGGCCGTCGAGGTGCCGCTGCGCCTCATGATGCTCGCGGCCGTGCTGCTGCTGTGGCTGGCCGCCGTGCCGATCGCCCGACAGGTGCGCGAGGACGCGGCCGCAGAAGCGACCGCCGAGTCGCTCAGAGCCTGACGCCGCCCCTTTCGCGCGGCACGCCGGAACCGGCGCGCTATAGTTGGTCAATCGTCCAAGGCGATTGACCAAGGAGTGCGCATGGCCGGACCCACCAACGCCGAACGCGGACGCGACGTGCGCGAGCGGCTGCTGGCCGCCGCCCGCGAACTCATCGGCGAAATCGGGTGGAACGCGGTGAGCACCCGCATCCTCGCCGAACGGGCCGGCGTCCGGTCCGGCCTGGTCCACTACCACTTCGCGTCCCTCCAGGCACTCCTGCGCCAAGCCGCGACCGAAGCCATGCGCCCCATGCTCGAACAGGCCGCCGAGCTTGTCGCCGCGGCACCGAGCCCCGGCGACGCCGTCGAAGCGCTGCTCGCCGACATCGACCGGTTCACCGGCACCGACCCGACCTCGCTGCTGTTCGTCGAGGCGTATCTCGCTGCCACCCGCGACGACCTCCTTCGCGACCAGATGCACGAACTCGTCACCGATTTCCGCGCCGCCCTGACCGCGGCCCTGGCCCGCACCGGCCACCCCGCCCCCGAAGCCGCCGCGACCGTCCTCATGGCCGTCGTCGACGGCGTCCTCCTCCACAAGGGACTCGATCCGCAGCTGTCGGCCGGCTCCCTCGCGCCGCTGCTGCGCCGCCTCGCCGACCCCGAACCGAACGGAGCCAACGAATGAGAGCCCTCATCTGCGGCGCCGGCATCGCCGGCCTCGCCCTCGCCAACCGCCTCCACTACCACGGCTGGGACGTCCACCTCGTCGATCACGCCCCCGGCCCCCGCCCCCAGGGCTACATGATCGACTTCTCCGGCCCCGGATACGAGGCCCTGACCGCGATGGGACTGCGCGACCGCCTCCACGAGGCCGCCAGCCCCGTCAAGGAATTCCGCTACATCGACGCTCGCGGCCGCACCACCGTCGGCGTCGACTACGCGCTCTTCGCCAAGGCGCTCAACGGCGAACTCGTCAGCATCATGCGCCCCGCCCTCGAGCGGATGCTCCGCGAAAGCCTCCACGACGCGGTCGACCTGCGCTACCGCACCACCGTCGACCGCATCGACCCCGACCGTGCACACCTCTCCGACGGCACCGAAGTCGAAGCCGACCTCATCGTCGGCGCCGACGGCGTCCACTCCCGAGTCCGCTCACTCGTCCTCGGCCCCGAAGCGGACCACCTCCGCTACCTCGGCATGCACACCGGCGCCTTCGTCTTCACCGACCCCGACGTGTTCGCGCAGGTGCGCGGCCGGTTCATGCTCACCGAGACCCTCAACCGCCAGATGGGCCTCTACGGCCTCACCGACGACCGCGTCGCCGTCTTCACCGTCCACCGGACCCCCGACCCGGACCTCCCCGACGACCCGCGCGACGCCCTCCGGCGGCACTACACGGGCCTCGGCGACCTCGCCCAGCGCGCACTCGACCAGTGCCCGGACCCCGACCAGGTCTACTACGACCAGGTCGCGCAGACCCACCCGCCGCGCTGGGGCGACGGCCGGACGGTCCTCATCGGCGACGCCGCCGCCGCGGTCTCCCTCATCGCCGGACAAGGCGCCTCTCTCGGCATCGCGGGCGCGTACGTCCTCGCCGAGCGCCTCCAGCACGAGTCCACAGTGGCCGAAGGCATCGCCGATTACGAACGGCGCTGGCGCCCGGTCGCGAGCGACGTCCAACGCGCGGCCCGCGACCGCATCACCGAATGGTTCCTCCCGCGCACCCCGGCCCGGCTGCTCCTGCGCCGCTGGGGCTTCCGCGCCATGCACCTGCCCGGACTCGACCGCCTCCTGGTCGGCCCGCTCTTCCCGAAAAGCCACAGAACCGTCGCCGAACTCGCCGCCTGATCACCGGCCCCGGCACGCCGGAACCTGTCGCGGCCGCGCCCCGCGCATCCGGTCGTACCGGCCGCTGCGGACGGCCCCGCCGAACCGGTTGCGGCAGTGCCGGACCGGGATCGGCCAGACCGGCCCCGCGTGCCGCACCGGGACCGGTCAGCCCGGCTGGTTCGCCTCCCGGCCGTCGCCGATGAAGGACAGCATCGACTCGAAGCGGTCCTTCGTGGCGGCGATGGCGCGGTACTCGGCCTCGATGCGGGCGTGCTCCTCGTAGATGACGGCCCGCTGCTCCGGGGTGATCTCGTCGACGCTGCGGCACCGGCGGAGCTTCGCGATGGCCCGGCTCGGGAGCCCGTTCTCGAGCAGCATCCGGATCCAGCGGACCTGCTCGACGGCGTCCTCGGTGTAGACGCGCTGGCCGGCCGCGGTCCGTTCGGGCCGGAGGAGGCCCTGCTCCTCGTAGTACCTGATCGCGCGTACCGTCGCGCCCGTCGCTTCGGCCAGTTCCCCGATGCGCATCCGCGTCCTCCCGAGTCCTCGTCGATGTGGCGTCCGCCACCGTTCCTTGCCCCTGACGCCGACGTGAGGTCTTAGCTTCGACCGCATGGAAATCCAAGGATCAATCGCAATCGTCACCGGCGCCAACCGCGGCCTGGGCCGCCATTTCGCGGCGCAACTCCTAGAACGCGGCGCGGCCAAGGTCTATGCCGGATCGCGCCGGATCGAATCGGTCGACCTCCCGGGCGTCGAGCCCGTGCAGCTCGACATCACCGACCCGGCGTCGGTCGCGGCGGCCGCGAAGACCGCCTCCGACGCGACCATCCTCATCAACAACGCGGGGGTCGCGACGTTCGCCAACCTCATCGACGGCACTGAGGACGCGATCCGGCGCGAGATGGAGACCAACTACTTCGGCACGCTGAACATGGTGCGGGCCTTCGCCCCGGTGCTCGGCGCGAACGGCGGCGGCGCGGTGCTCAACATCCTGTCGGTGCTCTCGTGGCGCTCGGCCGGGATCGGGCACGCCTACTCCGCTGCCAAGGCCGCCTCCTGGAGCCTCACCAACGGGGCCCGGATCGAACTCGCCGCGCAGGGGACGCAGGTCGTCGGGCTGCACGTCGCCGGGATCGACACCGACATGCTCGCGGGCGTCGAAGCGAAGAAGAGCGACCCGGCCGACATCGCACGGGCCGGGCTCGACGGCATCGAGTCCGGCGCCCTCGAGGTCCTGGCCGACCCGGACACGGTCGAGATCAAGGCGTCCCTGAACGCCGACCCGGGCATCATCTACCCGGAGCTCGCCGCGGGCGTCGCCCAATCGCGCTGAGGCTGCGGCGGCGCCGCGCCTAGGCGCGCTGAGGCTGCCGCTACCCAGTGTCCAGGCGCCGCCGCTGCACCGCGTCCAGGCGCGCTGGCGCCGCTGTACCGCCTCCACGGCTGCACCGGGCCAAGGCACGCTGGCGCCGCAGTGCCGCCGCCAGTCCGGTCCGCCGTGATGGCCTGTCACCTGCTCGGGTGACAGCACGGCTCGCGGGTCCGATTCTTGTCGGACCCGCGAGCAAGGATGGCGCCTACGGTCCCCTGGGTGGGTGGGAGCTAGGGATGGTAATACGGCCTTAAGCTCTCAAGCGCCCTTGACGCCGAGCGCTTCGAGCACGCAACGCCGAGAGCCCTGACCACTCAGTCGTTCGCCGGGCCGGCCCACACGCCCGTCTTCGCCGTCTCAGTCGCCCAGGCGGCGAAGGTGATCGGTTTGCGGACGAGGACCTGCTCGACGTCGTTCGTCACGGTGGTCATGTTGCCGGCGCGCATGAACTCGTACATGAGGTTGAGGAACATGACCAGATCCTTCGGGAGACCCGCGGCGCGGAGGGCCTCGTCGTGCTCTTCGGGGGTCTCGGCACGGAAGGTCACCGGGCGACCCGAGGCGGCGGAGACGGCGGCCATCGCGTCGTCCATCGACAGCGACTCGGGGCCGCTGAGCTCGTACACCTTCCCCTGGTGGCCGTCCTCGGTGAGCACCGCGGCGGCGACCGCGGCGATGTCGGCCACCGCGATCAGCGGTTCGGTGGTGTCCTTCAGCGGCAGCGCCAGCTCGCCGGCCAAGACCGCCGGGTAGTAGTCGCCTTCGCTGAAGTTCTCGTTGAAGTTGTTGGGCTGCAAGACGGTCCACTCGATGCCCGACGCCTGGACGGCGGTCTGGGCCGCGAGCATGCCGATCGCCTCAGGGCCGACCCCGGCGTACTCGGCGAGGGCGTCGACGCGGCGTCCCGACTGGGTCACCAGGCGGCGGACGCCCGCCCCGACCGCGGCCGCGACGAACTCGTCCGCGGGGAACGGGTGGTCAGGCGGGATGATGTAGGCGGCGTCGACCCCGTCGAGGACGGCGTCCCAAGTGGAGCGATCGGTCCAGTCGAGCGGGATCGCGGTGCTGCGGGAGACCGCGCGGACGTCATGCCCGCCGGCGCGCAGGATCTCGACCAGGCGGCGGCCGACCTTGCCGGTGGCACCGGTGACGAGGATGGTGTCGTTCGCATTGCTGTTGTCGCTCATGCCTTCAGTCAACCGCGGATCCCGTAGCGGATGAATGCTTGCGGAGCCACGTTCGATGCGCGATCGTCTACGCGCGCGGGACGGGCACGGGCGTATGCGGAGCGGAATGGCGGGGCCGGGAGTCGGCGGGCGGTCGGGAACGAGCCGAGCGGAGGGCGGCGGCCGCGTCACGGACGCGGGGCGACCGGGCCGGGGGTGGCGACTCCCCCGGCCCGGCGCGGTCCCTGAGGCGTCGGGACCGCGGTGCCGCGGGCGGCTCGCAC
>NZ_WIAO01000035.1:7264-48712 GCF_009451885.1 Glycomyces albidus
TGCGGCGGAACGGGTGCGGGGTGAGTTCGGCTCAGCGCCGGCGGCGTCTCGGACGGCACAGCGCATCGCGGTCCGCGCGGTCGTCACCCCGCGGCCAGTCCCGTCAGGCCCTCATAGGCCTTGTCGAACTGCGCCAGCGCGCCTTCGATGTCGGGCTCCTTGCCGAGGGTGTTCTGGAGGATCGTGACGCCTTCGGCGATGGCGTTCCCGGCCGCGAGCGCGGGTTCGGGCTGGGGGCTCTCGAGGACCTTGCCGTTCACGGGGTCGAGCCAGCTGAAGTTGTCGAGGGCGATCTCGTACTGCCCGACGACCTCGGCGGCGGCGAGGAACTGGCCTCCGGCCTCGGCGCGGAACTGCTCGGCGAGCTTCTCGTCGTCGGTGAGGTGCGATTCGGCGAGGAGGCCGAGGCCCTTGCCGAGGCGCTCGTTGAACTCCAGGCGCGTGGCCGGGTTGATCTTGTCCCGCCAGAAGTCGAAGGACGGCAGGCAGACGTCGCAGTCCGGCGGCCAGTACTTCCAGTTCACCTCGACGGGGATCTCGATGATCCAGCACTTCTCGTCGAAGGGGTCGATGGTGGCGGTGTCGGGGAAGCAGATCTCGATCCAGTGGCCGCCGGCCTGCGCGGGGGCGGGGATGAAGAAGACCGCGGAGACGGCGAGCGTCACCGCGATCATGAGGCGTTTGACGAGGCTCATGGCACTCCTTGGGGAAAGGGTGGATTGCCGCCTCAGTATGGAGTCGCCGCGTGTTGACCGTGGGTACATGCGTCGGTGCGGAGCTGGGGCTCCGGTGGCCGGTTGGCGGCTAACGGCCGGTTCGGCGGCTTTTGCGGCGCCGAACCGGCCGGAAAGATGGCACGCGGTGTGCCACGGGCCGTCCGTCCCGGTCAGGCGCTACGCGAGGCCCGCGAGGACGGCGGCGAAGCGCTCGGGGCGGACGAGGACGCCCGCGTGGCTGGACTCGAGGGTGTGCACGTCGAAGACGTTGTCCGGGGTGAGGGCGTCGGCCTCCTTGATGAAGAGGTCCTGCAGCTCGATCGGGATCGACTTGTCCTGCGTCAACCGGACGTAGCTGCGCGGGATCCGCCCCCACGTGTCGGCGTTCGCGCGGTCCTCGGGGCCGCCCGCGTCGAGGCTCTCGTCCGGAGTGAGCGTGCTGAGGAAGACGCGGAACTCGTCGTCGGTGCCGTCGGCGAGCATCGCCTCCTTGAGGGCGCCCAGGAGCACCGGGTCGGCGGTGCGCCAGTTCATGCGGACCGCGCCCAGGCGGGCCGGGTTCGCGGCGGCCACGCCCATGACCTGGTCGAGGACGCTGCCGGCGTTCTCGGGCCGGGCGACGTACTCCCCGGGCGTGTGGTCGACGCAGCACCACGCGGAGGCGTACACGATCCGGTCGAACAGCTCGGGGCGGCGGTTCGCGACGGCCGTGAGCGTCACGCCGCCGCGGCTGTGCGCCACCGCGACGACCGGGCCGTTCCGCCTCGCGCGCTCCAGGACCGCGACGAGGTGGTCGATGTTGTCCTGGAGGCCGATGCCCTCGAGGTTCGACGCCGCCACGCCGAGCTCCGCCGCGTCCTGGGTCTGGTACGCGGACGGGAACCCCGCCGCGAAGCCGTGGCCCGGCAGGTCCACCGCGAGCGAGCGGTGGCCGAGCAGGGCCAGCTCCCGCTGCAGCGGCGCCCAGGAGAAGGAATTGGCGTTGGAGCCGTGGATGAGGACGAACGTCGGTGTCATGGCGCTCATGATTGCAAAGACTTCGATGCTTTGCGGCACCGGTTCTCGACGGTGTGCAATGCGTCCGGCACCGGCCCTGCGTCGAGGAGCTCGAAATCGACGTCGAACATGCACAAGAACGCAGCCATGGTCAGCGGATCGGACCCGCCGAGCACGAGCAGGCGGCGGTCCTCGTCGATCGCCTCCACCACCCCGTCGGCGGCCGAGATGCCCGCCGCGATCCGCTCGGCCGGGGCCGCGAACCGGACCCGGACGTGCACCGGCCACGCCGCCGGGAACCGCTCCGACAGGAACGCCGCCGCGTCGCCGCCTGGCAGCTCCCGTTGGCGCGAAGGCGGGGCCATGGACCGGCTCGGATACGCGCGCTACGGCGTCCAGGGCGACGACATCGGCTCCTGGGTCGCCCCCGCCCCGACGCGGGCGTCACGGCCGATTCGTGCCCTCAGCGCTTCGAGTGGCGTTCCAGGAACTGGTAGACCTCCGTCTCGTCGACGCCCGGGAAGGAGCCGAGGGGCATCGCGGCGAGCTGCGAGCTGGCGGCGCGGGCCGTGGGCCAGACCCGGCCGGCCCAGGCCTTGGCCAGGTCCCGCGGCGGGTTCCGGCAGCAGTCCGGGTCGGGGCAGCGGGAAATCGAGCGGGCCTTGGTCTCCTTGCCGCGGAACCACTTCGCCGACTCGTACGGCACGCCGATCGAGAGCGAGAACAGCCCGTCGGCGCTGCGCTCGGTCCTGGCGGTGCACCAGTACGTCCCGGTCGCGGTGTCGGTGTACTGGTTGAACGCGTTGAACTTGTCGGGCACGTCGAAGACCTGCCGGCTCGTCCAGTACCGGCAGACCGGCTGCCCCTCGATCGCGCCGGTCGGGTCGGCCGGGAAGGCGACGTCGTCGTTCTCGTACGCCTTGAAGATGATCCCCGACTTGTGGACCTTCTGGAAGTGCGTCCGGATCCCCAGGTGGTGGGTCGCCAGGTTCGTGAACCGGTGCGCCGCGGCCTCATAGGACACCGCGAAGTTGTCGCGCAGGTCCTCGACCGCGATCTCCTTGTCCGCCATGGCCCCCCGCAGGAACGCCACCGCGCTCGACTCGGGGATCAGCAGCGCCGCCGCGAGGTAGTTCGTGGCGACGCGCTGGCCCAGGAACTCCAGGTACGTGCGAGGCACCTCGTGCTGGAGCACGAAGCTCGCCAGGGCCTGGAGCAGGACCGTGCGCGGGTCGTGCGAGCCGGTGCCGACCTGCGTCAGGTAGATCCGCCGGTGCTTGAGGTCGGTGACCGAGCGGGTCGAGTGCGGCAGGTCGTCCACGTGGTGCAGCGTGAACCGCAGGTGCGCGGCCAGGTCGGCGATCTGGTGCTGCGAGAGCGGCCCGCCCGAGTAGTCCACTTTGCTCAGCAGCGTGCGGGCCTCGGCCTCGATGTCGGCGAAGTAGTTGTCCTTGTCGCGCATGCGCCGGCGCAGTTCGGTGTTCGCGCGGCGGGCTTCTTCGGGCGTGGCGGTGTGGAGGTTGATCTGCCGTGCGACCTCGCGGTGCAGCCCGACGAGCGCTTCGAGGGCCTCGGTCGGGATCCGCGAGGACGGTTTCACCGAAGGCAGCCCGAGCGACTGGTACTGGCCGCTGCGCTGGGCCCGCTCCAGCTCGATCTCCAGGGCCACGCGGCGGTTCGGCGGCTCGGCGCCGAGCAGCTGGTCGGAAGAAACGCCGAACGCCTTCGCCAGGGCCCGTAGCATCGAGAGCTTGGGCTCCTTCTTGCCGTTCTCGATGAGCGAGAGCTGCGAAGGCGCGGCGCCGACGGTCGCGCCGAGTTCCTCGAGGCTCAGCTCGCGCTGTTTGCGCAGGTGCCGGATCTGCTTCCCGAGGCTGATCAGGTCCACGGACACGTCGTCGGCGGCGAGTTCGGCGGCCTCGGCGGCGCCCCACGGGCGGTGCGGGGTCTCGGCGGCGGGCGGCGGCAGGTTCGTCATTTCCTCAGTATTGCGAAGAAACGCGATTCTTTCCAGTGGAAACCGGCCACGCACGCCTGAGAACAATGAAAGATTGCTGTTACCTGCAAGTAACGACCGCTGATTGCGGTCCCGACTTCTCGGAGCCGACGATGTCCGACAGCCACCGCGACCCTCAAGCGACCGACACGAACCTCGCCGCAGAGCGCCTCGCCATCGAGTGGGACTCGGATCCGCGGTGGGCGAACACCGTCCGCGACTACAGCGCCGCTGACGTGGTCCGCCTGCGCGGCCGCGTCACCGAGGAGCACACCCTCGCCCGCCGCGGCGCGGAGCGCCTCTGGACCCGGCTCACCGAGGACGCCGCCACCGGCGGGTACACCCACGCGCTCGGCGCCATGACCGGCGGCCAGGCCGTCGAACAGGTCAAGGCCGGGCTCCACGCGATCTACCTGTCGGGCTGGCAGGTCGCCGCCGACGCCAACCTGGCCGGCCAGACCTACCCCGACCAGTCGCTCTACCCGGCCAACTCGGTCCCGCAGGTGGTGCGGCGCATCAACAACGCGCTGCTGCGGGCCGACCAGATCGAGGCCGCCGAGGGCGTCCAGTCCGTCGACGACTGGCTCGTGCCGATCGTCGCCGACGCCGAGGCCGGCTTCGGCGGGCCGCTCAACGCCTTCGAGCTCATGAAGGCGATGATCGCCGCCGGCGCGGCCGGCGTCCACTGGGAGGACCAGCTCGCCTCGGAGAAGAAGTGCGGCCACCTCGGCGGCAAGGTCCTCATCCCGACCGGGCAGCACATCCGGACCCTGAATGCCGCGCGGCTCGCCGCCGACGTCGAAGGCGTCCCCACGGTGATCGTGGCCCGCACCGACGCCGAGGCCGCGACCCTGCTGACCTCCGACGTGGACGAGCGCGACCGCCCGTTCCTCACCGGCGAGCGCACCGCCGAGGGCTACTACCGGGTCGCCAACGGCATCCAGGCGTGCATCGCCCGCGGCCTCGCCTACGCGCCGTACGCCGACCTGCTGTGGATGGAGACCGGCACGCCCGACCTCGAGGCCGCCCGCACCTTCGCCGAGGCGATCAAGGCCGAGCACCCCGACCAGATGCTCGCCTACAACTGCTCGCCGTCGTTCAACTGGAAGCGCCACCTCGACGACGGCACGATCGCGAAGTTCCAGCGCGAACTCGGCTCGATGGGCTTCACGTTCCAGTTCATCACCCTCGCCGGGTTCCACGCGCTCAACCACTCGATGTTCGACCTCGCCCACGGCTACGCCCGCGAAGGCATGACCGCCTACGTGGACCTGCAGGAACGCGAGTTCGCCGCCGAGGAGCGCGGCTACACCGCCACCAAGCACCAGCGGGAGGTCGGCACCGGCTACTTCGACCTCGTCACGTCGGCGCTCAACCCGAAATCCGAGACTCTCGCACTCACGGGGTCCACCGAGCAGGGACAATTCCACTAGCTGCCCAGCGACCAGTCCGCCGGGGCGGAGCCTTCCGTTCGAAAAAAGGCTCCGCCCAGCCACATAAGGAGAGAAACCAGTGGTCACAGCCCAACAGACCCGCACTGACTCGGGCATCACGGTCAACGGGCCCAGCGTCGAGCGCGAGGACGAGATCCTCACGCCCGAAGCGCTGTCGTTCATCGCCGCCCTGCACCGGAAGTTCGCGCCCCGCCGGCAGGAGATCCTCCAGGCCCGGCAGGCGCGCCGGACCAGCATCGCCAACGGGTGCGACCCGGGCTTCCTGCCCGAGACCGCCGAGGTCCGCGACGACTTCTCGTGGAGCGTCGCCACCCTCGCACCCGGGCTCGAGGACCGCCGCGTCGAGATCACCGGCCCCTGCGACCGGAAGATGACGATCAACGCCCTCAACTCCGGCGCGAAATGCTGGATGGCCGACCTCGAGGACTCCTCGACCCCGAACTGGCACAACGTCATCGACTCGCAGGTGAACCTGCGCGACGCCATCGAGCGGCGCATCGACTTCACCAGCGACCAGGGCAAGGAGTACCGCCTCAAGGGCTCGGCCCTCACCGACCTGCCCACGATCATCGTGCGCCCGCGCGGCTGGCACCTCGCCGAGCTGCACCTGCGCGTCGACGGCCTGCCCGTCGCCGGGTCCCTCGTGGACTTCGGGCTCTACTTCTTCCACAACGCGCACCGGCTCCTCGAACTGGGCCGCGGGCCCTACTTCTACCTGCCGAAGCTCGAGTCGCATCTCGAGGCGCGGCTGTGGAACGACGTCTTCGACACCGCCCAGGACCTGGTCGGGATCCCGCGCGGCACGATCAGGGCCACCGTCCTCATCGAGACGATCACCGCCGCGTTCGAGATGGAGGAGATCCTCTACGAGCTGCGCCGCCACTCGTCCGGCCTCAACGCCGGACGCTGGGACTACATCTTCTCGGTCATCAAGAACTTCCGCGAGCGGGGTCCCCGCTTCGTGCTCCCGGACCGGGACCAGGTGACGATGACCGCGCCGTTCATGCGCGCCTACACCGAGCTGCTGGTGCGCACCTGCCACCGGCGCAGCGCCTCCGCGATCGGCGGGATGGCCGCGTTCATCCCCAGCCGCCGCGACCCCGAGGCCAACGCGGTCGCGCTCGAGAAGGTCCGCGCCGACAAGACCCGCGAGGCCGACGACGGCTTCGACGGCTCCTGGGTCGCCCACCCCGATCTGGTGCCGGTCGCCATGGCCGTGTTCGACGAGGCGCTCGGCGGCCTGCCGAACCAGATCGACCGGCAGCGCGAGGACGTCGTCCCGGACGCGGCCGCGCTCCTCGACGTCGCCTCCACGCCGGGGGACATCACCGAGGCCGGCATCCGCAAGAACCTCAACGTGGGCGTGCGCTACATCGAGTCCTGGCTGCGCGGCGTCGGCGCCGCGGCGATCGACAACCTCATGGAGGACGCGGCCACCGCCGAGATCTCGCGCTCGCAGATCTGGCAGTGGATCAACGCGGGCTCCAGGACCGCCGACGGCCGCATCGTCACCCGCGAATGGGTCCAGGAGCTCCTGGCGGACGAGTTCGGGGCGCTCCAGCGCTTCGACGGCGACCGCTTCGAGGACGCCTTGTCGGTCTTCACCGAGTGCGCGCTGGGGGAGGACTATCCGACGTTCCTCACCCTGCCCGCGTACACCCGGTTCCTCATCTGAGGTCCGGTCCTCCCGGCCGACCCCGCCTGCTGGCGCGCGGGGTCGGCCGCTTTTCTCTAGAGAGATATATCGCTATCGATGTAAGAGCTTCCGATTCCCTGGGGGGTCAAGGCGTTTCGGCGACCAGCCGCGCGAGTTCGACGCGCGAGCGCACGCCCAGGGCCGCGAAGACGTTGCGCAGGTGGTGGTCGACGGTGCGGACGCTGAGCGAGAGCGACCGGGCGACCTCGCGGTTGGTGGCCCCGGTCGCGACGAGCCGGGCGATCCGGAGCTGCTGCGGGGTGAGCGCGGCGAGCGCCCCGGGTTCGGCGCCGCTGGGCCCGCCGGTGGCGCGCAGTTCCTGGCGGGCCTGGTCGGCCCAGAGGACCGCGCCGCAGCGTTCGAAGCCGTGGAGGGCGTCGCGCAGGACCGCGCGGGCGAGCAGCGGGCGGCGCCGGCGGCGGAGCCATTTGCCGTAGTGGAGCTGGGACCGGGCGCGCTCGAAGTCGCCCGCGCCGTTGGGGTGCAGGCTGATCGCGCGGCGGAAGCGGGCGTCGACCGCCTCCGGCGCGGTGCCGGGCGCGGCGGTGAGCGCTTCGACGCGGGCGAGCTGGGCTCCGGCGGCCGGGTCGAGTCCCGAAGCGGCCCAGCGGCGCAGCTCCTCGACCGCCGTCCGCGAGTCGGGTTCGCGGCCCGAGAGCGCGGCCGCCTCGGCGAAGCAGGGGAGCAGGAGGGGCCGGACCGCGAAGTGCCCTTGCCGGACGAGGCCGGCGAGGCGCGCGGCGGCCGCGTCGGGGGCGCCGCGGGCGAGGTCGGACCGGGCGAGGGCCCATTCGGCGAGGGCCCCGGTCTGGCCGAGGCCGCAGCGGCGGGCGGTCGCGAGGGCCGCGCCGGCCTGGGTCTCCACGTCGGCGGTGTCGCCTTCGACTGAGGCGCTCATGGCCAGGACCGCGTGGTGGTGGGCGGCGGTGTTCGCGTGTCCGGCGCGGCGTGCGGCGGCGAGGCCGTCGCGCGCGTGGGCGCGGGCCCGGGCGTGGCGGCCGGCGCGCATCTCGGCGTAGGCGAGGTATTCGAGGGCGGTCGCGGTGAGGTCGGGCCGGTCGCGGTCGTGTGCGACCGCCAAGGCGCGCAAGCCGATCCGGCACGCGGTGTCGGCGTCGCCGAGGATCAGCGCCGCGGCGGCGGCGCGGTGGAGGGCGTCGGGGGCGTCGTCTCCGCAGGCGGCGACGCGCCGGAGGTGGCCGATCGCGTCCTCGGGCGCTTCCCGCAGGAGCGCGGCGAGGCCGCGGAGGTAGTCGCCGAGCTGCGACCGCCTGCTGTCCGAGACGAGGCGCGCGGTGGCGAGCGCGGCCCCGATGGCGCTCTCGCAGGCGGCGCGGTCGCCTGCGGCCCAGGCGGTGTCGGCCGCGGCGGTGTGGGCGGTGAGCGCGAGTCCGGGTTCCGCGGCGAGGGCGCCGGCGAGGGTGAACGCGGCGTACGCGTCTCCGAGTGGTCCGTCGGCGAGGATCCGGTGCCCGCGTGCGAGCGCGGCCCGGGCCGCGTCCTCGTTGCCGCCGTCGGCGATCCGGACGGTCACCGTGGTGCCGGATCGGCCGGCCCCGTCGAGGAGGCGGGCGTCGGCCGGGGTGACGACGAGGGCGAGGCTCCCGTCGTCGAGGCGCCGAAGCGTCGCGGGCAGCGGGGCGTCGGTGCGGTGGTCGCGGTCGCGGGGACCAGGGAGAGCGTCGGCTCCGGCCGGTGGAGGCGGGCCGGTGGGCCGCGCGGGCGCCGCGGCCCGGGCGGGGTGCTCCGGTGCGCGCCGTCCCATCCGTCCATCGTACAAAACCGACCAGTCGGTTTGGAAGGGGTGAAGCGTGCGGATCGGACGGCGACCGGTGCCGCCGTCCGATCCCGGGGTGCTCGGACGCCTCCCGGACGGGTCGCGTCCGGGAGGCCGGTTCCTATCCGAGCGGGCAGGTCCCTCGCGACTCCTGGATCGCGGATCCGGTGGGGACGGGGCAGAGGAACTGCGTGTAGCGGGTGTCGTCGTCGACGAACCGCTTGAGCCACGAGATCGCGTACTTCGCGATCGTGGTGTTGGAGGTGTTGGGCGCGAAGTGGCTCGCGCCGTTCAGCTCGATGTACATCTTCTCGGCCGAGCTGGGGACGGTGTTGTAGAACGGCTCGCTGTGGGAGCCGACCGGGGCGACCGAGTCGTTCTCGGCGCCGAAGATCAGGGTCGGCGTGCTGACGGTGGACCACGTCTTCGTGGTGTGCCACGGGGTCATCGGGATGATCGCCTGGAGGTCCGGGTTCTCGCGGGCGGCTTCGAGCGAGCCGCCGCCGCCCATGGAGTGGCCCATGACGGCGAGGCGGTCCTCGTCGACGCGGGTGCGGACGCTGCTGCGGTCGGTGAGGTAGTCGAGGGCGGCCAGGGCCTGGTCGGCGCGTTGTCCGGGCTGGTCGAGGGTGGTCTCGGTGTCGATCGTGAAGACCACGAAGCCCTGCGAGGCGATGCGCGGTCCGAGCCAGGCGATCGAGGACTCCAGGGCGGTGAACCCGGGGACGACGACCACGGCGCCGAACGTGCCGTCCGCGGTGGTGGTCGGGTAGTAGATCGTGCCGCCGCCGAACCCGCTCACGAGCGAGGAGACGCTCGTGGTCGACACCGAGTAGTGGCCGCGGACGGCCTCGATGCTCGAGTTCGTCGGGTCGGGGCCGCGCTCGTACGGGTTGTCCTGCGCCGCAGCCGGATTCGGGGCGACTGCGACGGCGATGCCGACCGCGGCCGACAGCAGTGCGGAGAAGACGGCGGCGAGGAGCCGCCGCTGCTTGATAGCCTTCATACGTCCTCCTTGACGTGAGTCATCAAGTGATGGACGTAAATATCTACTGGTGGACGGCGGCGCGCATCGGTGAAATCACCGGTCGTCTTCGATTAAGGCCCGCGCCGACTCGATCGCGAACTCCGCCTCGGCCGTGGCGGCCGCGTAGTGGAGGCGGCGCATGGACCGGATCGCCGAGCGGATCTCCTGCAGGTACCCGCTCGCACTGTGCCGCTTGCGGAAGTGCGGCTCGGGGAGCGTGGCGGGGTCGACGCCGACGGTGTCGATCGTGCAGCCGTACGGCAGTCCCATGTGGGCGATCGCGTCGCAGTGCTGGAACGCCGTGTAGGGCGCGGAGGTCACGACCAGGACGCTGTCGCCGGGCGTCAGGTCGACGACCTCGTCGGCCCAGAACCGGCAGGTGTCCACGGTGTCGGCGCGGCGCCGGTCGGGCGCCGAGGACGGGGCCGCGACGGCCCGCACGGTCACCGGCCCGGCCTCGTAGGACGCCACCTTCCACGACCGGCCCGGCTCGCGGTGGGGGTCGCCGCCCGCGTCGATGCGCGGCTCGCCCTCGATGCCGAAGGCGCGCTTGAGGCTCGCCTCGATCGCGTCGACCTCGAAGGCGCCGCAGTGGAGTCCGCTCAGGGCGGCCGACTCGTGGTCGGCGGTGCCGAGCGGGCGGAAGCCGCCGACGCCGGTGACGTTGTCGGCGCCCGTCCCGGCGGCGAGCAGCTCCGCGGCGAAGCGGGTCCGGAACAGGCACGACGAGACGAGCCCCCCGAGGACGAGGACGTGCGTGTAGTGCTCGAGCCGCGGCTTGAGCTCCGGTCCGAGCCCGAGGGCCAGGGCCGCTTCGGTGACGGCGAGCTCCTGCTCGGGGCCGAGCGGCTGCGGCGCGGTCTCGTGGCGCTCGCGTCCGGCCCGGAAGTCCCAGTGGACGGCGGAGAACGCTTCGAGGTACGCCAGGTCGGTCGCGGTGCCGGCCCCCGGGAGCGAGCCGCCGAAGCGGTGCAGGAGGGCGGCCATGGGTTCGGATTCGACCCAGGCGGCGACGTCGTCGAGGAGCGAGCGGGGGCCGGAGTCACGGCCTTCGTAGTGCGGCAATCGCACGGGTGCGAACTCGGGCATGGCTAGTCCGATCTGCGGAGGGAGTCGCGGCCTTGTGAGCCGTGGTGGTGTTGGGGCTCATGCTAATCGGTTACTGCGTGTACTTCTCTGTTCAGACCAGGTGAAACGCCGTGTCGCCGCCCAAACACGCCGCGGCTCCGCAGTCTGGGGCCGGGGAGGCGGCGTGGGGCCCGGTACCGCGGGAGTGGCCGGGTGGGTGTGCTCATGGCGGGCTCCGAGTGATCCTTTTGATGGGAAGGCGCTCTCAGCTTTCCTGTCAGTTGCCTCCGATGCGCACTCGGCAAACCTCAGCCGGGGATCACGGCCTGTCGGACTTCCGTCAGTAGCGCCCGCATGGCGGTCTCGGCGTCGTCGGCGCGGCCGGAGGCGACTGCGGCGGCGACGGCCTCGTGCAGGTCGAGGGCCTCGGGGACCGGCCGGTGGGGCATGAGGCCGAGCTGGGTGCGGCCGCGCAGGACCGCGCCGACGGCGTCGGCGAGTGCGCCGAACATCTCATTGCCGCTGGCGCGCAGGAGGAGCGCGTGGAACTCGACGTCGCGTTCCATGAACTCGGCGAGGTCGCCCGCCTCGCCGAGCCGGCGCAGGACGGCGGCGAGTTCGACGATGCGGGCGCGCTGGCCGGGCGCGGCGGCGCGGGCGGCCGCGGCGGCGGCGACGGGCTCGACGGCGACGCGCATCTCGGTGAGGGTGCGGAGCTGGGCGTTGCGGCCCGGTCCGGCGAGGCGCCACCAGATGACCTTGGGGTCGAAGACGTTCCATTCGGCGATGGGGCGCACGGTGATGCCGACGCGGCGGCGGGAGCGGACCAGGCCCATGGACTCCAGGACCCGCATGGCCTCGCGGGCGACGGTGCGGGAGACGCCGAACCGCTCCTGGATGCCGTCGAGGTTGAGCACGTGCCCTTCGGGCAGTTCGCCGGAGGCGATCGCGAGACCGAGCTTGTCGAGCACGGGGTCGTGGAGGCCCGTGCCCGGTTGGTTTCGCCGATCGCCCATGACGGCATCCTAGCGGGGGACGGGTTGCACCACGTCATGAATGGTGTTACCTTTCCGATTCAAAAGTATTACCTTTCAATGGGGAGCGGTGCAGATGGCGACGACCTGCCTGGTGGTCATGGGTGTGTCGGGATCGGGCAAGACCACGGTCGCGCATGAGCTCGCCCGGCGGCTGGGCTGGCCGTTCGCCGAAGGCGACGAGCTCCACACCGAGGCGAACATCGCCAAGATGAGCGCGGGCGTGCCGCTCACCGACGCCGACCGCGAGCCGTGGCTGCGGCGCGTGCGCGACTGGATCAGCGCCGAGGACGCCGCCGGACGCTCCACGGTCGTCACCTGCTCGGCCCTCAAACGCTCCTACCGGGACCTCCTGCGCGAGGCCGGCGCCCGCGTCCGCTTCGTCCACCTCGACGGCACGCGTGAGCTCATCGCCGCCCGGCTCGCCCACCGCAGCGGCCACTTCATGCCCCCGGCGCTCCTGGACTCCCAGTTCGCGGCCCTCGAGCCGCTCGGCGAGGACGAGGACGGCATCGCCGTCGACGTGTCCGACACCCCCGAGGACATCGCCACCGAGGTCATCGCCGCCTTCGATCTCTAGGCCCGGAAAGGGACAGAGGCGGGCGCCCGGCCCGCCTCTCCCGTCAGTGCCGCTCTCAGTGCCCCTAGCCGCGGTTCATGCGGCGCACGGCCAGCTCCGCGAGGAGCGCCGCGCCGTCGGCGAGCACCGAGTCGTCGAACGCGGCCCGCGGCGAGTGGTTCGAGGCCGCCTCGCTCAGGTCCTCCTTCACGGTGGCGCCGTAGAACATGTAGCTCCCGGGCACCGCCTCCAGGACCCGCGAGAAGTCCTCCGAGCCCATGACCGGGTCGGGCATCTCGGTGTACCGGTCCTCGCCGAACAGGTCCTTCACCGTCTCGGCGACGAACGCGGCCTCGTCGGCGTCGTTGATCGTCGCCGGGTACTCCCGCACGAACCGCACTTCGGCGGTGAGGCCGTGCGCGGTCGCGATGGCCTCGGCGAGCTGCACCGACTCCTTCTCGACCTGCGCGAGCGCCTCCTCGGAGAAGGTCCTGACCGTGGCCTCGAACGTCGCGTCGTCGGGGATGATGTTGTGCCGGGTCCCGGCGTGGAAGGTGCCGACGGTGATGACGATCGGCTCGAACACGCTGAACCGGCGGGTGATGAGGTTCTGCAGCGCGGTGACGATCTCGGCGGCCACCGGGATCGGGTCGAGCGTGGTGTGCGGGCGCGAGCCGTGCCCGCCCTTGCCGACCACGGTCACGAACAGCCCCGACGACGCGGCCATCATCGGGCCCGGCTTGGTGGTGAACACGCCGCGCGGCACCATGTCCGAGATGACGTGCAGCCCGTAGGCGGCGTCGACCTTGCGGCCGGCGGCCTCGAGGACGCCCTCGGCGATCATGTGGCCGGCGCCGTCCCAGCCCTCCTCGCCGGGCTGGAACATGAACACGACGTCCCCGGCGAGTTCATTTTTATGGGCCGCAAGCAGTCTCGCCGCACCGACGAGCCCCGCGGTGTGGAGGTCGTGCCCGCACGCGTGCATCGTGCCGGCGTGCCGGGAGACGTACTCGGCGTCGTTCTCCTCGGTGACCGGGAGGGCGTCCATGTCGCCGCGCAGCAGTACCGCGGGCCCGGGCCGGCCGCCGCGGAGGACCGCGGTGACGGCGGTGGACGTCTGCCCCAAGGTGATCTCGAGCGGCAGGCCCTCCAGCGCTCGGAGGACGGCCGCCTGCGTCTTGGGCAGGTCGAGCCCGATCTCGGGGATCTGGTGGAGTTCGCGGCGCAGCGCGATCAGGTCGCCTCGGATGGCGGCGGCCTCTTCCCGGAAGTCCATGTGCGCTCCTGCATATCGGGGTCTCAATGCTAGCCGGGCGGTCAGTACGCCTGGTGGTGGCAATACTGCCACGCCCGGCGGCGCGCACGCGGACGGCCCGGGGCCCCGCCCCGGGCCGTCCGCCGACCGCAGCGGTTCCCGGCCGGGACGGGCCCTAGAACACCGGCACGCCGTCGCGGGTAAGCACCCAGTCCACCGACGCGAACTCGGCCGGGTCGAGGGCGCCCTTCGCGGTGACCCACTCGATGATGCGGGTGCGGATCTCGATCGACTCGCTCCACAGCTCCTGGGCCGCGGCCACGTGCGGGAAGTTCCCGCCGCCGTTCGCGCGGTAGTTGTTGACCGCGAACACGAACCGCTGCGCGTCGTCCACGTCGGCGCCCGCGTGCCTGAGGTTCGCGATCCGCGACCCGGCCGGCTTCGCGATGTCGATCTCGTAGGTGAAGCCCGAGACGTAGTCGTAGTTGTAGTCTGGCCGGTTGCCCGCATTGGTGATCGCGTCCGGGTCCATGGCCGCCCCGGCCGCGGTCTGCACGAAGTACGCCGCCGAGTACTCCAGGTAGTCCCGGATCTGGGCGCCCGTCAAGAGCTTGGCGACCAGCGTGTTGTCGTAGATGTACAGGCTCGACAGGTCTTTGATCCGCACGTCGCCCGCCGGGATCAGCGAGGTCCGCGAGAACGGCGACGCCTGCGAGACCACCGGCAGGTCCGCGTGCTCGGTCCCGGCCAGCGCGGCCTTGACCGTGTCCTCCTGGACCTTCGTGATGAGGTCGATGATGGGCTCGTCCTTGTAGCGGGCCTCGGCGGTGTCGAGGTCGATGGCCGCCTGGCCGACGACCTGGTTGACGTACGCGACGACCTCGCCGTGCTCGTCGGTGAGGATCTCGGTGATCCGCTCGTGCTCCTCGACGGTGTTCGAGTTGAGGACGGAGGCGCCGATGGATTCGACGGTCCACTTGCCGTGCTTCCACACCAGGTCGAAGTCGAAGCGGGTGAGGCGCTGGCCGTAGCAGAGGGGCTCGGAGAGGACGACTTCGCCGCCGTCGGGGCCGGCGACGCGGGTCTCGGGGATCTCGATGTGGGCGTGGCCGACGAGGATCGCGTCGATGCCGGGGACGGTCTCGGCGACGATCTTGGAGGCGTTCTCGATGCCGAGGCCGGTGGAGGTGTCGTAGGCGGAGGTGCCGGAGGTGCCCGAGTGGGCGGAGATGACGACGACGTCGACGCCCTCTTCCTCGCGCAGGTGCGCGACCCAGTGGGCGGCTTCGGTCTCGAGGCCGGGGAACTCGAGGACGCCGTCGACGATGGCCTTGTCCCAGATGGTGACGCCGGGTGTGCACAGGCCGAGGATGCCGACTTTGACGTCGCGTCCGCGCGGGGTGCGCAGGCGCGTGATGTGGTAGGGCGGGAAGGCGGGGCGGCCGGTCTCGGTGTCGATGACGTTGGCGCCCAGGAGGGGGAAGTGGAGCTGGGACTCGAATTTGCGGAGGGTGTCGAGGCCGTAGTTGAACTCGTGGTTGCCGAGTGCGGCGGCGTCGTAGTCGATGGCGTTCATGGCCTGGGCCATGGGGTGGACGGGGCCGCCGTCCTGGGCGATGGGGTCGACGCGCGCGTAGTAGTAGGCCAGGGGCGTGCCCTGGATGGTGTCGCCGGCGTCGATGAGGATGGTGTTCTCGCGGCCGACCTCGTCGCGGACCTGCTCGACGAGGGTGGCGACGCGGGCGAGGCCGCGGGTGTTGCCGGCGGCGTCGGTGTAGGCGGCGTCCTTGAAGTAGTCCCAGTTGAAGACGTTCCCGTGGAGGTCGGTGGTGCCCATGACGGTGAACGAGTAGCGCTTCGCGGACTGCTTCGCCGAGGCGGGCGAGGCGGTGAGCGCGGCGGCGGCCGCCCCCGCGGCGGCCGATGCGCCGAGGAGGGTTCTGCGGTTGACTGGCATTCGGGGTTGCTCCTAACTCAGCACCTGGGGAAACGCGAGAGGTCCGTGGAGTATTGCACCTGACCTCGGGTGTCATCCCATGACCCCATCTTGAACGACGGGTGTCGATGCCGCAACGAATCGGCCGGAGCCGCCGAACCGCCGCCGGTCGTGCCGCCTCATGACCCTTGTCCGCCACCGGCCGTTCACCTGCGCTGGCGAGGCTTCGTCCCGGCGGTGATCGTCCCGAAGGCGATCCCCGTCGCCGCGGCCCGGCACCGCGTCGGGCCGCTTCCTCCCGGCCGCTCTCCCCGAAAGTGGAACACCATATGGAAGACCAACAGCTCACGCTCGGCCGCCGCCGGCTCCTGATCGGCTCCGCCGCCCTGGCCGGGCTCATGGCCGCGCCCGCGGCGGGCGAGGCGGCCGCCGCCGCGCCGTCCTCGACCGACCCGGTCGCCTCCGGCGTCGTCGCGTCCCGCACGGGCGGCGCCCGCTACGAATGGTCGGGCGCGGCGTTCGTCGACGACTACACCACCAACACCACCGCGAACCTGACGCCCGAGACCAACGCCGCCGTGCGGATCCTCTCGGGGTTCCAGGAGCTGTGGGAGACCGGCGACGCCTGGAACACCGGGGCGCCCGCCGATACTGGAGCGCTCAAGTCGAACCTCGAGTACTGCGCCGAAGTGACCGGTAACCGAACCGAGGCGGACGCCAAGCAGGCGTTCGTCTTCGACCGCCAGCACCAGAGCCACAGCGTCATCGCCGGGCTCGGCCCGCTCGCAGCGCTCTACAAGACCGGAGCGAAGGCCGTCACCGCCGTCACCGGCGCCCCCGACGGCGTCCCGGCCGGGACGATCAGCGACGCCGTGCCCCCCGGCGCCCCCGACGGCGCCGCCACCGGGCCCGGCTCGACGGCCTCCGACCTCGGGAAGGTCGCCGAGCTCGTCAACGCCCTGCGCGGCCCGCACGCCTCCTCGAACCCCTCGAAGCTCGCGTTCCAGTACCCGCGGCCGTGGCGCATGAACGAGGACTCCGAAGTGGTCCCCACCGGCGGCATCCCCGTCCTCGGCCTGCCCGCCTACGACACCGACGTGGCCGTGTCACCGCAGCTCCTGCGCCAGCGCAGCGCGAGCCCGGCCGACGACGGCGGCTTCCCCTCCGGGCACGCCAACGCCGCGTACCTGGCGGCGATCGCGTACGCGTACGCGGTGCCCGAGCGGTTCCAGGAGATGCTGGTGCGCGCGAGCGACGTCGCCCAGTCGCGGATCACCGCCGGGATGCACTCGCCGGTCGACGTCATGGGCGGGCGCATCCTCGCGACCGCGCTGGCCGCCGCCGTCCTCTACGACGACGCCTACGCCGAGCTGCGCGCCGCCGCCCGCGACCAGGCCCGCGCCTACTTCACGGCCCGGACCGGGGCCGACGACCTGTTCGCGTGGGCCCACCGCGAGGGGGCCGACACCGACCCGTACGCCGACCGCGCCGCCGGCAAGGCGGCCTGGACCGAGCGCCTCACCTACGTCCTCGACCGCGACGACGACGCGGACGCCGAGATGACCGTCCCCAAGGGAGCGGAGGCGATCCTGGAGACCAGACTGCCCTATCTCGATGCCGACCAGCGCCGAGAAGTGCTGCGCACCACGGCCCTCCCCGCCGGGTACGCCCTCATGGAGGGCCCCGAGCAGTGGGGCCGCCTCGACCTGTTCGCCGCCGCCGACGGCTACGGCCGCTTCGACGACGACGTGACCGTGACGATGGACGCGAGCGAAGGCGGGTTCTCGGCGAGCGACGTGTGGCGGGGCGACATCGGCGGTCCCGGCTCGCTCACGAAGGCCGGCACCGGATCGCTCGCGCTGGCCGGCGACAACGGCTTCGAGGGCGGGGTGGTGGTCCAGGACGGGGTGCTGCGGGTCCTGTCGGCGACCGGGCTCGGCGCGGGCGACGTCGCCGCCGAGGGCGGCGTCCTCGAACTCGACCCGGCCGCGGGCCGCGTGAAGCTCGAACGCGGCCTCCGCCTCGCCGGCGCCGCCCTGCGGATCACCGTGGGCGACAGCGGTTCCGCCGTCCTCAAGGTGGCGAAGACCCTCGACCTCGAGCCGGGCGCCGCGCTCGAGATCGCGCTCGACGTCCAGCACCCGCCGGTCGCGGGCGAGTCCCTCACGGTGATCGAGGCCAAGCGCATCGACGGCGAGTTCGCCGCGATGACGCTCGACCTCGACGGCTTCACCGCGGTTCCGGAGTACACCAGCAAGAAGCTGAAGATCCGCATCGAAGCGGCCTGACGGCGCGAGGACGGCCCGCGGCGAAGGCCCCGGGCCGTTCCGCGTACCCGCGCGGCGGCCGACCGTTGCTACCCTTCAAGACAGGCCGGAATCACCACTCCCAGGAGCAGACCGCTCATGCGCGACATCGTGTTAGCGGCCGCCAGCGCCTTCTTCGGCGCACTGGCGGCCTTCGCCGCCTCGCTGCGGCTTGCGCGTCTGACCGAGCGCAGGACCGTGACCGACCAGTTCGTGAACGACTACCTCGCCGATGCGTTCCTGGACCGGGGTGCAGCCGATTGAGCGCCGAGTGAGCCCGGAGTCCGGCCCCGGACGGTCGCGGCCGGGGCCCGAGGAACGCTGGTAAGCGACACGCGGCGCGGCTCGTCGTAGGATCCGGGGATGATCTGCGTGTACGGGGCCGGGAGCATCGGGTGCTATGTCGGCGGGCGGCTCGCCGCGGCCGGGGTCGACGTGGTGTTCGTCGGGCGCGAGCGCGTCGCCGGAGAAGTGCGCGCGCACGGGTTGACGATCACCGATCTCGACGGGGCGAAGGAGCGCATCGAGGCGCCGCGCTACGAGACGACGCCCGAGGCGGCCGCCGGAGCGGACCTCGTGCTCGTCACCGTCAAGTCCGGGGCGACCGCCGAAGCCGCGGATCAGCTCGCGCCGCTGCTGCGGCCCGGAACACCGGTCGTGAGCCTCCAGAACGGACTGCGGAACCCGCGGGTCCTCCGAGCGGGCCTCCCCGAAGCCGAGGTCGTCCCTGGGATGGTCGCGTTCAACGTGGTCCACCAAGGCGAAGGCCGGGTCCACCGGGGGACCGACGGCCGCGTCGAAGTCCAGGCCCACCCCGCACTCGACGCGCACCTCGCCGACTTCGCGCGGGCCGGCGTGCCGCTCGCGCTGCACGAGGACCTGGTCGGCGTCCAGGCCGGGAAGCTGCTGCTCAACCTCAACAACCCGATCAACGCGCTCTCGGGCCTGCCGCTGCGCACCGAGCTGTCGCAGCGCGCCTACCGGCGCGTGCTCGCACGCGCGCAGCGCGAGGCGCTCGACGCGTACCGGGCCGCGGGGATCCGCCCGGCCAAGACCGCCGGGGCCGACCCGCGGCTGCTGCCGGTCGTCCTCGGCCTGCCCGACGCCCTGTTCACCCGCCTCGCCGCCGCGATGCTCGCCATCGACCCCCACGCCAGATCCTCCACTTGGGACGACCTCGAGGCCGGCAAGCCCACCGAAGTGGACTACCTGAACGGCGAGATCGCCGCCCTCGCCGCCGAACACGGCACCACCGCCCCCGTCAACGAGCGCCTGACCGCCCTCGTTCACGAAGCCGAGCGCGGCGGCAGACGCGACTGGAGCGGACCCGAACTGCTCGCGGCCATCGCGCGTCCTGACTGAGCGCACCCGTTCAATACAGCGCCACCTCTGGTTCACTCTCGTTGGCTAGCTTGACATCCGCACCAACGGCACAACCGAACACGGAGGACGATTTGCGCACGCCAGAAGAGATCATGCAGGACCTGGAGTCCCGCGTCGCCGTCATCCAGGAGCGCGCCGGCCGCGCCGAGGAGCTCCTCGCCGAATCCGCCGTCACCGTCGCCGACGAGGACGAGATCGTCACCGTCACCGTCAACGCCGGCGGCACCCTCACCGGCCTGCGCTTCTCGCCCCAGGCGCGCGGCCTCTCCGGCACCGGCCTCGCCGACCTGGTCCTCTCCACCTACAACCAGGCCATCGAAGAGGCCGGCCGCAAGACCACCGAGATCATGTCCACGCTCCTGGGCGAGGACTCCGAGGCGATGAGCGTCATCGCCGGATTCGCCAACCCCCAGCGGGACGCCTCATGAAGGTCGACCCCCAGGCCCTCCGCGACCACGCCTCGCGGCTCATCAACGGCCCCATGCCGATGGTCGTCCAGGCCGCCGACGCCGCCAAGACGGTCCGCCTCGGCGACGAGAACGCCTACGGCATCGTCTTCGCCCAGCTCATCCCTCCCGCGCTGGACCTGTTCCTCGACGACGGATCCGAGACCCTGGACTCGATCGACGACCTCGGCACCGGCTTCACGATGGCCCTCCAGGCCACCGCGCAGAGCTACCAGACCGTGGACGAGGAAGTCGCGGCCGTGTTCGACGCACTCCAGAAAGAGCTGAACCGGTGACCAACCCGCTCATCGCAAGCGAGACCCCCACCACCTTCCCCCAGAGCGCCAAGATCTTCTACGGCATCTCCAAGGCCGGCCAGGCGTACGGGAACGCGATCACCCAGGGCCAGGTCGACGTCGGCGACATCGCCGCGTCCACGTTCTCGCTCGGCCTCGACGTGCTCTCGTTCATCTCCAACCCCTTCAAGCACCTCGTGCAGGCCGGCATCTCCTGGATGTTCGAGCACATCTCGTTCCTGCGCGAACCCCTCGACTGGCTCGCCGGGAACCCCAACGCCATCGAGGGCCTGGCGCTGACCTGGAACAACATCTCCATGGCGCTGCACGACGCCGCCACGGCCTGGGCCACCGAGCTCGAGTCCACCGCCGACTGGGACGGCCAGGACGCCGAGGCGTACCGCCAGAGCGCCGCCGCGTTCGGCGAGGTCATCAACGGCGCCGCCGAGGGCGCCAAGTGGACCGCGAACCTCATCACCGGCGCGGGCGTCCTGGTGGCGATCTTCCGGACCATGTTCCTGGAGATCATCTCCAACTTCATCGCCGAGGTGATCCTCTACATCCTCGCCGCGCTCGCCACCGCCGGCTTCACCTTCGGCGCGACCATCGCCGCCGCGATCGCCCGGGTCGTCTCGCGGGCCGTGTCCGTCTTCGCGAACCTGGTCGGCAAGCTCGGCCAGCTCATGTCGAAGCTCGGCCGCTGGGTCGCCTCCCTCCGCAAGTTCGGCGGCCAGTCGACCGGCCTCAAGAAGGCCCTCGACGGCGCGACCGACCAGCTCCTCAAGGGCACCTCGACGGGGCTGATGCGCGGCGGCGGGAAGGTCATGGACGGGGCCCAGGGCCTGCGCAACCTCTCCCACGGCCCGCTCGCGAAGTCGGTCGACCCGCTCAAGAACAGCTGGAAGAACCCGATCGACAAGATGAAGACCGTCAAGTACACGGCGAACTCGACCGCCCAGGGCGAGAACATGATCAGCCAGATGGAGCAGGAGCGCCAGGCCAACGGCGGCCCGTGACGGGCCCGCGAACCGCACTGCGAACCGCATTGCCAAGCCCCCCTTGACACCGCGGCCGCGCGGCGGCCGGGGCCTCTGGGCCCCGGCTTCGCGACGGCTCGGCGGCGTCAGGCGGCACCGACCTCCGCTAGGCGTTCAAGGAGCTCGAGGCGCGGCGGTGGCTTCAGTCCACGCGAGACCGCGGTCAGCGGACCGCTGCACCCTTCGGCAGCGTCAGGCGGGATTGCCTGCCGCTGCGCGTTCGAGGGCCGGAGACGCGGCAACCGACTTCAGTCCACACAGGACGAAACCGTTAAGCGGCCGGGCCCTTCGGCAGCGTCAGGCGGAACCGTGCGCCGGCCGCGCTCTCAAGGAGCTCGACGTCGCCGCCGTGGGCCTTGGCGATCTGGCGGGCGATCGGCAGGCCGAGGCCCGTGCCGGGGGCCCGGTCGCCGCGCCAGAAGCGTTCGAACACCTTCTCGCGGTCGGCCTCGGGGATGCCGGGGCCCTCGTCGGACACGGTGACCGTGAACGCGGTCGCGGTATCGGCCACCTCGATCGCGACCGCCGTCCCCTCCGGCGCGTGCTTGACGGCGTTCCCGACGAGGTTCGCCACCGCGCGCCGCACGCTCGGCCCGTCCACGGCGGCTTCGGCGCTCATCGCACCGGAGACGGTGAGCGCCACCGGTGCCGATGCGAAGTCGGCGGCGATCTCCCGCACCAGGGCGACCAGGTCGACCCGCCGCGCCTCGATCACCCGGGCCCGCCCGCGGGCGTCGACCAGCAGTTCGTTGACCACGTCCCGCAGCCGATGGGCGGCGCTGCGGCCGCGCTCCAGGCCCTCCCGGTACAGCTCGAGGTCCGGTTCCGGGTGCGCCAGCACCACGTCGGTGCCGGTGATCAGGACCGCCAGCGGCGTCCGCAGCTCATGGCTGGCCTCCTCGACGAGCCGGCGCTGCACCTGCGCCGAGCGCTCGAGCCGGTCCAGCATGGAGTCGAACGCGGCCGCGAGCGCGACGGCCTCGGTCGTCCCCTGCGCGTCCCCGACGCGCAGGCTCAGGTCGGCGCCCTCGATCCGCTCGGCCGCGGCCCGGACCCGCTCGAACGGGCGCACCGCCCGGCCGGACCACCACCACGCGAGCGCGGCCGTGGCCGGCAGCAGCGCCGCGGCCGTGACCATCGTCCACATGGTCGGGTCGATGTCGGTGCGGGCGACGGCCCGCTCGACACCGTCGGTCCCGATCTCGGTGTGCTCCTCCCGGGTGATCGCCGGGACCGCGACGACGAGGAGCACCGGCAGGTAGCTCGCGAGGAAACCGGTGAGCGCCAGCCGGACCCGCAGCGACCGCAGCGCGGACCGGGCGGCGTCGCGGATCGAGCGCGGCCGCCGGCCGGTCCCGGCGCGCGGGACGGGCGCCGTCACGGCGCCTCCAGCCGGTAGCCGGCGCCGACCACGGTCGCGATCGGCCCCGGTTCGCCGAGTTTGCGGCGCAGGCGGCTGAGGATCACGCGGACCGACGCGGTGAACGGGTCGGCCTGCGCGTCCCACACATGCTCCAGGATCTCCTCAGTGGACAGCACTTCGCCGGGGCGGTGCATGAAGTAGCGCAGCATCGAGAACTCCCTCGCGGTCAGTTCGAGTTCGGTCCCGCCGCGCCAGGCCCGGTGCGCGGCGGCGTCCAGGCGCAGGTCGCCGACGGCGAGGACCGCTTCGCGCACGTCGGCCCGCCGCGCCAGGGCCCGCAGCCGGGCCGCCAGCTCCGCGAAGTCGAAGGGCTTGACGAGGTAGTCGTCGGCGCCCGAGTCGAGCCCGGCCACCCGGTCGTCCACGGCGTCGCGGGCGGTGAGCACGATGACCCGCCGCGGCGGGCGCAGGTGCGGGTCGGTCCCGAGCCGCCGCAGCAGCTCGAGACCGTCCCCGTCGGGCAGCCCGAGGTCGAGGCACACCACGTCGAAATCGTTGGCGCACAGCAATTCCTCGGCTTCGCCGCGGGTCGCGGCGAGGTCGACGGCGTACGCCTCGTTCCGCAGGCCCATGGCCACGGCCGGGCCCAGGTCGCGGTCGTCCTCGACCAGCAGGATGCGCACGCCGGCTCCCCTCTGTCGTTCAGCGGCTCGTGTCGTTCAGTGGATCAGCGCCGTTCGGCGGCCCGGTGCCGTTCGGCGGTTCAGCCGCGCCGGGCCTCGGCGGTCCCGGCCGGACCGGTGACGGTCATCAGGTCCTCCGCGAAGGCGACCCGGACGCCCTCGTCGACGCCGATCAGGTCGCGGCGGTACTCGCCCTCACCGGTCGGCACCAGCGTAAACGTCGGCGGCTCGGTGTCGAGCGAAAGGGCGGCGACGCCGCCGTACTCGTCGAGCGCGTACCAGGCGAGCACCGTCCCCTCGGCGGTCGCGAGCTCGACGTAGGTGCGCAGTTCGTCCTCGCCGGCCGTCCCGGCCGGTTCGACGCCTTGGACGGCGCCGAACTCCGCTTCGACCGCCGCGAGCTCTTCACGTCCGATCGCGGTCTCGCCGTTGAGGAGCGCGAGCACGGCCTCCTCGTGGGCCGCGACATCCTCGGCCCCGAAGTCGGGGGAGGCGAACATGGCGGCCACCGCGTCGGCGCCCTCGGCCGCGGCCTCGAGCCCGTCCTCGGTCGCGGTCACGGTGTACGAGCCGCCGGTCTCGAGCGTGTAGACGCCCGCTCTCGCTTGCAGCTCTTCGGGATCGACGTCGGCGCGGGGTTCGGGCAGCGGGACCGGCTCCCCGGCCGCGACGGCGGGGACGATGAGTTCCGCGAGCTGCCCGGCGTTGATCCGCTCGGTGTTCGAGGCGACGGCGATGCTCACGCCCGACTCCGGCAGCCATGACGCGACGGCGTTGTGCCCGGTGTCCCCGCCGCCGCCGGACGCCGTGACGAGCTCGGTCCCGAAGACCTCGGCGCCGACGGACACCCAGCCGGGGATCTCGGCCGTGCCGTCGCCGTACTCGAAACGGGTCGCCTCCAGCACCTCGACCGCCTCGGGGTCGACGACCTCGCCTTCGAAGAGCGCCTTCGTCCATTCGGCGAGGTCGCCCGCGGTCATCGCGAGGTCGCCGTTGCCGGCCATGGCCCAGTGGGGCCCGGCGAAGCCGCCGTTCTCGGTCGCGGGAGCGCCGTCGACCTCGCCGACCGCGCGCGGCCCGGGCGCGGCCGGCTCGCCGTCCCAGAACCCGCCGAACGGCTCGCCGCCGAGCACCAGGACCTGTTCGGCCATGTGGTCGCGGTAGGAGCCGGTCGCCTCGTCGACGATGAGCGCCAGCAGCGAGTACCCCGCGTTCGAGTAGAGGAAGTCCTCGCCGGGCGCGAACGCCGACCCGAGGCCGCTGATCGCCGCGATCGCCTCGTCGCGGTCGAGCGGTTCGTGGTCGGTGCCGTGCTCGCCTTCGATGCCGCTCGTGTGCAGCAGGAGCTGCTCCACCGTCGCCTCGGCGGCCGGGCCCGACAGGCCGGGCAGGAGCGATCCGGCCGTGTCGTCCAGCGACAGGACCCCGTCGTGCGCGAGGCCGAGGACCGCGGCGGCCGTGAAGGACTTGCTGACCGATCCGATGCCGAACACGGTCTCGTCGGTGATCGGGGCGGTGCCGTCGGCGCTGCCGAAGGCGGCCCGGCAGTCCATGCCGCCGCCGGTGACCGCCACGGCACCGCTGAACCCGGCCTCGCCCCACTGGTCGAGCGCGTTGATCAGGTCGGCCCCGCAGGCGTCCGGCGCGCGGCCGGGCCCCTGCTCGGCGGTGGCGACGCACCCCGCGGCCGAAAGGACGGCCAGGAGGGCGGCCGCGAACAGTGTCGATATCCGTCTCATGCCCCGGACGGTAAGCGCCCGAATGTAAACCGGGCTTAAACGAGCCGGGCTAGCGACCCGAGGGCGCCCTCGCGGTCGCCCGCCTGGTCGCGACCGCCCAGACCGAGCAGGGGATCACCCCGCCCTGTGGACCGGGCTCGACCGGGAGGTCGCCGGGGCGAACTCGCATGGGCCGAGCCGCAGCCCCGGTAAGCCGGGAAATTTATACACATCGATTCCTGATATTGCCTTTGAAAGCGGGTTCCCCTTATACTTCCCAAAGGCATTGAATCGATTCAGTTCTATGTCTGAATGAACACGCACCGTGTCGACCCGGCACTCCCGCGGTGCGCCGCCCCGCCGTACCCCGGCGGACTCCACTCTCACGACCTCTACCCGCGGAGCAAAGATGCGAACATTCCGAAACCGGCGGCTGCGCAGCCTGTCGGTCCTGGCGGCGGCCGCCCTCGCGGCCGCGGCCATCCCGGCCTTCATGAGCGGGGCTGACGCGGCCACCGTCCGATACGAGGCGGAGACCGCCCCGGCGACATGCGAAGGCACGATCGACTCGAACCACGCCGGGTTCTCCGGCAGCGGGTTCTGCAACTCCACCAACGCCGTCGGCGCGGCGAACCAGTACACGGTCAACGCGGCGAGCGCCGGCAGCGCGACGCTGACGATCCGGTACGCCCACGGCGGCACCGACACCCGCTCGGCCGACATCGTCGTCAACGGCGCCACCGTGCAGGCCGCCGGCGCGTTCCCCGCGACCGGCGCCTGGGCGACCTGGACGACCAAGACCGTCACCGTCCCCGTGAACGCCGGAAGCAACACGATCCGGATCGCCGCCACCACGGCCGCGGGCCTGGCGAACATCGACTACGTCGAGCTCACCGACGGCGCCCCGCCCCAGCAGAACGGCCGCTACGAGGTCGAGGAGTTGACCCGCGGCGTCACCGTCGTGCCCTCGGGCTCAGGGCGGCTCGTGTCCTGGCGGCTGCTCGGCACCGACCCGTCCAATGTGTCGTTCAACGTGTACCGCGACGGCACGAAGCTCAACGCGTCGCCGCTGACGGGGGCGACGAACTACCTCGACACCGGCGGCTCCTCGAGCTCGCAGTACACCGTGCGCGCGGTCGTGAACGGCACCGAGGGCGCCGCCTCGGGCGTCGAGGCGACCTTCAACTCCAGCGGGTACGTGAACATCCCGATCCAGCGCCCGGCCGGAGGCACCACCCCCTCGGGCGAGTCGTACACGTATGTCGCCAACGACATGAGCACCGGCGACCTGGACGGCGACGGCGACTACGAGTACATCGTCAAGTGGGACCCGACCAACGCCAAGGACAACTCGCAGTCCGGCTACACCGGCAACGTCTATGTGGACGCCTACCGGCTCGACGGGACCCGGCTGTGGCGAATCGACCTGGGCCGCAACATCAGGGCGGGCGCGCACTACACCCAGTTTCAGGTGTTCGACTACGACGGCGACGGCCGGGCCGAGATCGCGATGAAGACCGCCGACGGCACCCGCGACGGCGCCGGCACCGTGATCGGCTCCTCCAGCGCCGACCACCGCAACTCCAGCGGCTACATCCTCGCCGGGCCCGAGTACCTGACGGTCTTCAACGGCCAGACCGGCGCCGCGATGGACACGGTCAACTACAACCCGCCGCGCGGCAACGTCTCCTCCTGGGGCGACAACTACGGGAACCGGGTCGACCGGTTCCTCGCCGGAACGGCCTATCTGGACGGTTCGACGCCTTCGATGATCTTCGCGCGCGGCTACTACACCCGCTCGGTGATCTGGGCCGTGGACTGGAACGGCACCGACCTGACCACCCGCTGGACGTTCGACTCGAACACGGCGGGCAGCCAGTACGCCGGCCAAGGCGCGCACAGCCTCTCGATCGCCGACCTGAACGGCGACGGCAGCCAGGACGTGGTCTACGGGGCCATGGCGGTCGGCTCGAACGGCCAGCCGCTGTGGAACACCCGCTTCGGGCACGGCGACGCCCAGCACGTGACGGACCACGTTCCCAGCCGCCCGGGCCAGGAGGTGTTCATGGTGCACGAGGCGAGCAACCAGCCGGCCTCGCACTTGAACGGCTCGAACGGGCAGATCCTGTTCCAGACCGGTGCCAGCGGCGACAACGGCCGCGGCGTCGGCGCGAACGTGCTCGCCTCGAACCCGGGCTCGGAGTACTGGTCCTCGAACGTGTCCGGCCTGCTCAACGCCTCCGGTTCCAACATCGGGACCAAGCCCGGCTCGATCAACTTCCTGTCGTGGTGGGACGGCGACGGCGAGCGCGAACTGCTCGACGGCACCCAGATCACCAACTACCCGTCGGGCACGCTCCTGTCCGGTTCGGGCGTGGCGTCGAACAACGGCACCAAGTCCACTCCGGGCCTGTCGGCGGACCTGTTCGGGGACTGGCGTGAAGAGGTCGTGTGGCGCACGAGCGACAGCTCCGCGCTGCGGATCTACGCGACCCCGCACCAGACGAGCCTGCGCATCGCGACCCTGATGCACGACGTGCAGTACCGCGTGGCGATCGCCTGGCAGAACACGGCGTACAACCAGCCGCCGCACCCGTCCTTCTACATCGGATCGGACGTCACCGGCTACCCCTGGCCCGACGTTCGCACCCCGTAACGAGCACGATCCCGAGGCCCCGGCGCGAGCGCCGGGGCCTCGGCCGTTTCCTCGTCCCGGAACCTGATCCGTCGGCGCCGAAGGTCTCGGCGGCGGGTCACTCGCCTCGCGGGAGGTCGCGCAGGACGATCTCGCACCGGTAGTGCTGCGAGGCGGTCATCTCACCGCGGAACCACAGCAGCGGCACGCGCGAGGGGTCGCCGGGGGCGACGATCGGGCGCAGGTTGTCCACTTCGGAGTCCTCGGTGACCGGAGTCCACGTCCACGTGGCGCCGCCGTCAGCGGTGCGGGCGTGGAAGATCTCGCGGCGGGCCAGGGCCGAGCCGTCCCGCGGGTCGACCGGGGTGGAGACGTACACCGAGTCGAGGTCGTACGGGTCGATCGCGGCGAGGCCCGTGTAGTCCTCCTCGTGCGGCATGAGCCCCGGCCCGGCCTTCGCGAACTCGCGGACGCTCCACTCGCCGCCGGGTGCCATGCGGGCGTAGAAGAACCGCAGGTCCGGGTGGGCCTTGCGCCGTTCGAGGTGCTCCTCTTCGCCGGCGCGGGCGGTCAGGACCGCCGCGACCGAGCCGTCCTCGCCGTGCCGGATGTCGGTGGTCCAGCAGTGCGACATCCGCACCCCGCCCCACCGCGACCCGGCCTCGAGGATCCGGGTGAGCTCCACTTGGGACGGCGCGTCGCCGGTGAGGGCCTCGGGGTCGACCACGGTGCCGTCGCTGCGGTGCAGGGCCCCGCCTTCGAGGTAGCCGTGGTAGATCGAGTTGTCGAAGTCGCGCGGGTGGTGGTCGGTGGTGACCAGGTCGATCCGCTTCCCGTCGCCGCTGTAGCGGGTGTAGCCGTTGACGTACCCGACCTTCGGGCGGGTGAAGAGCTTGCCCGCGTAGGACCACGTGTCGCCGTCGTCGTCGGAGACGAGCGCGCACTGGTCGTCGTTCACGGCGCGCGCGAAGCAGTACAGGCGCCCGCCCATGGACCGCAGGTTCGAGTAGGTGACGCCGGCGCCGCCGGTGAGGCCGCTCCAGTCGAACACCGATTCGGGGCCCCAGCGGGTCGGGTCGCCGGGTTCGCTGACGCGCCAGCGGGTCAGGTCGTCGGTCTTGTGCCTGGTGTAGACGGCGAGCCAGCGGCCGTCGGCGCGGCGCCGCAGCGCGGGCACGTCGTGGTCGTCGGCTTCGAGCCGCTCGTGCAGGACCACCACCTCGCTGGTGCCGGCCCGGAGGTCGACCACGGCGAGCTCGACGTTCCCGGCGCGGGCCTCGCCGCCGGGGCCCTCGGGTGCGGCGATCGAGCCGACGACGAGGGTCTGCGTCTCGGGGTCGACGAGCGCTCGCTCGTCCTGGAACCAGCACCAGGCCCCGTTGTCGTTGACGGTCAGGGTCGGGGCTGCGGGGCTGCGGTTCACGAGGTTCCCTTCATCGGCGTCGCTGCCATCGTCCGGCACTGCGCCGGTCGGTCGGCACCGCCGCTGGAGGCGGCGCTGCGCGGTCCGACGGCAGCGGCCGGACTGCGCCGGTCGGACGATGCTGACTGCTCAAACGGCCGTGCCGTTTCGCGACCCAGCCGCTCCGGCGGCGCGCTGCCGGCCCCGACGACTGTAGCGGAAAGCGCTATCCGATGCCAGTCCGTACCTTCGGATTGCCACCAAAGGCGCAGTCGCCCTTCCGAAGATCGATCCCGCGACCGACGCGCCGCCCCGCCCCGGATCCCTACGCTCGGACCATGGACCTCGCCATGGCCGCCTCGCTGGCCGCCCTCGCGCTCATCGACTCGACGAGCTTCGGGACGCTGCTCATCCCGATCTGGCTCCTCCTCGCGCCCGGCCGCGTCAAGGCTGCCCGGATGCTCGTCTACCTCGGCACCATCGCCGTCTTCTACTTCGCCGTCGGCATGGCCATCGTGCTCGGCGCGACCGCGTTCACCGACGACCTCGGCGCGCTCCTGGACACCCGGCCCGCGATGTGGGCCCAGCTCGCCGTCGGCGTCGGCCTCCTCGTCCTCAGCTTCCGCTTCGATTCCAAGCAGTCGAAGGAAGGCGGCGGCCGCGTCGCCCGCTGGCGCGAGCGCGCCCTCGGCATCGAGACCGCCGAACCCGGGGCGACCCGCACCCGCACCAGCGCGCTCCCGCTCGTCGGCCTCGCCCTCGGCGCCGCCACCCTCGAGGTCGCGACCATGCTGCCCTACCTCGCGGCCATCGGCATCGTCACCGCCTCGGGCATCGGCACCGCCGCCACCACCGCGACCATGGCCGGGTACTGCCTCGTCATGGTCCTGCCCGCGCTCGTGCTCCTGACGGCCCGGCTCGTCGCCCGCAGCGCGGTCGAACCGCTCCTGGTCAAGATCAACGACTGGATGACCAGGAACGCGGCCTCGACCACCGGCTGGATCGTCGGCATCGTCGGCTTCCTCATCGCCCGCGACGCGGCCTGGCGGCTCGGCCTCCTCGAGCAGCTCCTCAACCGCTAGGTGTTCCGTCCGGAGCGGTTGCGAACCGTCGGTCCGCTCGAGCACCCGCTAGACCCGGGTCCGGTGGCGCCGTTCGACCTCGGCGGCCACCCGCCGGAACGCGTCGAGGACCCGCTTGACCGCCAGCCGCTCGGCCCGGTCGGTCCGCAGGATCGCCGCCACGTGCCGCCGCGTCGGCACGTCGGCGATCTCGCGCAGCACCAGGCCGGCCCCGACCGGCGTCGTGAACCGCGGCAGCACCGCGACCCGGCGGCTCCCGGCCACCAGCGACTCCACGAGCCGGTTGTCGCGGATCCGCTGGGTCACCCGCAGAGTCGCCCCGGTCGCCCGCTCCACCGATTCGAGCACCGTGTCGAACGGGTAGCCCTTCGGCACCCCGATCCACTCGCAGTCCACCAGGTCCTCGGCGCGCACCGACTCCCGCGCGGCGAGCGGATGGTCCTCCGCCATCGCCACGTCGAGGGGCTCGCGCGCCAGCGGGACCACGGTCTGGGCGGCCGCGCCCGCCGCTCGCACCCCGGTGAGGCTGTGCGCGATCACGATGTCGTTGTCCGCGGCGAACGCCGCGTACTCCGCCTCGGCGATGTCGATGTCGCTGCACCGCACCTCGATCGCAGTCCCCTCGACCTCGCGCAGCACCGCCGCGAGCATGAACGTGGCCGCGCTCGGCAGCGCCGCAACGGTCACCACCCCGGACGGCTCGCCGCGGAACGAGTCCCACCGCGCCCGCACCTGCTCCAGCGCGGCGGCCACATTCGCGCCGCCCTCGGCGAGCACCCGGCCCGCCTCGGTCAGACGCAGGCCCCGGCCCCACGGCTCGGCCAGGACCATCCCGAACTCCCGCTGCGCCGCCTTCAACTGCTGCGAGACCGCCGACGGCGTCCGGTGCGTGGCCCGGGCGACCTCGGTGACACTGCCGCGCAGCGCCAGCTCGCGCAGCAACTCCAGGTGACGCACATCCATGAAGCGATACTACACAGTGCCTTAAGTAATTTTCATTTGTGCTTTACAGTCCGGGCGGCCATGCTTGGACCCATGCCCGTTCGCCACGTCCTCCTCGCCATGGCCGTCGCCGTCATGTGGGGCCTCAACTTCATCGCCATCGACGCCTCGCTCCAGCACTTCCCGCCGATGTTCCTGGTCGCGCTCCGCTTCGCGCTCATCGCCGTCCCGACGATCCTGCTCGTCAAGCGCCCGGACGTGCCGCTTCGCTGGCTCATCGGCTACGGGCTCGGCTTCGGGACCCTCCAGTTCCTGTTCCTCTACTGGGGCATGGCCGCCGGCATGCCCGCCGGCCTCGCCTCGCTGGTCCTCCAGGCGTCCGGACCGTTCACGATGCTCCTGGGCGCCACCTTCCTGCGCGAACGCGTGAGCGGCCCGCAACTCATCGGCATCCTCGTCGCGGTCGGCGGCCTCGCCGTCGTCGGCTGGCAGCGCGCCGAGCACGCCAGCGTCATCCCATTCCTGCTCACGCTCGCCGGCGCCCTGGGCTGGGCGATCGGCAACATCTGCAACCGCCAGGCCCGGGCCGCGAACCCGCTCCACCTGACCCTCTGGATGTCCGTGGTCCCGCCGCTGCCGATGCTCGCGCTGGCCCTCCTGGTCGAAGGGCCCGCACCGATCGCCGAGTCGCTGACGTCCTGGGACGCACCGGAAGCGGCCGGCGCGGTGGTCGGCCTGCTCTACACCGTCGTGATCGGCACGATCCTCGGCTCGGGCCTGTGGACCTGGCTCATGTCGCGCCATCCCGCCGGGGTCGTGGCGCCGTTCTCGATGCTGGTGCCGGTCACCGGGATGACCGCGGCCTGGCTGATCCTCGGCGAGACCGTGACCCTCCCCGAGGCCCTCGGCGGCGTCCTCGTCGTCAGCGGCGTCCTGCTCGGGAGCCTCCGCAAGCGCACTCCCGCCGGTATCCCGCCGGTATTCCGCCTCGGCAACCAGCCCCCGGCGCCCCAGAATGGGGGTGACAGACGAGGAGGCCCCCGTGGCGGACGTCCGCTGGCTCATCCGGACCCGGCAGTCGGCGCAGGTGATCATCACCGCCCCTGACGCACCGGTCGGAGTCGGCGCGGCCGTCGAACGCCTCGAAGCGGCCCTCGACGGGTACGCCGGACCGAAACCGGCCTGGTTCCGGGCCCTCGAGCGGCTCGGATACTGGTGGTACGCCATCTGCATGGCCGCCACGGCGGCGGTGTTCGCCGCCGCCGCGCCGAACGGCGTCGCCCTGAACATCGCCTACGGCCTCGGCTCCGGCATCGCCGTCGCGGTGGTCTCCGGCGGGCTCATCGCCGGCGCCGCCCACGTCCAGACCCGGTTGACGAGCGGCCGGACCGCCCAGCAGACGATCGCCGAGGCCGCCCCGCTCGCCCGCCCCGCCGGCTCGGTCGCCGACCGGGTCGAGGCCGTCCTCGCATGGGACCCTTCGCGCGAGCACGAGGTGCACCGGCTCGCCTGGGACGCCGCCGAAGCCGGCCGCCCGAACCGGCGGGCCGCCGACGAAGAACTCGACGACCTGTGGAGGCGGGCCGACCCCGAGGCCGCCGCCGCGCGCGAAGCGACGCTCCGCCGGATCCGCGCGGGCCTCGAACGGCCCGAACAGCAGTGATGACGCCCGCTGCGCGGCGGCCCGAGGCGAAGCGGCTCCCGGGACTGCGCACCGCGTCGCACCTGGTCCTGACCGGCGCCGTCCCGGCCGCGATGCTCGCCGTCATGACCGGGCTGATCTGGTTCAACGCCTACGCGTTCACCGTGTCGACCCTCTCGGCCCTCAAGATCGCGATCGGTGTCGTGCCCACCGCCGCGGTCCTCGGCAGCGGCTTGTGGGTGCTGGTCTTCAAGGGCGACAAGCCGCTCCCCGGCGTCCCGGTCCACGAGCACGAGCACCCCGACCTGTGGGCGCTCGTCCGCGGCGTCGCCGCCGCCGTCGGCACCGCCCCGCCCGACCGCATCCTCCTGACCGCCGACGCGAACGCCGCCGTCATGGAGGACACCCGCCTGCTCGGGCTCGTCGCCGCCCGCCGGCACATGACGATCGGCGCGCCGCTGGTCGCCGAGATGACCGCCCCGCAGCTCGCCGCGGTCATCGGCCACGAACTCGGCCACTACGCCGCCCGCGACACCCGCTTCTCGGCCGCCGCCTACCGCAGCCGGCGCGCCTTCGTGCACACGCTCACGGTCCTCAACCGCGACGACTACCTCCAGCGGGCGATGCACTTCCTGCTGCGCCACTACGGACTGCTCGTCGTGCGCGGCTCGGCGAACCTGAGCCGGCGCCAGGAGCGCCTGGCCGACGAAGCCGCGGCGACCGCGGTCGGGTCCGCGGCCACCGCCGCCGCATTCGCGGCGCTCACCTCGATCGCCGCGACCTGGGACCTGTTCCGCCGCGACCACCTGCGCATCGCCTGGGATCAGGGATTCCTGCCCGCCGACGCGTTCGCGGGCTTCCGCAGCCTGCGCGCCTCCCTCGGCGACGAGCCGATTGAGGCGGACGAACCGGACCCGTACGACACGCATCCGCCGATGCACGAGCGGATCGCCGCCGTCGAAGCGCTGGCCGCCCCGGGCGAGCTGCGGATCCTGCCCGGGGAGGCGAGCTCGCTGCTGCGCGACCCGGCGCGGCTGCTCGACGCGGCCCTCCTCGACGGCCTCGAACCCGAGGCGCGCGCGATGCGCCGCGCGGACTGGACGGCCCTGGTCCGCCTCCACGTCCTCGCCTCGCTCGCCGAGCCCCTCGTCGCGGCCAACGCCGCCCGCGCGCTCGGCCGGCCCCCGACGGTCGAGACGCTGCTCGACGCACTCGACGCCGGCCTGCTTGAGGAGCTCGGCACCGACCCGGACGCCCCGCAGGGCGACCCGCCCCGCGTGCGGCGCGAGCGGGCCCGAGTTCTCGTCCATAAGGGACTCACGGGTGCGCTGGCGGCGCGGATCGACGCCGCCGGCGGCGTCGAATGGGCCGAATCGTGGCCGTTCCCGGGTGCCATGCGCTCGATCCTGGCGGACCCGCTCGCGGCCCTGGTCGACGCCGCCGTGGCCGACCGGCCCGACACCTCGCGCCTGCGCGCCCTCATCGACTCGGTAGAACGACTACAAGGAAGGCCACAGAACATTGGCACTGCTCATAGGGGCGAAGACCCGCGTACTCATGGCGATGCGCAAGGAGGCGAAAGGCCGCGGGCAGTCGTGGAAGCAGTACATGGAGGACGTCAGCCAGCAGGAGCTGATCGCCCTGATCCGGCAGGTGGACCCCACCGTCAACCCCGCCGAGATCATCCCCGGCCTGCCGGACATCCCCGCGGTTGACGTCACCCGCTGGGGGATGCCGCCGATGGAGGCCCTCAGTACGGACCTGAGCCGGACCGTCCCGGCCGTCGCCGCCGCGGTGGACGCGGTGCGGGCGGGGGACTGGCGCCCGGCCGCGGCCCTGCTCGACCGCAGCTACGGCGACTGGGCCATGCGCGCGGTCGCCGTCCACGCGCTCGGCGAGGCCGCCGCCGACGACGTCCGCTGGCTCGAGGCGTGGAAGGCCGCCGTGGGCGGCCGGGACCGGAACCTCGCGGTGGTCGAGGCCCACGGACTGTGCTGGCTCTCATGGAAACTCCGCGGCAACCGGCCCGACGCCACGGCCCGGCAGCAGGAGGCGTTCCACACGCTCCAGATGCGCTGCGAAGAGGTCGCGCAGCGGGCCGCCTCCCTCGCGCCGGAGGACCCCACGCCGTGGCTCACCCTGATCATCATCGCCCGCGGGCGCGGCTACAGCGCCGAGACCTTCACATCGATCTTCCGTGAGCTCCAGACCCGCGATCCGCTGCACCGCGCCGGGCACGAGTTCGCGCTCATGTACTGGTCCGAGTCGGCCGTCTCGTTCGAACCGGTGCTGGCCTTCGCCGAGCGGGCCGCCGCCGCGTCACCGACGCTCGCGTTCCTGCTCCTCCAGGCGGCGTACGACGCCGAGGACGACTTCGAGGGTGTTTGGCAGGACCCGCGGGTGCGGCACGCGCTCGACACGATCCTCCGTGGACTCGCGTCACCGGCCGCCGCCGTCGGCGTGTACGCCGCGAGCGACCGGAACTGGGCCGCGTACGCCCTCGTCAACTCCGGCCGCGGCGCGGAGGCCGTGCCGCTGTTCGTCCAGCTCGGCACGAACGCCTCCGCCCGCCCCTGGGAGGACTTCGGCCCCGACGCGGTCGTCGTCTTCGACGCCTTCCGCCGCCGCGCCTGCGCCGCCGTGCGCACTTGACGGCGGCAGCGGGTCGGCGAGGCTCCTGCCCGCGCCGAGCATTGTCTGACGGCCGCCGCGGGCCCGCGAGCAGTCTCCCTTCGCGCGCCGTCGATTCGATGGCGACGTGGGCCGGTTCACCTTGCGGTCTTAGTTAGCCTTGCCTAACATTCCGGTGAACGCCCGCGTCCCCAGACAGGAACTCATGAGGCTCCCCGTCCTGCTCCAGGCTCCCCCCGAGCCGATCCCCGTGCGGCCCATCCGCATCGATGCCGACACCACGCCGAGGCGCCTGACGCTGCGGGTGATGGCGGCCGCGCCCAGGCAGGTCGTCCCCGCCTCGATCCTGCTGGTCATGCACCAGATCGGCGAGTCGCTCGTGCCGGTCATCATGGGCTTCGCGATCGACCAGGCGGTGGCCACCGGCGACCCCGTACGCCTCGCGCTCTGCGTGGCCCTGCTCGGCGCCGACTTCGCGCTCCTGTCCTTCAGCTACCGGTTCGGGTCCCGCTTCGGGCTGCTCGGCATCGAAGCAGTCCAGCACCGGCTGCGCACCCTCGTCGCCGACCGGCTCCTGGACCCCGCCGGCGTCAAGGGCCGCGCCGGGCTCCCCGGCGTCTCCCTCTCGATCGCCGCCTCCGACGTGAACAACCTCGCCAGAGCCGTCTCCATCGCCGCCTGGCCCGTCGGCGAGCTCGCCGCGGTCATCCTGTGCGGCACCGTGCTCATGGTCTTGTCCTGGGAGCTCGGGCTCATCGTGCTCATCGGCGTCCCGCTGCTGCTGCTCATCATGGACCGCGCGGGCGGGCCCCTGCGCCGCCGCAGCCGCGACCAGTCCGCGCTCGCCGCCGAAGCCTCAGGCAAGGCCGCCGACCTCCTCGCCGGGTACCGGGTCCTCTCCGGCCTCGGCGCCCAGGCCGCGGCCGCCGACCGGTACCGTCGCGCCAGCCGCGACGCCCTCGACGGCAGCCTCCACGCCGCCGGCGCCCAAGGCGTCTACACCGGCTCCATGAACCTCGCCTCCGGGCTGTTCGTGGCCGGGCTCGCGCTCGTGGCGGGGCTGCGCGCCTGGAACGGCGACCTCACCGTCGGCCAGCTCATCACCGTCGTCGGCCTGACCCAGTTCATCATGGGCCCCTTGGGATCCTTCTCCAAGAACGCGGGCACGATCTGGGCCGCCGCCCTCGCCTCCGCCGAGCGGGTGCTCTCGATCCTCCAACTCCCGCCGCACGAAGCCGCCCACGGCGACGCCGAGCCCGAAGCCGTCGACGGCAAGCTCAGCCTCGCCGGCGTCCGCACCGGCCACCTCGACGGCCTGGACCTCGACGTGGCCCCCGGCGAATGCGTCGGCCTCCGCGCCGACCCGGCCGCCGCGGCCGACCTGGCCGCGCTCCTGTCCGGCAGCGCCGAACCCGACGCCGGCGCGGTCACCTGGCAGGGGCGACCGTTCAGCGACTACGAGCTCGAAGCGCTCCGGCGCTCGGTGCTCGTCGTCCCGCACCACGCCGCCCTCTTCGACGGCAGCATCCTCGACAACGTCGGCCTCCTCACCGCCCGGCGCGAAGCGGTCGACGCCGCCCTCGACGCCGCCGACTGCGCCGAGATCATCGAGGCCGCCCCTGACGGACTCGACACCCAGGTGGGCGAGGACGGCCTGCGACTTTCGGGCGGCCAGCGCCAGCGCATCGCCCTCGCCCGGGCCCTCGCCCAGGAGCCGCCGCTGCTGGTCCTCCAGGACCCGACCACCGCCGTCGACTCGGTCACCGAATCGCGCATCGCCGAACGACTCAGGGCCGCCCGCGGCACCCGCTCGACGCTGCTCATCACCGACGCGCCCGCACTCCTGGCGGTCTGCGACCGCGTCATCGACCTGCGCCCGGAAACACCCGGCGACGACCCGGCGGACGGTGGCCCGGTCCGTGACGACCCGGCCGACGGCGACCTTGCGGAGGCGAACGCCGGTGAGTTACCGCCTCGAACTGCCCACCGTCGATCCTCGAAGCGAGACCGCATGAGCGACAAAGCAACCGGTGAGACCCGCGAGACCCTCCCGCTCGCCACTGCCGCGCAGGTCCGTTCCGAGGTGCGGCTCGCGCTCAAAGGCGGCACCTGGAAGGTCGTCGGGGTCGTCGTCCTGTTGACCGCGGGCTCCGCGGCCGGGCTCGCCACGCCGTGGGCGCTCGGCGCGCTCGTCGACGCCGTCGCCGAGACGCAAGGCACCGAACGCATCTGGCTCCTCGCCGCCACCATCGCCGCAGGGGCGCTCTTCGCCGCGCTGTTCGACGGCCTCGGCCAGGTCGGCGCCACCCGCCTGGTCGAGCGCGTCCTCGCCTCCACCCGCGAACGCATGGTCGCCCGCGGCCTCGCCCTCCCGCGCGCCGCACTCGAACGCGCCGGCGCCGGCGACCTTGTCAGCCGCGCCGGAGACGACGTCGCGGTCATCGCCGAGGCCGCGCCCTATGTCGTCCCGGCCGTCACCGGCTCGGCCTTCACCATCGCCACCACCGTCGTCGGCATCGCCGTCCTCGACTGGCGCTTCGCCGTCACCGCGCTGATCCTGGTCATCCCCGTCTACGCCATCACACTGCGCTGGCACCGCCGCAACGCCCCGCAGATCTACGAGGCCGAGCGCGCCGCCATGGCCGAACGCGCCCAGCACCTCCTCGCCTCGCTCCGCGGCATCGAGACCGTCCACGCGTTCGGCCTCTCCCGCGCCCACGCCGCCCGCATCGCCCGTGCTTCGTGGGCCGTCACGATCTGGGCCGTGCGCGCCCGCACAGTCGTCAACGGGTTCTTCGCCCGCATCAACCTCGCCGAATTCCTCGGTATGAGCTCGATCCTCGTCGTCGGGTTCTGGCTCGTCCGCGAAGGCCAGGGCAGTGTCGGCGCCGCGACCACCGCGATGCTGTTCTTCCTGCGCCTCTTCGGCCCCATCAACGAACTCATGTTCGTCGTCGACGAACTCCAGTCCTCGCTCGCCTCGATGCGCCGCATCGTCGGCGTCATCCACGCCGACAAGTTCACCGCCACCGAACGGCCCCAACCGGAAGGAGCCGCGGCCGACGCCAAGGGCATCCGCTTCGAATACCTCCCCGGCCACCCGGTCGTCGACGACGTCTCGCTGCGCATCGGCCCAACCGAGACCGTCGCCCTCGTCGGCTCCTCCGGCGCCGGCAAGTCCACACTCGCCGCGATCGTCGCCGGCGTCCTCGACCCAGGGGCCGGGACCGTCGCCGGCTCGGCCGCGCTCGTCACCCAGGAGGTCCACGTCTTCGACGGGACGCTCCGCGAGAACCTCGACCTCGTCAAACCCGACGCGACCGACGACGAACTCGAAGCCGTCCTCCGCCGTGTCGGCGCCGAATCCCTCCTGAACCTGCCCGACGGCCTCGACACCGGCATCGGCGACCGCGGCGTGGAGCTCACCCCGGCCCAGGCGCAGTCGCTCGCGCTGGCTCGGGTGGTGCTCCTCGACCCGCCGCTCGCGGTCCTCGACGAGGCCACTTCCGAAGCCGGAAGCGCCGACTCGGCGGCCCTCGACCACGCCGCTGCCGCCGCCCTCGAAGGCCGCGCAGGACTCCTGGTGGCGCACCGCCTCGATCAGGCCGCCCGCGCCGACCGGATCGTGGTGATGGAGAAGGGCCGCATCGTCGAAGAGGGCGCGCACGACGACCTCGCGAACGCCGACGGTCCGTATGCACGGGCCTGGAGCCTCTGGACGCGTGGCCGCTCCTGAGTGAACCAGAGTCGACGCCCCGCCTCTGCCGCTCACGTGTTCGCTGCGTCGCCGACTCTCCCCCAGGGAGCGAGAGCGAGGTCGGGCTACTCACCGAACTCGCGGCGAGCCAAGTCGCAGCGGAACTGCACGGACGACGCGCCCCCGCGGAAGACGCGGCGAGCACCCGTCGAAGGATTGATGTCGGAGGCGGCCGGCTCTCAGGGCTGTTCGAGCCGTAGTTTGAACTCGGGGCATGCGCTGATCGGGCTGTGGTTGCAGCTCACGGCGTGACTCAAGCTGGCGCGCATGCGGGTGAGGCGTGCGATGTCGACGTCGATCTGGCGGCACTTCTCGGCCAGTTGCTCGCGGAGCGCGGTGTCGTCGGGGGTCGCTTCGAGGAAGCGTCCGATCTGGGCGAGGGTGAATCCGACCGCTCGGGCGCAGCGGATGAGCTCGAGCCGGCCCAAGACCTCGGGGTGGAAGGTGCGACGGATGCCGTTCCGGCCGTGGGATTCGATGAGGCCGCGCCGCTCATAGAAGCGGAGTGCCGACGGGGTCAGCCCTGCGCGCTCGGCGACGTCGGCGATGTCGAGCAGATCCATGCCGTGGTTCCCTTGACTTGAAGTGTGGTTCAAGATGAACCATAGTCCCATGACTGACAACGATCTTGTCCCGGCCGCGCTCCATCCGCAGGTCCAGGCATATCTGGACCGTATCGCCAAGGCCGGATTCGGTGCGCTGCACACGTTCACGCCCGAGCAGGCCCGGCTGGGGCTGCAGCGGCAGATCCCGCTGCTCGCCGAGCCGGAACGGGTCGAGGCGGTCCGCGACACCGAGATCCCGAGCCGGCGAGGACCGCTGAGGATCAGGATCTACACGCCGCTCGGCACCGAGCCCGGGCGGTTGCCGGTCACCATGTTCTTCCATGGCGGCGGGTTCGTCCTCGGCAGCCTCGACACCCATGACGGGCTGTGCCGCAGTATCGCCAACGGCGCCGGAACGCTCGTCGTGTCGGTCGACTATCCACTCGCCCCCGAGCACCGGTTTCCTGCGGCACCGGAGGCGTGCTTCGCCGCGACTCGCTGGGCGGCGGAACATGCGGCCGAGATCGGCGGGGACGCTTCGCGGATGGCCGTCGCCGGGGACAGCGCCGGAGGGAATCTGGCTGCGGTGGTCACGCACTTGGTGCGGGAGCGCGGTGGGCCCGACCTGGTATTCCAGTTGCTGATCTATCCCGACGTGGACTTCCGCCGGACGAGTTGGAGCATCCGGGAGTTCGCCGGCGTGTACGGCAACATCACCCGCGCGGCGCAGGACTGGTTCATGGACTTCTACGTGCGCGACGGGGAGGACAAACTCAACCCGCTGGTATCGCCGTTGCTCGCCTCCGATTTCGCAGGGCTTCCCAGTGCACTGGTGATCACCGCCGAGTTCGATGCGCTTCGCGACGAGGGCGAGGCTTACGCCGCGCGGCTCGCCGATGCTGGCGTTTCCGTCGCGGCGATCCGCTATCCAGGCATGATCCATGAGTTCCTCCGCCACCGCTTCGATGAGAGCGAACGGGCCCGCCAAGACGCCGCTGCGGCTTTGCGCGCCGCCTTCAGCAGGTGAATCCGGTCCGTACAGTGGAAGTGAGGAGGAGCCGGAACGCGCGGTCGCAACGCCGCGGATCACCCAGAACGGTCTGGGAAGGCGGCGACCGGTGATCGGCTGTCGGCATCTTCACATTTCAGTGCCGACATGCCGGACGGCTCTCGCGTCACTGGGGGGCCGTCCGGATTCGATGGCCGGGATGGTGGTGATCGGGGTTCAAGCGGCGGCGACGGCGGGGGTGGGACGGTCGCAGGGTCGGTTGCGGTGGCCGGGGCCGCGGTGTTCGGGGTTCGGGCGGCGGCGACGGCGGGGCGGGGACGGTCGCAGGGTCGGTTGCGGTGGCCGGGGCAGTGGTGTTCCGGGTTCGGGCGGCGGCGACGGAGAGGTCAGTGCCGATCCGGGGCGGACGGCGGCAATGCCGGTCCATTGTGGCAGCGGTCCGGGCGTGGTCCGGTCACGGTTCCTGTTGCACTACAAGCATCTTGGCCCGCGCCGATGAAACTCCCTCATCAAAGTTCACTCCACCGGGTGTTGCCACCACCAGTCACATCGAGTCACTATTGACTCACACGATTCGCACACGCTGACGGAAAACCGCACCGCATTCGAGAACAGCCGAAGGGAGGCGAACCCCCGTGGACACCGCGATCCCCGCCCCGAACCCCGCAACGCTCGCCTCCCGGACCGAGGCACCCGCGCAGGCGGCAGCGGTCCGCACCGCCCTGGACGAGGCCGCGGCGGCGATCAACGCCCACCACGCCACCGTGCTCGGTGCGGTGATCGCAGCGAAGCGGGCGAACCTGCACCGCACCTGCTTCGGGTTCTCGGCCCTGCGCGACTGGCTGGTCTCGGCCTTCGACTTCCACCGCCAGACCGCGGCCGACATCGCCGCCATCGCCCGCCTCGCCACCAAGTTCCCCGCCCTCACCCACGCCGCCGTGACCGGGGCGGCCAGGATCGACCAGGTCGCCTACGCGGTCCGGCAACTGGACAAGACCCCCGCGGCGCGCCGGTTCGCCCCCACCCCCTTCCGGGCACCGGTCCCCTCCCCCTTCGA
>NZ_WIAO01000036.1 GCF_009451885.1 Glycomyces albidus
GCCGCAGGGTCCCGCCGCCGGACCGCCCAAGCAGCCGAGCCCGCCGCGGACGCCGAGCCCCGGCCGGGCCAGCGTGCCCATGCCGAACAACCGGCCTCCGGCGGGCGCGCGCCCCCCGGCCCCCGACGACCCGGACGCGACGACCGCGCTGCGGCCGCCCAAGCTCGCCAAGGCCCCGCTCGTACCCGAACCCGACGGCACCGCGATCCTCCCGGTGATCCCCGCCGACGACGTCCCCGCGCCGCCCGGCGCCGACAGCGCCGCCCGCAAGAAGCGCACCGTCAAGCGCCACCGCGGCGACGGCGGCGTCCGCACCACCGTGCGCGGCCTCGGGGAAGTGCTCATCACGCTCGGCGCGATCGTCCTCCTCTACGCCGGCTACGAGGTCTTCGGCGTCTCCGGCGAGATCAACAACGAGCAGGAGCACCTCTCCGCCGACCTCGACACCATCTGGCAGGAAGAGGCCGAAGGCGAGGAGGGCTCCCCGGTCCCCGAGCTCGGCGACGCGTTCGCCCGCATGTGGGCACCCGACATCCGCGCCGAGTCCTGGACCCTCGTCGAGGGCACCGAACCGGCCGACATCGAGTACGCCCCCGGCCGCTACCTCGACGGCGCGATGCCCGGCGAGCAGGGCAACTTCACCCTCGCCGGCCACAACGTGCCCGCGATCTTCCAGAACATCCGCGACCTCGAGCCCGGCGACAAGGTCGTCATCGAGACGAAGGACAACTTCTACGTCTACGAGGTCCAGGACAGCGAGGTCGTCAACGAGACGCAGGTGGACATCACCGCGCCCGTCCCGCGCGACCCCGGCGCCGAACCCGGCGACGAGGACTACTGGCTGACCCTCTTCACCTGCCACCCGCTGTGGGACAACTACGAGCGGTACGTCGTCTACAGCCAGCTGGTGGAGACCATCGAGCGCGACGCCGACGGCGAACTCCCCGACGCGGCCGTGGATCCGGAGGTCTGACGTGTACGGATGGATCTGGAGAAGGCTCCCGTTCGGCCTGCCCGGCAAGATCATCGGCTCGCTCGCGCTCACCGCCGGGGCCTTCGCGCTCCTGTGGTTCGTGCTGTTCCCGGCCGTGCGCCCGCACATGCCGTGGAGCAACATCGACCCCGCCGGCGGCGGCGTGGACGTGGAGCAGCCCGAGGACGGCGGCGACGCGTCACCGACCTGCACGCCCGGCGTGGACTGCCTCGACACCCAGTTCGACCCCGAGGACTGGGAGACCGCCGAGTCCCCGACCGCGGAGGACGACGGGTGAGCACCGGGGCGGCACCGTGACCGGGAGCGTCCTGGTGGTGGACTTCCGCGACTCCTTCGTCCACACCATCGTCTCCTACCTGCGGGCCCTCGGGGCCCGCGTCGACGTGCGCCGCTCCGATCAGACCGATGTGGACGAAGCCGTGCGGCTGCGGCCGGCGGGCCTGCTGCTCTCGCCCGGGCCCGGCCGGCCCGACGAGGCGAGGCTCGGCCACGACCTGCTCGACCGGTTCGCCGGCGAGATCCCCGTCCTCGGCGTGTGCCTGGGGCACCAGGTGATCGCCGAGCACTGGGGCGCGGTCGTCTCGCGCGCCGCCGAACTGCGGCACGGCGAGACCTCCCCGATCCGCCACGACGGCTCCGGCGTGTTCGCCGGGCTCGCGAACCCGTTCACCGCCACCAGGTACCACTCCCTCGCGGTCGAGCCCGCGAGCGTCCGCGACCCCCTCGAAGTGACGGCGACCAGCGACGACGGGACCGTCATGGGCCTGCGCCACCGCGGCGTCGACGTCGAGGGCGTCCAGTTCCACCCCGAGTCGATCCTCACCGAGGACGGCAGCGCGCTGCTCGGCAACTGGCTGCGGCGCGTCACAGGCCCCGGCGGCGCGTGAAGGCCGGGCCGGGCGTCGAGTGTGGAAGCCGCGCCCGGAGACCGGCGTCGCCTAAGCTGTGTGCGGAGCGGCGCGGCGGCGCCGCGGACGTCCACGTCCAGGGGGACCGCGTATGACCAGAGAGGACTGGGCTCCTCGCCGCAGGGCCTCCGGTTCTCCGGCGGCGGGGGTGCTGCTCCTGCTGGCGGGCGCCTGGCAGGTCGCCATCGGGTATGCGGCCGCTGCGGGCGTCGCGTTCGCGGTCACCGGCTACTGGTACCGCGCCGACAACCCCGGCTGGGGCTGGGTCAACGTCGCGATCGGCTTGGCCGCCATCGGAACCGGCGTCGTGCAGGTGGGGGCGGTGCGGTCGCGGCGGCTCGGGCGGCTCCGCGGCGCCGCCTACGCGGGGCTCGTGGTCGCGGTCGTCTCGGCGATGCACCAGTGCTTCCTCGCCGCCCAGTACCCGCTGTGGGCGACGGTCGTCATCGCTATCGACGTGTTCGTCATCTGGGCCCTCACCACCGGACCCGGCGCCGGTCGCGAGGCCGGACCGCCGGATCGGTAGACCGAGTTCGTCCGAGTTCGGCCGAACCGCCCCGCCCGCGCACCGGGACTGGCACGGTGGAGGGATGGGTGGACGCTCAATCGTCAAAGCCGCCAAGCGATACGCCTCGGAGAGCCGAGGCGACGACGCCGCGGCGCTCACATACTACTCAGTGCTCTCGCTGTTCCCCGCGATCCTCGTGGGCACCTCGCTCATCGGCCTCCTCGACGAGGACGCGACCGCGTCGCTCATCGAGGGGATCGGGTCGGTGGTGCCGCCAGACACGCGCACGATCATCGAGGACGCCGTGGCGCGGCTCCAGATGAACCCGCGCGCGGCCGGGGTCCTCGCGACCTTCGGCCTCCTCGCGGCCCTGTGGGCCGCGTCGAACTACGTCGCCGCGTTCTCGCGGGCCCTCAACGAGGTCAACGAGACCGAGGAGACCCGCAAGTGGTGGACGGTGCTCATCGTGCGGATCGTCCTCACCATCGTCGTCGGCGCCCTGACCGCGGTGGCCGGGATCGTGGCCGCGACCGGCGGGACCGTCGCGCGCGCGATCGGCCGGGCCGTCGGCGCCGACGGCGCCGCGGCCACCGTGTGGACCTGGGTGAAATGGCCCCTGATCCTCGTGCTCGTCATCGTGATCGTCGCGCTCCTGTACTGGCTCGCCCCCGCCAAGCGCACCCGGCTGCGCCTCCGCGCGCCCGGGGCGGCGCTCGCGGTGGTGCTGTGGATCGCCGCCTCGATCGGATTCGGCCTCTACGTGGCGCTGTTCGGGAACTACGACAAGACCTACGGCGCGCTCGGCGGCGTCATCGTCTTCCTGGTGTGGCTGTGGATCACCAACGCGGCACTGCTGTTCGGCTTCGAGTACAACGCCACCGCCGACCCCGAGACGGACACCGCCGGAACCGCGCAGGGCGAGGCCGCCGAACCCAGCGCCGCACCCGAGGCCTAAGCGGTCCCCTTGGGCTGCACCAGCCCCGACTCGTACGCGAAGACCACCAGGCCCGCCCGGTCGCGCACCGCGAGCTTCATCATCGCCCGGTGCACGTGCGTCTTCGCGGTCGCGGGGCTGATGAACAGCCGCTCGGCGATCTCCGTGTTCGTCAACCCGCGCGCCACCAGCGCGACGATCTCCGTCTCGCGCGAGGTGAGCCCCTCGACCTGCCCGGCCAGTCGCGACGGCGGGTGGGCGACGTACTCGGCGACGAGCTTCGCGGCGATCTGCGGCGACAGGAGCGTCTCGCCGGCGGCGGCCGCGCGGACGCACCGCAGCAGCTCCTCCGGCTCGGTGTCCTTGACGAGGTACCCGGCGGCGCCGGCGCGGAGCGCGTCGAACACGTACGCGTCGAAGGAGTAGTTGGTGAGCATGACGACGCGGACGTCGGCGAGCCGGTCGTCGGCCGCGATCGCGCGCACCGCGCCGATGCCGTCGCCGCCGGGCATCTCGACGTCGAGCAGCGCGACGTCGGGGAGGGTCTCCGCGGCGAGACGGGCCGCGGTCGGCCCGTCGGCGGCCTCGGCGACCACCGTCATGTCGTCCTCGGCGTCGATGAGCGCCCTGAAGCCGCCGCGCATGAGCGGCTGGTCGTCGGCGAGCAGCACCCGGATCACCGCGACCCCTCCAATTCGGGCAGGCCCTCCGCGTCGGCCGCGGCGGTCGGTTCGGGGGCGGGGAGCGTCGCCCGGACGGTGAAACCGTACCCGCCGGGTCCGACATGCAGGGAGCCGCCGAGCGCGTCGACGCGTTCGCGCATGCCGGTGAGGCCCCGGCCGGGCACGATGCGGCCGGGCGAGCCGTTGTCGGCGACCTCGACGGCGATCGCGTCGTCCTCGCGGTGCACCCGCACCCGGACGGCGTCGCCCGAGGAGTGGCGGACGGCGTTCGTCAGCGCCTCCTGGACGATCCGGTACGCGGCGTGGTCGACCTCCGGATCGACTGCGGTGCAGTCGATCTCGCAGTCGACGTCGATCGTGAATCCCAGGCCCCGGTAGCGGTCGGCGAGGTCGGCGACGCGGCCGAGGCGGTGGCCGTCGTCGTCGCGGAGCATCGTCAGGGTCTCGCGCAGCTCGCGGGTGGCGTCCTTCGCGGCCTCCTCGACCGCCACCAGCGCCGGCGGCGGCTCGTCGCCGCGCTTGCGCGCCAAGTGGATCGCGACGCCGGCCTGGACGCGGATGACCGAGATCGAGTGCGTGAGCGAGTCGTGCAGCTCCCGGGCGATCCGGACCCGCTCGTCAGCGGCCTTGCGCTTCACCGCCTCCTCGCGGGTGTGCTCGGCCTCGGCCATGTAGGCGTCCCGCTGGCGCCGCGACAGACCCGAGATGAGCGCCACGTGGAGCCAGCCGACGACGAGGAGCGTCCGCTCGGCGACCTGGGCGTCCAGCTCCCAGCCCGCGTTGTAGAGGTTCCCGACCGCGGTGGCCGCCGAGAGGGCGAGCACCGTGGAGACGCTGATGGCCCGGTACCCGGTGTACATGGCGACGGCGATCGCGACCAGGGCCGGGACCACGGCCAGCGGCCCCACCCCGAGAGGCCCGGAGGCCAGGACCGAGCCGACGCTGACGACGAGGACGAGCCGCGGGTGGCGCCGCCACAGCGGGAACACCAGGGGCCCCAGCATGAGCGGCAGCCAGCCCCACGTCGGCATCCCGTCGCGGACGTCCACGATCAGGCCGGCGGCGAGCGTGTCGGCCAGCATGACCGCGGTGACCAGGAGGTCGAGGCGCCTGCCGGAGAGCCGGCGCTCGGGGGGATTCGACATGCCACCGATTCTATGGGCGGCGCGGAGCGGCGGCGTCGGCTCGCGGTGCAGGCCCGGCGTACCGCCCAGGGTGTACGCGGCGCGGGCCGGTGCTGCGCGCGTCGCGGCCGCGAATGCCCGCCCGGGGCGGACGACGCGGGGGCCGCGGGACGGGAGCCTGGAGTGGTGCGGCGGCCTGTCGGCCGCCCGGATTCCACCGAGGAGGAACCCCCATGGCCCCTACCGTCAAGCTCGTGACCCCGGTCGACCCCCGACACGCGGGAGGCGCGGTCGCGGAGGTGTACCGGCAGGTCAAAGCGGAACTGGGCGTGCTCGGACCGGCCCTGACGCTCTACTCGCCCGCACCGGAGCTGCTCGCCCCCGTGTGGTCGCTGCTGCGCGAGTCCCTGCTCGTCGGCGGCCCCGAGGAGCGGAAGGCGAAGGAGGTCGTCGCGACGGTGATCGCCGTCCGCAACGAGTGCCGGTTCTGCATCGACGCGCATGCGACGATGCTCCACGCGGTCGGCGAAGGCGCGCTCGCCGAAGGGCTGCGCGCGAAGCAGCCGCCCCGCGAGTGGGCGGCGCTCGCCGACTGGGCGCTCGACCCCACCGCGGAGGGCCCGTTCCCGGCGGAGGCCGCGCCGCGGTTCATCGGCACGGCGCTCGTGTTCGAACTGATCACGCGCCTGGTGAAGGTCTTCGCACCCAACGACTCCCCGAACCCGGTGCTCACGACGAAGCTCGGACGCTCGGTCGGGTCGCGGCTGGTCCGCGAGCTCGTCGCCGCCGACCTGGAGCCGGGCGCCACCCTGCCGCTCCTGGCGGACCGCCCGGACTGGGCGAAGGACCTGACGGTCCGGGTCCCCGGCTGGGCGGGCGACTCGCCCGTGGGGACCGCGTACGGGACGCTCCGGGCGTACGCCTCGTACGGGTCGATGCTGCTGAGCGCCGAGGCCGTCGAGGCGGTCGCCCGGACGGTCGGCGTGTACGGCACCGAGGTCGGCGACCGGGCCCCGGACCCGGCGGGCGTCGAGCTCCTGCCCGGCGAGGCGCGGCTCGGGGCGCGGCTGGCGGTCGCGGCGGCGCTCGCTCCCGGCTCGGTCTCTTCGTCCGATGTGGACAGATGGCGGGGCGAGGTGTTCACGGACCACTGCCTGGTCCATCTGATGACGTTCGGCGCGATGAACGCCGTCGACGCCGTCCAAGACGAAATCGAAACGAGGAATGTCGATGCTTAGGTTCTACCGGATCTGGACGATCCTGCTGCACTTGCTGATCGGGATCCAGTTCTTCCTGGCCGGGTTCGGCGCGCGCGGGACGGGCTCCCCCGACGAGGCGTACTCGCTGCACATCATGAACGGCCGGGTCATCGCGGTGGTCGCGCTGCTGGGCATCCTGTTCGCGGCGCTCGCGCGCGCGGGCGGGAAGCTCGTCGGCATGTCCGCGGGCGTGCTGGGCCTCGTGGTGCTCCAGTCCGTGATCGTCCTGGTCAGCGTCCAGGGCACGCTCGCGGGCCAGCTCATCTTCGGCCTGCACGTCATCAACGCCATGGCGATCATGGGCGTCGCCGAAGCGTCGGGCCGCCTCTCCAAGAAGCTCCTGGAGGAGCGCAGGGCTCCCGCGGCCCCGGAGCCGGCGGTCGCGTAAGACCCCCTGTCGGCCGGACCGCTCATCGCGGTCCGGCCTGGAGACCGCGCTTCGCCGCGGCTGCACTGCTTCAGGAGACCAGGCCCGCGGCGGACAGGGCACCCCCGCCGCGGGCCGACCCGTGCCCGAATGTGAAGCCCGTCGCTTACGAAAACGCGAGCCGGGTTACGTGCACTGCTCGTGTCGGAGCGACTCCGTACCGTTGATCGCGTGACGACGAATGCACACGACTCCCCATTGAAACTGCTCCGCGAGCGGCCGCAATTCGCGGTCGAGATCGCCGAGGAACTGCTCGGACTGCACCTCCCCGATTTCGACGAGGCGGTCCCCTACTCCGAATCCGCGACCGACCCCGAGGTCCGCGACCTCAACTGCGACAACGTCGTCCTCTGCCGCGAGGGAGGCGAGGCCCGCATGGGCATCGTCGTCGAGGTCCAGCAGGGCAAGGACAAGCGCAAGCAGTTCTCCTGGCCCGCATACCAGGTGAACATCCGCCACCGCATCGGCGCACCGGTCGCGCTGGTCGTCGTCTGCCCGAGCTCCTCGGTCGCCGACTGGGCCGCCGAGCCGATCGACACCGGGCACCCCGGATTCGTCTTCCGGCCACTGGTGCTCGGACCCGACAACTACCCGAAACTGACGACGGTCACCGGCACCGGTGAACTCGCCGAGCAGATGGTGCTCGGCACCATCGTCCACGGCGGCTCCGCCGACATCGCCCGACTGGTCTCGGCGGCGAGCGAGGAGCTCGCAGCGCTCCCTGTCGACGTCGCCGCACGTTACGCTGATTACATGCTGAGCCACCTCGAAGAGGGGCCCCGCTCGATCCTGGAGGCACTGGTGCAGAAGGAAACGTACCCGTACGAGAGCAAGCTGCTGGCCGACCGCGAAGCCAGGGGCGAGGCCAGAGGCGAGGCCAGAGGCGAAGCCAAAGGCGAGGTCAAGAACGCGGCCGAGTCCCTGCTCCTGGTCATCGAGGCGCGCGGGCTCCACATGAGCACGGGCCAGCGCCGCCGGATCGAGGACTGCAAGGACCTCGCACTGCTGAAGGCATGGCTGAAACGCGCAGTGAACGCGCCATCGGTCAACGACATCATCGACTGACTCCCTCCGGAGCGGTTTTGGTGCCCCCGACTCCCGCCGGAGGCTTCGGTGTTGCCGGGCCCGCGGCGGGGCCCCATACTCGGGGGATGGGCGCGGAACCGAGGATCGTGCGGCGCCGGTGCGCGCGGGTGCTGCTCGTGGACGAGGACGAGCGGGTGCTGCTGTTCCACAGCCGCGACTACATGGGTCCTGGCGTGGAGTACTACGTGACGCCCGGCGGCGGCCTCGAGGCGGGCGAGAGCCTGGAGGCCGGCGCGGTCCGCGAGGTGTTCGAGGAGACCGGGCTGCGGCTCACCGGCGGCCTCGGGCCGGTCGTCGCCGAGACCGCCGGCATCTGGTCTGACGGACCCGACCTGGTGATCGACTCGGAGGACGCGTACTTCTTCGTGCGGGTGCCGCATTTCGAGCCGGTCCGCGACGGACTGGAAGCGATCGAGCGGCGCGAGTTCACGGCGGCGCGGTGGATGAGCGTCGCCGAGGTCGAGGCGGTCGACGCGCTCGTGTTCCCCGCCGGCCCGGCCGCCCTGCTCAAGGACCTCCTGGACGGTCCGAGACCGCCTGCGCCGCTTCGGATCCCGTGGGGCGCTTGGACGTGGGACACCGATAGGGGCTGGACGACTACCGAGCGTGCCCCCATACTTGACCGGTGAGCGCGACGAACGAACCCACCCGAATCGACCGGTACGGCGCGCGGTGCATCGTGATCGACGAACAGGACGCGGTCCTGTTCATCGGCCGGTCCGCGACCGCGGAACGCCCCGCCCGCTGGTTCCTGCCCGGCGGCGGCATCGACCCCGGCGAGACCCCCCTCGACGCCGCCGTGCGCGAGCTGTTCGAGGAGACCGGCCTGCGCGTCGCGCCTGAGGACGTAACCGGTCCGGTGGCCCGCCGGTCCTTCAGCCGCGCCCGCGACGGCGAGATCTTCACCCAGGACAACTACCTGTTCTTCACCCGTGTCGAACGGTTCGAGGCGCGCGTCTCCGGCGGCGACGCCTACGAGCAGGACCTCGAGTTCCGGTGGGCGGCCATCGACGAGCTCGCCGCCGCCGAGGGCCACGACGTCCCCTTCGACCCGCTCCTGCACCTCATCAAGCGCCTCATCGCCGGCGACGTCCCCGCCGAGCCGCTCCGCCTCCAGCCCGCCGGCAGCCGCACCGCCGACACCTCCGTCCGGTGAGCGCCGGCCCGACGGGCATCGAGTCGGCGACCGGCGCCAAGTACCGGGAATCGGCCCGCGTCATCCTCCTCGCCCCGGACGACACGGTCCTCCACATCGGCGGCGACCGCTGCCGCGAAGGCGTCGAACGCTGGTTCACGCCCGGCGGCGGCATCGAGGCCGGCGAGGATCCCGCGTCCGCGGCCGCGCGCGAGCTGTACGAGGAGACCGCGCTCGCCGTCGATCCCGCCGCCCTCGCGGGCCCGGTCGGGTTCGGCGTCTACGTCTGCTTCCTGCACCGGCGGCTGCTGGTGCAGAAGAACTGGTACCTGTTTCTGCGCGTCGAGCGGTTCGAGCCGCGGATGCTCGTCGACGTCGGGTACGAGAAGGACCTCCGCTTCCGGTGGCTGCCGGTCGAGGAGTGCGGCTCCTCGGACGGGATGCTCGAACCGGGGCTGCTCGTGTCGCTCGTCAAGCGCCTGCGCGACGGCGACGTCCCCGCCGAGCCGGTCAATCTGGGCGGGTCCTACGGCCCCTGGTTCGCGACCGGGGCCTGAACCGCGCGCCGCGACCGTCCCGTGAAGCGGCGCCGGATTCCGCGCCTGCACGCGGCGGCGCCCCCGCTCGTTCGAGCGGGGGCGCCGTTTCGCGCTAGGGGCCTTTAGACCTCGTGCTCGGTGCGGTCGCCCGACCAGTCGGTGTGGAAGGTGCCGTCGCGGTCGACGCGCTTGTAGGTGTGCGCGCCGAAGAAGTCCCGCTGGCCCTGGATGAGGGCCGCCGGGAGGCGGCGGGAGCGCAGGCCGTCGTAGTACGCCAGCGCCGAGGAGAAGCCCGGCGTGGGGATGCCGGCGAGGGCTGCGGTGGCGACGACGCGGCGCCAGGCGTCCTGGGCGTCGGTGACGATCTTGGTGAACTCGGGCGCGGCCAGGAGGGTCGGGAGTTCGGGGTCGGAGCGCCAGGCCTCGGTGATGCGGTCGAGGAAGCGGGCCCGGATGATGCAGCCGGCGCGCCACAGGGCCGAGCAGGAGCCGAGGTCGATGCCCCAGTCGTATTCGGCGGAGGCGGCGGCGATCTGGTCGAAGCCCTGCGCGTAGGCGACGATCTTGGAGGCGTAGAGGGCCTGGCGGACGTCGTCGACGAAGGTGTCGGGGAACTCGGCCTTGAGCGTGGGTCCGGTGAGGATGTCGACGGCGCCTTCGCGCTGCTTCACGCCGGAGGAGAGGGCGCGGGCGAAGGTGGCTTCGGCGATGCCGGTGACGGGGACGCCGAGGTCGAGGGCGTTCTGGACGGTCCAGCGTCCGGTGCCCTTCTGGCCGGCCTGGTCGACGATGACGTCGACGAGGGGCTTGCCGGTGGCGGCGTCGGTGTGGCCGAGGACTTCGGCGGTGACTTCGATGAGGTAGGAGTCGAGGTCGCCGGCGTTCCATTCGGCGAAGATCTTGGCGAGGTCGGCGGGTTCGATGCCGATGCCGCGGCGCAGGAGGTCGTACGCCTCGCCGATGAGCTGCATGTCGGAGTACTCGATGCCGTTGTGCACCATCTTGACGAAGTGCCCGGCGCCGTCGGGGCCGAGGCGGGTGCAGCAGGGGGTGCCGTCGGGGGCCTTGGCGGCGATGGCCTCGAGGATCGGGCCGAGGGACTCGTAGGACTCCTCGGAGCCGCCGGGCATGATCGCGGGGCCGAGGAGGGCGCCTTCCTCACCGCCGGAGACGCCGGTGCCGACGAAGTGGAGTCCCTTGTCGCGGAGGGCGGCTTCGCGGCGGCGGGTGTTCTCGAAGTGGGCGTTGCCGCCGTCGATGATCATGTCGCCGGGTTCCATGAGGGCGGCGAGCTGGTCGATGACGGCGTCGGTGGCGTTGCCGGCCTGGACCATGATCATGGCCTTGCGGGGGCGTTTGAGGGAGGCGACGAAGTCGGCGAGCTCCTCGGACGGCACGAAGTGGCCTTCGTCGCCGTGCGAGTCGATCAGCTCGGCGGTCTTGGCGTACGTGCGGTTGTAGACGGCGACGGTGAAGCCGTGCCGGGCGAAGTTCCTGGCGAGGTTCGAGCCCATGACGGCCAGCCCGACCACGCCGATGTCGGCGGTGCTCATGCCTGTGTCTCCCTGGTTCGTAGATGGTGCTGCTGCGTAAGAGGTTCTGCGCCCTGATTTTCGCCGGTCGGTCCGGTCCGGGCGCCACCACCGCCGATCGTATCCACGCTGCGGGACCGGCGTTCGCGATCGCGACCGCCGTGCACGATGCGGCACCCTGCGACAAAGGGCGTCAGGGTGTCCGTGCGGCGGCCGCCGCACGCGCATCGCGGTTCCGCACACCGCCGGAGGCCGCGGCTTCGATGTCCCCGAACGACGGCTCGATCACGCTGGTCGTCGGCGAGGCGCCGCCTTCCCTCGGGTCTGGGGCGCTGTGACTTCGCTCGTCGCCCGGCATGCGCATGCCCGCCGCGCACGGCCCCGCGCCGCTCACCTCGGCAGCTGTGAGCGGTTCGTGATGCCCGAGCCCTACCCCGATGTCGCGTACACCGGGACCGTCGGCGGTTCGCTCCCCATCGAGGAGCCGATGCTCCGCGCCTTCCGGCCTCCGGCCTCCGCTCCGGTTTCGGGCCTAGGCTGAGTGCATGCAGTACTTCGAATCCGTCCTGGACCTCATCGGCAACACCCCACTGGTGAAGCTCAACTCGGTCACCGAGGGCGTGGCCGCGACCGTGCTCGCCAAGATCGAGTACCTCAACCCCGGCGGGTCCATCAAGGACCGCATCGCCCAGCGCATGATCGACGAGGCCGAGGCCTCCGGGGCGCTCCGGCCCGGCGGCACGATCGTCGAGCCCACCAGCGGGAACACCGGCGTGGGCCTGGCGATGGTGGCGCAGCAGCGCGGCTACCGCTGCGTGTTCGTGTGCCCCGACAAGGTCTCCGAGGACAAGCGGAACGTCCTGAAGGCGTACGGCGCGGAGGTCGTGGTCTGCCCGACCGCGGTCGACCCGGAAGACCCGCGCTCCTATTACAAGGTCTCGGACCGGCTCATCGACGAGATCGAGGGGGCGTGGAAGCCCGACCAGTACTCGAACCCGGCGAACCCGGCGTCGCATTACGCGCAGACCGGCCCCGAGCTGTGGAAGCAGACCGACGGAAAGATCACGCACCTGGTCGCGGGCGTCGGCACGGGCGGGACGATCACCGGGATCGGCAGGTACCTCAAGGAGGTCTCGGGCGGGCGCGTCCAGGTCGTGGGCGCCGACCCGGAGGGGTCGGTGTACTCGGGCGGGACGGGCCGCCCCTACCTGGTCGAGGGCGTGGGCGAGGACTTCTGGCCGGCGAACTACGACCGGGGGATCGCCGACCGGATCGTGGAGGTCACCGACGCCGAGTCGTTCGCGATGACGCGCCGGCTCGCCCGCGAGGAGGGCCTGCTGGTGGGCGGCTCGGCCGGGATGGCCGTGGTCGGGGCGCTCGCGGTGGCCCGCGAGGCCGACCCCGGCGACGTGATCGTGGTGATCCTGCCCGACGGCGGGCGCGGCTACCTGTCGAAGATCTTCAACGACGCGTGGATGACCGAGTACGGGTTCCTGGGCGCCTCCGGGGAGACCACGGTCGGCGAGGTGCTGGCGGGCAAGGGCGGGGAGATCCCCGAGCTCGTCCACGTGCACCCGCAGGACACGGTGCGCGAGGCGATCGACATCATGCGCCAGTTCGGGGTGAGCCAGATGCCGGTGCTCAAGGCCGAGCCGCCGGTGACGTCGGGCGAGGTCGCGGGGGCGGTCGCGGAGCGGGACCTGATGGACGCCCTGTTCGGGGGGAAGGCGACGCTGCACGACCCGATCGAGCGGCACATCGGCGAGCCGCTGCCGACGATCGGCTCGGGCGAGCAGGTCGAGCGGGCCGTGGCGGCCCTGCAGGACCGGGACGCGCTCATGGTGTTCGCCGAGGGGAAACCGGTCGGGGTGCTGACCAGGCAGGACCTGCTCGGCTACGTGGAGCGCTGAGCGCTTCGGCACGGCGTCGCCCCCGGGCGGCGCCGGTTCGCGTTCACGGCCGGATCTCCCGGTTCGGTTGACGCGCCCCTCTCCGCCTCGTAATATAAGTAGCAACTTATACAAGGAGGTGCCATGACCGATCCCACCGATCCGATCGCGTCCGCCGGCCTGGTGACGCGCGAGATCCGCACCGGCGAGCGCGACGGCGAACCGACCAAAGTGCTCGTCGCCAGGCGCGCCTACCGCGCCGACCAGGCCGACGTCTGGGACGCCCTCACCAGCGCCGAACGGCTGCCGCGGTGGTTCCTGCCCGTCAGCGGCGACCTCGAAGTCGGCGGCCGCTACCAGTTCGAGGGGAACGCCGGCGGCGTCGTCGAACGCTGCGACGCCCCCGACTCCCTCGCCGTCACCTGGGAGTTCGGCGGCGGGATGTCGTGGCTGGAGGTGCGCCTGAGCAAGCTGGAGGGCGGCACCTCTCTGGAGCTCGTCCACGAGGCGCCCGTGGACCCCGAGATGTGGCGCCAGTTCGGCCCCGGCGCGGTCGGCGTCGGCTGGGACGGCGCCATCCACGGCCTCGGCGTCCACCTCGCGACCGGCGTCCCGCTCGACCCGGCCGCGTTCGAGGCGTTCATGGTCAGCCCGGAGGGCGTCGCCTACGCGCGCCTCCTCGCCGGGGCCTGGGCCGAGGCGGCCATCGCCGACGGCGACGACCCCGAGGCGGCCCAGGCCGCCGCGGAGGCCGTCGTCGGGTTCTACACGACGCTGCCGGAGGAGTCCCCGGAAGCGTGAGCACCGACGCCGCGTTCGACGCGCTCGGCGACCCGGTGCGCCGCCGGATCATGGAGCTCCTCGGCGAGGGGGAGCGGCCCGCGGGGGCGATCGTCGGGGCCCTGAACGGACTGCTCTCCGGCGGGCGCGGGGCGATCTCGCAGCCGGCGGTCTCCCAGCACCTCAAGGTGCTGCGCGAGGCCGGGCTGGTCACCGTGCGCGCCGAGGGGACCCGCCGGATCTACGGCGTGGACGACGCCGGGCTCGATCGCGTGCGCGCGTGGCTCGAACGGTTCGCCGACGGCTTCGCCGGCCCGCTCGACGCGCTCGAGACCGAGCTCGCGCGCGGCAAGCGCGAGCGCCGCCTCCAGGCGCAGGCCGAGACCCGGCGCCGGCGCGGCGCGGCATAGCGAACAGTAAGGAATCCGACTCGTTCGGTTGCGGGCCACCGTCAAGCGGTCCGCAAACCGGGCGAGTCGGATTTTTCCGTGCCCGGAACCCTTGACAAGCACCGTGACGACCGACACGATGAGAGGGATACATTTAGGAATCTTTAAATATATGGAGGTCCCTTGCGACGCCTACGCACCGCGGCGGTCATCGCCGCCGCCACCCTCGCCGCGGCGGGCGCCGCGGCCCTGCCGGTCGCCTTCGCCGGCGGCGCGTCCGCCGTCGCCGCATGCGAAGGCGCGCCGTGGCAGAGGAGCGCGGTCTACGTCGGCGGCGACCGCGTCAGCCACCAGGACCGCGAGTACCGCGCCAAGTGGTGGACCACCGGCGAGACCCCCGGCACCACCGGCCAGTGGGGCGTCTGGGAGGACCTCGGCGCCTGCGACGGGGCGGAGCCGCCCACCACCGAGGAGCCGACCGACCCGCCCACCGGCGGCCCCGGCAACGGCGACCGCCTGCTCACCGGCTACTGGCACAACTTCGACAACGGCTCCGGCGTCATGGAGCTGAACGAGGTCCCCGCCGCGTACGACATCATCGCCGTGGCCTTCGCCGAGTCGACCGCGACGCCGGGCCAGGTCGACTTCGCGCTCGACTCGAGCCTCGCGAACGCCGGGTACACCGAGGCCGAGTTCAAGGCCGACATCGACGCGATCCAGGCCCAGGGCCGCGAGGTGATCGTCTCGGTCGGCGGCGAGCGCGGCAACGTCACCATCAACAGCGCGGCGACCGCCGCGGCCTTCGCGAACTCCGTGGTCGCGCTCATGAACGAGTACGGCTTCGACGGCGTCGACATCGACCTCGAGCACGGGATCGACGCCGGCGCGATCGAGACCGCGCTGCGCCAGATCAGCGCCGCCAAGCCCGGCTTCACCTACACGATGGCGCCGCAGACGATCGACTTCCAGTCCACTTCGGCCGGGTACTACCGGCTCGCGGTGAACACCAAGGACATCCTGACGATCGTCAACATGCAGTACTACAACTCGGGCACCATGCTCGGCTGCGACGGCCAGGTGTACGCCCAGGGCGACATCGACTTCCTGACCGCGCAGGCGTGCATCCAGCTCGAGGCCGGGCTCGACCCGAGCCAGGTCGGCCTCGGCCTGCCGGCCGTCCCGAGCGCCGCCGGCTCCGGGTATGTGGACCCGGCGATGGTCAACGACGCGATCCGCTGCCTGGAGACCCGCCAGAACTGCGGGAACTTCGTGCCCGACCAGGCCTACCCGGGCCTGGGCGGGGCCATGACCTGGTCGATCAACTGGGACGCCACGAACGGCTACCGGTTCGCGAACACCGTCGGCTGACGGCTGCTTCCCCGCAAGCGGACCGGTCCCGCCGCGAGGCGGGGCCGGTCCGCGCCGTCAGTAGCGCGGTGGCCTGCGCCCGGCGACCGGGCGGTCGGTCGTGCGGCGCTGGAGCGAGGCGAGGTGCCGGTCGGCGCGCATCTCCTCGTCGGTGGGGACCATGACGACGGTGAACACCAGGAAGAGGAGCACGAGCGCGGTCAGTGCGGCCATCGGGAAGACCAGGTCGACGGCGTCGACGCCGGTCGGCGGCTCCCCGGCCTCGCCGCCGGTCCGCACGCCGAGCATCCCGGTGTAGTGCATGAGGTTCACCGCGAGCGCCATGACCGCCGAGGCCAGCCACATCGAGGACGCGCGCTGGAGCCGCCACGAGAGCCACAGCGCGGTCGTCGCCGCGGCGATCGCGATCGCGACGGAGGCGGCGACGTACCCGGGGTGGTAGTCGAGCTCGACGTCGGCGCTGACGGCGGCCATGCCCGTGTAGTGCATGGCGGCCACGCCGAGGCCGGTGAGCGCGCCGGCGGCCGCGAGCTTGGGCGGCGTGTAGCGGCCGAGCCCGATCGCGAAGAGGCCGCAGGCGACGACCGCGACGGCGATCAGGGCGCTGAGGGCGGTCGTCCACGGCTCGTAGAGGATCGCGGCGTCGCGGACCGCGAAGCCGAGCATGGCGACGAAGTGCATGACCCAGATGCCGGTGCCGCCGATGGCGAACGCGGCGACGCTGAGCCAGAGGGCCCGGCGGCGGAGCCGGTCGTGGCGGCGGGCGTGCCGGGCGAGGAGGAGGCCGAGGGCGGATCCGGTCATGGAGACCAGGAACGCCACCGGGAGGGTGGTGTAGCCGTGGGAGAAGTGCTCGATCATCGCGGGTTCCGGGGTGAGGGAGGTCTACCGGTCGGTAGCGGTGATGGGAGCGTATCCGCGACGGCGCGGCCCCGCGGTCCCCGCGGTTCTCCCGGATTGCGGCCTACCAGTGGGTTTGCGGGCCTTCGGGAGCGGCGAGGCAACCCCCGAAACCGCTCGCGGACGGACATCGGCGACAGCTCCCGCCCCGCGATTTCGCCGTGCGGCCGATCGGTTCTGTCCGTTCGCACCGATCCGGACAAACGTCGTGCGCAGTCCCAGCGCCCACCCGGTGCCGAGGGGCGCAACGGCAAAGGCCGCCGACCCAAGGGTCGGCGGCCTCGCGTCCGAAGGCCTACGTGACGGTGATGTGCCGGCGGCGGCCCACGGTCAGGACCGGCTTGCGGGTGGCCTCGTAGAAGTCGTTGCCCTTGTCGTCGACGACGATGAACGCCGGGAAGTCCTCGACCTCGATCTTCCAGACCGCCTCCATGCCGAGCTCGGGGTACTCCAGGACCTCCATGGCCTTGATGTTCTCCTGCGCGAGCTTCGCGGCGGGGCCGCCGATCGAGCCGAGGTAGAACCCGCCGTGCTCCTTGCACGCGTCGGTGACGCGCTGCGAGCGGTTCCCCTTGGCGAGCATCACGAACGAGCCGCCCGCGGCCTGGAACTGGTCGACGTACGAGTCCATGCGGCCCGCGGTCGTGGGGCCGAACGACCCGGAGGCGTACCCCTCGGGGGTCTTCGCGGGTCCGGCGTAGTAGACCGCGTGGTCCTTCAGGTACTGCGGCATCGGCTCGCCGGCGTCGAGGCGCTCCTTGATCTTCGCGTGCGCGATGTCGCGGGCGACGACGAGCGTCCCGGTCAGGGACACGCGGGTCTTCACCGGGTACTTCGAGAGTTCGGCGCGGATCTCGGCCATGGGCCGGTTCAGGTCGATGCGCACCACGTCGTCCTCGAGGTCGTCCTCGCGGACCTCGGGCACGTACTTGCTCGGGTCGCGCTCGAGCTGCTCCAGGAACACGCCCTCGGCGGTGATCTTCGCCATGGCCTGGCGGTCGGCCGAGCACGAGACGGCGATCGCCACGGGCAGGGACGCGCCGTGGCGCGGCAGCCGGATCACGCGCACGTCGTGGCAGAAGTACTTGCCGCCGAACTGGGCGCCGATCCCGAACCGGCGGGTGAGCTCGAGGACCTCCTGCTCCAGGCCGACGTCGCGGAAGCCGTGCCCGAGCGGGGAGCCCTCGGTCGGCATCGAGTCGAGGTACTTCGTGGAGGCGTACTTCGCGGTCTTGAGCGCGTACTCGGCGCTGGTGCCGCCGATGACGATCGCCAGGTGGTACGGCGGGCACGCGGCGGTGCCGATCTGGCGGAGCTTCTCCTCGAGGAAGCGCATCATCGCGTCCGGGTTGAGGATCGCCTTCGTCTCCTGGAACAGGAACGACTTGTTGGCGGAGCCGCCGCCCTTGGCGATGAACTGGAACTTGTACGCGTCGTCGCCCTCGGCGTACAGGTCGATCTGCGCGGGCAGGTTCGAGCCGGTGTTCTTCTCGTCCCACATGGTCAGCGGGGCCATCTGGCTGTAGCGCAGGTTGAGGTCGCGGTAGGCCTGCCACACGCCGCGCGAGAGGTGCTCGGCGTCGCGGCCGTCGGTGAGGACGTGGCGGCCGCGCTTGCCCATGACGATCGCGGTGCCGGTGTCCTGGCACATCGGCAGGACCATGCCGGAGGCGATGTTCGCGTTCTTGAGCAGGTCCATCGCCACGAACCGGTCGTTGCCGCTGGCCTCGGGGTCGTCGAGGATGGAGCGGAGCTGGGCCAGGTGCGCGGGGCGCAGGAAGTGCGAGATGTCCTTGACGGCTTCGGCGGCGAGCTGCGTGAGGACCTCGGGCTCCACGGTGAGGAACCGCCGCCCGGCGGCTTCGACCGTGTTCACCCCGTCCTCGGTGAGCAGGCGGTACTCAGTGGTGTCCGGACCGGTGGGAAGCAGGTCGGTGTAGTGGAACTCCGATGTCACGCCTCCCAACTTAGCGCGGCCCGCGCCGCGGACCGGGCCCGGCGCGGCCCTCCCCCGAACCGGACGCCCGGACCGTTTCGGGGCGGTGTCGCCGCCGCCGCTGTCGCACCCGGCGGGTACCGTCACACCACAGGCGGAGCGGCCCGGCCGCACCGCCTGTAAGCAGGTACGATTGCCAGGTTGCCCACTGGGCAGCGCGCAAGTGATTCCTCCTGCTGCGGAGAGACCGCAGCCGATTGAGACCGAAGGAGGTGGAGCGATCTTGCGGCACTATGAACTCATGGTGATCCTCGAACCCAACATCGAGGAAGGCCAGGTCGGCCCGACGCTGGAGAAGTTCCTCAAGGGCGTCAAGGACGCCGGGGGAGCCGTCGACAAGATCGACGTCTGGGGCCGTCGCCGTCTCGCCTACGAGATCAACAAGAGCAACGAGGGCGTCTACGCCGTCGTCGACCTGCAGTCCGAGCCCGGTCCCGTCGCGGAGATGGACCGTCAGCTCCGGCTCAGCGAGTCGGTGCTGCGGACCAAGGTGCTGCGACCGGAGCTTCGGTAACCCGACCCTGCAACTGCGAGACCGTCAAGGAGATAGGTCATGGCAGGAGAGACAGTCATCACGGTTATCGGCAACCTCGTCGACGACCCCGAACTGCGTTACACGCCGTCCGGTGCCGCCGTCGCGAAGTTCCGCATCGCATCGACCCCGCGCACGTTCGACAAGGAGTCGAACCAGTGGAAAGACGGTGAGGCGCTGTTCCTCACCTGCAGCGTCTGGCGCCAGTACGCCGAGAACGTCGCCGAGTCGCTTTCGCGCGGTACCCGCGTGATCGTGCAGGGCAGGCTCAAGCAGCGCAGCTACGAGACCCGCGAGGGCGAGAAGCGCACTGTGTACGAGCTCGACGTCGAGGAAGTGGGCCCCGCGCTGCGGTTCTCCACCGCGAAGCTCAACCGGTCCGGCTCGGCCGGCGGCGGAGGCGGCGGCCGCTCCTTCGGGGGCGGCGGCGGCGCCAGCGCCGGCGCGTCGATGCCCGACGACCCCTGGGCCTCGGCGGCCCCGGCCGGCGGTGGCGCCAGTGCCGGCGGCTTCGACGAGGACCCGCCGTTCTAACCGGGCGGCCGCCGTCAGGCGGCGCCGCTCGGAACGATCTCGAGTAAGAGGCAAGACAGACACATGGCCAACCCGAAATCGGCTCCCCTGCGGAAGCCGAAGAAGAAGCCCAACCCGCTTGAAAAAGAGGGCATCACCTACGTCGACTACAAGGACACGGCGCTGCTGCGGAAGTTCATCTCCGACCGCGGCAAGATCCGTGCCCGCCGTGTAACCGGCGTGACCACCCAGCAGCAGCGCCAGATCGCCGCGGCCGTCAAGAACGCCCGCGAGATGGCCCTGCTCCCGTACACCAGCCAGACCCGCTAAGGAAGGAGCGCGACATGAGCAACATGAAGATCATCCTGACTCATGAGGTGCCCAACCTCGGTTCGGCCGGTGACGTGGTCGAGGTCAAGCCCGGTTACGGCCGCAACTACCTGCTGCCGCAGGGCTTTGCGATCGCGTGGACCAAGGGCGGTCAGAAGGAGGTCGACGCGATCCAGCGTGCGCGTGCCTCCCGCCAGATCCACGACCTGGACAAGGCCCGCTCGGTGGCGGAGCAGCTCAAGCAGACGGACGCCCACATCGTCGCCCGCACCGGCGACGGCGACCGCCTGTTCGGCTCCATCACCGCGGCCGACATCGTCAAGGCCGTCGACGAGGCCGGCGGCCCGAAGATCGACCGCCGCCGCGTCGAGCTCGCGTCGACCATCAAGTCGGTCGGCACCTACGACGTCACGGTGAAGCTGCACCCGGAGGTGACCGCGAAGTTCAAGCTTCAGGTCACCCCGGCGAAGCGCCGCAAGAAGTAGGGGCGTACCGCCGCGAGTAGCAGGCGGGAGCGAAGGCCCGCGACCGGTGACCGGTCGCGGGCCTTCGCCGTGTCCGCACGGTCCGCTCAGATCACCCATCCGGCGGTCCGCAGTGTCACGGTCACCAGGCCGGCGCCGAGGATCGCGGCGGCCGAGCCGGCCACGCCGGCGCGCCAGCCCGCGCGCGGGAGCCGGAGCAGCACGGCCACAAGGAGGCTCGCGGTCAGCGACGAGAGCGTCCAGGCCCAGCCGCCCGAGACGGCCGCGCCGATGCGTGCGGCGGCCGTGCAGCCGGTGTCGGCGCAGTTCGCGTCGACCGGCGGCTGCCACAGCACCCACGTCAGGTAGACGAGCGCGGGCACCGCGTACCAGGCGAGGGTCACCAGCAACGTCGGCGTGAACGCGCGCTCGCCTGGCCGGTCGTCCCCTTCGGGGTCGAGGCGGGGCCTGCGTTCGGGGCGCTGCGGAGCGGTCATGAGCCGGTCTCTCTTCTGATCCGTGCCGGGGTCCGCTCCCAACTCTAGTGCCAAGTTGGCACGAACGGATTTCCATCCACAGCCGGTGGATGACGTATCCGCAGCTCCCGCACCGGATCCGAGCCGACTTCGCGTCTTTGTCCACAGGTTGTCCACAGGCCCGCACCTAGTTATCCACAGGTTGTCCACAGCCTTGTCCACAGGTTGTCCACAGGGTCGTTTGCAACCGTGCCCGGCGCGACATAGCGTCATTGACGCCGCCCTTCTGTCGTATGCGGGCGGTACTGTCTCCATGAACGCACGGTGACCGAGGGGGTGGAGGACATGACCGACGTGTCGACGGACGGCGTCTTCTCGCGCGGCTCCAACGGTTCGCAGCGGGGCCCCAACGGCGCCAACGGCTCCTATTTCGACACGCCTCCGGAGGACCCCTTCGGCGGCGCCGCGCGCACCTACGAGCGCACCCCGCCCCAGGACCTCCAGGCGGAGATGTCGGTCCTCGGCGGCATGCTCATGAGCAAGGACGCGATCGCCGACGTCATCGAGATCCTCGGCCCGGGCGACTTCTACAAGCCCTCCCACGGCATGATCTTCGACGCCGTCATCGAGAAGTTCGGCAACGGCGAGCCCGCCGACGCCGTCACGATCGCGGCGGCGCTCGCCGACACCGGCGACCTCGCCAAGATCGGCGGCGGCCCCTACCTCCACGATCTGCTCAACACGGTGCCCACGGCCGCGAACGCCGGGTACTACGCGAAGATCGTCAAGGAGAAGGCGATCCTGCGCCGCCTCATCGAGGCCGGCACCAAGGTCGTCCAGTACGGGTACGGCGGGGGCCAGGGCGGCCGCGACATCGACGACCTCGTCGACCTGGCGCAGCAGGCCGTCTACGAGGTCACCGACAACCGCCAGAGCGAGGACTTCGCGGTCCTGTCCGACCTCCTCCAGCCGGCGATGGACGAGATCGAGGCCATCGGCGCGAACCAGGGCGTCATGACCGGCATCCCCACCGGGTTCGCCGACCTCGACCGGCTCCTCTCGGGGCTCCAGGCCGGCCAGCTCATCATCGTCGCCGGCCGCCCGGGCGCCGGGAAGTCCACGGCCGCAATGGACTTCATGCGGCACGCCTCGCTCCACCACCGGCACGCCGCCGCCCTGTTCAGCCTCGAGATGAGCAAGCTCGAGATCGTCATGCGGCTGCTGAGCGCCGAGACGCGCGTGCCCATGCACGTCCTGCGCTCGGGCGACCTGTCCGACGACGACTGGACCCGCCTGGCCAAGCGCATGGGCGACATCTCCGAGGCGCCGCTGTTCGTCGACGACACCGCGTCGATGACCATGATGGAGATCCGGGCCAAGGCCCGCCGCCTCAAGCAGCGCCACGACCTCAAGCTCATCGTCGTCGACTACCTGCAGCTCATGACCTCGCCGAAGAAGGTCGAGTCGCGCCAGCAGGAGGTCTCCGAGATCAGCCGCGGGCTCAAGCTCCTGGCCAAGGAGGTGCAGTGCCCGGTGATCGCGGTCGCCCAGCTCAACCGCGGGCCCGAGCAGCGCACCGACAAGCGCCCGCAGCTCTCCGACCTCCGCGAATCCGGTTCGCTCGAGCAGGACGCGGACGTCGTCATCCTCCTGCACCGCGAGGACTACTACGACAAGGAGTCCCCGCGCGCCGGCGAGGCCGACTTCATCGTCGCCAAGCACCGCAACGGCGCCACGGACACGATCACCGTGGCGGCCCAGCTGCACCTGTCGCGCTTCGTCGACATGGCGGTCTAGCCGCGCGTCAGCGCCGCCATTCGTCAGCGCCACCACTCCACCGCGAGCGACGGTCCGGGGCCGGTCTCGTGCTCGAGTTCGTCGACCGCCTCGTTCGCGACGCCCGCGAACAGCGTCCCGTGGGCCGATCCGGCGATGGCGTCGCGCAGCGGCAGCCACCAGCCGAGGAGCACCACCGGGTACAGCAGGTACCCGAAGCGCGTCGACGGCATGAGCAGGAACGCGGTCGACAGTCCGGCCGCGCACCACAGGGCCGCCGACGCGGCGGACGCCGGCGGCCGCGTCCACAGCAGCCCCGCGATCACGAGCGCGGCCAGGCCGAGCAGCCCGGGTGCGATGAGCTCGCCGCCGGGGACGTGGTTCGCGATGAGGAACCCGGGCAGCGGCGACTGCGCGGGCGAGGCGACCACACCGCGGCCGAGCCCGAAGGCGATGACGTTGTCGAAGAACCCGCGCGCGTCGACGGCGAGGACCGGCAGCATCGTGACCGCGACGGGGAGCGCGAAGCCCGCGAGATAGCGGGGCAGGCCGCCGTGTCGCGGCTCCGGCGACGAATGCGAGGCGTACATGAGGAAGCCGATGACGACGGCCGCGGGCCATGCGAAGAGCTTCAGCGCCGCCGCGGCGCCGACGGCCAGGCCGGCGGCGAGCGGGCGGTCGCGGTGGGCGAACGCGAGGGCGAGGACGATCAGCGCGACCACGGGCATGTCGTCGCCGCCGGTCGCGAACGTCAAGGCGCACACCGGGAACACGAACGTGGCCTGGAAGGCGCGCAGCAGCGGGCCCTTGCCGGCGCCCAGTTCGCCTGGGCGGCGGCGCAGCAGGTTCACCGCCGCGGCGGCGCAGGCCGCGGCCGCGAGGAGGAACCAGATCCGCGCGTCCGTCCACCAGTGCCCGCCGAAGACCGCCGCGGGCAGCCCAAAGACGGCCATGCCGGGCTGGTACGGGTTGTAGCCGAGCAGCGGCTCGGCGAGCGCTGCGATGGCGTCCGCGTGGAGGTACGGGCTGCCGGTGTCGAGGAGTCGCTCGCCGGAGGATTCGACGACGAGGACCTCTTCCTGGGCGCGTCCGGTGACGCCGCTCGCGCGGTCGACGGCCATGAACACCAGCGGGATCGCGGTGACGGCGGCCGCGGTGCCCGCCGCGACGAGCGCCCGCCCGCGCCACACCGTCCCGGTCTGGGTGAGCAGCACGCCCGCGCAGATCGCGGCGGGCAGGTAGCCGCCGAAGGCGACGGCGCCCCACTGCGAGTGCGGTTCGAGGGTGGTCCACAGGGCGGTGGCGCCCGCGAAGACCGCGGCCGCGGCGTAGAAGGCGAGGTCGATGAAGAGCGGACGGTTCGACACCCGCCCAGCGTACGGTGGCGGGGCTCGCGGCACCGGTCGGCGGTCGCCGGCGGCACCGGTTCCACGGCGGGCGGGAACGGGAGCCGCACGGCTTCGGAAGGCCGCGTGCGCGATCGCAGGCCCCGTCGCGGCGCCCCGATCGCACTGGCGCCGATCGATTTCCGGCCGGCGCGTGCGGGAGCGGCATCGCGGAACTCCGGCGGCGAGCGCGCCAGGAGGGCCCGACCGCCATGCGATCGGACGCCGAGCCGCGTCAGCGGAGGGGGATCCTCGCCCAGACCTCCTGGGTGCCGTCGCCGAGCGTCCGGGCCCCCCAGTCGGTGGACAGTTTGGACACTATGAACATGCCGCGGCCGTGGGCGGAGTCGAGGTTGACCGAGCAGACGTGCGGGCGGGTGCGGGAGCCGCCGTCGATGACGCGGACCTCGACGTCCGAGGGCCCGAGGGCGTACGCGACGCAGACCTCGTTGCCGGGAAGCGGCCGGGCGTGGCGGACGGCGTTCGAGACGAGCTCGGTCGCGCACACGAGGAGGTCGTCGCGGGCTTCGTCGGGGAGGTCGGGGAGCGACTCGCGCAGCCACCGGCGCACCTGGCCGGGCGCCCCGGACTGGTGGGGGACGCGCAGCCGCTCGGGCGCCGGTATCGCAGCTGGCATCGCGGTCCCCTTCCTTCCTCGCTACCGGTCGGAGGCTATACAGCAACCTACCTTTTACAAAGGCGCGACGCCAGCATTACGGGTCTTGGGCGCCCGTGGGATATGTCCCTGCTTGACCGGCCTGTCCTCAGTTTCGTGCAGCGGGGACGCGGCGGGACGGACTTCCCGTGCGACGGCTCGACAGAGGGGTTCGGCGGCGCGGGGCGCGTGTCAGCCGGTGAGGGTCTGCCGGATGGCCGCCGGCCGGTCCGTGAAGATCAGGTCGACTTCGAGGCCGGCCATGCGGTGCGCGGTGTCGGCGTCGTTGACCGTCCAGGTGTACACCTCGTACCCGGCCTCGTGGCTGCGTTCGACGAAGTCCGGGGTCGAGTCGATGTAGTCGACCCGGGAGCTGAGCACCTGCACGCCCTCGGGGGGACGGCGGAACGGGTACTCGAAGATCCACACCAGAGGCGTGTCCGAGTCCAGGCCGCGCCAGGTCTTGAGCGCGGCGCGCGAGAACGACATGACGGTGACGTCCAGGCCGGGCCAGCGCCGCAGGGTCTCCCAGAGCCGCAGCTCGAGGCGCGGCCCGAACTTGCACGGGTGCTTGGCCTCGATGAGGAGCCGGATGTGCTTGCCGGAGTCGACGACGAGGCCGAAGAGGTCCTCGAGGGTCGGGATCCGCTCGGCTTCGGGGTTGCCGGCGCAGTGGGGGAAGCGGTGCGCGAAGTTGTACTCCCGCAACTGGGCGAGTGTGAGGTCGGCCACCGCTCCTTTGCCGTCGGAGGTGCGTTTGATCGTCCGGTCGTGGTGCAGGACGAGGTGCCCGTCGGCGGTGAGGCGGATGTCGAACTCGAACGCGTCGGCGCCCTCCACGATCGCCTGTCGGAACGCGGCGAGGGAGTGCTCCGGAAGGAATTCGTTCGCGCCGCGGTGGGCGGCGATCAGCGGCTGGGACACCCTTTGAACGATAGACGGTGGGGACGACGCGGCGGCCGCACAACGGTGACAGGCGCACATGTCGGCGGTGAACACGCCCGGGTTCCGGTGAACGCTCGGTGACCGTTGTCCGACGCCCTGTTCCCTGGACGCGGCCGGCCGGACCGGGATCGGGGGGTCGCGCGGCCCGGCCGGTTCGGGTGGCGGCCGGTGACGGGCGGGAGGGAGGATAGGGGCGTGCATTACGAGGAGGGGGCCTACCGGGACCTGGGGTGGGCGAAGATCGACGTGGGACGGCCGGCCCGGACGGGGACGGCCGAAGCCGTGTACGCGGCGGGCAAGACCCCTGAGCAGGTCGTCGAGGCGCTCGCGGCGCTGCGTCAGGCCCACCCGGGGCGCGTCGCGGTCGCGACCCGCTGCGACGCGGCCTGCGAGGCGGCGGTCCTCGACGCGTTGGGCGACGAGGTGCTCGTCCGCGCGGGCGTGTGCGCGGTCGGGGCCTTCCCCGAGCCCGAGTCCGGGCCGCTCGCGGTCGTCTGTGCCGGGACCTCGGATCTGCCGGTCGCCCATGAGGCGGAGATCACTGCCCTCGCGAACGGCCTCGACGCCCGGCTGGTGGCCGACGTCGGCGTGGCCGGGCTGCACCGGCTCCTCGACAAGCTCCCCGAACTGCGGGAGGCGGTCTGCGTGATCGTGGTGGCCGGGATGGACGGGGCCCTGCCGAGCGTCGTCGCCGGCCTGGTGTCCGCGCCGGTGATCGCGGTGCCGACGTCGGTCGGGTACGGGGCCGCGTTCGGCGGGCTCGCACCGCTGCTGACGATGCTGAACTCGTGCTCGCCCGGCGTGACCGTGGTGAACATCGACAACGGGTTCGGTGCCGCGATGGCCGCGGCACGGATCCTGGGCGCCAAGGCGGCGCGATGACGATCGCGTGGCTCGACTGCTCGGCGGGAGCCAGCGGCGACATGCTCCTCGGCGCCCTCGTCGACGCCGGGGTCCCCTTGGCGCTCATGCAGGACGCGGTCGACGCGCTCGGGACCGAGCCGATCCGGCTGCGCGCCGGGCGCACCGCACGGCACGGCCTGGCGGCCGTGAAGGTCGACGTCGAGTTCGGGGCGGCCGCGAACGACCGGCGCTGGCGGTCGATCCGGGGGATGCTCGAGGGCGCGCCGCTCGACGAGGAGGCCCGGAGGCTGGCGCTGGACGCGTTCGCGCGGCTGGCGGCGGCGGAGGCCGCGGCGCACGGGATCGACGCCGAGGACGTGCACTTCCACGAGGTCGGCGCGCTCGACTCGATCGCGGACATCGTGGGCGCGGCCGCGGGACTGGCGTCGCTGGGGGTCGCCCGGTTGACCGCTTCGACGGTGACGGTGGGGGGCGGTACGACGCGGGGTTCGCACGGGTCGATCCCGCTGCCGGCTCCGGCGGTGCTGCGGGTGCTCGCCGACGCGGGCGCGCCGGTCGTCGGGGCGGTGCCGTACGAGGCGTGCACGCCGACGGGCGCGGCGATCATCGCGGCCGCGGCGACCGGGTACGGGCCGCTGCCGGAGATGGTCGTGGAGCGCGTCGGCGCCGGCGCGGGCGGCCGCGACCCGCAGGAGCGGGCGAACCTGCTGCGGATCGTGGTCGGCCGCGAGATCGAGGCGCCCCGCCGCGCGGCGCACGTCCATCGCGGGGGTGCGGGCGCACCGGCTCCTGAACGCGGACACGCCGACGGCCACGGGCACGACCACGACCGCGACCGCGACCGCGATGTCGATCATGACCACCGCAGCCCCAGCGACTCCGCAGCCCGAGCTGACGGACAACAGTCCGATGCCGCTGGAGCGCAAGGACGTCACCACGGTCCGCACTTCGAATCCGATGCCCGCCAGAGTGCTCCGTCGGGCACGCCTGTCGTGATCGAGACGAATGTCGACGACCTCGATCCGCGCCTGTGGCCTTCGGCCCTCGCGGCGCTGCTCGATGCGGGGGCCTCCGACGCGTGGCTGACGCCGATCCTCATGAAGAAGGGCCGCCCGGCGCACACGGTCCACGTGCTCTGCCGGGCCGACGCCGTCGCCGCGGTGCGCTCGGCGCTCGTGCGGCACACCACCACGATCGGCATGCGCTCCTACGAGATCGACAAGTACGCGCTCGAACGCCGGTACACTCGGGTCGATGTGGACGGTCATGCGATCGGGGTGAAGATCGCGCTCGAGGGCGGCGAGGTCGTCAACGCCTCGGTCGAGTACGAGGACGCCGCCGCGGCGGCCGCCGCGCTCGGCCGGTCGCTCAAAGTGGTCGTAGCGCAGGCGACGGCCCTTGCGGCGCAGGAGTATCCGCGTTGACGCACGCTTGGGGCGCAGGCTATATCCTGCCCGCATGATCGATTTCGACAACGGTTCAGTGTTCAAGCTCAAAGTCACCGACGACCCCGCGTTCCGCGACGAGGTCGCCCCGCTGCTCGCCGACGGCGAGTCGGTGGTGCTGACCTTCGAAGGCGTGCGCGACTTCGTGGTCTTCACCGACAAGCGCGTCATCGCCGTGAACGTCCAGGGCATCACTGGCCGCAAGAAGGACTACGCGTCCCTGCCCTACAACCGGATCCAGGCGTACTCGGTGGAGACCGACGGCCTCATGGACAACGACGGCGAACTGGACCTGTGGTTCTCCGGGCTCGGCAAGGTGCGCTTCGAGTTCACCGAGAACGTCGACCTGCCCGCGATCGCCAAGCACATCGCCAACTCCAGCCTCTAGCGGACGAGACCGCCTCGGGCGCAACCTGATTCCGAGGCCCGCTCCCCCCGATCCCTTTCCCTTTCCCCGAAGTCGTTGCGGCGGCGTCGGCCCGGCCCCGTGGTGCCTACGGATGCGGCCGGACCGGCGCCGCCTGTCCTGTGTCGCGGTCCGGGCCGGCGGCTGCTCCGCGCTCCCGCCCGGGCCGCGCACCCCGGTCGCGGGGACGACTGTCAGCCGTGGGAGTGGACCGGCCCCGGGACCTGCCCGATCGCCTCGCCCTCGCCGAGGACCACGAACTGGCCCATCATTCCCGTGTCCTCGTGGGCGAGGATGTGGCAGTGGTACATGTACGGCAGGTTCGGGTCGGTGTAGTCGGCGAACCGCAGCGCCAGCCGGTACTTGCGCTGCGGGACGAGCTGGATCGTGTCCTTCCAGCCGCGCAGCCGCTCCGGGGGCTCGGCGCCGTCGACCGAGAGCACCTGGAACTGGACGTCGTGCACGTGGAAGTTGTGCATGTAGCCGTCCGCGTTGCTCACCTCCCACACCTCGACGGTGCCTTCGCGGACGCCGAAGTCGATGCGCCCGAGGTCCATCGACTCGCCGTTGATCTGGCTGAAGCCCGAGAGTGAGAACGAGCGCTCCTCGGCGGCCTCCGACGGGTCGAGGTCGGGCGCGGTGCCCATGGCCTCGGGGATCGACGTCTCGTCGGCGAGCGTCTCGGCGGCCCGGAACTCGCAGATGTCGAGGCGGTCGTCGGCGCCGTTGAAGCGCCCGAGCGGTGCCGTGTAGCCCTCGTCGGCCGGGTGGGAGCGGAGGACGGCGGTCTCGCCGGGCTCGAACGCGACGACGATCTCGGCGCGCTCGCCGGGGGAGAGCTGGAGCCGGTTCGTCTCCCACGCGGTCGGCAGCAGGCCGCCGTCGGTGGCGATGAGCGAGAACGGGCGGTCGTCGGCGAATCCGAAGTTGTACAGGCGCGAGACCGAGCCGTTGAGCAGCCGCAGCCGCACCAGGCGGGTCGTGACGTCGAAGTAGGGGCCGAGGGTGCCGTTGACGGTGATCTCCTCGCCGAGGATGCCCTGCGTGCTCAGGAACGAGCCGCCGTCCTTGAACTGGTTGTCGCCGTCGAAGTTCCGGTCCTGGACGATCATCGGCACGTCGTCGACGCCGTACTCGGAGGGCAGCGGGAGCGCCTCGGACTCCTCGTCGTCGACGATGAACATCCCGGCGAGGCCGCGGTAGACGTGGGCGCCGGTGCGGCCGTGCGGGTGCGGGTGGTACCAGAGGGTCGCCGCCGGCTGGTTGATCGTCCACTGGGGAGTCCAGTCGCCGCCGGGTTCCATCTCCTGGTGCGGTCCGCCGTCCATGACCGCGGGCAGGTGCATGCCGTGCCAGTGGATCGAGGTGCCCTCGTCGAGTCCGTTGTAGACGGAGAAGGCGATCTCCTCGCCGCGTTTCGCGCGGATGGTCGGACCGAGGAAGTCCCCGTTGATCCCCCAGGTCTCGGTCTCCCGGCCCGGTTTGAGCGCGGTGGCGCCGGCCTTGATCTCGAGGTTGAACACGCGGGCGCCCGAGGGGTCGGGAGAGGATTCGGCGAGCGGGGGGATGCCGAGGGGGTTGGCGAAGTCGACCTTCCCGGCGGTGTCGAGTCTCGCGTCGGAGTAGAGGTACGCGAGGCTCCCGGCCCCGCCGAGGGCGATCACGCCCACGCCGCCGCCGACACCGATGAGGGTCCACTTCAGTGCTTTACGCCGCTTCATGCACGCAATGTTCGCGGCGCGGCCCGGCCGCGGCATCGGGCCGGAGGAGACAACCCGCATACACCTTTGGGACTATGCGGCCCGCCGGAGTCAACCCGGGGTATCGAAACCGGCGGCGGCGGCCGCAACTCGGCCGCACCGCCCCACCCCGATCGGTCCCGGTCCCGCCGGTCCCCGATTCGAGCGCTGCCGGGCCGACCCGCGCGGGCCGCCTTCACGCACTGCGTCCCCGCGGCTCGGCCGGCTTCACGGAGCGGACCCGGGTCCTCCCCCATGCCTACCCGCACACCGCATCAAGCTCGGTGTCGTACTCGTCCCAGTCCCCGGGCGGCCCGGCCATGACCGCCCCAGGGCGCGGTCTCAGCCCGTTTCCGCGAGGTAGCCGCGGAGGTGGGCGGCGTTCACCGCGGCGGCGCGGCCGGCGACCTCGAGCTTCGCCATCGCCCGCGACAAGTGCACACTCACGGTCTTCTCCGAGATGAACAGCTGGGCGCCGATCTGCCGGTTCGTCAGGCCCCGCGCGACCAGGCGCAGCACCGAGAGCTCCCTCGGCGTCAACGGGCTCGACGTCGGCATCGCGGCATCGAGGCGGGCCCGCTCGGCCAGCGCGCACACCTCCTTGAGCAGCGGCTCGGCACCGAGCTCGATCGCGGTCCGCTTCGCCGCGAACAGCGCCTCCGCGGCCTGCACCCGCGCGTCCGCGCCCGGGGCGGCGAGCAGCGCCTCGGCGAGCCGCCAGCGCGCGTACGCCTGCCGGTACGGCTCGGCCCAGTCCAGGGCCGGAGCGGCGTCGCGGTCGCCTTCGACCATCGCGAGCACCCCCGCAGCGAGCGGGTCGGCGAGCGCGAGGTCGAGCCGCTCCTGCTCGCTCAGCTTCGGGACCGGGTCGGTCTTCGGCGCGTCCTCGCCCGCGTCGGCCGCGAGGGCCCTGCGGTAGTCGAACGCGTCGGCGGCCGCCCGCCACAGTGCCGGGTCGCCGTCGCCGTAGAGGCGCGACTCCTCGGCGTCGAGCTGGGCGACCCAGGCCCGGCCCTCGGGTCCGAGCGTGCCGGAGAGCGGCTGGCCGTGCTCCAGGAAGAAGCGAGCGCGCTCGACGAGGCGCTCACCCGCGGCGACCGCGTCCTTCGCGCCGGCGGCATCGCCGTCCTGGCGCCGTTCGCGGGCGAGGTCGGCGGCGGCGCCGATGCCCGCCGCGCACACCGACACCCCGGCGAGGTAGTAGCCTCGCATGCGGCTCATCCACTCGGTGGCGCGCTCGACGCGGCGGACCGCGTCGGCCGGGCGCCCGCGCCAGCGGTCGAGTTCCGCGCCGCACAGCGAGGAGAGGGCGAGGACCTGGCCGTCGATCTGCCACCGGTCGGCGAGGTAGTCCAGGCGCCGGTCGGCCGTCTCGAACCGGCCGCGGGCGACGTCCACGAGCAGGACGGCGGCGGCGAGGCGCGTGAGCACGACGCCGGGCAGGACGCTGGAGGCCATCTCGCCGTTCGCGTCGACCTCGTCCCAGCGGCCGAGCATGTAGTTGCAGATGACCTGCCGGACGGCGATCTCGAGGCCCCAGGTGCTCCATTTGTCGCCGGTGCGCCGGGCCCGCTCCATGCCGCGGTCGAAGTGCTCGAGCGCCTCGGGGACCCGGGCGTGCTCGACCAGGACCAGGCCCTGGTTGAAGTGCGCGCGCAGCTCCACCTCGTGCCAGGTGAGGCCCCGGACCAGGTCGAGCGCCTCGGCGCTGCGGGCGATGGTGCGCTCGACCGACAGGCCGCCGAACCGGAACGCGGCCATGCTCTCGGTCAGGATCGCGTCGGCCTTCGCCGCGCGGGCCCCGCCGCGCTCGTCGGGTTCGCCCGACTCGATCACCGTGTCGGCCGTCGCGATGGCGCGGGCCGCCCAGGTCGAGGCGTCCTGGTGCTTCCGGTTGGCCCAGCAGGTGCGGGCGACGACGGCCTGCGCCCAGGCCTTGACCGCGCGCGGCGGCTCGTCCTTGACCAGTTCCCAAGCCTCCCAGGCGACTCGCTGGGCTTCGGCTTCGTCGCCTTCGATGGTGAGCAGGTGCTTGGCGTACTTGCGGCGGGTCGAGGCGCCGAGGATGGGGTCGCCGGAGGCGTCGGCGAGGCGCACCGCGGCGGCCGAGTACGACTGGGCGCGTTTGATCTCGCCGGACGCCTCGGCGTTCGCGGCGGCGCGGAGGGTGAGCCGCAGCTCGCTGACGCCTTCGGGCCGCTGCGCGGCGGGGACGCGCTCGAACAGGGCGAGGGCCCGTTCGAGGTGGAGGAGGGCTTCGGCGGGCGCGGCGAGTTCGACGGCCTCTTCGGCGGCGCGCACCGACGCCGCGAGCGCGCAGCGCAGGTCGCCGGACTCGTACGCGTGGTGGGCGAGTTCGGCCTCGGCGCCCTTGCCGTTGTCGCCGGCGAGGGATTCGGCGATCTTCTGGTGGTACCGGATGCGTTCGCCGGGAAGGAGGTCGGAGTAGACGGCCTCGCCGAGGAGGGCGTGCCGGAACGCGTACGTGTCGGGGCTCTTCTGGACGATGATGCCGTGCGAGATCGCGGCGCGCAGGGCCTCGTCGAGTTCGCGCTCGTGGCGCAGGCCGGTCTCGTCGAGCATCGACCAGGCGGCGGCGTTCAAGCGGCGGTAGGTGAACCGGCGGCCGAGGACCGACGCGAGGCGGACGACGCCGCGGGCGGCGTCCGGGAGTCGCTCGAGGCGCGAGAGGAGAACCTCAGCGAGCTCGAAGGTGACCGTGTGGGTCTCGGCGGAGGCGAGTTCTTCGGCGAGGAACGCGTTCCCCTCGGAGGCCGCGGCGATCTTGGCGACGGAGACGTCGTCGAGCCCGGTGTTGAGTTCGCGCACGAAGTCGGCGGCGTGCTGGGCGTCGAACGGGTCGATCTGGAGGCGCTGGACGGCCGGGAGGCGCACCAGTTCGGCCAGGAGCGGCCGGAGGGGGTGGCCGCGGTGGACGGCGTCGGCGCGGTAGGAGCCGAGGATGAGGAGGCGCTGGCCGGTGAGGCGGGAGGTGAGGAAGGCGAGGAGGTCGCGGCTGGAGCGGTCGGCCCAGTGGAGGTCTTCGAGGGTGATGACGACGGTGCAGTCGGCGGCGAGGTCAGCGAGGGCGGCGTGGAACGCCTCGAAGAGGCCGAGCCGCCCGAGGTCCCCTTCGGCCGTGCCGGGGTGGCCGGGGAGGAGCGGACGGAGGCCGGGGTGGGCGGTCGCGAGGTCGGGGTGCTCGCGCGCGAGGGCGCCGACGATCTCGGCGAAGGGCAGGTAGGGGAGGGCCGAGTCGGCCGTGTCGAGGCAGTGGCCGGTGACGGTGAGGACACCGTCACCGGCGTTGTCGTTGAACTCGTGGAGGAGCCGGGTCTTCCCGACCCCCGCGTCCCCTGAGACCAGGACCGTGGCCGGCCGGCCCTGCTTGGCGGCGTCGAGCGCGTCGCGCAGCGTCGCGAGCTCGGTGTCGCGGGCGAAGAGCGGGAGGTCGGAACCTAGGCGCGGCATGTCTGCAATCATGACACGCCCTTAGGACACGGAGGCCCGCTCTTTTCGGGGGGAGGAGCCGGAGCCGGCGTCCTCCCCCCGGGTCTCGTCGCCGTGCCGCAGGCCCAGCGCGCGGACGACGCGGTCGGCGACGCCGCTGTGGCGGACGTGGCTGCCGCCGCGGCGGGTCTCCTTCGCGGCCTTGAGGATGCGGCGCGCCTGGCGCTCGTTCTCGGCCTCCTTGCGGAGCTCCTCGGAGCGGGCGTAGTGCAGGTAGTGCAGGTCGAAGTCGTTCATCTTCGTTCCTTCGGTGTCGGTGGCCGGCGTTTCCGGCCTGACACCAATGCTCCGGCTGAGGCCCGGGGCAACGCATCGGGCGTCCGCGTCGAAGCGGCCCTCGCCTTCCTTAGTTCGGGGCCGCCGGGCCCTCAGGCCCCTTACTTTCGGCTGAGGGGCCTTACCCGGGCCAGCTTCGAGGGGCGCCAGACGGCCCTGCCGATGTCGACGGTGAGCGCCGGGACCAGCAGGGAGCGGACCACGACGGTGTCGAGGAGCACCCCGAAGGCCACGACGAACGCGATCTGGGCGAGGAACAGGATCGGCAGGACCGCGAGCGCCGAGAACGTCGCCGCGAGGACCACCCCCGCCGAGGTGATGACCCCGCCGGTGGCGACCAGGCCGCGCAGCGTCCCCGCCTTCGTGCCGATCCGCCCGGACTCCTCGCGGACGCGCGTCATCAGGAAGATGTTGTAGTCGATGCCGAGGGCCACGAGGAACACGAATCCGAAGAGGACGACCGTCGGATCGGCGCCGGGGAACCCGAGGAGATGGTTGAACACCAGCGCCGAGACGCCCATGGTGGCGCCGAAGGAGAGCACCACCGTCGCGGTCAGCAGCAGCGGCGCCACAATGGACCGCAGCAGGGCCATGAGCACCAGGAGGATCACCGCGAGCACGATCGGGATGATCACCGCCCGGTCCCGCTCGGAGGTCGCCAGGGTGTCGAGCTGGATCGCGGTCGGGCCGCCGACGAGGGCGTCGGCGCCGTCGACGGCGTGGACCGACTCCCTCAGGCGCTCCACGGCGGCCATGGCGGCGTCGCTGTCCGGCGCGTCCTCGAGGACCGCCTCGATCTCCACGAGCCCGTCCACGACCCGGACCTCGCCCGACTCGTCGACGGCCGGGGCGGCCGCGGCGACCCCGTCCACGTCGGCGGCGGCGAGCACCGCGTCGAGCCGCGACTCGTTCGCGACGATCACCGCGGGCGCGCCCGAGCCGCCCGGGAAGTGCTCCGCGAGGACCTCCTGACCGGCCACCGAGTCGACGTCGGTGAGGAACACCTCGGTCTGGGCGGTGCCGTCGGCGCGGAGCTGCACCATGAACGCCGCGAGGACGACCAGGCCCGCGGCCGTCGTCGCCCACACGGCGCGCGGGCGGCGCGCGACCAGCCCGGCCGCGTTCGACCACAGGCGCGAGCGGCGGGCGCCGCCGCTGCGGCGCGGCCAGAACGCGGCCCGCCCGAACAGCGCCAGCACCGCCGGCAGGAACGTCACCGCGGCGAGGAACGCCGCGCCGATCCCGATGGCCGCCACCGGGCCGAGGCCCCGGTTCGACTCGAGCTCGCTGAACAGCAGGCACAGCACGCCCAGGACCACCGTGCCCGCCGATGCGGCGATCGGCTCGATCGTGGCGCGCAGGGCGCGGCGGACCGCGGTGAACCGGTCGGCCCGGCCGCCGGGGACCTCCCGGGCCAGCTCCTCGCGGTAGCGGGACACCAGGAGCAGCGCGTAGTCCGTGGCGGCGCCGAAGACGAGGATGAACAGGATGCCCTGGCTCTGCCCGTTCAGGTCGATCGCGCCGGCGTCGGCGAGCGCGTAGACGGCGGCGCTCGCTGCCGCGAGTGCGAACCCGCAGGTGAGCAGGACGAGGACCGGCAGCAGGGGGGAGCGGTACACGAGGACGAGGATCACGGCGACGACGGCGGCGGCCACGAGCAGGAGGAGGCCGTCGACGCCGCCGAAGGCCTCGCCGAGGTCGGCGCCGAGTGCGGCCTGGCCGGTGACGAGCACGTCCAGCCCGTCCGGGCGGCCCTCGTCGAGGAGCGAGCGGATCGATGCGACGGCCTCGGATTCGTCGGCGGCGGCGTCGATGAGGACGACCGTCTGCGCCGCTTCGGGAGGGGTCTCCCCGGAGAGCTGCGGCGGGATCGGCGGGCCGGCGTTGAACTCGAGTTCGGCGAGGGCGGCGCTCGCGGCCGCGAGGTAGGCGAGGTCGGCTTCACCGAGGCCGCCGCTGCGTTCGGCCACGATGACCGCCGGGGTCGCCTCGGTGTCGTCGAAGGCCGCCTGCGCCTCTCTGACCTCGGTGGATTCCGCTGAGGACGGGAGGAACGCGGAGCCGTCGTTGACGGCGACCTCGCTGAGCTTCCCGGCGAACGGCCCGGCGAGGCCGCCCACGGCGAGCCAGGCGAGCGCGAGCAGCGCGGGGAGGAGCCAGCGCAGTCGGCTGACGGGTTGCGGTCGTTCGGGGGCCATGCGGTCTCCTCGTCCAGCAGCAGGTGCTTCCATCGACATATATTTCGATGATCGAAATAGTAAGATACAGGTCGACCACCGACACGGACAGGAACCTCGCCCATGACCAGCGACACCGGCGGTGACGACGCGCCGACCGACCTGGACCTCACCCGGCTCCTCCAGACCCTCACCGTCGAGTCCGACCGGTACGCCGAGCGGTTCGGGGCCGTGCACGGGCTCCACCGCACCGACGTCAACGCGCTCTTGGTGGTCATGGACGCCGCACGGCGCGGCGAGCCGATGTCACCGGGCGCGCTCGCGCGGGAGCTGGGACTGAGCCCCTCGGCCACGACGGCGCTCATCGACCGGCTCGAGACCCTCGGACACGTCGAGCGCTCGCGCCCCGCCGGGGACCGCCGCCGGGTGGCGCTGAACGTGCCCGAGGCGGCCGTGGAGGCGAACCGGCACCTGTTCACGCCGCTGGCGATCGCGTTCGCGCAATCGTGGGCGGGGTTCACCGCCGAGGAGCGGATGGTCGTCGCCCGCTTCCTCGAAGTCAGCACCGAGGCGATGAAAGCGGCCGGCTCCGGCCGGGAGGCGCCGCCTCACGACGGCGCCCAGCGGCGACGGTAGGCCCCGTCGGGGTCGAATCGGGCCGCCTGCCGCTCGTGGTTGAACCCGCGGTTCGGCCGGGTGTCGTTGCCGGTCCCGGCGGTCCACTGCCAGTTCCCCCAGTTGTTCGCCTCGTCGAGGTCGACCAGGTGGCGCGCGAACCAGGCCGCGCCCGCGCGCCAGTCGAGCCCGAGCGTCTTGACGAGGTATCCGGCGGTGATGAGCCGGGCCCGGTTGTGCATCCAGCCCTCGGCCAGGAGCTGACGCATCCCGGCGTCGACGATGCCGACGCCGGTCTCGCCCCGCCGCCACGCCTCGAGCGCGGCCGGGTCGGACTCCCAGTCGTCGCGGGCCCCGCGCCGGTACGGGACGTCGGTGAGCGACGGGAACGCGGCCAGGACTTGGAGATGGAAGTCGCGCCAGCACAACTGCCGGACCAGGGCTTCGGGCAGACGCGGGTCGGCCGCGAGTTCGCGGGCCGACAGGCAGCCGAGGGCGAGGTAAGGGCTGAGGCGCGAAGTCCGGTCGCCGGCGAGGTCGTCGTGCCGGTCGGGGTAGTCGTCCGAGCCGGGCGCCCACGCGTCCAGGCGCGCGAGCGCGGCGCGCTCGCCGCCCGGCGGCAGGTGCGTCGCGGTGGCATCGGCGGGCGGGAGTTCGTCCGAGTCGGGGAGGTTGGGGGTGCGCAGGCGCTCGGGTTCGGGTTCGACGCCCCTCCATCGAGCCTGCGACCAGGCCCGCCAGTACGGGGTGAAGACCCGGTAGTGGTCGCCGCCGCCGGAAGGCAGGAGCCGGCCCGGCTCGACTACGGCCGGGCCGGGCGCGACGCGGAGTTCGGCGACGTCGGCGAGGCGTTCGCGCAGGCCGGCGGCGAACCTCCCGGCGTCGGAGGCGCAGACGACGAGATCGGCGCCGGTCGCCTCGCCCACGGCTGCGACCTGCGCCGCGGTGGCGCCGCGGCGGACGACGAGGTCCCCGCCGGCGGCGCGCAGTGACACCCGGAGATCGTCCAGGGATTCGAGCATGAACCGACGCTGGTTCGGGTTCGAGGCCCGCCCCGGGTCGTCCACGTACAGCGGGACGACCCGGTCGGCGAGGCGGCATGCGGCGGCCAGCGTCGGGTTGTCATGGACGCGCAGGTCGCGGGTGAACAGCAGGACGGCGGTCCGGTTCATTGCGGCTCCCCGGGGCGGTGCGGTCGGCCGGAACAGGACGACTCCGGGGCAGCCTACCGGCGGCGCACGCCCGCGGCGGGGAGCCGCGTCAGCGGGCGCGGGGCGGTTCGACCTCGGTCTGCGCCTTCACGACGCCGACCGGGCAGGACAGGCCGTTGGGCCCGTGGTTGCAGTACCCGTTCGGGTTGTGGTGCAGGTACTGCTGGTGGTAGTCCTCGGCGAGCCAGTACGGGCCGGCGGGGAGGATCGCGGTGGTGATGGGGCCGAGTCCGGCGCCGCGCACGACCGGCTCGAACGCCTCCTTGCTCGCTTCGGCGGCGGCCTGCTGCTCCGGGGTCGTGGTGTAGACGACGGACCGGTACTGGGTGCCGATGTCGTTGCCCTGCCGCATGCCCTGCGTCGGGTCGTGGTTCTCCCAGAAGACCTTGAGGAGGTCGTCGTAGTCGACCTTCCCCGGCTCGTAGACGACCCGCACGACCTCGGCGTGGCCGGTCAGGCCGGTGCAGACCTCTTCGTACGAGGGCTTCTCGGTGTTGCCGCCCATGTAGCCGACGGAGGTCGTCCACACGCCGGGGACGCGCCAGAACAGCCGCTCGGCGCCCCAGAAGCAGCCCATGCCGAAGTAGGCGAACTGCGCCTCGGGGCCCGGGGAGCCTTCGATGGGGTGCTTCAGGACCGGGTGCGTGATGCTCATCAGGCAAGTCTGTCACGCGCGAATAACGATCGCCACGTGTCGAGCGCGACCGATAGCGTAGGCCGATGGTTTCAAGGATCAATCAAGTCACGTTCGACGCCCGCGACGGCTACGCCCTCTGCCAGTTCTGGAAGCAGGTCACCGGGTACGTCGAGAACCCCGAGTTCCCGAACTCGCCTGAGGAGGAGGAGAACTACATCGGCCCGGGCGGCGGGCAGCCCGGCCTGCTGTTCATCGATGTTCCGGAAGGCAAGACCGTCAAGAACCGCCTCCACCTCGACATCTCCCCCGACACCACCCGCGACGAGGAGGTCGAGCGGCTCCTCGCGCTCGGCGCGACCCTCTACGAGGACCACCGCCGCGAGGACGGCTCCGGCTGGGTCACCCTCCTCGACCCGGAGGGCAACGAGTTCTGCGTCGAGCGCTCCGACGCCGAACGCGCCGCCGCCAAGAGCTGAGCCGGGCCGGGACCGGCGGGCGGCCGGAAACGAGGATTCCTCGATCCGCAGGCGCCCCCGGTCTCGACTATGACGCGGGGGTCCGACGCGGACCTGAACGCGAACGCGACCCCGAGCGCGACCGCGGACGGCTCGGCATCGGCGCAGCACACCGGCGAACGGCCGAAGGCGGACATACCGCTTCCGATCGGCCATGACGGTGTCCGCGAACCCCCGACCGGTCGGCGGCGTTCGCCGGCCGCCGGTCGTGAAGCCTGCGGTGCGCCGACGGGCGTACTGCCGAGCCGCCCGCGGTGCGAAGTCAGTAGGGCGTTCCTGCCGAGGGGTCGTCTACTTCTCGGCCACGGCGTCGAGTTCGCCGTCGCCGTCGGCGTCGACGACGGCGGTGTCGTACTTGCCGTCGCCGTCGTGGTCGATGAGGACGTGGTCGATGACCCCGTCGCCGTCCTTGTCGACCGCGAGCAGGTCGGCGGTGCCGTCGTCGTCGACGTCCACGTGGTACTCGACCGAGCCGTCCTCGTTGCGGCGCACGCCGACCGTCTCGTCGACACCGTCGCCGGTGATGTCCATCTTGTGTACTTCGTCGAAGCCCATGAGGCATCTCCTAAGCAAGGAAGTGGTAAGTGTCGTCTGCACGATAGCGCGCCTATCCATAGCCAGTGGTACTCGCGTCGGCTAGCTTAGGGACATGCATGACGGTCACGGGTTTTCCACACGCGCCATCCACGCCGGGCAGGAGCCGGATCCGCTGACGGGCGCGGTCGTACCGCCGATCTACGCGACCTCCACGTACAAGCAGGACGGGGTCGGCGGCCTGCGCGGCGGCTACGAGTACTCCCGTTCCGGCAACCCGACCCGGACCGCCCTGGAGACCTGCCTGGCCTCGATCGAGGGCGGCACCCATGGGTTCGCGTTCGCGTCCGGCCTCGCCGCCGAGGACACGATCCTCCGCGCGCTCCTGGCGCCCGGCGACCACGTCATCATCCCCGACGACGCCTACGGCGGCACGTTCCGCCTGTTCGACAAGGTCGCGACCCGCTGGGGCCTGCGCTACACCGCCGCCCCGCTCACCGACCTCGCGGCCGTCACCGCCTGCATGTGCGAGGGCACGAAGCTGGTGTGGATCGAGACGCCCACCAACCCGCTGCTCAACATCGCCGACATCGAGCAGATCGCCGAGCTCGCGCACCGCCACGGCGCGCTCGTCGTCGTCGACAACACGTTCGCGAGCCCGTACCTCCAGCAGCCGCTCGCGCTCGGCGCCGATGTCGTCGTCCACTCGACCACCAAGTACATCGGCGGGCACTCCGACGTCGTCGGCGGCGCCGTCGTCGTCCGCGACGAGGAACTGGCCGAGAAGATCGCCTTCCACCACAACGCGATGGGGGCCGTCGCCGGACCGTTCGACGCGTTCCTGACCCTGCGCGGGATCAGGACCCTCGGCGTCCGCATGGACCGCCACTGCGACAACGCCGAGATCCTCGCGGAGTTCCTCTCCGGCCACGCCAAGGTCGCCGAGGTCCGCTACCCGGGGCTCGCGGGCCACCCCGGCCACGACGTCGCGGGCAAGCAGATGAAGCGGTACGGCGGCATGATCTCGTTCCGCCACAAAGACGGCGAGCAGGCCGCGGTCGACCTGTGCGCCCGCACGGAGGTGTTCACGCTCGGGGAGTCCCTCGGCGGCGTCGAATCCCTCATCGAGCACCCGGGGCGGATGACCCACGCCTCGGTCGCCGGCAGCGCCCTCGAGGTCCCCGCCGACCTCGTCCGCCTGTCGGTCGGCATCGAGGACGCCGACGACCTCCTGGCCGACCTGCGCCAGGCGCTCGGCTGACCCGATCGTCCTCCAGTTCGATCCCCAGTCCCCCGCGAGAAAGGACGATCAGTGAGCTGGTCGGGAACCACCGCGCAGCAGATAGCGAAGGCGGTCCGGCGCGGCGACGCGGACGCGGCGTTCGTCGTCGACCACCACCTGCGCCGCATCGAGGACCACCGCGAGGCCGACGCCGCCCTCACCGGCGTCCGCAAGATCGAGTCGCTCGCCGAGGCCGCGGCCGTCGACGAGATCGAGAACCGCGACTCGCTGCCCGCCGCCGGCGTCCCGGTCGTGGTCTGCGAGCAGCTCCCGGTCACCGGGCACGCCCCGCGGCTCGGCTCGAACGCGGCGGTCCTCCCGATAGCGGACACCGACCACCGTGCGGTGCAGCGCATCCGCGGCGCCGGCGCGGTCGTCGTCGCGTTCGGGCGCTCCTCCGAACTCGGGCTGTGGCCCGCCACCGACGACGACGGGAACGTCCCGGGCAACCCGTGGCGGCCCGACCGCGGCATCGGCGGGCCCTCCGGCGGCACCGCCCTCGCGGTCGCCACCGGCGCGGCCCCGATCGGCATCGGCCTCGACGGCCCCGGCTCCGCGGGCGGCGTCCGCACCGCCGCCGCGGCCTGCGGGATCGTCGCCTACAGCCCCGAGCACGTCCCCGCGGACATCAACTCGGACCCCGACCACTGGCTCGGCGGCCACGTCGGCGTCATGGCCACCACGGTCGACGATGCGGCGCTCGCGTACGCGGCCCTCACCCACCGCGCGCCCCGCTCGACCGGCGACCCCGGCCGCCTGCGGATCGCCGCCACGAACATCGCCCCGCTGCCGGCCCGCGTCGACGACGACGCCACGAAGTGGCTGCTCAAGGCCGTCCGCTCGCTCACCGACCTCGGCCACGACACGTTCCGCGCCAAGCCGCGCTTCGGCGCGCGGCTCACGCCGGCCTCCTCGGGGGCCTGGACGTGCGCCGCGTACCTCCGCAGCCTCAAATGCGGCCCTGACGGCCTCCAGCGGCGCACCAAGCGCCTGGTGTCCGTCGGCGAACGCACCTACCTGCGCGGCCTGTTCGGCGGCGTCCTCGGCGACGGCAACCGCGTCCGCCGCCACCTCGAGGACTGGTTCGACCTGGAGGACTACGACGTCCTCATCACCCCGGGCCTGCCCTCGGCGCCGCCCGCGGCCAAGGAGTGGTCGCTGGAGCCGCTGCGCACCAATGTCACCCACCTGGCCTCCGCGGCCGCGTTCACCGCGCCGTTCAGCCTCGCGGGCCTCCCGGCCCTGGTCGTCCCGGTCGGCATGCGCTCCGACGGCGCACCCGCCACGGTCCAGCTCGTCGGCCCGCCCGGCTCCACCGGCCGCCTCTTCGACGTCGCCGCCCAACTCATCGCCAAACTCCGCCCCCGCCGCTACGCGCCGGGCCTCAGCTGGGACTAGCAGGATGCGGGACTTCGGACCGTGCCGGCGCACCCCGACCGAAGTCCCGCATCTACGCGAACCAAACCCCCCAGCTCACGAGCGTGACCCCGGTCTCGCGCCCCACCCTGGGACCGCCGACCAACACTGTGTAAACTAGTCCCGGTTCCAAGGTCTAACCGCCTCTGGAACGCCAATCAAGGGGCTTTGGCGCAGTTGGTAGCGCGTTTCCATGGCATGGAAAAGGTCAGGGGTTCGAATCCCCTAAGCTCCACAGATACCGACATTCGATAGAAGAGCGGTCCTCATGTTGAGGACTGCTCTTCTTGTCTTTAGCCCCTCAGACGATCCGAGGTTGGAAGCACCTCTGAATCGGGGCTGCCGGCCCGGTCGGTACGGCGGAAACCAGGTCGCCATGGCGTCGGCGTCCAGGCATTCTTGGTTCGTGCAGCGGTTGATGCGTGTCTTCGAGGATTTCGTGTACGGCTTCGACTCGGGGGTCGATGTGCCCATGGAGGCGGCGCACGCGCTGGTGCGCGGGCTTGACTCGCCAGCGCTACGGGATCTCGCGGGGCTCGATCGCGAGGAGCGCCTTGAGATCCGGGATCTCGTCACTGCGACGGCAGCGCAGCTGGGGTTCGCGATCGAGCCGTTGCAAGCGGTGTTCGAGCAGCGGGTCCGGGAGATCGCCGCCGCGTACTTGGCCGGCGAGCGCGAGTTCACCGATGCGCTGTCAGGGATCCTCGCGCTGTTCTGGCGCTACCAGGATAAGGGGATCGGGCCCTACTGCTGCGACGCCTTGCTACATCTCCAGGTGTGGCTCGATGTCCGCGAGTATGACGAGACCTTCGGGTCGGCCGAGCCCGCTGAACGCGACTTCCGCACTCGGGCCCTCGCAATGGTCGACGGCTGCCGTGCCTGCACCATCGCCTCGCACCGTCGACGGCCGAGCAGATAAGCGGGAGGCGCGGTTCAAACGCTTGATGCTGGAGAGGCTGACCCCGTATCGGTCGGCGAGGACCTGCCAGCGGGCGCCAGCTTGGTATGCGGCCGCGATGGCGCTCCTGACGCCCTTCAATGCCGCACCGGTTCACCGAGGCCGGCGACTGGTACTCGCTTGAACTCGCGACGCTGAATTTTGACCAGGACACAAACGGCGATGCGATATCGATGGCATGCAGCCTGGGGATACCACCGTCAGAGCGGATCGTCTGCAGCTACGCCGAACGCTGCAGCGACTGTTTCGATGGTGAACCGTTTGCTCAATCGGCATGCCGAGTTCTGGTTCGCGAACATGCCGGTTCGCCAGATCGCTTGGCTGGCTGGGACGGTCTTCTTCCAGTCGACGGGAACCACATACTCGGCCTCATCGTCGGTGTCGCCTGCCGAGTTGTGACGGTAGCCGCCGGCAAGAGGGAGCCCGGCGAGCTTCTGCTCTTGGCCGTCGACGAAGACCACTGCTTCGTCGAACCGTGCAGCCTCGCCGGTGACAATGCCAACGCCGACGTATCCGGTTTTGGGGATGCAGGTGAAGATCCGCGCGCCGATCGGGAGGCCCTTGAGGGTCTTTGAGTACCACGGGCTGCTACCAGCGGAGACGAACCCGTACTTGCGGGCGTCGTCCCAGGAGCGACTGTCGCCGCCCGCCCCGAAGGACACGTACCAGTCCCGTCCGTTCCATGGCTCCTTCGTGCGCTGTGTCTTGTTGTGGGGAGGAGCCGATGCGGCCTCACCTGCCACCAGCCAGGTCCGGGCCAGGTACGAAGTGCCGTTGTCTTCGAAGTGGCGAAAGAACACGACGTTGACGGGAACGCTGAAGGTCTCATTGAGGAAGCGCACGATCCGCTCGGTAGAGGGGTCAACCCATGCAGCGACGATGGTGAACACCTGAGCAGAGTTGAGCTGGTCCGGGGGCTCACCTTCGAAACGCTCTGCGAAGGCTTCGTCAAACGCGATTCCTGGACGGTACGCGTCGAAGAGTTCGACGATATGGGCGTGGTCCAGCTCTGATACCCAGGAACCGTAGTCGAGAACCTGAGCAACTACATTGCGAGGTGTCTTGTCCCGCTTTAGCTCGAGGACGTGCACCGCTCCCTCGGCATCGACGGCCAGCAGGTCGATGGAGCCGCCGTAGGCGGTAGGCACCTGGCGGCCGATGAGCATCAAGCGTTGACCGAGGATGTCGGGATCGGCTTCGATGTAGTCTTCAAGTTTCGATTCGAGCGTGACCCGGCTTGAAGACAGCCGGGTCAGACCGTTCTCATCCGCACGCCACAATCCGACTTCCAAAGTCATGCACCAAGTGTGAGTGCTGTCGGTAGCTCCTGGCAAGGGCTAGATCGGCTCCGAAACCGCGAAGGGTCGGCCTTCCAACTCCCACAACGCCAGCCAGGATGCTCCGCACGAGAGGTCAATGCCCTGCCTCTCTGCGACGACCTCTCACATACGCTTGTCTGGTCCACCTCCAGTGACAGCGTGGGTGGACGGCGGTCCAGCGGCCAGGGTCTGGAGCGGCCGACCGACCTGGTTGAGTAGATCTTTCAGCCCGGCCAGTGAATCCTCCTGCTGGTGCTGTAGACATTGCATATGGGAAAGCATGAGCCGAATTCACTCCTCAAGCGGGTGAGGGCTTCCTTGCGATGGATCAACGCTCAGTGGACTCAGCGCCCCTTGCTGGCCCACGTGCTGCTCGTATTGACCCTCGCTGCTGGGAGTGCAGTAGTTACCGGAGGAATCTTGTGGTCCGTGGCGGGCGGACCTTCACTACCTCCGATCTCAGGTGAGTCCGCTCGCCTGGAATTGATCAAGGTCTCCCTTCTCGTTACCGGTGGGATCGGTGGAGTAGTTGCGCTTGTTGTGACGTACCGTCGCCAGCAGCTCGGTGAACGAGAAGAACGGCGCGAAGACACAAGACTGATGCATGATCGGTTTAGAGAAGCAAGCGCGCAACTTGGAGAAGAGGCCGAGATGTCGCAGACCGCAGGCATCATCGCACTCGCATCTTTGGCAGATGATTGGCCCGAGCAGCGACAGATGTGCGTCGACCTGTTGTGCGCATTCATTCAGAAACCCTTGCACACCAGCACCTCTCCCTCGGAAGGCGATGTAAGTCCGACCAGTACGGACGCTGATTTGGAATCCAGCTCCTCCTACCGACTTCAAAAGTTCGCAATTTCGGAAATTCGAAAAAGACTAGATCCCCTCGCTGGCGCCATCGAAAACTGGACGGGCCTCAGATACGAGTTCTCTATTTCACATATCGACAAGCTGAATCTCTCTCATACAAACTTGACCGACTCGCAATTGATATTCAGAAATAGCTCTGCCCGTGAATCCGTTATTGATTTTTCACATTGCAAAATTTCGGGAACAGTAATTGAATTCGATGAGACCTTCAGCTTGCCTGGCGGAAAAATCTCGTTCTCGGGTGCGAAGATACATAGCTCTGAAATCAGATTCAAATCTGTGAGAACCAGAGGTGTCACGTTCGCGTTCGATGCGCTAGAGTTTTACGGTGGCCTAGTCGATTTTGATCTGGGCAGTATTGAGAACGGGCACTTCTCCGCATGGGGAGCAGAGTTCCACGGCGGGACATTCAGGGTGAATTCACTCTGCAAGAAGGTCGACTTCCATTTCAGGGGATCGGAATTTAGCGGAGGGGTACTTAAGTTTGAGCTTTCCGGCGGAAACAAGGGCTGGGTAGAGTTCCATGGCATCGACCTCAAGAAACCCCCGCAGGGAGTCGATCTGCCCTGGTGGATAGACGAGTACTCCGGGTTCGATTCAGCGATGCTCATGCAGCTGCGAGAATTATCGGCCGCGTGCCAAATCAACCCATAGCCGCATGGCATGAACTAGGCGCTTGACACTGGAGAGGCTGATGCTGTGGCGGTCCGCCAGGGTTTGCTGGCGGGCTCCAGCTCGGTATTCGGCGATTATGCTTGCCCGTGTTGACTCGGACAGGCGGCGGTTCAGCGCCAGGCCATGTCGCTGGTGGTACTGCGATTCGTGCGGTCAGGATTTGGATGGCTCCGGAATGACAGTCCGCGAAGCTGGATGATGTGCTTCTTGAGCTGGGGTGAGGGGTTCAAGTAGGCCGTTGCCAGCTCCACAGAATAAGACATAGAGGCCTAAAGCGGTCATATGCGGTGACCGCTCTTTCCATGCTTGGGTGCCTCTTCTGTCGGGTCGGTATAGCTCGGTGGCTGCTGTCGAGTGTTCCAGCTGGTCGGTATCTATCGCTGGCCGAGGGCGAGGCAGCGGCGGATTTCGGTCATGCGGTAGATGATGTGGGCGGTAGTGTCGAGTTCCTGCACACCGGGGCGGCGCGCGAGGCCGGCTGCCCACAGGCAGTGGCTCGCATGGCGGGCGGCCATGAGAACAGGCAGATGGGTCTCGAGGTCTTCTGGCAGTGGCCGGGCGATGCGGTATCCGGTGAGGAACGCATGCATGAGCTTCTCGAAGTGGGCGTAGTCGCTCAGGTTGCCCATCAGGGGTGCAAGGTCGTAGAGGTAGTGGCCCCAGCCGCACTCGTCGAAGTCCAGGACACCGATGTCCCAGCTGTGGGGGCGGCGTCGAACGGGATGGCAGTTGCCGAGGATGAAATCGTTGTGGATCAGTCCGAAGGACTCGCTGTCGTTGCCGAGTTCAGTGAAGATGGCGGCAGTCTGTTCAGCGACCGTTTCGAACAGGGCTAGGTCCTCGCCGCTGAGGAACTTGTCGATTGGCCCGGAGTTGTAGGGCGAGTGCTCGGCGGTGAACATCGCTGCGGCGTCCCAAGTCGGCAGGGTGAACCCGGCTGGGGGCGTGTAGTTCTCGGCAACACGGTGGAGGTGAGCGAGGGCCCGGCCGAACTGATAGACACCGCGGACGCCGAGCCCGCCGCCGGGGCGGCGTACTTTGCCGTCGACCCAGGTGAGCAGATCGCAGTGCGCTTCCACTGGCGCGCTGCCGCCCGCTTCCTGCGGCAGTGTGAGGGAGACGAGGAGTCGACCGTCGGCGGCGGGAACCGGTGTGGGAACCGTGACGCGCTCGGCTGCCAAGGGCGCATGGACATCGGCAAGGAAGGTCAGTTCGGCGAGGGTGTGGTCGCTGCGCCGGGCCCCGGGCCGGTGGAGGCGCAGTTCGTATCGACTGTCGTCACCGGCGATCACCTCGTGGACGCTGTTGTTCAGGACTCGGATCGGCACTACGTGGAGCGGTTCGGGCAGGTCGTATTCGGCCAGTGCTGTCATTGCGATGGACTCGAGTGCGGTCGGGGCGAGGTGGTGCTGCGGCATGGCGACTCCGTTTCGGGCCGCGGAGGTAGCGGCGCCCTGCATGCCATCCCATCAGAGCCCCGCGAACGCGGCAAGAAGATTTGTGGACCGTGCTTCCCTGATCAGGCGTTTAACGCTGGAGAGGCTGATGCCGTACTTCTTTGCGAGGGTCTTCTGGAGTTCGCCTGCTTGGTACTCGCTCACGATGGCGGCACGGTCGGCGCTGGTGAGGCGGCGGTCAAGCGCCCAAGGCTTGCCGTTCGTTGAGCGGGGCTTGGGCTGTTCGGAGATAGGGTGTGGGTCAGGATTTCGGGTGAGGTTCCTGAACAGGTCCGGGAGCCGGATTGTGTCAGCGCTGACCTGTGGCGCTGGGTCCAAGTAGGTCGTTGCAAGCTCACAGATACCGACATTCGATAGAAGAGCGGTCCTCAGGTTGAGGACTGCTCTCCTTGTCTTATCCCCTCAGACGCTCCGAGGTTTGGCGTACCTCTGAACCGGCGTTGCGGGCCCCGGTTGGTGCGGCGGAAACAGGTCGCCATGGCGTCGGCATCCAGGCATTCTTGGTTCGTGCAGCGGTTGATGCGTGTGTTCGAGGATTTCTTGCACGGCTTCGATTCCGGGGTCGATATGCCGATGGAGGCGGCGCACGCGCTGGTTCGCGGGCTTGACTCGCCAGCTCTGCGGGATCTCGCCGGGCTCGATCGTGAGGAGCGCCTTGAGATCCGGGACCTCATTCCGGTGGTGGCGGAGCAGCTCGGGTGCGGGATCGAGCCGTTGAAAGCGGTGCTCGAGCGACGGGTTGGGGAGATTGCCGCCAGGTATTTGGCCGGGGAGTGCGAGTTCACCGATGCACTGTCGGGCATCCTTGCGCTGTTTTGGCACTACCAAGACGAGGGCATCGGGTACTACTGCTGCGATGCCTTGCTTCACCTCCAGGTGTGGCTCGATGTCCGCGAGTACAACGAGCCATTCGGGTCGTACGAGGCTGCTGAGCGCGATTTCCGCGCTCGGGCCATCGCGATGGTCGATGGCTGCCGCAACTGCAAGATGGCATCGCACCGTCGACGGCCGAACAGATAGGCGGGAGGCGCGGATCAAGCGCTAGATGCTGGAGAGGCTGACTGAGGTGTAGCAAGGATCTTGGACGCGGATCTCATAACGGTTGGGTTTCAGGCGGCGCGAGCGTAATACTCGGCCAGGGTCTCGGCGGGGGTCTTGTAGCCGAGGGTCGAATGTAGGCGTTGACGGT
>NZ_WIAO01000037.1 GCF_009451885.1 Glycomyces albidus
ACATGGAAGAGCCGCAAGGTTTGGAGTGGACGGGTACTAACCGCCGAGAACTTAACACAACACTACGGCCAGCGAAAGCCGGATAGAACGAGACATTCACGCACGCTATGCGATTCTGAGACAACACGCTCAGGCTCGAACCCTCACCGGGAGCCCTGTCCGGGGTGACTGGTGGTGGTGTTCGCCGAGCAGACCCGTCTCGAGGGTTTGTTTGGTGGTGAGAGCGGAAGTGACACACCCGGTCCCATTCCGAACCCGGTCGTTACGGCTTCCAGCGCCGATGGTACTGCACCCGAGGGGGTGTGGGAGAGCAGGACACCGCCAAACATGAACATGAGAGAGAAGGCCCCCACCGCAAGGCGGGGGCCTTCTCCGTGCGCCCTGAATTCGTATTGCGCGATAGGATTCGGCCTGTGGTTGACCAGAGTGCCCGTCGTATCGGGGTGTTCGGCGGGACTTTCGATCCGCCGCACCTCGGGCATCTCGTCGCCGCCAGTGAAGCCGCATTCGAGTGCCGATTGGACGAAGTGGTGTTCGTCCCGGCCGGCGACCCGTGGCAGAAAGCCCATATCAAGGTCACCGATGCGGCTGCGCGGCTGGAGATGACGCGGCTCGCGATCGGATCCGATCCATTGTTCCGGGTGAGCACTTGCGACATCGACCGCGAGGGCGCCACGTACGCAGTGGACACGGTCGCCGATGTGCGCGCGGAATACGAAGGGGCGGTCGAGCTGTTCTTCATCATCGGCGCCGACTCCCTGGAGAACCTCCACACCTGGCACCGGGTCGAGGAGCTCGTGAAGGCCGTGAAGTTCATCGCGTTGAACCGGCCGGGGCATTCGCGGCGAGAGGTGGACACCTCGTTCGGCATCGACGTCGAGTTCATCGACATGCCGGCCGTGGACCTGTCCTCGACCGAATGCCGGCAGCGGGTTCGGGACGGGCAGCCGGTGCGGTATCTGGTGCCGGAGGCGGTCGCGGCGTTCATCGAGGACCGCGGGATGTACCTCGGCTGAAGGCTGGGACGTGTTGCACAGCGACCGGCGTGAAACAGGGAGGTCGGCGTCGGACCTCACGTGTAAAACTAGAGCTGAACCGGTGCACTGCCGGTGCAGATCCGTCGACAGGAGCGTTCGTGACCGCAAGCGAAACCGCCAAGACCCTGGCCTTCTCAGCAGCCCAGGCGGCGGCCGACAAGAAGGCCTTCGCCATCAACCTCCGGGACGTCACCTCGAAGATCGCGCTCACCGACGTCTTCGTGATCGTCTCGGCCTCGAACGAGCGGCAGGTTCACGCGGTCGTCGACGCGGTCGAGGAGCGGCTCATCAAGGAGCACGACACGCGCCCCCTGCGCCGTGAAGGCAAGGGCGGGGAGCAGTGGGTGCTCCTGGACTACAACGAGATCGTCGTGCACGTCTTCCACCAGGAGGCCCGGGTATTCTACGGCCTGGACGGCCTGTGGAAGGACTGCCCCGAGATCGAGTTCGTCGACCAGGCCGAGGCCGAGCGGGAGCGCCGTACCGACACTGGCGGGGACGAAGGCGGGGAAGCGCGGTGAACCGGCTCCTCGTCGTACGCCACGGGCAGACCGAATGGAACGTCGCGGGTCGCATCCAGGGCTCTTCGGACATCGACCTCGACGAGACGGGCCGGAAGCAGGCGGTCGAGGCCGGTCCCGAGCTGGCCCGGTACGAGCCGTCGCGGATCATCTCCTCGGACCTCCGGCGCGCCGTGGACACGGCCCGGCCGGTCGCGGAGATCACCGGGATCGAGATCGAGCTCGACAAGCGGCTCCAGGAGCGCGGTTACGGGCCCTGGGAGGGGCTGACGGGCTCGGAGATCGCTGAGCAGTTCCCCGAGGACCACCGGCGGTGGCGGGCCGGGGAGCCGTTGCAGCACCCCGAGATCGAGACCTGGACGGAACTGCACCGGCGCACGGCCGAAGCGGTGCGCGACATCATCGAGTCGGACGTGGAGGGGACCGCGATCGTGGTCTGCCACGGCGGCTCGGCGCGGCAGATCGTCGGCGGCATCCTCGGCTGGGACCAGGCGCCGACCAGCAGCCTCTCGGGCATGGACAACGCGCACTGGGCCGACCTGCGGCGGATGCGGTCGGGGAAGTGGCGCATGTTCGGCTACAACCTGGGCGTTCCGGCCCCGCACACCATCGGCGCGAGCCCGCTCGCGAAAGGCCAGCTGGCCCGGTAGCGCGGGGGTTTCGCGGCCGACTCCTGGACCCGGGCCCGCCCGGGGATTTACGCTTCGGTCGTGGTGCAACCGCGCCGGGACCGGAGGCGTCGAACCGTCATGGACACGCATACATCCCGAATCAGACGAATCGCGAGCGGCGCCGGGCTGGTGGCCGGCGGGCTGCTGCTGGCGCTGCTCACTGCGTGCGGTGCAGGCGGGGGCGGCTCCGAGGACGACGCCTCGGCCACACCCACGACCAGTCCCAGCGAGTCGCCGACCGGCGCAACGACCGAGGAGACCTCCGTGCCAGAGAACAGCCCGTCCCTGCCGCCGCTCGACGAATCCTCCAAGCCCGGGTCGACCTCGGAGCTGACGATCACCGGCACGGTCCAGTCGGGGGTCGAGTCCGGCTGCCTGATCCTCGAGCATGAGGGCACCGTGTACGGGATCTACGGCAGCTATGACTCGTCGATCGTGTACGCGGGAGCCGAGGTCACGCTCCACGGCGTGATCGACGAGGGCATGATGACGACCTGCCAGCAGGGCACCCCGTTCGTGGTCTCGGAGGCCGAGACCGCGGGTTAGGTACTGTGACCGGGTGACCGTCGTCGTCGTAACCGATTCCACTTCGGCCCTGCCTGCGGAGCTGCGCGCTTCGCACCGGGGCCTGACGGTGCTCGGCATCCCGGTCCTGATCGGCGGCGTCGAGCACCGCGAAGGCGTGGACGTCACCGGCGAGGCGATCCTGCGCGCGATGCGCGAGAGCCAGACGGTGACCACCTCCGGCCTGCCGCCCGAGGAGTTGAAGGCCACGTACACGCGGCTGCTCGACGAGGGCGCCGGCGGGATCGTCTCCGTGCACCTGTCCGGTCGGCTCTCCGGGACCGTCGCGGCCGCCGAGGCCGCCGCCGCCGGGTTCGGCGGCCGGGTCGCGGTCGTCGACTCGCTCGGGGCGGGCATGGGCGTCGGCTATCCGGCGCTCGCCGCGCTGGAGGCGGCCGAGAAGGGCCTTGACCTGCTGTCGGCCGCCGCGGCCGCGCAGGAGGCGATCGGGCGGACGACGACGTATTTCTACCTGGACACCCTCGAGTACCTGCGCCGCGGCGGCCGGATCAGCACCGCGAGGGCGATCGTCGGGACCGCGCTCTCGGTGAAACCCATTCTGGGCGTTGAGGACGGGCGCATCGACGTGGTCGAGAAGGTCCGGACTCCCACGCGCGGTCTGCAGCGCCTCGCGGCGCTCGCGGTGGCCGATGCGGGCGAGGCCGAGGTCGAGATGACCGTGCACCACTTGGGCGCCGAGCGGCGCGCGGAGGCGCTCGCGGGCTGGCTCAAGGAGCGATTCGAAGGCCGCCTGCGGCGGATGGACGTCACCGAGGTCGGCGCGGCCGTCGGCGCGCACTGCGGGCCGGGGCTGGTCGGCGTCATCACCCGCCGCCGGCCCCGGGTGATCTGACCCCTGCGAGGTGCGGCAGGCATTGTGCCAGGGCCGGAACCGCTCCGTCCACACTTCCCGGGGTTGTCCACAGGTGTCTCTGCGTTATCCACAGGCCGGAAAAATCGCAGTCACGGCCGTGACCATCGCTCGTTGACCCGGGTATGGAACGCGAACGACCACCCGAATCAGAGGCCCTTGCTGCGCGGCTGCGCCTCAAGCTCCATGCGACCGGCGACGGGGTCTGCAAGGAGACCGTCGACGCCGACAGCGGCGAGAGCCGGCCCGAACCGGTACCCGGGGCGCCGCCGGCGCGCCGGTTCGAGGACCGGCTCGAGCGCCTCCAGAACCGCTTCGGCCTCTCGCACCTGAACCGGTGGGTCCTGGCGATCGTCGGTGTCCTCGTCGCGGTCGTCGGCCTCTCGGTGACGATCCTGTCCTGGCCCGAATCCGAACCGGCCGCGACAGCTCCGGCGGCGGTGCCCGAGGCGGCGGAGCCGTCGCCGGAGACGATCGTCGTGTCGGTCGCCGGCGCGGTCAACAGGCCCGGGATCGTCGAGCTCGAACCGGGCTCGCGGGTCGCCGACGCCATCGAGGCCGCGGGCGGCCTCACCGAAGGCGCCGATCCCGGGTACCTCAACCTCGCCCGCGTGGTGGCCGACGGCGACCTCGTCGCGGTGCCCGACGCCTCGGCGTCAGGAGCACCACCGGCTCCCGGTGCCGACGGCAGCAGCGGCGGCGCGGGCGGGCTGGTCAACATCAATGTCGCCGACGCGCAGGAGCTCGACGCCCTCAACGGGATCGGCCCGGTGCTCGCCGAGCGGATCATCGAGTACCGGGAGTCCAACGGCAGTTTTCAATCCGTGGACGAGCTGTCCGAGGTCTCCGGCATCGGATCGGCGCTGCTCGAGCAGCTTCGCGAGCAGGTGACCCTGTGAGGCGCGCGGCGCGGACCGGGGCCGAGCGGGCAGGGGCCCGGTCGTGAGCGCCGAGTTCATGCTGCGGCCCGCGCCTTCCGAAGTGGTGCGGCGGGACTGGCGGCTGCCGCTCGTAGCCGCCGGCGTGTGGGCGGCGGCGCTGGCCGGCCTGTACGGCGGTGCCGTCAGCGGTCTGCTCACCATGGCCGGGTGCATGGCGCTGGCGGCGTTGGGGTTCAAGCACGATCACGGGTTCGGGGCGGCCGTCGCCACGGTCGCGTTCGGGGCCGTGCTCGGCGCGGGAGTGACGGCTGCGCATGTCGCCGTCCGCGACCATGCCGGGCTCGCCGCGCTGACCGCGTCCGAAGCGCACGGGGAAGCGGAACTGGTGGTGCACACGGTGCCGAAGCAGTCGACGCGTCGACCGGAGACGGTCACCGCGACCGCCCGGCTGCGTTCCTTCAGCGCCGACGCCGGGACCGTCGAAGGGAACTGGCAGGTCCTGCTCGTGGCGAGCGGCGGCGAGTGGCTGGAGGTCGACGCCGGGCAGCGCGTCACCGTCCCCGCGGTGCTTCGGGAAGCGGAGCCCGGTCGGCTCACGGCCGCGGTCGTCGGCGCACGCGGGCCACCCGAACTCGTCGGCGCGCCTACGCTTCCGCACCGGTTCGCCGCCCAGGTGCGCGACCGGCTCGCCGCGGCCGTCGAGGCGGTGCCGCAGCCGGAGGCCGGGCTGATCCCGGCGCTGGCGGTGGGTGACACGTCGATGATGGATCCGGAGCTGGCGGCCGATTTCCGGTCGACCGGGCTGGTGCACCTCGTGGTCGTCTCGGGGTACCACCTGAGCCTGATCGTCGGGGCGGTGCTCGCGGTGGCCGTGGCGTGCCGGGCCGGCCCGCGCGGACGGGTGGCGGCCGGAGCCGTGGCCGCGGCGGCGATCGTGGTCGTCGCGGGACCGCAGCCGAGTGTGCTGCGGGCGGCGGTCATGGCGGGGATGACGCTCCTGGCGCTGGCCGCGGGGCGGCCGCGGGCGGCGATGCCGGCCTTGGCCACCGCGGTCCTGCTGGTGGTGCTGGCGGATCCGGACATGGCCGCGCAGCCGGGGTTCGCGCTGTCGGTGGCCGCCTGTGTCGGGCTGCTGCTGCTGGCGTTCCGGTGGGCCACACCGCTGGAGCACCGCGACTGGCCGCAGCCGGTCGCGCTCGCGGTGACGATTCCCGTGGCGACCCAGGTGGCGGTGACACCGCTGCTGGTGGGGCTCGGCAGCGGGGTGAGCCTGGTGTCGGTGCCGGTGAACCTGCTGGCGGCGCTGGTGGCCGCGCCGGTGGTGGTGCTGTCGGTCGGTGCCGCGGCCGCGGCGGCGGTGTGGGTTCCGGCCGGCGAGGTCGCGGCGCAGTTGGCCGCGCTGCCGGCACGGTGGCTGATCTGGCTGGCGCGCACCGGAGCCGAAGTGCCCGGGGCGCTGCTTCCGGTTCCGGGCGGTGTCCGGTGGGGGATCGGGTCCGCAGTGGTCCTGGCGGGAGTGGTCGGTCTCCTCCATGTGCGGCGGCTGCGGCGTGCGGTGCTGGCGGTGATCGCGGCCGCGGGACTCGGCCTGGTTCCTGCGTGTCTCTTCACCGGCGGCGCGCCCTCCGGTTGGGTCGTCACCATGTGCGATGTGGGCCAAGGGGATGCGCTCGTGCTGCCGGCCGGGGACGCGGCGGTGGTCGTCGACGCCGGACCCGACCCGGCGCTGATCGACGCGTGCCTCGAGGCGCTCGGCGTGGAACGGGTGGCGCTGCTCGTGCTGTCGCACTTCCACATCGACCACACCGCCGGCATCGGCGGCGTGATGGAGGGCCGTGAGGTGGCCGCGATCCTCGCGCCGCCGCCGGGGGAGGCGCGGTACGGCTTCGCGCTCGTCGAGGAGCGGGCCGGTGCCGTGCCGCTGCTGGACGCGGTTCCCGGCGCGGTGTTCGAGTTCGGCTCGACGCGGTTGGAGGTGCTGGGGCCGCCCGCGGAGCCGCTGCGCGGCACGCGGTCGGATCCGAACAACAACTCCGTGGCGCTGCGGGCGGAGGTCGCCGGGACGAGCGTGCTGCTGTCAGGGGACGTGGAACTCGAAGGGCAGCGGGCGCTCCTGGACCGTGCGGCGGCGCTCGACGTGGACGTGCTGAAGGTGCCGCATCACGGGTCGTCGTTCCAGGTGCGCGAGTTCCTGGAGGCGTCCGATCCGGCGGTGGCGCTGGTCGGGGTCGGCGCGGGCAACGAGTACGGGCACCCGGACCCGGGGCCGCTCGGGATCCTGGAGGACCGGGGCGCGCTGGTCTTCCGCACGGACGAGGACGGCCGCATCACGGTGTCGCGGAACGAGGGACGGATCGAGGTGAGGACCGAGGACTGAAGTGAGGGATTGATTACGGGCGACGCCGTTCGGGTGATTGGAAGGAGGACGGGTCGCAGCGATCCGGCACGGGGCGTCATGAAGCGGGCGTTGGGAGGAAGGCGCCGGACCGGTCGCCGCCCTCACCGGGCGGCGCGGCGTGGGAGGATGGTGCCGTGGCTGCACTCGAACCCATCCGCCTGATCCTGGGCGATGACGAATTCCTCGCCGAGCGGGCCGCCGCCGACTACATCAAGGCGGTGCGCGCCGAGATGCCCGGAACCGACCCCGCCCCCGCCGTGAACCGGATCGCGGGCGCCGATCTCACCAGCGGTGCGCTGAACGAGCTCACCAGCCCGACCCTGTTCGGCGGTGCGGTCGTCGGCGTGATCGAGTCCGGCCAGGACGTCGACAAGGACACCATCGCCGCGGTCCTCGCGTACGCGAAGCAGCCCGCGCCGGACATCTACCTGGCGGTGTGCCACAACGGCGGCAACAAGGGCAAGGCGCTGTCGGAGGGGCTCAAGAAGCTCGACGTGCCGATCGTGCGGGTCTCGAAGATCAAGCGGCAGCCCGACCGGGTCGCGTTCGTGCGCGGCGAACTGCGCGACGCGGGCGCGTCGCCGCGGTCGGCCTCCGCGGAGATCGCGGACACGATCATCCAGGCGGTCGGCTCGGACCTGCGCGAACTCGCCTCGGCGTGCGCGCAGCTCGTGGCCGACACCGACGGGAAGATCACCCAGGAGAGCGTCGCCCGGTACTACTCGGGCCGCGCGGAGGTCTCGGGCTTCACCGTCGCCGACGCGACGATCGCCGGCGACGCGTCCGAGGCGCTGGGCGCGCTGCGCTGGGCCATGCAGGTCGGCGTCGACCCGGTGCCGATCGCGGACGCGCTCGCGATGGCGGTGCGGAACCTCTCGCGGGTCGCGGCCGAACGCGGCGGTGCCGCGCAGCTCGCCGGCCAGCTCGGCATGGCGCCGTGGCAGGTCGAGAAGGCCCGCAAGCAGGCCCGCAACTGGACCGCCGACGCCCTCGCGGAGGCGATGCAGGTGTGCGCGCGGCTCAACGGCGAGGTGAAGGGCGGCGCCGACGACCGCGGCTGGGCGCTGGAGCACGCGATCCTGCAGATCACCCAGTTGAGCGCGACGGGGAGGGGCCGTGTCTGAGTACCGCCACGGACGGGTCAGCCGCCCCCGCCGGCCCTGGTACTCGCGGGCGCTGGGAATCAGGCACCTGTACCTGTCGAACGTCATGTGCGTGCTGCTCTTCGAGGGGTCGGTCGCGCTGGCGGTGCTGATGGCGCTGACCGAGCTGGTGTCGTGGTGGGTCGTGCTCATCCTGCCGCTCGCGGTGGCGGCCATGGTGAAACTGAACGACTTCGTCGCCGGGGCCTTGAACCGCCACGGCTGACCGAGCGTCGATGTTCGGGTACGGCGAGAGCGGTACCGGGTCGACCCGGATGCACGGTGCCTCGAAGTGGTGGCCGCGTGGGCTCGGGGATTGGAGTACCACGGGCGGTGTGCGTCCCGGATGGTTTTCGGGCACGGCGAGAGGCAGACGAGGCCGGATCGAGTCGCCCCCGAGTCGATGGTGCCCGGCGGGTGTGACAACGCCGAAGCCTGCACGAGGGCGATTCCGGTGTGGTCGCCATCAGGCAGGGCAGAGCATTCAGGCCCGGTCATGGCGCCCGAATGAAGACTGCGTGCGAGGTGTGAGAGTGCTCCGGTTCGGAGCGGCCCGGCCCCGTGGCGGGATTCGCGGGCAGTGGCGGCGCGCCCGCCGGCGCGGGAAGAGACGTGGCCGTTCGGGATTCGCGGAGACGCCGAAGGCCCGGGGCGATGCCCCGGGCCTTCTGAAGCTTTATCGCCGGTCGGCGCGCGCTCAGGCGTTGGCGGCCAGCTTGTTGTAGGCGGCGGCGAGCTTCGACTTGCGCTGCGCGGCCTGGTTCTTGTGAATGACGCCCTTGGTCGCGGCCTTGTCCAGCTCGCGGCTGGCGGCGCGCAGGTGGGTCTCTGCAGCTGCGACGTCGCCAGTGGCCGACGCCTCACGGAACTTCCGGACGGACGTCTTGAGCGACGACTTCACAGACTTGTTGCGGATACGGCGCTTCTCGTTCGTCAGAATGCGCTTTTCCTTGGACTTGATGTTCGCCACGCGTGAAGCCTCAGTTTCGTGATTGCTTGGTTCCTTAATTGATCGCGTCAGAGGCAGAGGGCACTCCGAGCGCCTGTCAACGTTACCAGGACCCGAGCAACACGCACGCCCTGGGAGCATGACCGCGAGCCAGGTTACACCAGGTCGCGGCCAGCGTCCGCCTCCCGGTCCCCGGCTGTAGCCCCGGTAACTCCCCGGCGCTCGGATCGGCGGTCCCCGGGCGCCGGCGACGGCTCCGGGGCGGGCTCCGCCGCTTCGGCCGGCAGGTTCCTCCTGTAGTGCAGCGCAGGCAGAAAGACCTGGTCGATGATCTCCTCGATCGCCTCGTCGGCGATGGCGCCGGTGATGAGGAACTCATTGCGGGCCAGATCGATCGGCAGGCGCCGGAGCCGGTCGGTGAGCTGGGATTCGGTGATCTCGCCCCGTGCGACGGCGCGGTCGAGCACGGTCTCGTTCATGAGCTCCACCAGCCGGTCGATGAACTTGTGGAGGAACTCCCGGCGGAACGTCGGATAGTGCGTGACCTCGCCGACCAGCGTGACGATGACGATCGGCCCGACCGCGCTCATCCGGTCGCGGAGCTGGGTGAGCAGCTCGACGGCGTCCCCGCGGAGCGACCCGGTGTCGGGGACCGACTCGACGGTGGGCATGCGGCTGACGGCGCAGGCCATGATCAGCTCGGTCCGGTCCGCCCAGCGCCGGTACAGCACCGGCTTGCTCGTGCCGGCCCGCTTCGCCACTCCCTCCATCGTGAGCTTGGTGAAGCCGACCGCTTGGATCTCCTCCCACGTGGCGTCGAGGATCGCCTGCTCGAGGACTTCACCTCGCCGCCGGACGGCGGGCGTGCGTGACATCAGCGACCCTCCTAGATACTGACCGTTTCTTATGGTATATCTAATCCTATCTAAGATACTGGCCGTATCTTACGAAGGATTGGAAACCGTCATGACCACCTCTACACCCGCCACCGCAACGAACACCCCGATCGGGCGCGTGATCGGCCTCAGCGTCGGCCTCGCGCTCATCGTCGGCGTCATCACGCTCGCCTTCGCCTGGCCCTCGGCCGACATGGGCCCCAACGAACTCCCGATCGCCGTCGTCGGCCCCGAAGCGGCCGCCGAGCAGGTCCAGGACCAGCTCGACGAGGCCCAGCCCGACGCCTTCGACGTCACCGCCGCCGCCGACGCCGGCGAGGCCGAGACGCTCATCCGGGAGCGCGAGGTCTACGCCGCCCTCCAGATCGCCCCCGACGGGGTCACCGTCTACACCGCCTCGGCCGCCTCGCCCGTGGTCGCCCGCCTCGCGACGGGCATCGCCGACCAGATCGCCGCCCAGATGGGCCAGGCGAGCGGGCAGACCGTCGAGGTCACCGTCGACGACCTCGTGGCGCTCCCGGCCGACGACCCGAACGGGGCCGGCCTCTCCGCGTCCGCACTGCCGCTCGCCATGGGCGGCATCGTGGTCGCCGCCCTCATCGGACTGACCGTGCGCGGTTCCGGACGCCAGGCCGCGGCCGCGATCCTCGCGCCCCCGGCCGTCGGCGCGGCCGTCGCGGCCGTCCTGCTGTACGTCCTCGAATCGCTCGACGGCGACTTCCTGCCGATCGCCGGCGCGCTCGCGCTCGCGATGGCGGCCACCGCGTGGTCGATCATCGGCCTAGTCAAGCTGCTCGGCCGCGCCGGACTGGCGCTCGGCGCGGTGATCGTGATGCTCGTCGGGAACCCGCTGTCGGGCATGACCAGCGCGCCGGAGATGCTCCCCGCGCCCTGGGGCGAGTTCGGCCAGTACCTGACGCCGGGCGCGGGCGGGACGCTGCTGCGTTCGACCGCGTACTTCGACGGCAACGGCGCCTCGACGGCGGTCTGGGTGCTCGCCGCCTGGCTCGCCGCCGGCGCCGTGCTGTTCGTCATCGGAGCGGTCCGGGCCAAGGTCAGGGCCGTCGGCGCCGACGAACCGGAGCGCGCCGAGGTCGCCGTCTAGCACCGCCGCGGGTCCGGGGCCGCTCCCGCCCGCCGGCGGGGGCGGCCCGAGCGTTCGGCGGGCTCCGGCGCGCCGGTAGTGAGCGGGGCGCCTTTTCCCGCTGGCTGTGCAGGGTGCTCTCGGCCGGTAAGGCAGAATTGGCACGCCCACCCATCCGATCAAGGAAGGTCAACGTGACCAACGCGCCAGGTTCGACCGCGCCGGAGTCGATCCGGAACTTCTGCATCATCGCGCACATCGACCACGGGAAATCCACGCTGGCCGACCGCATGCTGCAGATCACCGAGGTCGTCGACGCCCGCCAGATGCGCGCGCAGTACCTCGACCGGATGGACATCGAGCGCGAGCGCGGCATCACCGTGAAGTCCCAGGCCGTGCGCATGCCCTGGCAGGCCCGCTCCGGCGAGGCCGAGGGGCGGGACTTCGTCCTGAACATGATCGACACCCCCGGGCACGTCGACTTCACCTACGAGGTGTCCCGCTCGCTCGCCGCCTGCGAAGGCGCGATCCTGCTGGTCGACGCCGCGCAGGGCATCGAGGCGCAGACCCTCGCGAACCTGTACCTGGCGATGAGCAACGACCTCACGATCATCCCGGTGCTCAACAAGATCGACCTGCCCTCGGCCGACCCGGACCGGTACGCCGAGGAGCTCGCGAACCTCATCGGCTGCGAGCCCGAGGACGTCTTCCGCGTCTCCGGCAAGACCGGTGCCGGCGTGGCCGAGCTCCTGGACGCGGTCGTCGCGCAGGTCCCGCCGCCGGTGGGCGACGCCGACGCGCCCGCCCGCGCGATGATCTTCGACTCCGTCTACGACGTCTACCGCGGCGTGATCACCTACATCCGGGTCGTCGACGGCAAGCTCAGCGCCCGCGACCGCATCCGCATGATGTCGACCCGCGCCGACCACGAGCTGCTCGAGATCGGCGTCATCAGCCCCGAGCCGGTCGTCTCGAAGGCCCTCGGCGTCGGCGAGGTCGGGTACCTCATCACCGGCGTGAAGGACGTCCGCCAGTCCAAGGTCGGCGACACGGTCACGCTCAACAAGAACCCGGCAACCGAGGCGCTGCCCGGCTATACCGAGGCCAAGCCCATGGTCTACTCGGGGCTGTACCCGATCGACGGCTCCGACTACGGGAACCTGCGCGAGGCCCTCGACAAGCTCCAGCTCAACGACGCCGCGCTCCAGTACGAGCCCGAGACGTCCGCCGCGCTCGGCTTCGGCTTCCGCGTCGGCTTCCTCGGCCTGCTGCACCTGGAGATCATCCAGGAGCGCCTCGAGCGCGAGTTCAACCTCGACCTGATCTCGACCGCGCCGAACGTGGTCTACCAGGTCGTCAAAGAGGACGGCGAGCACGTCGAGGTCACCAACCCCTCGGAGTTCCCCGAGGGCAAGATCTACTCGATCACCGAGCCGATCGCCAAGGCGACCATCCTGACGCCGAAGGAGTACATCGGGACGGTCATGGAGCTGTGCCAGACCAAGCGCGGCGTGCAGCTCGGCATGGACTACCTCTCGACCGACCGGGTCGAGATCCGGTACACGCTGCCGCTCGCCGAGATCGTCTTCGACTTCTTCGACCAGCTCAAGTCGCGCACCAAGGGCTACGCCTCGCTCGACTACGACATCGAGGGCTCCCAGGAGTCCGACCTGGTGAAGGTCGACATCCTGCTCCAAGGCGAGCGGGTCGACGCGTTCGCCGCGATCGTCCACAAGGACCAGGCCTACGCGTACGGGGTGCGGTTGAGCGAGCGGCTCAAGAAGCTCATCCCGCGCCAGCAGTTCGAGGTGCCGATCCAGGCGGCGATCGGCTCGCGCATCATCGCCCGCGAGACCATCCGCGCACTGCGCAAGGACGTCCTCGCCAAGTGCTACGGCGGCGACATCTCCCGCAAGCGCAAGCTCCTCGAGAAGCAGAAGGAGGGCAAGAAGCGCATGAAGAACATCGGCCGCGTCGAAGTCCCCCAGGAGGCGTTCATCGCCGCGCTTCGGACCGACGAGGAGTAGCGGCCGCGAACGACGCGATGAGGCGGCCGCCCCCGGAACCGGGGGCGGCCGCCTCGCTCTCTTCGGGGTCGGTGCCTACAGGTCCACGACGTTGCCGCCGATGGTCACCACGAGCGTCCCGCTGGAGTTGAAGCTCCAGCTCAGGCTGCCGCTGTACGCCGAGCACCGGGATCCGTTCGATCCGGTGTCCCACTGGTTCGAGCCGTCCGAGTTGCCGACGATGCGGTCGTTCGAGCCGCTGTCGCAGGAGGTGTTCCCGCGGAAGACCGAGCTTCCGGCGTCGAAGTTGAAGTTGCGTTCGCCGTTGCGGATGCTCAGGTTGTTCGAGATCGTCATGGAGCCGGGGTTCGAGTTGTAGGTGAATCCGTGCTTGCCGTTCTCGAACGCGATCGTGCGCACGACCGTGTGGTCGACGGCGATGTCCTCGCCGCCCAGCTTGAACCCGTTGCGGTCGCCGGCGCCGGCCTGGCCGCCGTTGGAGAGGGTGCCGTTGTCGTACGCGAGCGAGTCCTCGATGGTCACTTCGCCGATCGGGCCGGTGTCGGACTTGGTGTACAGGTCCCAGCCGTCGTCGATGTTGTTGTGGGCCACGCAGAACCGGAACACGTTGCCGTCGCCGGAGGTCAGCTTCGCGGCGAAGCCGTCGGCGTCCTCGCCGTCGGAGTCGACGTTGTCGTGCGACTCGGCGCTGAGGATGAGGTTGTTCGCCGGCCATTCGCTCGAGGGCGCGCCCGCGGTGTACCGGGCGATCTGGAGTCCGGTGTCGGCGTTGTGCCGGGTCACGACCCGTTCGATGACGTTGTTGCTGCCGCCGACCAGGATGCCGTTGTCGCCGGCGTGCTCGACCACGAAGCCCTTGAAGTGCCACCAGTCGCCGCCGAGCGCGATGCCGCGGTTGGCGGAGTTCTCGGCCTGCGCCGAGAAGTTGAGCACCGGCTTCTCGGTGCCGTAGGCGAACAGCTCGGTGCGGTTGCCCGAGGTGCCGTCCTTGCCCGGCGGGATGTCGATGGTGGTCGACAGGTTGTAGGTGCCGCCGCGCAGGTAGATGGTGCCGCCGGGGTTGATCCGGCTGATCGCCGAGGCGAGCGTGGTCGGGTTGGCGATCGAGCCGTCGGCGCTCGCGGAGCCGTTGGGGGCCGCGTAGAGCGCGTCGGAGGACGGCGGGGGCGTGGTGCCGGGGTCGTCGGGGGTCGTCGGGTCGTCCGGCGTCGTGGGCTCTTCGGTCCCGCCGCCGTCGGGCGTGCCCGCGTAGGTCTCGAACTCGGCGACGCGCGGGGTCGCGCTCGCGCTGGTGATGACGAAGTTGATCTTGGTGAGGGAGGTCGCCGCGAACGTGATGGTGCCCGCGCCCGTGCCGGAGGCGAGCACGGACCCGTTGCCGTTGTAGACGACCTGCCAGTTGCCGATGTTGCCGACCGCGCCCGCGGCCTCCTTGATGACGATGGTGGAGACGGTCTGCGCCGAGCCCCATTTGACGGAGATGCGGCCGGTGGTGCCGCTGGGGGACCAGTAGGTGCTCGCGTTGCCGTCGATGACGTTGCCGTAGCTGGTGCCGCCGGCCTTGCTGGTGCCGTCGGCGCCCGCGCCGAGGCTGAGGTTCGGGCCGAGCGCCTGGGCCGAGTAGGACGGGCTCGCGGCCGGATCCGCCGCGGCCATCGTCATCGACATGGCCGTCCCGGTGATCACCACCGCCGCCGCGGCCAGGGCCGCTCCGATCCGGAGTCTTGCCGTGCGTCGCATTCGCTGACTACCTCTCAGTAGGGGAAGATATTGAGGCATTTGAATGAATCTAAGGCAAGGGCTTTCACGGCGTCAATAGTTTCGGTGCAACCGATTGCCTAAACTTTTCGAGGATCGCTCGCAAGCGCTTCCCGCAGGCGTTGGAGAGGCCCCGGGCATGGCGAAGGGGCGAAACCGAATCGGCTCCGCCCCTTGGGCTTTCGACGTGCTACTGCTGCGGGTAACCGGGCGGCGGCGCCTGGTGGCCGGGAGCCGGAGGCTGCTGTTGCGGGTGCCCCTGGGCCGGGGGCTGCTGCGGGTAGCCCTGCGGGGCCTGCTGCTGGTACCCGGCCGGAGGCTGCTGCTGGTACCCGCCCTGCGGCGGCGCGGCCGGCGGCTTGGGCTGGTTGCCGGGGCGCGAACGCAGGTAGTGCTCGACCTCGGGCTGGGTGAGCAGGTAGAAGCCGGCGCCGACGGCGCCGAGGCGGGCGAGTCCGATCAGGACGCTGAGCGCCGCGAGCCAGCCCCAGCCGCTCCACAGGCCGCCCAGCGAGAACAGGCCGAGGAGGCCGAGCCCGACGTACAGCGGGATGCGCGGGTCCTGGGCGCCGAAGACGCCGAGCTTGTCCTTCGTGATGAACCACGCGATCACGACCGAGAGGGCGTGGAAGACCAGGCCGACGATGCCGGTCACCACCAGGAAGCCGACGCCCATCCACCACGGCGCGGTCGCGACGCCGATGATCGAGAAGACGAGCATGAGCACCGACAGGCCGAAGTAGGCCCACAGGAGCTGCGTGAGCTGATTGACCTTCTTGGGGCGCGCCGGGTGCTCCTTGATGCCCCATTCGGTGGCGAAGTCGCCGGACGGGCCGGGCTGCGGTCCGGGGCCGCCGGGGCCGGGGGCGGCGCCGTACTGATTCGGTTCGTGCGATTGGGGCGGATACGTCATAGTCGCTGCTCCGGGCAAGAGAAGGGTGGTTATCACCGCTCACTGTAGCCGCTGCGCGCCAGGCCCGGGGGCCGCGGTGCCGCTGCGCACGCCCGTCCGACACGGCGATCGGAGGACCGGGCGGCAGGTCCCGTCACCACCTGAATGGACGGTGAAAGGGCGGCGCCGGCGGCGCCGCCCTTTCCATTGCGGGAGGCTAGTTCAGGTAGTCGTCCGCGTTCTCGTCCGAGTTCGCGAACGGGCTCGTGTTCGTCGACATCGCCGCCGCGTCAACCGGGCGGTCGTACGTCTGGTGGAGCGTGCGGTCCCGGTCGGCGACCGTGTACGACCGGCGCGTGTACACCGGCGCGTCCTGCACGGTCACCTGCGGGACGACCTGGAAGTTCACGTCCATCTGCTCGGGCGTGATCACCGTCTCGACGTAACCGCGCTGCGCGTTGCGGAACTTGATGTGCGGGTTGATCTTGAGCACCGAGTTGTCCTCCGGCACCGAGTCGGCGCCGTTGCCGCCGGACGTGATCGACGTGGCCACCAGCTCCACGCCCACCGAGTCCCCCTGCGCGTCCGGGAAGTCCGGGAGGATCTCGCCGGCCCAGTGCGTATGCACGTCGCCGGTGAGCACCACCGGGTTCCGCACCCCCGCCTCGACCCAGCCGTCGATGATCCGCTGCCGCGAGGCCGCGTACCCGTCCCAGCCGTCCATGCTCGTGCGCAGGACGTCGGCGGCGGCGCTGTTGTCGCGCTGCGTGAAGAACACCTGCTGCCCGATCACGTCCCAGCGGGCGCGCGACTCGTGGAAGCCGTCGATGAGCCACTCCTCCTGCGCCGCACCGGTGATCGTGCGGGACTCGTCCCACGCGTCGGCGCAGTTGCTCTGCGTCCCGTCGCCGCACGCCTGGTCGTCGCGGTACTGGCGGGTGTCGAGCATGTGGAAGTTCGCCAGGCGCCCCCACCGGACCCGCCGGTAGAGCTGCATGTCGATGCCGTCGGGCACCGAGGAGCGCCGCAGCGGCATGTTCTCCCAGTACGCCTGGAACGCCGCGGCCCGGCGCGCCAGGAAGTCCTCCGGGTCCGGCGTGTCCGAGCCGGCCTCGGGGACCTCGTCGGCCCAGTTGTTCTCGGTCTCGTGGTCGTCCCACACCACCAGCCAGGGCGCGACGTGGTGCGCCGCCTGGAGATCCGGGTCGGCCTTGTACTGGGCGTGGCGCTGGCGGTAGGTCGCGAGCGTCACCGTCTCGGGCCCTTCGTGGTCGCGCACGTTCCCGTTGGGGGAGTTGTACACGCCGGCCTTGTACTCGTACTGGTAGTCGCCCAGGTGGAGGATGAGGTCGGGGCGGGAATCGGCCATGTGCCGGTAGGCGGTGAAGTAGCCGTGCTCGTACTGCGAGCAGGACGCGAACGACATGCGCAGCTCGTCCGGCATCGCCCAGCGCGAGGGAGCGGTGAGGGTCCGACCGACCGGGGACGTCCACCGGCCGGTCTTGAACCGGTAGTAGTACTCGCGGCCCGAGTCCAGGCCGTCGACTTCGATGTGGACGCTGAAACCGACCTGGGCGGCGGTCTGGACGTGCCCGGAGGCGACGCGGCGGCGGAAGTGCTCGTCCTTGGCGACCTCCCACTTGACGTCGAAGACCGCGTTCGGCATGCCGCCGAAGCCGTCCTCGGCGAGCGGGTCGACCGCGAGGCGGGTCCACAGGACCACGCCGTCGGGCTCGGGGTCGCCCGAGGCGACGCCGAGGGTGAACGGGTCGGATTCGAGGACGGGGTGGATTCTCGTCTCGGCCCAGGCGGCGGTGGGGACCGCGGCGGCGGCGAGACCGGAGGACGCGAGCAGGATTCGGCGCGACAAGCGCATTATGGACCTCGCTTCGGGGGAGTTGAGCGGGTTTGCGACCCCCACAGCCCAGCAAGGTAGCGTGGATTGCCCGGAACGCCCGGTCGACACGTCGGTGAACCGGGGCGGAACTCTGCCGAGCCCGCGCCGGATCAGGCCGCGGCGAAGGTGATGATCACCGCGGAGTGGCTGTCGTTCGCGGTCTGGACCGCGGCCTCTCCGTGCGTCTCCGTCTCCGGCGCGGTCCAGTCGTCTTCCCCTGGGGTCCAGACCATCCCGCCGTACGCGACGCTCGCGACGGCGTGGTCGTACGCGCGCGCCACCGCCCACGCGGCCCGGTTCCAGCCGTCCGCGGCGTCGCTCGGGTCGATCACCACCGTCGAACCGTCCGTTTCGGACACCTCCGCGCCCCACTGGTACGCGTACGCCTCCGCGAGCGCGGCCGGGTCGGCGGCGACCTCGTCGGCGCTGCCCTTCACGCACCCGATGCCGCCCTCCTGGCCCCCGGCGAGCACCGCGGCGATGACGACCGCCTCGTCCTCCCACTGCTTGTACAGGTCCGGGTAGGCGCTCACCTGGACCGCCTGCGCGGCCTGGGCGAGCGTCATGTCCCGCCAGCCGTCGGTGCGCTGCAGCTTCTCGTAGAACTTGAACGAGGCGTAGACCGGGTCCATGAGCTCTTCCTCGCTGCCCCAGCCCATGCTCGGGCGCTGCTGGAACAGGCCCAGGGAGTCGTCGTGCCCGTAGTTCACGTTCACCAGCTCCGACTCCTGCATGGCCGTGGTGATCGCCACGGCCACGGCCCGCTCGTCCATGCCGTCGCGCAGGCCGACCGCGGCGATCGTCGCCGCGTTCGCCGCCTGCTCGGCCGTCAGGTGCGCGGACGCGCCGCCCGACGTGAAGTAGCAGCCGGTCCGGCTGGGGCGCAGGGCGTCCCGCGCGTCCTCGGTGCAGCCCGCGAGGATCAGGGCCGCGAGGAGCGCGGACAGGGCCAGGAGTGCGCGCAAGGGTGACTCCGATCTGGTCGGTCGGCGGCTGGTAAGCCTACCCAAGAAGGGGTGCGTTTCTCAATGAACGAACGGACCCCTTCCCTCCCCTCTTCGGAGAAGAAGTATTCGGCCGTAAGGGCGGCCGCCTCGCGCAGCCGCTCACGCAGATCCGGTGCGGCCGTAAGCGCTTTGATTCCGGCCTGGGCCGACGGGCCGCCCGCGAGCAGGCGCTCCACCAGATCGCGCTGCCGCTCCTCGACCGAGCCCGCGTCGACCGCGACCGTCACCAGCTCCCATGTTCCGGCCCGCACCGCGTCGAAGGACTCGCCGGTCAGGAACAGCCGGCGCATCAGCCCCGGGCTCAGCTTCCGCGCCACCACCGGCGCGATCACGGCCGGGACCACGCCCAGCCGCACCTCGCTGAACGACATCGGCGCATCGTGGATCGCGACGACCAGGTCCGCCGCGGCGATGAGGCCCATGCCGCCGCCCTTCGCGCCGCCCCTCGCCACCACGACCACCGGCTTCGGGGCCTCGCACATGTCCGCGAGCAGCTCGGCCAGGTGCGCCGCCGGCAGCTCCTCGAGGCCCGCGGCCGCGGCCGACTCCTTCAGGTCCGCGCCCGCGCAGAACACGGGCCCGGTGTGGTCGATCACGATGACCCGCACCTGCGGGTCGGCCACCGCTGCCGCGACGGCCTCGCGAAGCTCGCCGATCATGCGGGTCGAGAGCGCGTTGCGCCGCTGCGGGGCGTCGAGGGTAATCGAGGCCACGTTCACGTCGGCGCGGTACTTGACGAGAGCTGGGTTGCCGTTCACGCAAGTACCGTAGACAGCGTGTCCACCATGCCCGCAACCGGCGCCGCGACTTCGCCCGCCGCCGACATCGCCGCGGCCGCCGCCGACCCCGCCACCGGAACCGCCGGCTTCGGGTTCTACGTCCACGTGCCCTTCTGCGTCTCCCGCTGCGGCTACTGCGACTTCAACACCTACACCGCCGCCGAACTCGGCGGCGGCGTCTCCCGCGACACCTACGCCGCGGTCGTCCGCAGCGAGATCCGCGCCGCCGCGGCGCAGTTCGGCACCAGGCCGAAGGTCGACACCGTCTTCTTCGGCGGCGGCACCCCCACCCTCCTGCCCGCAGCCGAACTCGCCGCGATCCTCGCCGAGATCGACCGCGAGTTCGGTCTCGCCGACGGCTACGAGGCCACCACCGAAGCCAACCCCGAATCCGTCGACGCCGACTACCTCGCCGCCCTCCACGACGGCGGCTTCACCCGGCTTTCTATCGGCATGCAGTCCACCGCCTCCCACGTCCTCAAGGTCCTCGACCGCGAGCACTCCCCGCAGAAGGCCCTCGACGCCGTCGCACACGCCCGCACCGCCGGGTTCCACCACGTCAGCCTCGACCTCATCTACGGCACCCCCGGCGAACGCGCCGCCGACTTCGCGAACAGCCTCGCCGCCGCCGTCGACACCGGCGTCGACCACGTCTCCGCGTACGCCCTCATCGTCGAAGACGGCACCGCGCTGGCCCGCCGCATCCGCGCCGGCCGGGTGCCCCAGCCCTCCGACGACGTCGCCGCCGACCGCTACCTCGCCGCCGAGGCCGCGCTGACCGCCGCCGGCTTCTCCTGGTACGAGGTCTCGAACTGGGCCAAGGACGACGCCGCCCGCTGCCGCCACAACCTCCTCTACTGGGAAGGCGGCCACTGGTGGGGCGCCGGCCCCGGCGCCCACTCCCACCTGCCCGGCGTCCGCTGGTGGAACCACAAGCACCCCGCCACGTACGGCACCGCGCTCGCGGCGGGCCTGCCCGTCGCCGGCCACGAACGCCTCACCGACGACGACCGCTACCTTGAACGCGTGCTCCTGCTCACCCGCCTCGCCGACGGCCTTCCGCTGGCCGAACTGCGCCCCGACGGCGCGGCCGCCGCCGAACGCGTTGCCGCCGAAGGGCTCGCGGTCATCGAGGCCGGACGGCTCGTGCTCACGCTCCGCGGCCGACTCCTCGCCGACGCCGTAGTGAGAGACCTCACCGCCTGACGACGACCAAGCGGGCGCCCCGTAGATTTGAGCCGTCACCGACGAGCCTGCGACCCCGCAGACCCGTCCCGGCGGCCCGGTCCCGACCGGCCGCCGCGGGCCGCGCCGACCCCTCGGCACCCCCGGCCCCGACCCCCCGTCCTCGACACCGGAGCCCGAACCACCCATGCAGACGCCTTCCCCCGCCGCCACCCGCCGCGGCGTCCTCGCCGCCTCCTTCGCCGGCCTCGCCCTGGCCGCGTGCTCCGAGGAGGAGCCGCCCCCGGCCGACGACGGCGGCGCCGGCGCCGCCGAGGAGTCCCCGTCCGCGTCCCCCTCGCCCGAACCGCCCCGCGAGTTCACCCTCACCGCCGTCGGCGACACCATGCCCGGCTCCTACCCGAACCAGATGGCCTCCGACGACGGCGCCAGCTTCTTCGACGGCGTCCGCGACAACCTCACCGGCGACATCGTCCTCGGCAACCTCGAAGGCGCCCTGTCGACCCTCGAGTTCGACAAGTGCGGCGGCGGCGAGTGCACCTACTTCCGCCTCCCCTCCGACTACGCCCAGGTCTTCGCCGACGCCGGCTTCCACGTCCTCAACCAGGCCAACAACCACGGCTGGGACGCCGGACCCGACGGCGCCACCGAGACCCAGGAGGCCATCCGCGCCGCCGGCATGGAGATCTGCGGCATCAAGGACGAGGTCTGCCTCGTCGAGACCCCCAGCGGCCTCACCGTCGGCTTCGTCGGCTTCGCGCCGTACACCTTCTACACCGACCTGCGCGACCTCGACGCCGTCGCCGCCCTCGTCTCCGCCGCCAAGGAGCAGGCCGACATCGTCGTCGCCACCGCCCACGTCGGCGCCGAAGGCACCGACAACCGGCACGTCCCCGAAGGCGTCGAATACCACATGGGCGAGGACCGCGGCGACACCCGCGCCTTCACCCGCACCTGCATCGACAGCGGCGCCGACATCTTCATCGGCCACGGCCCCCACGTCCTGCGCGCCATCGAGCTCTACAACGGCAAGCTCATCGTCCACTCCCTCGGGAACTTCGGCGGCGGCCAGAACCTCTTCGCCATGGACGGCGCCCTCGGCCGGTCGGCGATCCTCTCGGTCACCATCCGCGAAGACGGCACCCTCGTCGCCGCGAAAGCCCAGGCCAGCCGCATGAACGGCGACGGCTACCCGGTCATGGACGACGACCTCGGCGCCTTCGACGACTTCAACGAGCTCGCCGAGGACTTCGGCGAGAACGGCGTGACCGTCGACGACGACGGCACGCTCGTCATCCCGGCCGTCTGACCCCCCACGTACACTGGCACTCCTGGACGAGGAGTGCCAGACTTGAGTCCGGCAGACTGAGCTTCCGCCCGGCCGCGGGCCGCACCGAAACGAACCGGTGCCCGCCCCGCCGAGCGGCACCGCCCGGCCTGCCGGACCGACGGCATCGAGACTGAGGGGACGTGGCGCCGATGGACGATCGCAAGCTCGAAGTTCTGCGCGCCATCGTCGAGGACTACGTCTCGACGCAGGAGCCCGTCGGCTCCAAGGCCGTCGCCCAGCGCCACTCCCTCGGCGTCTCCGCCGCCACCGTCCGCAACGACATGGCCTACCTCGAAGAGGCCGGCTACATTCAGCAGCCGCACACCTCCGCCGGCCGCATCCCGACGGCGAAGGGCTACCGCCTCTTCGTCGACCGCCTCGGCAAGATCAAGCCGCTCTCGGCCGCCGAGCGCCGCGCCGTGCACCGCTTCCTCTCCGAGGCCATCGACCTCGACGACGTCGTCACCCGCACCGTGCGCCTGCTCGCCCAGCTCACCCACCAGGTCGCCGTCGTCCAGTACCCGAGCCTCAACCGCTCCTCGGTGCGCCACCTCGAACTCGTCTCGCTCACCCCGACCCGGCTCATGCTCGTCATGATCACCGACACCGGACGCGTCGAGCAGCGCTACGTCGAGACCCCCGCCGAACTCACCGAGGACGACGTCCTCGACCTGCGCCGCCTCGTCAACGAGCAGCTCCAGGGCAAGGCCCTCGCCGACGCCCCCCGCATCATCGCCGGACTCGACGGACTCGCCCGGCCCGAACTGCGCGCCACCGCCTCCGCGCTGGCCCGCGTCCTCCTCGAGTCCGTCGTCGCCCGCACGGAGGAGCGCGTCGCCGTCGCCGGCGCCGCGAACCTCACCCGCAACGGCAACTTCTTCGCCGGATCCCTCCGGCCCATCCTCGAGGCCCTCGAGGAGGAGGTCGTGCTCATGCAGCTCCTCGGCCGGGCCGACTCGAACGCGCTCCTGACGGTGCGCATCGGCGACGAGAACGAGATCGACGACTTCCGCGAGGCGACCGTCGTCACCGCCGGGTACGGGCCCGGTTCCGTCGTCGGGCACATGGGCGTGCTCGGGCCGACCCGCATGGACTACCCGGGCACGATCGCGGCCGTCCGCGCCGTCGCCCGCTACGTATCAGAGATTTTGGAACAGAACCGCTGACAGGACGATGAGAACCCACGTGGCAAAGGACTACTACGGCATCCTCGGTGTCGAGCGCAACGCGACCGAGGACGAGCTGAAGAAGGCGTACCGGAAGCTGGCGCGCAAGTACCACCCCGACGTCAGCGACGAGCCCGACGCGCAGGAGCGCCTCCAGGAGATCAACGCCGCCTTCGAGGTCCTCATGGACCCGCAGAAGCGGGCGATCGTCGACGCCGGCGGCGACCCGTTCGCGCGCGGCGGCGCCGGCGGCGCGGGCGCGCCGTTCATGGGCTTCGAGGACATCATGGACGCCTTCTTCGGCGGCTCCATGGGCGGCTTCGGCCGCCGCGGCCCCCGGTCGCGCACCCGCCCCGGCAACGACGCGCTGCTGCGCCTCGACCTCGACCTCGAAGAGGTCGCGTTCGGCACCGAGTCGACCCTGACCGTGGACACCGCGATCCTGTGCGACGCCTGCAACGGCTCGTGCACCGAAGGCAGCACCGAGCCGCAGACGTGCTCGACCTGCGGCGGCTCCGGCGAGGTCCAGGTCGTGCAGCGCACGATCCTCGGCCAGGTCCGCACCGCGCGCCCCTGCTCGGCGTGCTCGGGCTACGGCACGATCATCACCGACCCGTGCCGCAAGTGCGGCGGCGAAGGCCGCGTGCGCTCGCGCCGGCGCATCACCGTCAAGGTCCCCGCGGGCGTCGAGGACGGCATGCGCATCCGCCTCTCCGGCGAAGGCGAGGTCGGCCCCGGCGGCGGCCCCGCCGGCGACCTGTACGTCGAGGTCCACGAAAAGCCCCACGAGGTCTTCACCCGCGAGGGCTCGGACCTGCGCTGCCGCGTCCGCGTCCCGATGACCCAGGCCGCCTTGGGCACCAAGCTCAACATCCACACCCTCGACGACCAGGTCGAGGTCGACGTCACCCCGGGCACGCAGCCCGGCACGATCAAGAAGGTCCGCGGCCACGGCGTCCCCAAACTCCGCGGCGGCGGCACCCGCGGCGACCTGTACGTCGAGCTCGACGTCCGCACGCCCACCAAGATCGACGCCGAGCAGGAAGAGCTCCTCCGCAAGCTCGCGACCCTCCGCGACGAGGAGATCAAAGAGGTCAAGGGCGGCAGCGGGTTTTTTAGCCGCATGCGCGACGCGTTCAACGGGCACGCGTAGCGGGGGGGAGCAAGGCCGAAGCGGAAAGCCCGAAGACCGCCGACTGACGGCATCCCTGACCGCTTCGAGCGGAGCGGCGAGTGTCGGCGTCGGTCCTCGGGCTTCGATCGGCCTGGCGAACCGGCCATAGGATGTGACTCGTCCCTCATTCCTTTACAAGGACGACATTCGTGGAACCAGACTCCTCTGAGGCCGGAGGCTTTTACTTCCTGGTCTTCATCATCATCCTGATCGTGCTCCTCGTGACGTTCGTCAAGACGGTGATCCGCGGCCGCCCCGCCAGCCCGAACGACTTCTGGGTCCAGGAGGGCCTCCGGAACCGATGGCACGCGGACCAGCCGCCGCCACTGCTTCCCGCCCCGCCGGGCGGCCCCCAACCGCGGGAACGTTGGTACGCCAAGTTCCCGTTCGAGGAGGACCCCAGCCAGACGAAGGACCGCCCCTGCCTTGTCATCGGATACTCCGGCAAGGGGTACTGGGTCCTCAAATGCACGACCCAGGGGCCTCGCCACCCGGGTCGGCGTGTGCCGGTGGCGGCAGGGTGGTGGGCTCCGCCCGCCAACAAGGACGGGTTCGTAGACCTCGTGCCCCAGCATCTGCCCCGCAGACTTCTGCAGCACCGGTTCGGCAGACTCGCCGGGACGCCCCTGTACCGGCAGATCACCGATCGCGTCCAATGGGACGCCGCCCTGGACTTCATCGACTGACTAAGCTGTCGAGGTGAGCGATCCGGTCTTCCTCGTCGACGCCGTCCCCGGCCCCGGCGCCGGCGGGTTCACCCTCGACGGCCCCGAAGGGCACCACGCCGCCGACGTGCAGCGCCTCCAGCCCGGCGAGACGCTGCTCCTGTCGGACGGCGCCGGCACCGTCGCCTCCGCGCGCGTCACGCACGCCGAGCGCGGGCTCCTGCGCCTCGAGATCCTCGACCGCCGCACCCTCCCGGCCCCCGACCCGAAGCTCACCGTCGTCCAGGCCCTCCCCAAAGGCGACCGCGGCGAGCGCGCCGTGCAGATGCTCACCGAGATCGGCGTCGACGAGGTGATCCCCTGGGCCGCCTCGCGCTCCATCGTCCAGTGGAAGGGCCCGCGCGGCGACAAGGCCCGCGCGAAATGGGAGGCCACCGCCCGCGAGGCGTCCAAGCAGGCCCGCCGCGCCCACCTCGCGCGCGTCGCCGAGCTCCACACGACCAAGCAGCTCGTCCAGCGCCTGCGCGAGGCGGCGCAGGTCGTCGTCCTCCACGAGGAGGCGACGCTCCCGCTCTCCCAGATCGAGCCCGCCGCCTCCGGCGAGATCGCCCTGGTGATCGGCCCCGAAGGCTCCATCAGCCCCGACGAGCTCGCGGCCCTCGCCGAGTTCGGCGAGCCGGTCCGCCTCGGCGACACGGTCCTGCGCACCTCCACCGCGGGCCCCGCCGCCCTCGCGGTGCTCCAGGCGCGCCTCGGCCGCTGGTGACCCGGCGCCCCTCTTAAGATCAGCGGATGACCGACTGCATCTTCTGCAAGATCGTCGCCGGGGACATCCCCTCGACCAAGGTCCTGGAGACCGAGCGGGTCCTCGCCTTCCGCGACCTCTACCCCAAGGCCCCCACCCACGTGCTGGTCATCCCCAAGGACCATTACGCGAACGCCGCCGAGCTCGCGAAGGCCGACCCGGCCCTGACCGGCGAGGTCGTCGCCGCCGCGGGCGAGGCCGCCGCCGCCGAAGGCGTCGCCGGCACCGGGTGGCGGCTCATCGCCAACACCGGCCCGCACAGCGGCCAAGACGTGTTCCACGTCCACTTCCACGTCCTCGGCGGGAAACCGCTCGGACCGATGGTTTCCGCCTGAAATCACACCGGCGCATCGATTACTCGTTGTCCCTTGTCGCAGGCAGGAACTACCATTGGGGCATGGAACCAGCGGCCGCACGGGCCGCTTGAACTCTCTTTGAGGAAGCAGGTGGCGAACAGCCCTCGCGGCGAAGCCTATGACCGACCGCTCTGACAACGGCAGCAACGCATCGACGATCACGTCCACGATCACCGTCGGCGACCAGAGCTCGCTCATGGCTTTGCTGGGCCGCGCCGACGAGAACCTGCGCTACATCGAGCGCCGCCACCCCGGCGTCGACCTCCACGTGCGCGGCGACACCATCACGCTCACCGGCCTCAACGGCGCGCTGCACGCCGCCGAACGACTCGTGAAGGAGCTGCTCGCCTTGATCGAGAACGGCGAGAACGTCGATCCCGACATCATCCGGCGCACCGAGAACATGCTCAAGTCCGCGCCCGGCGAGCGCCCCGTGGACGTGCTCACACAGAACATCGTCTCCAAGCGCGGCAAGGCGATCCGCCCCAAGACCATCGGGCAGAAGCGCTACGTCGAGGCGATCGACGCGAACACGATCGTGTTCGGCATCGGCCCGGCCGGCACCGGCAAGACCTACCTCGCCATGGCCAAGGCCGTGCAGGCGCTCCAGTCGAAGGAGATCAACCGGATCATCCTCACCCGCCCCGCGGTGGAGGCCGGCGAGCGGCTCGGGTTCCTGCCCGGCACGCTGTTCGAGAAGATCGACCCGTACCTGCGCCCGCTCTACGACGCGCTGCACGACATGATCGACCCCGGCTCCATCCCGAAGCTCATGGAATCGGGCACGATCGAGGTCGCGCCGCTGGCCTTCATGAGGGGCCGCGCCCATCCGGTATTCACCAATGTCCTGACTCCGGACGGCTGGCGCCCCATCGGCGAACTCGAAGTCGGCGACCTCGTGGTCGGTTCGAACGGCGAACCGACACCGGTGCTCGGCGTCTTCCCGCAGGGGAAGAAGGAGATGTACCGGGTCACCGCTCAAGACGGCGCCTCGGTCCTCGCCTGCGCCGAACACCTGTGGGCGGTGAAGACCGCGTCCGACAAGCGTCGCGGAAAGCCGTACCGGATCCTCGAGACCCAGGAGATGATCGACGACCTCCGGGTCCATCACCAGCGCAAATACGAGTTGCCGCTCGTGAGCAAGCCTGTCGAGTTCCCCGAGCGCGAGGTTCCGATGGATCCTTACGCACTCGGTCTGCTGCTCGGCGACGGATGCCTGACCGGTTCGACGACGCCCTCGTTCAGCACGGGTGATCCGGAGCTTGCGGCAGCGCTTGAGTCGGCGCTTCCGGGAATCGAAGTGCGGCACAAGTCGGGGCCGGACTACATCCTGAACCGCATAGCCGCGCCCGGCGACGTCATCACGATCGCCAACCCGGTGACCGCAGCCCTGCGTGAGCTCGAGCTCTTGGGAACGATGTCGCACAACAAGGACATCCCCGAGCGCTACCGCTTCAACACGGCCGAAGTTCGCCTGGCGCTGCTCCAAGGCCTCCTGGATTCCGATGGCGGACCGGTCACGCAGTCCGGTCGCACCTGCCGGATCCAATACACGACCACCTCGATCGTCCTTCGCGACCACGTGATCGAACTCGTGCAATCGCTCGGCGGCATCGCTTACAGCCGTCGCCGACCCGCTGCCGGGCGTAAGCCGGGCAGCGCACGCGGTCGAGACGTCGCGCACCGACAGGACTCGCACGTCATCGACATCCGCCTGCCCGAAGGCATCGAGCCGTTCCGGCTCAAGCGGAAGGCCGACAAGTACCGCGAGTTCGGCGGTGGCGGTCGTCCGATGCGCTTCATCGATTCGATCGAGTACGCGGGCGAGGAGGAAGCCGTGTGCATCCAGGTCGCTGCGGAGGACTCGCTCTACGTCACCGAGGACTACCTGGTCACGCACAACACGTTGAACGACGCGTTCATCATCCTCGACGAGGCGCAGAACACCACGCCCGAGCAGATGAAGATGTTCCTCACGCGCCTCGGTTTCGGGTCGAAGATCGTCGTCACCGGCGACGTCACCCAGGTCGACCTGCCCGGCGGCACCACCTCCGGGCTGCGCGTGGTCCGCGACATCCTCGAAGGCGTCGAGGACGTGCACTTCGCCACGCTCCGCGCCGAAGACGTCGTCCGTCACCAGCTGGTCAGCGATATCGTGAACGCCTACGAGAAGTGGGACGCCGCAGCGGAGAACCACCGCGGCAATGCCGGGAAAGGGCACCGAGGGAACCGTGGGCATCGAGATCATCAATGAGTCCGGCCGCGAGGTCGACGAGTCGGGCATCCGCGCCGTCTCCGAGTTCGCGCTGCTCGAGATGGGCGTCAACCCGCTCGCCGAACTCTCGGTCCTCATCGTCGACATCGAGCACATGACCGAGCTCAACCGCCGCTGGATGGGCGGCACCGGGCCCACCGACGTCCTCTCGTTCCCGATGGACGACGCGATGCCCGGCCGCCCCGACTCCTCCGAGCCGGGCACGCCCATCCTCGGCGACCTCGTCCTCTCCCCGGAGGTGGCCGAGGCCCAGGCCAAGGACGCCGGCCACTCGACCGCGGACGAGCTGCACATGCTCACCGTCCACGGGGTGCTCCACATCCTCGGCTACGACCACGCCGAACCGGAGCAGGCCAAGGAGATGTTCGGCCTGCAGAACCGGCTGCTCGACTCCTGGCGCGCCAAACGCGCCGCCGCAGCGGCGGAGAGTTAGGCCCCGATGTACACCCTGCTGGCAGCCGCCGTCGCGCTCATCATCGTCGCCGGCGCCGCCGCCATGGTCGACTCGGCGCTCACCGCGGTCTCGCCGGCGCGCGCCGCCGAACTGGCCGAGCAGCGCCACCGCGGCGCCGCGTCGCTCGTGAAGATCACCGAGGACCTGCCCAGGCACCTCAACCTGCTGATCCTGCTGCGCCTCGCGTGCGAGGCCGCCGCGATCTCGATCGTCGCCGTCCTCGCGTTCCACACGTGGGACGACTCGTGGACCGCGGTCGCCGTCTCCGCCGCGGTCATGACCGTGGTGTCGTTCGTCGCGATCGGGGTCAACCCGCGCACGCTCGGCCGACAGCACGCCTACCCGATCGCGCTCGCGGTCGCGGGCTCCGTCGCGATGCTCGGCACCGCGCTCGGACCGCTCGCGAAGGTCCTCATCCTCCTCGGCAACGCGCTCACGCCCGGCAAGGGCTTCCGCGAGGGGCCGTTCGCGACCTCGGAGATCGAGATCCGCGAGATGGTCGACGCCGCCGAGGCCCAGGGCACCGTCGACCACGACGAGCGCGACATGATCGCGTCCGTGTTCGCCTTGGGCGACACCGTGGTCCGCGAGGTCATGGTGCCGCGCACGGCGATGGTGTGGGTCAGCGTCGAGACCGCCGCGGACGAGGCCAAGCAGGTCGCGCTCCGCTCCGGTTTCTCGCGCATCCCCGTGATCGGCGAGGACCTCGACGACCTGCGCGGTGTCGTCTACCTCAAGGACCTCGTGCGATTGGACGACGACGCGAATCCGCCCGTCGGCGAGGTCATGCGCGCCGTCTCGATCGTCCCGGACTCGAAGCCCGTCGACGACCTGCTGCGCGAGATGCAGACCGCCCGGATCCACATCGCGGGCGTTGTGGACGAGTACGGCGGCACCGCCGGGCTGGTCACCATCGAGGACATCCTGGAGGAGATCGTCGGCGAGATCACCGACGAGTACGACCAGGAGCTCCCGCCCGTCGCCTGGCTCGACGACCGCACCGCGCGCGTCACCGCCCGGCTCTCGGTCGAGGACCTCGCCGAGCTCTTCGCGGTGGACCTGCCCGAGGTCGACGTCGACACCGTCGCCGGCCTCCTGGCCGCCGAGCTCGGAAAGGTCCCGCTCGCCGGGGACCGGGCCCGCATCGTCGGCCTGGAGCTCACCGCCGAAGGCACCGTGGGCCGGCGCAACCGCATCGAGACGGTCCGCGTCGCGCGCCTTCCCGAAGCCGACGACGAGACTCCGGAAGCCGCGACCGCACCTGACGAAAGGCACGAAATCAATGTCTGACCTGCACGTCGACGACCTCGACGCCGAGGACGCGAAACTCGTCACGCTGGCCCGCGGGGCCGCCGGACGGGTCCAGCGCACCACCGGCGCGGCCGTCCGCGACGGCATCGGCCGCACCTACGCCTCGGCGGCGGTGGACCTGCCGTCCCTGCAGCTCACGGCCCTCCAGGCCGCGGTCGCGCAGGCGTTCGCGGCGGGCGCCGACACGCTCGAAGCGGCGGTGGTCTTCGGCGCCGAGTCCGACGACGACGGCCTCAAGGCCGCCCGCGAGATCGGCGCCGGCGTCGCCGCCTACGCCGTCGTCGGCAAGGCGGTGACCCGTCTTGCCTAGCAGCAAGGAGTTCCACGCCGGCTTCGCCTGCTTCGTCGGCCGCCCGAACGCCGGCAAGTCCACGCTCACGAACGCGATCATGGGCCAGAAGATCGCGATCACCTCGAACCGGCCGCAGACGACCCGGCACGTCGTCCGCGCGATCCTGCACCGGCCCGACTCCCAGCTCATCCTCGTGGACACGCCCGGCCTCCACCGGCCCCGCACGCTCCTGGGCGAGCGCCTGAACGACCTGGTCCGCCAGACCTGGTCGGAGGTCGACGTCATCGGCCTGTGCCTGCCCGCCAACGAGAAGCCCGGCCCCGGCGACAAGTTCATCACCGGCGAGATCGCCAAGCTCGGCGCCAAGGTCGTCGCGGTCGTCACCAAGATCGACCTCGTGTCCAAGGACGCCCTGGTGCGCCACCTGACGAACGTGGCGGCCCTCGGCGAGTTCGCCGACATCGTCCCGGTCTCGGCCAAGACCGGCGAGAACCTCGACGAGCTCGTCGACGTCCTCTCGGGCCACCTGCCCGAGTCGCCGCAGCTCTACCCCGACGGCATGATCTCCGAGGAGCCCGAGCGGGTCATGATGGCCGAGCTCATCCGCGAGGCCGCCCTCGAAGGCGTCCGCGACGAGCTCCCGCACTCCCTCGCCGTCGTCATCGAGGACGTCGAGGACGAGGAGTCCGAAGGCGGCCCCCGCAAGAAGATCTGGGCCGAGATCTACGTCGAGCGCGACTCCCAGAAGGGCATCGTCATCGGCAAGGGCGGCGAGCGCCTCAAGCGGGTCGGCACCAAGGCCCGCAAGGGCATCGCCCAGCTCATCGGCGGCCGCGTCTACCTCGACCTCCACGTGCGCGTCGCCAAGGACTGGCAGCGCGACCCGAAGATGCTCGAACGCCTCGGCTTCTAGCGCCCACCGGCCCGGCCCCGTCGGGGCCGGGCCTTGCTCTCGTTCCCCACCTGCGTCGACATCCCCGTGAACACCGGGTGACGGCCCTCACCGAACCCGCTGTGGCAGGTGGTTTCCGGGATGATGTACTCTTTACATACCGACGCGGGATAGAGCAGCTCGGTAGCTCGCCAGGCTCATAACCTGGAGGTCGGTGGTTCAAATCCGCCTCCCGCTACCACGTCAAGCCAGTGGGCCGGATTCTTCGGAATCCGGCCCACTGGCGTTTCGCCTCCTGTACGCGGGTGGAACTCCGGTCGGCCGGCGCTCGCCGGCCCGGACATCGGTCGAAGGTGCGCCGGTCCTCGACGGCGGCCATGGCGGCGAATCGGCATGCCCGGGGATCCTCCTGTGCCCCATGCGCCTCCTTTGTGCATGCAGCGAAGATTCGCGGCATTGCAGAAGGTCTGAACCCTGTTACCCTGAGGTACGGCACCCTCAATTCCAAGGATCAGCGCCTCTTGATCGTCGGCATTGTCTCGAGCGTGGCGGCCACGATGATCGTCTGGGCCGCCGCCGTCGCCTGGAACCACCGCGGGCACCTGGTCGCGTGGTCGTATTCAGTGCTCTTGCGGTCGAGGGTCAGGGTCTCGGTCGCCGCGCTGATCCGGCTCGAGATCGATGGGCGCTTCGTCCTGTTCCACACCAAGCGGCATCCCGGCACATACGGGCCTCCCGGTGGGGTGTTCAAGTTCAGGGAGTCGGCGAGACCGGTCCTGGACCGGATCCAGTTCGAGGAGGAGCAGCAGCCACGGGAACCGAAGTCGGCGTATCGCGACATCCGCGGGTACATCCCCGCCGTCGCGATCGGCGGATTTCTCCGATGGATCGCCTCAGGGGAGGGCCGCGAGTCCGCGGTCGAGTGCCTCAGGCGGGAACTCGGCGAGGAGCTGGGGGAAATCGGCCTGCCGGAGCTCCGCGAGTACGTGCCGCAGTTGTGCTTCCGGTCGGTGCGGCGGATCGTCGAGACACCCCGAAAGGTCCCCGGCTGGGCGTACCGGCAGCTCCGCCACATCGAAGTTCACGACCTCGATCTGGAGAGCGAGGGCGCTTCGGCATTCGTCGAGGCGCTCCGCTCCGCCGAGGCGGCCGGACGTGGGGAGATGCTGCTGGTCACGGCCGAGGACATCAATCACGGCCGTGACGGACTCGCGATCCTCGGCTCGCAGAGCTGCTATCTGATCCGGAACCGCAAGCTCCGGCAGGACATCCCGAGAATGTCGCGCTGAATCCATTGCGTCACGGGAACCGCATCTGACGCCGATAGTGCAGGCGCTCAACGGCAATCGCATTCGCCTCATCGCGAAACGCGGTCTGCCGCATGGCGAATATCTATGCGACAATGGGCATTCCGCTCGACCCCCCTCGGGCATGGGAGGCTCCAATGCGCATCACCGGCAGCCATGAATCCGTCGCCAACGGCGATATCAGATACGTGATCACGCAGACGCTGCAGCACAAGGTCGAACTCGACGACCTCAACGTGCGCCTTTTCGACAAGGGCTTCAGCGGCGCCATTTCGGCCCTTTGTGCGGTGAACGGGCTCGACCAGGTGGTGATCAAGGCGGGTCCGACGGACGAGATCGAGCGCGAGCACAAGAACCGTCTTGAATACGTCGGAGAAGACCCGTGGCTGCGCGAACACGACCTCCACCGGGTCCACGGTCCGATCGAGATCGACTTCGACAGCCGAAAGGCGCAGTGGTCCGCAATCGTCTACCGGTACATCGGCGGCCGCACCTTCGCGGAATTGACGCATTTCGGCGACTTCGAGAAATTCCTCGGCGACTACCTGTGGGACACCGATCGCGACTCCACGCCCGCGGACGACACGGTGAGCGAGTGCTTCAGGGAGACCGCCAGGATACTCGGAAAGGAGCGGAACCTCATCGAGCAGGGCCAGGGGCGCGCGCTCTCCGACTTCGTCCCACCGGTGCCGTGGGAATCCGGCGTTGCCGCGGTCATCGACACCGCGCAGTCGTTCGTGCCCGACCTCCAAGAGCTCCGCGGATTCCGAGAATGGTGGGAGGAGTGGATAGAGAAGGTCACGGTCGCCCCCGTAGCCGATGGCCGGCAGCTCCACGGCGACGCGCGGTTCGCCAACATCATCGTCGACCGGGTCCATTCCAAAGTAGAGGTCATTGACTTCGCGAACGGACGCCACGGGCACGTCTTCGAGGACTTCGCCCGATTCGAGCTCGATCTGCTCCTCCAGACCGTCCCCAACGTCGCCGGGACCGATGAGATCGACCTCGCACGGCTGCTCCAGATCGTCGGCTACCTGCTCAAGGACGAGCTGAGCCTCGGCAGTGAACCGGTGGAGGACCGCAGCCTCAAATGCCTCAAGCTGTGGCGCCAGGCCATGGCGCAGTCGCTCCCGCAGATCCTCCAACCGGGAGCCCTGGTCATGTACCGGTGGTTCCTGCTCCGGGAGTGCCTGCGGCGCACCCTCTGGACCAACGCCCACAAGCCCGCGCTGATCTACACCATCTGCGCGCTCCGCCAGCGGCTCTCGGGGACAGCGGTCCTGGACTCCTCGCTGATCTCCACCGCACCGCAGATCCTGGTCTCCTCCCTGAACTGCCGCGCGGTCTACGTGCCGACCCGCGGCTCCGAGCCGCTGGTCAACGAAGCCCGCAACAACGCCAAGAAAGCGGCGCTCGCGATCGACCGCGACCGCATCTCCACCGTCCGGCTCATGGCCGAGACCGGCCACTCCTTCCTGAACTCGAGGGGCGAGTTCAGGAACGAGATCCGGAGCCTGCTCGAGCACGGCGGCAGCTTCCGGGCGGTCATCTACAACCCGCTGCTGCCGGAGTACCTCGGGCTCTCCGCGAGCTATAACCGGGTCGACGACGGGCGGTACGTCGTCAGCGACGTCCTGTCACAGAAGACCCTCGAGAGCATTCGCGGCTACAGGCTCCTCAAGACGGAGTTCCCCGATCGGATCGAACTCCGCCTGGCGCGATTCGGGTTCGACGCGACGGTCCTGCTCACCAGCGAGAACCTGTTCTACGAGCCGTACTTCAGAACGCCTCGGCTGGAGCGGGAGCGCTACCTCTTCGACTCCTTCGAAATGGAGTTCGGCGCGTCGGGCGCCCACAGCGGCAGGCTCCTCGACGAGACGTTCGACTTCGTGTGGCGAAACTCCGACGACGTCTCGATCCTCGACACCCGGAAGGACGCCCTCGAAGCGGTCAGCGGGGCGTTCGCGGCACTCTGGAGGCGCGATGCCGACTCATGACGCACGGTTCGGCGAACCGCACATGGTGGCGGAACACGACACCTGGATAAGTCTCGATCCCGTCATCGGCTGCCCCGCCGATTGCGCATACTGCTACCTCGGGCCCCTGCGACTGAAGGCGAGGCGGCCGATGCAGCGAGTCGACACGGCGAGCGCCGGGGGCCTGCTGCGAGCCTACCTCTACGGCAGAAGATCCGAGCTCATCGATCCGGACACCGATACGACGCCGATCTGCCTGGGCAATTACACCGACATGTTGATGACCCGGGACAACCGCCGGGCGCTGCTCGGCATTCTGGCCGAGATCACCAGTATCCTCTCGCCGCGATTGCTCGTTCTCATCACGAAGTCCGCGCTCGACAAGGAGACGGTCAACGCCATCGACGGATTCGGCTGGCCGGTGCTCTGGTTCTTCAGCCAGTCGTTCGCATTCCTGAAGCAGGGCCGGCTCGAACTCGGCCGCGTCGCGGACTTCGACACCACGATCGGCAACGCCGAACTGGTCACAACCACAACGAATCAGCGCGCCGCCCACTTCTGGCGTCCTTTCGTGCGGGAACTCATTCCCCCCTTAGCCGAGCGGCATCGCATCGTCGAACGGCTCAAGGGCTCCGGAATGCAGTGCTCGGTGGTCCTCGGCATGGCACGGGGCCCCGGCACCCCCGCGGAGGATCGGCGTCTCCATGAGGCGATGCCGTCGGCGTTCGAATCGGATCCGGTCGGCAGCGAAGTCATCGACCGCGAGGCATGGCGCGAGATCAGCACTGTGGCGCGCCGAGCGGGGTACCCGATGTACCGGCACTCCTCGTGCGCCATCGCGTTGGCGCAGTCGCGTCCCGAGCAGCTCGGCACCTGGGGCGGCGTCGCCGCATCGGAACGCTGCCTCCCGTGCCAGTGCCCGAGCGTCCAGCGCCGCCGATGCGGCTCTAGGAAAGAGCAGGCGGCCGACCAGGTCCATATGCGCAGCTTCGCGGACGAAGTCGCCAAGTTCCTGGAACTCGAAAGCGGCGAAATCACATACGACGTCGCAAAAGGACTGATACATATACACGCAAGTGTGGCCGAGTTCGACTACAACACGATCCTCCATGCCGCTTCGGGCCGCTATCTGATCAGCGCGCGCTCGATCGCGACGCAGAAGGCATGGCAGGGATCCTTCGCCACCGTCTATTCCAAGCAGAAGGATTGAGCAGATGTCGTACATTCAGTCTGTCGAGGCCACCTGGGCCCCGCAGTCCGCCCGATTGTCCCGGCGGGTATCGCGATTGCGCAACATCACCGGCTTCGTGACCGTCTTCGACCAGGCCGGCGACGGACGGACCGCGCTCTTCGCCCGATTCGGCCACGTGCAGCGCGTCGCCGCCGTCGCCGGGCTGCTGGCCGAGCAGGACCGGGACCTCGACACCGGGGCCATCAGACGGCTCGTCTGGACCCATGACCTCAACCGCTGGCCCTTCGCCCACAACAGCGAGCGCGACCGCTTCGACCAGATCGCGAACCTGGACGAGTACTTCCGGCACGAAGACGAAGTCTCCGACACGGATGTGGCGGATTTGAAGGGCATCAACCGCAAAGACCCGCGCGGCATCTCCGACGAGGCGAAGGTCGTGCTGCTCGCCGACGCCGTCACCGGCATGGTCGAGGACCCGCTCTTCGCGGTTGTGGGCCTGAACGTCAGCCCGCACTGCATTCCCGGGCCCGTCGACGAGCTCGTCGGGTACTCGCTTGCGGGCGAACCGAGGCTGTTCGACAACTGCAGAGAACTCACCGAGGAGTTCCACCGCTCCGGCGCCTCCCTCGCCGCCGACTTCCACCGGCGGATCGGGGACCTCTTCCACGAACTCGTGGAGCGCTTCCTGAAGGAACGCTGCCAAGCCGACCTCTGGACGAGCTACGGCGGCCTGCTGGACGTCTCCAAGCTCGTCAAGGAGTCGTTCATGCGCAAGACCATCTTCCCGATCAACAACAACCTGGTCTGCCACGCCGACTGGTTGCAGTCGACGGTGATGCCCTGGTTCTTCGCGAACCGCGACGACGCCTCCGACCGCCTCCTGGAGCTCGACGAGGACGCGTTCGTGGCCGAGGCGACCGCGCCCGGCGCCCCCTTCAGCAGCGACCAGTTCCGGCCGGACCTGGAGGTCGTCGCCCGCGAGATGCCGCAGGACGCGTTCATCCGCGTCTGATCCGCTCCCCTCCCAGGACGCGTTCCGGGGATCAGGGGCGGCAGTATCATGGCGGGGGCCTCGGATCCGCGGGCCGGAGCGACGGGAAGACGTGCCCAGCCGTCCCGATCGACGTCCGCCGGGTCGAGGTCTTCGCCGTGTCCGCCCGTTTCATGCCCGAGGTCGCCCGAGATGCAGCAGTACGCCATGTTGATCGCCCCTTCCGCGAACCGGGTGTACTCGCAGCAGGCGACCCGCATGGTCGCCAACGAGATCGCCGTGCTCGCCCTCGGTGCGTTGAGCGGTGCGGTGGAGGACCTCGACGAGGCGGTGTTCGGCGGGGTGCCGTACCTGACGTTCCGGTCGGCGACCTTGAGCGGGCGGGACCTGCGGCTGCTGTCGAACGTGTCGAGCCTGTTCGCGCTGTTCGAGGTGCACGGGACGATGCTGGAGCCGGTCCCGGTGCAGCGCATGGACCGGTACGACGACGACCTGGTGTCGATCCTCAAGTACGTCGGGAAGACGAACGAGCAGTTCACGAAACTGCTGCTGAACGTGACCGCGGCGAGCGCGTTCGACGCGGAGCGGATCCTCGCCGGGGGCCTGAAGGTGCTCGACCCGATGTGCGGGCGGGGGACCACGCTCAACCAGGCCGCGATGTACGGGTTCGACGGGTACGGCGTCGAGGTCGACAAGCGGGACTTCGAGGCGTACGGGGCGTTCATCCAGCGCTGGCTGAAAGACAAGCGGCTCAAGCACAAGGCGCTGACGAGCCGGGTGAAGCGGGACGGGCGGGGCGTGGGGCAGCGGACCCGGGTCGAGTTCTCCGCCACGAAGGAGTTGCACCGCGCCGGCGAGACGCAGGTGCTGGAGATCGTCAACGCCGACACGCTGCGCAGCGGCGAGGTGTACAAGAAGCGGAGTTTCGACCTGATCGTGACCGACGCGCCCTACGGCGTCCAGCATGCCGCGGTGCGCGACTCGCGGTCGCTCTCGCGCCGCCCGACCGAGCTGCTGGAGGCGGCGATACCGGTCTGGGCCGAGCTGCTGCGCCCCGGCGGGGCGATGGGCGTCTCCTGGAACACGTACACGACCGAGCGGTCGGCGATCGCCGGGATGCTCGAGGCGGCGGGCCTGGCGGTGATGGACGCCGGGCCCTATCTCGACTTCGAGCACCGCGTCGACCACGCGATCAACCGCGACCTGATCGTGGCGCGCCTGCCGAAGGAGCGCTGAGCCGCCGGGCGGGCGCCCGGCGGCCCTGCCGTTCCGCTAGCGGCGGCCGCAGTCGGTGCGGAGGTCGAGGCCGCTGTGCTCGGCCACGTCCTCCCAGGCGAGGTATTTGAAGTTGGTGCTGGACTCGTCGGCGCCTTCGGGGGTGTTGTCGCCGTCCTGGACGACGAGGAGGCCGCCTTCGTAGCCGGGGAGGCTCGCGTTGACGACGTCGGCGCCGTCGCTGTGCTGGGTGGAGTCGACCGCGCCCGCTTCGATGGTGAAGCCGCCGAGGTAGGGGTTGGCGCCGCGGAGGTCGTAGACGGCGAAGCTGTCGTCGCCCTGGGAGGAGGCGAGGAGGTAGCCGGAGCCGCGGCCGGTGGCGTAGATCGTCAGGCCCTCGATGTCGGTGTGGAGGACGTCGCCGCCGTAGCCGGGGTCGGGGCCGTACGTGCACTCGTCGGTCTCGGGGTCGTACGTGCCGGGGAGGCCGAACTCGACGGCGGTGTCGACGAGTTCGGGTTCGCCGGTGAGGTCGGCGGCGATCTTCCAGATGCCGACGAGTTCCTGGCCGAGGTAGGCGGTGCCGGTGGCCTCGTCGACGACCATGCCTTCGACCTGCGGGTCCTGGCCGGTGTCGTCGCACGGCTTCCAGGTGTCGCCGTTGGGGAGGTCGAATTCGGCGGGGAGGTGCAGCGTCCGGACCTTGTCCCAGGTGACGTGCTCGCCGTCGGCTCGCAGTTTGAGCAGGGCCACTTCGGATTCGGCGTTGCGGCTGACGAGGGCGTAGGCGCCGGAGCGGTTCTGGAAGGTCGCGAGGCCGTACGCGGTGTGCTCGCCGTTGACCTCCTCCTGGGAGGCGGTGAAGATCGTGCCGGCGTCGGGGTCGGTGACGTCGACGAGTTCGCCGTCCTCGATCGCGAAGATCCCGAGGTCGTCCATGCCCCGGTCGGAGGCCACGGCGAGGTCGACGCGTTCGCCGTCGAGGCGGAAGCCGGTGACGAGGTCCACGTTGTTGTACCGGCCGGGGGCGTCGTCCTCGCCGGGCGCCGGGCGCGGTTCGATGTGCTGGACTTCGTCGCCTTCGAGGTCGTAGACGTAGATGCCGGCCTCTTTGGCGGTGGTGATGACGAGGCTGTCCTCGGGGTCCTCCTCGTCGATCCAGATCGCGGGGTCGTCGGCGTCGGCGTCGTCCTCGTCGTAGAGGGCCGGGGTCTCGAGGATCGCGGTCAGCGGCTCCTCGCCGGCCGCTCCGGCCGCGGAGGCGGTGAGCAGGACGGCGATGGAGCCGAAGGCGGTGAGGGTGAGCAGGCGGGGCGGCACGGAGCCTCCAAGGGGGAGGGGGTTCATCGGTCGGATCGATCCTCGACCCCGCCGATGAACCCCAGGTGAATCCCGCTCGTCCTGTGCCCCAACGCTCTCGCGGCCGCCTCAACGCTTCGGCGACCGCTTCGACCTCAGGCGGTCCTGGTGCGGGTCCGCCACAGCAGCCACACGAAGTACGGCGTCCCGATCAGTGCGCACACGAGCCCGGCCGGGAGCTGCGCCGGCGCGATCACCGTGCGGCCCAGCGTGTCCGAGAGGCTCACGAGGAGCACGCCCAGGAGCACCGACACCGGCAGCACCCGCGCGTGGCGGCTGCCGACGAGTCCTCGGGCGAGGTGCGGCGCGACGAGGCCGACGAACCCGATGACGCCGACGACGGCGACGGCGGCAGCCGTGAGCACGGCGGCCGCGCACAGCAGGAGCAGCCGGGTCCGCTCGAGCCGCACCCCGAGGGTGCGCGGCGTGTCGTCGTCGAGCGAGAGGAGGTCGATCTCCTTGCGGTGGGCGATGATCAGCGGCAGCACGACCACGAGTGCGGCGACGAGCGGGATGAGCCGGTCGGCGGTGCGTCCGTAGGTCGTCCCCGACAGCCAGGTCATGGCCTTCGGCGTGTTCCACGGGTCCGACGCCAGGATGAGCAGCGTGATCGCGGCCATGCCGAGTGACCACACGCCGATCCCGATGAGGACCAGGCGGGACGTGTCGAGTCCGCCGCGCCACGCCGTCGCGTACACGAGCGCGAACGCGCCGAGCCCGCCCGCGGCCGCGACGCCGGTGACCGCCCAGGGACCCGCGGAAGGGGCCCAGGTGATGAGGGCGACCGCGCCGATGCCGGCGCCGGCGGTGACGCCGAGCAGGCCCGGTTCGGCGAGCGGGTTCCGCAGGATCCCCTGCGTCACGGTGCCGGCGCACGCGAGCGCCGCGCCGGCGAGGACCGCGGCGAGGACGCGCGGGTAGCGCTGCTCGATGATCCACGTGTAGCTCGCGCCGGTCCTCCCGGCGACCCAGTTGACGAGGTCGCCGCCGAGGAGCATGGTGTCGCCCGAGAGCATCCCGGCGAACAGGGCCCCGACCGAGGCGGCGGCGAGGCCGCCGACGACGGCCAGGAACGCGAGCCGGCTCCGGTTCGCCGCGCCGTGCAGGATCGCGGGCCGGTCCTCCGAGCCGGCGCTGGTGACCGAGCGCGCCAGCCACACCATGACGCCGGCGCCGAGGATCGTGGTGGTGACGCCGACGGGGATCTCGATGCTCTTGTCGGCGCCCAGGATCGCGCGGACGGCGAGGTCGGCGCCGACGATGACGAGCGCGCCGCACAGGGCGCTGAACGGGATCAGGGCCCGGTGGGCGAGCAGGACCGGGAAGCGCCGCGCGACCTGGCGCGCGATGACCGGGGCCGCGAGGCCGACGAAGCCGATCGGCCCGGCGACGGTGACCGCGCACGAGGCCAGCAGCAGCGAGCAGACGACGGCGACCGTGCGGGTGCGCCGGACGTGCACGCCCAGGCTCGCGGCGGTGTCGTCGCCCAGCCGCAGCAGGTCCAGGCGCGGGGCCGCGAGCATCGCCACGGCGATCGCGAGGAGCACCAGCGGCGCGGCCTGCCCGGTCGAGTCGAACCCGGCCAGGTTGAGACTGCCCGAGCCCCAGGCGAACAGGCCGGTCGTCTCCTCCTGGAACAGCAGGATGAGCAGCGACACGAGCGAGTTCCCGGCCATGGCGGCCGCCGACCCGGCGAGGATCAGCCGGGTGGTGGCCGATTCGCCGCCGCCCGCCGACAGGGCGAGCACCAGGCCCGCGGTCAGGAGCGCGCCGGTGAAGGCGACGCCGACCCCTGACAGCAGCGGCAGCGTGATCCCGAAGGCCGCCACGGCGGTCACGGCCAGGTACGCCCCGGCGTTCACCGCGAGCGTGTCGGGGCTCGCGAGCGGGTTGCGCGCCACCGACTGGAGCAGCACGCCGGAGGCGCCGAGGGCGATCCCGACGAGGACCGCCCCGGCGAGGCGCGGCAGCCGCGAGCCTTCGAGGACGTTGAGGACGCCCTCGTCGGCGGTGCCGGCGACCAGCCGCAGCAGGTCGCCGGCGTCCACTTCGGACGTTCCTTGGGTGAGGTGGAGGGCCGCCAGCACGACCAGCGCCCCGACCGTGCCGGCGAGGACCGCCGCGGCCGGGAGGAGGCGCGGGGCCCGCCGGGCCCGGGCCTCCGGTCGCGCCGGCGGGCTCAGCGTGCTCAACTCGCGTAGACCTCGGCGAAGTAGTCGAGGATGGCCTCGGAGGACTTGGGGCCGCCGAAGGTCCAGGTGCCGGCGGGCAGCTCGTACACGTCGCCGTTCTTGACGAACGTCAGGTTCTCCCAGATGGCGTTGCCGGCGACGCCCGTGGTGAAGATGTCGCTGCCGTCGGCGTTGTTGTTGATGAACTTCAGTTCGGTGTCGGTGTACTGGGCCATGCCTTCGACGTCGGTGCCGCCCAGGCCCCACATGCCGTCGGTCTCGCCGGTCCAGGCGTTCTCGAGGCCCGCGGCGGTGCCGAGGGAGCCGACGAGGGACCCGGCGCCGAAGGGGCGGATGGCGACGGCGTCGCCCTCGATCCAGCCGTCGGCGAACAGGTAGGGGATGTCGCCGGTGCCGGCGGCCTCGATGGCGGCCTTCGTGTCCGCGACCTTGGCCTCGAAGTCGGCCCAGAGGGCGTCGGCCTCGTCGGTCTTGCCGAGGAGCTCGGCGATCATGTCGACGTCGCGCTGCATGCGCGCGAGGTTGTCGGTCTCGTTGGAGCCCTCGGTGACCAGGACCGGCACGAACTCCTCGATCGAGGCGATGAGGGCCTCGTCGTCGGTCTCCATGACCACCAGGTCGGCGTTCAGGCCCGCGATGGCGTCGACGGACGGCTCGGAGCGGGTGCCGACGTCGGCGACGGTGTCGTCGAGGGGCACGGTCCCGCCGACCCACGTGTTGTAGCCCTCGAGGTCGGCGACGCCGACGGGCATGACCCCGAGGCTCGCGACGATCTCGACCTCGGCCCATTCGAGCGCCACGACGTTCTCGGCGGGGGCGTCGAGTTCCACGGTGCGGCCGAGGAAGTCGGTGACCGAGACCGGGCCGGCCTCGGTGTCGGCGCCGCCGGAGTCCTGGCCGTCCTCGGTGGTGCCGCACGCGGCGGCGGCGAGGACGGCGGCCAGTGCCGCGGGCACGGCGAAGGTCTTGAGGTTGGGGAGTCGCATCGGGTTCCTTCTATTCGGTGGTGGTGGCCGCGAACCTGCGGGTATGGCGGCCGATCGGCCTGGCCGTGAGCAGGCCGGTCGCGGGGTCGGCGTCGACGCGGATGTCGATGCCGTATGCGGCGGTGAGGTTCTCGGCGGTGAGGACCTCGGCCGGGGTTCCGGCGGCCGTGACGCGGCCGTCGTGGAGGAGGACGGCGTGGTCGGCGACCGCGGCGGCCTGGTCGAGGTCGTGGAGGACGACGCCGACGGCGGTGCCGTGCTCGTCGGCGAGATCGCGGACGAGGTCGAGGATCTCGACCTGGTAGCGCAGGTCGAGGTGGTTCGTGGGCTCGTCGAGGAGCAGCACGGCGGTGTCCTGTGCGAGGCAGGAGGCGAGCCAGACGCGCTGGCGCTCGCCGCCGGACAGGGCCTCCATGCCGCGTTCGGCCATGTGCTCGACGCCGCAGATCTCCATGGCGCGCTGGATCTTCGCGGGGCCGTCGTCGTCGCCGTGGCGCCAGCGGCCGCGGTGCGGGTGGCGCCCGTACCCGACGACGTCGAGGACGCGGATGCCGCCGGGGACGGGCCGGGACTGGGAGAGGAGCGCGACGCGGCGCGCGAACTCCTTGGGGCTCAAGGCGGCCGCGTCGGTGCCGTCGGGGAAGCCGACGCCGCCGGACTCTGGCCGGTGGAGCCGCGCGAGGGAGCGCAGGAGGGTGGACTTGCCGGACCCGTTGGGGCCCAGGAGGGCGGTCACCTCGCCGCCGCGCATGACGATGTCGGCGTCGTGGACGACGGTGTCGCCGAAGTAGGCGAGTCGGAGGGCGCGGCCGTTCAAGCCTGCGTCATCTGGCATGTAGGTAAGGCTAACCTATGCCGATCTCGATTGCATCTCGCAAGGTCACAGAGTGGGAACACTCCGCCGGAGTGGCGCGTTCCGGCTTTGCGGCATTCGATCGGGTTCGCCCCCAATCGATTGCTCATCCGGTGAGGACGCGCACACCACGCGTACGAGTGAATACCGGCGGGTCGCTCTTTACTCGGACGTGCCGCGTGGGGTCGACTGGTCCTTGGCAGCGTCGCGCCGATGCACCCCGTGTCGGCGCGGGACGCCGGAAAGGACGAACATGACACCGAATGCGAAGGTGGGGCCTTCGAGTGTCGCCACCATCGACGACATCTGGACGGTCGAACGCGTCAAGTCGCTCGGCGTGATGACGAATGTCGAGACCGCCGCGCAGATCCTGGGGATCGGGCGGACGGTCGCGTACCGGCTGGCGAAGGACGGCGACTTCCCCGTCCAGGTCCTGCGGATCGGCCACAGCTACCGGGTGCCGGTGCTGCGGCTGCTGGAGGTGCTCGGCGCCGACGGCGACCGGATCGACTGAGCGGCAGGGGACCCGGTCGGCGACGACCGCATAGGTGAACGCGACGCGGCGGCGCAACCCACGGGGAGGAAGGTTGCGCCGCCGTCTGCATCCATCATCGCTTGCGATGCTTGTCCTTGTGCTGGAAATGCACGAAAAGTCTGCCGAAGTTCTTGGAGTCCTTGTCGACCCGGTGGTACAGGGCCTTGATCTCCTTCTGGTCCAGGAACCTCAGGACCTTCTTCTTGAGCTGGCCCGATCCCTTGCCGGGGATGATCTCGACGAGGTCGATCCGCTTCGCGACCGCCTCCTCGATGACGTCCCGAAGCGCCTTCTCGATCTGGTCGCCCTTGTTGAAGATGTCGTGGAGGTCCAGCACCAGTTTCGCCATGACCGCAGCCTATTCCGCCGCGCCCCCGGCCGCCGGGGCGTCGGTGCCGACGGCCTCCGGCGAGCGGTGGATGTCCGGCTCGATGTAGATGAGCTTCGCCTTGGGGACGGCGGCGCGGATGCGCGCCTCGGCGGCGTCGATCTCGGCGGCGACCTGCTCGCCGGTCTCGCTCCGGTCGATGCCGACCTTGGCGGCCACCAGCAGCTCGTCGGGGCCGACGTGGAGGGTCTTGAGGTGGATGAGGGTGCTGGTGCCGTCCTGCTTGATCGCGCCCTCGATGGCCGCGATGTCCTCGTGCGTCGCCGATTCGCCGATGAGCATCGAGCGGATCTCGATCGCCAGGACGATCGCGATGAGGACGAGGAGCACGCCGATGCACATGGTGCCCAACGCGTCGAAGATGACGTTGCCGGTGATCCACGACAGGCCGACGCCGAACAGGGCCAGGATGAGGCCGACGAGCGCGCCGATGTCCTCCAGGAGGATCACGGGCAGCTCGGGCGAGCGCGAGCCCTTGATGAACTGCACCCAGGTCTGCTTGCCGCGCACCGCGTTCGACTCCTTGACGGCCGTCCGCAGCGAGAACGACTCGAGGACGATCGCCACGACGAGGACGATGACGGCCACGAGCGGCGTCTCCAGGCCGTGCCCGTGGTCGGTGAGCTTGTGGTAGCCCTCGTACAGGGCGTAGACGCCGCCGATGGAGAACAGCACGATCGAGACGATGAACGCGTAGATGTAGCGTTCGCGCCCGTACCCGAACGGGTGGGCCGGGCTCGCGGCCTTGCGCGACGCCTTCCCGCCGATCAGGAGCAGGACCTGGTTCGACGCGTCTGCGACCGAGTGCACGCCCTCGGCCAGCATCGAGGCCGAGTTGGTGATGCCCGCCGCCACGAACTTGCTGATCGCGATGCCGGTGTTGGCCAAGAGGGCCGCGACGATCGCCTTGGTGCCGCCTTCTGCTGACATGCCCCGGTGTTTCCTTCCATCAAGCGTGCGCGCGCATTCTGCGGCGCAGCCACGAGTCTGTCATGGCGCCGCAACCCGGCGACGAGCGCTCGGTTCGCGTCCCGGATGGTCGGGAACGCTACAGGCGTTCGTCCCGGCGGCGCTTCCCCCGGCGCTGCTATCCTTGGGGCAGGCGACGCCCCGGGAGCACTCCCGGTCAGGGCCGACGCTCGTACACCGCCAAGGGGACCTCCGATCCCCGGCCGACCGCCTTCCGAGGCTCTGGGCCCCTGTACGCGCGAAGCCCGTGCCGCCCACGCGCGGACCGAGTGGTGGACCGGTTCCGGCATTGAAGACCCGCAAGGGTCCTGCCGAGAACTCTCTGATCGCTTGGAGCGCCGCCGTGACCACCCTCGACCGACCCGCCCGCACCGCCGACGCCGCCGTCCGCGACCCGTCCGCCGCGCCCGAGCGCGCCACCCCGAAGCAATGGCTCGCCGTGGCCGCCGTCTCCCTCGGCGTCTTCGTCGTCATGACCTCCGAAGTCCTCCCTGTGGGCCTTCTCACGCCGATCAGCGGCGAGCTGGGCGTCAGCGAGGGCACCGCCGGGCTCATGGTCACCGTCCCCGGGCTGGTCGCCGCGGCCGCGGCGCCCCTGAGCATCGTCCTCACCCGCAGGCTCGACCGGCGCCTGGTGCTCATCGCCCTCGCCGTGCTCGTCGCGGGCGCGAACCTCGGCGCCGCCACCGCGACGGGCTTCGGGCCCCTGCTGGCCGCCCGCGTCCTCGTCGGCATCGCGATCGGCGCGTTCTGGGCCGTCGCCGGCGGCATCGCACTGCGCCTGGTCCCCGCCCGGGACGTGCCCCGCGCGACCGCCGCCGTCTACGGCGGCATCGGCGCCGCCACGGTGCTCGGCGTCCCGGCCGGGACGCTCATCGGCGACCACTTCGGCTGGCGCGCGGCCCTCGTCGCACTCATGGCCCTCGCGCTGGCCGCGACCGCCGCGATCGCGCTGCTGGTGCCGAGACTCCCGTCGCACACGTCGGTCTCGTTCGCGTCGCTCCCGAAACTGGTGCGCCGCAACAAGGCCGTGCGCACCGGTCTGGCCCTGACGTTCTTCATCGTCACCGGCCACTTCATCGCGTACACGTTCATCAGCCCGATCCTCCAGGCCAACGGCCTGCCCGCCTCCCAGGTGAGCGGCCTGCTGCTCGCGTTCGGCGCGGCCGCGCTCGCCGCGACCGTCGCCTCGGGCTCGCTCATCGGCCGACACCTGCGCGGCACCCTCGTCGCGCTCGGCGTGACGATGGCGCTCGGCATGGCGCTCATGGCGTTCGCGGTCGGCGACCTGTTCTCGGCCACCGCGGTGCTGGTGCTGTGGGGCGCCGGCTACGGCCTGGTCTCCCCGGCCGTCCAGACCTGGTACATGAACGCCGCCGAGCCCGGCGAGGTCGAGATCGCGACCTCCTTGAACACGGTCATGTTCAACCTGTCGATCGCCGCGGGCTCCTTCGCGGGCGGCTTCGCGGTGGACCGGACCGGCCCGACCGCGGTCCTGTGGATCGGTGCGGTCCTGCTCGTCCCGGTGGTCGCGATCGCCGCCAGGTCCGCCCGGAACGCGCGGCGCTAGACCGCGACCGGTTCGCGCCGGAACGGTTCGGCGGCCGGCTCGCAGGCCGGGACCTGCCTCCGGAACTGGCCGGGCGGCAGTCCGAAGTCGCGCTTGAAGGCCGCCGCGAACGCGAACTCCGACGCGTACCCGACCTGCCTGGCCACCACCGCGAGCGGCGCGTCGGTGTCGGCGAGGAGGCGCGCGGCCACCGTCAGCCGCCACGACGTCAGGTACGCGAGCGGCGGCTGGCCGACCAGCTCGGTGAACCGCCGCGAGAACGCCGAGCGCGACAGGCCCGCGACCGCGCCCAGCGACGCGACCGTCCACTGCCGGGCCGGCTCGGCGTGGACGGCCTCCAGTGCGGCCGCGATCGACCGGTCGGCGAGCGCGGCCGCCCATCCGGCGAAGCCGCACTCGGCGGTCCGCTCGCCCAGGAGCGCGCGCAGCAGGTACATCAGGATCGCGTCCAGCAGGGCCGGGACGAGCGTGTCGCCGCCGCGCAGTTCGGCGGCGAGTTCGTTGTCGAGCATGGCGATCGCGCCGGCCAGTTCGGGCCGCGCGGCCGGGTCGGCCGGGAGGTGCACGAACTCGGGGAGCGTGCCGATGATCGGGTGGGTGCGGTTCGGTGCGAGCTCGTACGCCATGCACAGCATGACGTGGGTGGCATCGGGGTCGTCGGCGCGGATCACCGCGCCCGGGAACTCGCTGCCGGGTTCGCACCGCGGCCCCGGCGGGGTGTCGGGGGAGTCGGCGACGAGGTGGGCGCCGCCGTGGGGGACGAGCAGCACGTCGCCGGGCCCGAGCCGGAACGTCTCGCCGCCCTCGGCGGTCGCGACCGCGCTGCCGCGCACCATGATCTGCACGCCGAACCCGTTGGGCCGGCCGCTGCGGTGGTCCGACCAGGGCGCGGTCCGGGCGAATCGGGCGGCGAAGGGCCGACCGGTCCGCAGCACCGCCATGACATCGCTGAGCACGTCCATATGCCGAGCTTAGAGTCAGTGCCGTTCAGGCGGCGAGTGCCGAGGAGGACGATTGCGGTTTCCGGGTGAGCGTGGCCGGCCCGGCATTCTGGTCAGTGCGTCGACGATTACGCAATGAGCGGGCGGGCGGGGTCGACCGTCCGGCGACGGCCGGGTGAGTGCGCGGTTTGCGGGTGCGCTCCGGGGACCCGGGTAGCGATGCGCGCCGGGTCCGGAGGGCACCGACGGCGGGGCGAGCAGCACGTGTCGAAGGCGTGTCGCCGTGGCCGGGTCCGCTGCGCCCGGTGTCCAACCGCAGCAACGGCCTGCGAACCGGAGCGCGGTCACGCTCCGGTCTGGTCGTGGCCGGTGTTCGATCAGGCAGCGACGAAC
>NZ_WIAO01000038.1 GCF_009451885.1 Glycomyces albidus
CCCGCAGCCGGCGGCCGGCCCGCACGACCGGGTTCGCCCGCAGGTGGCGTCGGTCCGTCGAAGCCAGGCGCCGCCGGCGGCCGCGGGCGGTCATCGCCGCGCCCGGGCGGGGCGGTGGAGGATTCGCATCTGCCGATCGTAGGCGGGGGCGGCGCGGATGCCGGGCCGCCTCGGCAGTGCGGGAGGCGGCCCGGGCGTGCGGCTAGATGAACCTCCAGAGGTGGTCGGCGGTGCCGTTGTCGTCCCAGAGGACGATCTGGGCGCCGGCGCTGGTGGAGGCGTTGGTGACGCCCAGGACGCGGCCGCCGTTGGCGCACTGGATGCGGAAGGCGTTGCCGCTGGCCCAGCGGAGGCGCCAGCGGTGGTCGTTGGTGCCGTTGTCGTCCCATTGCATGGCGCGGGCGCCGTTGGCGGTCGAGGCGTTCTCGACGCCGAGGACCTTGGCGCTGTTGGCGTTGCGGAGTTTGAAGTAGCCGCCGGTGTCGAGGACGGCGGTCCACAGGTGGTCGGCGGTGCCGTTGTCCTGCCACTGGATCGCCAGGCCGCCGTTGGCGGTGGACATGTTCTGGATGCCCATGACCAGGCCGCTGTTGACGTTCTGGATGCGGCGGGCGCCGACCGGCACGAAGCGCCAGCGGTTGTCGGCGGTGCCGTCGTCGGGGGCCTGGACGGCCTGGGCGCCGGCCGCGGTGGAGGCGTTCAGGATGCCGAGGAGTTTGGCGCTGTGGGAGTTGCGGAGCTTGTGGGTGCCGTCGCCTTGGTCGACGGGGGTCCAGAGGTGGTCGGCGGTGCCGTTGTCGGCCCATTGGAGGGCGGGGGCGTTGTCGGCGGTCGACATGTTCTGCACGCCGAGGACCTTGCCGCTGTTGCGGTTGCGGAGTTTCAGGGCGGTGCCGGAGACGACGAGCTCCCAGTAGTGGTCGGCGGTGTTCGTGTCGTTCCACTGGAGGGCGAGGCCGCCGTCGGCGGTCGACATGTCCTGGACGCCGAGGACGAGGTTGCTGTTGGCGTTGTAGAGCTTGAAGGCCGGGGTGTCGGTGCTGCCGCCGCCGGTGTTCCAGTAGACGGTGTAGTTGTGGCCGTGGGCGTCGTAGAACGGGCCGAGGTTGACGGTGGCGCCGTTGGCCGTGGCGGTGAACGCGAGCGACGAGGTGCCGGTGCGCTGGATCGACTCCGGTTCGAGGACCGGGAGCGCGCTGAGCGCGGTCGAGCCGTAGTTGCCGGAGAGGACGGTCGGGCCGAAGACGGCCGCGGCGACGTTCTCGTTGTCGTTCGCCGGTTCGATGACCAGGCGCATCGGGAGCCGGAGGGTGACGGTGTCGCCGGAGGTCCAGGTGCGGGTCAGGGTCGCGTACGTGCCCGGGGTGGTGTCGATGTTCTGGGCGGTGCCGTTGACGCTCACCGTGGCGCCCTGGGCCCACGCGGGGATGCGCAGGCGCATCGTCCAGGAGCCGGAGGCGGTGCCGGTCACCGTGAAGGTGGTGGTGTCGCCGACCGGGTAGGTCGTGGACTGGACGACGGTGATGCCGCGCTCGGACCAGGTGAGGGTCGAGGGGGTGTAGAGGTTCACGAACAGCGTGGTGCCGGAGTGGAAGTAGATCGAGTCCGTGAGCTTGGTGAAGGTCTCGATGCCCGTGCCCTGGCAGCACCAGAACGAGTTGTAGTCGGTGCTCCAGGTCCCGCCGCCCCAGGCGGGGCCGACGCCGCGGCGGCCGCCGGGGTTGAGGGGCGTGAAGTAGGTGATGTGCCCGTGGGCGCTGCCGGGGTCCTGCCAGCCGATGAGGTGGTTGAGGAGGGCGCGCTCGTAGTAGTCGAAGTAGGAGGCGTCCTCGGGTTCCATCTGCCACAGCTCGCGGGTGAGCTTGAGCATGTTGTAGGAGTTGCAGCCCTCGCAGGTGTCGGTGTCCAGGTAGGACGCGATGGCGTTGGGGGGCCGGAAGTGCTCGGCCTCGGAGTTGCCGCCGATGACGTACGTGTGGGCGCCGGTGACGATACTCCAGAAGTTGTCGGCGATGTTCCGGTACCTGGTGGTGCCGGTGGCCTTGTATTCGCGGGCGGCGCCGATGGCCTTGGGCACCTGGGTGTTCGCGTGCAGGCCGTTGAGCCGGTCCTGGCCGGCGGCGAGCGGGTCGAAGACGGCGGCGTGGTCGAAGCGCTGGGCGGCGGTGAGCCAGCGTGCGGTGCCCGTCTGCTGGTAGAGGTCGGCGAGGACGGCGTTCATGCCGCCGAACTCGCGGCCGAGCACGGTCTGCATCTGGGAGGCGCTGAGGCGGGCGGTGCGGGTGTCGACCCAGCCGGCGAGGGCGAGGAGGACGTCGCGGGCCTGGGTGTTCTCGATGAGGCGCCAGACGTCGAGGAGGCCGGCGAGGGTCTTGTGGATGCAGTAGTAGGGGACGTTGCCGTTGGTGAGGGTGCCGTTCTCGAGGGCGGTGAAGTCGGACTCGGGGAAGCCGGAGAGGTAGCCGGCCGCGAAGCCGGCGGCGCCGTTGTTGTTCTGGCACTTGGCGAGTTCGGCGACCATGGTGTTGGCCTTGTCGCGGCAGACGGTGTCGCCGAGGACGGCCCAGGCCTGGGCCCAGGCGGTGAGGAAGTGGCCTTGCATGTGGGTGCGGAAGGGGAAGTTCGGGGCGTCCCAGCCGCCGTTGGCGGCGGCGCCGCCGGTGGAGAGGCGGTGGTTGGCGCGGAAGTTGTAGAGGAGGCGGTTGACGTCGACGTCGCGGAGGTATGAGAGGGTGCGGTTCTGGTTGTCGAGCCAGCGGCCGGCGTTGAGTCTGACGCGGCCGAGCGGGAAGGGCTGGGCGAGGTTGCCGATGTCGGTGCGGACGGGCGCGACGGCGCCGTGGGCGGTGCCGGGTGCGGCCACGGCGGCTGCGACGGTGGCGGCGCCCGCGGCTTGGAAGAGCCGGCGGCGGCTCAGGGGTGATGACGGCATAGGATGCTCCTAACTGGAGTATGTGCACGGTCACATCGATATAAATATATTTATCGATAACACTGCTGTCAACCTGCCGCTTCCGGGATTTGTTGTCGTCATTGACAAATGGGTGCCGGGGTGATTAGCCTGCGGATGTACCCCGCGGCGACGGGTGCGAGGCAACGAAACCGCAGTTCTCGGAGGGGAACGCATGATCGAGACGACGTCAATCCGCGACGACCAGGGCGGCCTGCTGGTCTCCACGGCCCAGGTCGCGACCCGCAGTTCGGCGAGCTACGCCGGGCTGCTCGCGGAACTCCTGGGCCGCAAAGTGCCCGTCGAGCCGCTGCCGGGGGGCTACCGGCTCGACTTCGGGATCGGCGAAGGCCTGCTCAACTTCGGCCCGGAGTCCTTGTCGCTCCTGGTCACCGCCGACGACGGCGCCTCCCTGAGCAACCTCCGCGACGCCCTCGCCGTCCACCTCGAACGCCTCGGCCACCGCGACAACCTCCGCGTGGTCTGGCGATAGGGACGGACAGTCGCTAGACCATCAGGAGCGCCGCGCCGACCGCCGTCATCGCGAGCGTCGCGATCTCGAACTGGCGCTGCTCGACCCGCTTCACCACCGCCTTGCCCGCGACCGCGCCGAGCGCGACCGCGGGCACCAGGCACGCGGTCAGCAGGAGCGTGGACCGGTCGATGAGGCCCAGGCCGACGCTGAACGGGACCTTGAACAGGTTGATCGCCAGGAAGAACCAGGCCATCGTGCCCAGGAACCGGAGCTTCGAGAAGCCCGACAGGAACAGGTACAGCACCATGATCGGGCCGGCGGCGTTCGCCAGCATCGTCGCCGCCCCGGCGGACGTCCCGGTCGCGGCCGCCGCGCCGTGGCGCAGCAGCGGCGGTAGGTCCGGCGGCTCGTCCCGGTCCCGCCGCACGTACTTCAGGACGAGCTGGAGGACCACGAGGGCGAGGAGGATCGCGCCGATGAGCGGGCGCACCGCGGCGTCGTCCGCGTAGTCGAGGACCACCGCGCCCGCGAGGACCCCGAGGACCGCCCACGGCGCGAGGCGGGCGAGGATCCGCCACTCCACGTGCCGCGAGTAGTAGCGGATCGCGATCAGGTCGCCGACGATGAGGGCGAGCAGCATCGCCCCGGTCGACTCCTTCGCGGGCATCACGGCCGCGAACAGCACGATCGCGACGGACGAGGTGCCGGCGATCCCGGCCTTCGCGAACCCGACGAGCAGGGCCCCGAGCGCCAGCGCGGCCCACGCCAGGGCCTCGGTCGGTAGGGCGGTCACGGTGTCACATCCTCGCATGTGCGATCATCCGGCTTCCGCCCGAGAAAGGGACCGCATGACATTGACCACCTGGTACTTCGAGATGCGCGACCGCGCGGCGCTGACCGCGGCGAAGGCCCCGGCCGAGGACGTGGCGGTCATGCGCGCGGAGATCCCGAGCCCGGAGTTCAGCCGGTTCCTCTACACGGCCGTCGGCGGCCGGTGGAACTGGACCGACCGGCTCACCTGGAGCGAGGAGGAGTGGCGCGGGTACCTGGAGCGGCCCGGCGTCGAGACCTGGGTGGGGTACGTGCGGGGCACGCCGGTCGGGTTCGCGGAACTCGACGGGAGCAGCGCCGGGGAGGTCGAGCTGGCGTACTTCGGGCTGCTGCCGGGGTTCATCGGCCGCGGGCTCGGCGGGCACCTGCTGACGGAGGCGATCGAACGGGCCTGGACGCTCGGCGAGCGGTGGCCGGACCTCGCCGCGCCCGAGCGGGTGTGGGGGCACACCTGCACGGACGACTCCCCCGTGGCGCTCGGGAACTACCGGGCGCGGGGGTTCACGGTGTACAGGACCGAGGAGAGCTGAGCGCGGCGCGGCGGTCGACGGGGTCAGGCGGGCTTCACCGGCTGCCGGAGGACGGTCTTGAGCTTCGTCGGCTCGGTGCGGCGGGGGTCGCTGAGGTAGATCTCGTGGTGGTCGCCGTTGAAGGCGAGGCCGTTGTCGGGCATGTAGCGGTTGTGGAGGCGGTCGAGGGTCGGCGTCTCGTCGTCATAGGATCCGATGTGGAGGATCTGGACGCTGGTGCCCTCGGTGAACGCGAGGACCCGGAGCCCGCCGAGCGCGGGGTTGCCCTTCTTCTCTGCGGCGGCGGCGACCGCGCGCTCGACCTGCGCTTCGGTGATCCACTCGGGGAGGCTGATGAGCATGGTCCAGTCCCAGTCCTCCTTGCTGCGGGTGAGGAAGACCGCCGGGTCGTCGGCGCGCCAGAGCCCTTCGAGGGGGCCGACGGTGAAGTCGCGGTCCTGGTTGCGCTTGGAGTCGAACTTGAGGGTGTACGCGGTGCTGTAGAGCGCTTCGACGGCCTCGGAGTACGCGGCGGCCGTGTTGGGGTCGCCGTGGCCGTCGACGGCGAGGTAGCGGAGCTCGGGGACCTCGACCACGCTGAAGTCCTTCGCCGAGGGCGCGTAGAGGTCCTTGCGGGCCTTCTTGACGTCGTACTTCTCCAAGGGATGCTCCTCTGCAGGCGGCCGGTCCAGCGACAGGATAGTGGGAGGGGCCGACACGCGTCCCGATTGCGACCGAATCGGTTGCCTCCCAAGCATTCGACGACTGCATCCGGGGCCTTGGGCGCAAATCGGTGGCCTGCGCGGGCCGGGCCTGGAATGCTCTTGCCATGCACGAGCGCCTCCCCCACACCGAGCACGGCGACGCCGCGATCGCCCGCGGCGGCGAGATCCTGCGCACCGAGGTCGGTTCGGGCCTGCACGGCATCGCGATCCCCGGCACCGACGACCACGATGAGATGGGCGTCTTCGTCGAGCCGCCCGAGTGCGTGATCGGCCTGGCCGGGCCGATGGACCACTACGTGTGGCGGACGCAGCCGGAGGGCCGCCGGTCGGGGCACGGCGACACCGACCTGGTCATGTACTCCCTGCGGAAGTTCCTGAAGCTCGCGATCGCGGGGAACCCCACGATCCTCCTGCCGCTGTTCGCCCCCGCCGATTCGGTCTACACCTCGACCGAGCTCGGGGACGAGCTGCGCGACCTCGGTCCGGCGCTCCTGTCCCGGCGCGCCGTCGAGCGGTTCCTCGGGTACCTCGACGGGCAGACCGACCGGCTCCTGGGGCGCGGGCAGGGCTCGGCCCCGAAGCGGCCCGAGCTGGTCGAGCGGTACGGGTACGACGTCAAGTACGCCTCGCACGCGCTCCGGCTCGGCCTCCAGGGGCTCGAGATCGCCGAGCACGGCCGCTTGACGCTCCCGATGCCCGAGGCCGACCGCCGGCGCGTGCTGCACGTCAAGTCCGGAGGCGTGGCCGACCTCGGCGAGGTGCTCGACGACATCCGGTCGGTCCGCGCCAGGACCGTCGCCGTCCTCGAATCGGGCGCCACTCCCCTGGCCGCGGAGCCGGATGTCGACCGGATCTCGGCCTGGTCGGTCGGCGCGCACCAGCGCCACTGGCGCACCCGCGGCTGACCGCTCGGCCGAGCCCCGGGTACCGGGCGCGGGCGGTTCTCAGCGTGCCCGGGGTCGAACCACGAGCGGGCGAGTTCGGGGCGGCGGGCGGAGCGAACGGGCCCCCAAGCGGGGCGAGCGTGGCGACCGCCCGCTCCGGCGGCGCCGCGCGAACGCGTTCCGACCGGATCTCCTGACGCCGCTCTGAATCCTTTCGGGCGGCCGACGCCTCTCATACACGTCCCGGACGAGCCGGGACGGAACTCGGAGGTTCTCATGGTCGTCGGTATCGTCATCGCCGTCGGAGTCGTGCTCGTGGGCACGTGCAGTGCGGTCGCCGTGCGCAAGTGGAGGAGAGCCCGTGGCTGAGTGGGCCTGGCCCGGGGAGCAGCTGGTGGCGGGCGCGCAGCGCGGCGACGTCGACGCGCTCACCGCGCTCGTGTCCGGATCGCATCCGAACGTCCACCGCTTCGCCCGATCGCTCTGCGCCACACCGGAAGACGCCGAGGACGCGGCGCAGGAGGCGCTGATCATCCTGTACCGCAAGATCGGGATGCTCCGGGCGTCGGGCGCGCTGGCCTCGTGGATGTTCCGCATCGTCCGCAACGAGTGCCTGCGCCGCCTGCGAACGGTGCGGTCCGCGGACGCCGTGCCGGACGCGTCCGTTCGATCCGCTGAAGACGAAGTGCTGCAACGACTCGAGGCGGGCCGGGTGGCCGCCGCGATCGCCGCGCTGCCGGACGACCAGCGCGCGGCGCTGATCATGCGCGACATCCAGGGGTACAGCGGCCGCATGGCCGCCGACGCGCTCGGCCTGACCGTGCCCGCGTTGAAGTCGCGTCTGCACCGCGCCCGCAGAGCGGTGCAGGCGTCCCTGAGCGCCCCTGCCGAACCGATGTCGGGAGGTCCCCATGCCGGCGAACGCTGACGGTTCGGGCTTCGCGAGCGCCTCGCTGACCCGGCACCTGGTGCGGGGCGTGATCGGGTTCGGCGGCCTGATCGGCTCGCTCGCGCTGCTGCCCGTGGTCGGATGGGCGAGCCTGCTGCTCCTGCCGGTCGGGGTGGTGGCACTGCGCGGCTGCCCCGTGTGCTGGGCGATCGGACTGGCCGAGACCGTCTCGCGGGGTCGTCTGCAACGCGACTGCGAAGACGGCCGGTGCAGGCTGACGGTCGCGGACCACGGCCGGGAGTGATCCAGAGGAGAGGCGGACCACTCGCTCACGACGGGGTCCGGGCGCTCCGGCACCGGCGCCCGGGCTCCGGGAGCATGCCCGGTCAGGGCGGGTCATCGGCGGTCCGCGGCCATGCGCGTGCCAGAATGGCGCCTCATGGAACTCCTCGACATCGAACATCGCGGCCGCGTGCTTCGCGGCGCGCTCCACACGCCCCAGACGACCCCTGCCCCCGCGGTGGTGCTGTGCCACGGCTTCGGCGGCAACCGCGCCGAGTTCGGCTACGCGTTCGTCCGGCTCGCCGAGCGCCTGGCGCGCCGCGGGATCGCCGCCTACCGGTTCGACTTCGCCGGCTGCGGCGACTCGGACGGCGAGTTCGCCGACCTGACCGTCTCGGACCAGGTCGAGCAGGCGGTGGCGGTCCTCGACGCGGTCGGCGCCCACCCGGCGGTCGATCCCGCGCGGGTGTCGCTGATGGGGATGAGCCTCGGCGGTCTGACCGCGTCGCTGGCCGCCGTCCGGCGCCCGGTCCGGGCCCTGGCGCTGTGGGCTCCGGCCGCGGCGGCCGCGGCCATGGGCGAGGAGGGCGCGGCGCGGCGCGCGGCGGCGATCGAGGCGAACGGCTACGACGACTTCGGCGGCCTGCCCGTCTACCGGGCCTTCGCCGAGGACGCCGCGGCGATCGACCCGTTCGCCGACGCCGCCGGCCACACCGGTCCGGTGCAGCTCGTCGTCGGGTCGAACGACTTCGTCCTTCCGCCGGACCTCATCGAGGAGTACCGGCGGCTCTACGGCGACCGGCTCGACCTCCACGTGATCGACGAGGTCGGCCACGGCTTCGAGACCGTCCCCGCGCGCGAGCACCTGCTCGACCTCACCGAGGCGTTCCTCGCGAAGCACGTCTGACGCTCGCGCTCGCAGCCGCCGCGGAACGCGGACAGGCCGTCTCGGACCGCGCCGCGGCGCTTGCGGTCGGCGGATCCAGGCGGCGCCCGGCGTCGGCGCGGGCGACCGACGAGGACAGCCGCCGGGAGACCGGCCCGAATCGGACGGCGGCACGCCCGCGCGTGCGGGTGCGCCGCCGCGAGGTCAGGCCGCGACGCCGTCGGTGGGACGGTTCCAGGCCCGGTGGTCGGCGATCGCCTCGGCGAACGCGTCGAGGAACGCGTCGGGCATCTCGCCGCCCTCGGCCGCGGTGGTGACGACGCCGAGGTCGACGACCGGTTCGGCGCCCTCCGCGCGGTCGGCGTCCACCCGCGCGATCTCCAGCACGTCGATTCCGGCGCCGAAGGCCGCCACGGCCTTCCGATGCTTGAACGCCTCGGCGACGAAGTGCAGGGCGCGGCCGTCACGGCCGAGCGCGGCCGCCGCATCGGCCCCGCCGGGGACGGCGACGGCGTCGTACAGGACCGACGCCATCGTCGGCAGCGCCCGGTCCACGCTGATGTCCTCGCCGGCGGCCGACCGGACGATCCCGTCCGTGAGCCCCACAACCTCGGGCACCGCGCCGCGGCGGCGCAGGTCGGCGACGAGCCGGGTGAGGCCCGAACCGTCCACCCCGTCCGCGGCGAGGACCGCGACCTTGCGGGTCGCGACCGAGCGGACCGGCGCGATGAGCTGCGACAGCGCCGGGGAGGAGCGGCCGTGGTTCGGTGCGCCCTCCGCCGGCGCGGGTACGCCGACGCCTTCGGCGACCCGCTGCGCGAGGCCGAGGTCCACCAGCCGGAGCTGGTCGACGACGCGGGCCCGGATGCCCTTGTCCGTGACCTTGCCCAGCTCGAACCGGAACGCCGCCACGATGTGCTCGGCCTCGACCGGCGTCATCGAGTTCCAGAACAGCGTCGCCTGGCTGTAGAAGTCCTTGAAGGACTCCGAGCGCTGCCGGATCTTGGCGCCCTCGACCTTCTCGGTGTAGTGGCGGTAGGAGCGCTCGGCGCCCGGCGTCGGCGCGTCCCCGGAGATCGAGTTCTTGTTGTAGGAGGTGCCGGAGGTGTGGACGCGGTGCTGGCTGAAGCCGTCGCGCTGGTCGTTGTGGACCTCGGCGACGGGCCGGTTGACCGGCAGGTGCGCGAAGTTCGGCCCGCCCAGCCGGATGAGCTGGGTGTCGAGGTAGGAGAAGTTCCGGGCCTGGAGCAGCGGGTCGTTGGTGAAGTCGATGCCGGGCACCACGTTCGCGGTGTGGAAGGCGATCTGCTCGGTCTCGGCGAAGAAGTTGTCCGGATTGCGGTTGAGCGTGAGCCGCCCGACCGGGCGCACCGCCACCTCCTCCTCCGGGATGAGCTTGGTGGCGTCGAGCAGGTCGAAGTCGAACTTGAACTCGTCCGCCTCGGGCACGAGCTGCACCCCGAGCTCCCACTCCGGGAACTGCCCGGCCTCGATCGCCTCCCACAGGTCGCGCCGGTTGAAGTCGGGGTCGGTACCGGAGACCTTCTGGGCCTCCTCCCACACCAGTGAGTGGACGCCGAGCAGCGGCTTCCAGTGGAACTTCACGAACGTGCCGTGCCCGGCCGCGTCGACGAGGCGGAACGTGTGGACGCCGAAGCCCTGCATCATGCGGTAGGAGCGCGGCAGCGCCCGGTCCGACATGAGCCACATGATCGCGTGGAGCGTCTCGGGCTGGAGCGAGACGAAGTCCCACAGCGTGTCGTGCGCGGAGGCCGCCTGCGGGATCTCGTTGCGCGGCTCGGGCTTCACCGCGTGCACGAAGTCGGGGAACTTGACCCCGTCCTGGATGAAGAAGACCGGGAAGTTGTTGCCGACGAGGTCGTAGTTGCCCTCGCGGGTGTAGAACTTCGTCGCGAAGCCGCGCACGTCCCGCGGGGTGTCGGCCGAGCCGCGCGAGCCGGCGACGGTCGAGAAGCGCACGAACACCGGCGTGGTCTCGGCCGGGTCGGTCAGGAACGACGCGGTGGTGAACTTCCCCAGCCAGTCGTCGTAGGCCCGGAAGACGCCGTAGGCGCCCGCTCCGCGGGCGTGGACCACGCGCTCGGGGATGCGCTCGTGGTCGAAATGGGTGATCTTCTCCCTGGCGTGGAAGTCCTCCATCAGGGTCGGTCCGCGCCCGCCCGCCTTCAGCGAGTCGTCGGTGTGAGCGACCCGGACCCCCTGCTGCGTGGTCAGCGCCGTATCGTCGTCGGCGATCCGGTCGCGGTCGAGCTGCTCGTCCTTGCGGTCGCGTGCGCCCTCGTGCGCCATGTGCATGTCCCCCTCGAATGCGGTTCCACGCGGCACGTTACCCGCCGAGAAAGGGTGCAGAAGCCGCTTCGGAGGATCAATGCCACGCAGCGGGGACGCCGGCGCGCCCTCGGTCGCGGGCCGCGCCGACGGCGGAGGCTAGGCCCGGCGTTCGCGGCCCTTGCGGACGGCGGCCGCCAGCTCGTTCAGGAGGCGCTCGGTGTCGTCCCAGCCGACGCAGGCGTCGGTGACGCTCTGCCCGTAGGTGAGCGTGTCGAGCGGGCCGGGCTCCTGCCGGCCGGGCTCGATGAAGCTCTCGATCATGAGGCCGGCGATGCCCTGCTCCCCCAAGGCGATCCGGTCGCCGAGCTCGCGGACGACCTCGGCCTGGCGGACGTGGTCCTTGCCGGAGTTGGCGTGGCTGGCGTCGACCACGAGGCGCTCGGGCATGTCGTGCTTGGCGAGGAGCGCGAGCGCGTCGCGGACGTCGGCGGGGCCGTAGTTCGGGCCGCCGCGGCCGCCGCGGAGGATGATGTGGCAGTCGGGGTTGCCGCTGGTGGAGACGATCGAGGCGCGGCCGTCCTCGTCGACGCCGAAGAACGTGTGCTCGCCGGCGGCCGAGCGGCAGCCGTCGATGGCGCCGCCGAGGTCGCCGTCGGTAGTGTTCTTGAAGCCGATGGGCATCGACAGGCCGGACGCGAGCTGGCGGTGGACCTGGCTCTCGGTGGTGCGGGCGCCGATCGCGCCCCACGAGACGGCGTCGGCGATGTGCTGCGGGCTGGTCGGCTCCAGGAACTCGCAGCCGACCGGCAGGCCGGTGTCGAGGACGTCGAGGAGGACCTGCCGGGCCAGGCGCAGGCCCAGCTCGATGTCGTGGGTGCCGTTCAGGTGCGGGTCGTTGATGAGACCTTTCCAGCCGACGGTGGTGCGGGGCTTCTCGAAGTAGACGCGCATGACCACGAGGAGGTCGTCGGCGAGCGGGGCGGCCGCGGCGGCGAGGCGCTGCGCGTAGTCTCCGGCGGCTGCCGGGTCGTGGACCGAGCAGGGGCCGACGACGAGGAGGAGCCGGTCGTCGTCGCCCGCGAGGACGTCCTTGACGGCGGTGCGGCTGCGCTCGACGAGCGCGGCGCGGTCGGGGCCCAGCGGCAGCTCGCCGCGCAGGACGGCCGGGGCCACGAGGGGCTGGAAGCCGCGGACGCGCAGGTCGCTGGTCTGCGGGGCGGTGCCGGAAGGCGCGGCTTGGGCGGAAGTCGTGCTCATCGAGCGAAGGTCTCCTCTTGGTCAGAGGCGGGTGGAGATCCACTCAGAGCAACCCGGTGCCGGCCCGCCTCAACGACGAACGGCAGAGACGGATGTCTCTGCCGCGTGGCTCCGGGTGTCCGTCAGGTCAGCGCGAGTGACCGCGGGCTCCACCCGGAGCCTGCGTAAAGCGCTGATACCAGCGGACGGCGGACATGCGAGAACCGTAGCACACGGTTCCGGCGAGCCGCGAATACGCCGGTCCGTCGGTCCGGGTCCGGAGCGGCAGGGCGGGGTCGCCTGTGTCGAACGCCACATGGGGGCGGCGGGGCGCTGCATCGTGGCGGCGGGGCGCGGGGAGGCAGCGAGGCCACAGGGCGGCGAGACGGCGACGCGCTCGACCACGCTTGCGGAGAGGCACGACGGCGCCTGAACGCGCGGCCGGGGCGGGTGCGGCGCGGGCGACCGTGCCATCGATCCGGGTCGCATCGTCGCTCAGGCGGGCTCGCCGGCGCCGGTACGAGTCGGGGCGGTCGGCGTCGGCGCCGGGGGTCGGGTCCCGCCGGGAACCATCGCGCCCGTGACGGGCGGAGCGGCTGAGGCCGTTGCGCCGCAAGGGGTTCGGTGGACCAAAGGGACGAACTTCGGGACCCCCGACAATACGGTGCGTTCTTTACAATCCTGGAAGGAGCCGAACGCTCCGGAACGGAACTCGGACCCCTACGAACGTAAGGACTTCCGGCTTGAAACCACTCACCCGCACCCTGGCGGCGGCCGCGTCGGCCGCAGCCCTCACCGTCACCCTCCTCGCCGCGAGCCCGCTCGCGGCGTCCGCGCATCCTCGCGGCATCGACTGGGGCCCTTGCCCTGACGCCGAACCGGGCGACGCCGTCGAATGCGCGAAGATCAAGGTGCCGCTCGACTACTCGCGTCCGTGGCGCGGTCAGATCGAGATCGGGTTGGCGCGCCGGCAGGCGACGAACCCCGACGAGAAGATCGGCACCATCCTCATGGACCCGGGCGGCCCCGGCGGCTCCGGTGTCGGCTCCATCATCAACGGCAACCCGCTGACCGGCGAGACCGCCGAGCGCTTCGACATCGTCGGCTTCGACCCGCGCGGCATCAACACCAGCACCCAGGTGCTGTGCAGCGAAGAGGCGCTCCTGAACCAGGCCGGCGTGCCGTTCCCGACCGACCAGGAGTCCTTCGAGGCCCTCGAAGCCGCGAACGCGGCGCTCACCGAGGACTGCCGCGAGCACACCGGGCGGCTGTTCGACCACGTCTCGAACCTGGAGACCGTCGAGGACATGGAGCGCATCCGCCGCGCACTCGGCGAAGGCAAGCTCAACTACCTCGGGTACTCGTACGGGACCATCATGGGCCAGCAGTACGCCGAGGAGTACCCGCGCAACATCCGCACGATGGTCCTGGACGGCAACATGGACCACAGCCTGGGGTCCATCTGGGACTTCATGCGCACCGAGACCGCGGCCGTCGAGGAGAACTTCCTGGCGTTCGCAGACTGGTGCGAGTCCAGTGCGGACTGCGCACTGTTCGGGGAGGACGTGAAAGCCCTGTACGCGGAGCTGAAGGCGAAAGCGCGCTCCGGGGAGCTCACCGACCCGTACCTGGGCGAACCGCTCGACTTCCTCGGGCTCGCCGAAGACTACACGTTCTCGGCGAACTACCCGCAGTTCTGGACCTTCCTGGCCGAGGAGTACGCGGCCATGCGCGACGGCGTCCTGCTGCCGGGCGTCGCCGCCTTCCAGGAGGAGCCGGTCCTGCACGAGAACCTGTACTACCCGGCCTGGTGCCAGGACTGGGGCTGGGACATCGCGGACTACGACGAGCTCGAGTCGCTGCTCGGCAAGCTCGCCGAGGACTCCCCGAACGTGGAGTGGACGCCGTACAACCAGCACGCGCTCACCTGCGTCGGCTCGGGCATCGACCACACCAACGAGCGCGACGAGCTCGACATCCCGCGCAGCGCCCCGCCGATCGTGTTCATCGGCAACGAGCACGACCCGGCCACCGTCTACCCGTGGACGGTGACCGCCGCCGAGCAGGCCGACGGCCACCTCATCACCTACGAGGGCTACTGGCACACCATCTACGGCGGCTACTCGGAATGCGTCGACCAGGCGGTCAACGACTACTTCGTCAACCGCACCAAGCCGGAGGACGGCCTGAGCTGCCCGAACCTGGACTTCCCGGGGCTCTCCGGCCTCTCGGCGGGCCAGCGCACGCCGGCCGTCGGACCCTACGGCCTCTAGGCGCCGGCGGACACTGAGCACCTGCGAGACCTGACGCGCGGTGCGCCCGGATCAACGCTCCGGGCGCACCGCGCGCGGCGTCGTGGCCGGGTGCGCGCCGCTGAGGTGGCGGGCCGAGTTCACCAGGCCCACATGGCTGTACGCCTGCGGAGTGTTGCCGAGCTGGCGGCCGGTGGCCGGGTCGTACTCCTCGCTGAGCAGGCCGAGGTCGTTGCGGACCTTCAGGAGCCGCTCGAACAGATCGCGGGCCTCCTGTTCGCGGCCGATGCCGTGGAGGGCGTCGACGAGCCAGAACGTGCAGGCCAGGAACACCCCCTCCTCGCCGGGCAGGCCGTCCACGCCGCCGTCGGCGCTGACGTCGTAGCGCATCAGGAACCCGTCGCGCGACAGCTCGGCCTGCACGGCGTCGACCGTGCCGGCGACCCGCGGATCGTCCCAGGGCAGGAAGCCCACCTGCGGGATCAGCAGCAGAGCCGCGTCGAGGCCGTTCGAGCCGTAGAACTGGGTGAAGGTCCCCCGGACCGGGTCGAAGCCCTGCTCGCAGACCTCCGCATGGACCCGGGTGCGCAGGTCGCGCCATCTCTCCACGGGCCCTTCGAGTCCGAACTTCTCCACCGCGTGGACGGCCCGGTCGAACGCGGCCCAGGCCATGACCTTCGAGTGGACGAAGTGCCGCTGCTCGCCGCGGATCTCCCACAGGCCGTCGTCCGGGTCATCCCAGTGCTCCTCCAGGAACCGCAGCAGCGCGAGCTGGAGGTCCCAGGCGCTCGCGTCCGCCTGGAGGTCGGCTTCCCGGGCGAGGTGCAGCGCGTCGAGGGTCTCGCCCCAGACGTCGAGCTGGAACTGGCCGGTGGCGGCGTTCCCGATGCGGACCGGCGCCGAGCCGCGGTAGCCGGGGAGCCAGTCGAGCTCCTGCTCGGGCAGCCAGTGCTGGCCGTCGATACCGTACATGATCTGGAGCTCGGCGGGGTCGCCCGCGGCGGCGCGCAGCAGCCACTGCCGCCATGCGTTGGCCTCCTCGATGAAACCGGTGCCGAGCAGGGCCTGGAGCGAGAACGCGGCGTCGCGCAGCCAGCAGAAGCGGTAGTCCCAGTTGCGGACGCCGCCGAGGTCCTCGGGCAGCGAGGTGGTGGCGGCCGCGGCGATCCCGCCGGTCGGGTCGTAGGTCAGCGCCTTGAGGACGATGAGCGACCGGCGGACCGCCTCGGACCATCCGCCTTCGTAGCGCATGGCGCCGATCCAGTCGGTCCAGAACGCCTCGGTGTGCTCGAGGGCCTGCACCGGTTTCGGCGGACGCGGGCGGTCCAGGTGGGAGAGCTGATGCGTGAGCCCGAACGACACGGTCTCTCCTGCGCCGACGGTGAACTCGGCGTGCGCGGCGCCGTCCTCGACGCGGAGCTGCACGTCCGCGTCGAGCCAGGCGGCGTCCGGGCCGGCGATGGCGGCGAGCTCCGAGCCGTGGCAGCGGATCCACGGCTCGATCCGGCCGTAGCCGAACCGCAGGCGCATCACGGTGCGCATCGGGACCCGGCCGCTGAGGCCCTCCACGACCCGGACCAGGTCCGCGGCGCCGTCGCGGGGCGGCATCGCGTCGATCACGCGGACGGTGCCTTCCGGCGTGTCCCACTCGGTCTCGAGGATGAGCGTGTCGGGCCGGTAGCGGCGGCGCGTGCACCGCCCGCCGCCGACCGGGGCGAGCACCCAGCTCCCGTGCTCGTCGCCGCCGAGGAGGGCCGCGAAGCAGGCCGGGGAGTCGAAACGGGGCAGGCACAACCAGTCGATGGAGCCGTCGGTCCCCACCAGCGCGGCCGTGTGCAGGTCGCCGATCATCCCGTAGTCGTCGATGTGCGAGGCCAACGGTCCCCTCCTCGTCCGGCGTCCGTCCGGCACGGCGTACCCGGCGGCGCTCCGGGTATGCGGCCGGGGCGCCCCTTCCCCGGCGCGTACTACGATGTGGGATCTGCCGAGCCCCCGGGGAGCGCCATGACCGACACCCACACCGTCGTCAACCAGCCGCCGCCGCTGGTGGACCGGAACCTGTTCGACGCCGACGCGCCGTTGCGCGAGGCCGCCGCGCGGTCGGGCGCGGGCTGGGTCGAAGCCGACGCCCGCAGGCTCGGGGCGGTCCTGGCGACCGCCGAGGCGGGGCGGTGGGCCGAGTCGGCGCACCGGTACCCGCCGGTGCTGCGCACGCACGACCGGTACGGGAACCGCGCCGACGAGGTCGAGTTCCACCCGTCCTGGCACCGGTTCATGGGCCTGGCCGTCGAGTACGGCGCGCACGCGATGCCCTGGGAGGCGCCGAGACCCGGGGCGCACGCCGCGCGGGCGGTGCTCATGTCGCTGCTCGCGCAGGTCGAACCGGGCCACTGCTGCCCCGTCTCGATGACGTACGCCGCGGTCCCGGCGCTGCGGGCCGAGCCCGCGCTCGCCGCCGAGTGGGAGCCGCGGATCACCTCGCGCACCTACGACTTCGGGCTGCGACCGGCCGCCGAGAAGGCCGGCGTGCTCCTCGGCATGGCGATGACCGAGAAGCAGGGCGGATCGGACGTGCGGGCCAACACGACGGCCGCGACCCCGGTCGGCGACGGCATGTACGCGCTGCGCGGCCACAAGTGGTTCTGCTCGGCGCCGATGAACGACGCGTTCCTCGTGCTCGCGCAGGCGCCCGGCGGCCTCACGTGCTTTCTGCTGCCGCGGGTCCTGCCGGACGGGTCCCGGAACGCGATCCGCTTGCAGCGCTTGAAGGACAAGCTCGGAAACCGGTCGAACGCGTCGGCCGAGATCGAACTCCACGACGCCCTCGCGCACCGCGTCGGCGAGGAGGGCCGCGGCGTCGCGGTGATCATCGAGATGGTCAACCACACGCGGCTCGACTGCGTCATCGCCACCGCGGCCGGGATGCGGCAGTCCGTGGCCGAGGCGACCTGGCATGCGGCGCACCGCAGCGCGTTCGGGAAGCGGCTGGTCGACCAGCCGCTCATGACGCAGGTGCTCGCGGACCTGTGCGTCGAGTCGGAGGCCGCGACCGCGGTCATGATGCGCCTCGCGTCGGCGTACGACTCCCCGGAGGAGGCACCGTTCCGCAGGCTCGCAACGGCGGTCGCGAAGTACTGGGTGTGCAAGCGCGGGCCCGGGCACGCGGCCGAGGCGCTGGAGTGCCTGGGCGGCAACGGGTACATCGAGGAGGCGCCGCTCGCGCGCCGGTACCGCGAGCAGCCGCTGCTGTCCATTTGGGAGGGTTCGGGGAACGTCATCTGCCTCGATGTGCTGCGGGCGCTGGCGACCTCGCCGCAGTCGGCTGAGGCGTTCCTCGCGGAGGTGGAGCCGGCGGCGGCCGAGGACGCGCGGCTGGCCGCGCACGTGGACCGGGTGAAGCGGACGCTCGCGGCCGGCGTGGACCAGTCCGGGGCGCGGCGGCTCACCGAGGACCTCGGACTGGCGCTCCAGGCGTCGCTGCTGGTCCGCTACTCCCCCGCTGCGGTCGCCGACGCGTTCTGCGCCTCCCGGCTCGGCCCCGACCGGGGGCTGGGCTACGGCTCCGTGCCGGTGGCGGCCGCGGAGGCGATCGTGGCCCGGCACCGGCCCTAGCTCGTGAGCGGGCGCGGGGCCGCGGGGGCCCGCGCCGGGGCCCGCCCCCGGGGCCGCCCGGCAGGGTTCCGGCCACGGCCCCACGCTGGTGGGCGGGCGGGCCCCGGGCCGGGCCGCCCCGGGGCCGCGCCGCGTGCGCAGCGGTCAGGCTGCCGAGGGGCCCTGGGGTTCGGCGGTCTTCCCGCGGTTGGACAGGAACCGGTACGTGTACCGGTAGGCGACGACGATCGCGATGCCGCCGGCCAGCCCGACGGCGAGCGCCACGGGGAAGATCATCGCCTCGGTGCCGCCGGCGAACAGGAGCGGCGCGAAAACGAGGAGGAAGCCGTAGCCGATCGCGGTGAGGACGCTGGGAGGCGCCTCCGGGTCGGCCCGTTCCTGGATCCTGCGGCCGGCCACGATGGCCGCCAGGCCGACGATCGCGACCGCGCTGAGCCACGCGTAGGCGATCGGGACTCCCAGGTAGGCGAGCAGGAAGCCGAGGAAGACGGTTGCGAAGAGGTGGAGGACGGTGATGATTCTCGCCATGGTCGGCGCCTTTCGAACAGGGGTGGACCCTCCGAATCTACTCAGGAGCGTCGCCCGGCTCCCGGCGAAGGTCCGGGCTGGTCGGACCGGCGGGAATCGAAGGTCGGCGGCACCGGCGGGACGCCTTGCGCCGCAGGCTGACCGGTGATGGGCGGGCGCTCGGTGAGGAGCCGCGGGAAGTCGGCGGCGGTCGCGCGGGGCCGGCGCTCGGCGGGCGTTCACCGAAGTTCGTGGCGTCGGCGGTCGGTGAGGCGTTTTCGCCGGCGGGTGCGCCGGTCAGTCGCAGACGACGTGGAGTCGGGCGGTGACGGCGTCGCCGGCGAGGACCGTGTCGAGTTCGACCTGGCAGCCGCCGGCGGAGCCGTCGTAGGAGATCCGGTGCGAGGTCAGGTCTCCCGAGGTGAGGTCGCCGTCGGGGTAGCGCTCGCCCGTGGCGGCAGCCGCGGCCATGGCCTCGATGTCCGCCAGCGCGGCCTCGTCCTCGACGTGGAAGAGCGCGTGGACGCCGTAGGTCGCGGAGGGGTTGTAGAGCGGCGCGAGGAGCCGGGTGCCTTCGGGCACCTCGCCGAGGGTCTCGTCCCGGCCGAGGAGGGGCACCTCGGTGCCGGGACCGAGTTCGCCGGCGTCGGCTTTCGGCGGTTCGAACCCGGATTCGCCTTGGGGCGCCGCGAAGTCGATCCAGTCGGTGCGCCTGGGGTAGATCGTGGTCCAGGCGCCGATCTCGACTTCGAGGCGGGCGAAGGACTCCGCTTCGTCGGGGTTCTCGTGCCCGGTGAAGTGCGCCTGGATCTTGGTCAGCCCGTCGGCGCCGACGCCGTAGACGGAGCAGGCGAAGACGCCGTCGACACCGCACGTGTCGAAGTCCGGTGAACTCACGGCGCGCAGGCCCTGGGCCTCCATCTGGGCGGCGAGGTCGCGGACGGCCGTGTACGGGTCCTCGGTGAGCATGAACTCGGCCGTCACCGACTCGGGGTCCTCCGGCAGGTCCTCCTGCGCGGGCCGAAACTCCTCGGGAAACGGCGTGCCCAGGAGCACCGACCCGGCGGGGACCTTCCAGCCGTCCCAGAACTCCTCGCCCGGCTGGACGTAGCCGGGCTGCGACGTGTCGACCTCGGTGACGCCGCAGCCGGCGGCGACTGCGGCGACCAGCGCGACCGCCGCCAGCGAGGCGGACCTGCGAACGCTCATCGCTCCAGCGTAGGCGGCCCGCGCCAGAGCGGCGGTTCAGGCGCGGTCGCCCGGGTGCGCCTCCGTGTACGCGCGGAGGACGGGCGTGAACGAGGCCGCGTGGTCGTGGCCGCAGGCGCAGTTCCGGTGCGTCTCGGCGAGAAAGGCCCGCGGTGCGGCGCCGGTGAGTCGGACGCATTCGCGGGTGAGGTGGGACTGGTCGGCGTAGCCCGCGCGGACCGCGAGCGCTGCGAGGCCGTCGTCGGCCGGGGCGCGGCCTCGGGCGATCGACCGCTGGACGAGTGCGAGGAAGCCCTGGAAGCGGAGGATCCGGTGCAGCGGTTTCGGCGCGAGCCCGACGGCCGACCGGAAGCGGCGCCGAAGCTGCGTCTCAGAGAGGTGCAGAGAGTGGTGCAGCGAGGTCACTTCGGTCGCGCGCCAAGGCATGAGCGCATGCACCGCCGCGGACACGAGCGGGTCCGGGGCCGCATCGACGCGATCGAGGACATGGCGCTGCATGGCGGCGAGCGCAGCTTGGGGGGATGCGGCCGCGTCGACGGCGTCGGCGAGTGCGAGGGCCGAAGGGCCCCAGAGTTCTCGGGCGTCGAGCGCGATGCCGCTCAGTTCCGACGCGGGTGGTGCGGCGACCGCCCGGAACGCTCCGGGTATGAAGCGCATGCCGACGAGGGCGGTCCCCGGTTCGAGCACGTCGGCTCGCGGGCCGGTGAGCGGTCCGAGCACCATCGGCGCGGAGCCGATCCGGCAGACGAGCTCGACGGCGCCGCTGGGGGTGCGGCGGTGGGCGTACGGGGCGGCTTCGGCGCCGGTCTGCTGGACCCAGACTGCGGAGACGAGTCGGCGGAGCGCGGGGACTGGTGCGCGTTCGTCGAGGCGCTGCCCGTCGACCGGGGGCGCCGGGAACGCTTCGGCGGTCACTGCGCCAGTATGGCGGACCGGACCGAAGGACGCCCGGTTCGTTCAAGCCGGCGCGGTCGCGGCGGCCGTACGGTTCGATCATGTTCGACACGACCGTTCGCCGGCTCGTCCGCAGTGCAAGGCGTCCGCAGTGAGCGCCCGCGTCCAGGGGGCGCTCTGGAGTCGCGATCCGCAGGGCTGGGCGGAGCACGCCGAGGGCCGGATCATGCCGTTGTACGAGCGGGTGCTCGAGCGCCTGCATCCGCTCGCCGGGAAGCGCCTCCTCGACGGCGGGTGCGGATCGGGGCTGTTCGCCGAGCTGGCCGCTTCGCGCGGCGCCGACGTGACCGGGCTCGACGCGGCGCCCGGGCTCGTCGAGTACGCGCGGCGGCGGCGCACCCCGGCCCGGTACACCGTCGGCGACCTCCAGCGGATGCCGTTCGCGGACGGCGCGTTCGACGTGGTCACCGCGTTCAACTCCGTGCTCTACGCCGCCGACCCCGTGCGGGCGCTCGCCGAGATCGCGCGGGTGACCGCCCCGGCGGGCCGGGCGGTCGTCACCGTGGGCGCCGGTCCCGAGCAGGCCGAGAGCGCGGCGTTGATCAATCCGCTGGCCCCGCGCGGCGAGGTGCCCGACCACCGCATGCTCGACCTCGCCGACGCGGACGCGGCCCAGCGCGCCTTGCGCGCCGCCGGGTTCGCGACGGCGGAGACCGCGGACATCGTGTTCGATGTGGACTTCGCGGACCTGGACGACGCGATCGCCGCGCAGCTGCCGGCCGGGCCGGTCGCCGCGGCCGTCCGGCACTCCGGCCGCGCCACTGTGGAAGCGGCGCTGCGCTCGTTCTTCGCACCGCGCACGCGGGTCGACGGGACCGTCCGCATGGGGCTGGTCTTCCGCTGCCATCTCGCCGAACGGGCGCGCTGACCGGCGGTCTCCCGGTTTCGTGCCATTCGGGGCGCCCATCGGGCCCCGCCGCACCCTCGGGCCCCATCGATCGCACTGCGCCACATCGATGTACCCCGCAGTGAGTGAACGGCATCTATATTCCGGAGTTGTAGCCACCTCCGGACCAACGGTCATCGTTGGCCTTCGATCGGATCGGAGCAACCGTGGACGACAGCCCCTTTGCGAACATCAGGGCCCCCGAGGACGCCCGAGCGGCGCTGGCGAACTGGAAGGAGAAGGCCGACAAGATGGCCGCGGACGCCATCGCGGCCTCCGAAGCGGTCCAGGAGCTGACCGCGGTCGGCATGGACGCCAACGGGGTCGTGACGGTCAAGCTCAACTCCGCCGGCGCCGTCATCGGCGTCCAGTTCGCGCCCGAGTTGCAGCGCATGCAGCTGCGCCATGCCGAGCGCCAGTTCATGGAGGCCTACCAGAACGCCGGCAAGGCCCTCCTCGACAACGCCCGCGCCGCCGTCCAGGAGCGCCTCGACCCCGGCTCCCCCACCGCCCGGGCCCTGGTCGACTCCATCAGGATGCGCTTCCCCGAACCCCCCGCGGAAGCAGACCGGATATGAGCGACCACTTCCAGGTCGTCACCGACGACCTGCGCACCCACGCGGCGACCATCGACTCGGTCAGGGAGCGTTTCGGCGCGGTCCTGTCGGCCATCGACACCGTCGCCCAGGACGACCAGGCCTACGGGATCATCTGCCAGTTCCTGCCTCCGATCCTCCAGAACCGGCAGGACGAGCAGAAGGAGCTGACCACCCTCGCCCAGGAGAACCTCGAGCTCCTCGCCCAGGCCCTGAACGACACCGCCGACGAGTACGACGCCGTCGACGAGGCCGTCGCCTCCGACTACCGCGCCATCCACGACCGGATCTGAGCGGAGGCATTTCGTGACCGACCTCGTCGCCACCGCAAGTGACGTCCCCGCCCAGCCCGGAGCCGCCTTCGCCGGAGCGGGCATCGTCGAGTCCTACGCCGGCCTGGCCATGGCGATCGACTCCGGCTCCTGGATCGACGCGTCCGTCGCCGGCCTCGGCGTGGCGCTGGAGACCGTCGGCGCCGTGATCGACCCGATCGGCACCCTCGCCGCCGCCGGCGTCGGCTGGCTCATCGAGCACGTCCAGCCCCTCAAGGAAGCCCTCGACATGCTCGCCGGCAACCCGACACTGGTGGAAGCCCACGCCATGACCTGGGACAACGTCGCCAACGAGTGCTTCGCCATGGCCGCCCAGCTGGAGACGGCCATCGCCGAGGTCCAGTCCTGGACCGGCGGCGCGGCCGACGCCTACCGGGGGATGGCCGACGCGAACGTCGACGTCCTCGGCTGCGTCGGCGGCACCGCGCTGTCGCTGGGCACCGCCACCCGCGGCGCCGGCCAACTGGTCACCATGGTCCGCGAGTTCGTCCGCGAGTTCGTCGCCGAATGCATCGGATCGCTGATCGCCTGGGCCGCCGAGGTCGCCTTCACCGTCGGCATCGGCGCCGCCTGGGTGATCCCCAAGGCGGTCATGCGCATCACCGAATGGGTCGGCAAGATCTTCGGCTGGATCACCGGCCTCATCGACTCCATCACCGCCCTCCGCGACCTCCTCTTCGGGTGATCACCATGCGCCGACTCCTCCGCCAGGCCGCTCTCATCCCGATCCTGCTCGGGCTCCTCGGCCTCCACGCCCGCCGCCCCCGCACGGACGTCGACGTCGACGTCGACACCAGCCGCAGCGACTCGGACACGGACACCCGCCGCGTCCGCAGCCCGCTGCCGGGCCGCAGCCACACCGCCGACGCCGCCGAGACCCGCACCCGCATCACCGCGGCCCGGCCCAAGCGGCCGGGCCCGCCCGCGCAGCACCCGCACCGGCGCAAGCGCAAGCTCCCCGACGGCACCGTCCTCGAGATCCCGAAGAAGGGGACGCCCGAGCGCCCGAAGCAGACCCCCGAGTACTCCTCCGGATTCACCGAGGGCCTGGACGCGCCGACGCAGAACGAGGACGGCTCGTGGAACATCAACCTGCGCAAGCACGAGGACTGGGACCAGGCCGACTTCGACGCGAAGGCGAACTACCTCAAGGAGCTCGGCGAGAACGACCAGCTGTCGAAGAAGACCGGTGACGGCGACGAGCGCGGCAGCACCGTCGACCAGTGGCGCCGCGACAAGGAGTACGAGATCCTGCACACCTCCGAGACCCAGGCGGAGGTCAACCAGCGGCTCCAGGAGCTGGACCGGCAGCAGATCGACCACGCGCACGAGCTCCAGTTGGGAGGCCGGGACACGCAGGACAACATGTGGGGGATCGAGTCGGTCACCAACCACGGGATGGGCGGGCAGATCAACTCGCAGCTCCGCCAGGTGCCGGACGGGGCGAGAGTCAGAATCAACATCGTAGAGTGAGCTGCGGAGCCACGAACCTGTGAAGGAGGGGCGACATGAACCACCGCGATGCGATGGCGCGCAAGATCGCACTGCTGCGCTCGACCGGGGCGGTCGAGGAGCTCGAGCGCCGCTGGGAGGACGCGGACGAGGACCCGCCGTACGCGACCTATGCCGTGCTCGAGCTCGCGGACGGCGCCGAACCCTCGCGGACGTGGCCCGGCGGCCTCGACGACTTCTACCGGCTCGCCTCCGCGGCGGGCTTCGGCGGCGTCGAGATCCGCCCCGAGGACCAGGTGGCGCCGCAGCGGCCGGTCGACTCGCTCGGTGAGCCGATCGACGACCGGGAATGGGTGCGGATCGGCGACATCGGCTACGAGGACGCCCTGCTCATGGACGCGGCCTCGGGCGAGGTCATCGTCTACGTCGACTCGTACTTCAAGTACGGCTGGGACTCCCCGGTAGTCCTCACCTGCGCCGACGTGCCCGAGTTCATCGACACCGTCGCGCTCGGCCCGCGCCACAAGGAGATCCGCGGTCCCGTCGACCGGCAGCGCGAGCCGTGGTGGGAGACCGATCCCTGGTACTCCTACCTGCTCGAGTCCGGCCTCGTCGCCGGGGAGGAGGAGCGATGACGGACCCGGACGCGTACCTGCGGGCATGGGAGCCGGACAACGTCATCCGCTTCCCGAGGGACCAGTGGATGCGGGAGTTCGCGGCTCCGGCGGGCGCCTACCCCGAGGTCGACTTCCTCCCCATCGAGATGTCGGTCGTCTACACCGCCTATCTCACGGGCCGGTTCGAGCTCTATTCGACGCTCAACCTCGGAGGCGAGGACGGCTTGCGGCTCAAAGTGATCGGCGCGGTGCCCGCCGACCGGGACAACATGCTGTTCTGCCTCGACACCGCGACCGGGCGCGTCCTGCTCCTGGGCGTCGCGCAAGGCACGCTCGAGCTCGTCAACTCCACGTTCAAGGCGCTGACCGAGTTCCTCTACCACTTCGCCCGGTTCGTCGACGCCGACTCGGGTACGGCCGGCCGGCCCCTGCGCGCCAAGGCCCTTCGCTCGTCCCTGAACGCGATCGACCCCGCGGCCCTCGCCGACCGGGGGTCCTGGTGGTCGATCACCCTCATGCAGCTCGAAGGAAGCCTGAAAGGAGGCTGACGCGATGGAGTACCCGCGCGGCGAGTGGATCGCGAAGGGGATCGACCCCGCGGCGCTTCCCGACGACCTCGACGTCCCCGAACGCGTTCCCGGCCTGTTCACCACCGAGCTCCCCGACGGCCTGAAGGTGTTCGACCAGATCCGGGTCAGCGCCGACGGCACCGATCTCGACATCCGCTTCATCGTGCTCGGCGCGGTCGAACCCCGGTCCGGCCTCCTGTACGTGCTCGACCCGGGCACCGGCGAGGTCCTGCAGTTCGATCCGTCCAGTGTCGCCGTCCGCGGGGTCAACTCGAACTACCGGTGGTTCGTCGAGTTCCTCCGCAGGCTCGCCGCAGCGGCAGAGTCCGCCGGCACCGCCGACGTGCGGACCGTCCTGAACCGGGGCATGCGGTTCACGCTCCGCGCGGTCGACGACCGGGCCTTCGAGGCGGGCGCCTGGTGGCCCAAGGTGTTCAGCACGCTCGGGAGCTGAACACGTCAGACGGCCGCGGCCTTGGCGCGGAGGTTCGCCTCGGTGCGGGCCGTGATGTCGTTGCAGGCCTCGCATACCGAGTCGGGGATCAGGCCGAGGCGAGTCAGCAGGGCGAAGACCTTGCAGCCCAGGCAGAACCCGAAGGCCGCTTCGAGGGTGGCGGCGGCGGCCAGGGCGGCGAGGACGAGCCAGCCAGCGAGGTCGGCGTCGAAGACCAGGAGCAGGAGCGCCGACGTCACCGAGAAGGCGACGCCGATGCCTTGCGCGAAGCGCTTGGGCGGGCCCGGGACGGGCTTGGGTTCGAGCGGGAGGCGGGGCGTGACCACGCGGGTGACGAGCTGGCCGAGGACGCTCAGCGTCGGGCCGGTGGCGGCGCGGGCGATGAAGCCCAGGGCGATGACCACCACGAGCCACTCGAGTCGGAGTGCCAGCGCGAGGACGCTCATGATCACGACGCCCGCGGCGACGAGTCGGGCGGAGACCTCGTTGACGGGGTTGGGGAAGCTGAAGAGTCGGCGCATCGGGCGGATCACTCCACTGGTCTCGGGCGGGCAGGCGGGCGGCCTGCGAATCCTACGCCTTCGGTAGGGATAGTGCAACCGGGGCCCGCCATGCGGGACGCGCCGAAACCGGTGGTCGGGGCCGCTCCCGCCCGCCGGGCCGTCCGGTCAGGGCATCACCGCATCGACCAGGCTGTCCTGCAGGAGGTTCAGCCACGAGTAGACGATGACGGCCGGGACCCGGTCGTCGTCCTCGGGGAGGTCGTAGAGCGCCTCGGCGTCCGCTTCGGTGGCGATGCCGAGGCGGGTGGCGAGGGCGAGGCGGAGGTCGTTGAGGGCGCCGAGCCAGCGCCGGCAGTCCTCCTCGTCGAGGCTGAGGATCCCGCCGCCGGGGCCGAGGGCGTCGAGGTCGGCGATGAGGGACTTGGCGTCGTCGCGCTTGCGGGTGCGCAGGTCGTTCTCGGTGAAGCGGCGGAACTCGGCGGAGCGCTCGCCCGCGTCGTCCGACTCGGCGTCGTAGGCGTCGGGGAAGAGCCGGGCGAGCACCGGGTCGGCGGGCGGTTCGCTCGGGCCGGGCTCGAAGATCGCGGCGAAGGGGTCGTCGACGGGTTCGCCGCGGGTGGCGAGGAGCTCGAGAAGCTGGTCGGCGAGGCCGCGGAGGATGCTCGCCTCGGCCTGGCCGAGGCGGATCGCGGCGCCGCCGGGGAAGCGTTCGAAGCCCTCCATCAGCGGTCCTGCCGCATCGTGGCCCAGAGGCCGTAGCCGTGCATGGCGTGGACGTCGCGCTCCATCTCTTCGCGGCTGCCGCTGGAGACGGCGGCCTGGCCCTTGTTGTGGACGTCGAGCATGAGCTTCTCGGCCATGGACTCGGTGTAGCCGAAGTAGGTGCGGAAGACGTACGACACGTAGCTCATGAGGTTGACCGGGTCGTTGTGCACGATCGTCGTCCACGGCACGTCGGGTGCGGCGGCCTCGCCGGTCGCGGTGTCGGCCGTCTCGGCCGGGGCGCCGGCGCCGCCGAGTGTCGGCAGGATGATCACTCCCCAATGCTGCCATCGGGACGCGGTCGGCGTCAGGCGGGTCGGCCCGGCGTGACGGGGCCGGGCGGGAGGTGGACGGTCATGAGCAGCGTGCAGGTTCCGGTGCCCGCACCGCGGTAGGCGTGGGGGGCGTCGGCGGCGAAGGCGGCGGTCTGACCGGCGCCGAGGTCGTGCTCGGCGCCGTCGACGACGAGGGTCATGCGGCCGGTGACGACACTGACGGTCTCGTGGACGCCGGCCTGGTGGGGGTGGCTGGGGTAGGTTTCGCCGGGTTCGAGTCGCCAGCGCCAGACCTCGACGGGGGCCGGGCCGGGGGTGGTGAGCATGAGGCGGGCCTCGCCGCCGCGGTCGCCGGTCCACAGCGGTTCGGTGTCGGCGGCGTCGACGATGCGGACGCGGTCGTCCTGGGGGCCCTGCATGAGGGCGGAGACGGAGACGCCGAGAGTGTCGGCGAGGCGGACGAGCGTGGCGAGGTTGGGGTTGCCCTGGGCCTTCTCGAGGGCGACGAGGGCGCCCTTGCTGACCTGGGCGCGGCGGCCGAGCTCGTCGAGGGAGAGCCCGGCGCGCGTGCGGGCCGCCTTGACGTTGGTCGCGACGGTCCGCAGCGCGGCCTCGGTCTCGGCCATGGGTCCTCCTGCAATCGGAATCACTCGAATGGTCCGTGCGGTCGGTTTGATGGACCGCCGCGGTCGTTCTAGTATTCAATCCGGTCGTTCCGATGATACTGGGAGGTCGCGGTGATCGCACTCGTCCTGGCGCTGGGCAGCTCCCTCGCCTACGGCACCGCCGACTTCCTCGGCGGCCTCGGCGCGCGCCGGGCCCACGTGCTGCGGACCGTCATGATCGCGGCGCCGGCGAGCCTGGTCGTCGAACTCGTCCTGTGGCCGCTGCTCGGCGCGTCGTTCACGCCCGCGAGCCTCGCGTGGGGAGCGGCCTCCGGCGTGGCCTCGGCGGCGGCGTTCCTCCTGCTCTACCGGACGCTCGCGATCGGCCCGATGAACGTCCTCTCGCCGGTCACCGCCCTGGTGTCGGCGATGCTGCCCGTCGCGGTCGGGCTCCTCCAAGGAGAGCACCTGGGGACGGCCGGACTCGTCGGGCTGCCGCTCGCCCTCGCCGCGGTGGTGCTCGTGAGCGCCGGACCGGGCGCAGGGTCGACGCGCCCGTCGGGGAAGGCGCTCCTCCTCGCGGTCGGCGCCGGCGCGGCCATCGCGCTCCAGCTCGTCTTCCTGCACCAGGCGCCCGCCGACAGCGGCGTCGCACCGCTCATCGCCGGCAGGACCGTCGCATCGGCGGTCACGCTGACCGCCGCCGCGCTCCTGCACCGCCGGCTCGGCACCGAGAAGCCCGCGTACGCGATGTCGGCCGCCGCGGGAGCCCTCGACTCGATCGCGAACCTGCTGTTCCTCATCGCCGCCCGCAGCGGGGACCTCGCGGTCGTCGCGGTCATCGTCGCGCTCTACCCGGCGGGGACGGTCCTCCTGGCACGACGGGTCCTCTCGGAGCGCTTGCAGCGCAGCCAACTCTGGGGGCTGGGCGCCGCCGCGCTCGCGGTGGGGCTGCTCGCGGCAGCCTGAACCGGCCCTCGCGGCATGAGCGGGCCCGAGCAGGGCACGCACTCGGCCGTATGAACCAGCCCAAAGCGGTTGAAGCCGCCCCGCCTCGGGTACCGCGTACACATGCGAGGTTCGAACGCCCTCAGGATCCTGTGCTGGAACGTGGACGGCGCGTGGACGGAGTCCTTCATCCAAGGGCGACATGTGTACCTGCTGCCGAAGGAACCGGACAGCGGGCAGTTCGGGCTGGGACGGGCCGGCCGGCCCTGGCCCCGGCACGTCGTCGACGTCCCCGCGGAAGCGCTGCGGGACACCGAGATCGACGTCGTGGTGCTGCAGCGCCCCGAAGAGCTCGCGCTCGCCGAGCGGTGGCTCGGGCGCCGGCCCGGCCGCGACGTCGCCGCCGTCTACGTCGAGCACGGCACCCCGCCCGGTCGCGCCGCCACCAGCCGCCACCCGCTCGCCGACCGCGACGACATCCCCGTCGTCCACACCAGCGACTTCAACCGCCTCATGTGGGACTGCGGGCGGGCCCCCACCACCGTCGTCGACCACGGCGCCGCCGACCCCGGGCCGCGGTTCACCGGCGAACTGCCGCACGCGCTCGCCGTCGTCGACGAACCCGTCGGCCGCGGCCGCGACGCCGGCGCGGACGTCCTCGAGGCACTGCGCGCCGCCGCACCCATCGACCTGTTCGGTTCCGGCGCCGAAGCGGTCCGCACCTGGCCCGACGGCCGCGGCCACGCGCTGACCGGCAATCCCCCGATCCCCCTTGAAGAACTGCACACCGCGATGGCCCGCCGCCGGGTCTACGTGCATCCCTCCCGCTGGACCTCCCCCGGCGCGCCGCTCATCGAGGCGATGCTCCTCGGCCTGCCCGTCGTCGCCGTCGCCAGCACCGCCGCCGCGACCCTCCCGCCCTCGATCGGCGCCGTCTCCTGCGACCTCGGCGTCCTCGCCGCGCGCCTCGCTCAACTCGCCGCCGACCGCGACCTCGCCGCCGAAGCCGGCGCCGCCGCCCGCGAATACGCACTCGCCCACCACGGACTCGAAGGATTCCTGAACCGCTGGGACGTGCTGCTGGAGCGCGCCATCGCAACCTGAGGAGGATCACATGACCGATACTGAGGCATCCGACATCCGCGGCACCGGGTCGGAACCCGGCGGCACCGTCCTCGCACTCCGAGCGCTCGGCATCGGCGACCTGCTCACCGCCGTCCCCGCGCTGCGGGCACTGCGGAAGGCGTTCCCGCACAAGCGGATCGTCCTCGCCGCCCCCGAGCGGCTGCGGCCCCTGGCCGACCTCGTCGAAGCGGTCGACCTCCTCCACCCCACCTCCGGCGTCGGCGACCTCGACTGGCACGGCGAATCACCGGAACTGGCCGTCAACCTGCACGGCGAAGGCCCCGGCAGCGTCCACGACCTGCTCGAGACCGAGCCCGAAGAGATCATCACCCACCGGCACCCCGAACTCCCCGGCGTCGGCGGCCCGCCCTGGCGCCCCGAACTCCACGAGATCGACCGCTGGTGCCGGCTGCTCGAACAGGGCGGCCTCCCCGCCGACCCCACCGACCTGCTCCTCGCACCGCCGCCGCGGCCCACACCGCACGCCGGCACCGTCGTCATCCACCCCGGCGCGAAGGACGCGGTCCGGCGCTGGCCCGCCGACCGGTTCGCACGCGTCGCGAACGCGCTCCAGAAGGACGGGCACGAGATCGCGATCACCGGCGACCACAGCGAGATCGCGCTGGCCCGGTCCGTCGCCGCGGCGGCCGGCATCGCCCCGTGGCGGGTGCTGGCCGGGCGCACGAACCTCGAGGAGCTCGCGGCGATCATCGCCTCCGCGCGGCTCGTGCTGTGCGGTGACACCGGCGTCGCGCACCTCGCGACCGCCTTCGGGACGCCCTCGGTGGTCCTCTTCGGACCCATGCCGCCGACCCTGTGGGGACCGCCGCCGTGGCGCCGGCGCCACCGGGCCCTGTGGGCCGGGCGCCGAGGCGACCCGCACGGCGACCGCCCCGACCCGGGCCTGCTCGAACTCGAATGGAAGGACGTCCTCGAACGGTCGAGGGAGACCCTCGCCGTCGCCGAGCGACGCCTGCGCTGAGCACCTGCGGCGGGCCGCACCGGTGCCCGGCGGCCCGCTGCGCGACCTCGGCGGTGAGTGCGAGCGCGAAGGCGATCGCCGGCCGACGGGCTCGGACACCACCTCGCGCGGACCCGCCGGAGACGCCGAAGGGCGCCCGGGGATGCCGTGAAGCGGCATCCCCGAACACCCCTGAACGCAAAGGGAGGCCGCCGATCCCACTCCCCCCGGCGCTGGATCGGCGGCCTCGTCCCCCGGACGAAAGTCCCTCTGGAACATGGCTACCCGCGCCCCGTCGGTCTATTCGCCTCAGCGAGATTTTTCTTGAGAACGTTGCGCTGCAACCTGATCGGCGTGAAATCGGAAGCGGTCCGCGATCGGGGTCCGCACCCGGGCGAGGCCGTCGGCGCGCTCCTGGAGCTCCCACAGGCCCATCGTCAGCCGGTGCGCCTCGCGCGGATCCTGCGAGTGGCGGTAGGTCCACTCGTACATGTCGAAGAGCGGCCACCACGTGTACCCGACGACGTCGACGCCTTCGGCGCGCAGATCGTGCAGCGCCGCGACCGACGCGTCAAGCCAGGCGAGCCGCGCCTCGACCGTCCCCGTCACGCAGGTCTCCGTCAGCATCACCGGGGCCCCGTACCGGTCGGCGGCGGCCCGCAGCAGCTCCGCCAGGCCCTCCACGCCGTCGTCCTGGACCGGCCGCGGGTCCGGGAAGCCGCCGCTGTGGAACACGCCGGCCTCGAAGACCTCGGTGGAGTGCAGCGGATAGTAGTTGACGCCCACCACGTCCGGGCGGACCGGCGCCTCGGCGAACCACGCGAAGTCCGCGTCGGTCCAGCCGTTGCCGCGCAGGAACGGCGCCAGCGCGTGCGCGTCGCCGACCCGGCCGGTCACCAGGTCCTCCACGAGGAAGACCTGCTCCTTCAGCCGGGCGGCGTGCTCGCGGTGCTCGGGCGCGTCCGTGTCGCCGGTGAAGCGCATGCCCGCGTCCACGTGGACGAACACCGCGCCGTCGAGCACGTCGCCGATCGCGCGCTGCGCGAGCACGAACCCGCGGGCGAGCTGGCCGACCATGGTGGTCAGGCCCGCCGGACCGGACAGGTACGGCGGCCAGTACGCGTACTCCCCCGAGAACAGGGCGTGGATCATCGGCTCGTTCACCGGCGTGTAGTCCGCGACGCCGAGGTGCGCGTACCGTTCGGCCACGGCCGCGGAGTACTCGGCGACGCGCTTGGGGTAGTCCGGGTTCGCGAACTCGCCGTCCATCCACAGGGGCGTCCCGTAGTGCATGAGGTCCACGATCGGCCGCAGCCGCAGTTCGGCGAAGCGGTCCATGACGCGGTCGAGCCAGCCCCAGTCCCACCGGCCCTGCTCGGGCTCGATGCGGTGCCAGGGCACGCCCCAGCGCACCAGCTCGGCCCCCGCGTCCGCGGCCAGCGCGAGGTCGCCGTGCCACCGGTCGTAGTGCTCGGTGAGCGCGTACTCGTCGATCGCGCGCTCGCCGGGCCGCGACTGCGGCACGAAGGTGTCCTCGACGCCGACCGCGAAGTGGAGCGAGCCGTCGCGGTGCCATGGGTGGGAGGTCATTTGAGTCCTGTCGTTGCGATGTTCTCGATGAAGCGGCGCTGGATGAGGAGGAACGCGATGACGAGCGGCAGGATCGCGATCAGCGATCCGGCCATCATCACGCCGTGGGGGACGATGCCGCTGGGTCCGGTGAGGAGCGTCAGGCCGGAGGTGATGGTGCCCATGTCCGCGTCGGTGGTGAACACCAGCGGCCACAGGAGGTCGTTCCAGTTGTTGACGAAGGTGAAGAGCCCCAGGGTGAGCAGGGCCGGGACGGCGTTGGGGAGGACGACCGACCGGAAGACCCGGAACTCGGAGGCGCCGTCGATGCGGGCGGCCGCGTCGACGTCGCGCGGGAGCGAGAGGAAGAACTGGCGCAGGAAGAAGATCCCGAAGGCGTCGGCGGCGCGGGGCGCGATGAGCCCGGCGTAGGTGTTGACCCAGCCGAGGTCGGCGACGAGCTGGTAGAGCGGGATGAGGGTGGCCTGGAACGGGATCATCAGGGTGGCGATGATCGCGACGAGGAGGACCTTGCGTCCGGCGAAGTCGATGCGGGCCAGGGCGTAGGCCGCGAGCGAGTCGAAGACGAGCGCGAACGCGGTGACGCCGCCGGCGAAGAGGAAGCTGTTGCCGACCAGCCGCAGGAACGGCAGCTCGGAGGTGACTTCGCGGACGTTGTCGAGCGTCCAGGCGTCGGGCAGGAGGCTCGGCGGGTAGGCGTTGACCTCGGCGACCGGTTTGAACGCGGTGAAGACGATGATCGCGATGGGCAGCAGGACGACCGCGCTGACGGCGACGAGCGCGATCACCGCGAGGACGGTGCCGGGCGTGGTCCCGGGGCGGGTCCGGTGGGTCGGGGCGCTCATGAGGACAGGTCCTTTTCCTTGCGGCCGAAGAAGAGGAATTGCACGAGGCTGAGGATCAGGGTCGCGATGAGGAGCACGTACGACAGTGCCGAGGCGAACCCGATGTCGAGCTTGCGGAAGCCGGACTCGTAGATCTCCATGACGAGGGTCTGGGTGTGGCCGTAGGGGCCGCCGCCGGTCATGACGTAGATCTGGTCGAAGGCCTGGAGGGCGGCGATCATCGCGAAGATGAGCACGAACGCCATGGTGTTGGACAGGAGCGGCAGCGTGACGTTCCGGAAGCGGGACCAGGGTCCGGCGCCGTCCATGCGGGCGGCCTCGTAGAGGGAGGCCGGGATGTCCTGGAGGCCGGCCAGGAAGATCACGAAGTAGAACCCGAAGAGCTTCCAGACGGCGACGAGGACGACGGCGGGCATCGCGAGGTCCGGGTCCTCCAGGACGTTGCCGAGCTGGATTCCGAGGCCGCGCAGCCAGTAGTTGAGGAGGCCGACCTGGGGGTCGATGAGGTAGCTCCAGGCGAAGGCGGCCACGGCGAAGGAGACGACGAACGGCACAAACAGGGCGGTCCGGAAGAACGACCGGAAGGGCATGCGGGGGCTGTTGAGCAGGAGCGCCAGCGCGAGGGCCGCGATGACGGCGGTGGGCGTGAACAGGACGGTGTACCACAGGGTGTTGAGGACGGCGTCGCGGATGTCGGGGTCGGTGAAGACGGTGACGTAGTTCTCGAGGCCGATGAACTCCTCGCGGCCGAACCCGCTGGCGTCCATGAAGGACAGTCGCAGGGCCGAGATCATGGGCCAGACGGTGAACAGGCCGATGATGATGAGCGCGGGCGCGAGGAACGCCCAGGCTCTCGCGTTGCGCCCGGCGGGGCTGCCGGTGGCGCGGCGGCGGCCGCCGAGCGGCGCCGGGGGCCGGTACCGGCGGGCGGTCGGGTTCGGTGCGGTCATGGCTTCCTCTTCGAAACGTGTGTGCGAGGCGGGGCGGCGGGGGCGCCGGGGGCGCCCCCGCTGCGGCCTTATTCGTCGAGCGCTTCCTGGATCTTGGTCTGGGCCTCGGCGAGCAGGGCGTCGATGTCGCCGCCGGCGACCGCCTGCTGGGTGAGCTCGTCGACCGCGCTGAGGACGTCGGTGGTGTTGACGACGCCGGGCAGGAGCGGCCGGCCGGTGTCGGCGATCTCGGTGAGCGAGGCGACGACCGGGTTCTCGGCGACGGCGTCGGCCGGGATGTCGGTGCGCAGCGGCGGCCAGCCGGAGCCGAGCGACCAGGCGACGGAGTTCTCGTCGTTGAGGAAGAAGGAGAAGAACTCCTCGGCGGCCTCCTGCTCGGCACTGGAGGTGTCGACGGTGACGGCCATGGAGACGCCGATGGCGGAGGCGGCCTGCTCGGCGGGTCCGGCCGGCAGCGCGGCGATCCCGTAGTCGATGCCGTTCTCGGTGGCGATGGAGGCCATCCAGGGGCCGCCGACGGTCATGGCCGCCTGGCCGCCGCTGAAGAGCTCGTCTGCGCCGACGCCGTCGACGCCGGTGGGCGAGATCTGCTCGGTCGCGATGGCGTTGCTCCAGAACTCGAGGGTCGCGGCGTTCTCGGGCGAGTCGATGACGGCGGTGCCGTCGTCGACGATGCCGCCGCCGTTGCCGTAGAACAGCGAGGGCCACAGGCCGTTGGCGACGGTGGCGTGGTCGGGCAGGACCACCCCGTACTGCTCGGGGGTGCCGTCGCCGTCGTCGTCGACCGTGAGCTGCTGGGCGGTGGCGACCCACTCGTCCCAGGTCTGCGGGAACGCGGTGACGCCGGCGGCGTCGAAGAGCGCCTGGTTGTAGTAGACGGCGAGCGGCACGAAGCCGGTGGGCACGCCGTACTTGACGCCGTCCACGGTCTCCATCTCGACTGCGCCGGGGTTGAGGTTCGCGGTGTTGCTGGACTCGTCGGCGTAGAAGTCGTCGAGTTCGGCGAAGGCGCCCTTGGAGGCGTACACGGGCAGGCGCTCGGCGGGCATGGCGACGATGTCGGGGCCCTCGCCGGCGGACAGGGCCGTCAGGAGGGTGTCGTCGATGCTGGCCCAGGTCTTGAGTTCGGTCGTGATCTCGACGTCGTCGTGGGCGGCGTTGAAGTCGTCCACGATGCCCTGCAGGACGTCGCCGTCGGCCTCGGTGTAGCCGTGCCAGAAGGTGAGCTCGACGGGTCCGCCGTCGTCGCCGGCGGAGCATCCGGTGGCGGTGATGGCGAGCGCCGCGCCGACGGCCCCTGCGAGGATTCGCTTGCGTGTCATGTCGGTGTTCCCTCTCAAAGCGAGACTGCGCTGTCTGCGCGTGGTCCAACGCCGAGATCGAAACCTTCGTTCTACAACGTTGTAACTTCTGGATCGTAGGAACATCGTCCCCCCGCTGTCAACGCCCCGCGGCCTTCCGACGCGGTTCTTTCCCGATTCGTGATCATGGCGGCCACCTGCGGCGACATCAGAACAGGCTAAACCCGCCCGAGGATTCTACAACGTTGTAAAGCGGACGCGGCGCCCTGGAGCGCCCAGGGGGCTCAGGCGGGCGGAGCCGACTCGCGCTCGATGACGGCGAAGTCCGCCGCGCGGGTGCGCGGCTCGGGGCCGGCGCCGTCGCCGCCGATACGCGCGATGAGCGTCTCGACGGCCGTGCGGGCGATCCACTCGCGGCCCGGGTCCACCGTCGTCAGGGACGGGATGGCGTAGGCGGCCTCGTCGAGGTCGTCGAAGCCGAGGACGGCCACGTCCTGGGGGATGCGCAGACCCGACTCCTGAAGCACGCGCATCGCGCCGAGCGCGAGCGTGTCGTTGAAGCCGAAGACCGCGTCGAAGTCGACGCCGCGGTCGAGCAGGTCGTGCATGGCGTGCGCGCCGTCGGCCCGGTGCCACAGGGTCGCGCGCGCGACCAGCCGCTCGTCGTACTCGATGCCATGGGCCGCAAGGGCTTCGCGGTAGCCGCGAAGCCGGAGCCGGGCCGAGCCCATGACCTCGGCCTCGTTCTCGCCGATGACCGCGATGCGCCGGCGCCCGGAGGCGATGAGGTACTCGGTGGCCGCGCGGGCGGCCTCGACGTTGCGCATCGTCACGTGGTCGCAGGGCCAGTCGAAGGTGCGCTCCCCCAGCATGACCACCGGCAGCGGTCCGCCCAGCGCGGCCGCGTCCTCCTGGCCGAGGCCGAGCGGGCTGAGGATGAGGCCGTCGGTGCGGTTGAGGCGGGGGCTCTGGAGCAGCGCCAGCTCGCGGTCGCGGTCGCCGCCGGTCTGCTCCACCAGCGTGACCAGCCCGGCCTCCTCGGCCGCGGCGATGACGAAGCTCGCGAGCTCCGCGAAGTAGCTCAGGTTCAGCTCGGGCACGGCCAGTGCGATCGTGTCGGTGCGGCCCGAGCGGAGGCTGCGGGCGCTGAGGTTGGGCTGGTAGCCGAGTTCGGCGATCGCGCGCTCGACCTTCTCGCGGGTCGCGGGCCGGATGTGGGGGTACCCGTTGATGACGTTCGAGACGGTCTTGAACGACACGCCTGCCAGTTCCGCGACGTCGCGCAGGGTTACTGCCATGGCACCTCCACTGTCGGTTCGGGAGCACTGTCGGTTCGGGGGCGCGGTCGGTTCGGGAACACTGCCGGACACGATTCTACAACGATGCAGATTCGGGGAACCGCAGATGGACGGCGGTGGCGTCGTCGTGCCGCTTCGCCCCGGGGCTCGGGTCGCGGTCGCCGTGCCCGCGCACGAGGTCGATGGCCGCGCCGACGCCGTGGTCGAAGACGAGGGCGAGCACGTCGGGCCAGGGGCGGCCGTAGCGGTCCACGAGGCGGGTCAGGCCGTCCGTGCAGAGCAGGAGGTCGGCGACGTCGGCGACCGGGACCGTGCCGGTGCGGGCCATGGCGGCCGCGGCCGGGTCGGTGGAGGCGACCCAGTAGCCGCCGTCGCGGTTGCGCAGGCCCGCGACATACGCGACGGGCCAGCGCCGCACGCCCGCGAGGTCGACCGCCGGCGCTCCGGGCAGCCGGGCGAGGCGGTCGTCGGTCTCGATGCGGCACTTGCCGTCCCGGTCGCGCCAGGCGATCGAGCAGTCGCCGAGGACGAGCCATTCGAGGTCGCCGCCGGACCAGCGGACGAGGGCGGCGGTGGCACCGGGCGAGACCGGGTTGTCGAGGTCGCAGGTGCGGGCGTGGCGGGCGTTGACCGCCGCGATGGCGCCGGCGAGGACCTCGGCGAGTTCGAGCGGTTGGCCGATCAGGTCCGCTATGGACTCGGCGAGGGCCGCGGTGTACCAGGGGACGTCGTGGACGCAGCCGTCGCCGGGGTAGCGGGTGATGCCGTCGAGGACCAGCGCCCAGGTGTCGGCGACGCGGTGCAGGTCCTCGTTCGGCGCCGACGATCCCGGCCTCGATTCGGCCCTCGCCTCGATCATGGGGCCAGCCTACGGGAGCGCGGCTCGCCTTCCGCGCCAGACGGCGGCCACCGCGCCGGCGCCGGCGAGGACCGGCAGCAGGCCGAGGAGGCCGTAGCCGAGCGGCACGATCAGGTCGTAGTTCTCGCCGCCCGTGCTCAGGACGGTCAGGGAGGTGAGCAGGCCGAGACCGAACAGGACGGTGGTGACGGCGCGGGCCGGGCCGCTGCGCCGGCTCACCGAGCGGAACATGGCGGCGGTCGAGACCGTGCTGGCGACGCTACGCGAGGCCGGCTTCCCGCCCCGACAAGGGCTGCGGATGGTCTACTCGATCACCGAACTCGCCATCGGACAGGTCACCGTGCGCTCAGTGGACACTCCCAAGGAGGGCGGGGAGGTCGACCTGTCGCCGTATCCACTGCTCGCCGAGGCGCTCCAGGGCGGCGGGATCGACCCGGGCGAGCGCTTCGACTTCGCACTGACGGCGCTCCTTACCGGGTTCGAGCGATCCGCTCCGGACCGGGACCGGTGAACAGACAGCGCTCTCTCGTTAAATCTCCATAACGATCGCGTTGCCGGTCGGTTGAAATTTCAAACATGTGTCGACAACTGCCGCAACGGAAGCGGCCGGAAGTCCACAGGCGGCGGAGCGATCCGTGGCGAAACCGCTGTTCTTCGGCGGTCGCCCTTCGAAAGGCCGAGCCGGGCCGCGATGTCGTGGGCCGAGGCCCGGGAACCCGATAGATCCGAAAAGCTTGCATAATAATGACTTGCGAACACTCCGCCTCCAGCTTCGCAGGAGCACCTTTTGACCGACACTCCTTTCAGAGAACGCTCTCTGAGCAGCGACTGCGGCGCCGTGACGGTGACTGTGGCGGCCGGTGCGGCGCCACGGATCGAACTCACCGCCGCCGCCGAGCGCATGTTCACACGCGACCTCGCCGAGCTCATCACCGACACCGCCCGAGCCGCGGCGCGCGCCGCAGCAGACGCGGTCGCCGCCGACCCGGTTCCCGGCATCGCCGACGCCATCGAGGAACTCGCCGGCTTCACCCAGCACCTCCGCGAGCGCGGCTACGGCGCCGTCATCGCCGAGCGCAGGGAGGCCGCGGCCGAAGCGGAGGACGGCGACGAAACGGCCCCAGAACAGTCCGGTTTGGACAGCGCACTCCTCGGTCCGGCGATGGGAGGGGGGTACCTCAAACTCCATCCCGAGGCCTTGGGAGCGCTTGAATCGACGCTCGCGCTCCTCCAGCGGTTCCAGGAGACCCCGCCCGGAACGGGCAAGGGCGAGGAGCCGGGGCCAGTGGGGCTCGCCAAGAGCGAGTCGAAGCTCGTCACCGTCGAGTCCACCAACGAATACCCCGTCAGCCGGGTCGTGCTCTCCAAGCGCGCCCTGGAGATCGGCGCCAAAGGGCTCACCGCGGAGCTGAACGCCACCGTCGCGGCGGCGCACGCCGACCTCCTCGAACGGCAGGAGGCGTACTTCAGCGGACTCGGCCTGCGGACCGCTCCGGCGGACGCGGTCGAACGCAGCGGCGCGTTCCGCGACGAGGCGAACGCGGTCGCCGCCGAGATGCGGAGCACTCAGGAACGGATCACGCAGATGTTCAAGGATGGAGGCCACTTTGGCTGACGGCACACCGGGGATCGACACCCCGAAGGTCAGGGAGATGTCGGACGGGATCCGAGCCGACATCCCGCCGATACTCGAGAAGACCAACCCGATCTTTCCCGAACTCCGGGAACTGGATCCGAAGCTCATGGTCTCGGTCCAGTGGTCGCTGGCGGCCGCCCACGCGCTCGCGGTGGGCTACACGATCGAGATGATCACGGGCGCCGCCGACTGCTTCACGCAACTGACCACGGCCCTCGACGAGTCTGTCATTGCATGGGAGCAAGCCGACGAAGCCGCCGCGAAGCTCCTCGGCGGCGGCCCGGCCTGACAACGCGCCGAGGCGCACCGAGCAGAAGGACCCGCATGGCATACCAGGCACCTGATCCCGCACAGTTCGACACGATGAAGGAAGGTTACGCGTACCTCGCGCCGGCGGCGGCCGTGGCAATCACGCTGCCCGCGTTCGTCTTCGGCGGCCCCTGCGCCAAAATCGCCAAGATCATCTACCTCCGCCAGTGCAACCCCGGCGAGATCGTGCAGGGCGGGGCGATGTGGCTCCAGGTCGCCCAGCAGTTCGACCTCGCCCGCGAGGCATTCCAGGCCCGACTCGACGCACTGACGCCCGACCAGTGGACCGGCCAGGACCGGGACGCCTTCAACGAGAAGGCACAGCAGATCCTCACGCAGCTCTCGGCGATCTCAGCGTTCGCGCTCCACCTCGGTGTCTCCATGACGATGATCGGGTTCACGCTCGCGATCCTGATTCCGATCCTGGTCGCGGTGGCGACGGTGCTCTTCGCGATGGCGGCGACGGTCCTGATCGTCCGCAATTTCGTCCCGGCGGGGCCGATCATGGCGCTGGCGTGGCGGACCCAGGCCACCGTGTTCGCGACCACCTCGCTCGCCGGCCTCAAGACGCTGGAGAAGGTGGTCGACGGGGTCTCGGTGGCCCTGGCCGGGTTCATCGGCGCGAACATGACCGTCACCTGGGTCAACATGGCCGCCGCCGGGAACATCATCAACCCGCTCAACACGCTCGGATCCACCGTGTACAGCCTCGCACAGGGCCTGCTGAACCTCGCGTTCGTCCACCTCATGGCGCCGGGAAAGAAGTGCCTCTTCCCCAACGGGATCCCGGCCAAGATCCTCCTCGGCGGCGTGGGCGTCCAGGGCGGCTACAGCTTCAGCAACGCAATCGTCGACAGCGCCGACGAGAATGCCCCGAACAAGATGAAGGAAGAAGGCATCGACGCCCTCACCTACGACTTCTTCCCCAGCAAGTGGGACGACACCGCCCGCTCGGGGGACGCTCCGCACAGCTGGCGCAACGACGGCTCGATACCCGAGTCGGAGGAGGACGGCGCCCAGGGCACGGCCGGGCGGAGTTGAGCCGGCGCGGCCCGCCCGGGGCGACGCACGACCGAACCGAACAATCCACACCATCCTTTACAGACTGTCCACCCGCCGCTCCGGCGCGGCGCGTCCACCAGTACAGATCGGCGACCCCATGGCAGCAAGAGAACTCGACCCGGAAGCGATCCAGGAGTACAAGGCCCTGATCCAGGAGCAGTTGGACCACCTCGACGGGATCATCCCGCGGCTCAAGAAGGGAGAGGTCCTCGGACGGCTCCCCGCCTTCGGCCAGCTCGACGCCTCCGCGACCGCGCGGACCAACTACCAGACCTTCCATTCGACCACTTGGGACAACCTCCAGAACCTGCGCGTCTCCCTGAGCGGCATGATGGAGACCCTCCAGGCCTCCGCGGACCAGTCCGACGAGTCCGACGACGCGGTCGTGACCGACATGACCAACTACGAGTCCGAGCTGGGCGGCTAGCGTGTCGCGACGCACGCGCGGCACCGCCGCCGCGATCGCCGCCGCCCTGGCCCTCGCCGGCTGCTCCGCGAGCGGCCCCGGCGAGACCGAGGCCGACGCGCCGAGCGGGTCCTACGCCGTCATGGGGAACTGGCTCGGCTGCGAGGTCTTCGGCGACTTCGCCGACCTCCAGGCGCAACTCGGAGCGACCGGCGTCGACGGCGAACTCCAGAGCACCCCGATCGGCGAGGGGATCGACGCCGAGTCCGCCGGGTGCGCGGGCCTGTTCGACCTTGCGACCTTCGAAGACGTCCAGGGCTCCTTCGAATACTCGGTGACCGGCGACGCGGCCGCCCGCGGCGGCCTCGCCCCCTGGAACGACGAGGCCGAGGCCGAGGCCAACTTCGCCGACCGGGTCGCCCAGCGCCGCGAGAACGCCGCCGGCATCGCGTACACCGGCGAGACCGAGGGCGAGCTCGGCGGCGACTGGGACGAGAGCCTCTACATCGCCGCCGACACCGACGAGCGGTTCTACATCGACGCGTACGGGCGCAAGGGCGACTGGGTCGTCTACCTGTCCGTCGACTTCCTGCACGACCCGGGCGTCGGCGCCTACGAGTCGGCGCCGGAGTTCTATCCGGACTCGAGCGCCGAAGCGATGGCCGTGTACCCGTTCACCACCGAATCGCTCGTCGCCTGGATCACCGGCGAGCACCTCCCCCAGATCCAGACCGACATCCTCCAGCGAGCCGAGAGCGAGGGCCAGTGACCGAAGCAGCCGAGATCGAGAAGGAAGAGTACGGCGAGATCGAGGAGGGCCAGTCCTCCTCGCAGTTCACCGTCGCGCAGAACAGCCTGCTGGTCAAGCCCTCGTGCGAGACCGGGGACTGCACGTGCAAAGTGGAGGAGCCCGCCGAGGCCGCCTGGGTCAAGCTCATGTCGGCGGTGCCGCAGGCGTCCCAGATCAACAGCCTCCGGGCCGCCCGCGAGGGCACCATGCTGCTTCCCGAGGGCCAGACCATCCAGAGCATGGTCAAGTCGATCCGGCCCCAGCCGGAGGCCGACTACGCCATCGACACGATCCGCGACGCCTGGACCGACTTCTACGAGGAGTTCCGGATCGTCGGCCCCAAGCTCGAGCAGGGCCTCGCGGCGCTCGCCGAGACCTGGAAGGGCGAGGACTTCGACGCGTTCGAGGAGCAGGCCGAGACCGTCATCAAGAACTGCCGGACGATCCAGAACGACATCGGCGGCGAGAACGGCGACGACGGCGTCATCAAGATCCTCGACACCAAGCAGGCTGAGATCTTCGAGCAGCAGGGCGGCACCGCGTGCGTCTACCCGGCGCCGAAGTTCTTCATGGAGGGCACGAGCTGCGGCTCGCACCGCATCCACATCCGACCGCCGTTCTTCCGCAACTGCGAGATCCGCGAGAACGACGAGACCAAGGCCGCCTTGGAGCTCGCCGGGTTCGACCCGACCGTCGTCGACGAGGTGAACGAGGGCCGCCAGCGGACGTACGACATGTGGATCGAGTACGTCAACGCCAACCCCGACTACGAGGAGAACGGCCTCAAGGGCCAGGCGCTCGCCGAGTCCAAGGCCGACGAGTACGCGACCATGCGCATGGAGTACCTCGGGACACGGGGCTCGAGCCAGCTCGAAGAGGAGGCGGCGCGGGTCAACGAGGAGGTCACCGAGCGGCACAGCAACGTCGAGGCGCAGGTCACCGATATCGCTCCGGACTCCAAGCCGGGCGAGCAGACCACGTTCAACGACGGCCCGGACGCCGACTTCCCGCCCGCGCCGGACCTCGACTCCGGCGGCGGGGGCGGCATGCCCGACCTCGGCGACACCGGCGTGGACGGCATGGGCAAACCGGACAACCTCATGAAGCTCGACGACGCGCCCGGCGGCCCGGGCTCGACCGAGGGCTTCAACAGCGCCGGGCTCAACGGCGGCGGGAACCCTCCCAGCGGGTACACCGGCGGCTCGGACCTCAGCGCCCTCGACGACGACAACCCGTTCAACCAGGCCCCCGACCCGGACGATCTCAGCGGCGGGTACGGGGGCGGGCAGTTCCCGGGCAGCGGCGGCACGCCGCCCGGGGCGATCACCGGCGGCAGCGACCTCAGCCCCTACAACTCCCCCTCCGGTCTCGACCCGGACGAGGTCAGCGGCGGTCTCGCCGGAGGGGGCGGCGGTCTGAGCGGCCCGCCGCCCGGCGGCATCGGAGGCGGCGGCGGCCTCTCGGGCGGCCTCGGCGGGGGCGGCGGCAACATCCCGTCCAGCCTGCTTCCGCCGACCGGCATCGGCGGCGGCGGTGGCCTCAAGGGAACCGGGTCGACCGGCGGCAAGAACGGCTACACCTCGATCCGCAACGCCGGGCCGGGGAACAAGCCGGGCGGCCTCGGCGGCAAGCCCGGATCGATCACCGGCGGCTCCGGTCTGCGCGGGGGCGGCGGCGTCCCCGGCGGTGCGGGCGGCGGCTCGGGCCTGAAGGGCGGCGG
>NZ_WIAO01000039.1 GCF_009451885.1 Glycomyces albidus
ACCGTCAACGCCTACATTCGACCCTCGGCTACAAGACCCCCGCCGAGACCCTGGCCGAGTATTACGCTCGCGCCGCCTGAAACCCAACCGTTATGAGATCCGCGTCCAAGATCCTTGCTACACCTCAGGGCCTGGGCGCTGGTGCGGGTGGGGGTCGTATTCCGCTGTTGGAGGGCCGCCCGGTGTCGGTGGCGAAAGCCCGGCTGCTCGCGTGTGAGACGAATGTGCTGCCGGCCGTGTTCGACTACGCGGCCGGTGAAGCGGTCGAACTCGGGCGGACCGCGCGCCTACCGAACACGGCGCTGCGGCGCAAGCTCGAACTCGAGCAGCCCGGCGGGTGCGCCTGGCACGGATGCGACCGGCCCGTCGCCTGGACCGAGGCCCACCACATCGTGCATTGGGCCGACGGCGGCCCCACCGACGCCGACAACCTGATCCTGCTGTGCCGGTTCCACCACGGCCGCATCCACACCACCGGCTGGACCATCGACAAGACCGGCCCCGGCCAAGCCCTCATCACCCACCACGACCACCCCGCCGACGCGGCCGTTACTCTCGGCGGCGCGACCGGGTGCGGCCAGGCCGGGCAAGGCCAGGGCGGGCAGGCGGCGACCGGGACCGAGACTGCAACCGGGAACGGTTGCGGGTGTGTGGACTGGCGCACCGATGCCGACCTCGACACCGAGCATCACGGCTCGGACTGGGACGTCTTCGCGACCGGGCTCTACCGGACCGAATGGGCCGCCTCGATCAAGGCCGACCTCGACACCCGAGCCGAAGCAGTCCAGACCGAACGCGCCCGCACCGCCATCAGACAGGCCAGAACCAAAGCGCGAGAACGATTCGGCACCAGCCAGCGGCCACCGCGCCCGGCACCACCCGCCGGCACCGCACCCCCCGGCACCCGACCCACACCCAACCACCACCACCACGACACCCGCACCCCCCAACCAGCACACCACCCCCCACCCACCGACCCCGGCGAACCACCCTTCTGATCCGGCCCGGCGCTCACCCCGGGCCGCCCTCCACACGGGTCGTCCTCGGCACTGCAGAACTCCGGAGAACCCCGGCCCATGCAGCGCAGAACAGACGAACAGGACAGCCGAACCGGCGCCCGGTTCCGCCCTTCCCTGTCGCCGCCAAAAGACTTGGGCCCCGACGGCACCGGACTGCCGGCACCTCCACCCCGGCCCCGCACACACCTTGTTGTCGCCGCTTCCAAACCGGAACCCGAACGGCACCCGACGGTCGAAGGCCGGGCGCCACCAGCCGCACCCGGCCCTCGCCACCAAACGCCCGCGCTCGCCCCCGCCGTCCCCCCGCCGCGATACCAAAATGCCGCGACACCCGCCCCGACCCACCACACCCACGGTGTCACCGCACAAAACCCGGACCCGGACAGCCCCGGACCCGGACCGCCTAAGAGGACGACGGACCGGAGAGCCGAACCGGCGCCCCGCCCCGCCCCTCTCCTTCGCCGCCAAACGACTTGGGCCCTGACGACACCGGACAGCCGGAGCACTGCCCCGGCCCTCCACCCCACCGAGAACCCCGGACCGCGATGAGGCGGGACGCCAAGCATTGCCCTGGTTCCACTACTGCCGCCGAGAGACCCGGACCGCGACCAGGCGGACGGCCGGAGTCCTGGCCTGGCCCTCGACCGCCTGGTCGTCGCCGCCTTGAGACCCGAACCAAGGCGGCACCGGACAGCCGACACGTCCACCCCGGCCCAGCACACACCTTGTTGTCGCCGCTTCAAAACCAGAAGTTCAAAGGCACCGGACAGCCGAAGGCCCGGCGTCACCGTCCACTGCCGTGTCGTCGCCTCAAGACCCGCGCCCAGACGGCACCGGACCGCCGAACAGCTCGCCTCCGCCCCACACACACCCTGTTGTCGGCTTCAGAGCCGGAACCCGAACGGCACCCGACAGCCGGAGCAACCGCCGCGGACCACCACCGGCCTCGTCATCGCCGCCGAGGACCGCAAGCGTCCACCCCGTGAAAGCCGAAACCAGACCGGGCCTGACGGGAACCCTGTTGTCGCCGTTTAAGGACCCGCGACCATCCGTCACGGAAGCCGGACTCGGATCCGAACCGATTGCAAACCTCGTTGTCACCGCTCGCTCAAGACCGCGACCGGCCGCGTCCCCAGACGAGGCCGCAGACGAGACCCCAGACGAGGCCCCAGACCGGGCCGCATCAGCAGAAGCCCGGTTCGATCTCCCAGTACGTCAAGGTGACCGTCTCGTCATAGTGGGTCGGGGTCCCGCCGGGCGGGTCCTGGTAGACGACGGTGCACTCGGTCTGACCGGTGTCAGGGTCGTCGGACACCGTGTCGAGGGCGACCGACTCCCAGCCGGCGGCCCGCAGCTCGGCGCGGGCATCGTCGTACCAGAGGCCGGTCACGTCGGGGATCGACGCCGCGCCCGGGTCGACCATGCCGCCCTCCTCGTCGTCGGACTCCTCGCCGCCGCCGTCTCCGCCGCCGGTGCCCCCTCCGCCGCCTGCGGTGTCGTCGCCGCTCGTCTCGACCCCGCCATCCGTTGCGGCGGCCGTGGTCTCGGCGGGAGCGGACCCGCTCGGGGACGCCGGGGACTCCGAGGCCGGCGTGCCCGCGCCGGCGACCGCTCCGGTCGTCTCCGCTTCCGTGCCTTGGGTTTCGATGGTCCCGGAGGCGCCGCTCCCGTTGTCGTCGGCGCGGCTCCACGGCGACAGCGAAACGGCCACGGCGATGACGAGCACGGCCATCGCGACCGGAACGGCGATGAGGGCCCGGCGGGGCCGGCGGCGCCGGTCGGTGAGCGCGGTGGTGGCCGGCTCGAACGGGTGGGCGCCGGCCGGCGGCGTCCACGGCCCGGCCGCGCCCGGGACGGCGAGGACCGGCGAGACCGCCTGCGGCGTCTGCGGATCGGCCTCGGCGTCGCGGCACACGCGCGCGAACTCTTCGGCCGAGGGCCAGCGCGCGCCGGGGTCCTTGGCGAGGGCCTGGAGGATCGCGGCCGCGGGTGCGGGCGGGACGTGGCCGGGCAGCGGCGGGGGCGGCTGGTTGAGGTGCCCGTTGAGGATGGTGCCGGCGGTGTCGCCGGTGAACGGCGGTGTGCCGCAGAGGCATTCGTAGGCGACGGCGCCGAGGGAGTAGACGTCGGTGGCGCCGGTGAGCGGGCGGCCTTCGAGCTGCTCTGGCGAGGCGTAGTAGAGGGTGCCCATGAGCATCCCGGATTCGGTGATGGTGCCGCGGCCGGGGGAGAGGGCGATGCCGAAGTCGACGAGGACGGCTTGGCCGCGCCGGTCGATGATGATGTTGGCGGGCTTGATGTCGCGGTGGACGATGCCGGTCTCGTGGGCGTGGTGGAGCGCGGAGGCGACTTCGGCGCACAGGCGCATGGTCTCGGGGGCCGGGAGGGGGCCTTCGAGGAGGCGGGCGGTGAGGGTGCGGCCTTCGATGAGCTCCATGACGAGGTAGGCGAGGGTTTCGCCGGTGTCGCCTTCGGTCTCGCCGTAGTCGTGGAGGGCGGCGATCCCGGGGTGGCGGAGGGAGGCGACGGCCTGGGCCTCGTGCTGGAAGCGGGCGCGGGCGGTCTCGTCGCGCTCCAGATTGGACTTGAGGATCTTGAGGGCGACGGCCCGTTCGAGCCGGGTGTCGTGGGCCTTCCAGACGGATCCCATGCCGCCGGAGGCGATCGGGGCGTCGAGGCGGTAGCGGTCGGCGATCATCGATCCGGTCTGCACGGCGATCCTCGCAAGCTGGAGTCGGGTAGTGGGTCCGCCGAGGATCGCACTGGCCGCCATGTTTTGCTCACGCGAACGTCATGACGGCCGAGCGCGGCGGGAAGCCGGACGCGGGGGGCTGCCGTTGCGGGGTCGGCGATGCGGGTCTCTGGAGCGTTCCATGCCCAACGAGCCGCCGGCGTCCCCGGCACGTGCGTGAGCGCCGTCCCCGGCGCGGTGCTCTCGGCGTGGTGGTCGCCGTGCGCAGCGCCCGGGGGTGCGTGCTGCGCCGAGTGAACGCGGAAGGGCGGCACCGCGGTCCGCGGTGCCGCCCTTGCGCGTCTGCTTACGCGGTGACGCGGTCGAGGATGATCGGGCCGCGGGGGGCCGGTTCGGTGCCGACCGCCCACTGGCCGGTCAGCGTCTCCTTGGCGGCCGCGAAGCGGTCGGGGGTGTCGGTGTGGAGGCGGAAGACCGGGTCGCCGGCCTGCACGGGTTCGCCGACGGCCTTGAGGATCTCGATGCCGGCGCCGAACTGGACGGGCTGGCCCTGGCGCTCGCGGCCGGCGCCGAGGCGCCAGGCGGCGACGCCGACGGCGTAGGCGTCCATCTCGGTGACGTACCCGTCGGCGTCGGCGGTGACCTCCTCGGTCTCGCGGGCGGTCGGGAGCGGGGCGTCGGGGTCGCCGCCCTGGGCGGCGATCATGCTGCGCCACTTGTCCATCGCGCGGCCGTCCTGGAGTGCGGCGGCCGGGTCGGCGTCGGGCAGCCCGGCGGCGGCGAGCATCTCCTTCGCGAGGGCGACGGTGAGCTCGACGACGTCGGCGGGGCCGCCGCCGGCGAGGACTTCGACCGACTCGCGGACTTCGAGGGCGTTGCCGGCGGTGCGGCCCAGCGGGACCGACATGTCGGTGAGGAGCGCGCGGGTGTCGGTGCCGTGGTCGGTGCCGAGGCGGACCATGGTCTCGGCGAGCTCCTTCGCCTTCGCGAAGTCCTTCATGAAGGCGCCGGAGCCGACCTTGACGTCGAGGACGATCGCGTCGGCGCCCTCGGCGATCTTCTTGCACATGATGGAGGACGCGATCAGCGGAATGGACTCCACAGTGGAGGTGATGTCGCGGAGGGCGTACAGCTTCTTGTCGGCCGGGGCGAGGTCGCCGGTGGCCGCGCAGATGACCGCGCCGATCTCCTTGAGCTGCTTCAGGACCTGGTCCTCGGTGAGGTCCACGGTGAATCCGGGGACGGACTCGAGCTTGTCGAGGGTGCCGCCGGTGTGCCCGAGGCCCCGGCCGGAGAGCTGCGGGACGGCGACGTCGAAGGCCGCGACGAGCGGCGCGAGCGGGAGCGTGATCTTGTCGCCGACGCCGCCGGTGGAGTGCTTGTCCACGCACGGCCTGCCGACCGAGGAGAGGTCGAGCGTGATCCCCGAGCGGATCATCGCGGCGGTCCAGTCGGCGATCTCGCGCGGCCGGGCCCCGTTCAGGAAGATCGCCATCGCGAGCGCCGACATCTGCTCGTCCGCGACGGCGCCCTTCGTGTAGGCGTCGATGACCCAGTCGATCTGCGCGGTCGAGAGCTCGCCGCCGTCGCGTTTGGTGCGGATGACGTCCACAGCGGTGATCATTGGCATTCCCTCACTAGTCGGTGGAACCCGAACGGCACCGGGAGCGCCCCGAGGGGCGGTCGCGATGCCGGGGGTCGATTCAGTCGCCGGACAGGTGGTCGGGGCCGAACGCGCCGGGGAGCAGCGCCCCCACGGTCGTCGGCTCCGGCCGCTCGTCCACGAGGCAGTCCGGGCCGCCGTGCTCGAACAGGAGCTGGCGGCAGCGGCCGCAGGGGGTGAGGGGCTCCCCGGCGCCGTCGACGCAGGCGATCGCGACGAGCCGGCCGCCGCCGGTGGCGGCGAGCTGCGAGACCATGCCGCACTCGGCGCACAGCGTCAGGCCGTACGAGGCGTTCTCGACGTTGCAGCCGGAGACGATCCGGCCGTCGTCGACGAGCCCCGCCACGCCCACCGGGTACTTCGAGTACGGGACGTACGCGTGCCGCATGGCCTCGCGCGCCTTGCCGCGCAGGAGGTCCCAGTCGATGTCCATGTCGGTCCCCCGCCTACTTGTCGCCCGGGTTGTAGGGCACGCCGTCGGCCGCGGGGGCCTTGGCCTTGCCGATGAGGCCCGCCACGACCACGAGCGTGACCGCGTACGGGAGCATCTGGAGGAACTCGCCGGGCACGCCGGAGCCGGCGGCCGAGAGGTCGCGGGCGATCTGCGTCGTGAAGCCGAAGATCAGGGCCCCGGCGAGGACGCCGAGCGGGTTCCAGCGGCCCACGATCATGACCGCGAGCGCGACGAAGCCGAGCCCGGCGGTCATGTTCTTGTTGAACGCCAGGGAGTTCCCGAGGGTGAACCAGGCGCCGCCGAAGCCGGCGATGAGGCCGGCGGCGGTGACGTTCCAGTACCGGAGCCGGTTCACGTTGACGCCCATGGAGTCGGCGGCGGCGGGGTGCTCGCCGACGGCGCGGGTGCGCAGGCCCCAGCGGGTCCGGTAGAGCAGGAACCAGATGACGAACACCAGGAGCAGGCCGACGTACACGAACAGCTTCTGCTGGAACAGGACCGGGCCGAGCACCGGGATGTCCGCGAGCGGGCCCCAGGAGATCACCGGGACCGAGAACGCGTCGTTGAACCCGTCGGCCTTCTTGAGCTGATCGTACATGAAGCTGGTGAAGCCGAGCGCGAGCAGGTTGAGGATGACGCCGACGACGACCTGGTTGACCTGGTACTTGGTGGCCAGGAGCGCGAGGAGCATCGTGGAGAGCGAGCCGGCGACCATGGCCGCGGCCATGCCGGCGTAGATGTTCCCGGTGATGTTCGCGGTCAGGACGCCGGTGAAGGCGCCCATGAGGAACTGGGCCTCGATGCCGATGTTGATGACGCCGGAGCGTTCGCAGACGACGCCCGAGAGGGCCCCGAAGATGTACGGCATCGACAGGAACAGGGCGCCGGCGAGGATCGACTCCGCGCGGAAGACCGTGCCCTCCTGGGAGTAGGCCCAGAACAGCAGCGCGAGCGCGAACGCCGTCACGGCGACCGCGGACGCGGGCTTGAACCGCCGCTGCGGGAGGCCGACGAGCATCCAGGCGCCGGCGGCGGCGCACAGGACGCCGAGGCCGAGGACCACGCCGAACGTGGGCGCCTCCCAGCTCGCGTCGGTCAGGGTCCGGTCGAACGCGATCGTGGTGGTGCGGCCGCCGAGCCAGGCGACCGCGGCGAGCACCAGGAGCAGGCCGAGGACGGCGTACGCGGCGCCGGCCTTCACGTGGCGGGCCGGGGCGCGGTCGTCGACGAGCGCCGGTGCGGGCGCGGTGTCCACTGCCATGGGGCTCACCAGCCTTTCGCTTCGAGGGTGACCAGGCCGCCGCGCGGCGTGCGCAGGTGCAGGATGGCCTTGACGAGCGCCGGTGCGGCGATGAAGAGCACGATCGTGGCCTGCAGCAGGGTCGAGATGTCGACCGGGACGTCCGGCTGGGCCGAGAGCGCGCCGGCCTTGAGCGCGCCGAACAGGAGCGCGGAGGCGACGATGCCGCCGGGGTTGGCGCGGCCGAGCAGGGCGACGGTGATGCCGCTGAAGCCGTAGTCGAGGGCCGTGTTGGTGGTGATGCCGCCGTTGGCGACGCCGAGCGCGAGGGCCGCGCCGCCGAGGCCGGCGAAGGCGCCCGCGGCGGCCATCGTGGTCGTGTAGGTCGAGCCGATGCGCATGCCGGCGGTCGCGGCGGCGTGCTCGTTGAAGCCGACGGCGCGGATGCGGAACCCGAACGTGGACTTCGACAGCAGCCACCACGTGAAGACCGCGGCGGCGAAGCCGATGATCAGCGCCAGGTTGACCCGCAGGGACGGGTTGAGCGAGGACAGGAGCGTCGGGAGGACCGCCGACTCCTCGACCGGTTTGGACACCAGGTCGGACTGGGTCTCGGAGTGGAGGAACGCCGTGCCGAGCGCCCACACCAGGAACAGGGCGGCGATGTTGTTCAGCATGATCGACGAGATGACCTCGTGCGCGCCGGTCGCGGCCTTGAGGACGCCGGGGACGGCGCCGAGGAGGCCCCCGGCGAGGCCGCCGGCGATGATCGCGAGCGGCAGGTGCAGCCAGATCGGCAGGTCGAGGGTGAAGCCGACGATGAGCGCGCCCATCATGCCGAAGATGAGCTGGCCCTGGGCGCCGATGTTGAACAGGCCGGCGCGGAACGCGAGGCCGACGGCGAGGCCGGTGAAGATCAGCGGGGTCGCGTACGTGAGCGTCTCCGAGATCGGCCGCAGGAGGTTCCCGAACTCGGCGTCGCCGGCCTGGTAGGACGCGAGGGTGTTGAAGTTGAGGATCGCGCCCTCGAACAGGGCCGTGTAGGACTCGGCGACGAGGTCGCGGGAGGCGTACCAGGCGTCCTGGGGGCGGGCGAAGAAGTACGAGAACGTCGAGCGGGTGTACTCGTCGGACACGATGAGGAGGATCGCTCCGATGAGGAACGCCAGGACCAGGGAGTAGATCGTGACCATGACCGAGTTCGCCTCGGTCAGGTAGCGGCCGAACAGCCGGATGAAGTTCGGCTTCGCCTCGTCGCCTTCGGTGTCCGGTGCGGGCGGCTCCGCCGGCGCTTCAGTCGTCGCGGTGCTGTCGCTCACCGGTCACCTCCATTGGCGTGCTCGTCGTTCGCGGGATGGTCGGGGTCGGTCGCGGGGCCGGGCCCGGCGTCGGCGGAGCCGCCGACCATGAGCCGGCCGATGACCTCGCGGGGCGTGTCGGGGTCGACCTCGCCGACGATGCGGCCGTTGTAGATCACGGCGATGCGGTCGGCGAGGGCGTAGATCTCGTCCAGTTCGGACGAGATGAGGAGGATCCCGGTCCCGGTGTCGCGCTCGGCGACCAGGCGGGAGTGGATGAACTGGGAGGCGCCGACGTCGACGCCGCGGGTCGGCTGCGCCGCGACGAGGAACCGGCGGGGCCGGGAGAACTCGCGGGCGATGATGACCTTCTGCTGGTTGCCGCCCGACAGCGCCGAGGCGCTCTCCTCGGGCGACTGGGTGCGGATGTCGAACTCGGCGATCGAGTCGACCGCGCGCCGGCGGACCGCGCCCGCGTCGACGACGCCGCCCTTCGCGAACGGCTCGTCCCGGTACTGGTTGAGGACGAGGTTCTCGGCGACGGAGAACTCCGAGACCAGGCCGTCGCGGCCCCGGTCCTCGGGGATGTAGCCGAGGCCGTCGGCGATCCGCTTCGCGGGGCCGCGGCCGTGCACGTCCCGGCCGTCGACCGCGATGGACCCCGAGTCGGGCTTGACGAGGCCGAGGATCGCGCGGGCGAGCTCGGTCTGGCCGTTGCCCTCGACGCCCGCGAGGCCCACGATCTCGCCGGAGCGGACGGTGAGCTCGAGTCCGTCGAGGACCTTCACGCCCGCGTCGGAGACGACGGTGAGGTCCTTGACCTCCAGGCGCGGCTCGCCCGGCTCGGCGGGGGTCTTGTCGACCCGCAGCGACACGGCCCGGCCGACCATCGCCGAGGCCATCTCGGACTCCGACGCGGTCGGCTCGAGCTGGGCGACGACCTTGCCGCGCCGGATCACGGTGACCCGGTCGGCGACGGCCTGGACCTCTTTGAGCTTGTGCGAGATGAACAGGATCGACGTCCCCGCCTCGGCGAGGTTCCGCATGATCTGGAGCAGCTCGGCGATCTCGGCGGGCGTGAGCACCGCCGTCGGCTCGTCGAGGATGAGCAGCTGCGTCTCCGGCCCGGACAGGGCCTTGACGATCTCGACGCGCTGCTGGACCCCGACGGGCAGGTCCTCGCAGATCGCGTCGGGGTCGAGCCGGAGCCCGTACTGCTCCGACACGTCCAGGACGGCCTGGCGCGCGGCCCGGGCCGAGAGCACCCCCGCACCGCGGGTGTGCTCCCGGCCGAGCTGCACGTTGTCGGCGACGCTGAAGGGACCGACGAGCTTGAAGTGCTGGTGCACCATCCCGATCCCGGCGGCGATCGCGTCGCCGGGGCCCGAGAAGGAGACCGGCTCCCCGTCGATGAGGATCTCCCCGCTGGTGGGCTGGAGGATCCCGTAGAGCATGTTCATGAGCGTCGACTTGCCCGCGCCGTTCTCGCCGAGGATGGCGTGGATCTGGCCGGGCTCGACCACCAGGTCGATGTCGTCGTCTGCGGTGAACGAGCCGAACCGCTTCGTCAGGCCCTTCAGTTCGAGTCGCAATGCACGTCCCTTTGGAGTTGGGTGCCGGTGCGGCCGGCTACGAGGCGGTCGGGCTGGCCGGGGACTCCACCACGAGCGTGCCGTCGATGATCTGCTGCTTGAGCGCCTCGACCTCGGCCTTGGTCTCCTCGGAGACCGCGTCCTCGAAGTCGTGGAACGGGGCGATGCCGACCCCGCCGTTCTCGAGCGTCCCGACGTAGGTGCCGTTGCCGGCCTCGTCGTCGTACGCGGCGAGCACCGCGTCGCGGACCGCGTTCGCGAGGCCCTTCTCGGCGGAGGTGATGAGCTCGGAGCCGTAGTCGGTGGACTCGTAGCCGTCGGTGTCGACCCAGATCGCGTTCACCGCGTCGCCGGCCTCCTGGGCCGCCGTCAGCGCGCCGATGCCGGCGGGGCCGGCGACCGGGAAGAGGATGTCCGCGCCCTGCGAGATGAACGTGTCCGAGGTGCTCTTGCCGGCGGCCGCGTCCTCGAAGCTGTTGAGGAAGGTGCCGGTCTGCGCCTCGACGTCCCAGCCGAGGAGCTGCACGTCGGTGCCCTTGTCCTCGTTGTGCTTGGCGATGCCCTCGGCGAAGCCGTCCATGAAGATCGTCACCGGCGGGATCTGCATGCCGCCCCAGGTGGCGACGGTGCCCGTCTGGGTCTGCGCGGCCGCGATGTAGCCGGCGAGGAACGCCGACTGGGCGGTGTCGAACTGGATGGAGTACACGTTGCCGACCTCGACCGGGGCGCCGGAGGCGTCGGACGGGGTGCCGTCGACGATCGCGAAGCCGACGCCCTCGTTCGCCTGCGCGGCGGAGGTGACGTTCGCGGCCATGAGCCCGCCGACGCCGACGACGAACTCGCAGCCGTCGTCCACCGAGGCCTGCAGGTTCGGGTCGTAGTCGTCGGGGTTCGACGACTCCTTGTAGGTGACCTCGATGTCCGAGTTCTCGTCCGCGGCCGCCTCCATGCCCGCCCAGGCGGACTCGTTGAACGACTTGTCGTCGATGCCGCCCGAGTCGGTGACCATGCAGGCCTGGAACGAGGCGTCGGCGTTGTCGCCGCCGTTCGAGTCGGACGGTGCTTCGCCGCAGGCGGCGAGAGCGGCGAGGCCCACGGCGGAGAAGCCCGCCAGGGCCAGCTTGAACGGCTTGACAGCCATTGCGGTCTCCTTTGACGATTCAAGGGGGTAAGTCGATACCCGCCTAATCATGGCCGCACTCGCGGGCCTCCGACACTGTCCTTGATGATTTCGTTACCGAAACATCCTATGACTGAGACCAGGAGTGAACTGGTGTTTCGCCGCTACTACGGCGGCATTGCAGCTCCGCGCGGGCCGGAACGGCCCCAACCGGAGTGAATCCCCGCGGATCCGTCACTGCCAGAAGACGGCGACGCCCGCGGTGACCGCGATGAGCGCACCGGTGGCCCAGAAGTGCCCCGCCGCGACCCTTTCACGCTTCTTCCACACTGGAATCGCGATCATGACCGCGAGCAGCAGCGCGAGCAGGAACTTCACGCCGAGCTTCGCGTGGTTCGCGTCCCCTTCGGCGCTCGCGAGGCCGTAGAGGACGATCCCGGTGGCGAGCTGCGTCGCGACGCCGTAGAGCATCGCCGTGTTGCAGTTGAACTTGCCTGAGAGCCACGACACCAGCCAGCCGCCGAAGACCGCGGCGAAGCCGAGCAGGTGGAGGTAGCGCAGCAGCAGGTGCACGAAATCCATGCCGCGGAGTATTCCAGAGTGCGGGAGCGGTGACCCTACTGCGCCGCCGGTCCCGCAGCCGCTGTCACAGCGGGCCGCGGTCGGCCGGCGTCTGCGCATCCGGGGGCCGGTCGCGTCGAGGGCGCGGAGACGGCGGCGCGGTTCGGGACGGCGGCCCGGACCGCGATCGATCCGGGCCGCCGTCCCGTGCGCTTACCGGACGCGGTGGGCGCCCTGGGCGGCGCGGGCCACGAAGACGCGCGGGACCGGAAGGCCCGCCTGGGCGGCCGCGTCGATCACGGCGGCCTCCACTTTCCGCGCCGAGGCGGCCTCGACGAGGGCGATGGCGCTGCCGCCGAAGCCGCCGCCGGTCATGCGCGCGCCGAGCGCGCCGGCGCCGATCGCGGCGTCCACGGCGGAGTCGAGCTCCACCGAGGAGACCTCGTAGTCGTACCGCAGCGAGGTGTGCGAGGCGGTGAGCAGCTCGCCGATCTCGGCCACCCGGCCCTCCTTCAGCAGGGCCGCGGCGGCCAGCACCCGCTCGTCCTCGGTGAGGACGTGCCGCATCCGCCGGTCGAGGCGCTCGTCGTCCAGGCGCGCGTGCCGCGGGGCGTCGCGCAGGTGGCTGACGCCCAGCAGACCCGCCGCCTTCTCGCAGTCGGCGCGCCGCGCCGCGTACTCCGAGTCGACCAGCCGGTGCGGCGCGTTCGTGTCGACCACGAGCATCACCAGGCCCTCGTCCTCGAGCTTGAACGGCACCTGCTCGCGCGAGAGGTCCCGGCAGTCCATGAACATGGCGTGCCCGGCCTCGCACATGAGCGACGCGGACTGGTCGAGGATGCCGCAGGGCATCCCCACGTAGTCGTTCTCGGCCCGCTGGCAGATCGCGGCGGCCTCCTCGACCGGGACGTCGTGGCCGTACAGGCCCGCCAGCGCCAGGAACACCGCGCCCTCGAGGGCCGCCGAGGACGAGAGGCTCGCGCCGGTGGGCACGTCGGAGTGGACGAGCACGCGGGCCGGGCCGACGGGGTAGCCGGCGTCGGCCATGGCGCGGGCGACCGCGGCCGGGTAGGCGACCCAGCCCTCGGCGCCTTCGAGCCGGTCGAGGCGGACCGTCTCGCCCCCGCCGAACGTGGAGGTGAACTCCCACGCGTCGGCCTTCGCGGCGGCGGCGACCGTGTAGAACGGCAGCGCGAAGGGCATGACGAAGCCGTCGTTGTAGTCGGTGTGCTCGCCGATGAGGTTGACGCGGCCGGGTGCGGCCCACAGCCCTTCGGGCTCGGTGCCGTGGGCCTCGCGGAAGGCGGCCGCGGCGGTCTCGGCGAGTTCGGCGGCGTGCGGGTCAGGTGTGCTGGTCATGGCGTGTGTTTCCGGTTCGGGTGGTGGGCGGACGGGGCGCTACCGGCGGGCATGCCGGTAGTACTCCCAGGCGTCGGCGACCATGCGGTCGAGGCTGTCGCGGCTGGGCTTCCAGCCGAGTTCGGTCCTCGCGCGCTCGGCGGAGGCGACGAGCTCGGCGGGGTCGCCCGCGCGGCGCGGGCCCACGACCACCGGGAAGTCGGCGCCGGTCACCTTCTTAACGGTGGCGACGACCTCTTTATTCGAGAAGCCGTTGCCGTTGCCGAGGTTGTAGATCTTGTGGGCGCCGGGCTCGGCGGCGGTGAGGGCGAGCAGGTGGGCCTCGGCGAGGTCGGCGACGTGGATGTAGTCGCGGATGCAGGTCCCGTCGGGCGTCGGGTAGTCGTCGCCGAAGATCGCGAACGAGTCGCGGCGGCCGGTGGCGGCGTCGAAGGCGATCGGGATGATGTGGGTCTCGGGCTCGTGGTTCTCGCCGTGCCAGACGCCGGAGCGGTCGCGGTAGGCGCCGACGACGTTGAAGTAGCGCAGGGAGACCGCGGCGAGGCCGTGCGCGGTGGCCTCGGACTGGATGGCCATGTCGCTGGAGAGCTTCGTGGCGCCGTAGGTGGAGGTGGGGGCCTTGGCGGCCTCCTCCTTGATGGGGACCTCGACCGGGTTGCCGTAGACGGCCGCGGTGGAGGAGAACACGAGGGTGCGGACGCCGGCCTCGCGCATGGCGGCGAGGAGGGCGAACGTGCCGTTGGTGTTGGCCTCCCAGTAGATCTCGGGCTTCTCCATGGACTCGCCGGCGGCGATGAGGCCGGCGAAGTGGAGGACGCCGTCGAAGGAGCCGTCGAGGACCTCGGCGACCCGCTGGACGGGCTTTCGGACGAGTTCGGCGCCGGCCGGGACGCGCTCGGCGGCTCCGGTCGAGCAGTCGTCGAGGACGACGACGTCGTGGCCCGCTTCGAGCAGCATGGTGGCGACGATCGAGCCGATGTAGCCGGCGCCGCCGGTCACGAGGTATTTCACAGTGCCCCCTTGGTACTGGACTTCTTCAGGATCTCCGCGGCCGTCTCGGGTCCGAGGTCGTGGACCCATCCGCCCATGACGGATTCCGAGGACGCCAGGAACTTCACTCTGCCGGGGCCGCGGCGGATGGAGACGAGTTCGAGGCGCAGGCGCCCGAACTCGCGGTCCTCGCCGACCGGGGCCTGGTGCCAGCCGGCCATGTACGGCATCGGCTCGCCGGGGTAGGCGGCGTCGCAGCGTTTGAGGACGTCGAGGTAGAGCGGCGCGAACGCGTCGATGTGCGCGTCGGGCAGCTCGGTGAGGTCCGCGAAGCGCCCGTTCGGGTAGATGTGGACTTCGAAGGGCCAGCGGGCCGCGTACGGGGTGAAGGCGATCCAGTGGTCGTTCTCGGCGATGACGCGGGGGCCGGTGCGCTCGGACTCGATGATGTCGTCGAACAGGTCGCGGCCGGTCGCGGCGCGGTGGCGCTTGTTCGCGTCGAGGTGCTTGCGGGTCTGCGGGGTGGTGTACGGGTAGCCGTAGATCTGCCCGTGCGGGTGGTGGAGGGTCACGCCGATCTCGACGCCGCGGTTCTCGAAGCAGAAGACCTGGGCCACGTCGCCGCGGGCGGACAGGTCGGCGGTGCGCTGGGCGAGGGCCCGCACGATGAGCGCGACCCGCTCGGGGCCCAGGTCCACCAGGGAGGAGTCGTGGTCGTCGGAGAAGCAGACGACCTCGCACCGGCCCGAGGCCGGCGCCGCGTTCTCCATGCCGGTGACCTCGGCCGGCGGGAGCGGGCCGGGTTCGCCGTAGCCGCCGAAGGACGGGAAGCGGTTCTCGAAGACCGCGACCTCGTAGTCGGGGGCGGGGACCTCGGTCAGCTCGTGGCCGTCGGAGGGGCACAGCGGGCAGGCGACGGGCAGCATGGGGCGGTTGGACCGCCCGGCGGAGACGGCCACCCACTCGTCGCGGAGGACGTCGTACCGGATCTCCCCGGCGCTGACCCGGTCGCCCAGGTCGCGCTTGTCGGCGAAGGAGGCGCGGCCGGCGTCCGGCGCGGTGTTGAAGTAGAGGATCTGGCGGCCGTCGGCGAGGCTGCCGGACTCCATGTGGAACGGTGTCATGGTCTCTTCTCGGTCTGGGTCGCGGCGTCTTCGGTCGAGTGCGGGCGGCGCGGGTGGGGGCGCTTGGCGCCGTGCGGCTCCGCGTCAGGGACCGGGGCGAGCACGACCTGGTCGACGTGTTCGCCGAGGGCCCGGCGGGCCTCCTCGTCGAGGAGGGAGTCGGTGACGATGACGTCGGCGTCGTCGAGGGCCGCGATGGTGGCGATGCCGACGACGTCGAACTTGGTGTGGTCGGCGACGACCACGAGGCGCCGGCCCTTCGCGGCGAGGGTCGAGACCGTCTCGGCTTCGAGGAGGTTCGGGGTGGTGAACCCGGCGCGCTCGGACATGCCGTGGACGCCGAGGAACACGGTGTCGACGTTCACCCGTTCGAGCGAGGCGACGGCGAAGGGCCCGACGAGGGCGTCGGAGGGGGTGCGCACGCCGCCGGTGAGGATGACGGTCTGGTCGGGGCGCCCGGCCCGGTAGAAGACGTCGGCGACGGGCACCGAGTTGGTGACGACGGTGAGGTCGGGGACGTCGGTGAGGCGGTGGGCGAGGGTCCAGGTGGTGGTCCCGGCGGAGAGGGCGATGGCCTGTCCGGGGCCGACGAGGGTGGCGGCGGCGTCGGCGATGGCCTGCTTCTCGGCCTCCTGGCGGACCTGCTTGACGGCGAAACCGGGTTCGGAGGTGGAGCCGAAGTCGACGGCGGTCGCGCCGCCGTGGACCTTGGCGACCAGGCCGCGCTCGGCGAGGGTCTCGAGATCGCGTCGGATGGTCATGTCCGAGACGCCGAACTCCTCGACCAGCTCGGCCACCCGGACCGCCCCGGTCCGGTGGACGCGTTCGGCGATCCGGCTCTGTCGCTGCTGCGCCAGCATCGGCGACTCTCCTTCCGATCCAGTCTTCCGATCAAGATCCAACACAATTGAACATCAGGATCGGCGGGGCCGCAATACCGGGTGGCCGCCCTCTCGGCCCGGATGTCAGAATCGGTCCATGACCACTGCCGACCGCGTACCCCGCGTCTTCTCAGGCATCCAGCCCACCTCGGACTCGTTCCACCTCGGGAACTACCTGGGCGCGCTGCGGCAGTGGGTGGCGCTTCAGGACACCTCGGACGCGTTCTACTGCGTCGTCGACCTCCACGCGATCACCGTCGATCACGACCCCAAGGTATTGCACGAGCGCTCGAGGGTGAGTGCCGCTCAGCTCCTGGCGCTGGGGATCGACCCCGAGCGGAGCACGCTGTTCGTCCAGTCGCAGGTGCCCGAGCACGCGATGCTCGCCTGGATCATGGGGTGCGAGACCGGGTTCGGCGAGGCGAGCCGCATGACCCAGTTCAAGGACAAGTCCGCCAAACAAGAACGCACAACCGTGGGCCTGTTCACGTACCCGATCCTCCAGGTCGCCGACATCCTGCTGTACCAGACCGAGCGGGTCCCGGTCGGCGAGGACCAGCGCCAGCACCTCGAGCTGAGCCGCGACCTCGCGATCCGGTTCAACAACACGTACGGCCAGACGTTCACGGTCCCCGACGTCCACATCGTCAAGGAGACCGCGACGATCAAGGACCTCGCCGAGCCCGAGAAGAAGATGTCGAAGTCCTCGGCCAGCCCGCGCGGGTGCCTGTACCTGCTCGACGAGCCGAACCAGATGCGCAAGAAGGTCAAGAGCGCCGTCACCGACTCCGAGGCCGAGGTCCGCTACGACCCCGACGCGAAGCCGGGCGTGTCGAACCTGATGAACATCTACGCGGCCCTCGGCAACACGACGATCGAGAAGCTCGAGGCCGAGTACGCCGGGCGCGGCTACGGCGACTTCAAGGGCGACCTGGCCGACGTCGTCGCCGACTACCTCGGGCCGATCTCGGCCCGCACCAAGGAGTTCCTCGCCGACAAGGCCGAGCTCGACCGCATCCTCGTCAAGGGCGCCGAGAAGGCCCGGCACGTCGCCTCGCGCACGCTCGCGAAGGCGTACAAGAAGGTCGGCTTCTACCCTCCGGCGGCGCTTTAGTGGATGCGGCGGCGCCTGCACCCGTCGGGAAGTCGCCGACCGTGACCGTGGGCGTCGCCATCCCGGTGCCCGCGCCCTGGGGCGACCTCCTGGACCGGGTCCGGATCGCCTCCGGCGACCCGCTCGGCGGGATCGTCCCGGCGCACCTGACGCTGCTGGGGCCCACCGAGATGCCCAGGGCCGTCCTGCCGGACTTCAGCGCCCACCTGGCGTCGGTGGCCGAGGGCTGCCCGCCGTTCGACCTGCACCTGCGCGGCACCGGGTCGTTCCGGCCGGTGACCGAGGTCGTCTTCGTCGCCGTCGTCGACGGCATCGCGGTCTGCGAGCAGCTCGAGGCGGCCATCCGCCGCGGCCCGGCCGGGCGCGAGCGCAGCTTCCCGTACCACCCGCACATCACCATCGCCCACAACGTGAGCACCGAGGCGCTCGACCGGGCCTTCACCGCCCTGGCCGGCTTCGAGGCGAAGTTCCGCGTCGAGTCCTTCACGCTCTACACGCACCCGAACCCGGGGGCCTGGACCTTCGAGACCCTCGCGGGGGCCCCGGTCCCGTGGACCCCGAGGGCGGTGTTCCCGCTCGGCGGCGGCAACGCGATGCGGGGCGGACTCCCGAAGGCCTGAGGGCGCGCGCCGGGCACGGCTCAGCCGCCGGAGATCGTCCGGCGGCTCGCTGCCCGGCGGCTCGCTGCGCGGCGACCGCTAGAAGTCGAAGAGGTCCTCGAAGACGCTCTTGCGCTTCTTCTTCTTGTAGTGGTAGTCGTCGCCGTGGTGGCGGCGGTCGTCGTAGTGCGAGTCGCGGCGCCGGTCGTCGTAGCGCCGGTCGTCGTACCGCCGGTCATCGCGGCGGTCGTCGTAGCGGGGCTCGCGCGGCGGCGGACCGGCGGGCGCCGCAGCGGCCGCGGGCGGTGCAGCGTGGAACTGCGACTCGAAATTCATCAGGTGCTCGAGCTCGCCCCGGTCGAGGAAGATGCCCTTGCACTCGGAGCACTGCTCCACGACCACGCCGTTGCGCTCGTACTGATTCATCGGATTCTGACATTTCGGACACAGCATCTGCATCATGACATCAACATATCGTGGATCGGCCATGCATGCCCAACCAGAACCGGGCGGCTCACCTGTGAGTTCTCACAGCAAGAACACGGCGAGGGCCGCACCGGAGGAGTCCGGTGCGGCCCTGCGCAGCTTGACGCCTAGTGGGTGAAGTGCCGTGTGCCGGTGAGGTACATCGTGATGCCGGCTTCCTTCGCGGCGGCGATGACCGCTTCGTCGCGGAGCGAGCCGCCGGGCTGGACCACGGCCTTGACGCCGGCGTCGATGAGGATCTGGAGGCCGTCGGGGAACGGGAAGAACGCGTCGGAGGACGCGACCGATCCGGCCGCGCGCTCGGCGCCGGCCCGTTCGACCGCGAGCTTCGCGGAGTCGACGCGGTTGACCTGGCCCATGCCGACGCCCACGGAGGCGCCGCCTGAGGCGAGGAGGATCGCGTTGGACTTCACGGAGCGGACGGCGCGCCAGGCGAACTCGAGGTCGGCGAGGGTCGCCGCGTCGACGGGCTCGCCGGTGGCGATGGTCCAGTTCGCGGGGTCGTCGCCGTCGGCGTCGATCCGGTCGGGCCGCTGGACGAGCAGGCCGCCGGAGATCGGCTTGAGTTCGAGGCCGGCGGGCGCCCACGCGGGGGCGCGCAGAATCCGCAGGTTCTTCTTCGCCGACAGGATCGCGACCGCTTCGTCGGTGAACGACGGCGCCACCACGACCTCGGTGAAGATCTCGGCGATCTGGGCCGCGGCCTCGGCGTCGACCTCGGCGTTCGCGGCGATGACGCCGCCGAAGGCGCTCAGCGGGTCGCACGCGTGGGCCTTGCGGTGGGCCTCGGCGATCGTCGCGCCGACGGCGATGCCGCACGGGTTCGCGTGCTTGATGACCGCCACGGCCGGCGCGTCGAAGTCGTGCGCGGCGCGCCAGGCGGCGTCGGCGTCGGTGTAGTTGTTGAAGCTCATGGCCTTGCCGTGGAGCTGCTCGGCCTGCGCGAGCCCGGGCGCGCCGGGGACCGCGTAGACCGCGGCGTCCTGGTGCGGGTTCTCGCCGTAGCGCAGGTCCGCGAGCTTGGCGGCCGGGAGGGCAGTGAAGTCGCCCAGGCCCTCGGACGCCTGCTCGGCGAGCCAGGACGCGACGGCCGAGTCGTAGGTCGCCAGGTGCGCGAACGCCTTGGCGGCCAAGCGGAGCCGCTGCTCGGCGGTGGTGCCCTCGGTGGCGGCCTCGCGGATCCACGAGTAGTCGGCCGGGTCGACGACGACCGCGACGTTCGCGTGGTTCTTGGCGGCGCCGCGGACCATGGAGGGCCCGCCGACGTCGATCTTCTCGACGATGTCGTCGAAGCCCGCACCGGAGGCGACGGTCTGCTGGAACGGGTAGAGGTTGCCGACGAGCAGGTCGAACGCCTCGATGCCGAGCTCGGCGAGCTGCGCGCGGTGGGACTCGCGGCGGACGTCCGCGAGCATGCCGGCGTGGACCTTCGGGTGGAGGGTCTTGACGCGGTCGTCGAGGATCTCGGGGAACCCGGTCAGCTCCTCCACTTTGGTCACCGGGATGCCGGCGTCGGCGATCTTCGCGGCGGTCGACCCGGTGGAGACGAGTTCCACGCCCGCCTTGTCGAGTGCCGCGGCAAGTTCGATGATCCCGGTCTTGTCGTAGACGGAGATGAGGGCTCGCTTGATGCGCTTCCGCTCGGACATGAATGCACTGCTCCTGATCGGGTAATGACTGCGGCCCAGGCGTTCGACCGCAGTAACAGGTTCAGCAGTGCCGCTCCCCGGTGGTGCTCCACCTGCGAACGTCTCGAGGAGGCTCCCCCTCAACAACGAGCTGCCCGGTCCGTGCCACGGGAAACCTCGAAAGACGTCACTCGCCAGTCGCGACCCGCCGAGCGTAACACGGTCGCCCCCGGTTCCGGCCCGACCGCCGCGCGTGCGCGAGACCGGCGCCACCACGGGCGCGACGCGAGCGCCGCCAGGACCGCGCCGACCGCGTTCATGAGCGCGTCGTCGACCGAGACCACCCGGCCGGTCAGGAGCGTGTACTGGAGGACCTCAAGCGCCGCGGCGGCCGCGACCGCCCCGGCCGCGACCGCGCCGAGCCCGATCGTGAACCGCACCGGCAGGAAGAACCCGGCGGCGGCGAACACGAACAGGTTCCCGGTCAACTGCTCGACGATGACCCGCGGCGAGGCGCCGACCAGGTCGGCGAGGTCCACGAACGGGACGAGCTGGACGGCGTTCGCGCCCTCGCGGGAGGTGAGGCCGAGGAACAGGAGCGGCACGGAGCCGGCGACCGCGCCGACCTCAGCGAGCGAGTCGAGCCAGGCGTCCCGCCGGGGCCGGCCGCGGCGGATGCGCCACGCGGCCAGCGCCCAGGCCGCGGCGAACGCGAGCGGCAGCAGCGCGAAGGAGACGGCGAGCGTGTTCGCTTCGAGGGCGTTGACGGCGAGGGGAGCGATCATGCAGCGACCCTAACCGCGGCCCGCGCAGGCCCGGCGGTCCGGGCACCGCGCGCGGGCGGTGATGCGGGTCAGCCGAGGACGACCCGGCGGCCTTCGACCTTCCAGCCGTCGCGGACCATGCGGCCGACGGACTCGACGAGCTGGGCCCGCTCGGCCTCCTTGATGCGCTCGGTCAGGGTCTCGACGGTGTCGTCGTCTTCGACGGGGACGGCGCACTGGGCCACGATCGGGCCCGTGTCGACGCCGGAGTCGCAGATGAAGAGGGTCGCGCCCGCGATCTTGACGCCCGCGGCGAGGGCCTCGCCGGGGCCGTTCATGCCGGGGAACGCCGGGAGCAGCGAGTTGTGGGTGTTGACGTAGCGGCCGGGGAACGCCTCGAGGAAGCGCGGGCCGCAGAGCTTGAGGAACCCGGCCGAGACGACGAGGTCGGGCTCGTAGGAGGCGACTTCGGCGGTGAGGGCGGCGTCCCACTCGTCGCGGGTCGCGTAGTCCTTGACCTTGTGGACGAACGTCGGCACGCCGGCCTTGGCGGCGCGCTCGGCCCCGTAGGTGCCGTCGCGGTCGGCGCCGACGGCGACGACCTCGGCCCCGTAGGCCGGGTCGGCGCAGGCGTCGAGGAGGGCCTGGAGGTTCGAGCCGGAGCCGGAGACGAGGACGACGAGCCTCGCCGCGGCCGCGCCGGCGGGGCCGGGATTCTGCACAGCGGTCACGGGTGCCACGGTAACGCGTCGTCGCGGCCCGGCGCCGGTTCGGGGATGACCACCGTGTCTCTGCGCACGAGCTCGGCTTCGGCGGCGCGGCGGTGGACCGCGAACAGGCGGGCGACCAGGGCCGCGCCGACGAGGCCGATCAGGAGCTGGGCGCCGGCGGTCCCGGCGACCGCGAGCGGGTCGGGTCCGAGGTCGGCGAGGAGGTCGTGCCCGGCGGCGCCGCCGGAGAGGTACGACAGGAGCGCGAGCGTCAGGGCCGCGGTCGCGGCGGCCACGATCGACGCGGTCGTGACGCGCGGGAGCCGCAGGTCCGGGGACCGGTACGTGAGGATCACGCCGAACACGGCCGCGAGCATGAGCGGCAGCCCGACCAGCACCGTCGCGTAGTCCGGCAGCGGCGCGTTCGGGACCGCGGCGAACACCGGGAACGCCGGGAGCGGCCCGAGCTCGACCATCGCGGTCTGCACGGCGGTGCCCTCGCCGACGGCGAACCCGGGCCCGGCGATGTACGCGGCGGCCCAGATCGCGAGGTTCGGCAGGTACAGCAGGCTCATGAGGGCGACGATCCACGACGCGCTCCCGTACACGCCGAGCGTGTCGGCGACGACGGGCCCGCGGACGGCGAACGCGACCCCGGTGGCGGCGGCCCCGAACGCCAGGAGCGCCCCGGCCGTGATGAACCCGGTGCGCAGGCCCCGGCGCAGCCACACCGAGGCGGCGCCCCACGGCAGGACCCCGGCTTCGCGGGCCGAACCGAACGCGGTGGCGGCCGCGATGAGCGGGACGGCGTGCAGCAGCGCGGGGAGCATGTCGATGCCGAAGGGCCCGCGCGCGCTCAGGGCGGCGGCCGAGGCGACCAGTCCGGTGTAGAGGATCGTGACGAGCCCGGCGGCGGCGCGCACCGCGGCGGCGTCCCGGCCGCCGATCGCGCGGGTCGTCCCGGCGGCGGCCTTCGCGAGCCGCCAGGCGACGACCGCGGTCAAGGCCAGCGGGGCCACGCTCAGGCGGATCGGTCCGATGTCGACCGGCACGCCGTGCCCGGCGAGCCAGGCGGTCCCGGCCGCGGCCGCGACCGTGGCGACCGAGCCCTCGGCGCCGGCCTGCCACCAGCCGGCGATGACGCACACCAGGATCGGCGTGAAGACCACCGTCGCGCACCAGAGCGTCGTCGCCAGCGCGGAGGCCAGCAGCGCCCGCGGCCGCTTCGGCCGGGGACGCGGGCCGGGGCCGAGGGCCTCGGTCTCGCGCTGGTGCGGCGTGGAGTCGCTGATGCGCACGGTGTCGCGCTGCGCGGACCCTGTGCGGCCAGGGCGTCGGTTCGGTCGTCGCTCCACGCCGCCCAGTCTGTCACAAGGGGGCGTGCGGAGCACGGTTCCCATGGCGGGCGCCCGAATGCGAGGATGGGTCGACGCGCCCAGCGGTGGGCGGGCATGGAGGAGGCAGCATGGAGGGTCCGGGCGACTTCTACGCCACGGTGGACGTCGAGGAGGTCGTGGACGGTGACACGTTCCGCGCCTTCATCGGCGGCGAGAAGATCCGGGTGCGGATCATGGGCATCAACTCCCCCGAGTCCGGCGGGTTCCGCGACGAGGAGGACTGGGGCGCCGAGGCGAAGGTGTACGCGAAGTCGAAGCTCGAGGGCCGCACGGTCACCCTGTTCACCGACCCGGGCGACCCGATGTACGACCAGTACGACCGGCTGCTCGCGCACGTGGTGATGGAGAACGGCATGAACTACGCCGTCCTCGCCGTCGCCGAGGGCATGGCGCACACGTACATCATGCGGCACCAGGAGCTGACGATCGGCGACACGCTGCGCAAGGCCGAGCGCCTCGCGAAGGGCGAGCGCCGCGGGATGTGGAAGTCCCTGGCGGCCGACTAGCGGCCGTTCACGACCGCTCGAGGTAGTGGAGGACGGCCGCGACGCGGCGGTCGGTCTGGTCGTCCGGGGTCAGCCCGAGCTTCAGGAAGATGTTCCTGATGTGCTTGTGGACGGCGTTCTCGGTGATGAACAGCCGCTGCGCGATCGCGCCGTTCCCGAGGCCCTCGGCCATGACCGAGAGGACCTCCTTCTCGCGGGGCGTGAGGCGCTCGACGGGGTCGTCGGCGCGGCGCTGCGCGAAGAGCTGCGCGACCACCTCCGGGTCGATGGCGGTGCCGCCGCCGGCGACGCGGTGGAGGGCCTCGACGAACGCGTCGACGCGGCCGACGCGCTCCTTGAGGAGGTACCCGACGCTGCGGGCGCCGTCGGCGAGGAGGTCGGTCGCGAACGACTGCTCCACATAGGCGGAGAGGACGAGGACCGCCAGTCCGGGGTGGGCGCGGCGGGCCGCGACGGCGGCCTTGATGCCTTCGTCGGTGTGCGTGGGCGGCATGCGGACGTCGACGACGGCGACGTCGGGCCGGTGCTCCTCCACCGCTTCGAGGAACGCCGCCGGGTCGCCGACGGAGGCGACGACGTCGAAGCCCTCGCCTCGCAGCACCAGGTTGAGTCCCTCCCGCAGGAGGGTGTCGTCTTCGGCGATCACGATCCGCACGGCAGCTCCACTCTGATCTCGGTCGGCCCACCGGGTGGGCTGGTCACGGTCGTCGTGCCGTCGAGGGCCTCCACGCGGCGCCGGATGCCCGCGAGGCCGGAGCCCGCCGCGGCGTCGGCGCCGCCGCGCCCGTCGTCGACCACGGCGACCGCCAGCGTATTCCCCCGCAGCCGCACCTCCACCGAGGCGTGCTCGGCCCGGGAGTGCTTGGCCACGTTGGTGAGCGACTCGGCGACCACGAAGTAGGCGGTGGCCTCGACGCTCGCGGGGCAGCGCGCCTCCACGTCGACGTCCACAGTGCACGGCACGGGGCAGTCGGAGGCGATCGCGTTGAGCGCGCCCGCGAGCCCCCGGTCCTCCAGGACCGGCGGCAGGATCGACCGGACCACCGCCCGCAGCTCGGCGAGCGCGTCCTCGACGGTGTCCTGGGCCCGGCCGAGGATCTCCACGGCCCGGTCCGGGTCGCGCGGGACCTCGCGCCTGGCGGCGCCGACGAGCACCGCGACGGCGACGATCCGGTTCTGCGCGCCGTCGTGCAGCGCCCGCTCGATCCGCCGCAGCTCGACGGCGTGCGCGTCGAGGGCGGCCGCGCGCGTCGCGGTCAGGCGGGCGACCCGCTCGGACAGGTCGACGTCCGGGTCGGGCCCGAGGAAGCGGACCCCGTGGACGGTCTGGAGGTCGAGGAGCTTGGGCCCGAACAGGAGCCACAGCGCGAACACCGCGATGCCGGTGGCCAGGCCGAGCGCGGCCTCGCTCTGGGTGTCGACGCCGATCGTGCCGTTGAGGATGCTCCGGTCCGTCCCCGACGTGAACGTCCACCACAGCGGGTAGGTCGCGTCGCGGACGGCGATGAACGGCATCTGGATGAGGAACGCGCCGAGGATCAGCCCCCACGTGCCGTGCAGGAACAGCCAGACCAGGTCCCGGCGGGCCGACGGGTCGGCCCGGACCTCCGCGAGGCTGCGGGGCGACTCGGCGTCCGGGCCCTCGTACGGGGACTCGACCTCGCGGCCCAGGCGCTGCAGGCGGCGCCGCTCGAGCCCGGCGAGCGTCCGCACCCACTGCATCGCCGGGTGCACGAGGAAGCGGCCCAGGCCCAGCACCGACAGGAACGCGGCCAGCAGCAGCAGCGGGATCGTGTAGAGCGCGAGGAACCCGAACCCGGCGCCGACCGCGCCGTACCCCGAGGCGCGCAGCGACGCGAGCAGCAGCGGTCCCATGCCGCCCTTCTCCCCGCCGCCCGGGCGGAGCTGGGCGTCGAACCACGCCTGCACGCGTTCGCGCCTGCCTGCCATGCATCCTCCAAGAGCTCGCCTGGAAACGTACCCGCGCGCGCCCGCCGCCGTCGCTACAGCCAGCTGTACCCGGCCGCGAGAACGGGTACTACAGGTAGCTGTACCGGTCCGGCTCCGGTTGTCCCCACCCCCGATCCGGCAGCTGACCGCATTGGAATCGCACCCCGGTCCCCTTAGCGTGCAGTCATACCAGGAAACCCGGAGGCACCGATGACGACGACCACCCTCGCCGCTCCCCCCAGGGCCGCGACCGCCGCGCCCGCGCTGGCGCTGCGCGAGATCACGAAGACCTACGACGGCGCGCACACCGTCCTCGACCGCGTCGCCCTCGACGTCCCCGCCGGCGCGCTCATCGCCGTCATGGGCGCCCCCGGCTCGGGCAAGTCCACCCTCGTGCACTGCGCGGCGGGCCTCGACGACCCGACCGGCGGCGAGGTCCGCATCGCCGACCGGCGCATCACCGGCCTCGGCGAGGCCAAGCGCACCCTGCTGCGGCAGGGCCGCGTCGGCTTCGTGTTCCAGTCGTACAACCTGCTGCCCTCGCTCACCGTGGAGGAGAACCTGGCCCTGCCGCTGCGCCTCGCCGGCGCCGAGGCCGACCGCGACTGGCTCCGCCACCTCGCCGAGCGCACCGGCGTCGACCGGTTCCTCCAGCGCCGCCCCGGCGACCTCGCGGCCGTGCACCAGCAGCGGGCCGCGGTCGCGCGGGCCTTCGCGTCCCGCCCGGACCTGGTCGTCGCCGACGAGCCGACCGGCGCGCTCGACCCCGCCGACGGCGCCGCGATCCTCGACCTCCTGCGGGAACTGGTCGACGAGTGGGCGCCGGGCCTGCTCATGGTCACCCGCGACCCGGCCGCGGCCTCCCGCGCCCACGCCGTGTTCGCACTCGAAGGGGCGCGCCTGCGGCCCGTCCTGGCGTCCGCACGCTGATCCGGGAACCCGGCAGGGCCCGCCGTCCGATGGACGGCGGGCCCTGCTGATTCGGGTGTTCGGTGCGGACTCGGGTCTAGGCGGCTTCCACCGCGGCGCGGCGGCCGAGCAGCGCGGTGGCGCTGGCCAGGAGGCCGACGACGGCGACCACGGTCACGAGGTAGAGGCCGGGGCGGTACTGGGCGATCGAGGTGGCGGCGCCGCCGGAGATCAGGCCGGTGACGACCGCGAGGACGACCGCGCCGCCGATCTGCCCGGAGGTCTGGACCAGGCCGGAGGCCAGGCCCTGCTCGTCGTCCGAGATGCCCTCGGTGGCCTGGACCATCACGGCCGAGAAGCCGATCGCGAAGCCGAGGCCAAGCAGCAGGAACGAGGGCAGGTAGTCGGCGAAGTAGTTCGGCTGGGCCGAGCCGCCGCGCAGGATGAACCAGAGGTAGCCGAGGACGAACGCGCCCATCGAGGCGATGATCATCGACTTGGTGCCGTAGCGGTCGATGAACTTGCCGGCCATCGGCGACAGGAACGCGACGATGATCCCGGCCGGGGCCAGCGCCAGCGCCATCTGGATGGGCTCCCACTGGAGCGTGTTCTGGAGGTACAGGGACACGATCGTCTGGAAGCTGATGTAGGAGCCGAAGATCGCGAGCGCGGCCAGGTTGGCGCGGACGATCGACTTGACCTTGAAGATGCTCAGGCGCACCAGCGGGTGGGCGACCTTGTTCTCCACGAGGAAGAACGCGCCGAGGAGCACGACCGCGGCCGCGGTGGTCGCGATGACGAGCGGCGTGAAGCCGGTCTCGGGCACCGTGACGATGGTGTAGACCGCGGCGAGCATGCCGCCGGTGAGGGTGGTGGCACCGAGGAAGTCGATGTGCCCCTTCTCGCGCTCGGCGTTCTTGGGGACCACGAAGAACGCGGCGATGAGGACGCCGGCGACCACGACGACGGGCGCGTAGAACGTCAGGCGCCAGTCGAGGCTGGTGAGCAGGCCGGAGGCGATGAGGCCGGAGGCGTACCCGGTGGCGCCGAAGACCGTGAAGATCGACAGGGCCTTGTTGCGGTCGTGGCCTTCCTTGAAGGTCGTGGTGATGATCGACAGGGCCGCCGGGGCGGTGAAGGCGGCGGCGACGCCCTTGACGATGCGGGAGGCGATGAGGAGGACCTCGTTCTCGACCAGGCCGCCGACGAGGGAGGCGAGGCCGAAGACGACGAGCGCGGTCAGGAAGACCTGGCGGCGGCCGAGCAGGTCGGCCATGCGTCCGCCGAGGAGGAGCAGGCCGCCGTAGCCGAGGATGTAGCCGTTGACGATCCACTGGAGCGAGGACGTCTCGAGGCCGAGTTCGGCGCCGATGGACGGGAGCGCGACGCCGACCATGGAGACGTCGAGGGCGTCCAGGAACATCGCGAGGCCGGCCACGAAGAGGACGGCCCAGAGCTTTGGCCCCCATCTGCTCGGGGCATGTGAGGGCGGATCGACGGGGCTGGAGGTGACGGCGTCAGCGGGTTTCGGTTCGGTGATCGTCATGCCGAGAAACTTACATGCACGCGCATTGGATGTCAACACATCTAATGAGTGGACATTAAATGTCTTGACATGGTAATCTCCTGGTCATGGAGGCTGTAGCGGACGACGATGTGTGCACTCAGTGGTCTGAAACACTTCGCGTGTACCACGACACATCATGCGAACTGGAGAACGAGCTCCAGGCCCGTCACGAACTGGGCCTGAGCGAGTTCGAGGTGCTCAAGATCCTGTCGCGCCGCTGCGGCGACGGCGGCGGCAAGGCGAAGATGAAGGACCTCGAGGCCGAGATGTACCTCAGCCAGAGCGCCCTCTCGCGCACCGTGACCCGCCTCGAGAAGGACGGCCTCGTCACGAGGGCCACCTGCGACTTCGACCGCCGCGCCATGTTCCTCATGCTGACCCCCTCCGGGTGCGAGCGGTACGAGGCGGCCCGGCCGACCTACCGGACGGTGCTGGAGCGCCACTTCGGCCGCTGATCCCGCTCCCTAAGATCGGCTCCTGTGAACCGTTGCGGCGCTTGCGCATCTGAGCGCCTGCGGACGGCATACCCTCTTGCGGCGTGACGGTCGGTAAGGTGAGGTGGAGAGCAGTCACAACCGATCCGGCATGGAGAGTGGATGTCATGACTCCCCCAGAGAACGACCGACCCGACGACGAGGACGGCGGCACCTTCAAGCTCAAGCCCGGCGCCGGCGCCCCGCCGCCCGCGGCTCCCGAAGGCGAGGAGCCCGGACTCGACCGCACCATGAAGATCAGCCGCTCCGCGGCCCCGCAGGGCGCGCCGCCTCCGCCGCCCTCCCCGCTGGGCAACCCGACCGGCCCGGCCGACCCGCCCGGCGCCCCGTACGCCGAGACCACGGTCATGCCGCAGACCGGCGGCTCCCAGACCGGGTTCCAGCCCGCGGGCCAGCCGCCCCAGCAGCAGCCGCCGCTCGGCTCCGGCCAGATGCCGCAGGCCCCGCAGCAGCCGTACGGCCAGACCGGCCAGCAGCCCGGCGGCTACCCGCCGCCCCCGCCGCAGGCCGGCTTCCCGCAGCCGCAGGCCACCGGCCCCCAGGGCGCCGCGCCCGAGGGGATCAGGCGGATCGGCCTGATGGTGCTCATCGCCGCCGGCGTCGGGCTCCTCGGCAACATCATCGTCTTCGCCACCTTCGGCGGCTTCTACATCGGCAGCGCCGTCTTCGGCATCCTGTTCGCCGCCGCCTGGGGCTGGTACGGCTGGGCCCTGCCGCAGGGCAAGATCACCTCCCCCGGCCTGCGCCTGACCGGCATCATCCTGGTCATGATCGGCGCCGGGTTCTCGATCCTGTCGCTCCTGAGCTCTCTCGGCGCGTTCGCGCTGTTCGGCGGCCTCGGGGCGGTCCTGCTGGTCCAGAGCCTCGTCATGGCGGGCACCCTGGGCTACGCCAGCTTCCTGTACCTGACCAAGGACGAGGTCAAGGCGTACATCAAGGGCGCCCCGGCCGGCGCCGCGCCCGGCGGCTACCCGCCGCCCGGCTACGGCCAGCCCGGGGGCTACCCGCAGCAGCAGCCCTACGGCCAGCCGCAGCAGCAGCCCGGCGCGTACCCGCCGCCGCCTCCCGGCTACCAGCAGCCGGGCCAGCAGCAGCCGCCGACGCCGCCCTACGGCCAGTAGGACTTCCAACCCCCGCCGGTCGCGACTAAGCTCACCCGTATGTGAACAGGCCGCGGCGCCAGGATCGCCACGAGCGACGACGGCGCCGCGGCCTCCGTACGAGGAGGTACAGCATGTCGGCATCCGGGACGCCCATCCGCGTCGTCGTGGCGAAGGTCGGGCTCGACGGCCACGACCGGGGAGCGAAGGTCGTGGCGCGGGCGCTGCGGGACGCGGGCATGGAGGTCGTGTACACCGGCCTGCACAACTCGCCCGAGCAGGTGGTCGCCACCGCCCTCGCCGAAGACGCCGACGCGATCGGATTGAGCATCCTCTCCGGCGCGCATATGACGCTCTTCCCGCGAGTGCTGAAACTCCTCGACGAGAACGACGCCCGCGACATCGTCGTATTCGGCGGCGGCATCATTCCCGACGAGGACGCGGCCGAGTTGCGCGCCGCCGGAGTGGCCGAGATATTCGGCCCCGGGGCCTCGACCCAGGCCATCGCCGAATGGGTCCGCACCCATGTGCCCTCACCCGATCAGGGACGCCCCGCGACCGTCTGAACGGCCGCTGCCAGGGAGAACGCCCGGGGCAAAAAATTCTTTTGGGAGACCGTAACCGGCCGCTGCGGCCCTCGTTCTTATTAGTGTCGGACGCGGAACGCAAACCGCGGAAGACGCATCAGCAGTCGGTCGAAAGGCCGCCGGTCAATAACACCGCCGCTTCATCGGGAGTTCACTTCCGAAGCGCCGTGGAATTGAGCTGTGCCACAAGCTGCCGATGCCCTGTCGATTGAGGGGTGGCGATAGGGCATCGTGCCTAAGGGAATCAAGCCTTTGAGGGGTGGGCTTGGTTCCCGCTAAGGGGACCGGACGCCTGAGGGGTGCGTCCGGTCCCCGCCTCTTTGCCTCCACTGCCCTCCCGCTTCACTGCCCTCCCGCTTCGCACCGGCCCCGGGACCTCCGGCGGCCGCGCCGCCCATGTCGCACCCACCGGGCGGCACCGAAGCCGTGGGCGGTTCCTTCCCGGCACTCCCGTCCCCGGGACGCGGCCCGACCTCACCGCGCGCCCTGGCCGCCGTGAAATCCTCGACCTCGTCACACCTGCCGCCCGCCGGGGGCTTCCGCTCCTCGCGCGGGGTTACCCTGCGATAACGGGCACCTGCACGTGCTCCCCCGTCCGACCGGACCCGGTTCGCCGAGACCGCGGCCCGCACCGGGCCCGGGCGGGGAGGCCCAGGCCGTCCGGTCAAAGAAGACTAGCTAGTGGAGCGGACTCTACAGTGGATCTGTACGAATACCAGGGCCGCGCACTGTTCGCCCGGCACGGAGTGCCGGTACTGGACGGCGGCGTCGCCACCACACCGCAGGAGGCCGTGGAGCTCGCCGAGCGCCTCGGCGAACGGGTGGTCGTCAAAGCGCAGGTGAAGGTCGGCGGCCGCGGCAAGGCGGGCGGCGTCAAACTCGCCGACACCGTCGACGAGGCCAACACCCACGCCCAGAACATCCTGGGCATGGACATCAAGGGCCACACCGTCGAGAAGGTCATGCTCACGGTCACCGCCGACATCGACGAGGAGTACTACTTCTCGTACCTGCTCGACCGCGCGAACCGCACCTTCCTGTGCATCGCGTCGACCGCCGGCGGCATGGAGATCGAAGAGGTCGCCCACACCGCCCCCGAGAAGGTCGTCAAGCTCCCGATCGACGCCGGCGTCGGCGTCACCCCGGAGATCGCCGGCGGCATCGTCGACAAGGCCGGCTTCCCCGAGGACCTCCGCGACCAGCTCGTGGACATCTTCGTGAAGCTCTGGGGCGCCTTCGTCGCCGAGGACGCCACCCTCGTCGAGGTCAACCCGCTCGTGCGCACGCCCGAAGGCAAGGTCCTCGCGCTCGACGCGAAGGTCACCCTCGACGAGAACGCGGACTTCCGCCACCCCGAGCACGCCGAGTTCGAGGACAAGGGCGCCGTCGACCCGCTCGAGCAGCGCGCCAAGGACTCCGGCCTCAACTACGTGAAGCTCGACGGCTCCGTCGGCATCATCGGCAACGGCGCCGGCCTCGTCATGTCCACCCTCGACGTCGTGTCGTACGCCGGAGAGGCCCACGGCGGCGTCAAGCCCGCGAACTTCCTCGACATCGGCGGCGGCGCCTCCGCCGCCGTCATGGCGAACGGCCTCGAAGTGGTCCTGTCGGACCCGCAGGTCAAGAGCGTGTTCGTGAACATCTTCGGCGGCATCACCGCCTGCGACGAGGTCGCCCGCGGCATCCTCGGCGCCCTCCAGACCCTCGCCGACCGCGGCGAGACCGTCACCAAGCCGCTCGTCGCCCGCATCGACGGCAACAACGCCGAGGAGGGTCGACAGATCCTCGCCGACGCGAACCACCCGCTCATCACCGTGGTCGAGACCATGGACGCCGCTGCCGACAAGGCCGCTGAACTCGCGAACAAGGAGGCTTAGACCGATGGCTATCTTCCTCGATGAGAACAGCAAGGTCATCGTCCAGGGCATGACCGGCTCCGAAGGCATGAAGCACACCCGACGCATGCTCAAGGCCGGCACCGAGATCGTCGGCGGCGTCAACCCGCGCAAGGCCGGCACCAAGGTCGACGTCGACGGCGTGAGCCTCCCCGTGTTCGCCTCCGTGCAGGAGGCCATGGCCGAGACCGGCGCGAACACCTCCGTCGTGTTCGTGCCCCCGGCGTTCTCCAAGGCCGCCGTGATCGAGGCGATCGACGCCGAGATCGGACTGGTCATCGTCATCACCGAGGGCATCCCGGTGCACGACTCCGTGGCCTTCTGGAACCACGCCGAGGCCAAGGGCGGCAAGACCCGCATCGTGGGCCCGAACTGCCCCGGCATCGCCAGCCCCGGCAAGTCGAACGCGGGCATCACCCCCGCCGACATCACCGGCGCCGGCCCGATCGGCCTCGTCTCCAAGTCCGGCACGCTGACCTACCAGCTCATGTACGAGCTGCGCGACATCGGCTTCTCGACCTCCGTCGGCATCGGCGGCGACCCGGTCATCGGGACCACCCACATCGACTGCCTCAAGGCGTTCGAAGCGGACCCCGAGACCAAGGCGATCGTCATGATCGGCGAGATCGGCGGCGACGCCGAAGAGCGCGCGGCCGAGTTCATCAAGGACCACGTGACCAAGCCGGTCGTCGGCTACATCGCGGGCTTCACCGCCCCCGAGGGCAAGACGATGGGCCACGCCGGCGCCATCATCTCGGGCTCGGCCGGCACCGCGGAGTCCAAGAAGGAGGCCCTCGAGGCCGCCGGCGTCAAGGTCGGCAAGACCCCGAGCGAGACCGCGCGCCTCATGCGCGAGGTCATCGAGAACCTCTAAGCGAGCGGAGCGGACGGGGCCGGGCGGCGATGCTGCCCGGCCCCCCGTCTATTCCGGGTGCGCTGCCTTTCCAGGTGCGCTGTCTTTACCAGTGCGCGGTCTGCCCGGGTGCGGCGCCGTGCGGGCGGGCGCTACTCCTCGATCCAGAAGTTGTCGTGGCGGGCGAAGAACTCCTTGCGCTCCTCTTCGGACAGCTCGCCGAGCGTCAGGAGGCCCTCGAAGTAGTCCTCGCGGGGCGCGCCGGGGTGGAACATGAGCAGCATCGAGGCGGGCTCGCCCGACTCGTTGCGGAAGCCGTGGATCCCGCCCTCGGGGACGTGCACGAAGTCGCCGGGCTCGTGGTCGACCCACTTCGCGCCGTTGTAGATCCTGATCGTCCCCGAGAGGATGTAGAAGGACTCGGAGATCGTGCGGTGGAAGTGCGGGTCGGGACCGGAGCGGGCCCCGCTCATGTTCCACTGGTACAGCCCGAACTGGCCGTTCGTGGTCTTGCCGGTCGCCAGGTAGCCGGCCGAGCCGCCGTTCGGGTAGACCAGGTCGGGCGGGGCCGACGCGGGCCGGAAGTAGGCGCTGATCTCGCCGTCGTCGCCGAAGTACCTCGGTTCGGGATAGGTCAAGTCGATCACGCTCCTTTCGCCACGATCATCGCACCGCGCTGGGAGTCGGCGGAAACCGGCGTCGGGCCGCGGCACCCGCGACTCCCGGTCCGCGGTTCGGCGGGCGCGGGCGATCCGGCATATTGACAAGGTGTACTAGCCGCTCGGCAAGGCGTGCGGCGAGAGTCGAAGGAGCCGGGAATGAGCGAGATCCTGTTCACGAACGCCGGGGTGCTGGACACCGCGGCGGGGGCGATCGCTGCGGGGCAGCGGGTGCTGGTGCGCGGCGGCGAGATCGCCGCGGTCGGGACCGACGTCGCCGCGCCCGCGGGGGCGCGGGTGGTCGACCTGGGCGGGAGAACCCTCATGCCCGGGCTGATCGACTGCCATGTGCACGTCAACGCCCACACCGCGGACCTCGCCGGACTGGGCGACCAGTCGCCGGCCTATGTCGCGGTCAAGGCGTCGATCGAGCTGCGGGAGACGCTCCACCGCGGGTTCACCACCGTGCGCGACCCCGGCGGAGCCGACTTCGGCATCCACGACGCCGTCGCGGAAGGGCTCATCGACGGGCCGCGGCTCTTCTTCGGCGGCAAGGCGCTCTCGCAGACCGGGGGCCACGTCGACATGCGCCCGCGCGGCCGGTCGGTGCACGACGACCACCGGTGCTGCCCTGGCCTCGGGCTCGTCTGCGACGGCGTCGACGGCGTGCGCAAGGCCGCCCGCGAGCAGCTCCGCACCGGCGCCCACCACGTGAAGATCATGCTGTCCGGCGGCGTCGCCTCCCCGACCGACCGGATCGACTCGACGCAGTTCTCCCTCGACGAGATCCGCGCGATCGTCGACGAGGCGCAGGCCGCCAACCGGTACGTCGCCGGACACGCCTACACCGCGCGGGCCATCAACCGGGGACTGGAGGCCGGGGTCCGCTCCATCGAGCACGGCAACCTCCTCGACGAGTCCAGTGTCGAGCTGTTCCTGGAGCACGACGCGTTCCTGGTGCCCACCTTGGTGACCTACCACCGCATGGCCGCCGAAGGCGCCGAATACGGGCTCTCGGAGGCGAACCTCGCCAAGAACGCGCTCGTCCTCGACGCCGGGCTCCAGGCGCTCGAGCTCGCCCACCGCGCGGGCGTCAACCTCTGCTACGGCTCGGATCTGCTCGGCGGCATGCGGCGGCACCAGTTGCAGGAGTTCGCGATCCGAGGCGCGGTGATCCCCCCGGCCGACGTGATCCGGTCCGCGACGGTGACCGCGGCACGGCTGCTCGGCGAGGAAGGGCGGCTCGGACAGATCGTCCCCCGGGCGCTGGCGGACCTCCTCGTCGTCGACGGAGACCCGCTCGAAGACCTCGGCGTCCTCACCGACCCTGATACGCGCCTCAAGCTGATCATGCAGGGCGGCGAGGTGAAGGTCGACCGGCTCTCGACATGAGGAGCGGCCGGGGCGATCGGGCCGGCCGCACTGGCGGGGAAGCGGCTCCCGGACAGCGCGAAGAGCCCCGCTCCTCGCGGAGCGGGGCCCAGGGGTAAGCGGGCGCAGCGCCTACTTGCCCTTCCAGCTCTTCGCGTGGACGTGCTTGTCCCAGTCCCAAGCGTGGACGACGTCGACCTTGTGGTCGCAGTCGTCGTCCTTGTACAGCTTGATCTTCCTGTGGGTGTTGTTGACGACCGAGCCGATCTTGTGGTCCTCCGCCTCGTGGCACTTGTGGCCGACCTTCCACACCACGTCCATGTCGCCCTTGAAGTGCGGCTTCTCCCAGAAGCAGACCGCGTGACGGGGGCAGTCGTCCGGACCGTCGTGGTGGTGGTCGTGGTCCCACCCGGCCGACGCAGGGGAGGCCAGGGCCGAGACGATGAGGAATCCGGCGGCGATGCTCGCCATGATGCGCTTGCGCATGATTTGGTGCTCCTTCCGCTCCCACCGTTCAGGTGGGGCACTTGAACTCTTCGAGCCGCTACTTGCGGTCATGAGAAAGATACGAATCGTGACCGATCCCGGGATCGGAATCCTCCAATGGACCGCCGGAGGCGCGGTCATTCAGGCGCGGCGAACCCCGGTAGTGTCGGGTACCCGACAATTCCGGGTCGGCGGAATTACAACCGGATGATCAGCAGCGCGATGTCGTCGCGCGCGCCGCGCGCCACGCCCAGGTCCTCCAGGACCGCGTCGGCCACCTGCTCCGGGCCCTCCGCGGCATGGCTCCGCAGCGACGCCACCAGCCGCTCCAGACCCGTGTCGATGTCCTCGCCGCGGCGCTCGAACAGCCCGTCCGTGAACAGCACCAGCGTGTCGCCCGGCGCGTACGGCAGACCCGCCTGCGGGTGCGGGACGTGCTCCGGACGCGCGCCCAGCGGCGGGTCGACCGCCTGATCCAGCAGCTCGCAGCCGCCGTCCGGGTGCACCAGGACCGGCGGCGGATGCCCCGCGTTGCTGTAGGTGATCAACCGGCTGCGGGCATCGACCATCGCCCACACCACCGTCGTGTTCTGCGCCCCCTCGACCGAGCGGGCGTACAGGTTCAGCACGTCCAGGGCCTGCGCGGGCCGCTCCAGCGCCCGGATGGTCGCGCTCAGCGCGCTCCGCAGCATGCCCATGACGGCGGCGGCCTCCAGGCCGTGCCCGACGACGTCGCCGACCGCCACCCCGAACTTCCCGTCCGACAGGTCCACCATGTCGAACCAGTCCCCGCAGACCTCCAGCGACCGCGTCGCCGGCAGGTACCGCAGCGCGACGTTGTCGTGGCGGGCCAGGTCCGGCGACTGCAGCATCGCCTCCTGCAAGGTCAGCGCCACCTGGCGCTCGCGGGCGTGGGCCGAGCGCAGCTCATCGTTCAGCCGCTGCAGCTCGCGGGCCCGCGCGTACAGCTCCGCCACGACCGCCTCCCGGTCGATCGGACGGCCGCTCGGCGGCCAGTCCCCGGACGCGAGCGCCCGGATGTACGGGGTGACGTCCTCGACCCGGTGGATGATCAGCGCCACCTCGCCGTCCGGGCCCGTGATCGGCGAGTTGACCGGCGACCACCAGCGCTCCTCGAACACGCCCGGCCGGCCCGCGACCGGGATGTCGTACTTCTGGAGGGCCATCGTGTCCTGCCGGCGGGTCGACATGACCCGCTGCAGCGAGGCGGTCAGGTTCCGGACCCCGTCGGCCTCCGGATCGTCGGGGTTGGCCGGGAACGCCGCGAAGAGGGGTTTGCCGAGCAGGTCCTCCCGGGTGCGGCCGGTCGCCCGCAGATAGGCCCGGTTGACCTCGACGATCACCAGGCCGGTGTCGATCACCAGGTGCGGGCTCGGCGTCGCCTCGAACAATGCGGCGTAATCCAGCTCCGCCATCGCATCGCCTCCGCGCCCCCGCGTCACACGCGTGCACTCCAGCCCGTCCCTCACCACGCTACCCCCGGAGACGTGCCGTGACCGGCCCGTTCGCGGCGGAGGCACGACTCGGACAGGTCGTCCCGGGTGCACTCGGCGGTCCTCACCGGGGCCGCCGCGCCTGAAACCGGGTCACGCAGGGCGGCAAGGCGAAAGCCGGGACGCTGGTGCGGCGCAAAGGGCACGCATCGACGAATCCGAGGTTTGCACCGGCTTGTTAACTTCGGTGTGCTCCAACATCCCGACGACCCAGAGGAGCCCCCATGAGCTCGACACCCGAACCCAACGGCATCACCGACGCGCTCGCGAAGGCGATGGACCTCGTCCGCGAGGGTCGGCAGGCGCAGGAGGGCACCGAGGTCCAGCGGGTCGAGGTCGAAGCCGCCGACGGCATGGTCCGGGCCTCGGCGACCCTCGCGGGGAAGGTCGCCGTCGACATCCTCGACCCGCGGGCGATGCGCCTCAGCAAGGAGTACCTGAGCGAGGAGCTCACCGCGGGCATCAACGCCGCGCTCGACGCCGCCCGCGAGCAGGCCGGCATGCCCGGCGCCGTCGACCTCGCGGCCCTGTCGGAGAAGGTGGAGGAGATCCAGCAGCAGTCGGTGCAGCAGCTGTCGTCGTTCATGAACACCCTCGCCGCGTCCCACTCCAGGATCGTGCAGGCCGCCGCCCAGGCGAAGGGAGTCGAGTGATGTCGGGCCTCCAGATCGACCCCGACGCCCTCGACGGCGCCGGCCAGGCCATGGAGGCGGTCGCGGAGCAGTTCTTCGCCGCCGTCGACCGCTTCGCCTCCAGCATCGAAGGCGTCACCGAGGCCTGCGGGTCCGACGAGATCGGCGGCCTCATCGAGCAGGCCCACACCGAGGTGTTCGCGTGGGCCAAGGAGTGCTTCCAGGAAGCGGCCCAGGAGATCGCCGACGCCGGCATCGACGTGCGCGACTTCGCCAAGCAGCACCTCGACGCCGACAACGCGATCGCGCAGATCTTCACCCAGCTCTCCTCCGACCTCGGGAGGTCCTGATGGGGATGACCCTGCCGTCCGAGCTCGTCGCCGTGCTCGGCATGCTCGGCTACGACTGGCCGCAGTCCGACGAGACGAACCTCATGAACTTCGGGCAGTCCTGGATGGACTTCAGCGGGGACCTCGGCGACATCGGATCCCAGGCAGGCGCCGCGTCCGCGAGCGCGTGGGCCGACCAGATCGGCCAGGACATCGACGCGTTCAAGACCTGGTGGGAAGGCGAGGACAGCCCCCGCAAGGTCATCGAGGACGGCGCCATCGGCGCGATGATCGCCGGCGTCGGCCTCATGATCTGCGCGGTCATCGTCCTGTGCCTCAAGATCATGGTGATCGTCCAGCTGATCATCCTCGCCGTCCAGATCGCGATGGCGATCGCCCAGGCGGCCGTCACCTTCGGCGCCTCGCTGGTCCAGATCCCGATCTTCCAGCAGCTCGCCCGCACCGTCGTGAGCAACCTCTTCCAAGAGGCGGTCTTCAAGTTGCTGGAGGCGTAGGTGCCCGGTCCCAACAGCAGACGCAGCGGCGGCGCCAACCCGCTGATCCGCGCGGCGCTCGACTTCCTGAGGAAGAACCGCAAGCGCAAGGGCGGGCCGAACCGGATGTCCGGCTCCTCGCTGCGCCACCAGCAACGCGGCGAAGTCAAATGGGACCGCCGCGAAGGCGCGTACCGCGGCAGCGGATACCACCACCGCCCCGGCGGCAACGATTACCCCGGCCGGCGCATCGCCCAACCGGAATCGCGGCACACCAACGGCGTGTACGAAGCCCGGCCGGAATTCCAGAACCCGAAACCGCCACCCCCCTTCGTGCCCAAGAAGAACGGCACGGTCAACACCTTCTTTCCCGACGACTGGTCGCCGCAGAAGGTCGACAAAGCGACCACCGAGGCATTCAAGAACGGCCGAAAGTTCATCGACGACCAGGGCGTCCCGCGATGGGAGGGCGTCTACGACGGCGTGAAGATCAAGGGGGGCTGGGACCCCGACACCGGTAAGATCGGACACGGCTACCCGGCACGGGTCGCCGACCAGTAGAGGAAATCGAGGGTTGATGGACATCCGCTTCTACCGCGATGCCGACGGCTCCACCAAGTACGAGGTCGGCGACCGACGGAAATACGCCGCCCTCGGCATGTGGCTGTCATGGGACGTGGATCTCTCCTTCACCGCCTGCCTGGATGCGTTGCGCGCGGTGGACGACGCCGTCTCCGGCAGGGATCCGGATGCGGGGTTCGAAGGCAACGAGTTCGCCATCGAGATGAACACCCGCGAAGCGGTGTTCAGGAACATTCACCACGACGACATACCTCCGAGCACCTATCCGATCGACGAAGTCCGGAGGGCGACAGAGGCATTCTGGCGATTCCTGCTGACCGTACCGGCCAACCCGAACGTGACGTACGAGTTCCGCCCCGACCTGCCGCCCCACCTGTCGAGCCTGCTCAAATGGGAAGCATACTGGCGGAGGCCGCACCCGTACCGCGGCCGCGTCGAAGGCATCCCCGCGACAGGTCCAGCCTGAGCCCCTTGCCGCACGGCCCCCCGGGGGTCAGGCCGCGCCCTCTCTGATCGGAGCTCGATGGGGATCAACGGGTTTTTCGAAGGCGAGTACGGTCGGCCGAGGTGCGACTTCGATGACGACCGATCCATGCTCCTCGCGGTCTGGATCATCATGGAGATTCGGGGTGAGGAGGGCGTGCTCGAAGCGCTCGATGCGGTCGACCGGGTGCGCTCGGGCACGTGCTCGACACTCGAAGGCGACACGGAGTACATGGAGACGCTCTACACGCCCGAGGAGCTCGTCCTGGTCGACATCGACGGCGAGATCCAGTCGTACCCGCTTCGCGAAGCCGAGGAGGCGATCTTGAAGTTCTGGGCGTTCCTGCTGAACCGGCCACCGAACGGTGAGATCCGCCGCCTGTACCGTCCCGACCTCGCTGAAGCCGGTGCGGCCCTGCACATGTGGGAGCGGCGCTTCGAACGCGAGCATCCGCGCAGGGGCCGGCTCGACGGACTGCCCTCGACCGGATACTCGTGATGCGTCGGCTCGAGGACGGGTCCGTCGAGATCGAGGACGGGTTCGGAACCATCCGAGTCTCCGGGGACGAGCACCACAGCGAGCTGCTGATCGAGTTGGCGCCGTGGGTGAGGCAGGGATGGTGCGACGGGAGCGCCGGACGGATGGCGGTGCGGGTACCGAAGTCGTGGCACCGGCGTCCCGGTCTCGACCGGTGGATGACCGCGGAGGAGCTCTACCGGGTCCGCGGCTGGCTCGCGGAGCCGACGGGACCGCAAGACGTACTCGCCGGGACCCGCCCGCTGCTGCAGCTCCTTGAGTCGGGAAAGTACCGGGTCGACATGCGCGAGCTGGACTCCCTGCTCCTCGCTCCGCGTGAGGAGATCGCGCCCGGGCTCGCGTGCGTCGGCGGGTACACGCGCCCGAAGCACGAGACGGCCCACGGCTACCGGATACCCGTAGTGAAGGTCGTCCACCTCGATGGCGAGCGCCAATGGTGGTACTGCTTCGACACGGACATCGAACTCGTCCCGACCGACTGCTGGCCGGCCCCTGACCGCAACGCCGTCCGGGGATACCGCAAGGCGATCAGAGACGGCGCGCGGCCCGCCTTGGTGCTGCTGCGACCGGTCGGCGGCGGGCCGGCGTACATGCCCGACGGGCACCACAAGCTCACGGCGTACCTGGAAGAACTCGTACCACCCACCGTCGTCGACATCGAGCGGCTGGCCGAAGGGTGAACGGTCGCAGGCGCGGACCCCTGCCGCGGTCCGCGCCTGCGACGCCGGTTCAGAGGTCGAAGTGGCACGCCACCTTGTGGCCGCTCGCCGCTTCGCGCCACTGAGGTTCCTTCTCGGCGCAGATGTCCTCCGCCCAGGGGCAGCGGGTGCGGAAGCGGCAGCCCGAAGGCGGATTCGCCGGGGACGGCAGGTCGCCCTTGAGGATGATCCGCTCGCGGGTCGCCTCGATCTCCGGATCCGGTTGCGGCACAGCCGAAAGCAGCGCCTTCGTGTACGGGTGGCGGGGGTGCTCGTAGATCGTCTCGGAGTCGGCCTCCTCGACGAGCTTGCCGAGGTACATGACCCCGACCCGGTCCGACAGGTGCCGGACCACCGCGAGGTCGTGCGCGATCACCAGGTAGGTGAGGCCGAACTCGTCCTGGAGCTCGTCGAGCAGGTTCATCACCTGCGCCTGGATCGACACGTCGAGCGCGCTCACCGGCTCGTCGCAGACGATCAGGTCCGGGCGCAGCATCAGCGCCCTGGCGATGCCCAGACGCTGGCGCTGCCCGCCCGAGAACTCGTGCGGGAAGCGCTCCAGCACCGACTTGGGCAGGCCGACCGCGTCGAGGGTCTCCACCGCGAGGCGGCGGCGCTCCTCCTTCGAGCCGACGCCGTGGACCTTCAACGGCTCCGACAGCAGCATGTCCACGTTGTGCCGCGGGTTCAGCGAGCCGAGCGGGTCCTGGAACACCATCTGCATGCGGGAGCGGAACCTCCGCAGCCGCTCGCCCCTGAGCGCCGTCACGTCCTCGCCGCCGAGGGACACGCGCCCCGCCGTCGGCTCCTCCAGGCGCAGCACCGCCCGCCCGAACGTGGTCTTGCCGCAACCGGACTCGCCGACCAGCCCGAACGTCCCGCCCTGCGGCACGGACAGGCTGACGCCGTCCACCGCGCGGACGTGGCCGACGGTCCGCTCCACCACGATGCCGCGGCGGATCGGGAAGTGGACCTGCAAATCCTCGACCTCCAGCAGGGCCGGCGCGGCCGCGGCGGGGAGCACGGGCTCCTCCACGCGCTGCGCCGGGACCTTCGGGTCGAGGCCATCGGGTTCGGTGCTCATGCGATCTCCTCGGCCAGGACGCAGCGGTGGGCGTGCACGGATCCGACCAGCGCCGGCTCGCCCGCGACGCACGCCTCGGCGACCCGGTCGCAGCGCGGCGCGAACGCGCAGCCGTCCCGCCACCGGATCACGTCCGCGATCGAACCGCGGATCGGCGTCAGCGGCTCGTGGATCGGCAGGTCGAGCCGCGGGATCGACCCGAGCAGCCCGATCGTGTAAGGGTGCGTGGGCCGCGCGAACAGCTCCCGCACCGGCGCCGACTCGACCACGCGCCCCGAATAGAGCACGTTCACCTCGTCGCAGACCCCCGCGACGACCCCGAGGTCGTGCGTGATCATGAGCAGCGCCGTGCCCTCGTCGTCGACGAGGTCCTTGAGCAGCTCGAGGATCTGCGCCTGGATCGTCACGTCCAGCGCCGTCGTCGGCTCGTCCGCGATGAGCAGCCGCGGCGCGCACGCGACGGCGATCGCGATGAGCACGCGCTGGCGCATGCCGCCCGAGAGCTGGTGCGGGTACTCGCGGAGGCGCCGGGCCGGGTCGGGGATGCCGACCCGGTCGAGGAGGCTCGTCGCCTCCTTGGACGCCTTGTCGCCCTTGAGACCACGGTGCCGTTCGAGGACCTCGGTGATCTGGCGGCCGATCGGCACGACCGGGTTGAGGCTCGACAGCGGGTCCTGGAAGACCATGGCGAGGTCCCGGCCGCGGCGGCGGCGCATCGCGGCCGGCGCGAGCGACAGGAGGTCGGTGCCGTCGACGCCGGCCCG
>NZ_WIAO01000004.1 GCF_009451885.1 Glycomyces albidus
CCGCAGCCGGGAACCGCGGCGCTGTCGCCGCCGAGCATGACCGCGCCCGTCGGGCCGCCGCAGGCGCCGCCCGCGCAGCACGCGGCGTCGGCGCAGCAAGTGGCGCAGTCGCAGCAGGTGGTGCCCGCGAACGCGGTCGTGTCGCCGCCGCCCGCGCCGTACCGGGCCCCGGCCGCGCCGCTGCCGCAGCCGATCACCGGGCCGGTGACCCGCTCGACCACGACCAGCGCCCGCCAGCGCGGGGGCCTGTCCGACATGCCGCCGGTGCCGCCGCGCGACCCCGCCGAGGCGGTCATGGCGAACCCGCAGGTGCCCGAGCACAAGCGGTTCTGCTCCAAGTGCGGCAAGCCCGTGGGGCGCCCGCAGGCGGGCCGCGCCGGGCGCGTGGAGGGCTTCTGCCCGTACTGCCGCTCCAGGTACTGGTTCACGCCCTCGCTGAGCCCCGGGGACCTCCTGTCGGACCGGTACGAGGTGCTCGGCGCGATCGCGCACGGCGGCCTCGGCTGGATCTACCTCGCGAACGACAAGAACTTCGCCGACGACCTCACCCAGCGGTGGGTGGTCATCAAGGGCCTCATCAACACCTCCGACGAGGACGCGATCGAGGCGGCGATCAACGAGCGGCGGTTCCTGGTCGGGATCGACCACCCGAACGTGGTCGACATCCACGACTTCGTGACCGCCGCGGACCCGCGCTCGGGCCAGCTCCAGTCGTACATCGTCATGGAGTACATCGCCGGGAAGTCCCTGCGGGACATCCGGGACGCCGTCGACGAGAACGGGGAGCGCAGGCCGCTGCCGCTGGAGCAGGTGCTGACCTACACCGCCGAGCTCCTGCCGGCGTTCAGCTACCTGCACGACCGGGGCCTGCTGTTCTGCGACTTCAAGCCCGACAACGTGATCCACGTCGAGACCTGGCTCAAGCTCATCGACCTCGGGGCCGTGCGGCACGTCGACGACATGGAGTCGGCGATCTACGGGACGCCCGGGTACTCGGTGCCGAACGACGAGATCCTCTCGGTCGGCCCGTCGGTGACCTCGGACCTGTACACGATCGGCCGCTCGATGGCCGTGCTGGCCCTGGACTTCAAGGGGTTCACCAGCACCTACCGGGACAAGCTGCCGCCGGCGTCGGAGGCGCCGCAGTTCGCCGAGTTCGGGTCGTTCCACCGGCTGCTGCTGCGCGCCTGCCACATCGAGCCGCGCTCGCGGTTCCAGGACGCCGACGACATGCGCACCCAGGTCCGCGGGGTCCTCCAGGAGGTCCAGTCGGTGCAGCGCGGCGAGCCGCGGTTCGAGCCGTCGACGCTGTTCACCGGCGAGCAGTCGGTGTTCGGCGAACCGGACGTCGAGTACGACGTCCACGCCGTCGGGGACCCGTTCGACGTCGCGCACTCGCTGCCGACGCCGATGGTGGACCTCGCCGACCCGATGGCCGCATTCCTGGCGACCCAGCAGGCCACTGACGTGAACGGCATCCTCGCTGAGCTGAACTCGGCGCCGCAGCAGACCCCTGAGGTGCAGCTGCGGCGGGTGCGGACCCTCGTGAACGCCGGCGAGCTGCACCAGGCCGCGGCGGTGCTGGACCAGTTCGCGCAGCGCGAGGGCAACACGTGGCAGGTGACGTGGATGCGGGGCATCATCTCGCTCCTGGCCGCCGACTTCGCCACGGCCGCAGCGCATTTCGACGCGGTCTACTCGCACCTGCCCGGAGAGCTGGCGCCGCGCCTGGCGCTCGCCGCGTGCGCCGAGCTCGCCGGCCGGGCCGACCTGGCGCTGCCGCACTACACGCGGATCTGGACCTGCGACCACCGGTTCGTGTCCGCCGCGTACGGGCGGGCGCGCCTGCTCGACCTCGAAGGCAACTCGACCGACGCGATCACGACGCTGCACCAGGTCCCGAAGACCTCGGCGCAGTACGGGATCGCGCAGACCGCGGCGATCCAGACGGCGCTGCACTCGCGCACCGCGCCGCCGTCGCTGCTGGACCTGCACCACATGGCGGGGCGCCTGGACGAGCTCAAGCTCGAGCCGCGGCGCCGGCACCTGGTCTCGACCAGGATCCTGCACCTGGCGCTCGACACGGTCGCGCGCACCGGGCCCGCGGCCGAGCCGCCGATCTTCGGGGCCCGCCCCGAGGAGCGCGAGCTGCGCCTGGCGCTGGAGCGGTCCTACCGGGACCTCGCCCACGCCTGCACCCGCCGGGAGGACCAGGTGTACTACTTCGACCTGGCCAACCGCCACCGCCCCCGCACGATGCTGTAGCGAAGGAGCCGTATGCAGCCCTCACCGACCATGGGCGCCGCGAAGCGTTGCACCGCTTGCGGACTGCCGGCAGACCTCGGCCGTTTCTGCGAGGACTGCGGCGGGGAACTGGAGGAGTTCGAAGTCCCCGCCGAATCCGTCACGTGGCGGTCCTCGGCCGCGGCCGAGGAGAACCCGAACCACCCCGGGGGCTCCGACGACCACCTGTCGTTCGAGATGCCGGGGATCGGCGCGGCGACGGACGTCGGGAAGCGCCACCACTACAACCAGGACTCGATCGCGATCGCACTGGCCGAGGACGGCCGCAAGATCGCGGTGGTGTGCGACGGCGTCTCGGGCGCCTCGGACTCCGAGCGCGCTTCACTCGCAGGGGTGGAAGCGGCCGTGACGGAGATCCGTTCCGCGCTGGGCGAAGGGCTCTCGGCGGAGGACGCGTCGCGTCGCGGGGTGGGCGCGGCCCACTCGGCGGTGGCGGCGGTCGGCAAGCAGTACCCGAACTCGCCGCCGTCGTCGACGTACGTCTCGGCGGTGGTCGAGGGGAACCAGGCGGTGCTGTGCTGGGTGGGCGATTCGCGAGCGTACTGGGCCGGCGAGAAGGAGGCCCGGTGCCTGACGGTGGACGACACCATCCAGGCCCGGCTTGAGTACCAGGGCGTGGACCCGTCGGACGAGCGGTACCGGAATCCGTATGCGAAAGCCCTGCTGGCGTGGCTCGGAGCGGATGCGCCGACGCTGAACCCGAACCTCCTCCGCGTGGATCTGGGCGGCGGGCATGTCGTAGTGTGCAGCGATGGTCTGTCGCGTTATTTCAATGACGATCATGACCTTCTGCCACTGCCGGACGGCAGTGTTGGCGAGAAGGCGGTAGCGTTGACACGACAAGCGCTCGCCAACGGCGGGCATGACAACATCAGTGTCGCGGTGGTGGAACTCGAATCCCCCGGCTCGGCCCAGGTCGACGAACGCGTGCGCGAGCACGCCGGCCAGGACGGACCGGACGGGCAGAACGGGCCCGCCCCGCTGCTTGATGTCGTCAGCGAGGCCGAGTACACCCAAATGCTTGGAGGGGGACGACCTTGACCTACCAGCCGACCTACGGCGGTGCCCCACAGCCGGGCGGGTACCAGTGCGCGTGCGGGGCGTTCCCGCAGGCACAGTTCTGCGAGCAGTGCGGGACCCCCAACCCGGCGTGGCAGCAAGGCCAGCCTCCGCAGTCCCCTGCCGCGTTCGGACAGGGCTACCCGTCGAACGACCCGTACGGGCAGCCCGACCCGTACGGACAGCAGCCGCAGCAGCCCGGGTACGGGCAGGACCCGTACGGGCAACCGCAGCAGCAGGACCCTTATGGTCAGCCGCAGCAGGGCTACGGCCAGGACCCGTACGGGCAGCAGCAGCCCGGCGGGTACGGCCAGCAGGACCCGTACGGACAGCCGCAGCAGCAGGGCTACGGGCAGGACCCTTATGGTCAGCCGCAGCAGGGCTACGGGCAGGACCCGTACGGCCAACCGCAGCCGCAGGACCCGTATGGACAGCCGCAGCAGCCCGGGTACGGCCAGGACCCGTACGGGCAGCCGTCGCAGCCGCAGGACCCGTACGGCCAGCCGCAGCAGGACCCGTACGGGCAGCAGCCCGGCGGGTACGGGCAGGACCCGTACGCGCAGCAGTCGTACGCGCCGACCTCGGCTCCGCCCGGACCGCCTCCGGGGGTCCCGGCCGCGCCGTTCGGCGCCCCGACCTCCGCGCCGCCCTCGACGGGCACCGGCGGGTTCTCGATGCCGGACGCGCAGCCGAGCGACCTCGCGTCGAACTACGCGCCTCCCGGCCAGGCGGCCACCCGCTGGGGTGTCGCCGTGACCGCGGACCAGGGCTACTTCAACAAGGTCGCGGCCTCGGACGGGGCCTCGCAGCTCCAGTACCCGTCGTTCGCGAAGCCGCGCCGCTTCCCGCTCGACAAGAGCGACCTGACGATCGGCCGCTACAGCGCCAAGCGGGGCATCACCCCGGACATCGACCTGTCGGGCGACGTCGCGGACCCGGGCGTGAGCGCGCAGCACGCGCGGCTGTACGCCAAGCCGGACGGCTCGTGGACGATCATGGACGTCGGCTCCTCGAACGGCACGTTCCTCAACGGCTCGGACGAGCCGCTGGCGCCGAACGTGGAGTTCCCGGTCGGGGACGGCACCTACATCAACATCGGCGCGTGGACGCGCCTGACGATCCACTACGAGGGTTAAAGCGCAGCGAAAGGGCCGGGTCTCGCGACCCGGCCCTTTCGCGTCGTCCGGTTCAGTTCCGCAGGAACGCGGCGACCCGGCTGCTGACGGCCGGGCTGACGAGGATCTTCCGGTGGCCCATGCCCTCGGTGGCCATGAGCTCGGCGTTCGGCCAGGCGGCGGCGAGCGCCTCGCCGTGGCGGAACGGGTTGGGGCGGTCGCGGCGGTCGTGGACGATGAGCGCGGGCGATTCGATCTCGAGGCCCCGCAGGGAGAAGTCGTCGAGCTTGACGCCGGCCTTGGCCTCGCCGAGGGGCGCCAGGCGGTCCATGATGCGCGGGCCCACGGGCACGATCGCGCCGATCGTGTCCCGGAAGCCCTCCTTGCCGCCGATGAACGGCGCGAGCATCGCCAGGCGGACGCCTTTGAGCTCCACGTCGTTCATGAGCAGGCCGTGGACGGCGCTGAGGCAGCCCATGGAGTGGCCGACGACCGCGTACGGGGCGCCGAACTTGCCGTAGACGACGCTCATGGCCTCGACGAGGTGGACGCCGTTGGCGTGCCGGTCGCCCCACGGGCCGGGCCCTGAGTTGCCGTGGCTGGGGGCGTCGAAGGCGACCACGCGGAAGCCGGAGGCGACGAGGTTCGCGGCGATGAACGTGAAGTCGCCGGTGGACCCGCCCCAGCCGTGGACGAGGTAGACGAGGGGGCGGTCGCCGGGGGTGTCGGGGGCCCAGTCGTACCCCCAGAGGGTGGTGCCGAGGCAGTCGAGTTCGAAGACGGTCGAGCCGGCGGGGGCCTCGCCGCGCAGGCGCTTGTCGGGGCCGGCGGGGAGCCGGAACCACATCTCGGACAGGAACTTCGCGGCAGGGCCGGGGGCGATGTGCTCGGCGGCGGTGAAGGCGGAGCGGAGATACCAAGGAGCACGAACGGTCGTGCTTTTCTTTTTCGAGGCGGTGCTCGGGGTGGTGGACGCCATGGGTGCGTTGGCCTTCCTGGTTATGTTCGGTGGCTGTCGATCAGCCGGTGGAACGCCGCCCAAGCGCGGTCGGCGGCGTCGGGATAGGACAGGATGCGGCTCATCCAGTTGTAGGACAGCAGGACGCCGAAGACCTCCTGCGCCACCTGGAAGACGTCGGTGTCTTCGGCGAGTTCGCCCTCGGCCACCGCCGTCGCGGCGATGCGGGCGAGGGAGTCGAGCAGCAGGCGCTGCTCGGCCACCATGCGGTCGTGCACGGGTCCGGGCAGGTCGTCGAACTCGGCCGCGGCCGCCAGGAACAGGCAGCCGCCGGGCCGGGAGTACCAGTCCATCCAGTTCTCGACCAGGGCCTGGAGGCGGGTGATCCCGCGCGGCTTGGCCAGCGCGGGCCGGAAGACCTCATCGGAGAACTGCTCGGCGTTGCGCTCCATGCAGGCGAGCTGGAGGGCTTCCTTGGACTTGAAGTGGGCGTACACACCGGACTTGGACATGTCGGCGGCCGCGGCGAGCGACCCGATGGTCACCCCGGACAGGCCGGAGTACCGGGCCATCCGGATCGCCACGTCGAGGATGGCCTGCCTGGTGAGTTCGCCTTTGCGCACCTCGTCAAAATAGCACGACCGTGCTTGAAAAAGCCAGACGTCAGGCGTACGAGTACACCGCCGTCGTGAACTCCACGGTCATCCAGTTCGAGGTGGTCTCCGCCGACACGGACGTGACCTCGGCGAGCACGAGCTGGAGGTTCCCGGTGTACAGGCACAGCATCATGCCCTCGGTCAGCGGCGCCGCGCCCGGATCCCAGGGGTCGACCGTCCACTCCAGCGCCGGGTAGGTCGCGTCGATCTCGGCCCAGCAGTCGTCCGGGGTCACCGCCGCGTCGTAGAACGTCCCGTACGCGCCGCTCGGCGTGTACAGGTAGTTCGTCAGGCCCGTGTTGGTGTCGTAGTCGATGTCGCAGGGGTTCAGGATCAGGTCGGTGTACGAGGCGGGCGCGTCGCTGGTGAGGTACTCGTAGTAGATCGACCCGGTCGTGCTGATGTCGTCGAAGTCGACCATCGTGTACTGGCAGGTGCTCGCCGAGTCGAACGTCGTGGTCAGGCTGACGGTGTAGTCGGAGTACACCTCGTTCCACTGCGCTTCGGCAGCGGGCGTGGTCGTCACGTCGGGCTCGGTCGTCGTGTCCGGGTCGTCCGGCTCGGTCGTGCCCGGGTCCGGGTCGTTCTGGGAGACCGCCGCGCTCGGGTCGTCGCCCGGGTCGTCGCCGTCGTCGGCCAGGAACCACACCAGGCCGCCGATGACGGCGATCACGAGGATCGAGGCGATCACGGTGATGCCGATCGCCGTCGCGTTCGAGGCGGGCTGCTGCGGCGGGGACGGCGGCGCGTACACCGGCTGGCCGGGGTACTGGGGCGGCGGCGCCGTGTACTGGGCCGTGGGGGGCGCGGCCGGGTACTGACCCGGGACCGGGCCCGGTGAGACGTGGCCGGTCGCGTAGCCGGGCGCCGGCGACAGCGGCGGGGCCGACGGCGGCTGGTAGGGCGCCTGCTGCGTGTACAGCGGCGGCGAGGTCACCGGGTTCGCGGGCGCCGAGACGGGCGCCGCCGAGGCCGGGTACACCGAGGGCGGCGCCGCGCCCGGCTGGTCGAACACCGACGTCGGCGCGTTCGGCGCCGCCGCGGGAGCGGCACCGGGGGCGGCACCTTCGACCAGGGTGGTCGAGACGCCGGCGTCCCCCAGGAGGCTCGAGAGCTGCCAGCGCTGGCGCTCGGCGAGGACGTTGACCGAGTCGGGCCAGGGTCGCGTGGAGGGCGCCACCGGGCCGATGAGCGACATCAGCTCGGCCGGGGTCGGCCGGGCCCCGGGGAGGCGCACCAGGCAGCGCTCCACGATCGCACGCAGCCGCGGCGACAGCCCGGAGAGGTCCGGCTGCGACCGGACCACGTTGTTCAGCGTCTCCAGAGTGGAGGCCCCGGCGAAGGGGCTCGCGCCGGTGGCGGCCAGCACGAGCACCGATCCGAGCGAGAACACATCGCTGGCGGCCGACACGGAGCCGGACTCGGCCTGCTCGGGCGACATGAACCCGGGCGTGCCGATGACGCCGCCGGTCTTGGTCAGGTTCGTGTCGGTCGCGCTGTCGACGGCGCGGGCGATGCCGAAGTCGATCACGCGCGGGCCGTCTGCGGCGAGGATCACGTTGGCGGGCTTGAGGTCCCGGTGGACCATCCCGGCCGCGTGGATCGCCGCGAGCGCGGAGGCGAGCCCGGCCGCGAGGCGCAGCACGGCGGCCTCGGGGAGCGGCCCGGAGGACTCGACGACGTCCTTCAGGTCGGGGCCGACCAGGAACTCCGAGGCGAGCCACGGGACCGGGTCGTCGGGCCCGGCGTCGATCACCGCCGCCGTGTAGACGCCCGCGACCTGCTTGGAGGCCGCGACCTCGCGGCGGAAGCGGGCCCGGAACTCCTCGTCCTGGATGAGCGCGGCCGCGATGAGCTTGACGGCCACGGGGCGGCCGTCCGGGGCGCTGGCGAGGAACACCCGGCCCATGGCGCCGCGGCCGAGTTCGGCGATGGTCCGGTAGGGACCGATCCGTTCGGGATCGCCGGGAGCCAAGGGCTGCATTCGTTGCCTCCGGGGAGCGAGGGGCGGGCGGTGGCCCCATTCTATTGCCGTTGTGCCAGCGTGCAGTGGACGCGAATACGGGTGCCTTTGGGGCGCAAGCGGATCAGAACACGCGAAAAGGGGCCGCTCCGGAGTTCCGGAGCGGCCCCTCTCGATCAGGCGGTGCTAGCTGCAGCCGCTGGTGGCGCCGCAGCCCTCGCAGGCGTAGCAGGAGCCGGCGGGGCGCATCTTGGTGCCGCAGTTCATGCACAGCGGCGCGTCGGCGCTGCGGGCCTGGGCCGAGTTGAGGACGTCCTGGCGGGACGGCTTCGACTCGATCTGGACCCTCTCGGTCACCGCCTCCTCGATGGGCGCGGAGGCGCGGAGCGCGTCGAGGTCGACCTCGGGCTGCGAGACCTTCGCGGGGTCCTCGCCGTTGAGCTCGGCGGTGCGCTCGGCGGTGGTGAGGATGCCGATCGCGGCGCGCTCCTCGTACGGCAGGTAGTCCAGGGCCAGGCGGCGGAAGATGTAGTCGACCACCGAGGAGGCCATGCGGATGTCCGGGTCGTCGGTCATGCCGGCGGGCTCGAAGCGCATGTTCGTGAACTTCTCGACGTACTTCTCGAGCGGGACCCCGTACTGGAGCGCGATCGAGATGGACACCGACAGTGCGTCCATGACGCCCGCGAGGGTCGAGCCCTGCTTGGACATCTTGAGGAAGACCTCGCCGAGGCCGTCGTCCGGGTAGGACGAGGAGGTCATGTAGCCCTCCGCGCCGCCCACGGTGAAGGAGATGGTCTGGCTCGGGCGCTTCTTCGGGAGCTTGCGGCGGACCGGGCCGTGCGCGGCCACGGTCTCGATCGCCTTCTCCACGGCCTCCTCGACCGCCTGCTCCACTTCCTTCTTCTTCGCGGAGAGCGGCTGGCCGACCTTGCAGTTGTCGCGGTACACGGCCAGGGCCTTGAGGCCGAGCTTCCAGCCCTGGAAGTAGACCTCCTCGATGTCCTCGACGGTGGCCGACTCGGGCAGGTTGACGGTCTTGGAGACCGAACCGCTCAGGAACGGCTGCACGGCGGCCATCATGTTGACGTGGCCCATCGGGGAGATGGACCGCTCGCCCATGGCGCAGTCGAAGACGGAGTAGTGCTCCTCCTTCAGGTGCGGGGCGTCGATCACGGAGCCGTGCTCGGCGATGTGGTCGACGATCTCCTGCCGCTCGTCCTCGGCGTAGCCGAGGTTCGCGAGCGCGCGCGGGACGGTCTGGTTGACGATCTCCATGGAGCCGCCGCCGACGAGCTTCTTGTGCTTGACGAGCGCGAGGTCCGGCTCGATGCCGGTGGTGTCGCAGTCCATCATGAACGAGATGGTGCCGGTCGGCGCGAGCACCGACGCCTGCGCGTTGCGCCAGCCGTTGACGGCGCCGATCTCGTTGCCGCGGGCCCATTCGGCCTTCGCGGCGTCGAGGACGGTGGCGTCGACGTCGCCGAAGGTGCGGACCCGCTCGGCCGCCTCGGCGTGCTTGCGCATGACCCGCTGGTGCGGTTCGGCGTTGCGCTCGTACCCGGCGTAGGGGCCGACGACGCCGGCGATCTCGGCGGAGCGGCGGTAGGACACGCCGGTCATGAGCGCGGTGACCGCCGCGGCGAGGGCCCGGCCGTCCTCCGAGTCGTAGGCGTGGCCGGAGGCCATGAGCAGGGCGCCGAGGTTGGAGTACCCGATGCCGAGCTGGCGGTAGTCGCGGGTGGTCTGCCCGATCTTCTCGGTCGGGAAGTCCGCGAAGGAGATCGAGATCTCCATGGCGGTGATGACGAACTCGACCGTGGCGATGAACCGCTCGACGTCGAAGGAGCCGTCCTCGCCGAGGAACTTCATGAGGTTCAGGCTCGCGAGGTTGCACGAGGAGTCGTTGAGGCTCATGTACTCCGAGCACGGGTTGGACGCGTAGATGCGGTCCGTGTTCGGGTTGGTGTGCCAGTCGTTGATGATGTCGTCGTACTGGATGCCCGGGTCGGCGCACTCCCACGCGGCCTGGGCCATGCGGCGGAACACCTCGCGGGCGTCGCGGCGGCCGATCTCCTCGCCGGTGGTGCGGGCCTTGAGGGCGTAGTCGGTGCCCTGCTCGACGGCGGTCATGAACTCGTCGGTGACGCGGACCGAGTTGTTGGCGTTCTGGTACTGGACCGAGAACATGTCCTCGCCGCCGAGGTCGACGTCGAAACCGGCGTCGCGCAGCGCGCGGATCTTGTCCTCTTCGCGGGCCTTGGTGTCGATGAACGCCTCGATGTCGGGGTGGTCGACGTCGAGGATGACCATCTTGGCGGCCCGGCGGGTCGCGCCGCCGGACTTGATGGTGCCGGCGGAGGCGTCGGCGCCGCGCATGAAGCTGATCGGGCCGGAGGCGTTGCCGCCGGAGGAGAGCAGCTCGGCGGACGAGCGGATCTTGGAGAGGTTGATCCCGGCGCCGGAGCCGCCCTTGAAGATCATGCCCTCTTCCTTGTACCAGTCGAGGATCGACTCCATGGTGTCGTCCACGCTGAGGATGAAGCACGCCGAGACCTGCTGCGGCGCGGCGGTGCCGACGTTGAACCAGACCGGGGAGTTGAAGCTGAAGTACTGGTGGAGCAGGAGCCAGGTCAGCTCGTCGGCGAAGATCTGGGCGTCCTCGGCGGTCGCGAAGTAGCCGTGCTTCTCGCCGGCCGCGTGGTACTGGTGCACGACGCGGTCGATGACCTGCTTGAGGCCGGTCTCGCGCTGCGGGGTGCCGAGGGCGCCGCGGAAGTACTTCGAGGTGACGATCTGGGTCGCGTTCTGGCTCCAGAAGGCCGGGAACTCGACGCCGCGCTGCTCGAAGTTGACGGAGCCGTCGCGCCAGTTCGTCATGACGACGTCGCGGGACTCCCATTCGACCTCGTCGTACGGGTGGACCCCGGGGGTCGTGAAGACCCGCCGGACCGTCAGGCCGCCGTTCTCGGCAGCACCGGCGGGCCCGCTCGCGGTCTTCTTGGCGGCCCTGGTCGTCGTGGTCGTGGCGCCTTCGGCGGCCTTGGTGGTCTTCGGCATGTGTCCTCGCCCCTGTCTGCTCATGCCTCGGTGTTCGGGAATCGGTTGTTGCGGGGGTGGTGCTCAGCCGCCGTTGCGGGCGGCGTGCTCCTCGCGGAGCTGCGCGATGGCGGCCTCGAAGTCCTCGAGGGACTCGAAGTCCTGGTAGACGCTGGCGAAGCGCAGGTAGGCGACCTCGTCGAGCTGCCGGAGCGGCTTGAGGATGGCCAGGCCCACTTCGTGGGCGGGGACCTCGGCCGCGCCGGTCGAGCGGATCTCGTCCTCGACGGCCTGGGCGAGCTTCGCCACGTCGTCGGCGTCGACGGGACGGCCCTGGCAGGCCTTGAGGACGCCGCTGGCGACCTTGCCGCGGCTGAACGGCTCGGTGGCGCCGCTGCGCTTGACGACGGCGAGGATGGACTCCTCGACGGTGGTGAAGCGCTTCTCGCATTCCTGGCAGACTCGGCGGCGCCGGATGATCTTGCCGTCCTCGGCCTCGCGCGAGTCGACTACTCGGCTGTCGGGATGACGACAGTAAGGGCATCGCATCGCTAGAGTCTCCTTCTCGACCATCGTCTCGCGGGCCGCCGACATTTCCGCGGCGCCGCGTGCCGCCGCGCCGGGGACAGTCTCCCTCCCGCCATCGCGGCAGGTGCGGGAACCCCAACACCTAGTGAGAGACGATACAGCAGACCACAAGATCTAGTGGCAAGAATAGCGCAGAACCAAGCCCGGTGATCACGGGGGAAGCCCGCGCCCCGGGGAATCAGTCAACCAGGCCGCGACGTATTATCGTTCACCCGTTCGGGTGAAAAGGCGCCGAAACACATTCCTACCAGCGCGGCGACACGCCGATGTCGCACGAATGTTTGACTAGACCCAGCACGTGAAGTACATTGTCGGAATCAGACATACCGTCCCATTTGTCTTACAGGAGCCTCCTGTGGCTAGCGAGACCACGACATCCCGTCCGAAAACGCGCAAACTGACGCGTCGTCAACAGCAAGTCCTCGAGTACATCGAGGAGTTCATCAACAACAAGGGCTACCCTCCCAGCGTCCGCGAGATCGGCGCCGAAGTCGGGCTCGCCTCCGCCTCGTCCGTCGCCTACCAGATGAAGCAGCTCGAACGGAAGGGCTACCTCAACCGCCTGGCCGGCCGGCCGCGCGCGGTCGGGGTCCGCCAGTCCACGCCGGGCGGCGTCCAGACCTGCTCCCAGCACCCGCGCCCCCGCTACGTCCCCATGGTCGGCGAGATCGCCGCGGGGCAGCCGATCCTGGCCGAGGAGCGCGACTATGACGTCATGCCCCTGCCGGCCGAGTTCGTGGGCGAGGGCGTGCACTTCCTGCTGCGCGTCAAGGGCGACTCCATGGTCGAGGCGGCGATCACCGACGGGGACTGGGTCGTGGTGCGCCAGCAGCCCGACGCGCTCAACGGCGAGATCGTCGCGGCCATGATCGACGGCGAAGCGACCGTGAAGACCTGGAAGCGCAAGAACGGGAAACCGTGGCTGCTGCCGGCGAACGCGCTCTACGACCCGATCGACGCCAGCGAAGCCGAGATCCTCGGCCGCGTCGTCGCGGTGCTCCGCAAGATCTGAGCAAGACCCGCCGTGCCGGAAGGCGCGGTCCGAACGCGAATATCGCGCGCCTAGCGGCCCCGGCCGTACGTCGTGCCGCCTTCAGGCGGGCCCCAGTAGCCTTCATCGGCGTCAGGGGTCCGTTCGGCGTTTCCGGCCCCGTAGACCGAGCCCTGCTGGGCTTCGGGCCCGCCGGCGCCGTAGACGTTGCCCGAGGGCTCGGGACGGGCCGGACTGCCGCCGTAGACGCTGCCCGACGGCTCGGGCGGCGCGGGTCGGGCTCCGAAGGACTGGCCGGGGCCGGGAGGGGAACCGGCGCTGTCGTAGACGCTGCCGTGGCCGCCGCGTTCGAACGCGCCGTACTGGGGCTCCTCGCGCCCGCCGTAGACCCCGCCCGCCGGGGGCTCGCGCCGGGGGCCGGCGCCGTAGACGTTGCCCGAGGGCTCGGGACGGGCGGGACTGCCGCCGTAGACGTTGCTCGGCGGCTCAGGACGGGCGGGACTGCCGCCGTAGACGTTGCTCGGCGGCTCAGGACGCGCCGGGCTGCCGCCGTACACGTTCCCGGAGGGTTCGGGACGGGCGGGGCCGGCGCCGTAGACGTTCCCGGAGGGTTCCGGGCGCGCCGGGGCGGCGCCGTACACGTTGCCGCTCGGCTCCGGGCGGGCCGCGGCCGCGCCGTAGACGTTGCCGCGTGCGACCTCGCTCAGGTCCGGGTCGGGATGGCCCGCCTCGATGCCGAGGTCGACCGGGTCGTCGTCGGCGAGGAAGCCGTCCTTGCGGGCGAAGCCCTCCTCGGCGGCGAAGCCGGGCTCCTTCCCGTCGTCGTCGTCCTTCTCGGCGTTCTCCTTGCGGTACTTGCGGATCACGACGATGCCGATCACCATCACGAGCAGGCCGATGATCGCGATGACGACGAGGATGTTCACGATCGTGCCGAAGCCGAGGTCGAGGATGCGGTCGACGAGGCTCTTGCCCTCGTCGGCGGGCTGGGCCGCCTCGTCGCCGCCGGCGTCCTCCTCGGCCGCCGGAGGCGCGGCCGGGGTGTAGCGGGTGAGGGTGCCGAACGTGCCGTCCTCGCCGTCGGTGGAGGCGAGGGTGATGAAGTTGCCTTCGGCGTCGTACACGATGCCCTCGGGCGTGCCGCCGTCGGCGACCGGCGTCGTCACCGGCGTGCCGGCCAGGGCCGCGACCACGTCGCCGCCCTCGACGGTCCACTCGTAGACGGCCGCCTCGGTGCGCAGCGCCACCTTGGTGCCGTCGGCGTTCACGGCCGCGCCGGACACCGAGCCGCCCTCAGGCAGGGCGACCGTGCCGACCTCCTCGAGCGGCGTGTCCCCCTCAGGGTCGTTCTCGCCGGGCGGGGAGAACAGCGCCGCCTCGCCCTCGTCGGCGGAGAAGAACAGCGGCTTCTTACCGGTGAGCAGCAGGAACGTCCCGATCTCGCGCGAATCGCCCGGGAAGACGTAGCTGAAGGACACGTTGTTCGAGAAGTCGCCGAGATCGATCTGGTTCAGGGTGATCGAGTCGCGGTCGGTCGCCTCGCCGATGTCGCCGACCCACAGGAACTCGCCGCCCTCCTGGAGGGCCAGCGCCTGGGGGTCCCAGGGCTCCTGGTCGATGAACACCTCGTCGTCCGGGCGGGTGTTGCAGTCCTCGCCGACCCGGTCGACCGAGAGCGTCGAGTCCTGCTCGGAGCCGGCGGCCACGATCCACCAGCCGTCGCCGTCGGTAGCGGGGACGATGCCCGCCGGGGCCTGGGTGCCGTGGAGACTGCACACCACCTCGCCGCCGGACTCCTCGTCCTGCGCGTATACGGGGGACGCGGCCGCAGCCAGGACGAGCACTCCGGCCGTCCCGGCGACGAGCCGCGCAGGCAGGGGCCTACGACCCACACGGCGCTCTCGCATCAGGCAAGTGTTCCAGAACACGCCATGTCAGCGCGTGGACCCCCATGAGACATGTTCAGGACCACTGCGAATCAGTTGGTTTCCAGGACGAACGCTCGCAATTCTCCGGCCAGTGCGTCGTCGACCCGGGCCGTGATCACGGTGCCGTCGCCGCGGTGCTCGGTCGAGAGGACCTCGCCGCGCGAGCGCAGCCGGGAGACGAGGTCGCCGCGCACGTACGGGATGCAGACCGTCAGCGTGGTGTCCGGCTGCGGCAGCGCCCGCTCGATCGCGTCGCGGAGCTTGTCGATGCCCTCGCCCGAACGGGCCGAGACGAACACGGCGTCGGGCCAGTCGGAGCGCAGCTGCAGCATCGTGTCCGGGTCGACCAGGTCGAGCTTGTTGACCACGACCAGCTCGGGGATCTCCTCGGCGCCGACCTGGGCGAGCACCTCGCGGACCGCTTCGGCCTGGCCGAGCGGGTCGGGGTGCGAGCCATCGATGACGTGGACGATGAGGTCGGACTCGGCGACCTCCTCGAGCGTGGACCGGAACGCCTCGACGAGCTGGTGCGGCAGGTGCCGCACGAAGCCGACCGTGTCGGTGACGGTGTACTCGCGGCCTTCGGAGGTGCGCGAGCGCCTCGTGGAGGTGTCGAGCGTCGCGAACAGGGCGTCCTGGACGAGGATGCCCGCGCCGGTGAGGGCGTTGAGCAGGCTCGACTTGCCGGCGTTGGTGTAGCCGGCGATCGCGACGCCGGGGACCCGGTTGCGGGCGCGCGAGTCGCGCTTGGTCTCGCGGGTGACCGTGAGCTTCGCGAGCTCGCGGCGCAGCTTCGCGACCTTCGCGCGGATGCGCCGGCGGTCGGTCTCGAGCTTGGTCTCACCGGGACCGCGCAGGCCCACGCCGCCGTTGGAGCCGGCCCGGCCGCCCGCCTGGCGGCTCATGGCCTCGCCCCAGCCGCGCAGGCGCGGCAGCAGGTACTGGAGCTGCGCGAGCTCGACCTGGGCCTTGCCCTCGGCGCTCTTGGCGTGCTGCGCGAAGATGTCGAGGATCAGGGCGGTGCGGTCGATGACCTTGACGTTCACGGCCTTCTCGAGCGCGATGAGCTGGCCGGGGGTCAGCTCGCCGTCGGCGATCACCGTGTCGGCGCCCAGCGCCTCGATGGTGTCCTTGAGCTCCTTGACCTTGCCGGAGCCGATGAAGGTGCCGGCGTCGGGCTTGGAGCGACGCTGGATGAGGCCGTCGACGACCTCGGAGCCGGCCGTCTCGGCCAGTTGGGCGAGCTCGTCGAGGGAGTTCTCGGCGTCCTCGATCGAGCCCTCGGTCCAGACGCCGACGAGGACGACGCGCTCCAGGCGGAGGCGCCGGTACTCGGCGTCGGTGACGTCTTCGAGCTCGGTGGAGGCGACGCCGGCCACGCGCCGCAGCGCCTGCCGCGCCTCCAGGTCCAGTTCGCCCGTCGAAGGGGCGTCGGAAGAGAAGTCTTCTCGGGTGTTCTCATACGGTTCTCGCATCACCACAAGCTTGACACGCCGTGCCCGCTCGGGCGAGTGATTATGGCCGTGGACATCGGCCGGCCGGGACCGGGTCGGAGATTCGTTCTTATTGGTCACCGGGCCCCGGAGTCCGCGATCCGGAACGGCCGGGACGTCGGTGCTGGTCGGAGCCGTCACGACGCGACCGGGCGGGAACGGGCCGAGCGGGCGCGGTGGCATGATTCATGGGTACCGACCCTCGAGTCCACAACGTGGTGACTGATTAGGAGTGGCATGAGCACTGCCCGTCTTCCCAGCGCGGGGTTCTCCATCACCGTCCGACTGGCCCTCTCGGCCGACCCGGGCGCGGCGGGTCGCCTCGCCACCGTCGTGGGGCAGGCCGGCGCCATCGTCACCGCCCTCGACGTTGTCGGCTCCGACAACAAGCGGATGACCGTCGACCTCACGTGCGACACCTCCGACGCCGCGCACGCCGAGCAGGTCACGCACATCCTCGAGGCGATGCCGGACTTCGACGTGAAGAAGGTCTCCGACCGGACCTTCCTCATGCACCTCGGCGGCAAGATCGAGGTCAACGCGAAGGTGCCGCTGCGCAACCGCGACGACCTCTCGATGGCGTACACCCCCGGCGTGGCCCGCGTGTGCATGGCGATCGCCGAGAACCCCGACGACGCCCGCCGCCTCACCATCAAGCGCAACACCGTCGCCGTCGTCACCGACGGCTCGGCCGTCCTCGGCCTCGGCAACATCGGCCCCGCGGCCGCGATGCCGGTCATGGAGGGCAAGGCGGCCCTGTTCAAGAAGTTCGGCGACGTCGACGCGTGGCCGGTGTGCCTCGACACGCAGGACACCGACGAGATCGTCGACATCGTCGCCGCGCTCGCGCCGACGTACGGCGGCATCAACCTCGAGGACATCGCCGCGCCCCGCTGCTTCGAGATCGAGGCGCGGCTGCGCGAGCGGCTCGACATCCCCGTCTTCCACGACGACCAGCACGGCACCGCGATCGTGGTGCTCGCCGCGCTCACCAACGCGCTCCGCGTGGTCGGCAAGGACTTCAAGGACGTGCGGGCGACCGTGGTCGGCTGCGGCGCCGCCGGCACCGCGATCATGCGGCTGCTGGAGAAGGCCGGGATCGGCGACATCATCCCCGTCGACCGCGACGGGGCGCTGCACTCGGGGATGGAGACCGAGAACGAGACCTGGAAGTGGCTCGGCGAGCACTTCAACAAGACGGACTTCTCCGGGGACCTCTCGGGCGCGGTCGAGGGTTCGGACGTGTTCATCGGCGTGAGCGCCCCGAACATCCTCAAGGGCTCCGACGTGGCGAAGATGGCGAAGGACCCGATCGTGTTCGCGCTCGCGAACCCGGACCCGGAGATCTCCCCCACCGAGGCGGCGCGGTACGCGGCGATCGTGGCGACCGGCCGCTCGGACCAGCCGAACCAGATCAACAACGTCCTGGCGTTCCCGGGCGTGTTCCGGGGGCTCCTCGACGCGCAGGCGCGCGGCTGGAACGACGACGCGGCCGTCGCGGCGGCCACGGCCATCGCCGACTGCGTCGGCGAGGACAAGGTGAACGCGACCTACATCGTCCCGAGCGTCTTCGACCCGCACGTGGCCCCGGCGGTCGCGGCCGCGGTCAAGCGCGTGATGCGGTGACCTGAACGTGACGGGTGCCCTGGGAGCCTCCGGCTTCCAGGGCACCCGCGTGCGAGTCTCCGGCTCACGGGCATCGCGTGCTGTCGCGCTTTCGGGTGACAGGGGCGCCGCGGGCGGCGCGTTCTGTCGGACCCGGGCGGGAGGATCGCACCTACCGTTCCCCCGGGGAGGGTGGGGGTTCGGGATGGCACTCCTCCTACCCCGCCCACCCGCCCTGCGGGCGGCGCGCGGCTAGAGGCGGAACGCGCCCTCGGCGACGATCACGGCCGGGCCGGTCATGAAGAGCGTGTCCTCGGTGACCGTGATCGTGAGGGTCCCGCCGGGGACGTCCACTTTGCAGGTCCCGGTCTCGAGCCCGGCGTGGCGCAGGGCGACCGCGCCGACCGCGCAGGCGCCGGTGCCGCACGAGGCGGTCTCGCCGACGCCGCGTTCGTGGACGCGCATGCGCACGTGCGGGGCGGTGCCGACGACGAACTCGACGTTCACGCCGTCGGGGAACAGGGCCGCGTCGTACCGGGGCTGGTGGAACAGCTCCAGCGCCTCCAGTTCGGCGTCGTCGCCCAACTGGCACACCAGGTGGGGGTTGCCCATCGAGACGGCCTGACCGGGCCAGGTGAAGCCCTCCACGGACGCCTGGGACGTCGGCCCGAACGCCGCCGAGCCCATGTCGACGCGGAGTTCGCCGGAGCCCCCGTCGGCGACGGTGACGGTCTTGATCCCCGCGCGGGTCGCCACGCGGATCTCGGGCCCCTCGGCGAGGCCCTTCTCGAGCAGGTAGCGGGCGAAGACCCGCACCCCGTTGCCGCACATCTCGGCGATCGAGCCGTCGGCGTTCCGGTAGTCCATGAACCACGCGGCCGCCGGGTCGTCGGAGGGCGCCACGCGCAGCAGGCCGTCCCCGCCGATCCCGAAGCGGCGGTCGCACAGGAGCGCGACTTGGGCGTCCTTCAGCGGCAGGGCGTCCTCGAGGTCGGGGACGATCACGAAGTCGTTCCCGGTGCCGTGCCCTTTGGCGAACTCGATGGTGGTCACTGGCCAATTGTGCCCCACCGCCACCGCGCTAGCCTTGTGCCGTGACACAGACGACCGACGCCGGGCCCCTCGCCGAACTCAAAGCGAAGTTCCCCAACGGGGTGTGGACCACCCGCGCGAACGCGCGGCTCCAGGACGCGCTCATCGAGGGGGCGGGCCTCGGCCGCCTCCAGGCGGCCGTCGGCTGGGCCGCCCGCATGCAGGCCACCGACGCGCCCGAGCCGTTCACCGCGCCGCGGATGCTCCTGTTCGCCGGCGAGTACCCCGAAGGCTGGGACGCCGGCGACTACGCGCCCGTCGGCGAGCAGGCCGAGGCCCTCGAGCAGGGCCGGGGCCCGCTCGCCGAGCAGGCGGCGCGCTCGGGCCTCCCGATCACCGTGGTCCGCACCGGTGCCAGCGAGGGCGCCGAGGGCCCGCTCCTGGACGAGACCGAGGTCGACGCGGCCCTGCGGCTCGGCCGCGAGACCGCCGACCGCGCCATCGACGAAGGCGCCGACCTGCTGCTCGTCTCCGGTCTCGGCGCGGGCGCCGTGACCGCCTCGGTCGCGGTCTGCTCGTTCATCGCGAAGGACGAGATCACGAACTTCCAGCCGCAGCTCCACGCCCCCGGCGGCGCGGTCTTCGACGCCGCCTGGATGGGCCGCGTCTCGGCCCTGCGCGACCACCTCGCGTTCAACCGCGGCTTCAAGCGCAGCCCGCAGGAGCTGATCTCGCGGCTCGGCGGCGCCCAGCTCGGCGCGATGGCCGCCGCGATCTTCACCGCCGCCACCCGCTCCACCGCGGTCCTCGTCGACGGCCCGGCCGCGATCGCCGCGGTCATGCTCGCCCGCGACTTCGGCCTCGCCGCCCCCAAGTGGTGCTACGCGCCGAACCGCTCGACCCACCCGGTCGTCGTCAAGCTCGCCAAGCAGGCCGGCCTCGCCGACGACCTCGCCCTCGACCTCGACCTCCCGGACGGCACCGCGCTCCCGCTCGGCTGGGAGCTGATCCAGGCGGCCCTGCGCATCTCGCAGTCGCTTCCCATGCCCGTCAAGGAAGAACCGGAACCCGAGCCGAACGAGCCCGTCGTCGGCGGCATCGGCGTCCCCACGCCGGAGGCGAGCGAGGACGCCCTCGCCGACGCCGCGGCGGCCCCGGAGCCGACGGCCGACGGCACGGCCGCAGCGCCCGAGACGGCGGCATCCCCGCAAGCGTCCGAGGAGGCCCCGGCGGCGTCCCCCGAGGCGCCCGCGGAGTACGCCGACGCGGCCTCCGAGGAGCCGGTCACCGGCGAGAAGGCGTAAGCCGGTCCCGCATGCGACGACGGCCCCGCCGGCTTCGGGCGGGGCCGTTCGCATGCGCAGGGTCAGGCGTCCCGGCCGGCCGGCTCCGGTTCGCGCCCGCTCACCGGTCGGCGGGACCAGTATCCGGCCAGGAGCGAACCGGAGATGTTGTGCCACACCGAGAACACCGCGGCAGGCAGGGCCGCGACGGGGTTGAAGTGGGCGGTCGCCAGGGCCGCCGCCAGACCGGAGTTCTGCATGCCGACCTCGATCGAGACGGCGCGGCGGCCGGTGGCCGGGAGGCGGCCGAGCTTCGCCAGCCCGTAGCCGAGGACCAGGCCGAGGCCGTTGTGCAGCACCACCGCCAGGATCACCAGGGCGCCCACTTCGAGCAGCGCGTCGGCGCTGCCGCCGACGACGGCCATGACGACGAGCGCGATGCCGACGACCGAGACCAGCGGGAGCGCGTCGAGGACCTTCTCGACGGCGCGGGCGGCGAATCGGCGCAGCAGCAGGCCGACCACGACCGGCACGAGCACGATCTGGATGATCGACACGAACAGGTCGCCGGCGTCGACCGGCAGGAACTCGCCCGCGAGCCACAGCACCAGCACCGGAGTCAGGAGCGGCGCGAGCAGGGTCGACACCGAGGTCATCGCCACCGAGAGCGCGGTGTCCCCTTTGGATAGAAACACCATGACGTTCGAGGCGGTCCCTCCGGGAGCGGCGCCGACGAGGACCATGCCGACGGCGAGCATCGGGTCCATGTCGAGGGCCCGGGCCAGGCCGTAGCCGGCCAAGGGCATGACCAGGTACTGGGCGGCGACGCCGAGGAGCACCGGCAGCGGGCGCCTGCCGATGATCGCGAAGTCCTCGGGGCGCAGCGTCATGCCCATGCCGAGCATGATGACCATGAGGAGGTACGGGACGAGGCCGCCGAGCGGCGCGAACGTACCGGGGGTCGCGAAGGCGACCGCCGCGGCGACGAGGACGATGGCGGGCAGCCAGGTGCCGGTGAAGGCGCTGATGCGTTGGATCATCGGGGGGAACCGTTTTCTCTTCGTGTCTTCCGGGAGCGCCTGCACCTCGGGAGGGGCGGAAGGGGCGGTTGGGGCGGCGCCGACGGCAGACACTCTACTCGAAAGCCGTGATTCGGAAATCCGGTTCCCACCATGCGAACGGACCTGCGGGCGGCTCCCGCAGGTCCGTCCTCGTCGATGTCAGTCGTTGATCGCGCGCAGCACCGGCTTCGCCGTCAGGGCCGCGGTCAGCTCGGGCGAGGCCGCGATCGCCTCGCTCATGACGGTGAACGTGGCCTGCTCCCCGGGGATGAGCGTGACGAGCGCCTTGTCCACCACCGCATCCGGGTCGAGGCGGTCGGCGAAGACGCAGACGTCCCTGAGCACGGTCTCGGCCGTGATCGTCACCGCCACGCCGCCGTCGACGAGCGCGGTCGCCGCGGTGAAGTCGGCCGCCGGCCAGTCCATGTCCTTGTCCTCCTTGGTGAACCAGGTGGCGCGCGGGAACCGCTCGCGGCCGGTCACCAGGAACTCGCCGTCCTTCGGGACGGCGTGGCCTTCCAGGACGAGCTCGGCGGTGTCGCGGGCGTCGATGCGGATCTGCATGAGCGCCCGGCCGATGATGCGGCCCTGCGGCGAGCACTTCCAGAACCCGATCACGCCCTTCCAGGGCTCGGCGGCGTCGTTGATCGCCACCAGTTTGACGCCGTCGCCCTCCGGCTGGAACGTCACGATCCGGTCGGCGTAGGCGTCCCGGAGCGCGTACCACAGGGGCTTGAGGCGCCCCTCGCCGTCGATCGCGGCCCACGAGGTCACCGGCCAGCAGTCGTTGAGCTGCCACACGACCGCGCCGGTGCAGTACGGCTGGAGCGAGCGGAAGTGCTCCGCGCCGAGCCGGACCGCGCGTGCCTGGTTGACCTGCGTGAAGTACAGCCAGTCGTCGAAGTCGCGCACCGGCGGCAGATGCGCGTCGAGGCCGCGCTGGAGCTTGGCCTGGCCGTCAGCGGCCTTCTGGTGCCACAGCAGGTTCGGCGACTCGGCCTGCAGCGGCTCGTCGGTCGCCATGCGCCGCACCGTGGCCCACGTCGGCGGGGCCTGGTAGCCGAACTCCGCGACGAACCGCGGCCGCCAGTCCCGGTAGTGGACGTAGTCGCGGTCGTTCCAGACGTCCCAGATGTGGACCGACGCGTGCGCCTGCTCGTTCGGGTGCAGCTCCGGCACGCCCGAGTACGGGCTGCCGGGCCAGTACGGGCGGGTCCCGTCGACCTCGGCCACCAGCTTCGGCAGCAGGTCGTGGTAGTACCCGGCGCCCCAGGTGCGCCCGCCGAGCGACTCCTGCCAGTTCCAGTCGTGCCAGCCCCAGATGTTCTCGTTGTTGCCCGTCCACGTGACCAGGCTCGGATGCGGGGCCAGTCGGGCCAGGTTGTCCCGCGCCTCCGCCTCGACCTCGGACCAGAACGGCTCCTCCTCCGGGTATGCGGCGCAGGCGAACAGGAAGTCCTGGCCGACCATGAGGCCGAGTTCGTCGCAGAGCCGGTAGAAGTCCTCCGACTCGTACGTCCCGCCGCCCCACACCCGGATGTAGTCGATCCCCGCGGCCTTGGCCTGGCGCAGCCGCCGCTTCAGGCGCGCGGCGTCGATCCGGCCGAACAGGGCCTCGTCCGGGATCCAGTTGACGCCCTTGACCCAGACGGCCTCGCCGTTGACCTTGAGCGTGTACGGGCGGCCGTCGGCGTCGGGCTCGGTGTCGAGCTCGACGGTGCGGAAGCCGATCCGGCTCGACCAGGCGTCGAGCTCCTCGCCGCCGGAGCGCAGCGAGACGGCGACGTCGTAGAGCGGCTGGCCGCCGCGGTCGTGCGGCCACCACAGCTCGGGGTCCGGGACCTCGACGCGGGCCTGTGCGACCCCGGCGCCGGCCGGGACGTCCACGGTCGTGCTCTGATCGCCTGCGGTGCAGACGAGTTCGAGGTCCGCGTCGGCGGCTCGCTGGAGGTCGACCGCGAACTCGACCACGCCGAGGCCGGCCTCGACCGAGACGCGCGGGACGACTTCGGCGATGCGCGCGGTCGTCCAGGTCTCCAGGCGCACCGGGCGCCAGATCCCGGCACCGGCGAGGTTCGGGCCCCAGTCCCAGCCGAAGTTGCAGGCGGCCTTGCGGATGAAGTTCCCTGGCTCGGGGTAGGCGTTGGGCCGGTCCCCGAGCCGGTCGCGCTGGGCCTCCGCGTACGCGTACGGGGAGGTGAACGCGACTTCGAGGTCGTTCGCGCCCTCGCGGATCGCCGAGCGCGCGTCGAAGCGGTAGCGGCGGTGCATGTTGGCCGTCTCGCCCACGGCCGTCCCGTTGAGGGAGACGCGGGCGACGGTGTCGAGCCCGTCGAAGACCAGGTCGATCCCGTCCCACTCGCCCGGTTCGAACGCGAACGAGGTCCGGTAGGTCCAGTCGTGGCGGCCGACCCACGCGACGCCGCGCTCCGCGTCGTCGGTGTACGGGTCCTCGACCAGGCCGGCGTCCAAGAGGGCGGACACGACCTCGCCGGGCACGGACGCGGGAATGGAATCGACGGCGACCGGCGCGCCGGGGTCACCGGAGACGGTCCAGCCCTCGTGCAGGGTTCGCTTGGCGCTCAAAAAGACTCCTATGCCTTGATACCGGAGGGAGCGATGCCTTCGATGAAGTGCTTCTGGAACAGGGAGAAGAACACCACCGTCGGCAGCGTAGCCAGCATCGAGGCGGCCGTCGCAACGCCCATCACCGCGGTGTTCGCGGCGCAGGTCACTTAACCGAATAAGTGACCCGAACTGAGCGGCCCCGTCACGCGCCGCCGATGCCTTGACGCCACCGTGATCAGATTGAAATGATGCTTGTGGATATCTGGATGCCTAAGCCCCCGGCCTCGACTGAACCGGTTCGCGGTGCGGGTGAGATACAGTCTGGAAGCCGGTGACGCACGGTCACCCGGCGCCGCTCTCGGCCTCCCCGGCGACGCCCGCGAGCCGGAGGCCCGCACCGGCCGCGCTCGCGGACCCGGCCCGACGGGCGCGCCCGCGAGCCGAACACCTGCATTGAGAGGACCACCGATGACCAGGCGTGTGACCATCGCCGACATCGCCGCAGCGGCGGGTGTGTCGAAGGGCGCGGTCTCCTACGCGCTCAACGGCAGGCCCGGGGTCTCCGAGACCACCCGCACGAAGATCCTGGCGATCGCCGCCGAGATGGGGTTCGTCCCGAACCGGGCCGCCCGGTCGCTGTCGGTGTCCTCGGCCCAGGCGGTGGGCATCGCGCTGCGCCGCTCGGCCCGCACGCTCGGCATCGAGCCGTACTTCATGGAGCTCATCAGCGGCATCGAGGCGACCCTCTCGGCCGGCTCGTTCGGGCTGACGCTCCAGATCGTCGACACCGTCGACGTGGAGCTGGAGGTCTACCGGCGCTGGTGGGCCGAGCGCCGCGTCGACGGGGTGCTGCTGTGCGACGTCGGCACCGATGACCGGCGGCTCGACTTCGTGGCCGACCTGGGCCTGCCCGCGGTCGCGGTCGGCGGCCCCGTCGAGGGGGCGCGCCTCCCGGCGGTCTGGCACGACGACGCCGAGCCGTGCCGCGAGATCCTGGAGTACCTCCACGCGCTCGGACACCGGCGGGTCGCGCGCGTCGCCGGCTTCGAGCACCTGCTGCACACCGCGATCCGCGACCGGTCGTACGCCGACACCGCCGCCGGGCTCGAACTCGAGGCGATGGAGACCTTCCACAGCGACTACACCGGCGAGCAGGGCGCGCGCATCACGCGCCGGATCCTCTCCTCGGCGAAGCGGCCCACCGCGATCATCTTCGACAACGACGTCATGGCCGTGGCCGGGCTCGGAGTCGCCCACGAGCTCGGCATCCGCGTCCCCGACGAGTTGTCCATCGTGGCCTGGGACGACTCGCCGCTGTGCCGCCTCACGCACCCGGCGCTCACGTCCCTCACCCGCGACATCACCGCGTACGGGTCGCAGTGCGCCGAGGTGCTCCTGTCGGTCATCGGCGCGGCCCCGAGCCCGATCGACGAGCGGGCTTTCTCGGTTCAGTTCCGCCCCGCGCAGCTCTCCCCGCGCGGTTCCACCGGTCCCGCCCGGCCCTGACCGCCGAGCGGACATCGTTCCTGGAAGGACAATTCCGGAGCACGCCTTGAACCCCATCGATATTTATGGTTCTCTATGTTGAGGTCGGGATTAACCGATTCACCTCTCTACCTGAACCTACAGACGGGATTCAACCCATGGAACACAGCACCACCGACGCCGCCCCGGCACGGCGTCGTCGGCTGCACCGCGCGCTTCCGAAGCGGCACGGCCGCATGCGGGTCTGGCTGACGGCGGCCGCCGCCGCGCTCGCCGTGGCCCTGACCGGCATGTGGCAGCTCGTCCCCGCCAGCGCCCAGCAGGGCGGGTTCTCGATCGAGGGAACGCAGCTCATCGACGCGAACGGGAACCCGTTCATCATGCGCGGCTCGACCCACCCGGACGTCTGGTACCAGGGCGAATGGGACAGCTACGGCGAGATCAGCGACCTGGGCGCCAACACGATCCGCGTCGTCCTCGGCTCGGGCCACCGCGCCTGGGGCACCTCCACGCCCGACCGGGTGGCCGACATCGTCGCCGAGTGCAAGGCGCAGCGCGTCATCTGCGTCCTCGAAGTCCACGACACCACCGGATACGGCGAGCAGTCGGGTGCGGCCAGCCTGGATCAGGCCGTCACCTTCTGGCAGGGCCTCTACAGCGTCCTGGAGGGCGAGGAGGCGTACGTCCTCATCAACATCGGCAACGAGCCGATCGGCAACACCGACCCCGGCCAGTGGACGCAGGCGACCGTGAACGCGGTCGACCGCATGCGCGACATCGGTTTCGAGCACACCCTGGTCGTCGACGCCCCCAACTGGGGCCAGGACTGGACCAACACGATGCGGGACAACGCGCCCACGGTGGCCGCGGCCGACCCGCTCGGCAACACGCTGTTCTCGGTGCACATGTACCAGGTCTACAGCAGTCCGCAGACGGTGATCGACTACTTCGACGCGTTCGAGGCGATGAACCTGCCGCTCATCGTCGGCGAGTACGCCGACACGCACCAGGGCTCCACGGTCGCCTGGCAGACCATCCAGGCCGAGGCCGAGGCGCGCGGGATCGGCTGGATCGGCTGGTCCTACTCGGGGAACTCCGACCCGATCCTCGACCAGGTGCTCAACTTCGACCCGAACCAGATGACCGCGTACGGGGAGCGGATCTTCGAGTCGACGTACGGCATCCAGAACACCGCCGAGCGCGCGACGGTCTTCGGCGACGACCCGGACCCGACGACCACGTCGCCGACCGAGGACCCGACCACGGGCGGGCCGACCGAGGGCGACTGCACCGCGGTCGTGGGGATCGTCAACGACTGGGGCTCGGGCTGGCAGGGCAAGGTGACCGTGACCGCCACCGACGCCGCCCTGGACGGCTGGCGGCTCACCTGGACGTGGGCCGGCACCACCCGGATCACGTCCTCGTGGAACGCGACGGTCACCAGTTCGGGCGCGGGCGTGACGGCCACCGACGTGGGCTGGAACGGCACGGTCGCGTCGGGCCAGTCGCGTGAGGTCTTCGGGTTCATCGCGTCCACCCCGGCGGCGACGCCGGCGGTAACCTGCGAGGCGATCTGACGCCTGAGACGCGGCGGAGGCCGCCGGACCCGATGGTCCGGCGGCCTCTGTGCTCGTTCGGGCCGTCCCCGGCTCAGCCGTTCTTGGTGGGGAGCTGGAACTTGCCCGGCCCGCCCTTCGGCATCTGCGAGCGGACCTTCGACTTCTTGTCGCCGATCGCCTGGTGTCCGGCCTTGCCGGTCTTCTTGCCGCGGGCCAGCGCCCGGCGCTCCTCGCGGTTGAGCGGCGCGTCGGTGTCGGCGGTGTCCTGCTGCGGTTCCGGAGTTTCAGCGGTCATGCGGATCCCCTTCTCGGGTTGAGCTTGAAGAGACGTGAGCGCGAAACGGAGCGATGCTCGACGTCTCAGTGGCACGCATCGTGTCGGCCGGTCGGCGCTCGCGCCCACAGCGGCCGTATCTCTTCTAAAGGATCATGCCGCTCACTCTAGCTGGCGCGGACGCCAGGCACAACGGGGATTGCGCGGTGTCGCGCGGTGACCGCCCTCTCGGGGGGTGTCCCCGGTCACCGGACGGTCCTGGCGAGGAAGTCCCGTACCAGCGCCGCGACCTCGTCGAAGTTGGTCTCGAGCGCCCAGTGGCCGCCGTCGAGGAGGTGGAACTCGGCGTCGGGCAGGTCGCGCAGGTAGGCGCGGCCGGCCTCCTCGGGCATGTAGCGGTCCTGCGGGCCCCAGGCGATGAGGGCCGGCGGCCGGTGCTCGCGCAGGTACCGCTGGTAGCGGGGGAACCAGTCGAGGTTCTCGCGCAGGCCCTCCATGAGGCCGGTCATGATCGCGCGGCGCTCCGGTGTGCCGAGCTGCTCCCGGGCGAGGACCCACAGGTCGGGCGGGACGCGTTCGGCGAGGTCTTCGCGGACGTCGTTGAGGAACTCGTCGCGGAAGCCCTCCTCGCTAGAGCGCGTACCGTTCGAGGCCGAGCCGGGCCGCGAACCGCTCCAGGAACCGCGCGTAGCCGTCGAAGGTGTACGCGAAGGACTCGGGCGTGGCGCTGAGGCCGAACCCGGGAAAGTCGGGGGCGACGGTCCTCCAGCGGTCGGCGAGGGCCGGCATGAGGTTCCGGTACTGGTAGGAGGAGCACGGGTACCCGTGCGGCAGCAGCAGGACCGGCGCGTCCTCGGGGCCGGCCTCGCGGTAGAAGACGCGGATGCCGTCCAGGTCGAGCTCGCGGTGGCGGACGGATCGGGACTGCGGTGGTCGCTCCATGGGTCCTTCTCTCGGCGGCGGTCCGCGTGGTCTTCCCCGGGCGCACGGCGCTAAACGGGGCCTGGCCCGGCGGCGGGTCCGGACGTTACTGTTCGGAGACACCGTGCAGGAGGGCCTGCGGCCCTCTCCTCCGTCTGAAAGGCGACCTCGTGGCAGCTCCCTTGACCTCGTCCCGGCTCGCCCGCGTGCGGACCGTCGCACAGGACGCCATGCGGGGCGCGCGGTGGTGGACGCTGCTCGACCTCGAGCCGACCCTGCGCGCCGACGCCGAGTTCTGGCGCGACCTGTGGGCGCCGTCGCTGGCGATCGCGGCGCACAAGGTCGGCCTCAAGGGCGCGCGGGCGAAGCTCGACGAGGCGATCGACGCCGGCTTCCACCAGACGGACCTGTTCGAGCCGGAGCTGTCGGCCGCGTTCGGCGCCGACCCGGACTGGGCCGCGGTCCTCGAACGCGCGAAGGCGAACGTGCCGGCGCCGCCGCTGCGGATCACCGCGTGGCCCCAGCCCGCGCCGGCCGCGCCGCTGTGGCTGGACCGCATCCAGGCCCATCGCGAGGCGCAGCTCCTGACCCGGCTCCCGCGGCCCGCGGCGGGCGCGTGGCGGACCGCGAGGGACCTGCTGGGGTGGACGTCGGCGCTGTGGCGGCACGCGAACGCCCGGATCAACGCCGGCGACGCGGTCGACGTCCTGGAGCAGGTCGCCAACGGCGCGCGGTACTCGTGCGTGGAGTACTCGATCGTGCTCGCCCAGGCGCTCAACGCGCTCCGGATCCCGGCCCGCCGGGTGTGGCTGCGGCGCGGCGACTACCACGACGGGGTGGGCCAGGGGCACGCCGTCGCGGAGGCGTGGATCGACGACCTCGACCGGTGGGTGCTCCTCGACGGCCAGCACGGCGCCTACTGGGCCGACGAGGACGGGCGGCCGCTGGGCCTGCCCGAACTCCAGGCCCGCGACCGGCCCGCCCGGCCGGTCCACGTGGGATCGCGCCAGGCGATCCAGGACCCGGCGCTGTGGTCGGCGTACTTCGCGCACGCGTCGGTCTCCGGCGCGGCGTGGGCGCCCGGCGGGTACGTGCCGGTGTTCCAGGACGGGCAGGTGCTGGAGACCGACCGGCTCCTGCGCGACCCGGCCGCCGCCTACCCGCGCCTGTCGGACCTCGCGGTCGGCGTGGTGGCCCAGGACGGCGCCCCGGCGGTGCTGATCCGCCCCGAGCATCCGTACGCGACCGGCGGGGCCTGGAACGGCGAACCCATCGCCGCCGCGCAGAAGGGCCCGCCCGAGCGCCGCTTCACCAGGGCCCTGGACCGCGACCCCGGCGAGCACAAGGCCGACTTGGCGGCGCTGACACCCTACGGCGCCTTGGCAAGCCGCGAACTGCGCTGGACCGCCGCCTGACGGCGTCGACCTCGGTGCAGGCAAGCGGCGCGGATCACGCCCCGATCAGGTGACGAGGTCGGCTGAGACTGTCGGTGGCGGCGGGGAAGGTGGGCGGTGTACAACCCACCCTCGGGTGGGTGGACGCCCGCAGCCGGATGCCACCACCGCCGGCCCGCCCGGATGAGCGGCGCCGCCGCGGATGGGCCCCGTACCGGCCTCGCGCACAGGGCTTCTCCCCCGGCTCCCGGCTCCCCGCTCCCCGCTCCCCGCTCCCCGCTCCCCGCTCCCCGCTCCCCGCTCCCCGCTCCCCGCTCCCCGCTCCCCGCTCCCCGCTCCCCGCTCCCCGCTCCCCGCTCCCCGCTCCCCGCTCCCCGGCGAGAGGATAGGCGCCCCTGTTACCGGGCGGTTAAGGCATCGGTACGAGACGACTTATCTCTAGTATTCCGATGGGATTATCGCTATATTCGAGGCATGAAGCCCGCCAACGCATTCGCCCAGCGGCGCGAGGTCGACCAGATGCGCGTCGCCAGCGCCCTCTGTCGCTGACCCGGCACCCGCCGGTCCGAGCGGGCTCCTCCCTGCGAACGCCGCTCGGACCGGCGGCCCCTTTCGCCGACCTCCACTTTCCCTGAGCCCCGAGTCCTTCCCGGCTCCCCCAGCAGTCCACCGGCCTTCGCCTTGGACGGCGCTTCCGATTCGGTTCGATTGCACCGCATCAGGTTCTGGACGGCGCTACCTCGCGCCGCCCGCCGCCACCGGATTCCCACGCCGTCACCGCGTTCCGCCGTCACCGCTCTCATCCCGTTCCCCGCTTCCCCTGTCCCACTGCACCGCAAGGAGCACCATGACCACCGATCGCACCCGGACCTCCATCTCCCGCCGCACCGTTCTCGCCGCCGCGCCCGCCGCGGCAGCGGGCATCGCCGTCGGGGCCGCCGCTCCGGCCGCCGCCGAGACCGGTTCGAGCGCAAGCGAAGCCGTGTTGAGCTGGTTCGACACCACCAACGCCGCCGTCACGGCCGCGCCGGCCCCGACACAGGTCACCAACAGCCGCACCTGGGCGATCGCCTGGCTCGCGGCCGCCCGAGCCGTGCGCCGGGTCCCCCACGGCGTCAACGCGAACCACTACCGCACGGCCGCGCTCGCCGCCGCCGTCCACCGCGCCCTGTCCGACCTCGCCCCGACGCAGCAGGCCGCGCTCGACACGGCCCTCGAAGCGGCGCTCGATGCCGTCCCCGACGGCCGGGCCAAGCGCAAGGGCGTCGCCGCCGGCGTCGAGCGCGCCGACGACCTCCTCAGCGAACGCAGCGGCGACGGCCTCGACCCGGCCTCCGTGAGCCCGGCGTACACGCCCCCGGCGGCCGCACCGGGGGTGTGGCAGCCGACCCCGCCCGCGTTCGCGCCCGCGGCGCAATCCGGCACCCGGTTCGCCGTGCCGTTCGCGCTCGACAGCGCCGACCAGTTCCGCCTCGAAGCGCCTCCGGCCATCGGCACCCCGCAGTACCGCGCCGACCTCGAGGAGGTTCGAATCTACGGCGGCCTCGACAGCACCGCGCGCACCCAGGAGCAGACCGACACCGCGCAGTTCTGGCTCGGCAGCTCGTTCACGCTCTACAACCCCGTGCTGCGCGCCGCCCTCGAGCACCACACCGGGTCGCTGCGCGCCCAGGTCGAACTGGTGGCGCTCTTCCACGTCGCATCGGTCGACACCCAGATCGCCACCTCCGACTCGAAGTACGCGCACCTGTGGTGGCGCCCGGTCACCGCCATCGCCGGCGGCGTCGAGGACGGGGACCCGGCGACCGTGCAGGACCCGTCCTGGACGCCGCTCCACACCACCCCGTCGCACCCGGACTACCCGAGCGGCCACAACACCTACTCGGGCTCGGCCGAGGAGGTGCTCACCCAGCTCGTCGGGGACGGTCCCGGCGCGGCGTACACGATCCCGAGCCCGTCCGCGCCCGGCGTCACGCGCACCTACACCACCTGGAATCCGCTCACCGCGGAGAACGTCGACGCCCGGGTCTGGTCGGGCATCCACACCCGCTCCGCGGACCTCGCGGGCGTGGAGCTGAGCCGGAACGTCGCGGCCCACGTCCTGAGCCGGGCGGGCGACCTGCTCGCCTAGAACTTCGCTCCTGAGGAGTCGGACGCCCCGGCCGCACCGAACGTCGGCCGGGGCGTCCGTCTTTGCGCCCCAACGGATCAGGGACCGAGAAGAGCTCGGGGGGCGGACCCCTGGAGGCACTTGACATTGACGGCCACCAATGTATTGACAGGCAAGCGCTCACACGGTACGTTTGCTCCAATTCCCTCAAATCCATCGCGCGCCAAGTCTCGGCACTCCCCCCGGCGCGGCCCACCCGAACTCCCCGGGCAGGTCCGCGCAACGACTGGGAGCGCTCCAATGGGCGAAGACCCCCGGCTCCCGGCTCGTCGGCGGGTCTTCGCCCGACTACGCGTTCCAGGCACGCGAAACCCATAAAGACGCGCGCTCGCGCCCGCGAACACGAGAATCTAGCGGAGCGCCTCGTCGAGGATGTACCGCTCCGCGTCCAGCAGCCGCAGGTCCCGCGCCGGCCGGCGCAGATGGCCCTTCTGGACGATCCGCTCGAACGCCGGGTCGCCGGCCTGCGCCATGCGGCGGATGCCCTCGATGTGGTCGACGATCCGCTTGCGGATGACCTTGATGAAGCGCTGGCGGTCGCGGTCGGAGAGCCCGTACGCGTCCGCGAACATCCGCAGCCGCCGCGGCCGGTCGGGCTTCTTCCAGCCCAAGGTGATCGAGTCCCGGTCGGTGAAGATCGGCACCCACGTCCAGGCCGCGTACGCCACGTCGTAGATCCGCGCGCCCGGGCTCGCCAGGTCGAAGTCGATGAGCGACAGCGTCCCGTCCGGACGCCAGACCACGTTGTGCGGCGCGGCGTCGTGGTGGCAGATGACCTCCGTGTCCGGAGGCGGCGGCCCGAAGGACCGCCAGGTCGCGCCCGGCGGCGGCCGGAAGCCGTACTGCGCGTCGTGGTACATGCGCAGCATCTTCGCGACCGCGCTCATCGTCTCGTCGGTGGTCCAGTGCGGCGCCAGCGGATACTTGCCCGGCTCGCCCTCCACGAACGAGAGGACCTCGCGCGCGTGCTCGTCGATGCCGAGCACCCTCGGCGCGCCCGTGAAACCGGCGCCGTCGAGGTGCCTGAGCAGGGCGTGGACCGCGGGGGTCCAGGGTCCCGTGTTCCGGCGGACCGTGTCCCCCAGCCGGATGACCGTGCTCGTGTTGCCGCCAATAAGCGGAATCTCGTCTTGGCTCACCGGTCCCCGCTGTGCCCTTGCGTCCTCGTCAGCTTTCGGTGCCGTCGACGATCGCGTCGACGAACGCTCCGACCTCGAACGGGGCCAGGTCGTCCGGGCCTTCTCCGAGTCCGACCAGCTTAACCGGTACCCCCAACTGCCGCTGAACCGCGATCACGATCCCGCCCTTGGCGGAACCGTCGAGCTTCGTCAGCACGATGCCCGTGACCTGGACGACCTCGCCGAAGACCTTCGCCTGCTGCAGGCCGTTCTGGCCCGTGGTCGCGTCGAGCACCAGCAGCGTCTCGGCCACCGGGCCCTGCTTCTCGATGACCCGCTTGACCTTCCCGAGCTCGTCCATCAGCCCGGCCTTGTTCTGCAGGCGCCCCGCGGTGTCGACGAGCACCACGTCGGCGCCGTCCTCCGCGCCGGCCTTGACGGCGTCGAACGCCACCGAGGCCGGATCGGCGCCCTCGCCGCGGCGCACGACCCTCGCGCCCACGCGGGCGCCCCACGTCTCGAGCTGCTCGGCGGCGGCGGCGCGGAACGTGTCGGCCGCGCCCATGACGACGGTCTTGCCCTCGGCGATGAGCACCCGGGCCACACGGCCGCAGGTGGTGGTCTTGCCGGAGCCGTTCACGCCGACCATGAGGATCACGGCGGGGCCCCCGCCGTCCGGGGCGACCGTCGCGATCGAGCGGTCCAGGCCCGGTTCGAGGACCGCGGTCAGCTCGGCCTTCAGCAGCCGGCGCAACTCCTCGGGCTCGCGGGTGCCGAGGACCTTGACCCGCTCGCGCAGACGCTCGACGACCGCGGTCGTGTCGGCCAGGCCGACGTCGGCGGTCAGGAGGGTCTCCTCGACCTCGTCCCACACGTCGTCGTCGAGCTTGTCGCTCGCCAGCAGCGCCAGCAGCCCCTTGCCGAGCGCGTTGTTCGACCGGGCCAGGCGCGACCGCAGCCGCACCAGCCGGCCCGCGACCGGCTCGGGAGCCTCGACGGCCGGCGGCGCCTGCACCGCCTCGGCCTTGGGCGCTTCCGTCTCAGGCTCGGCCTTCCCGCCCTCGACCTGCGGCTCCTCGGCGGGCGCCTCCACGGGCGCCGACCCCGACCGGCCGCGCACGGCGAGTACGACGCCCACCACGACGGCGATCGCTACTACGGCGGCGACCACCCAGATCCACAGGTTGTCCACAGAAAGCCCTCCAGCGACGGTCTTGCTCGATTGCGCGCACGCGAAAAGCCCGGTGGCCCGGGCGCACCCCCACACTGTACTGGGAGGCCGTCAGTCCTCTTCGCGGGAGAACTTCTGGCTGATGACCTGCGTGACACCCGCGCGCATGGTGACGCCGTACAGCGCGTCGCCGATCTCCATGGTGCGCTTCTGGTGCGTGATGATCAGCAGCTGCGAGTTCTCCTGGAGCCGGCGCAGCAGATCGAGCAGGCGGCCCAGGTTCACGTCGTCGAGCGCCGCCTCGACCTCGTCCATCAGGTAGAACGGGCTGGGGCGGGCCCGGAAGATCGCGACCAGCAGCGCCAGCGCGGTCAGGGACCGCTCGCCGCCGGACAGGAGCGACAGCCGCTTGACCTTCTTGCCGGGCGGGCGGGCCTCGACCTCGACACCGGTGTGGAGCAGGTCGTCGGGGTCGGTGAGGAGGATCCGGCCCTCGCCGCCGGGGAAGACGGTCTGGAACACGTTCTCGAACTCGCGGGCGGTGTCCGCGAAGGCCTCGGCGAAGACCTGCTGGATCCGGTCGTCGACCTCCTTGACGACCGTGGTGAGGTCGGCGCGGGTCTTCTTGACGTCCTCGAGCTGCTCACTGAGGAACTTGTAGCGCTCCTCGAGGGCCGCGAACTCCTCCAGCGCCAAGGGGTTGACCTTGCCGAGGAGCTTCAGTTCGCGTTCGCCGCGGGCGGCGCGCTTCTCCATGATGGCCCGGTCGAACGGGGCCGGGGCAGGCTCGGGCCGCCCCTTCTCGGCCGCGGCGGCGATCTCCTCGGCGCTGGGCGGGACGAGCTGGTCGGGGCCGTACTCGGCGAGCAGGGTCTCGATGTCGACGCCGAACTCGGCGCCGGCCTTCTCTTCGAGGGCCTCGATGCGCAGGCGCTGCTCGGCACGGGCGACCTCGTCGCGGTGGGCGGCGGAGGTGATGCGCTCGAGTTCGGCGGCAGTGGCGGCGGCGCGGGTGCGCAGGTCGGCGAGCGCGGCTTCGCGGCGGGCCTGCTCGGTGGCGATGGCGTCGCGTTCGACGGCGGCCGCTTCGAGGGAGTCGGTGAGCTGGACGCCCGCTTCGGAGGCGGCTTCGGCGACGAGCGCGGCGACGGCGGCGCCGCGGGCGCGCGCGGCGCGTCGGACTGGGCCTGGCGGGCGAGCGCGTCGGCGCGGCCGGCGAGCGCGGAGGCGCGCTCCTCCGCGGTGCGGACGGAGAGGCGGGTCTCCATCTCGTTCTGGCGGGCGGCGTCGAGCTCGCGGGCGAGGACGTCGCGCTCGTCGGTGGAGGGCTCCTCGATCGCCGGAAGGGACTCGAGCTCTTCGAGCTGGGCTTCGAGGCCGGCGAGGCCGGCGGTGTCGGCTTCGCGGGCGGTCTGGGCGCGGTCCCTGGCCTGGGCGAGGCGGGCGACCTCGGCTTCGGCGCCGCGCGCGGCGGCGCCGAGTTCGGCGAGGCGGCGGGCGACGACGCTCTGCGCGGCCTGGGCCTGGCGCTGGGCGGTGCGAACCTGCTCGGCGGCGGCCTCGGCCTCGGCGTGGGCGTCGCGGGCGGCCTCGAGTTGCTCGCGGAGCTGGGCGGCGAGCGACTCGGCGGCGATCTTCCCGTCGCGGGCCTCGTCGACGGCGGCCTGGATCTCGATGTAGGACTGGGCCTTCGCGGACCCGCCGTGGGCGGTCGCGGCGCCGAGGACGTCGCCGGAGCGGGTGACGGCGGTGAGCCCGGGGTGGGTCTCGACGATGGCGCGGGCCTCGTCGAGGTCGTCGGCGACGACCATGCCGGCGAGGACCGCGCGGACCGTGGCGGCGAGTTCGGCGGGGGCGGTGACCGTGTCGGCCACCGGCAGGAGTCCGCCGGGGACGGCCGGCCGGTCCTGGGCACCGGCCGGGTCGTGCTTCACCAGGAACGCGGCCTGGCCGCCGTCCTCGTCCCGCAGGAGCCGGATCGCCTTGGCGGCGGCGGCCGGGCCGGTGACGGCGACGGCGTCGGCGAGGCGGCCGAGCGCGGCGGCGAGGACGGCCTCGTAGCCGGGGCGGACGGTGAGGAGCGCGGCGACGCTCCCGAGGACGTCGTCCGAGGGAAGGCCGGCGTCGTCGCGGTCGGTGTCGGCCACGCGGGCGAGGAGCGCCGCGGCGCCGTCCTTGCGGCGGAGGCCGACGGCGAGGGCCTCCTCGCGGGCGGCCCACTGGGAGGCCTCGCGGTCGGCGTCGCGCTCGGCGGCCTGGAGGCGGTCGAGTTCGGCCTTGGCGGCGGCGGTGCGGGCCTTGGCTTCGGCGAGCGCCTCGTCGAACTCGGAGTCGGTCTCGGCGGTCTCGTTCTCGGCTTCGGCCTCGGCGAGCGCCTCGGCGGCGGCCTCAGCGCGCTCCTTCGCTTCGGCGAGGGCGATCGAGGCGCGCTCGAGTTCTTCGGCCGCGGCGGCGGTGCGGGACTTGAGGGAGTCGACGCGGCCGCGCAGGGTGGCGAGGGCTTCGCGCCGCTCGGCGGCGGCCTTGACGGCGCCGACGATGCGCTGCTCGGCTTCGGCCAGCGCGGCCTCGGTCTCCTCGCGGGCCTCGACGGCGGCGGCGAGGCGCTCGGAGTCCTCGGCGATGCCCTCGCGGAGTTCGATCTCCTGCTCGCGGATGCGCTGGGCCTCGGTCTCGAGGACCTCGGGGTCGCGCCCGGTGCGGTCGTCCTGCTCCTCGGAGAGGTAGCGGCGGCGCTCGGCGGCGAGCTGGGCGGTGGAGCGGAGCCGCTCGGCGACGGCCTGGAGCCGGTACCAGGTCTCCTGGAGGCGGGCGAGGCGCGGCTTGTCGGCGGCGTGCGCGGCCTCGACCTCGGCGACCTGGGCGGCGAGGCGGTCGTGCTCGTCGGCGAGGACGGCGCGGCGCTCCTTGAGGGCCTCCTCGTCGGCGAGGTCCTTGGCGATGTTGGTGCGCAGCCCGGCGAGGTCGTCGGCGAGGAGGCGCAGGCGGGCCTCGCGCAGGTCCATCTGGATGGCCTGGGCGCGGCGGGCGAGCTCGGCCTGGCGGCCGAGGGGCTTGAGCTGGCGGCGCAGCTCGCCGGTGAGGTCGGAGAGCCGGTCGAGGTTGCCCTGCATGCCTTCGAGCTTGCGGAGGGCCTTCTCCTTGCGCTTGCGGTGCTTGAGGACGCCGGCGGCCTCTTCGATGAAGGCGCGGCGGTCCTCGGGGCGGGCGTGGAGGTAGGAGTCGAGCTTGCCCTGGCCGACGAGGACGTGCATCTCGCGGCCGATGCCCGCGTCCGAGAGGAGGTCCTGGACGTCGAGGAGGCGGCAGCGGTCGCCGTTGATCTCGTACTCGCCTTCGCCGGAGCGGAACATGCGGCGGGTGATCGAGACTTCGGAGTAGTCGATGGGGATGGCGCCGTCGGAGTTGTCGATGGTGAGGGTGACCTCGGCGCGGCCGAGCGCGGGGCGGCCGGTGGTGCCGGCGAAGATGACGTCCTCCATCTTGCCGCCGCGCAGGGACTTCGCGCCCTGCTCGCCGAGGACCCAGGCGATGGCGTCGACGACGTTGGACTTGCCGGAGCCGTTGGGGCCGACCACGCAGGTGATGCCCGGTTCGAAGCGCAGGGTCGTGGCCGAGGCGAAGGACTTGAATCCCTTCAGCGTGAGGCTCTTGAGGTACAACGGTCGCTCCGGCTGTCGGCGTCGTCGGGGTACGGGACCGTCCCAGCGTACAAGGCCGCTGTGACCGGGGCGGGGAGATCAAAGGTCGCAAAGGGGACGAACCCGGACCGGGGTGGGGGGAACATCGCTCCCGAACATGACAATGCGCGCCCGCTGCTGGCAGCTGGCGCGCCTTTCTTCCGTTGTGCGAGTGACGGTCTAGGTCAACGCGGGCTCGTGCAGCCGCATCAACTCCTCGACCTGATCCTGTTCGATCTCGGCGTCCCGGGACCGGAGCTCGGCAAGCTCGGTCTCGAGGTTGCGTACCCGCGCACGTAGCTGGACCACTTCTTCGAGCAGGCGCTTGTTGGGAGCCTGGCCGATGTGGCCGTAGAGGGCTTTCGCCATAGTTTCTCCTTGCGATCACGTCGTCTGGTGGCGTTGGCGTACGCACCATGAAAAACGTCGCATTTGCTGAGTGAATTTTTTTAGCCGCCGGGGCCGATTGCCCCTTGCCGGACCAGTGGAGCACGGCTCGTGAACACTGGCCGTCACCCACTATCTTCCGCCTTTCCGGCGGTCTTCGTCAAGCTTTGCACATGCTTTGCCCACCCGATTCGACGGGGGTCACACCCGGAAGGGGGATGGAGTAGGCGCACGCTCACTGCGTGCTCAGTGCGCGGGCGGTTCGAACCTGGTAGGGTCCCCGGAAACGCGAACTACCCACGTGTATTTTCCACCCCGCGACGGAGCCGTACCCCCATGCGAAGACTCCAGGGCGGGCGCCACCGCGACCCCGCCGAGAGCCGCCGCCGGATGCTCATCGCCATCCTGGCGTCGTTCGGCCTCGCGGCCAGCGCGACCTCACTGTGGGCGGTCGCGTCGCCACTGGACGGGACCGAGGCGGCCGTCGACGGCCCCACCGCGAGCGTCACCTCCGCCGAAGCCGCGGCCGAGAGCCCCGCCTCGCCGCCGCCGGCGGACGTCAAGGAAGCCGATATCCTCCCGCAGGAGGCCGAGGAGCAGCCGACCACCGAAGCCGCGGAAGCGCCCTCGACCACCGCGGAAGCGGACGACGGCGGTTCAGGCGGCGGCGAGGACGAAGGCGGCGGCGACGACGCGCCCCACGCCGACGCCGAGGCCGAGGTCCTCTCGATCGTCAACGACCGGCGCGGCGAGAACGGCTGCGGCGGCCTGGAGCGCGACTCGCGCCTCGACACGGCCGCGCGCCTCCACGCCGAGGACATGGCCGTCAACGACTACTTCGACCACACCTCGCAGGACGGCCGCTCCCCCACCGACCGGGCCAACGCCCAGGGCTACGAGGGCGGCGTCGGCGAGAACATCGCGTACGGCTACCCGGACGCCGAGGCGGTCATGGAGGGCTGGATGAACTCCGAAGGCCACCGCGCGAACATCCTCAACTGCGGTTACGACGTGATCGGCATCGGCGCGTACGACCGCGACGGCACCATCTACTGGGTGCAGATGTTCGGTTAGCCTGCGGCCCTGCATTATCGCAGGTGAACGGCCCCCGGACCTCGTTCTGTCGTCCATCCGACTCAACGCTGGACTGGGCGATTACCAACAGTCATGCTGGGGTGGCCGCCTGAAGGGCGCGCATCTGGGGAGGCGACCGTAGAACACCCGAAGGATGAGGTGCCAACCGTGCGTGTCATGCTGTACGACCCGAATCAGGTCTTCTCCGCCAGCATTCGACCCCTGCTCCACCGACGCGGCGACCTCCCCATCGAGGCCCGCAGCGCCAAGGCGCTCGCCGCCGCCGACGCACAGGTCGACTGCTGCCTGGTCGCACTCGAAGCGGTCTCCCGGAACCGGGTCCTGACCGACTGCAAGCGACCGGTCTTCCTCATCACCGACCGCGAGGACGGCTCGGTGCTCCGCAAAGCCGTCTCCGTCTCGGCGGCCGGCATCGCGAACACCCACATCCTGCCGAGCGAACTGCTCCGGGCGATCGACGCCGGCCTGGCGAGCCCGCCGTACTACGACCCGCAGCTCCTGCGGGCCGCGCTCCAGCCCGCGCCGCTCCTCGGGGACCAGGACGCGCTCGAACTCGCGCACCACCTGACGCCCCGGGAGGACGACGTGCTGCGCCGGATCGTGCGCGGCGAGCCGACCAGCCACATGGCCGACCAGATGGGCGTCTCCGTCTCGACGGTCCGGTCCCACGTCCAGAACGTGCTCGGCAAGCTCGGCGTGAACTCGCGCCTCGCCGCGATCGCCTTCGCGATCAACTACGGCATCGACACGGTCCGCGAGAAGCACCCGCAACTGAGCTAGCCGCTCCCCCGGGCATACTTGAAACGTGCCAGAGCTCCCCGAAGTCGAGACGGTCCGCCGCGGGGTCGACGCGGCCTTCCGCGGCGGACGCATCAGCGCCGTCGAGGTCTACAACCCGCGGACCGTGCGCCGCCACGCCCCCGGCGTCGCCGACTTCCAGGCGAGCCTCCAGGGCGTGGAGATCACCGGCAGCGGCCGCCGCGGCAAGTTCATGTGGCTCGCGTTGGACGACGGACGCGGGCTCGTGTGCCACCTCGGCATGAGCGGCCAGCTCCACGTCGTCACCGACGGCCGGGAAGCGCACAAGCACCTGCGCGGGCGCATGACGTTCACCGACGCGCGCGAACTGTGGTTCATCGACCAGCGGACCTTCGGGTTCTGGGAGCTGGCCGAGATGGACGGGCCCGTCCCGAAGACCCTCGGGCACATCGCCCCCGACGTCTTCGAGGCGTCCTTCGACGCGTCGGCGAGCGCCGACCGGCTCCTCAAGCGCCGCATCGAGGTCAAGAAGGCCCTGCTCGACCAGGGCTGGATCAGCGGCGTCGGGAACATCTACGCCGACGAGGCCCTGTGGCGCGCCCGCCTGCGCGGCCGGCGCACCGGCGACTCCCTCACCCGCCGCAAAGCGCTCGAACTGCTCGGGCACGTCCGGGACGTCCTCACCGAATCGCTCGCCGTCGGCGGGACCTCCTTCGACGCGCTGTACGTCGACGCGCGCGGCGAGGCCGGCTACTTCGCCCGCGAACTCGCCGTCTACGGCCGCGCCGGCCAGCCGTGCAAGCGCTGCGGCACCGCGATCGTCCGCGAGGTCATCGGCGACCGCTCGGCGCACTACTGCCCGAAGTGCCAGCGGTAGGCGGTTCCCGCCCGTCCGTACGTTCACGTGGCGACGCGCGAGGGGCGGCACCGGAGACCCGGTGCCGCCCCTCGCGGAAGTCGATTACCGCTGCTTGACGCCGAGGCGTTCCGACAGCACCTGCCACGCGAGCTTGGCGGCGATCTGCTCGGCGTCCTTCTTCGAACCGCCCGAACCCTCGCCGAACTCCTCGCCCGCGACCACGGCCCACGCAGTGAACTCCTTGGCGTGGTCCGGGCCGGACTCGGTGATCCGGTACTCGGGCACGCCGAGACCCGAGTCGGCCGTCAGCTCCTGGAGGCTGGTCTTCCAGTCCAGGGCCGCGCCCTGACCGGCCGCGGCCTCCATGAGCGGGTCGAAGAAGTGGTGCACCACCCGCTTGGCGACCTCCACCCCGTACTGCAGGTAGACGGCGCCGAGCAGCGCCTCCACGGCGTCCGCCAGGATCGAGTTCTTGCCGCGGCCGCCCGAGGTCTCCTCGCCCTTGCCGAGCAGGAGGTGCGGGCCGATACCGCCCGCGCCCATGCGGCGGGCCACGCCGGCCAGCGCCTTCATGTTGACCACCGACGCGCGCAACCGCGCGAGCTGCCCCTCGGGCAGGTTCGGGTGGTTCTTGTAGAGCGCAGTGGTCACCACGAGGCTGAGCACGGAGTCCCCGAGGAACTCCAAGCGCTCGTTCGTGGGCAGCCCGCCGTGCTCGTACGCGTACGACCGGTGGGTCAGGGCGAGACGCAGCAGGTCGGGGTCGATATCCCTGACCCCGAACACCGCTTCGAAATGTTGTACTGCCTTGTCGCCCATAAGCGGGAGGACTTAGGCCTCGAGGACCTGGCGGCCACGGTACGTGCCGCACACCTCGCAGACCTGGTGGCCGCGCTTCTTGGCGTGGCACTGCGGGCACTCGACCAGCTGGGTCGGCGTCGCCTTCCACTGCGACCGACGGTGCCGGGTGTTGCTGCGCGACATACGACGCTTCGGAACAGCCACTTCAGAACTCCATACTTATTCGCTGTGCTATTTCGATTCGCCGTCGGTGTCGGCGAGCCGAAGCTTCTCCAAACCCGCCCAACGGGGGTCCACGGTCTCGTGAGCGTGGTCGTCGGGCAGTTCGTCCCAGGGGACGCCACAATCGGCGCACAGCCCCGGGCAGTCAGGCCGGCACAGCGGGGTGACCGGCATTGCCAGCACCAGCGCGTCCCGAACCGCGGGCTCCAGATCGAGCAGATCCCCACTGAGCCGCATGATCTCGTCGGCTTCGGTGGTCGCATCGGTGACGGAGCCTTCATAAGCGTACAGCTCCTGCACCTGGACCCTGAGAGCGTCCTGGACGGGTGCGAGGCACCTCGCACACTCGCCCTCGGCGACCGCCGCGACCTCGCCGTCGGCGAGGACGCCCTCGCTGACCGCGGTCAGCGTGAAGTCGAGGTCGAGCGGGGACGACTCCGGGACGGCGTACCCCGCGAGACCGAGCCCGGCGGGTGCCGGGACCTCGAGCGCGACGTGCATCGTCGTGCCCGAGCTGCGCCCGAGCTCCGCGGTGTCGAACACCAGCGGCGCGGCGGGATCAGGAGCGGTCGTCGTCATGGGTGTGCTGCGGTCCTTCAGTCAGGGAGATGCGCCTCGATCGAGGCCGACCGGTAATGCTACATCAGCTCCGGCGCCGGTCCCAACCCAGGTCGGAGCCGGGCGCGGACGTGATCTCGGCGATATCCCGGACCGGACCCGCCGCGCCCGAGCGCGGAGCCCGGGCGGGGAGCCGACCCGTCCGGAGGAGGCCGCGCCGAGGCCGGCGCGCTCGCCCCCGTACGGCCTTAGATCTGCGGGAGCGGCTTCTCGTCCTCGAACTGCTCCTGCTGCGACGGCGCGAAGCTGCCGATCTCGCGCAGGGTGTGCATCTTGTCGCGGCCGCGCTCGACGCCCGAGAGGGCCCGGTGCAGGAACTGCTCGAAGTTGGCGAGCGTCGTGTCGACGTACTCGTCGACCTCGTCGCGCAGGCGCTGGGCCTCGCCGCGGGCCTCCGCGATGATGCGGTTGCCCTCGTGCTCGGCCGAGACGGTGATCTCGTGGCGCGAGACCAGGCGCGCGTGCTCGGCCTCGCCCTCGGCGATGATCCGCTCGGCCTCGCGCTCGCCGGCGTGGATGATGTTGTCGCGCTCCTGGAGCATGGCCTCGGCTCGGCGGAGGTCGCCGGGGAGTTCGTTCTGGAGCTCTTCGAGCATGGCGATCATCTCGGCCCGGTCGACTTTGCAGGCCCGCGACATGGGTACGGCCTTGGCCTGCTCCACGTAGGCGATGATCTCTTCGATCCGGTCGAGCGCACCCACCGATTTGCTCCCGTCGATGTCTGTCATGGGGACATTGTCCCGGATGAGGGTGGAAACTGTGGCTAATCCTGCCGCAAGCGCTCGATCAGTCGCGATTGGACGATTTCCGGCACGTGCGACGAGACGTCGCCGCCCCATTTCGTGACGTCCTTGACCATCGAGGACGACAGAAACGAGTACAGGGGGTTGGTCGGGATGAACACCGTCTCGATGCCCGCCAGACCGTAGTTCATCTGGGCCATCTGTAGTTCGTAGTCGAAGTCGGAGGCCGCGCGGACGCCTCTGACGAGCACTCCGGCGTTGTGCTTCTTGCAGAAGTCGACGACCAGTCCTTGGAAGGACGCCACTCGTACATTGGGCAGGTCCGCCGTGGTCTCGGTGAGGAGTTCCACGCGTTCCTCGACGCTGAAGAGCGCGTTCTTCGAGGCGTTGTGGAAGACCGCGACCCACACTTCATCGTACAGCTGGGCGGCGCGCGCGAAGATGTCGAGATGACCGTACGTCACCGGATCGAATGACCCGGAGCAGGCGGCGATTCGGGCTTCAGGTTTCACAGGGCGTGACCGTAGCAAAGTGCCGTGGTGCCGTAGCGGCGGACGCGGTCTTCTGCGATCTCGGACGGCCACGGGACGGACGCGTCCTTGCCGCCGCGTTCGACGACCACGTCGGCGTCGGCGGCGAGCCAGCCCTGTTCGACCAGCGCTTCGAGCACGCCCGCGACCGCCGCGTCGGTGACGGCGTAGGGCGGGTCGGCGAAGACGATGTCGTACGGTTCGGCCGGGGCGCTCTGGAGCGCCTTCTCGACCGGGGCGCAGATCACTTCGCCGCCGGTGACGCCGAGGTCGGCGAGGTTGCGGCGCAGGAGCTTCGCGGTGAGCGCGTGCGACTCGACGAACAGTGCCGCGGCGGCGCCGCGGGAGAGCGCCTCGATGCCGACCGCGCCGGAGCCGGCGTACAGGTCGGCGAAGCGGAGCCCGTCGAGGTCGCCGCCGGGGGCGAGCGAGTTGAACAGCGCTTCGCGGACCCGGTCCGAGGTCGGCCGGGTGCGGTCGCCCTGGGGCGTGGCGAGGCGGCGGCCCTTGAGGCTGCCGGCGATGATCCTAGTCATTTGCGCCCAAGTCTAGACCGCCCCGGCCGCCTCAGCCCTTCTCGAGGAACTCGCCCCGGTCGGCGGCGAGGTCGTCGACGAGGGCCGCGAAGTCGGGGAAGCGCTCGAGCTCCGGATCGGCCTCGATCAGGGCGGTCGCCTCGGCCCGGGACGCGGCGATGATGTCCGCGTCCTTCAGCAGCGACAGCAGCTTCACGTGCGACTTCATGCCGGACTGGGCGGCGCCGAGGACGTCGCCTTCGCGGCGCTGCTCCAAGTCGAGCTCGGCCAGCGCGAAGCCGTCCGTGGTGGAGGCGACGGCGTCGAGGCGCTCGCGCGACGGCGAGCCCTCCATCGCTTCGCTGACGAGCAGGCACAGGCCCGGGTGGCTGCCGCGGCCGACGCGGCCGCGGAGCTGGTGGAGCTGGGAGATGCCGAAGCGCTCGGCGTCGAGGACGACCATCGCGGTGGCGTTGGGGACGTTGACGCCGACTTCGATCACGGTGGTGGCGACCAGGACGTCGATCTCGCCGGCGGCGTAGGCGCGCATGACGCGGTCCTTCTCGTCGGCGTCGAGGCGGCCGTGGAGGAGGCCCAGGCGCAGGCCGCTGAGCTGGTCGGCGCGCAGCTGCTCGATGACGTCGGTGACGGCGAGCGGCGGGCGCTTGTCGCCGTCGGCGCCGCCGACGGCGTCGGCGTCCTCTCCTCCGCCGTTCTTCTGGTCGGCATCGCCGACGCGGGGGCAGACGACGTACGCCTGTCGCCCGGCGGCGACCTCTTCGCGGATGCGGGTCCAGGTGCGCTGCATCCAGCGGCCGTCGGTGTAGGGCACGACGTGGGTGGCGATGGGGCTGCGGCCGGCCGGGAGTTCGGTGAGGCGGCTGGTCTCCAGGTCGCCGTAGACGGTCATGGCGACCGTGCGCGGGATCGGGGTGGCGGTCATGACGAGCGTGTGCGGGGGCCGCTGCGCCTTGGCGCGCAGGGCGTCCCGCTGCTCGACGCCGAAGCGGTGCTGCTCGTCGACGACGACCAGGCCGAGGTCGGCGAAGTCGACGCCGTCGTAGAGGAGCGCGTGGGTGCCGATGACGATGCCGGCGGCGCCGGTCTTGACGGCGTCGAGGACCGGGCGGCGCTGGGCGGCCGTGGCCGAGCCGGTGAGGAGGACGACCTGGGTGGCCTCCGGCGGCGCGCCGAGCTGGCCGCCGTTCGCGAGGTCGCCGAGCATCTCGGCGATCGACCGGTGGTGCTGCGCCGCGAGGACCTCGGTGGGGGCGAGGAGCGCGGCCTGTCCGCCGTGGGCGACGACCTGGAGCATCGCGCGCAGGGCCACGAGGGTCTTGCCGGAGCCGACGTCGCCTTGGAGCAGCCGGTGCATCGGGTGCTCGCGGGCGAGTTCGGCGGCGATCTCGGCGCCGACCTGCCGCTGCCCGTCGGTGAGGTCGAACGGGAGCCGCGCGTCGAAGGCGTCGAGGATCGCGCCGCCCTCCGGGTACGGCTTGGCCGCCTCGCCCGCGGACTCGGCCTTGCGGCGGACCAGCACGGTCTGCATGACCAGGGCCTCTTGCCATTTGAGGCGCTTCTTGGCCGCGCCGAGGTACTCGTGGGACTCGGGCCGGTGGATCTGGCGCAGCGCCGCCCCGTACTCGAGGAGGCCGAGGCGCTCGCGCAGCGGCGCGGGGAGCGGGTCGGGCGGGTCGGGGACGAGGCCGAGGACGGTGTGGACCGCCTTGGCGATGTTCCAGGTCGGCAGTTCGGCGGTGGACCGGTAGACCGGGATGAGCGTCCCGGCGAACTCCTCGATGGCGCTCGAGGGGTCGTCGGCGTCCTCGGCGAGGAGCTGGTACTGGGGCGAGTTGAGCTGGAGGCGGCCGCGGAACTGGGCCACCTTGCCGGCGAACAGGCCCCAGCGTCCGGCGACGAGCTCCTTCGCGCGCCAGCCCTGGTTGAAGAACGTGAGGGTCAGGGTGCGCCCGGCCTCGTCGGCGACGATGACCTCGAGGAGCTCCCCGCGGCCGCCGCGTCCGCGGCCCCGGCCCGACCGCGGCGTGAAGGTCTTCTTGACGGCGGCGCGGACCTGGGCGGCGACGGTGACGTCGTCGCCGATCCCGAGCGAGGCGAGGTCGGTGCGCTCGCCGCGCTGCGCGTAGCGGAACGGGTAGTGCGCGAGGAGGTCCCCGGCGGTCTCCAGGCCCAGTCCGTCGGCGAGGGCTTCGGCGGTCTTCTTGCCCAGGACCTCGCGCAGCCGGGTCTCCAACCCAACGGTCATTCGGCTCCGATCAGCAGCAGCGGTTCGTCGTCCGAGGCGGCCAACTGCTGGATCTCCACGGTCGGCCACGCCTCGCGCACATGATGGCTCAGGGCTGTGACAGTTTCGGTGTTCGAACCGCTCCCGGGCAGGACGGTGAGGAGTTCGGCCCCGGCGGCGCAGAGCCGGTCGGCGAGGTCGCGGGCGGCCTCGGCCGCGTCCGGGGCGGTGCGGACGGTCTCGCCGCTCACGAGGACGGCGAAGCCGCCGTCGCGTTCGCGGACCTCACCGGTGCGGCAGGCGGCGGCCGCTTCGGCCATCGCGGTGACGTCGTCGTCGAATTGCCGGTCGGGGTCGTGGACGGCGACCGCGGCGAGGCTCTGCACGACCGCGCCCGTGGGGATCACGGTGACCCGGTAGCCGTCGCGGCGGGCGGCCTGCGCGGCCTTGCGGGCGGTGCGGGCGGCCTCGTGGGTGTCGACGAGGACGACCGCGCTCAGCGCGCCGCCGTCGCGCACGGCGGCGAGCTCGGCGGCGACGGTCGCGGCGGTGGCGGTCCGGCAGCCTTCTCCGGCGAGGAGCGCCCGCACGGCGGCGGCGGCGGTGACGACCACGACCGTGCGCCGCCTCGGTTCGACCGGCGGCGGCTCGGGCACCGGATGGGCGTGCTCGGCGCCGTCGGCGAAGCGGGTCACGGAGATCCGGTGGACCCGGCCGCGCTCGATCCCCGCCTCGATGGCCGCGCCGATGTCGTTGACGTGCACGTGGACGTTGAACGTGGTGACGTCCCTGGCGGCGCGGGAGCCGATGATGACGACCGAGTCGCCGAGATCGGTGAGCCGGTGGCGCAGGTCCGACGCGGCCTCGGCGTCCGCTTCGAGCAGGTACTGGACCTCGTAGCCGAAGACCTCGGAGCCGGTCTCGCGCGGGACCTCCTCGGTCTCCTCGACCGCGCGCACACGGTGGCGTTCGAGGAGGTCGAGCGCGCCGGTGGGTACCGAGCCGGTGAGCGTCGCGACGAGCGCCTCCAGGAGCAGCGCGAGCGCGAGGCCCCCCGAGTCGACGACGCCGGCGCGGGCGAGCGCGGGAAGCTGCCCGGGGGTGGCCGCGACCGCCTCAGCCGCGCCCTCGGCGGCCGCGCGGGCCGCGGAGACGAGCCCGAACGGCGCGGCCTTCGCGGCCGCGGACGCGGCGGACTCGGCGACGGTGAGGATGGTGCCGGCCATGGGGACGGCGACGGCGCCGGTCGCGGCGTCCGTGGCCGAGCGCAGGCCCGCGGCGAAGCCCTTCGCGTCGATCGCGTCGGCGTTCCAGGCGTCGGCGAGACCGCGGAGCATCTGGGCGAGGATCACCCCGGAGTTCCCGCGGGCCGACAGCAGGGCCCGCCCGGCGGCCTCGTCGAGGAGCGCCTCGAGCCCGAGCCCGGGGGTGGCGCCCTGGAAGGCGGCCTGGAGGGTCGCGAGCATGTTCGTCGCGGTGTCGGAGTCGGCGACGGGGAACACGTTCAACTCGTCGACCCCGCGCCGGTGGCGGGTCAACGTGTCGATGCCGCGCGCGGCCCATTCGCGCATGATGTCCGCGTCGAGGAGCTGGCGTCCGGTCTCAGGTATTTCCACCACGGGCCATGAGAATACGCCTCCGGGGGACGATGCGGTACCGGTCGGTGCCGCGTCCTCCCCCAGAGCCGCCTCGGTCAGGGGCCGAAGCTGATGCTGGTGCGGGCCGCTTCGAGGGCTTCGACCTGTTCGGGGGTGGCGACGCCGACGAAGCCGACGTAGCTGCTCCCGTTCTGGACGACCGCGGTCATGACCGTGCTCCCGGCCACCGTGAACGTGTTGAAGTACGCGGCGCGGGCGTCCACCCGGTACTGGCCGCCGGTCGGGCTCTCGGCCGCGCCGCCGGCCCACCCGGCGGCGATGTTCTGGAGGTTCGTGCCGAGCGTCTCGAGGTTGACGTCCTCGGCGACGCCGATCGCGGCGTTGTCGAGGGTGCCGAAGTAGACGGTCGGGCCGGTGCCGCCGAACGTGCTGCCGGTGGCGTCGGTGAACGCGGCGGGCGGGCTCGCGGCCTCGGTCGAACCCTCGGGGACGAGGATGCTCAGACCCGAGCCCTCGTTCGCGAGGACCGTGTCCGCCGCGGGCGCCGCAGGAGCCTCGGAGGACGGTTCCCCGCTCGGGGTGGCATCGCCCGAGGGCGACGCGTCTCCGGAGGGCGACGCGTCGCCGGACGGCTCGGCCTCCTGCGAGGTGCCCTGGATGGTGCCGGTCTGCTCGTCGCTCGGATCGCCGCCCGGATTGAACAGGATGAAGCCGCCCACGCCCAGGGCGACGGCGATGACGACGACGCCGACGAGCAGGAGCCACATCGGGCCCTTGCCGCCCTTCTTCTTGCGCTTGATGGTGTCCGGCGCACCCCACGGCTGCGCCCCGCCGCCGCCGGAGACCGGGACGAGCTGGCCGCCCTGGGGGCCGAACTGGCCGCCGCCGAACGGCGGCTGGCCGTAAGGCGGCTGCTGGCCGTACTGCCCGGCGGGACCGGAGACCGGCATGCCCGAAGCCGGGATCGACGAGACCGGCGGCATGCCCGAGACCGGCATTCCGGAGACGGGCACCCCGCCGCCGCCTCCGAACGGGTCGGCCGCGGGCATCTGGTGCGGCATCTGGGGAGGAATGTGCTGGGGCGACTGCGCCGGCTGGTCGAACGGGGAGATCGGGACGCCCGGGGGCGGGCCGAACGGGGGCGGCGACGGCTGGCCGGGGCCGCCGACGTACTTGACGGTCCCGTCCTCTTCGATCGGGCCCTGCTGCTGGCTCATCCCCGACATCCGCTGGCTCTCGGGCGACCACGGCGGGGGTTCCTCCGGCGGCTGCTCGTTGGGCCGGTACACGGGGGGCTGTTGCGGGGACTGCCAACCGTCGGCAGGCTGCTGCGGGGTGTTGCTCATGTTCGACTCACCAAAGAAGCTATGGGCATCGGCACATCATCTGTATGCGGCCAGCCTACGGGATCAACGCCCATCCTAGAGTCACCGACGGTAGCGGACGGCGGCAGCCGCCACAGTACAGAGCAGCGGAGAGGCGTCCTGGTTGGACGCGCCGGCGCGGCTGTGGCGCAGGTCCCCTGACCTGGATGGGCAGGGGTCATCCGGGTCCGTTAGAATTACCGGGTTGCCCGCCTGCAGGCGGGTCGATTGAACGTCAAGCAGGAGTTTTGGATTATGTCGAGCGTGTGTGAAGTCTGTGCCAAGCGCCCGGGCTTCGGCAACAACGTCCCGTGGTCCCACAAGAAGACCCGTCGTCGTTGGAACCCGAACCTGCAGACCATCCGCATCGCGACTGGCTCCGGCGACAACAAGCGCCGCGCCAAGGTCTGCACCTCGTGCATCAAGGCCGGCAAGGTCACCCGTTAAGGGCTGACGCCGAGAAGACTTACGCCGCCGGGGCTCGGCCCCGGCGGCGCTTTGTCGTCCCCGCGCAGCCGCGGTGCTCACGCCGTCGCGAAGTGGTCCCAGCCGGTCGGGCCGGTCCAGGAGCGGCCGTCGACGGTGACGCCGGCGCCTTCGGCGACCGCGCCGATGCGGCGCCAGCCTTCGGGGAGGAGCACGTCGGCGGGGAAGGCCGCGGCCATCGCGTGGTCCTCGCCGCCGGTCAGGATCCAGCGGCGGGCGTCCGCGCCGAGGGCTTCGGCGGCGTTGCGCATCGGCTCCGGGATCGGCAGCGCGGCGGTGTCGACGTCGATGGCGACCCCCGAGGCGGACGCGATGTGACCGAGATCGGCGAGGAGCCCGTCGGAGACGTCGATCATGGCGTCCGCGCCCATGAGGGCGGCATGGCGCGCGGCCGCGTACGGCGGCTGCGGCCGGCGGTAGGCGCCGACGAGCGCGCCCGGGGAGCGGAAGCCGCGGGAGAGGACGCTCAGGCCGCCGGCGGCCCAGCCGACCTTCCCGGCGAGCGCGACGACGTCCCCGGGCCGGGCGCCGCCGCGGGCGATCGCCTCGCGGCCCTCCAGGTCGCCGAGGGCGGTGACGGTGACCGTGAGGAGCTCCCCGCGGGTGGTGTCGCCGCCGACGACCGCCGCTCCGGCGGCCGCGGCCTCGGCGGCGAGGCCCGCCGCGAGCCCTTCGAGCCATTCGACGGGCGTGTCCTGCGGCGCGCACACCGCGGCGAGGAGCGCCGTCGGCCGGGCGCCCATCGCCGCGATGTCGGCGAGGTTGACCGCGGCGGCCTTGTGGCCGACGTCGGTGGCCGAGCACCAGTCGCGGCGGAAGTGGTTGCCCTCGACGAGCATGTCGGTGCAGGCGACGACCCGGCCGTCGGGCGCGGCCACGACGGCGGCGTCGTCGCCGGGGCCGAGCAGCACCGCGTCGGTGGTGCCGAAGTGGCGGGTGAAGCGTTCGATCAGCCGGAATTCGCCGACCTCGGCGACGGTCTCGCTCACAGTCGGATCAGTCCTCGGTGCCTTGAAGGTCGGTGGATCACTCGGTAATCTTCGCTCAGCGGCGAACGTCAAGCGGTCAGGCCCACCCGTGTCGGGTTCGGCTCCAGGTCCGCTCGCCGCGGCACGGGGAGGTGGCCGGTCCGATGGTGCAGGCGTACATGCTCATCCAGACGGAGGTCGGCATGGCCGCGGCGGTCGCCGAGGCCGTGGCCGAGATCGACGGCGTGATCCGGGTCGACACCGTGACCGGGCCCTATGACGTGGTGGTGCTCACCGAGGCCGCCACCGTCGACCACCTCGGGCAGGCGGTGGTGAGTAGAGTCCAGCGGGTGGCGGGCATTACCCGCACGCTGACCTGTTCGATCCTCAAGATCTGAGGGAGGGCGCGCCGTGGGCGAGTCGAGGCTTCCGGCGGTCATCGCGACCGCGGTGGCGGTGCCGGTGGCGGCCGTGGCGGGCGTCCTGATCTTCAACGCGCTGGCTCCGGCCGCGGAGGACTCGGACCTGGTGCAGGCCGACCTCTCGCCGGTGACCGTCGAGGTCCCCGCGCTGAGCGAGGAGGATGCCGTGATCTGCCTGGCGCTCACGGCGACCGCGCCGGAGACGGCCGGCGGCCTGGAGGCGCGCCCGGTCGAGGGCGGCGACGGCGCGGCCGAGTCGGTGCTCGCGTACGGCGACCCGGCGACGGTGGCGACCTGCGGCGCCGAGGCGGTCGCGGTCGAGGACACCGCGGCGGTGTACAAGCTCAACGGCGTCTGCTGGTACTCCGACGAGGCGGGTCTGGAGTGGACGACCCTGGACCGGCGGGTACCGGTCGCGGTCGCCGTCCCCGAGGAGAACGAGCAGCCGGTGGACGTGCTCAACGACCTGTCGACGGTGATCGCCGAGAAGGTCCCCGCCGCCGAGGACGCGCCGACCGGGTGCGCGTGAGCCGCATGCTCGACCGGTCGTTCTTCGCCCGAGACTCGGTCGTCGTGGCCCCGGAGCTCCTGGGCTGCATCGTGACCGCGAACGGCGTGTCCGTGCGGTTGACGGAGGTCGAGGCGTACCGCGAGGACGATCCGGCCTCGCACTCCTTCCGCGGGGTCACCGGCCGCACGGCGGTCATGTTCGGTCCCCCCGGGTTCCTGTACGTGTACTTCACCTACGGCATGCACTACTGCGCGAACCTGGTCTGCGGCGCCGACGGGACGGGCGCCGGGGTGCTCCTGCGCGCCGGCGAGGTCGTCGAGGGCGTCGCGCTCGCTCGGGAGCGCCGCGGCGAGAAGATCGCGGACCGCGACCTCGCCCGGGGCCCGGCGCGCCTGGCGCAGGCGATGGGCTGGGGCCGGGCGGACAACGGCCGCGACATGGTCGGCGCGGTCCGCGCGGGCGAGCCGACCGCGGTGGTCGCGGGCCCGCGGACCGGCGTCGCGAAGGCCGCCGACACGGCCTGGCGGTTCTCGATCCCGGGCGACCGCTTCGTCTCGCCGTACAAGCGCCACCCGAAGGCCCCCGCGGCCGAGTAGCGCGGGCCGCCGCTATTCGAGGCGGACCTTGAAGAACCGGGACTGCATGAGCGCCCTGAACGCCGCCAGCGCGGCCTCGTCGTGGTGGACCTCGGAGTTGCGGCCCTTCTTGTGGTCGGCGGGCGTCTCGAAGTAGACGATGGCCTTCAGGCGCGGGTAGTGCGCCATCTGGTGGCGTGCGGCCTCGAAGACCGAGGCCTGGTGGTCGGGGTACTTGTCCTGGTGGAAGACGCCCCATTCGGCGAGCATCATCGGCTTGTCCGGGTGCTCCTTGGCGATCCAGTGGTAGAACCCGGGCCAGGCGGTGCCGCTCTTGGTCTGGTCGACGATCTCGCCGAAGTCGGAGCGGCCGTCGTCGTGGAGGGACTGGCCGTAGCCGGAGAGGCCGATCCAGTCGACGACGTCCTCGCCGGGGTAGAGCTGGTCGTGCCAGTCCTGTTCGACCCATTTGAGGTAGCCCATGTAGTTCATGACCGACACGAGGTTGTCGACGCCGTTGGCGCGCAGGCGCTCGATGACGTACCGGAACATGTCGGCGTAGTCGGCGGCCTCCATGCCCGAGCCGTCCCGCTGGACCACGTCGTTCTCGGGTTCGTGGTGGACGGTGAAGAAGAACGGCTTGTCGAAGTTCGCGGTGATGTGGGCGGCGAGCCGGTCGAGGAAGTCGTCGGTGCCGGGGTCGCCGGCGGCGATCTCGGCCCAGGTGGCCTGGTACGGCTTCCAGTTGAGGAAGAGGGTGCGCGGCCGCTCGGGGTCCTGGGTGAGCGCGATCTGCGCGTCGGTCGGGAACAGCTTGCCGGTGCCGCGCTCGTAGGCGTGGTAGATCTGCTGCGTGTGCTGGACGCGCTCTTCGAAGACGAGGAGCTCGTCCTCTTTGACGCGGTTCGTGTGCGCGGCCGGGGCGACGCCGACGAGGGCGCCGCAGGTCGGGATGAGCTTGTCGCCGGTGGTGCAGTCGCTCGCCTGCTCTTCGGAGCGGCCGTACTCCGCGAGCGGAGCGGGCGGCGGACCGGCGGCCGGGCCGGTCGGCGGACCCGTCGGCGGCGGGGTCGGTTCGGCGGCGGGGGCGCCTGGGACCGCGGACGCGGTCGGGCTCGGCGAGTCGGTCGGTCCGGTCTGACCGGCGAGCGGGTCGGTCGGCGGCGGGCTGGACGGGAGCGGCGAGTCCGTCGGGGCCGGCGAGCCGGAGGGCGCGTCCGTGGGCGCCCCTGTGGGCGCCGGCGGCAGGTCCCCGGGCGCGGTCGGCGGGAGCGGGCCGGTCGGCTCGCCCGGTTCGGTGACCGTGCGCAGGGCCGGGCCCTGCCGGTACGCGATGCCCGCGAGTTCGAGGTAGGCCTTGCGGTCGGGGCTGGTGACGGCGAAGCCGTAGCGGCCGGGGGCGCTGATCGCGCCGGTCACGTCGAAGACGATCTCGGTCGTCTCGGCGTCGACCTCGACGGTGTCCCAGACGGTGCCGTAGGGCGGCGCGGTGGCGGCGGTGAGGGTGCACAGGCAGCTCACCGGGTGGACGGAGGCGACCTCGACGGTCATGCCTTCGGCGTCGGGCGGGACCGCGACCGGCAGCCGCAGTTCGGCGGTGCGGTCGGGGCCCGCCGTGGCCTCGTCGACGGCGAACTGGAGGTGGGTGACCGCGATGCCGAGGTCGTCGGAGTAGCCGACGGGCAGCACCGCGGGCGACTCGGGCGCGTGGTCCGCGACGGCGGTCGCCGTGAAGGAGGCCGCGAGCGGCCGGTGGTCGACCACGCCCTCGCCGTCCTCCCATGCGTTCGTGACGTCGTCGCCGAACCGGTCGTCGCCGGAGCCGACGCCGTAGCCGATGACGAAGCCCGCGAGGACCAGCGGGAGGACCGCGAGGACGGTCACGATCCCGCGGCCGGTCGCGAGCGGGTGCCGCTGCTTCGCGTCGGTGCCGCCCATCGTCCACCTTCTTCCGTCCAATGTGATCTGGACTCAATATTGCGAATCACCATATTAGCGAACAAATGGGTTTTTACTCGCCTCCTCTCGCAAACTCAACCCTCGCCCCGCGCGGCGCGTCGCCGCCCGTCACCTGAGGGACGCGTCGCTCGTTACTCCTTCGAGATCCCTAGAACCAGAAAGGGCTTCGCGTTGAGGACCCCTGCAGCCCGCACGCTCGCCGACTACGGCGTCATCGTCCGCCGCTCCTGGTGGCTCGTCGCCGGCACCGCCGCCGCGGCGCTCGCCGCCGGCGTGGCCTACACCGAGCTGAGCCCGGAGGTGTACGAGTCGACCGCCTCGGTCCTCGTGCTGCCGACCGCGGGCGACACCGAGGTCCAAGGGGCCCGCACCGCCGGACAGGTCAATCTGGACACCGAGGCGCAGCTCGTCAAGTCCACCGAGGTGGCCGAGGCCGCCGCCGAGGCGCTCGGGACCGATCCGGCCGCCGACCTCGTCTCGCAGGTGTCGGTCACCGTGCCGCCCAACACGGCGGTGCTGGAGATCAGCTTCCGCGCCGGCGACCCGCGGGCGGCGCAGGAGGGGACGGTCGCGTTCAGCGAGGCGTACCTCGCGCACCGGCTCGCCGGGGCCACCGCGTCCCTCGAACGCGAGACCACCGCCGCCGCAGTGGAACTCGAGGCCGTCAACGCCGAGATCGCCGCCACCGAGGAGCGGCTCGACGGCGCCGACTCCGGCCGGGGCGGGCTCGAGTCGGACCTGGCGGACCTCCGCGGCCGCGCCGCCGAACTCGAAGCCTCGATCGCGGGACTCCAGGCCCAGGCCGAGGCCGTCTCGCCCGGCCGGGTCATCAACCAGGCGCCGCTGCCGCAGGCACCGATCAGCCCGAACGCCCTGTTCAACCTGGCCGCGGCCCTCGGCGCCGGACTCCCGCTCGGGCTCGTGCTCGCGTGGGCGAGGCACCGCCTGGCCCGCAAGGTCGCCTACCCGGCCGACCTGGTCGACCGGTGCGAGCTCGACGTGATCGCCTCCGTGCCGCCGGCCGTGAAGTTCCAGCGGCGCGAGGTCTTCGGCGCCTACAGCCCGGGCGGGCGCGTCTTCTCGCAGCTGCGCAACATCGTCGCCTCGCAGCTCACCCACGACCAGCGCGTCATCGTCGTCGCCGGGATCGCGCCCGGGCCGGCCGCGAGCGTCGTCGCCGCGAACCTCGCCACCGCGATGGCCCGCGCGGGCGACCGCGTGACCGCCGTGGCCGCGAACCCGAGCACCACCGTCGGGCTGCCGGAGCTGTTCGGCACCGACCCGGTCCCGGGGCTCGCGGACGCGTGGTCGGGCCGGGTCGACCTCGCCGAGACCGTCCAGGCCGCGCCGCGGCAGCCGAGCCTGTCGGTGATCGGCCCCGGCGCCGCGGCCCGGGCCGCCGGGCCCACCAGCGAGGCCGCCGCCGAGACCTTCGCGAAGCTCGCCGAGGCCGGCCGGTTCGTCGTCGTCGACGCGCCGCCGCTGTCGTGCTCGGCCGACGCGCAGCTCCTCGCCGGGCACGCCGACGCCGTGATCCTCGCCGTCCAGTCGCAGCGCGACGCGATCGCCGAGACCGCGGCCGCCGCGGTCGCCATGCGCCAGATCGACACGCCGCTGCTCGGCGCGGTCCTGCTCCCGGCCGTGCTCGGCCCGATGAACAGCGTGCCGCTGCCGACCGCGCGGCGCGAGCCGGCCGCCCGCCCCGCGCCGACCGAGGACGAGACGCCCACCGACTCGCTCGAACCGGTCGACGAGGGCGCCACCGAGGTGATCCCCGCCGTCCGCACCGCTTCGGGGGGCGCCGCCGCGAACCGTGCCGCTTCGAACGCCGGCGCCGCGCCGTCGGCGGCCGAACCGCGATGACACTGCTCGCGGCCGCCCGCTCGGCCGGCCGGCCGCGCCCCAGCGGCGAGCGCGGCGAAGGCGCGTCGCTGTTCTGGCTCCTGGCGGCCTACCCGCTGTGGTGGGCGCTCGGGCTCGGGGTCCTCGCGATCCCGTTCGTCGCCGCCGTCGCGGCCGTCAAGCTGGTGCGGCGCAGGTCGATCGCCGTCCCGCCCGCGTTCGGGTGGTGGCTGCTGTTCCTGCTCGCGGTGGTGCTCAGCCTCGCGAACCTCGGCGTGGACCCGCCCGGCGTGATCCCCGAGACGTTCGTGTCGAGCCTCGCGGGCGCGACCTACCGGTTCGGGTTCTACTGCTGCGTCACCCTGATCGCCCTGTGGGCGTACAACCTCGTGCTCGAAGGGGCGCTCCGCCGCGAGCGGCTGATCCGGCTGCTCGCGTGGCTGTTCGCCGTCACCGTCGCCGGCGGGCTGCTCGGGACGTTCGCCGGCGGCTTCGAGTACACCTCCCCGGTCGAGGCGCTGCTGCCGAACGCGGTCGCGAAGGACGGGTTCGTGCAGTCGCTGGTGCACCCGGCGGCGGCGCAGACGATGGACTTCCTCGGCTACGAGACGCCGCGCCCCGCCGCCCCGTGGGGCTACACCAACACGTGGGGCAACAACTTCGCGATCACCGCCGTCTGGTTCACGGTCGCGGCGTTCTGCATGCCGCTCAAGACGAAGTGGCGGGTCGCCGCGGTGGCGCTCCTGGCCGTCTCGCTCGTGCCCGCCGTCTACTCGATGAACCGCGGCCTGTGGCTCGGCCTCGCCGCGATCGCCGTCTTCACCGCCCTCCGGCTGCTCGTCTCCGGCCGGCCCGGCGGCATGCTCGCGCTCGGCGGCGCCGGGTGCGCCGCGGTGCTCCTCGTCGTCCTCACCCCGCTCGGCACGGTCGTGCAGGCGCGGATGGACAACGGCCACTCCGACGAAGGCCGGGCGTTCTCCTCCGAGCGGGCCGTCGAGCTCGTCGTCGAGCACTCGCCGGTGACCGGGTTCGGGTCCACCAGGAAGACCCTCGGATCCGGCGAGTCGATCGCCGTCGGACCGACCCCCGAGTGCCCCCGCTGCGGCGGGCGCACGCTCGGCGGGAACGGTCAGCTCTGGCAGGTCCTGTTCGCGCACGGCATCGCCGGGACGGTCACGTACCTCGGGTTCGCGCTCGCGGTCCTGTGGCGATTCAGGTCCGACCACTCCCCCGTCGGCATCGCCGGGAGCGCGGTCGTCGGGTTCTCGCTGCTGACGATGTTCTACTACAACGCCCTCGTCACGCCCCTGCTGCTCACCCTGCTCAGCTACGTCCTCCTCGCCGCCAACAGCACACCAGCGCCCGGGGCCCTCGCCGCGGGTCCAGAGACGGAGAACCGATGAGTCGAGCCTTGAACACCGCCGACGACCTGCGCAGGCGGGCGACCTACCTCGCGGAGGTGGTCGACCAGCTCTACCCCGGCGCGGGCGGGCCGGACGGCGCACCCGAGCGGCCCTACATCGTCGTGCCCGGGCGGCGCAGGCCCCGCGTGCTCATCCCCGCCGCCGACCGGAAGGTCGCCGCCGCGGCCCTGTCGCGGTACGCGCGCCCGGCCGCCCGCGGCGCCCGCCTCAAGCGCGACGCCGCGGTCCTGGCCCTGCGCCTGGGCCTCGACCGGATCCTGCTCCCGCACCGCGTCAAGGTCGGCGGCGCCGAGGGCATCGACGACCACCTGGCCGCGGTCCTCGGCCACGAGGTCCACCTGAGCATCCACATCGGACCGGCGCGGGCGAACCGCAAACCGGTGCTGCAGATCCTCGACGGGGACGCGAAGACGGTCGCGTTCGCGAAGCTCGGCGTCAACCCGCTCACCCGGGAGCTCGTCGACGCCGAGACCGCCGCTACCAAGCGCCTCAGCGAGTGCTGCGACCTGAAGCTCCTGCGCGTTCCCGATCTCCTGCACGCGGGGAACTGGAACGGCCACAACCTCATGGTGACCTCGGCGCTCCCGGCCTGGGAGGCGCCCGCCGACCTCGGGCCCGGCCGCCGCACCGCCGCCATGCGCGAACTCGCCGACGCGTGCGGCACCTCCCGGTTCCCGCTCGGCGAATCCGACTACGCCGCCCGGCTGCGCACGCGCCTCAAGGCGCTCGCCGTCCGCGGCGAACCCGACGCCGACACGCTCCAGACCGCCGGGGAGGCGCTCCTGGACCGGTACGGGACCGCGACGATGACCTTCGGCGCCTGGCACGGCGACTGGTCCCCGTGGAACACCCGCGAGACCCGCGACCGCATCTACCTGTGGGACCTCGAGCGGTTCGAGACCGGCGTCCCCTACGGCTTCGACGCCGTCCACTACCGGCTCCAGGACGACATCGTGACCAACGGGTCCGACCCGACCACCGCCGTGCTCGCGCTCGTCGCCGACGCGCCCACGGTGCTGGCGCCCATGGGCGTCGCCCCCGGCGAGGCCGAGCCCACCACGCTTCTCTACCTCGTCGACCTCGCCGCCCGCTACATGGGCGACCAGGCCGAACGCGCCGGCGCGGCCCTGGGGGCGCTCGGCCGCTGGCTCCTGCCGACCCTGCTGCGCCACATCGCCCGCCAGCGGACCGCGCAGGCCGGCTCCCCCGACGGACCATGTTGAGCTGCAAGGAACCACGAATGACCCATCGGACCACACTGCGCGACCGCATCCCCACGCAGATCAAGGCCGTCGTCGGCCGCTCCTCGCGCACCTTCGGGCGCCTGACGGCCTCCTCGCGGATGCTGCCCGGCCTGCTCGTGTGCGGCGGCCAGCGCTGCGGCACCACGTCCCTGTACCGGGCCCTGGCCCAGCACCCGGCGATCCTGAAACCGGTGCTCCACAAGGGCGTCCACTATTTCGACACCGACTACCGGCGCGGCCCGGCCTGGTACCGCGGGCATTTCCCGACCCAGGCGACGGCCGCGCGCATCGCGGACCGCACCGGCCTCGCGCCGGTCGCGTTCGAGTCGAGCCCGTACTACCTGTACCACCCGCTGGCCGCGGAGCGCTTCGCACGCGACCTCCCGGGCGTCAAGGTGATCGTGCTCGTCCGCGACCCCGTCGAGCGGGCGTGGTCGCACCACGCCCACGAAGTGGCGCGCGGGTTCGAGCCGATCACCGACTTCGACGCGGCCGTGGAGGCCGAGGCGTCGCGCCTCGACGGCGTCGAGGAGCGGCTGCGCGCCGACCCGGCGCTGTACAGCTTCGACCACCAGCACCACGCGTACACCGCGCGCGGGCGGTACACCGACTACCTCGAGCCGCTCGCCCGCCACGTCGGGCGCGACCGGGTGCTGGTGCTCGACTCGGGCGAGTTCTTCAGCCGGCCCGAGGACGCGTTCGAGCGGGTCCTGCGGTTCCTGGGGCTGCCGTGGATCGGCGAGTTCACGTTCGCCCGCCACAACGCGCGCGGGCGGCCCTCGCCGATGTCCCCGGCGCTGCGGGAGCGGCTCACCGAGCACTACGAGCCCTATGACGAACGGCTCGCGGAATGGCTTGGGGGCGTGCCGAGTTGGCGGCGCTGACCGCGCCGGTCGCCGAGGCCGGACGCGAGGAGCTGCGCGGCACCGCCCGCGGCGGCCTGGTGAACCTCGTCGGAGCCGCGGTCTCCGGCCTCGGCGGCCTGGCCGTCACGTGGCTCGCGGCCGTCGCCCTCACGCCCGCCGAAGCCGGCGCGTTCTTCGCGGCGACCTCGGTGTTCATGCTCGCGGGCGCGGTCGCGCGCCTCGGCACGCCCACCGGGCTCGTGTACTGGGTGGCGCGGCTGCACCGCAACGGCCGGGACGGCGCCATCGGGTCGGCCCTGCGGCTGGGCCTGTGGCCCGCGGCGATCGCGTCGTTCGCGGCGGCGGCCGCGCTGCTGGCGGCCGCGCCGATGTTCGCTCGCCCGGACCTGGTGCGGCTCCTCGCCGTGTTCATCCCCGCGTCGGTCGCGATGGAGGCGCTCCTGGCGGCCACGCGCGGCTACCGGCTCATGGGCCCTTCCGTGGTCATCGACAAGCTCGGGCGCACGCTCGCCCAGCTCGCCGGCCTCGCCGCGATCGCGTGGGCGGGAGCGGCGACGGCGCAGTGGATCACGTTCGCGTGGGTGCTGCCGTACTTCCCGGCGGCACTGGCCGCGGCCTGGTACCTGCTGCGGCGCCACCGCGCGGCCGCGGTCGACCGGGAGTTCCCCGACCGGGTCTCGGCGCGGGCGTTCTGGGGGTTCACGGCGCCGCGCGCGGTCGCGAGCGTCGCGCAGCTCGGGCTGCAGCGGCTCGACATCATCATGGTCGCCGCGCTCGCCGGCCTCGGCCCGGCCGCGGTCTACACCGTGGCGACCCGGTTCGTGATCGTCGGCCAGCTCGCCTCGGGCGCGGTGGGCCAGTCGGTGCAGCCGCGCGCGGCGGCGGCGATGGCCGCCGGCGAACCCGCGTCGGCGCGGTCGCTGTACCAGGAGTCGACGGCGTGGATCGTGGCCCTCACGTGGCCGGTGTACCTCGCGGTGGGCCTCCTCGCCGACTGGTACCTGCGGCTGTTCGGCTCCGGGTACGCGACGGACGAGGCGCGCTTGGTGGTGTGGGTCCTGGTGCCCGCGATGATGTGCGCCTCGGCGTGCGGGGTCGTGGACTCGATGCTGTCGATGGCGGGGAAGACCTCGTGGCAGCTCCTCGACGTCTCGATCGCGCTCGCGGTCAACGTGGGGCTGAACCTGGCGCTGATCCCTCCTCTGGGTGTCGTCGGCGCGGCGATCGCTTGGTCCGCGGCCGTTCTGGTCAATAATTTGGTTCCACTCGCGCAGCTGTGGCGCACGTTCGGACTGCACCCCTTCGGGGCGCTGACGAGACGGGCCCTGCTCGCCGCCGGCCTCGCATTCGGGGCCCTGCCCCTGGCGGCCGTCCCGTTCGGGCCGCTGTGGACGCTCGGCGCGCTCGCCGCGGCCGGCGCCGCGTGGGCGGTGGCGCTCCTGCGCTACCGCACCCGGATCTGAGAGGGAGAACGCCGTGGCAGCCAACTACACCGAGGTCTTCCGCGACCCGACCGCCGTCGAGAAGTACGCGGAGCGCACGTACGCGCCCGGCAGCTTCTCGTCGATCGTGTCCAGCCGCCAGGCCGGGTGGCTGCGCGGGTTCGTACCGCACGCGTACAGGATGCCGCCGGTGCACCACGACTTCGCATGCGGCACCGGCAGGGTCGCGCGGATGCTCGCGGGCCTGGTGGCGGTGTCGCACGGCTACGACACATCCGAGGCGATGCTCCGGAAGGCGCGGGAACTGGGCACGCCCGGATACGCGCACCTGGTCACGCCGGGCTACGCGATGCCCGTCCCGGACGAGACGCGCCCGCGGCTGGTGACCGCGTTCCGGTTCGCGCTCAACGTGGACCTGCACCTGCGCGACCAGATGATGGACTTCGCGTCGGCGGCGCTGCCGGACGCCGATGCGGGGCTGCTGCTGGTGGAGAACCACGGGAACGCGTCGTCGGTGCGGCACCTGCGCAAGACCTTCGGGCGCCTCGACTCGGCCTCCTGGTTCCAGGAGCTCTCGCACGAGGAGATGCGGGAGCTGTTCGACCGGCACGGCTTCGACCTGGTCGGCATGCAGGGCTTCACGCTGTTCACGCAGGGCTGCTACCGGCGGCCGTGGCTGTGGGCGGCGAAGACCGCCGACTCGGCGCTGTGCTCGCCGATGTCCAGATGGGCCACCGACGTCGTCTACGTCGCCCGCAGGCGCTAGGCCAGGGTCGGGGTCGGGGCGGCCCCCCGCGGCCCGTTCAGCGCCGGTTCCGGCGCTCCCGCGTAGCTTCGGCGAGCAGCCGCAGCGCCTCGGGCAGGTCGTCGCGCAGGTACCGGCGCACGAGCCGGCGCGGCTCCGAGCACATCCGGAACACCCATTCGGTGCCGGTGCGCTGCATCCACTTCGGGGCGCGGCGGCGGTAGCCGGCGATGAAGTCGATGCTCGCCCCGCAGCCGAGGAACCACGCGCGCGGCGCGACCGCTCGCAGCCGCGCCGCGACGTGCTCCTGCTTGGGGAAGCCGAGGCCGACGTAGACCAGGTCGGGGACGGCGGCCCGGACGCGGTCCTCCAGCGCGCTCCATTCCGTGTCGTCGCGGTCGAAGCCGATCGGCGGGCACCACGCGCCGACGACTTTCAGCCCCGGGTGGCGGGCCTCGAGGACCGCGGCGGCGCGCTCGGTCGGGCGCGCGGCGCCGTCAGGGGTGCCGCCGAGGAGCGCGATGCGCAGGCCGCGTTCGGACGCGGCCGCCGAGAGGCTCCAGACCAGGTCGGAGCCGGCGACGCGCTCGGGCAGCGGCGAGCCGGCGAGCCGGGACGCCCACACCAGCGGCGCGCCGTCGGCCGTCACCAGGCCGGCGGCGTCGATGACGGCGCGCAGGTCGCGGCTGCGGCGCGCGGCCGCGACGATGTCGACGTTCGGGGTCACGATCTGCCCGCCGCGGCCGGCCTCGATCGCCTCGAGCACGCGCGCGACCGCTTCGGACTCGGTGACCGGGTCGATGCCGATGCCGCCCAAGCGGATCCGCGTTGAATGTGTGCCGCGCGCGCCGTCGGCGCGCACAGGGCCCAAGCGCTCCATGACATCAGACGCTAGAGCCCGGCGGGCGGTTTTCCGGGTTTTTTCGCGGCAGGGCGTGTCCCCGACCCCACCTCGGATCGTTATAGGAGTCGACAGGGGAACACGACGGTGAGCGAGGGTTCAGTGAGCTGGAGAACGGCCGAGCAGTCCGAGCAGTCCGAGAACCGCGTCAAAGTGGTCTTCATCGGAGGCCTGGGCCGATCCGGCACGACGCTCCTGGAGCGGCTGCTGGGGCAGCTTCCCGGGGTCGTCCCGCTCGGCGAGATCACCCACCTGTGGGAACGCGACCTGGTCGGCAACGAGATGTGCGCGTGCGGGGCGACGTTCTCGCACTGCGAGTTCTGGCAGCGCATCGGCGGGCGGGCCTTCGGGTCCTGGGAGAACGTCGACGTCGAGCGGCTCAGCGCCTTGAAGGCCACTGTGGACCGCACCCGGCACATTCCGGCGCTCGCGGCGAAGAAGCTCGCTCCGGCGCAGCACCAGCTCGTCACCGAGTACGCCGAGTACTTCGAGAAGCTCTACGAGGCCGCCGCCAGGGACACCCGGGCGCAGGTCGTGGTCGACTCCTCGAAGCACGCGTCGCTCGCGTACTGCCTGCGCTGGTCCCCCAAGATCGACCTGCGCGTGATGCACGTGGTGCGCGACTCGCGGGGCGTCGCCTACTCGTGGACCAAGCAGGTGCGCCGCCCCGAGTCCCCCACCGGCGACCAGATGACCCGCTACTCCCCCGCGAAGGCCGCGATGCTGTGGAACGCGCAGAACGCCGCGTTCAGCCTCCTGGCGCGGCGCGGCGTCCCGGTGCGGCGGGTCCGGTACGAGCGGATCATCGAGCGCCCGCGCCGGGTCATCGCGTCGCTGGCCCGCTTCTGCGGGCTCGACCTCGTCGAGTCCGACCTGAACTTCATCGGCGACGGCTGGGCCGACCTCGGCCCCAGCCACTCCGCGGCCGGCAACCCGATGCGGTTCACCGTGGGGCGCATCCCGATCCGGCCCGACGAGGCGTGGACCGAGGACCTCCCGGACGGCACCCGCCGGATGGTCTCGACGCTGACGCGACCGCTGCTGGGCCGGTACGGGTACCTTGCTGAAGACGAGGAACCCTTGGAGGACTCCGCGCGCGAGCGCCTCGTCGACGCCCGCGGAGACGTGATCATGGGGAGTGAGCGCCCGTGACCGACTGGCCCTCCGTCGGGGTCGTGATCCCGACGCACGACCGGCCCCAGCAGATGCGCGCCGCTCTGAGGTCGGTGCTGACGCAGTTCTACCCCGGCGAACTCGAGGTCGTCGTGGTCTTCGACCGCGCCAAGCCGGCCGAGGGCCTCGAAGCCGAGCTCAACGGCGGCTCGGGCGAGGCCGCGAAGCGCCCGGTGCGGGTCGTCAGGAACGAGCGCACCCCGGGCCTCGCCGGGGCCCGCAACACCGGCATCACCGCCTTGGAGACCGACCTGGTCGCGTTCCTCGACGACGACGACGAATGGCTCCCCGGGAAGCTCACCGCGCAGGTCGCGGCCCTGGGCACCGAGGCCGAGCTGTGCACCACCGCGATCGAGGTCGACTACCGGGGGAGGCGGAACGCGCGGCTCGCGCAGCGGACCACGGTCCGCCACGTCGACCTGTTGCGGTCGCGGATGATGATGCTCCACTCCTCGACGTTCCTGTTCCGCCGCTCGGCGCTCCTGGGCGGGCTCGGGCTCGTCGCGGAGGACGCGCCCGGCAGCCAGAACGAGGACTGGGACATGCTCCTGCGGGCGTCCCGGCGGCGGCCCATCGCGCACGTCGACGTCCCCTACGCGCTCGTCAACTGGGCCGGTTCGCACTTCGAGACCCGGTGGGACACCAAGATCTCCTCGCTGCGGTGGATCCTGGACCGCCACCCCGAGATCCACGGCAGCCCCGAGGGCGCCGCGCGCGTCTACGGGCAGATCGCGTGCTGGCACGCGGCGATCGGCGACCGCAAGGAAGCCCTCCGGTGGGCGCTTCGCGCCACCAAGGCGAACCCGGGCGAACCGCGCGCCGCCGTCGCGGCGGCCGCCGCGGCCGGCATCGTCGGCGTCCCCGCGGTGATGGCGGCCCTGCACCGCCGCGGCCGCGGTATCTGACGTCCGTGCGCGGGTGCGGATCTGAAGCGCCGCAAGGGGTCTGACGTTCTGAACTCCGACACGGGCACTGAGGTCCGGCCGCGGGCGCGGTGTTCGAACGCTGCGGCCGGGGTTCGAAGTCCCGCCGCGGGCCGGGAGGCGTCGCTCGAATCCGACGAACCCGCTGCGGCCCATCGCGTTCACCCTTTGTCCGCCCTTTATTCACCGCTTATCGGTCCCTTAACCTCCGGGCCCATACGGTTCCTCCAGTGCCGCCGCGAAGGCGGCCGTCCGCATCCACTGAGGAGGAACGCCTTGAGTCTCGCGCTCGCACTCGCCCTGCCCGTCGACCTGTTCGCGATCACCGTGCTCGCGTGCGCGATCTACTACCGGCGGCACCGGCGCACCGACCTGGCGCTCGCGTACGTCGCGTTGAACGTGGGCGTCTTCTCCGTCTCGGCGCTCATGCTGTCGCAGCAGGTCAGCCTCGGACTCGCGTTCGGGCTGTTCGGGGTCCTGTCGATCCTGCGGCTCCGGTCCGACCAGATCTCGCAGCGCGACGTCGGCTACTACTTCACCGCGCTCGCGCTGGGGCTCATCAACGGGATCGGGGCGTCCCGCCCGGCCGTCATGATCGGCCTGTCGGTCCTCCTGGTGGCCACGATGTACGTCGCCGACCATCCGCGGCTGGCGAACCGGTCCCGGCACCGCATGATCGTCCTCGACACCGTCCACCGCGACGAGCAGCGCCTCCGCGAGGACCTCGAGCGGCGCCTCGACGCGCACGTCGCCAAGTTCGAGGTGATCGACACCGACTACGTGCGCGAGACGATGACCGTCGACGTGCGGTTCCAGCCGCACGCCTCACCCGTGCGCCAGATCCCCGGCGAGCGCACCGTCCCGCTGGCGAGGACCCGATGAGCGGCCTCGACGCCTTCGCGGGGATCGGGCTCGAGGAGGTGGTCGCCGCGGCCGACCTCCAGACCCGGGTCGACACGAAGTACCTGCTCGCACCGGTCGTGTACCGGCGGTTCCGAGACGTGCTCGCGGCGAGCGGCCAGTGGGCGTGCCTCGACATCGGCGGCCGGCGCCGGTTCGCGTACGAGTCGGTGTACTTCGACACGCCCGACCTCCTGACGTACCGGCAGCACCGGCAGGGCCGCCGGCGCCGCTTCAAGGTCCGGACCCGGCTCTACGCCGACTCGGGCGAGTGCGCGTTCGAGGTGAAGGTGAAGGGCGCGCGACAGGACACGGTCAAGGAGCGCCTGCCGTACCGGGCCGCCGACGCCGCACGGATCACCCCCGAGGCCGCGGACCACCTGGCGCGGACCCTGTGGGAGGCGTACGGGATGCGCGTCCCGGCCGGTCTCGCGGCGCGGCTGCGCACCGACTACCGGCGGCACACTCTGGTGAACCCCGCTGCGGGCGTGCGCATCACATGCGACGAGGAACTGCGGTGCGTCTCCGGAGCCGGCGCGGTGGCGTCGCGCCCGCTCAGCCTCGTCGAAGTGAAATCGGCCAGGCCCGGCGGGCCCGCCGACCGGCTCCTGTGGGCGATGGGCGCGCGGCCGGTGTCGGTCAGCAAGTACTGCCTCGCGGTCGCCGTGCTCGCCCCCGGGATGCGCGCCAACCCGTGGGCGAAGGCGCTGCACGAGTGCTTTCCCGGGGTCTGACCGGCGGACCCGGGCGAGGCGGTCCGATTCGTTCGCGCGAGGCCGGGGGCCGAATCGGAGTTCTTCGGCAGCCCGGGCGGCCGTCCCGGAGGACGACCGGTCCGGTCGGACGGTCACTGACCGAGTTCGAGCCTGATGAGCGCGCCCCGGCCGCCCGGGCCCTGGCCGAACACGAGCTGGCCGCCCGAGGCGGCGGCGGCGCGCCTGGCGATGTCCAGGCCCAGCCCCGTGGAGCCGCCTTCGCTGCGGCCGCGCTGGAACACCCCGAGGTTCGGCAGCCCCGGACCCTCGTCTGCGACGTCCACTGTGGCCCCCGAGTCGTAGCGCGGCGTCAGCCGGACCTCGAACGCGGTCCCGTCCGGGGTGTGCTCGAAGACGTTCGCCAGCAGCGCGTCCATCGCCGCGGCGAGGTCGGCGGCCGACAGCCGCACCGGCAGCGGCCCGGGCGCGAGCCGCGCCCGGCATTCCCGGGCGGTGTCCTCGGCGAGGGCCGACCAGAACTCGACGCGCTCGGCCACCACCGCGGCCGCGTCGCACCTCCCGGCCTCCGCCGGGTTGCGGGCGTCGCGGATCGCCTCGTTCACGGCCCGCTCCACGTCGGCGACGGCCTGCTCGACCGGTTCGCGCTGCGCGTGGTCGCCGAGCGCCTCGGTCTCGAGCTTGAGCACCGTGAGCGGGGTCCGGAGCCGGTGCGAGAGGTCGGCCACGCGTTCGCGCTCGGCTTCGAGGAGCTCCCGGATCCGGTCGGCGAGCGTGTTCAGCGCCGTGCCGACGTTCCGCAGCTCCGCCGGCCCGCCCGCGTCGGCGCGGGCCTCCAGGTCGCCGTTCGCGAGCCGGTGAGAGACGGCCTCGAGGTCGTTCAGCGGCACCAGGATCACCCTCGCGAGCCGCCACGCCAGCAGCAGTCCGAACCCCAGGAGCAGCAGTGCGATCGAGCCGAGCAGCAGCCACGAACGGGCCACACCGGCGGTGAGCCGCTCGTCGGGGACGTAGACGCGGATGACGGCCACCTGCCCGTCGACGTTCACGCTGAACAGGACCTCGCGGCCGCCCTCGGCCTCGGCGGTGACCGAGGAGCCGCGGGACGCGAGCTCGACCGCGTTCGAGCGCGGGGCGTCGACACCGCTGAGCGTCCCGTCGGGCCAGAACACCGTCACCGGGTAGTCCGTTCCCGCATTGAGGTTCTCCACCGCGGCCTGGGCCGCGGCGCGGTCGCCGGAGCTGACCGTCGCGACGAGCGTCTGGCCCTCCTGCTCGGCGCTGTCGACGGCGTACTGGGCCGCACTGTTGCGCAGCAGGATCGCCATCGGGATCGAGAACGCCAAGAGGATCAGACTCGCGGTCGCGGCCACGAGCAGCGTCAGCCGGGCCCTCACCGCGCACCGCCCGCCGGGTCCACGAGCTTCACGCCGACGCCGCGCACCGTGTGCAGGAACCGCGGCTCCTGCGCGGTCTCGCCGAGCTTGCGGCGCAGCCACGCCAGGTGCACGTCCACGGTCTTGTCGGCGCCGCCGAACGGCAGGTCCCACACGTCGGTGAGCAGCTGCCGCTTCGCGACCACCTCCCCGGCCCGCGCCGCGAGGTAGTGTAGCAGGTCGAACTCCTTGGGGCTCAGCTCGAGCGGTCGCCCGTCCAGATGCGCCGAGCGTCCGCGCGGGTCGATCCGCAGCGGCCCCACGACCACCGCCGCATCGACCGCCGCCGCGCCCGCGCCGACGCGGCGCAGCACCGCCTGGATGCGCGCGTCGAGCTGCTTGGCGGTGAACGGCTTCACCACGTAGTCGTCGGCGCCCGATCCGAGCACCCGGACGATCTCGTCCTCGTCGTCGCGAGCGGTCGCCACGATCACCGGCACGTCCGAGACCCCGCGGAGCATCCGCAGCATCTGCGACCCGTCGAGGTCCGGCAGCCCGAGATCGAGCACGACCAGGTCGGGCCGGTCGTCGATCGCCGCGCGCAGCCCCGTCATCGCATCGGGCGCGGAGGCGACCTGGTGGCGGAGATCCCGCAGCGAACGCATCAGCGCCGTGCGGACCCGCTCGTCGTCTTCGATCAGGAGGAGGTGGGCCATGGCCGGAATGCTATGCGCAGATCCCCGCGACGACCACACCCCGGGAGCGGCCCGCGAAGGCTTAGAGCCGCCTTATCGCGGCCTTAACGATCCGCGCGGCAAGCTTGGTGCCATGCAGAGGAAATGGGCAGTGGCCGGCTGGGTGACGTTCGCGGCGGTGGCCGTGGCCGCCGGGATCGGCGCGGTGGCGCTGGCGCAGGGCGGGAGCCTCGCCGGGCCCGAGGAGCCGATGTCCGACGACGAGGTCCTCGCGGCCCTGGACGACACCGGGGACGACCCGACCGAGTCCCCCGCGGCGAGCGAATCGCCTGCGGCCGCATCCGAGACGCCGACCGCCGGCACGTCGCCGAGCACCCCCGCCGGACACGTCCTCGGCGGCGACGGCGGCACCTTCATGGCCGTCTGCGAAGGCGACGAGGTCCGCATCGACTGGTGGACGCCCGCGCAGGGCTGGAACGCCGCCGCCGTCGAGCAGGGCCCGGGTCCGCAGGCGTCCGTCACCTTCACGGCCGCCGGAGACGACGATGACGATGACGACGGCTTCCACTACATCGCCACCTGCGACGGAGGCGTCCCCACCGCCGCGCTCCAGTCCGACGACGACGCGGACGACTGACCACTGGACCGCCCGCCTGGGGATGAAAAGGGGGGAACGGCCCCGGAACCTCGCGGTTCCGGGGCCGTTCGCGCAGCACTGCGAAGAAGGACTAGCCCTTCTTGCGGAGCTCTTCTTCGTTCCGGTGCAGGTCCTCGAGGCCACCGCACATGAAGAACGCCTGCTCGGGGAAGTGGTCGTACTCGCCCTCGGCGATCTTCTTGAACGCCTCGACGGTCTCCTTGACGGGGACGAACGAGCCCTCGACGCCGGTGAACTGCTTCGCCGCGAAGGTGTTCTGCGACAGGAAGCGCTCGATGCGGCGCGCCCGGCCCACGACGAGCTTGTCCTCTTCGGACAGCTCGTCCATGCCGAGGATCGCGATGATGTCCTGCAGCTCGTTGTACTTCTGCAGGATCTGCTTCACCGTCGACGCGACCTGGTAGTGCTCCTGGCCGACGACCTCGGGCTCCAGGATGCGGGAGTTCGAGGCCAGCGGGTCGATCGCCGGGTAGATGCCCTTGTCGGAGATCTTCCGCTCGAGGTTCGTCGTCGCGTCCAGGTGGGTGAACGCGGTGAACGGCGCCGGGTCGGTGTAGTCGTCCGCGGGGACGTACACGGCCTGCATCGAGGTGATCGCCTTGCCGCGCAGCGAGGTGATGCGCTCCTGGAGCTCACCCATCTCGTCGGCGAGGGTCGGCTGGTAGCCCACGGCCGAGGGCATGCGGCCCAGCAGCGCGGAGGTCTCCGAACCGGCCTGCGTGAACCGGAAGATGTTGTCGATGAAGAGCAGCACCTCCTGGTTCTTGACGTCGCGGAAGTACTCGGCCATCGTCAGGGCCGACAGGGCGACGCGGAGGCGCACGCCCGGCGGCTCGTCCATCTGCCCGTAGACCAGCGAGGTCTTCTCGAGGACGCCGGCCTCGGCCATCTCGGCGATGAGGTCGTTGCCCTCACGGGTGCGCTCGCCGACACCGGCGAACACCGACGAACCGCCGAAGTTCTGGGCCACGCGGATGATCATCTCCTGGATGAGCACCGTCTTGCCCACGCCGGCGCCACCGAACAGGCCGATCTTGCCGCCCTTGACGTACGGGGCGAGCAGGTCGATCGCCTTGATGCCGGTCTCCAGCATCTCGGTCTTCGGCTCGAGCTGCGCGAACGCCGGGGCGTGGCGGTGGATCTCCCAGTAGTCGTCGGCCTGGACCTCTTCGCCCTCTTCGAGGTTGAGGCAGTCACCGAGGACGTTGAAGACCTTGCCCTTGATGCCGTCGCCGACCGGGACCTTGATCTGCGCACCGGTGTCGCGGACCTCGGTGCCGCGGACCATGCCGTCGGTCGGGGCCATGCAGATGCCGCGGATCTGGTTGTCGCCCAGGTGCTGGGCCACCTCCAGCGTCAGCGTCTTCCGGTGCTCGCCGTACGCGACGTCAACGTGCAGCGCGTTGAAGATCGGCGGGATGGCGTTGCGCGGGAACTCCACGTCGACGACCGGCCCGATGACCCGTACGACGCGTCCCACTCCATTAGTGTCGGTCATCGTTACTCTCTTCCTGCGGCGGAAAGGGCACTGGCCCCACCCACGATTTCGCTGATCTCCTGCGTGATCGCCGCCTGCCGCGCCGCGTTCGCGCTCCGCCGCAGGGTCTTGATCAATTCATCGGCATTGTCGGAAGCCGCCTTCATGGCCCGACGCCTCGACGCCGACTCACTGGCCGCGGCGTCGATCAGCGCCGCGTAGATGCGAGTCGTCAAGTACTTCGGCAGCAGCGCGTCGAGGAGCGCCTCCGGGTTCGGCTCGAACTCGTAGTCCGGGAGCAGGACGTGCTCTTCGAGCTCGGTCTCCTCCACCTCTTCGACCTCGAGCGGAGCCAGTTGCCGCGGATCAGGGGTCTGCGTCAGCAGCGAGACGAACTTGGTGTGAACGATGTGCAGTTCGTCCACACCGAGGATACCGTCCGCACCCGCTTCGTCACCGACGTCGTCGGCGCCCGACATGAACGCCGCGAGCAGCGTCCGCGTGATCTCCTGCGCGTCCGAGACCCTCGGCGCCTGAGTGAACCCGGTCCACGACTGCTCGATCTTCCGGGAGCGGAACCGGTAGTAGTCGACGCCCTTGCGGCCGACGACGTACAGCACCGGGACCTTGCCCTCCTCGGCGAGGCGCGAGACCATCTGCTCGGCCGTGCGGATCACGTTCGCGTTGTACGCGCCGCACATCCCCTTGTCGGCCGTGACCACCAGGACGCCCGCCCGCCGCACCGCAGGGCGCGGCTGCAGCAGCGGGTGGTTGATCGACGCGTTCGACGCCAGGGACGTCATCACGCTCGTCATGGCGCGGGCGTACGGCAGCGAAGCCGCGACCCGCTCCTGCGCCTTGGCGATCCGGCTGGTCGCGACCAGCTCCTGCGCCTTGGTGATCTTCTTGATGGACTGGGTCGACTTCAGCCGCTTGCGCAAAGTACGAAGCTGCGCTGACATGGCTAACCCTTCTTGACGCGCTTGACGGTCTCGACGTCGACGTCGCCCTCAAGGGCGTCCTCGGCGGCGTCGGTCACGTGCAGGTCGTCGGCAGTGGCCTTGAACATCTGCTTGAACTTGGCGATGGCGCGCTTGAGGGTGTCCTCGATGTCGCCGGCCACCTTGTCCTTGCCAGCGTTGAGCTGGGCGATGACGTCCTTGTGGTTGGCGCGCATGTAGGTGAGGAACTCGGCCTCGAAGCGGCGGATCTCGCCGACGGGAATGTCGTCGAGCTCGCCGGACGTGCCCGCCCAGATCGAGATCGTCTCCTCGCCCATCGGGAACGGCTCGGCCACGCCCTGCTTGAGGAGTTCGACCAGGCGCAGACCGCGGTCGAGCTGCGCGCGGGACGCGGCGTCCAGGTCGGACGCGAAGGCGGCGAACGCCTCCAGGTCGCGGTACTGGGCCAGGTCCAGACGCAGCGAACCGGCGACCGAGCGCATGCCCTTGGTCTGGGCGGCGCCGCCGACTCGGGAGACCGAGGTGCCGACGTTGATCGCCGGCCGGACGCCCGAGTTGAACAGGCCCTCTTCGAGGAAGACCTGTCCGTCGGTGATCGAGATGACGTTGGTCGGGATGAACTGCGAGATGTCGCCGGCCTTGGTCTCGATGATCGGCAGGCCGGTCAGCGAACCGCCGCCCAGCTCGTCCGACAGCTTCGCGCAGCGCTCCAGCAGGCGGGAGTGCAGGTAGAAGACGTCGCCGGGGAACGCCTCGCGGCCCGGGGGACGGCGCAGCAGCAGCGACACGGTGCGGTAGGCCTCGGCCTGCTTCGACAGGTCGTCGAAGACGATGAGCACGTGCTTGCCGCCGTACATCCAGTGCTGGCCGATGGCCGAACCGGTGTAGGGGGCCAGGTACTTCAGGCCCGCCGGCTCGTCGGCGTTCGCCGCGACGATGGTGGTGTACTCCATCGCCCCGTGCTCTTCGAGCATGCCCTTGATGCCGGCGACGGTGGAGCCCTTCTGGCCGACCGCGACGTAGATGCAGCGGAGCTGCTTGTTCGGGTCGCCCGACTCCCAGTTCGCGCGCTGGTTGATGATCGTGTCGATCGCGACCTGCGTCTTGCCGGTCTTGCGGTCGCCGATGATGAGCTGGCGCTGGCCGCGGCCGATGGGGGTCATCGAGTCGATGGCCTTGATACCGGTCTCGACCGGCTCGAACACCGACTGGCGGTTGATGACGTTCGGGGCCTGGGCCTCGAGCTCGCGCTCGCCCTCGGCCTCGATCTCGCCGAGGTCGTCGATGGGGTTGCCCAGGGCGTCGACGACGCGGCCCAGGTACTTGTCGCCGACCGGCACCGAGAGGACCTTGCCGGTGCGCTTGACGGCCTGTCCCTCGCCGACCTTGGTGGGGTCGCCGAGGAGCACGGCGCCGATCTCGCGCACGTCGAGGTTCAGGGCGAGGCCCATGACGCCGCCTTCGAACTCGAGGAGCTCGTTGGCCATGACGGACGGGAGGCCTTCGACGACGGCGATGCCGTCGCCGGCGCTGGTGACGGTACCGACCTCTTCGCGGGTGATCTCCGGCCGGTACGACGAGACGTAGGCGTCGAGCGCGCTGCGGATCTCGTCAGAGGAGATGGTCAATTCAGCCATCTGAACGTTTACCTTTCTGTTGCTACCGGCTGGATCAGCGTCCGGCCAAGGCTTGGCGGGCTTCGTCGAGGCGACGCGAGACGGAGCCGTCCCACAGGTCCGAGCCGACTTGCACTCGGATGCCCCCGACGATCGCGGGGTCGACGGTGACCTTGAGCGCCACCGGGCGGCCGTAGACGAGCGACAGCTTGGCGGCGAGCTGGCGCTCGCCGGACTCGTCGAGCGGCTTGGCCACGGTCACGTAGGCCACGGCCTCGTCGCGGGCCGCCGCGGCGGCCTCGACCAGGTGGGCGAGCGACGCGTGGAAGCTGCGCCCCCCGAGCCCGAAGCACGCGGCGGCGGCGAGCTTCACCGTCACCGGCTCGGCCTTGCCGTCGAGCAGGCGCTCGGTCAGCTCGGCCCGGCCCTTGGGGTCGGTGCCGGTGGCACCGAGGACCGAGGCCAGCTCGGCGTCGCCGTCGACGAGCCGCCCGAAGCGGAACAGCTCGTCTTCGACGTTCGCCAGGCTGCCGTCCTTGGCGGCGGCGAGCAGCAGCGCCTCGACGGCGAGCTGCTCGGTGCCGTCCACCAGTTCGGACGGCCGGCGCCAGCGGCCGCGCACCAGCGTGACCACCACGTGAGCGGCGGTGTCGCCGACTTGACCGGTGAGGAGCTGACGGATCAGGCCCTCGCGGTCGTCCGCCTCGCGAGCGGGGTCGGACAGGGCGCGACGCAGCCGAGGCTGGTCGACGAGGAACCGCGTCACTCCCAGCAGCTGTTCGCCGCACTCGGTGAGCTGCTCGGCCGAGGCGCCGGAGGCGGCGGCCTCCAGCACGGCCCGGCCGGCCTCGATGCTTTCGCGTCCAGTCGTCGACATCAGCGCGCTCCGCTCGTCTCGGCCGTCTCGTCCGCGATCTGGGTGAGGAACTGGTCCACGGTCGCGGTCGTGTCGGCGTCTCCGGCGAGTCGCTGGCCGATGATCTTCCCGGCCAGGTCGACGGCCAGGTTGCCGACCTCGCTGCGCAGCTCGCGGACGAGCTGCTGGCGCGAGGCCTCGACCTGGGCGTGACCGGCCGCGATGATGCGGTTGGCCTCTTCGCGGGCGGAGACGAGGATCTCCTCCTTGGCGGCCACGGCGTCGGCACGGGCCTCGTCGCGGATCGCGGCGGCCTCCTCCTGCGCGGTGGCGAGCTTCCGGCGGTACTCCTCGAGCGTCTGGTTCGCCTCTTCCTGAGCGCGCTCGGCGCGCTCGATGCCGCCTTCGATCGCGTCCACTCGTGCTTCGAACGTCTGCTCCATGCGGGGGAAGACGAACTTGATGAGCACGAAGCACAGCAGACCGAACGCGATGGCACCGATCAGCATTTCCTGCCAGATCGGGAAGAGGATCCCTGCCCCTCCTTCGGCGGCGTGAATCATGATGACTCCCTTGAAGGGTTAACTAGTTACCGCCGCCGATGGCGAAGGCGAGAACGAGGCCGAACAGCGCCAGCACCTCGACGAGGGCGAAGCCCATGAACAGCATCGGGCGGGTGATGCCGGCGGACTCGGGCTGGCGGGCGGTGGCGGTGATCCACGCCGCGAAGATGAGGGCAACACCGATACCGGGGCCGATCGCAGCGAGGCCGTAACCGATGACGTTGACGGAGCCTTCCATCTGGCTTTCTCCTAGGTGTCAGCGTGGCGTGACCGTCACGCGCACGATGTTGTTCAATTGCGAAAACTGGGGTGGGGTGGAAACCGAGGGAGCTCTAGTGCTCTTCCGCGAGGGACCCCTGGATGTACATGCCGGTCAGCAGGGTGAACACGTACGCCTGCAGCAGGATGACGATGAGTTCGAAGAGCGTCATCGCGATGCCCATGGCGAACGAGAAGACCGACAGGCCCTGGATGAAGATGTTGCTGGAGTTCAGCATCTCGAACCCGCCGAGGATGAAGACCAGCAGGATGAGGTGGCCGGCGAACATGTTCGCGAACAGCCGCAGGGCGAGGGTGACCGGGCGCAGGATGATGTTCTGCAGGATCTCGATCGGGATCAGCAGCGGGTAGATGAACGCCGGAGCGCCCGGCGGCACGACCGTGATCTTCAGCCACTTGGCGAGGCCGTGCTGCTTGATGCCGACCCAGACGTACATGATCCAGGAGAGGACCGCCAGCATCGCGGGGAACGCGATGTGGGCGTTCGGCGAGATCTGGATGCCGGGCACGATGGCCCAGAAGTTCATCAGGACGATGAACAGGAACAGCGTGGCGAGGTACGGGGCGAAGCGCACGCCGTCCTTCTTGCCCATGAGGTCGATGGCGACGGTGTTCCGGATGAAGCCGTAGGCCGATTCGGCCATCCACTGCTTCTTGGTGGGAACGATCTGGGGCTTGCGGTAGGCCCACAGGAAGAAGACGATCAGGATCGCGACCGTCGCCCAGACCACCATCGTGATGGTGGTGAACATGTGGGCGAGGGCGGTCTCGCTGAGCCCGGAGAACCAGTCGGCAAAGTCAAAGCTGTGGATACCGGGCGGGAAGTGGGACTCCCCTTCGGCCAGCACGATGGCTGAGTCGGTCACGCGAGCCACGCCTCTCAGTCAGTGTCGGTCAAATCTACGGTGACATCTGCTTGATGAGCAGGTACATTCCCGCTCCAGCACCGACTAGCATCCCTACCAGGAGCCCGACTTTGGGCAGTTCGAGCCACAGGTCGACGAGATATCCGAGACCACCCCAGACGATGATCCCGGACAGCAGATATCCCAGAGCGCGCCAGCCCATGTCCGAACCGTCGGGTTGGGGCTTGCGATCGGGGGGTTCCATGTCGGCCATGTCGGAATGAACTCTAACAGCTACTACGCAGGAACTGCCCGGCGGGCTAGCTGAGATGAGCGCCATCCGTGCGCAATTGTCAACCTCCACGAAACACCGCGTGTCGCGGTGCGCGGGCGTCAAGAAGCCGTCAAGACGGCTGGTCGAGCTCGATGTACGGGATCTTCGCCCTGTATGCCCAGACAGCCTGGGTCGCGAGCCACGCGACGGCTCCGCCGACGATCCCGCAGGCGAATGGGAGCAACGCATTCGGCACCGTCGATTGAACCGTCCACAATGCAATGAAAGCCAGGAACAACTTGACCGCATATGTGATCAAGGCCATAGGCAAGGTGAGACGCAGATCAATCTTCTCCGCTGCGGCGACCGCTTGGACCGATCCCGCGAAGCCCAAGGCCGCCAACGCGACTCCGGCCGGAGCGGACCACGCGCCGACGCCGCCCGCGGTGATCCACCCGACGATCGCCGCCACCGCCGCCGCGATTCCCGCGACGGCGAAGCAAGGCTTCAGCCAGTGCTTCTTGGAGGCAGCCCGGGCGGTCGTCACGAGCCCCCCTCGAGCGCGATGGCGACGGGCTTGAGCGCCGCCTCGAGCTGGTCGGCGATCGTCGCGTACACCGCGCGGCTCATGCCCCACGGGTCCGACAGGTCGGTCTCGTCGTAGTCCGCCCGGTGCAGCTCGGCCAGCGCCACCAGCGCCTTGCCGCGGGTGTTCACATCGCCGTCGGGCAGCTCGTCCGCGGCGTCCTCGGCGACCCGCCCGAAGGTGCGGACCAGGAACGTCTTGCCGGCCGCCTCGGGGTAGTGCTCCGCGATGAAGCCGAGGTGCCCGGTGGTGGCGACCAGGATGAGGTCGGAGGCCGCCACGTGGGCCCGGGTCAGGTGGCGCGCGCCGTGTCCGCCGGCCTCGTAGCCGCGGTCCTCGAGTTCGCGCGCGGAGAAGGGCTGCATGTCCTCGCCCTCGTGCCACGAGGAGGTGCCGGCGCCGTGGTTGAACACGTCGTCGCCGGTGAGCCCGTCGAGGATGCGCTCCGACATCGGCGACCGGCAGATGTTGCCGGTGCAGACGTGCAGGACGGAGAAGGGCACGGCGGTCACTCCGCTTCGGTGGGGGTCGCCGCGGTGCGGCGCCGGCGGGCGGTCACGCCGAGGTCTCCTCGGTCGCGTCGGTCTCGGCCGGGGCCTCGGCGGCGGCCTCGTCCGCTTCCTGCTCTTCGGGGCGCTGGCCGGGGCCGTAGCCGTCGCGGTCGAGCGTGTCCGGGACGATCTTGCGGATCTGCTCGAGCGTGAGGGCGCCTTCGCGCAGGATCTGCGGCGGGTGCGCGACGCAGTCGACGATGGTCGACGGCAGGTTGTCCTCGCTGGGGCCGGCCTCCAGGTAGACCGAGACGTCGGAGCCGAGCTGGGCCTTCGCGTCGGTGGCGGTCTCGGCCGGGGGCTGGCCGTGCTTGTTCGCGGAGGACACGGCCATGGGGCCGGTCTCCTTGAGGAGCTCGAGCGCGAGCGGGTGCAGCGGCATCCGGACCGCGACGGTGCCGTCGGTGTCGCCGAGGTCCCACGTCAGCGTCGGCGTGTAGGGCACGACGACGGTGAGCGGGCCGGGCCAGAACGCCTCGATGAGCTCCTTGGCGGAGTCGGGGACGTCGGAGGCGATGCCGTCGAGGGCCCGCTTGGAGCCGATGAGGACCGGCGGGGCCATGTCGCGCCCGCGTCCCTTCGCGGCCAGGAGCGCCTTCACGGCGGCGTGGTTGAACGCGTCGCATCCGATGCCGTACACGGTGTCGGTGGGGATGACGACGAGCCTGCCGCCGGTCACGGCCCTGGCGGCCGACTTGATCCCGGTGGCGCGGTCCTTGATCTTCCTGCAATTGAACAGCCTCACGGCAGCAAGCCTAGCCTTCCTGTCGCGAACCTCGGCCGGCCGGCGAGGTCGTCGTGGTCTTCGGCGTCGGTGAACCCGCTGACCCGCAGGATCTCCGGGGCCACCGAGCCGTGGGTGTCGTCGTGCTCGAAGCCGTACCAGCCGCCGGGCCTGAGCCAGCGGGCGGCGCGGACGGCGAGCGGCTGGATGACCGCGAGGCCGGCCTCGGCGGCGTAGACGGCACCGCCGGGGTCGAAGTCGACCTCGGGGGCGACTTCCATCTCGAACGGGACGTACGGCGGGTTGGCGGTGACGAGGTCGACCTGGCCGTCGAGTTCGGCGAGCGTGCCGGTGGCGGTCGCGTCGGCGAGGACGGGCACCGCGTTCGTGCCCTCCAGGTTCGACTCGAGCCATTCGAACGCGTCGGGGTCGATCTCGACGGCCCAGACGCGGGCGTCGGGCCGCTCGGTGGCGATCGCGTACGCGACGGCCCCCGAGCCGGAGCAGGCGTCGATCACCGTGCCGCCCTCTGGGAGGTGCGCCAGGGCCCAGTCGACGAGGAGCTCGGTCTCGGGCCTGGGCACGAACACGCCGGGGCCGACCGCGAGCTCGCCGTAGCGGAACGCGGCCGAGCCGGTGAGGTGCTGGAGCGGCTCGCGGGTGCAGCGGCGTTCGACCAGGGCGTCGAACTCGGCGAGCTGGTCGTCGCGGGGGCCGTCGGCGATGAGGAGGCGGGCGCGGGTGAGTCCGGAGACGTGGGCGGCGAGCAGCTCGGCGTCGACCCGGGGGGAGGCGACGCCGGCCGCCGCGAGGCGCTTCGCGGCGGCGGCGATCGCTCCTGCCCAGGTCACGTCGGTGTGCTGCTGCCTACTCAGCGCCGCGCGCCATGCGGTCGGCGCGGTCAGCGGTGGCGAGGGCGTCGAGGACCTCGTCGAGGGCGCCGTCCATGACCTGGTCGAGGTTGTACGCGGTGAAGCCGATCCGGTGGTCGGTGAGCCGGTTCTGGGGGAAGTTGTAGGTGCGGATCCGCTCGGATCGGTCGGCGGTGCGGACCTGGAGGAGCCGGGCCGCGCCGGCCGCGGCGGCGGCCTCCTCCTGCTGCTTGGCGAGGAGGCGCGCGCGGAGGACCTTGATCGCGGCCTCCTTGTTCTGAAGCTGGCTCTTCTCGTTCTGCGAGGTCACGACCACGCCGGTGGGCACGTGGGTGAGGCGCACGGCGGAGTCGGTGGTGTTGACCGACTGGCCGCCGGGGCCCGAGGACCGGTACACGTCGACCCGGACGTCGTTCATGTTCAGCTCGAAGTCGACCTCTTCGGCCTCGGGCATGACCACGACCGCCGCGGCGGAGGTGTGCACGCGGCCCTGGGACTCGGTGACGGGCACGCGCTGGACGCGGTGGACGCCGCCTTCGAACTTCATGCGGGACCAGACGCCGTTGCCGCCTTCGGGGGCGCCCTTGGTGCGGACGGCGATCGAGGAGTCCTTGATGCCGCCGAGGTCGGTGGGCACCATCTCGAGGGTCTCGACCGCCCAGCCCTGGCGTTCGAAGTAGCGCAGGTACATGCGCATGAGGTCGCCGGCGAACAGGCCGGACTCCTCGCCGCCCGCGCCGGCCTTGATCTCGATGATGACGTCCTTGGAGTCGTCGGGGTCGCGCGGGACGAGCAGCTCGGCGAGCTTCTCCTCGAGTTCGGGGATCCGGGCGCGGAGGTGCTCGGCCTCCTGGGCGAACTCGGCGTCCTCCTTGGCGAGCTCCTCGGCGGTCTCCAGGTCGCTCTTGGCGGCGGCGATGTCCTCGGCGGTCTTGGCGATCGGGGAGAGCTCGGCGTAGCGGCGGCCGACCCGCCGGGCCTGTGCCGGGTCGGCGTGCAGGGCGGGGTCGCCCATCTGGACCTCGAGGTCGCGGTACTCGGCGAGCAGCGAGGCCAGGCGGTTGTCGGCGGCAGTCGTCATCTCTGTTCCTTACGAAGAAGCCTTGCGGACGGTCATGTGAGACGAAAAACGCGGCGTCCGTGTCGCAGGGACACGGACGCCGCGCAGCAAAGCTACTTGCCGGCCTCGGCCTTCTCGGCAGCCTTGGCGTAGCGGGCCTTGAACTTGGCCACGCGACCGCCGGTGTCGAGGATGCGCTGCTTGCCGGTGTAGAACGGGTGGCATTTGTTGCAGGTCGCAGCCTGGATCTTGCCGCTGGTCACCGTCGACCGGGTGGTGAAGCTGTTCCCGCAGGAGCAGGTCACTTCGGTGACGACGTACTCAGGGTGGATGCCCTCTTTCATGACTTCCCTTTCGTGTCGGTCGCCGGGTCGGCGTGGCGCATCGCTCGCGCGACGGCCGGCCGTGAACCGGTACCGCGTTGGACCCCGGAGGGCCATTGGTCAGGGTGCGCGACCTGCGCACCGACATTCAATAGTAGTGCGTGAGGCCGCTCTCAGCCTGAGGGGCCTCACGCGTGCCGACTAGTCGCCGGGCGTGCTCTTGACGATGGACATCAAGAACTCGGCGTTGGTCTGCGTCTTCTTCAGCCGGTCGATGAGCAGGTCGATCGCCTGCTGCGGCTCCAGCGAGGACAGGACCCGGCGGAGCTTGAGCATGACCGCCTGCTCCTCGGGGCTCATCATGAGCTCGTCCTTGCGGGTGCTCGACTGGTGCACGTCGATCGCGGGCCAGGTGCGCTTCTCGGCGATCTTCCGGTCGAGCTTGAGCTCGGCGTTGCCGGTGCCCTTGAACTCTTCGAAGATGACCGTGTCGCCCATGGAGCCGGTCTCGACCAGCGCGGTGCCGATGATGGTCAGCGAGCCGCCGTGCTCGATGTTCCGCGCGGCGCCGAGGAAGCGCTTCGGCGGGTAGAGCGCGGTCGAGTCGATGCCGCCGGACAGGATGCGGCCGGAGGCGGGCGACGAGTTGTTGTACGCGCGGCCCAGGCGGGTGATCGAGTCGAGCAGCACGACCACGTCGTGGCCGAGCTCGACGAGGCGCTTGGCGCGCTCGATCGCGAGTTCGGCGACGGTGGTGTGGTCCGACGGCGGGCGGTCGAACGTCGAGGCGATGACCTCGCCCTTGACCGACCGCTGCATGTCGGTGACCTCTTCGGGCCGCTCGTCCGCGAGGACCACCATGAGGTGGCACTCGGGGTTGTTCGTGGTGATCGCGTTGGCGATCGCCTGGAGCACCATCGTCTTGCCGGCCTTGGGCGGGGAGACGATGAGGGCGCGCTGGCCCTTGCCGATCGGGGCCACGAGGTCGATCACGCGCGTGGTCAGCGCGTTCGGCTCGGTCTCCAGCCGCAGGCGCTCCTGCGGGTACAGCGGCGTGAGCTTGTAGAACTCGTCGCGCTTCTTGGCGTCCTCGGGGTTCATGCCGTTGACGGTGTCGAGGCGCACGAGCGGGTTGTACTTCTCGCGGCGCTGCTTGCCGTTGTTCTGGCCTCCGCCGGGCTCTTCGGTGCGCGTGGGCTTCACGGCGCCGGTGATCGCGTCGCCGCGGCGCAGGCGGTACTTGCGGACCTGCGACATCGAGACGTAGACGTCGTCGGGCCCGGCGAGGTAGCCGGTGGTGCGGATGAACGCGTAGTTGTCGAGGATGTCCAGGATGCCGGCGACCGGGACGAGCAGCTCGTCGTTCTGCTGCGGCTGGCCGCTGCGCTGCTCGGACTCGTCGCGCCCGCCGCGCTGGCGGCGGTCGGAGCGGTCGCGGCGCTTGCGGCGCCGGCCTTCGCCGTCGCCGTCGCGGGGACCGCGGTCGTCGTAGCCGTCGTCGTCGCGTTCGCCGCGGCGCTCGCGGGACTCGGTGCGGGCTTCTGGCTGCTCGTCGCGGCGGGCGTTCTCGCGCCCGTTCTCGCGGCCGCCTTCGCGGTTCTCGCGCCCGCCGTCGCGGACGCGGCGGCGGCGCTGCGGGCGGTCCTCATCGGACTCGATGGTCGCGACGGACGCGGGCACCTCGGCGGCGCCGTGCTCGGCGACCTCGTGGCTGGTCGACTGGTCCTCGGCGAACGGGCGAGTCGTGGGCTGGCTCTCCTGGCGACGACGCGGCTGAGGCGGGCCGGCCGGGCGGGTGGCCCGGCGGACGGCGGTGCCGCCCTTGGCGTCGGCGCTCTCGGAGCCGTGGTCGCTCGGCGCGGAGTCGACAGTGGCCTGCGGACCCTCTGCGGTAGGTGTGTGTTCGGAGTCAGGCACTGGGGCCTCCTGTTCGGCGCTGGCACCGCCGGGCTGCGAGCCCGCATCCTGCCGTTCCTGGATGGCGGCGATCAGCTCGCTCTTGCGCATCCGGCCAACGCCGGTGATGCCGAGCGATTGAGCCATCTGCTGGAGCTCGGGCATCAGCAGTGAGGCCAGACCGGTTCCTGCCCGGCGGCGCTTCTTGGTCTCCGGAGTTTCTTCCGAAGCAGACGCCGCATCGCTCATCCGGTCCGACGTCGTGCCGGTGGTGTCGCTCAATGGATTCCTTCCCTGGCGGAACTTCGAATGGGATTCGAGGAGTTTCCGCGTCTTTCAAATAGCCGCAATGCCGATGTTCTGGTCTGCGTCCCGCCATCGCTTCGACCGCCTCGGCGTCCTGACGGGCGCGGCGGATGGAAGACGACGGTTGACACCGGGTGCAACACCCCTGGGCTGTCCGCTGTGCAGACGGTCCTGAACGAGGCGACGCCTCTGGGCTTGTGACCGGCGAGCTCGCGCTGAATGATCGTGCACGGTGAGACACGTGCCGCCGATCCCCGCTGATTGCGATCCATGCGGACAGCGACTGTTCCTTCGTCGAAACCGTGCCATGTCACGCTGGAGCTATGCAAAGTCACAAATCCATGGTTGAGGGTGATGACCCAAACAAGAGATCAGGCGTGCGCTGGATGCGCCGCAGCTGTTGTGACCACAAGCATAAGCAAGGCTTCGAGCAGTCACGACACCGGGTGGTCGTCTAACTGGAATAGTAGCGCACTCTTGCCATTCTCAACAACGGACCCGAGGATCATTCGTTGGCGGGTGCGACCTGGGCCGCGCCTTGGGCGACATCGAGGCGCCTGGCCTCGAAGCCCGGAGGGGCCTCGGGGACTTCGGCGCCGTCGATTGCCAGGGCGAGCACCGTCGGCCCCGCCCCCGAGATCGCCGCGGCGATCCCGGCGGTGCGCAACCGGTCCAACAACCGCGTGCTCTCCGGCATTCCCGAGGCGCGGAACCGCTGGTGAAGGCGGTCGTCGGTGGCGTCGAACAGCCGCGAGGGCTGGCGCGAGACCGCGGCGACGAGCAGCGCCGCGCGCGAGAGGTTGAACACCGCGTCGGCGTACGCGACCTTCTCGGGGAGCGCGGCGCGCGCGACCGAGGTCAGGCCCGTCGTCTGCGGGATGTAGACCCACGGGTGGATGCGCGGCGACGGGTCGAGCGCGACCGCCTTCGCGCCGTCCTCAGTGGAGTACGCGATGGTGAAGCCGCCCAGCAGGCACGGCGCCACGTTGTCGGGGTGGCCCTCGATCTCGGCCGCGAGGGCGAGCTTCTGGCCGCGGGTCATGCCCGCTCCCGCGAGCGCGTCGGCGAGCATGATGCCGGCGACGATCGCCGCCGACGACGAACCGAGCCCGCGCGCGTGCGGAATCCTGTTGCGGCACTTGAGCTTCAGGCCCGGAGGCGCGAGGTCGAGCGTCTTGAATGTCCGGAGCATGGTCGCGGCGACGAGGTGGCGCTCGTCGCCGGGCACGGCGCCCCGGCCCTCGCCTTCGACCTCCACGGTCACCCCGGTGCCGCTCTGGGCCTCGGCGGTGACCTCGTCGCACAGGTCGAGCGCGAGGCCGAGCGAGTCGAAGCCGGGCCCGAGGTTCGCTGACGTGGCCGGGACGCGGACGGTCGCGCGCGGCCCGGTGGAGAAGGCGCCCACTAGAGCCCCAGCGCGGTCGCGGTCTTGAGCACGTCGACCGGGACGGTCTGCGGCTGCGGCGCGGTGGAGACGGCCCAGTCGGGGTCCTTGAGGCCGTTGCCGGTGACGGTGCAGACGACCGTCCGCCCCTTCCCGATCCAGCCGGCCTCGGCCTGCTTGAGCAGACCGGCGACGGACGCGGCCGAGGCGAGTTCGACGAAGACGCCTTCGGAGCGGGCCAGCAGCATGTACGCGGCGTGGATCTCGCGGTCGGTGGCGGCGATGATGTCGCCGTTCGACTCCTGCTTCGCGTCGAGGGCCTTGGTCCAGGACGCGGGGTTGCCGATGCGGATCGCGGTGGCGATGGTCTGCGGGTGCTCGACGACGCGGCCGTCGACGATCGGGGCCGAGCCGGCGGCCTGGACGCCGAGCATCCGCGGCAGCTTCGTGGTCGCGCCCGCGGCGTGGTCCTCGTTGTAGCCGAGCCAGTAGGCGGTGATGTTGCCGGCGTTGCCGACCGGGAGGCAGTGGATGTCCGGGGCGTCGCCCAGGACCTGCACGACCTCGTACGCGGCGGTCTTCTGCCCGAGGATCCGGTTGTAGTTCAGGTGGTTGACGAGGGTCACCGGGTACTCGACGGCGAGCTTGTCGGCGATCGAGAGGCAGTCGTCGAAGTTGCCGTCGACCTGGAGGACCTTGGCGCCGTGGACGAGCGCCTGGGCGAGCTTGCCGAGGGCGATCTTCCCGGCCGGGATGAGCACCGCGCAGGTGATCCCGGCGCGGGCGGCGTAGGCCGCGGCCGACGCCGACGTGTTGCCGGTGGAGGCGCAGATGACGGCTTTCGAGCCGTCCTCGACGGCCTTGGAGACCGCGAGGGTCATGCCGCGGTCCTTGAAGGAGCCGGTCGGGTTGAGGCCCTCGATCTTGAGGTACACGTCGCAGCCGGTCTTCGCGGACAGGACGGGGGCGGGGAGGAGCGGCGTGCCGCCCTCCTGGAGGGTCACCACGGGGGTGGCGTCGCTGACCGGGAGCCGGTCGCGGAACTCCTCGATCAGGCCGCGCCACCCCGGGCGCCCGCTCTGCGAAGCTTGCGAGCCATAAGTGTGCATGGCGCTTTCGGACATGTCGTCCTATTCTCCTTCGACGCGCATGACGCTGGTGACCTGGTGCACCGACGTCAGCCGCGACAGTTCGTCAACGGTGTCCGACAGCTGCTTGTCGGCCGCCGTGTGGGTGACCACCACGAGCTGGGCGTCGTCGCCGCGGCCCGACTGGTGGACGGTGGCGAGGCTGACGCCGTGGTGGGCGAAGGTGGCCGCCACGCGGGCGAGCACGCCGGGCTCGTCGACGACGTCGAGGCTGACGTGGTAGCGGGTGCGGGACTCGCCGATGGGTTTCACCGGCAGGTCCTGGTAGGCGGCCTCGGGCGGGAACGCGGTGATCCCGCCGCGCTTGTTGCGCGCCACGGCCACGATATCGCCGAGCACGGCCGAGGCGGTCTCGGTGCCGCCGGCTCCCGCTCCGTAGAACATGAGGCGGCCGGCGGACTCGGCCTCGACGAACACGGCGTTGTAGGCGCCGTTGACGTTCGCGAGCGGGTGGGTCGCCGGGATCATCGCCGGGTGGACGCGCACGGACACGCCGTCGGCCTCCCGGGTGGCGATGCACAGCGGCTTGACCACGCGGCCCTCGGCGGCGGCGGAGGCGATGTCGGCGGCGGAGACGCCGCGGATGCCCTCGCGGTAGACCTCGCCGAGGTCGATGTGGGTGTGGAACGCGAGCGAGGCGATGAGCGCGGCCTTCGCGGCGGCGTCGTAGTTGTCGACGTCGGCGGTGGGGTCGGCCTCGGCGTAGCCGAGCTCGGTGGCCTCGCCGAGGGCCTCCTCGAACGAGGCGCCGGTCTGCGACATCTGGCTGAGGATGTAGTTCGTGGTGCCGTTGACGATGCCGAGGACCCGGTTGATCGTGTCGCCGTGGAGCGACTCGCGCAGCGGGCGCATGAGCGGGATCGCGGCCGCGGCGGCGGCCTCGTAGTACAGGTCCGCGCCGCCGGCCTTCGCGGCGGCCGACAGGGCCGGGCCGTCCTCGGCGAGCAGCGCCTTGTTCGCGGTCACGACCGACTTGCCCTCGCCGAGGGCGGTGGTGATCCAGGTGCGGGCCGGCTCGATGCCACCGGCGACCTCCACGACGATGTCGACGTCCTCGCGCTTGACGAGGCTCAGCGCGTCGTTGGTGAACAGCTCCTTCTCCACCGGCAGGTGCGAGCGGTCCCGGTCGAGGCGGCGCACGGCGATGCCGGCGATCTCGACCGGCTCCCCGACCCGGGCGGCCAGCTCCTCCCCGCGCGTTCGCATGAGGCGCACGACTTCACTGCCGACGGTGCCGCATCCGAGTAGCGCGAGTTTCATCGCTGGTGTCCTCTTTCAGGTGGTGAAGGCCGCGTGCTGTGCTAGCCCAGGTCCAGACGGAGCAGGTCCTCGACGGTCTCCCGGGCCAGGATCACCCGTGCCTCGCCGTTCCGGACGGCGACGACCGGCGGGCGGGGCACGTGGTTGTAGTTCGAGCCCATGGAGCGGCAGTACGCGCCGGTTCCAGGGACCGCGATCAGGTCTCCCGGCGCGATGTCCGCCGGCAGGAACTCATCTTTAACAACAATGTCGCCCGATTCGCAATGCTTTCCCACTACGCGGGCGAGCGCGGGCGTCGCAGTGGACGAACGCGAGGCGAGCGTCGCCGAGTAGGTGGCGTCGTAGAGCGCGGTCCGGATGTTGTCGCTGATGCCGCCGTCGACCGAGACGTACAGGCGCGAGGCGCCCGCCGAGAGCGTCACCGGCTTGACCGTGCCGACCTCGTAGAGGGTGAACATGGCCGGGCCGATGAGGCTGCGCCCCGGTTCGATGGACAGGCGCGGGACCTCGATCCCGGCGCCGGCGCACTCGTGCTCGACGATCCGCCGCAGCGAGGCGGCGAGGTCGGCGGGCGGCTGCGGGTCGTCCTGGGTGGTGTAGGCCATGCCGAACCCGCCGCCGAGGTCGAGCTCGCCGAGCGTGACCCCGAGGTCGGCCTGGAGCTGCGCCTGGAGCCGGGTGACGCGCGCGGCGGAGACCTCGAACGCGGCGGTGTCGAAGATCTGGGAGCCGATGTGCGAGTGCAGGCCGAGCAGGTTCAGGTGCTCGGCGTGGACCACGCGCCGGGCCGCCTCGTAGGCGTCGCCGCCGGCGAGGGAGAAGCCGAACTTCTGGTCCTCGTGGGCGGTGGCGATGAACTCGTGCGTGTGGGCCTCGACGCCGACGTTGACGCGGACCATCACGTTCGCGCGCTTGCCGAGCTCCTTCGCGATCGCCTCGAGCCGCTCGATCTCCTGGAACGAGTCGGCGACGATGCGGCCCACACCGAGGTCGACGGCCTGGTGGAGTTCGGCGAGGGACTTGTTGTTGCCGTGTAGGCCCAGCCGGGCCGGGTCGAGCCCGGCCGCGAGCGCGACGGCGAGCTCCCCCGCGGTGCACACGTCGACGGACAGGCCCTCTTCGGCGGCGGCGCGGAGCACCGCTTTGGAGCAGAACGCCTTGGAGGCGTAGAAGACGTCGGCGCCGGCGAACGCCTCGGTCCAGGCGCGGCAGCGGGCGCGGAAGTCGTCCTCGTCGAAGACGTACGCGGGCGTGCCGAACTCGGCGGCGAGCTTCTCGACCGAGAGGCCGCCGATGTGGAGCACGCCGCCGGCGCGTTCCACGTTCGCGGACCACAGCTCGGGGATCAGCCGGTTCACGTCCTCGGGGACGGCGAGCCAGCCGGGGCGGAGTGAGTCGAAGTCGCCGTGCAGTGCGCCGGCCTCGTGAGTCCGCATTACATCCGCTCCGGGGCCGAGACGCCGAGCAGGCCGAGCGCGTTGGCGAACACGATCCGGGACGCGGTCGCGAGCCACAGGCGCGCGACGTTGACCGGGGTCGGATCCTCATCGTGGCCCGGGGCGACCCGGCAGCCGCTGCTCTGGAACCGGTGCCAGGCCCCGGCGAGCTCTTCCGCGTAGCGCGCGATCCGGTGGGGCTCGCGCAGCTCCGCGGCGGTCGCAACCACGGCCGGGAACTCAGCGAGCACCTTGAGAAGCTCGGTCTCCAGAGGGTGGGAGAGCAGCGAGGCATCGTACCCGTCGCCGAGCGCGACACCGCGCTCGGTCGCGGTCCGGATGATGCCGTTCGTGCGGGAGTGCGCGTACTGCACGTAGTAGACCGGGTTCTCGTTGCCGTGCTTGGTCCACAGGTCGATGTCGAGGTCGATCGCGGAGTCCGCGGAGTAGCGGGTGAGCGCGTAGCGGGCGGCGTCGACGCCGACGGCCTCGACGACGTCGTTCAGCGTGATGATGGTCCCGGCCCGCTTCGACAGCCGCACCGGCTCGCCGTTGCTGAGCAGGTTCACAAACTGGCCGATGAGGATCTCCAGCGTGCCCGGCTCATCGCCGAACGCGCGGCTGATCGCCTGCATCCGGCCCACGTACCCGTGGTGGTCGGCGCCGAGCATGAGCACGAGCTTCTCGAAGCCGCGCTCGCGCTTGTCGAGGTAGTAGGCGCAGTCGGCGGCGAAGTAGGTCCAGGCGCCCTTGGAGCTCTTGAGGACCCGGTCCTTGTCGTCGCCGAAGTCGGTCGTGCGCAGCCAGACCGCCCCGTCGGCCTCGTAGACGTGGCCGAGCTCGGACAGCCGCTGGACGGCCGCGTCGAGTTCGCCCCGCTGGTGCAGGTCGTTCTCGCTGAAGAACACGTCGAAGTGGGTGCCGAAGTCGGCGAGGGTGCCCTTGATGTCGTCGAGCATGAGCTCGAGGCCGACGGTCCGGAACACTTCCAGGGGCTCGGGCGCGTCGAGCGCGTCGGGGCGCCGCTTGAGCACGTCGGCCGCGATCTCGTCGATGTAGGCGCCGACGTAGCCGTTCTCGGGGGTCGGCTCGCCTTTGGCGCGGGCGAGGAGCGAGGAGGCGAAGTGGTCGATCTGCGCGCCCGCGTCGTTGACGTAGTACTCGGTGGTCAGCTTGGCGCCGGAGGCGCGCATGATCCGGGCCAGCGCGTCGCCCAGGGCGGCCCAGCGGGTGCCGCCGGCGTGGATCGGGCCGGTCGGGTTCGCGGACACGAACTCGAGGTTGGCGTAGACGCCCTCCATGGAGCCGTTGGTGCCGTACGAGGGTCCGGCCGCGACGATCTTGCCGGCGATCTCGCCCGCGGCGGCCGCGTCGAGGGTGATGTTCAGGAAGCCGGGTCCGGCGATGTCGACCTTGGCGACGCCGTCGGCGGCGGCGAGGATCCCGGCGATCTGCTCGGCGAGCGCGCGCGGATTGGTGCCGGCCTTCTTCGCGGTCTGGAGCGCGATGTTGGAGGCGTAGTCGCCGTGCTTGGGGTCCCTGGGTCGCTCTACCGCCGTCCGGGAGGGCAGTACGGCGCCGTCGAGGCCGAGGGCCTCGAAGGCGGCGCGCGTAGCGGACAGCACTTTCTCTGCGAGCGTCTCAGGAGTCACCCGGTAATCGTAGACTCCCGCCTTCGGCGCCCGCGAGTGATAAAGGCCCGTGTGGCCTGCACGGGTAGGTTGCTTTACAGCAACTTCGACGGAAGGCTTCCGAACATGCGCCCGCTTCGCTCCCGCTGGTCCGCGCTCGCACCCCTCCTCGCCCTCGCGGCCCTCGCGGCCTGCACGCCCTCGTCCGATCCGTCCTCGAACGGCGGCGCCGCGGCCGACCCGGTCACGACCGGGCAGGACGCGCCCGCCGAGATCGAAGGGGTCGAGAACTTCTACGGCGAGTACGGCGACTACGTCACCGTGATGGCCGCGATCCAGTCGGGCGAGATCACCGCCGAGGACCTGGAGCACCCGTTCGTGGCGCAGCAGGACCACGTCGACGTCGCGACCGGGTGGAACGGGCAGCCGCCGGTGTACGACCTGAAGCCGCCGGTCGGCGGGAACCACCTGTCCGCGTGGCAGACGTGCACCGGCTCGGTCTACGGCGCGCCGCTCGTCGACGGCCACGCCGTCCACTCGATGGAGCACGGCGCGGTGTGGCTGACCTACGACCCGGAGCTGGTCGAGCCGGCCGCGGTCGAGGCGCTGGCGCTGCTGATCCAGAACCGGGACTACTCGCTGATGAGCCCATACCCGGGCCAGGGCGTGGCGGTGTCGCTGCAGTCGTGGGGCAACCGGTACCAGACCGACGACCCCGCCGATCAGGCGATCGAGTCGTATCTCGACGAGTACGTCCTCAACGACCGGTTCAACCCGGAGGCGATGGCGACCTGCGCGGGCGGCGTGAATACGACGATCGAGGACCAGTAGGGCGGTTTCGGGGCGCGCTCTAAGGAAGCCCCCGGGCCCGACCAGGTAAGGTGGCGTACGCGAGCGGTGTTCATGCCGGGCCCTCACCCGGTGCCGCTCCGGCTCCACCTGTCGTCGACGAATAGGCATGCCCCGCGAAATGGCTACGAAGAAGCAATCCGCCACCAAGAGCGCCGGCAAGGGCAGCACTGGCAAAGGCACCGAGAAGGACGCCGCCAAGGACTCGGGCAAGACCCCGGCCAAGTCCAAGAGCGCGTTCGACAAGCCCTCCGCCAAGAGCGCCTCGGCCAAGAAGGACGCCAAGTCAGGGCCGTCCCGCAAGGGCCGCGCCGTCCAGGTGAAGCAGCCCAAGCCGTGGGGCCTGATCCTCACCTTCTCGGGCGTCGGCGTCGTCGCGCTCGGCCTCATCGGGGCCGCCGTGTTCGTCGTCTGGGACCGGAGCCAGCCGCCGGAAGGCGTCACCGACTACTACGGCGAGTACGCCAACTACTCCGAGGTCTCCGCCGCCCTCCAGGACGGCGACGTGACCGAGGAGGACCTCGAGCACCCGTGGGTGGTCCAGCAGACCCACGTCGACGGCGACGAGGACACCACGAACGACACCCCCGAGTACGAGACGACGCCGCCCACCGGCGGCAACCACCTCGGCCAGTGGCAGACCTGCACCGGCTCGGTGTACGGCGCCGCGATCGTCGACGGCAACGCCGTCCACTCCCTCGAGCACGGCGCCGTGTGGCTGACCTACGACCCGGCGCTGGTCGACGGCGACGGCATCGCGCAGCTCTCCGAGAAGATCAGCGGCCGCGACTACTCCCTCATGAGCCCCTACCCCGAGCAGGGCATCGAGGTCTCGCTCCAGGCGTGGGGCGTGCAGTACCAGACCGACGACCTGAACGACCCGAAGATCGACGAGTTCCTGGACTACTACATCCAGAACGCCGACAACACGGCCGAAGCGAACGCGGTCTGCTCCGGAGGCGTCTCGACCACCGTCGAGGACGCCGCCCAGATGCCCACGGGCTGACGCGGGCGAACCTTTCGGGCCGACGCTCGTTAGGCATCACGGAGGCGCGGGCGCTCCATCGGGGCGCCCGCCGAAGGAGGACCAATGACCGGCTTGTGGCGCAGGCCCGCGGTGCTGATCGCCATCACCGCCGTGCTCATGCTGGCCGCGGGCGGCGCGGTCGGCTGGGTGGCCGCCACGTCGACCCCCGGGAACGACTCGGTCGAGGCGGGCTTCGCCCGCGACATGATCACCCACCACCAGCAGGCCGTCGACATGGCCATGTACGAGTGGCAGAACGGCGCCGACGAGACCATGAGGGCCGTCGCGTACGACATCGCCACCGCGCAGAGCGCCGAGATGGGCATGTACCGCACCTGGCTGCGCCAGTGGGACGTCCAGCTCTCCAGCGGCGACCCGATGGCCTGGGCCGGCGAGGAGCACGCCCACGACACCGAGGCGAACGGCGGCCTCATGCCCGGCATGGCCACCGACGAGGAGATGGCGGAGTTCAAGGCCGCCACCGGGACCGACGTCGACGTCATGTTCGCGAACCTCATGATCGACCACCACATCGGCGGCGTCGACATGGCCAAGGCCGCGCTGGACCTCTCCGACGACGCCCTGGTCGTCGACGCGGCGCAGCGCACGGTCACGGTGCAGCAGTCCGAGATCGAGAACCTCGAAGGGCACCGCGACCGGATCCTCTCGAGCGCCGAGAACTAGGGAGCCGCCGTGAGCGACAACTGGGGACCGCGATACGGCGACCCGTCCCACCCGACCACCGGGGAGCTGCCCCGGGTCGGCGACGGCCGCGGCACCGACGAGCTCAAGACCGTCCAGGTCGACACGGTCAGCGGCTCGATCCCCCACACGCGCGAGCCGTCCCGGCCGCGCTGGGAGCGGCCCGAGCACGGCCACTCGGAGCCCTCGGCGCCGCGCGCCGAGCCGCAGTCCTGGTCGGTCCCGCGGGTCGGACGCGACGGCGCACCGGACGATGCACTGAACGATGCACTGAACGATGCACAGCCGAACCGGTTCCGGTACTCGTGGGAGACCTCGCAGCCGCGGATGGAGCCCTCGCGGCCCCGCCCCGACGACACCGCCCAGTTCGCGCGCGTCGGCGACGGCCTGCGCGGCTCGGTCGGCCCCGTCACCGTCCAGGTCGAGCACGTCCGCATCGGCGGCGTCACCGCCGACGACACGCAGCTCCTCTCCACCGCGGCTTTCCGCAGGCCCGTCCCGGAGGAGATCCCCGACGCGGTCGAGTCGCCCCGGCCCGAGCCCGGCACCGGCTCGATGCCCGCCATGCGACACCAGATCGGCCCCGACTGGACCCAGACGCCGCTGCGCCTGCTCGCCGCGGCCGTCGTCGCCACCGCGGTCCTCGGCGCGTCCGCCGCCAGCCTCATCACGATCGGCAACTGGATCAACCCGTAGCGGACCCGGAATGTCGCACCCTTGCGGGACGATGGGCATATGCCTACCTGGGACGACGTGGTCGAGATCGCGATGCGCTACCCCGAGGTCGAGGAGACCACGAGCTGGCGGACGCCCTCGCTGAAAGTGAAGGGCCGCTTCTTCGCCCGCCTCCGCACCGAGGCCGAGGGCGGCCTCGCCATCGTCTGCGACCCGGGCGAGAAGGCCGCCCTCCTCGCCTCCGGCGACCCGGCCTTCTACACCACGAAGCATTACGACGGATCCGCCATGATCCTCGTGGACCTCGCCCGCATCGACGACACCCGCCTCACCGAACTCATCGAGGACGCCTGGCTCATCAAAGCCCCGGTCCGGGTCCGCAAAGCCTGGGAAGCACACTGAAGGCCCGGCCGCTTCGCGGCCGGGCCTTTCAAAGTCGTCGCAGCGAGTTCAGTCGAAGATCTCCTCGACCCGGTCCACGGTCACCGATCGGGCGAACCAGCGGTCGAGCTCCTCCTCATCGGAGACGCTCTCGATACGGGTGCGAGCCGACTCGGAGACGTTGATACCGCGGGCTTCGAGCACCTTGAGCAGCGCCCCGATCTGCCCGCGCCGCTCGCCCTTGATCTCCAACTGACCCGCGTAGCTTTCGCGGTATTCCTGATATGTCAAGCTCATGTGATCCTCCAGAATCTCGCAGGCGGGTGTTGAGAGAAGGTGGAACGCCCAACCAGCATACTTCCTGCGTTCGGCCTCGGATAGTTCGTTGAGGCGACGGCCGAGATCGTGAGCTACGGACTCGGTCTCCGGGCCTCGGTCGTAGGTCGCAGCGACGAGGATGAGCAGTTCGACCGCTTCCCTCGGGTCGTAGTCGGCAGCCAGCCGCAGCAGGTCCCCGGGCCCGAGCACCTCGGGACGCAGGACGAACTCCGGTGGTCCGATCTTGATCGGCTGTCTCGCCCATTTCGCTGTTATTTCATTGGTGCAGATGACCAATAGCTGCACCTGGCACCTGAGACGGGCCCTCAGGTTGGTCAGGTACATCGGCCAGCTATACGGTTTGTTGTCGTCCTCGCTTCGCTGGATCTCCGTGATTACCGCATAGACCGGCTTGCCGAAGCCGTCTCGAAACACCGCGACGTTGTCGCAGTTCAGTTCGATCGGGTCGCAGTTCGTCAGTGCTTCCGATTCGGGCACAGCGCTCGCGTAAGCCGGAATCGATGTCCCGGCGGTCTTTACCAGCAGCTCGACAGCCAGCTCCGGCCGGTCTTGGAAGAGGCGGATCGGGATTTCATGGTAATGGGTGACCATGACATGAAACGTTATTGAAGCGCACCGCATTATTCGCGTTTCAACACTCCAGCATCAGCGTACGCTTCCATGACATGAGCCACTTACAGCGCAACGCATCTGGGGCCCGGCCGCTTCGCGGCCGGGCCCCAGATGCGTTGCGGTGCTCAGACGATGATGCCGGCGCCCACAGTGCGGTTGTCGGATTCGTCGATGATGATGAAGCCGCCGGTGGCGCGGTTGCGGCGGTAGTCGTCGCACAGGAGCGGCTTCGTGGTGCGGAGGGTGACGCGGCCGATCTCGTTGAGCTTCAGCTCGTTCGCGGACTCGTCGCGGTGGAGGGTGTTGACGTCGAGCTGGTACTGGACGTCCTTGACGACGGCGCGGGCGTCCGAAGTGGTGTGCTTGATGGCGTACTTGCCGCGCAGGCGCAGCGGGCGCGCCTCGTCCATCCAGCAGACCATGGCCTCGATGTCCTGCGAGACGCGCGGCTGGTTGCCGGGGCGGCAGAGCATGTCGCCGCGGGAGACGTCGAGCTCGTCCTCGAGGCGGACGGTGACCGACAGGGGCGGGAACGCCTCGTCGAGCGGGCCGTCGGCGGTCTCGATCGACGCGATGCGGGAGGTGAAACCGCTGGGCAGCACCATGACCTCGTCGCCGGGCTTCATGACGCCCGAGGCGATCTGGCCCGCGTAGCCGCGGTAGTCGTGGTTGTCGTTCGAGTGCGGCCGGATCACGTGCTGGACCGGGAAGCGCACGTCGACGAGGTTCCGGTCCGAGGCGATGTGGACCTTCTCCAGGTGGTGGAGGAGGCTCGGGCCCTTGAACCACGGCATGTGCTCGGAGCGGTTGACGACGTTGTCGCCCTTGAGCGCCGAGATCGGGATGACCGTCAGGTCAGGCACCTCGAGCTTGGTCGCGAACGCCTTGAACTCGTTCTCGATCCGCTTGAACACGGCCTCGTCGTAGTCGACCAGGTCCATCTTGTTGACGCACAGGACCATGTGCGGGACGCGCAGCAGCGAGCACAGGAACGCGTGCCGCCGGGACTGCTCGACCAGGCCCTTGCGGGCGTCCACGAGGATCAGGGCCAGGTCGGCGGTCGAGGCGCCGGTGACCATGTTCCGCGTGTACTGGATGTGCCCGGGGGTGTCGGCGATGATGAACTTCCGCTCGGGCGTGGAGAAGTAGCGGTACGCGACGTCGATCGTGATGCCCTGTTCGCGCTCGGAGCGCAGGCCGTCGGTGAGGAGCGCGAGGTCGGTGTACTCGTCGCCGCGTCCGGCGCTCACGGCCTCGACGGCGTCCCACTGGTCGTCGAAGAGCGACTTCGAGTCGAACAGCAGCCGGCCGATGAGCGTGGACTTGCCGTCGTCGACCGAACCGGCCGTGGCGAAGCGCAGCAGCTCGTGCGTGTCCTCGCGGGAGCTCAAGGTGTCGGTCATCAGAAGTAGCCTTCCCTCTTGCGGTCTTCCATCGCGGCCTCGGAGGTCTTGTCGTCGCCGCGGGTCGCGCCCCGCTCGGTGATGCGGGTCGCCTCGATCTCGGCGATGATCTCCTCGATCGTGCGGGCCTCGGAGCGCACGCCGGCGGTCAGGTTCGCGTCGCCGACGGTGCGGTAGCGGACGGTCTCCTTGAAGACGGTCTCGCCCTCGCGCGGCTGGAGGAACTCGTTGACGGCGTACAGCATGCCGCCGCGGTCGACGACCTCGCGCTCGGAGGCGAAGTACACCTCCGGGAGCGGGATGCCCTCGGAGCCGATGTACCGCCACACGTCGAGCTCGGTCCAGTTCGACAGCGGGAACACCCGGATCTGCTCGCCGGGGTGGACGCGCCCGTTGTACAGGTTCCACAGCTCGGGCCGCTGGTTCTTGGGGTCCCACTGGCCGAAGTCGTCGCGGAAGGAGAACACGCGCTCCTTCGCGCGGGCCTTCTCCTCGTCGCGGCGGGCCCCGCCGAACAGGGCGTCGAACTGGTACTTCTCGGCGGCTTCCAGGAGCACGGGCGTCTGGATGCGGTTGCGGGTGCCGTCCGGGGGCTCGGTGACCATGCCGCGGTCGATCGCGTCCTGCACGGAGGCGACGATGAGCTGGACGCCGGTCTCGGCGACCCGGCGGTCGCGGTAGTCGATGACCTCCGCGAAGTTCTGGCCGGTGTCGACGTGCATGACGGGGAACGGGATCGGCGCGGGCGCGAACGCCTTCTGCGCCAGGTGCAGCATGACGATCGAGTCCTTGCCGCCCGAGAACAGCAGCACGGGGCGCTGACAGGTGGCCGCGACCTCACGGAAGATGAAGATCGCTTCGGCCTCAAGCGCGGCGATATGGCTGATGCGGTAGTCGCTCACCGGCGCAGTGCTCCTCTCAGCCCGGACGTGGGCGTCGGTCGGTTGTGGCGGCCCGGCGGGGCCGGATGGTCAGTGGCCGTTGACGGCGGCGAGCAGCGGCTCGGCCAGGTCGGGGCGACAGACCAGCAGGTCGGGAAGGTAGGGATCGGACTCGTTGTACCGCAGCGGAGCGCCGTCGATCCGCGTGGCGTGCCAGCCGGAGGCCAGGGCCACCGCTACGGGCGCGGCGGAGTCCCACTCGAACTGGCCGCCAGCGTGGACATAGGCGTCAACTGTACCGGCGACCACGGCCATGACCTTGGCTCCGGCCGAGCCCATCGGCACGAGTTCGGCTCCGAGCGCGGCCTCCGCGGCCACCGCCTCGGCGGGCGGGCGGGTGCGGGACACCGCGATCCGCGGCTTCGCGGGCCGCTCGGCCGGCACCGGGTAGACGCGGTCCGTGCGCAAGGTCACGCCCTGGGCGGGGAGTGCGACGGCGGCGGCGGTGAGGCCGAGGCCGCGCTGCCAGAGGGCGACGTGGACGGCCCAGTCGTCGCGGCCCTCCTCGGAGTACTCGCGGGTGCCGTCGAGCGGGTCGATGATCCAGACCCGGTCGGCGTCGAGGCGTTCGGTGCCGACGCGGCCGGCCTCGCCCTTGCCCTCCTCGGAGAGCACGGCGTCGCCGGGGCGCTCGGCGGCGACACGGCCAAGCAGGAAGTCGTTGGCGCGCAGGTCGCCCGCGGACTTGAGCGCGCGGGCGTCGCCGAAGCCGAGTTCGGCCCTGATCTGGAGCAGCAGCTCCCCCGCTCCGCCGGCGAGCTCGGCCGCGAACGCCACGTCGGCCGGGTCGGCGGCCTCGGGCGCGGCAGTAGGGGCTCCCGTCGCGGCGGAGCCTGGGGCGTCATGCATGCGCGCCAGTCTACGCTGCGGCCCTTCCCCGTCCAAATGCTGGGCCAGATGATCCCGCGAAATGGGAGCGACTCGCGGGTTCGGCTGCGGGCTCCGCAAGGCGCGCCTCAGTACGCGCCCTGCGGACGCAGGATCGCCGTCACGGTCCGCAGCAGGATCACGAAGTCGAGCGAGAGCGTCCAGTGCTCGACGTACCGCAGGTCGAGGCGCACGGCCTCCTCCCACGGCAGGTCGGAGCGGCCCGAGACCTGCCACAGGCCGGTCATGCCCGGCTTGACGGCGAGGCGGCGGCGCATGTCCGACTCGTACGCGGCGACCTCGACGGCGAGCGGCGGGCGCGGCCCGACCAGGCTCATGTCGCCGCGCAGGACGTTGACGAGCTGCGGGAACTCGTCGATGGAGAAGCGGCGCAGGTACTTCCCGACGGGCGTGATCCGCGGGTCGTCCTTCATCTTGAACAGGACGCCGTCGGTCTCGTTGAGGTGCGCGATCTGGGCGAGCCGCCGCTCCGCGTCGGTGTACATCGTGCGGAACTTCCAGATGGTGAACGGCCGGCCGTCCTTGCCGATGCGCTCCTGCTTGAACAGCGCCGGACCCGGCGAGGTGCACCGGATCAGGAACGCGGCGCACAGCAGCAGCGGCAGGAGCATCAGGAGCAGGAGCGCGGCGCCGAGGCGGTCGACCGCGTCCTTGGCGACCCGCCGGACGCCGGTGAGGCGGGCGTGGTCGAGGTGGAGCATCGGCAGGCCGTCGACCGGGCGGATGGTGGTGCGGTCCCCCGCGACGTCGACGAGCGCGGAGGCGACGATCAGGTCGACCTCGCTGCGCTCGAGCTTCCAGGCGAGGCGCCGCAGCGCCTGACCGTCGATCTCGGGGCAGGACAGGACGATCACGGTGTCGGCGCGCTCGGCGGCGACGGCTTCGGCGATGCGGTCGAAGCTGCCGCGGACGCGGGTGTTGAACTCCAGCAGGGCCCCCTGCGGCCGCTCGGTCGGCAGACACGCGGCCACGACGTTGAGGCCGTGGTAGTGCTCGCGGCGCAGCTGCACGATGAGCGCCGCGACCGACGACTCGTGGCCGACCAGGACCACCCGCTTCATGCACCTGCCGGAGCGGCGCATCCGGTGCAGCCACTTGCGCCACACGAACCGCGCGGTGATCGAGCAGGCTGCGGCCGTGGGGATCGCGATGAGGACGAACACCCGCGAGGTCGGCAGTTCCAGGCCGTACGAGGCGATCGCGACGACCGCGGTGAGGCCGACCGCCGCGTGGACGACGCGCTGGTACTCCTCGGTCCCGACGAACAGGTACCGCTTCTCGAAGGCCCGCGAGAGCCCGAGCGCGGCGATCCACACCGCGGGCAGGGCGATGAGCGCCAGCGCGTAGACGCGGCTGTGGTGGTCGATGTGCCCGAACCGGGCGAAGAACGCCAGTGCCGCGCCGAAGATGCCGGCGGCGACGTCGGATCCGACGATCCCGGCGAAGTACTTGCGCTGCCATGCGGGCTGACCGCCGTGGGGGCGGCTTCCCTGGGGGCCGATGGAGTAGACGCGCCCGCGCGCCTCGATGTTCTCGCGTGCCTCGGTAACCGTCACAACGGAACTAACGATCGAGGGAACGATGAGTGACGGACATGTCACGTTGAGGAGTACGTGAGTCAAGCCCGCGCTCGGCGACCTGCGATCGGCCGTACGGCACGGTGAAGGCTGGGAAGAAGCGCCGTCAGGGCTGCGAAGGGGCGTTGACGACGTTCTGCGCCATCACGAAGCCCTTCTCGATGATCGCCTCGACCGCGTCGGCGGCGAGTTCGATGCCGAGCTCCACTTCCGGGCGCTCGGCCTTGGCGAAGTCCTTGAGGACGAAATCCGCGGCGTCCTGGCGGCCCGGCGGGCGGCCGACGCCGAAGCGGACGCGGGCGTAGTCCTTGGTGCCGAGGGACTTGCTGAGCGAGCGGAGGCCGTTGTGGCCGCCCTCGCCGCCGCCGCGCTTGATGCGGATCTGGCCGAAGGGGATGTCGAGCTCGTCGTGGACGGCGATGACCGATTCGGCGGGAATCCCGTAGTACTGCGCGAGCGGGGCGACGGAGTCGCCCGAGAGGTTCATGTACGTCAGCGGTTTGACGAGGATGACGCGAGGCCCGCCTACCCCCAGACGGGCCTCGCAGACTTCGGCGCGGGCCTTGCGGGCCACGGCGAACGTGCCGCCGACGCGTCGGGCGAGCGCATCGGCGACCATGAAGCCGACATTGTGACGGTTCGCAGCGTACTTCGGCCCGGGGTTGCCCAGGCCGGCCACGAGCGTCGGCGTGTCGGTCATGAGTCGAATCTACTCCGCGGCGGTCTCGGCCTCGGCGGGCTGCTCCGCGGCCTCGTCCTCGGCGGCGGCCTCGGCGCGGGGCTCGCTCACGGTGGCGACGGTCTGCTCCGGGTCGTTGATGATGACGATGCCCTTGGGCGCGGCGACCTCGGCGACGGTGCGCTGCGAGCCGATCTTGAGGCCCTCGAGGTCGACCTCGATGGACTCGGGGATGTGGGTGGCCTCGGCCTCGACGGTCAGGCTGGTGAGCTCGTGGACGACCAGGCCGCCCTTCTCCACCTCGCCGACGAAGTTGATCGGGATGTCGGTGGTGATGGTCTCGCCGCGGCGGACGATGAGCAGGTCCGCGTGGACGATGTCGTCACGGAGCGGGTCGCGCTGGATGTCCTTGGGGATCACCAGTTCGCGGGTGCCGTCGGTGACTTCGATGCTGATGAGCTGGTTGGCGCCGCCCTTGCGGATGGCGGCGGCGAACTCGAGTCCGGGAAGGGAAATGTGGCGCGGCTTCTCGCCGTGGCCGTAGACCACCGCGGGAACCTTTCCAGCCCTGCGCGTACGGCGGGCACCGCCCTTCCCGAAGTCAGTGCGAGGCTCTGCGCTGATACGAACTTCGGACACGGAAATACTCCCCTGTTTTTCAAGCAACATTTCATGCGGCGCTCGACGCTCACGTCGGCATTCAGAAGGGCACAGCAGCCCTGAAACGACCTACGCCTTTGCGTCGATTACGGCGCCCTCTGGAGGACACCCTCGCCGTCGGCAACCCCACCAGAGTACTACGCGCATCCGGTGCGGCTTGACACGGGCGTCGAGGTGTGACTTACGAGAGCCCGCCGAACAGGGTGGTGACGGAGCCGTCGTTGAAGACCTCCCAGATGGCCTTGGCGACGAGCGGCGCGATCGAGAGGGTGGTGATCTTGTCGAGGTCCTGCGCTTCCTTGGGGAGCGGGAGCGTGTTGGTCACGATGACCTCGCTGACGGGGGCGGCGGCGAGGCGCTCGACGGCGGGGCCGGACATGATCGCGTGGGTGGAGGCGATGACGATGTCCTCGACGCCGGACTTGGCGAGCATCTCGGCGGCGGAGCAGATGGTGCCGGCGGTGTCGATCATGTCGTCGATGAGGAGGCAGGTGCGGCCCTCGACGTCGCCGACGACCTTGTGCGCGACGACCTGGTTGGGCTTGAGCGGGTCGCGGGTCTTGTGCACGAACGCGATCGGGCAGCCGCCGAGTCGGTCGGACCAGCGCTCGGCGAGGCGCACGCGCCCGGTGTCGGGGGAGACGATGGCCATCGGCCGGTCGGCGTACTTCTCCTCGACGTACCGGGCGAGGGTGCCCATGGCGAAGAGGTGGTCGACGGGCCCGTCGAAGAAGCCCTGGATCTGCGCGGTGTGCAGGTCGACGGTGAGGATGCGGTCGGCGCCGGCGGTCTTGAGCAGGTCGGCCATGAGCCGCGCGGAGATCGGCTCGCGCCCGCGGTGCTTCTTGTCCTGCCGCGCGTACGGGTAGAACGGCAGGACGACGGTGATGCGCTTGGCCGAGCCGCGCTTGAGCGCGTCGATCATGATGAGGGTCTCCATGACCCACTCGTTGATCGGAGCGGGCATGGACTGGACGACGAAGGCGTCGCAGCCGCGGACGGACTCCTGGTACCGCACGAACAGCTCGCCGTTGGCGAACGAGTAGGCGCTCATCGGGGTCGGCGCGACCCCGAGGTGCTTGCCGATCTCCTCCGCCAGCTCCGGGTACGCGCGCCCGGAGAACAGCATGAGCATCTTGGAGTTGACAGCGGACATGCTCGCCATGGCGTGGGCTCCCCCAGTAGGTCGTCTCACCTGAACCTCGACGGTTCCAGTGTCCCCGACCGGCCGGGTGGGCGGTAGGCGACCGGGGCGTTTAGTGTCGCGTCACGCTTCGGCCACTCCCGCCTCACCTTTCGCTCGCCTTGCTGCTTCGTCCGAGACCGTGCCGGGGCGCTTCTTCGCGACCCAGTCGGTGAGGGCGGCCTGGCGGGCGCGGGCGACGGCGAGGTCGCCGGGCTCGACGTCCTTGACGATGGTGGAGCCGGCGGCGACGTAGGCGCCGTCGCCGACCGAGACGGGGGCGACCAGGACGGTGTCGCAGCCGATGAACGCGCCCTCGCCGATCTCGGTGTGGTGCTTCTTGAGGCCGTCGTAGTTGGCGGTGATGACGCCGCAGCCGATGTTCGCGTCGGCGCCGACGGTGGCGTCGCCGAGGTAGGCGAGGTGGTTGGCCTTGGCGCCGCGGCCGATCTCGGCGTTCTTGGTCTCGACGAAGGCGCCGACCTTCGCCGACTCGGCGAGCTTTGAGGCCGGGCGCAGGTGGGCGTAGGGGCCGACGTGGGCGCCTTCGCCGATGTGCGCCTGCGTGGCGTGGGAGCGGACGACGACCGCGTCGGCGCCGACGATGGTGTCGGTGAGCGTCGTGTCCGGGCCGATCTCGGCGCCGGAGTCGACGGCGGTGGCGCCCTTGAGCTGGACGCCCGGACGCAGGAGCACGTCGGGGGCGACCTTGACGGTGGCGTCGATCCAGACGGTCTCGGGGTCGTCCATGGTGACGCCGGACTTCATGAGCTCGGTGTTGATGCGGCCCTGGAGGATGCGGCGCAGGGCGGCGAGCTGGGCGCGGTCGTTGCAGCCGAGGACCTCGGTGGGGTCGTCGACGACGACGGCGCCGACGGCGTGCCCGGCCTCGCGGGCGAGTTCGAGGACGTCGGTGAGGTACTCCTCGCCCTGGTCGTTCGCGGTGTCGAGGCGCGCGAGCTGCTCGCGGAGCACGTCGGCGTCGAACGCGTAGGTGCCGGAGTTGATCTCGCGGATGGCGAGTTCGGAGAGGTCGGCGTCGCGGTGCTCGACGTTGCGCAGGACGTTGCCGTCGCCGTCGCGGACGATGCGGCCGAACCCGGTGGGGTCCTCGACCTCGGCGGTGAGGACGGTGGCGCCGTTGCGGGCCTTCTCGTGGACCTCGACGAGCTCGGCGAGCGTGTCGGGCCGCAGGAGCGGGGCGTCGCCGCAGGCGACGATGACGGTGCCGGTGAGGTCCGGGTTGGCCTCCATGGCGATGCGCACGGCGTGGCCGGTGCCGAGCTGCTTGTCCTGGAAGACCGTGGTCGACTGCGGCGCGTGCTCGGCGAGGTGCTCGCGGACCTGGTCGGCGGCGGCGCCGACGACGACGATCTGGCGCTCGGGCCCGACGGCCTTGACGGCCCGCAGGACGTGCCCCAGCAGCGAGCGGCCGAGCAGCTCGTGGAGGACTTTGGGACGGGCGGACTTCATGCGGGTGCCCAGGCCGGCGGCCAGGATGATCGCAGAACGCTCACTGCTCATGATGGGCCATGGTAGTCGGTTGCGCCGACGTGAACGGCCCGGGCCGCCGAACCGGTCCGCGCGCCCCGCATTACCGAATCGTTACGAATGGAACACGCTCTCCATGCGGTCGCATCTTGTGCGAGCTGTGTCATTCATCATATGTTGCAGTCAACAACAAATCTTGGAGGTACCTCTCATGCACTCCAGCAGCAGTCCGACCCCGCCGAGCCGACTCACGGCTCGCACACTCCGCCAAGGCGGCGCCGCGCTGGGCGCGGCGGCCCTGGCCCTCACCCTGACCGCCTGCGGCGCCGGCGAAGACGACGCCGGCAGCGGCGACACGCCCCTCATCGGCGTCATCCTCCCCGACTCGGCCTCGTCCGACCGGTGGGAGACCGCCGACCGCAAGTACCTCGAAGAGGCCTTCGAGGCCGCCGGGGTCGAGTACGACATCCAGAACGCCCAAGGCAGCCGCGAGGACTTCCAGACCATCGCCGACCAGATGCTCACCAACGGCGTCGACGTCCTGATCACGGTCAACCTCGACTCCGGCACCGGCAAGACCGTCATCGAGAAGGCCAAGTCCCAGGGCGTGGCCACCATCGACTACGACCGGCTCACCGAGGACGGCGGCGCCGACTACTACGTCAGCTTCGACAACGAGCAGGTCGGCGTCCTCCAGGGCGAGGGCCTCGTCGCCTGCCTCGAAGGCGCCGCGAGCACGCCCCTCATCGCCGAGCTCAACGGCTCCCCCACCGACAACAACGCCACCCTGTTCAAGAACGGGTACGACTCGGTCCTCGACCCGCTCTACGCCGACGGCACCTTCGAGAAGGGCCCCGACGAGTGGGTCCCCGACTGGGACAACGCCCAGGGCGGCACCCTCTTCGAGCAGATGCTCACCGACACCGGCGCCGAGATCGACGGGGTCCTGGCCGCCAACGACGGCCTCGCCCACGCCGTGATCACCGTCCTGCAGCGCAACAGCCTCAACGGCACCGTCCCGGTCACCGGCCAGGACGCCACCGTCCAGGGCCTGCAGAACATCCTCACCGGCGACCAGTGCATGACCGTCTACAAGGCGATCAAGCAGGAGGCCGACGCCGCCGCCGAACTGGCCGTCGCCCTCGCCAACGGCGAGAAGCCCGAGACCGAAGCGAGCGTGACCGACCCGGTCAGCGGCGCCGAGGTCCCCGCCGTGCTCCTCGAGCCGGTCGCCATCACCGCAGAGAACATCCAACTCGTCGTCGACGACGGCTACGTCGACCCGGCCGAACTGTGCGCCGGCGATTACGCGGCCCTGTGCACCGAGCACGGGATCGGTTAGGAGCAAGACACGGTGCTGCTCGAACTCACCGGCATCTCGAAGCGCTTCGGACCGGTGGAGGTCCTCTCCGACGTCGATCTCGCGATCGACGCCGGAGAGGTCTGCGCCCTGGTCGGCGACAACGGCGCAGGGAAGTCCACTCTGGTCAAATGCGTGGCCGGCATCCACGACATCGACGGCGGCGAGATCGCCGTCGACGGCGAGGTCCGGACCATCACCGGGCCCCGCGACGCCGCGGCCCTCGGCATCGAGGTGGTCTACCAGGACCTCGCCCTGTGCGACAACCTCGACGTGGTCGAGAACCTGTTCCTCGGACGCGAGAAGCGCCGCGGCATCGTCCTCGACGACGACGCCATGGAGCAGCTCGCCGCCGAGACCCTCTCCTCGCTCGCCGTGCGCACCATCCGCAACCTCCGCCAGCCCGTCGCGAGCCTCTCCGGCGGCCAGCGCCAGACCGTCGCCATCGCCAAGGCGGTCCTGTGGAACTCGCGGCTGGTCATCCTCGACGAGCCCACCGCCGCGCTCGGCGTGGCCCAGACCCGCCAGGTCCTCGAACTCATCCGGCGCCTCGCCGACCAGGGCCTGGCCGTCCTCTACATCTCCCACAACCTCAACGACGTCTTCGCCGTGGCCGACCGGATCGCCGCGCTCTACCTGGGCCGCATGGCAGCCGTGCTCGACGCGGCCGACACCACCCAGTCGCAGGTCGTCGAGCTGATCACCAGCGGCCGCTCCGGCCAGCTGGGCCTCACCGACCAGAACACCGACCTGAACGGAGCCCGGTCGTGACCACCGCTGCGCCTCAGAACGACGTCGAAGCCGCGCAGGCGGCCCCGCCCGGCGCGGCCCGCGCCGTCCTCGACCACGCCCGGTCCTACTGGGCCGAGGTCCGCTCCGGCGAAGTCGGCGCGCTGCCCGCGGTCGCCGGGATCATCGCGCTCTGCGTGTTCTTCGGGCTGAGCAAGCCCGTGTTCCTGTCGGTCGGGAACCTCGCCAACCTCTTCGGGCAGGGCGCGGCCGTCGCGTGCATCGCGATGGGCCTCGTGTTCGTCCTGATCCTCGGCGAGATCGACCTCTCGGCCGGATTCGCGTCCGGCGTGTGCGCCTCCGTGATGGCCGTGATCCTCACCGACTGGGGACTGGCCTGGCCGCTCGCGATCGGCGCGGCCCTCGCCACCGGCGTCGCCATCGGGCTCGTGCTCGGGACGCTGGTGGTGAAGCTCGGCATCCCGTCGTTCGTGGTGACGCTCGCGGCGTTCCTGGCCTTCCAGGGGATCGTCCTCATGATCCTCGGCGAGGGCAGCAACATCTCCATCAACGACGAGACGGTCAAGGCGCTCGCCGGCGGGAACCTCGAACGCTGGCAGGGCTGGGCGCTGCTGGTGGTCACCGTCGCCGCGTACGGCGCGATCCAGATCCAGCGGTGGCGGCGGCGGATCGCCCGCTCGCTCGTGCACGAGCCGCTCGCGGTCGTGCTGGCGCGCGTCGGCGCGCTCGCGGCGCTGCTGACCGCGACGGTGTTCCTGCTCAACCTGGAGCGCTCCGCGAACCCGCAGATCATCTCGCTCACCGGGGTGCCGGTCGTCGTGGTCATCCTCGGCGGCATGTTCGCGATCTGGACGTTCGTGCTGCACCGCACCAGGTTCGGGCGGCACCTGTACGCCGTGGGCGGCAACCCGGAGGCGGCGGTCCGCGCGGGCGTGAACGTCGACCGGGTCCGGATCGCCGCGTTCGTCATCTGCTCGGGCATGGCCGCGGTCGGCGGCGTCGTGGCGGCCTCGCGCGCGGCCTCGGTGGACCCGAACACCGGAGGGTCCAATGTGCTGCTCCTTTCCGTAGGGGCGGCCGTGATCGGCGGTGCTAGCCTCTTCGGAGGCAAGGGCACGGTGCGGGCGGCCCTCCTGGGAGGAGCGGTGGTGGCGATCATCAACAACGGCATGGGCCTCATGGGCCTCAGCGCCGGCGTGCGATTCGGCGTCACCGGTGCGGTCCTGCTCCTCGCCGCCGGCGTCGACGCCATGTCCCGTGGTCGGGGCAAGCTCTTCGGCAGGCACTGACCGGTGGCCCGGACCGGGACCGAGGAGCTGCGGCGACGCAACCGCGCAGCGCTCGTCGAGCAGCTCCACCGGCACGGGCCCCAGACCCGCGCCGAACTCACCGAGGCCCTGGGGCTCAACCGGTCGACGATCGGCGCGCTCGCGGCGGACCTGGCCGAGACGGGGCACCTGCACGAGACGACGGGGCGGTCGACCGGCTCGGCCGGCCGGCCGTCGACGCTCGTGGAGTGCGTTCCGAAGGCGGCCACGGTGACCGCGGTGGAGATCCGCGTCGACCGGGTGCGGTTCGCGCTCGTCGGGCTCGGCGGGGAGGTGCTCGAACGCGCCGAGGCCGAACTCGACGGCGCCGACCCGGTGGACGCGATCGAGGTGGTCACCGGCGGGGCGGCCCGCGACGCCCTGGAGGCGGTCGCGGCGGTGCCGGGGCTCGTGGACGCGGGCGTGGTCGCGCACTCGACGGAGCTGGGCTGGGCCGGCCGCGACCTGGCCGCCGACCTCGCCGCTGCGACGGGCCGCGCCTGGCAGGTGGTGGACACGGCGACGGCCGCTGCGGTCGGGGAGTGGTCGCGCGGCGACGCGCACGAGTCGACGAAGCTGCTGTACCTGCACGGCGGCCGCGGCCTGACCGCCGGCCTCGTCGTCGACGGCCGCGCTCAGCGGGGCGGGTCGATCCAGTTGGGGCACATCGTGGTCCAGCCGGGCGGGCACGAATGCGGGTGCGGGCTGCGGGGGTGCCTGGAGGCGGAGATGGAGGTCTTCGGGTACGCCGAGGACATCGAGTACGCGACGCTCGCGGCGGGCATGGGCGACGCCGCCGCACGGGACGGCCTGCGCCGCTCGGGCGAGGACCTCGGGCGCGCCCTCGGCGCGGTCGTGACCGCGACCGGCCCCGACGAGATCCTCTTCGGCGGCTGGCTGCGCGAGCTGTACCTCTCCACGGCGGCCCCGGTCCGCTCGGCGCTCGCCGAGACGACGCTGCCGCACCTGAGGTCGCGGCTGCGGCTGCGCACGCCGGTCCTGGGTGACGAGGGCGCCCTCATCGGGGCGGCGGAGACGGGATTCGCTGCGGTCATCGACGGGATGCGATGAGGGCTCGCGGCTTGTTCGAACCGGGAGGTGTCGGACCCGCGGGGGACACTTCAGATCCGGGGGTCCCTTGGGCATCCGATTTGAGCGGTTTCACGTTCCGGGGAGTTCGGCCCCACTCGGCCGGGAGGAGGTGGCTGGCCCGCCAGGACTCGAACCTGAAACGACTGAACCAAAATCAGTAGTGTTGCCGATTACACCACGGGCCATCGCAGGCGGATCCGAGCGATCGTCCCGCGCGCAGCCATCTTAGCAACCGCGGCTAGCGGTCGGCCCACACGTGCTTCGGGATCTGGGCGAGCACGTCGCACAGGAAGTCGGCCACCGGAAGAAGCTCATCCAGGTTGAGGCGGCCCTTGCGGAACGTCATCAGCCACGAGCCCTCGAACCGCCACCGGTAGGACTGCGCCCGCGGATCGGCGAGCATCCACTCCATCGTCCGCGGGTGGATCACGTCGTGCGCGAACCGCGGGTTGGCGGACACCACCCGGAAGCGCTCGTTGAACGCGTGGTTCTCGAAGTCGATGTCCTTGCCGAGGGACTTGGGCAGCAACCCCTCGCGGCCGATCTCCAGGTACGGCCGCATCGCCGGGAGGCCGACCGCCACCACCTGGAAGTAGTGGGTGGTCTCGTTCTCGCCGTCGCTGGTCCGGTACCGGTACTCGAAGCAGTGCAGGTGGACGCCCCGGTGCACGCCGCGGAAGACGTCCACCCCGCTGCGCCCGTGGCCGGCGGTGAACGGCGGCCTCGCCGAGATCCGCAGCACCGAGTCGTCCGCGGGCCGGTACTGGAACCCGTGGTGGGCGGCCCACGCCTGGCATCGAGCGATCCGGGCGTTGCGGGACCTGCGGCTGAAGTACACCGCCAGGCCGATGGCCGTGCCGATCAGCGCCAGGCACGTGAGCGGGGCGAGCACGAGGAACGCTGCGGCCGCGCCGTCCACGAGTACCCCCTCGGCTCCCGCCTCCGCCGGCCCCCGGCCCGGAGACGAATCGGGGCCGCGCCTTCCGGCGCGGCCCGTTTCGCTAGTTGTTCGACCAGACGTGCCGGGGCACCTGGGCGTAGATGTCGAGCAGGAAGTCCGCGTAGAAGAAGACCTCCTCGAGCTTGAGCAGCCCGGGCCGGAACGTCATCAGCCACGGCCCCTCGAACCGCCACTGGTAGGAGCGGGCGCGCTGGTCGGCGAGCATCCACTCCATCGTGCGGGCGTGGATCACGTCGTACGCGAAGCGGCGGTTCGGCGACTTGATCCGGAACGTGTCGTTGAACGTCTGGTTCTCGAAGTCGATGTCCTTCGCGAACCGCTTCGTCAGGAAGTTCTCCTGGCTGATGTCCAGCAGCGGCCGGGCCGTCGGCAGGCCGATCGCGACGACCTGGTTGTGGTGCGTCTGCGACTCCTTGCCCGAACCGGTCGTGTACGTGTACTGGAAGAACACGATGTGCGAGCCCTTGTACATGCCGCGGAACACGTCGATGCCCTTGCGGGAGTGGCCGACGTTGAACGGCTCCTCGCTGGAGAGGCCGACCACCGAGTTGTCGCTCGGCTCGTAGTGGAAGCCGTACTGGGCCGCCCAGGCCCGGTACATCGCGATCTTCTTCTGGCGGGCGCGCCAGCCGAAGTACGCGATGGCGAGGACGATCGCGCCGCAGGCGACGTAGACCAGCCAGTTGGTGCTCTCCACGGGGTGCATTCCTTCGTACACGGGCCGGGGCCGCGCGCGGGCGGCACCGGGGCAGGGGGGATCGAGAAGCGGCTACCGGCCGTAGGGCTGCTGGCCGTAACCGGGCTGCTGCGGCTGCTGGGGCTGCTGCGGGTAGCCCGGCTGGGGGGCGCCGTAGCCGGGGGCGTGGCCGGGCTGCGGGGCGCCGTAGCCGGGCTGGGGCGACTGGCCGTACCCCGGCTGCTGGGGCTGCGCGTAGCCGGGCTGCTGCTGGTAGCCGGGCTGGGGCGACTGGCCGTAGCCGGGCTGCGGGGCGCCGTAGCCGCCGGGGGGCAGCTGGCCGGGCGGAGGCTGCGGCGGCATCTGCTGCTGCTGGGGCTGCTGCATGAAGGCGGGCTGGCCCATGTCGCGCAGCTTCGGAGCGGTGCGGGCCTCGGGCGTGTCCAGCTCGAAGTACTCCTCGGGCTTGAAGCCGCCCATCTTGGCGGAGATCGAGCCGGGGAACACCTGGAGGGCGGTGTTGTACTCGCGCACGTTCGCGTTGTAGAACCGGCGCGGGGCCGCGATCCGGTTCTCGGTCTCGGTGAGCTCGGTCTGGAGCTGGAGGAAGTTCTGGTTGGTCTGCAGCGCCGGGTACTGCTCCTGCATGTGGATCACGCCGCGGATGGCGTTGCCGAGCTGGCCTTCGACCTGGCCCTGCGCGGCGTGGCCGGCGTTCGGGTCCTGGCGGGCCTGCATGGCGAGCGCCCGCGCCTCGGCCACCTGGCGGAGCGTCGCGTTCTCGGCCCCGGCGGCCTGCTGCACCACGTACATCAGGTTGTCGAGCAGGTCGTACCGGCGCTGGAGCTCCACGTCGATCTGCGCCCACGACTCCTGGGTGATGTTCCGCAGCCGAACCAGCTTGTTGCGCCCGCCGATGACGGCGAACATCAGGATCAGGCCGATCAGCAGCAGGAGGATCAGGATCCAGACGATTGGGTTGTCCATAATCCGTGAGCCTAGTCCATCTATGCCAGCGGGAGGGCACCCCCAACAGCGCTGTCAGGGGCGGCTCGCAGGCGCCGCCGATCCGGCCTCCGGCACAGCTCGCAAGCAACGCCGCTACTCCTTGCCACGGCTCACAAGCGTCGCCGCTCTACTCCCCGCCACGGCTCGCAACTTTCGCCGCGGTGCCGTCAAGCGCGGCCTGCGGGCGCGGCCGGATCGCCCCCGATCCGGCGCGCGAGCGCTCCGGGAGTCCTTCCCGCGCATGGCGAAAGCGCGTCAGGCCTCAGGAATGGGCATGCTCGACGATCGCCGCGAGCTCGGCCGCGACGGACTGGGCCACCGGCTCCTCCGACGCCTCGACCATGACCCGCACCAGCGGCTCGGTACCCGAGGGCCGCAGCAGGACCCGGCCGTCGGAGCCGAGCTTGGCCTGCCACAGGGCGACGGCGCTCTTGACGTCCTCGTGGTCGATCACGGACTTGTCGGCGACGCGGACGTTCAGCAGCACCTGCGGCGCCGGCGTGAACACCGACGCGAGGTCCTTCAGGGTCCGGCCGGTGGCGGCCATGCGCGCGAGCAGCATGATCGCGGTCAGGGAGCCGTCCCCGGTGGTCGCGTGGTCGGACATGATGATGTGCCCGGACTGCTCGCCGCCGAGGGAGTAGCCGCCCTCGGAGAGCCGCTCGAGGACGTACCGGTCGCCGACCTTCGTCGTCTCCAGTTCGATCCCGGCCGCGCCCATCGCCTGGTGCAGGCCGAGGTTGCTCATGACGGTCGTCACGAGGACGCCGCCGCGCAGGGTCCCCGCGTCGCGCATCGCGAGCGCGAGGATCGCCATGATCGCGTCGCCGTCGACCGTGGCGCCCTCGGCGTCGACGGCGAGGCAGCGGTCGGCGTCGCCGTCGAGGGCGATGCCGGCGTCGGCGCCGTGCTCGATGACGGCCGCGCGCAGGCCGTCCATGTGCGTGGAGCCGCAGTTCTCGTTGATGTTGAGGCCGTCGGGCTGGTCGTTGATGGTGATGACCTCGGCGCCGGCGCGGCGCAGGGCCTCGGGGGCGGCGCCGACGGCCGCGCCGTTGGCGGGGTCGACGACGACCTTGAGTCCGCCGAGCGGGTTCGGGCAGACCGCCACGAGGTGCTCGATGTACGACTCGACCGGGTCGACGGAGCGGACGATGCGGCCGACGCCGTCGCCCTGCGGGAGCGGCGCGGGGGCGTCCAGGGCCGCCTCGATGGCGTCCTCGACGTCGTCGGGGAGCTTCCGGCCGCCGGCGGCGAAGAACTTGATGCCGTTGTCGGGCATGGGGTTGTGCGAGGCGGAGACCATGACGCCGAAGTCGGCGCCGGTCAGGGCCGTCAGGTGCGCGACCGCGGGAGTGGGAAGGATGCCCAGGTCGATGACCTTGGCTCCGGCGGCGGCGAGGCCGGCGGCGCTCGCGGCGGCGAGCATCTCGCCGGAGGCGCGCGGGTCGCGGCCGATGACGGCCACGGTGCGCCTGCCGGTGGCGCCGAGGACGCGGGCGGCGGCGATGTTGAGGCGCAGTGCCAGGTCGGGCGTGAGGTCGGCGTTCGCCCGCCCCCGCACGCCGTCGGTGCCGAACAGTCGTGACACGGTGTGGCTTCCCATCTTGGCGGTGCCGGTGCGGCGCTCGCGGGCCCTCTCTGCGGACTGCGGGCCGGGACCGGACCGGTCGGTCGGCGGCAGGGCGGGTTCGGCCTGCCGGGTGGCATGGAAAAAGGGGCCGCCGAGGATGTCCTCCTCGGCAGCCCCGTCGCTTGTGCAGACTAGCGCGTCCCCCTCGGAAGGGGGAAGGCGTGCTAGCGCTTCGAGTACTGCGGCGCCTTGCGGGCCTTCTTGAGACCGTACTTCTTCGATTCCTTCTCGCGCGCGTCGCGGGTCAGGAAGCCGGCGGCCTTGAGGGCCGGGCGGGTGTTCGGGTCGATCTCGACGAGGGCGCGGGCGATGCCGAGGCGCAGCGCGCCGGCCTGACCGGTGGCGCCGCCGCCGTGGATGTTGACCAGGACGTCGAAGTTGTCGCCGGCCTCGACGGTCACGAAGGGCTCGGCCACGGTCTGCTGGTGGACCTTGCTCGGGAAGTAGTCCTCGAGGCTCTTGCCGTTGACGACGTACTTGCCGGTGCCCGGGACCAGGCGGACGCGGGCGATGGCGCGCTTGCGGCGGCCCACGGTCTGGATCGGGCGGTCGACGGGGACCACGGGGATGCTGGGCACGGACGGCGCGGCGGCGACGTCGGCGGGGACGTCCACCGGGACCTCGACGGGCGCGGGAGCCTCGGCGGCCTCGGCAGTCTCGACGGCGGGGGCTTCGGTTTCGGCGGCCTCGGTGGCCTGGATCTCGTCACTCATGTCTGCTCCTCGCCCGCGCCTACTGCGCGGCCTTCGTGATCTCGTACGGCTTCGGCTGCTGGGCGGCGTGCGGGTGGCCGGGGCCTGCGTAGACCTTCAGCTTCTTGAACACGGCGCGGCCGAGCTTGGTCTTCGGCAGCATGCCGATGACGGCCTTCTCGACCACCTTGTGCGGGGCCTTCTCCATCAGCTCGGCGTAGGACTTCTCCTTGAGACCGCCCGGGTAGCCGGAGTGGCGGTAGGCCTTCTTGGTCTGGAGCTTGTTGCGGGTCAGCACCACCTTGTCGGCGTTGACCACGATCACGTAGTCGCCGGTGTCGGCGTTCGGCGTGAAGGTGGGCTTGTGCTTGCCGCGAAGCAGTTCGGCTGCGTGCGTCGCGAGACGACCCAACACCACGTCGGTCGCGTCGATCACGAGCCACTGCGGTTCGATGTCACCCGCTTTGGGGCTGTACGTCGGCACAGTGTTACCTAGCTTTCGTTGTCGGTGTGGAACGAATCCCGCGGATGAGGGCGGGACCGCCTGAATCCCCGCGGCCGCGTGCGGCGCGCGCCGGCCGTGTCGCGGCCGGTCCGGGATTCGTTGGACAGCGCCCCTGCGAGCCGTGGAGACGGCTCAGTGCGGAGACACTCGAACAACAGCTGCCAAGTCTACGCGGTGGTGGCGGCCGCTCTGACGGCGGCCGCCGTGACCTCGGATACAGCCCGGTCGAGGCGGGGCCGGGCGCCTCCGGCGGTGGACGCGAGGGCCGAGCGCCGCCCGCTCACCCCTGGCCGGTGAGGGCGGCGACGGCGAAGCGGCCGGTCCATGACGGTCGCGCCGATGCCCGCGGCGGTGACGGTGCCGGCTTCGGCCAGCCCACGCCGTGGAGAGCGGTGTCGGCGGCGCACGACGCGCCGCCGACGCCGCGCCGGTCAGTTCCGTTCGGCGAGCGGCAGGTACACCTTGCCTCCGGAGGCGGCGAACTCCTCGCTCTTCTGGGACATGCCCTTCGCGGCGTAGTCCTTGAGCTCCTGGCTGATCTTCATGGAGCAGAACTTGGGGCCGCACATGGAGCAGAAGTGCGCGGTCTTCGCGGGCTCGGCCGGGAGGGTCTCGTCGTGGTACGCGCGGGCCCGGTCGGGGTCGAGCGCGAGGTTGAACTGGTCCTGCCAGCGGAATTCGAAGCGGGCCTTGGAGAGGGCGTCGTCCCACTCCTGGGCCTGCGGGTGGCCTTTGGCGAGGTCGGCGGCGTGGGCGGCGATCTTGTAGGCGATGACCCCTTCTTTGACGTCGTCGCGGTCGGGGAGGCCGAGGTGCTCCTTGGGGGTGACGTAGCAGAGCATCGCGGTGCCGAACCAGCCGATCATGGCGGCGCCGATCGCGGAGGTGATGTGGTCGTAGGCTGGCGCGATGTCGGTGGTGAGGGGCCCGAGGGTGTAGAAGGGGGCCTCGCCGCAGATCTCCTGCTGGAGGTCGACGTTCTCCTTGATCTTGTGCATCGGGACGTGGCCGGGGCCTTCGACCATGACCTGGACGTCGTACTCCCAGGCGATGTGGGTGAGCTCGCCGAGAGTGCGCAGTTCGGCGAACTGGGCCTCGTCGTTGGCGTCGGCGATGGAGCCGGGGCGGAGGCCGTCGCCGAGGGAGAACGCGATGTCGTACTCGGCGAAGATCTCGCAGAGCTCGCGGAAGTGCGTGTAGAGGAAGTTCTCCTCGTGGTGGGCGAGGCACCAGGCGGCCATGATCGAGCCGCCGCGGGAGACGATCCCGGTGACGCGGTCGGCGGTGAGGGGCACGTACCGCAGGAGGACGCCGGCGTGGACGGTCATGTAGTCGACGCCCTGCTCGGCCTGTTCGATGATGGTCTCGCGGTAGACGTCCCAGTCGAGCTTGACCGGGTCGCCGTTGACCTTCTCGAGGGCCTGGTAGAGCGGGACGGTGCCGATGGGAACCGGGGAGTTCCGCATGATGTGCTCGCGGGTCTCGTGGATGTGCTTGCCGGTGGAGAGGTCCATGACGGTGTCGGCGCCCCACTGGACGGCCCAGGTGAGCTTCTCGACCTCGGCGGCGATGGAGTCGGAGACGGCGGAGGTGCCGATGTTCGCGTTGATCTTGGTGAGGAAGTGCTTGCCGATGATCATCGGCTCGGTCTCGGCGTGGTTGACGTTCGCGGGCAGGATGGCGCGGCCGGCGGCGATCTCGGCGCGCACGAACTCGGCTTCGAGCCCTTCGCGGATGGCGACGAACTCCATCTCGGGGGTGATGATCCCCTGCTTGGCGTAGTGGAGCTGGGTGCGGCACGGGAGGGCGGTGCCGCCGTGCTCGATCGTGTCGGCGACGCCTTCCCGTTCGGCGATCCAGTGCGCGCGCAGCCGCGGCAGCCCGACCTCGGGCTCCGATCCGGGCCCGGACGTGTCGTACAGCCGCACGGCCGGCTCCCCGCCGCTCAATGCGACCTCGGTGAACGGGACCCGGACATCGGGCCGCGATCCTTCGACGTAGACCTTGCTTCTGCCGTTCATGCTGTCTCCTCAGTGATCTCGATCAATCGATCGCGCAGGGGCGGCGCGAACTGTCGTACCTGCGGCGCAGGGTTGGAACCGGGGGCCCGCAATCCGGCATTCGGGCGGTGTCTGCGCTGCCCGGAAGCCGCAACGCGGCACCGGACCGCTGAGCGCGCGATGTCGTACCCGCCGGGCAGGGTTTGAGCCGGGGGCCCGGAATCCGCGATTTCGGCGGTGATTGGGCTGCACGGAAATCCGCGGCGCCGTCTGCTGCTCCCCGCGGCACTCGATGTCGTACCCGTCGGGCACGGTTTGAGCCGGGGGCCCGTGATTCGCGGATCGGGCGGTGGCTGTGCTGCCCGCGGTTCATATGGCGGCGCTCTTGCGGCCGTGGTGGTGGTGAAGCGGTCCGCGGCCGGTGCCGAGGCGCCAGTCGGCGGCCGCCTTGAGCGCTTCGGTGACGTAGACCTTCGCGCCGGCGACGGCCTGCGGGAGCGGGTGGCCGAGGGCGAGGCGGGCGGCGATCGCGGAGGCGAGGGTGCAGCCGGTGCCGTGGTCGTTGCGGGTGGGAACCCGCGGGGCGGCGAGGTCGAGCATCTGGCCGTCGCACCAGAGCACGTCGACGGCCGCGTCACCGTCCCGGTCGAGGTGTCCGCCTTTGACCAGGACCGCCCTGGGCCCGTAGGTGGCGAGCGCGCGGGCGGCCTCGCGCATGTCGTCGACGGTGTCGATCTCGCGGCCGAGGAGCTGCCGGGCCTCGACGAGGTTGGGGGTCAGGACGGTCGCGAGCGGCCCGAGCCCGCTGAGGTACGCGGCCGGGTCGCCCTCGTAGAGCGGGTCGCCGGTGGTGGTGACCATGACGGGGTCCACGACGAGGTTCGGGAGCCGGTCGGCCTGTCCGTATTCGGCTACGAGTGCGAGCAGCTCGGCGCCGCCGAGCATCCCGGTCTTGACGGCGGCGACGGGGAAGTCGCCGAGGACGGCGTCGAGCTGCGCCCGCACGAGTGCGGTCGCGACGGGTTCGGCGGCGGTGACGCCGCGGGTGTTCTGCGCGGTGACCGCGGTGAGGACGCTCGTGCCGTGGACGCCGTGGGCGGCGAACGTGTGCAGGTCGGCTTGGATCCCGGCGCCGCCGCCGGAGTCGGATCCGGCGATGGTCAGCGCGATCGGCGGTTGCGGGTGGGAACGGTTCACAGGTCGGCCATCCCTTCGAACGTGGAGGAGGCTTTCGCCAAGTGCCGCTTGGGGATGCGTCCGGCGAGCCGGGCGGCGCGGCCGGCGTTGACGGCGTCGCGCATAGCGGCGGCCATGAGCGCGGGGTCGGCGGCGCGGGTGACGGCGGTGGCGAGGAGCACCGCCGAGCAGCCGAGTTCCATGGCGAGCGCGGCGTCGGAGGCGGTGCCGATGCCGGCGTCGCAGATGACGGGGACGTTCGCGTGTTCGCAGATGAGCGCCAGGTTGTGCGGGTTGCGGACGCCGAGTCCGGTGCCGATCGGCGCGGCGAGCGGCATGACGGCGGCGCATCCGGTCTCTTCGAGGCGGCGGGCCAGGATCGGGTCGTCGCTGGTGTACGGCAGGACCGTGAAGCCTTCGCGGACCAGGATCTCGGCGGCTTCGAGGAGTTCGACGGGGTCGGGCAGGAGGGTGTCCTCGTCGCCGATGACCTCGAGTTTGATCCAGTCGGTCGCGAAGGCTTCGCGCGCGAGCCGGGCGGTGCGCACGGCCTGTTCGGCGGTGAAGCACCCGGCGGTGTTGGGGAGGATGTCGACGCCGCATTTCTCGATGACGTCGAGGACCGAGCCGGAGGCGTTCGGGTCGACGCGCCGGAGGGCGACGGTGACGAGCTCGGTTCCTGAGGCGGTGATCGCCTCGGCGAGCTGGGCGTGATTGGCGGCGCCGCCGGTCCCGAGGATGAGCCGGGACCCGAAGGACTTGCCCGCGATGGTCAGTGCCGGGTCGGTGCGGCCGAAGGTCTGCGGTTCCATGGTCAGCCTCCTTGCGTGGCGGTCAGGACTTCGACGGCGTCCCCGTCGGTGAGCGGCCGGTCCCATTCCGACCGCGGCACCACTTCGCCGTTGACGGCCGCGGCGATCCCCCGCCGCGCCTCGGTCACCGCGGCGATCGCTTCGGCGACGGTCGCGATCCCTTCCCGTGCTTCGCCATTGAGTTCGATCTTCACGTTTCTTCCTCCACGCTTCCGTCCTCACTCGAGCGATCGGATTCACTCCGTCGCCGCACATCGCCGGCACCGGATTTGTCGGACCCGCCGTGCACATTTGATTCGGGGGCGCCTGAGAACGGCGCGTCAAGACGCTGCATGCTGCCTTCGAGTGCCTCGGTCTTCCCGGAATCCGGCCCGTCCGCCCTGCCGGCCGCGCCGGGCGCGGGCCGGCCGAACCTCGCCGGGTCGAACGCGCGGATCAGTCCCGGGTCGCCGCCGCGCAGCACCTCGGCGACCGCGGTCGCCGTGGCGGGGATGAGTGCGATGCCGTTGCGGTAGTGGCCGGTCGCGGCGATCGTGCGCGCGTCGAGGCGGCCGATGAGCGGCAGGTTGTCCGGAGTCCCGGGCCGGAAGCCGACGCTGATCTCGTCGAGGTGGTACTCGGCGGTCTCGGGCACGAGCTCGATGGACCGGCGCAGCAGGTCGTGAACCGCCCCGGCGGTGCCGGTCGTGCGGTCGAAGCCGCGTTCGTCGCTGGTCGCGCCCACGACGACCTCGCCGTTCTCACGCGTGACGATGTAGACCGAGTGCCCTTTCACATAGCCGCGCACCGTGGTCCGCGGGACGGCCTGGTCCGCCGCTGCCCGGAGTCGGAGGACGACGCCGCGCACCGGCCGCACCGGCAGCCCGAACCGCGCCGAGCCGCAGCCCGCCGCGATGACGACCTGATCGGCGTCGATCTCCCCCGGTTCGCGCACCGCGCCGGCCTCGATGCGGACGCCGGCGCGTTCGGCCGCGACCAGCAGCGCGGCGTGCACCGCGCGCGGATCGACCGCGCGGTCCTCGGTCGCGAGCACGCCGGCCCGCACCCGGTGGTTGAGCAGGGGCTCGGCGGTCCGGACGGCCCGGCCGGTGAGGACTTCGACGTTGCGTGCGGTGAGGCGGTACAGCTCGGTCTGGCGCTCGACCTCAGCCCGGTCGCCGTCCTCGACGCCGACGACGATGGTCGGCATGTCGCGGAAGCCGACCAGGACGCCGGAAGCGGCTTCGAGTTCGCGGGCGAAGTCGGGCCAGGCGTCGGCCGAGGCGGCCATGAACGGCGTCAGTGCCGCTTCGCCGTAGTGGGATTCGGTGACGGGCGCGATCATGCCCGCGGCCACGCGCGACGCGCCCGAACCGGGCTCCGGGTCGTGGACGACGACCTCGGCACCGGCCTGGGCGGCCCGCCACGCGACGGCAAGGCCGATGGAACCGGCGCCGACGATGGCGATGCGCATCAGACCTCGCCCACCCCTCGCAGGCCGCCGGCCGATCGGCCAGGCGCGGTGTCGGCGGCATCTCCCGGGGCCACATCGGCTTCCGGAACCGCCCTCGACGGTTCGCCCGGCGCTCGCGAGCCGTCGGCCGATCGTTCAGGCGCGGGGGCTGCGGTGTCCACCATGGGCGGCCGGGGACCCGGACCCGTCTTCGACGGTTCCGGCACCTCACGCCCCCCTCGTCGGCCATCCGCAGATCGCTCGGACACGCGCCCGTGCGCCACGACAGCATTGACGTCAAGTCGAGCACGAGTCGACGTCTCCCGCAGCGCCGCGTGCGATGCCGCGCTGGTCTCCGGCGCCCCCGGCGTCTCGCCGACCGCCGCGAGCAGGTCCGCCGTGGCCGCTGCCGGGTCGGGCGCGCCCGCGATGGCGCCGACCACTGCGACGCCGTGCGCCCCGGCCTCCCGGCACAGTGCGGCGCGTTCGGCGGTGATGCCGCCGATGGCGATGACCGGGAGGTCCACGGCTTCGCAGACCGCGGCGAGGCCGTCGAGTCCGATCGGTTGCGGCAGACCGGCTTTGGTGGTGGTACCCCAGACGGGTCCGACTCCGAGGTACGTGGCGCCGGCCCGGCGCGCGGCGCGGGCCGACTCGGGGTCGCGGCAGGTGCCGCCGATGATCGCGTCGGCGGGAAGGATCCGCCGCGCGGCGTCGACAGGGAGGTCCTCGGCCCCGAGGTGCACGCCGTCGGCGCCGACGGCCTGGGCGATGTGGACCCGGTCGTTGACAAGGCACACCGCGCCGTGCGCCTCGCACAGCGCCGCGACCGAGGCGGCGAAGTCGAAGGCCGCCCGGTCGCTGTAGTGGTCCTCGGGCCGGACCTGGACGAGACGGGCGCCGGCGGCCAGCGCGGCCGCGACGATGTTCAGCGGGTCGCCTTGCGGGGCAACGGGTTCGCTGCCGGTTCGGGGGCCGTCCGGGTGCGGGCCCGCGGCCTGTGGCGCGATCGGTGCGCGCGTGTCGGTGATGACGTGCAGCCGGGGTAGACGAATCGCTCGCATAAGCTCCTTCTCCCTGCGCCAGCATGACCTGGATCAGGTTCGACGGTCGGGACTACCGAGTCCCCTCTCAGCCCGATGCATCGGACTCCCGTGGGTGTGTATTCGTGTTCGGCCGTCACGCTACGCCATTGCGAGCACTACTCGCAAGCGGTGTGTCAGGAAGCGGACACCGAACCTGCCGCCGCGCGCTGGACGGCCGATCGGACTGTCTTCATTGCCCCGCGCAGCCCGTTTCGAGCCCTTTCACCTCTGTGACCTGGGTCTTGACCATCGGCGTCGACAGGGATTACGATGACCGCCATCACTATTACAACGTTGTAAAAAGAATGGGAGCTCCCAATGCGACATGCACTAGACCTCAGACGGGGAGGCGCGCTCCTCCTCGCGGCGGCACTCCTCATCGCCGCAGTTGCCGCGTCCGTCGGGTGGGCTCCCGCCCCGGCCGCGGCGGTGACCACCGGGAACGGCGCTCTCGTCTACTCGCCGGCGGCCGGCAGCTCGTTCAACCCCGAAGGCGGCGCCCCGGCCGGGACCACCTACGCCAAGATCATCGTGCTCAAGCACAGCGGCAGCGCCAACGGCACCCAGCTCGTCACCTTCGACAAGCTCGTCCTCCAGAACGGCGAGCAGGTCTACCCGATCTACCGCAGCACCAACGACGGCGCGAGCTGGACCCACGTCACCGACGTCAACCCCAGCGACCAGTTCCCCGCGCTGACCCGCACGGCCCAGCCGTTCCTCTACGAGGTCACCGAGACCACCGGCAACCTCACGGCGGGCACGATCCTCCTGGCGGGCATGATCATGCCGGAGAACCGCTCCAGCAGCCGGCTGGTCGTCTACAAGAGCACGAACCAGGGCACGAGCTGGAGCTACCTGAGCACCATCGACTCCGGCGGCCCGGCCGTCTACGACCCGAGCCCCTCCTCGACCACCACGACCGTGTGGGAGCCCTCGCTCGCGATCGACGCGAACGGCGGCCTGGTCGCGTACTTCTCCGACGAGCGCCAGAAGGCGAACGGCGTCCTCCAGGCCGTCTCCTACCGCCGCTCCACCGACGGCGGCCAGACCTGGGGCTCCCTCGTGAACGTCTCGGCCCCGACCAACCAGAGCGACCGCCCCGGCATGATCACCGTGACCACCCTGCCGGACGGCCGCTACCTCGCGACCTTCGAGGTCGTGAACCGCCCGAGCCAGTCCCAGAACACCGCGCCGGTCTACTACAAGACCTCCGCCGACGGCTTGAACTGGGGCAATGCCAACAGCATCGGCACTCCGATCAAACTGGCCGACGGCCGCGGCATCGGCTCCTCGCCGTACGTGACGTGGGTGCCGACCGGCGGGCCGAAGGGCATGGTCGTGGTCGCCTCGAAGTGGTCCCTCGACGCGAACGGCGCCATCGACGGCGGCCAGAACTTCTACGTCAACTACAACCTCGGCGAAGGCCCGTGGGAGCGGCTGCCGATGGCGGTCGCCTACGACGCCACCGACACCCAGGGCGGGAACTTCAGCGGCTTCGCGCAGGGCATCGACGTCAGCGCCGACGGCCGCACGCTCTACCAGGCCGTCAACGTCGAGAACCCGGCCACCGACCTGAACGACATCCGCGTCGGCTCGATCCCCCTCGACGCGCAGCAGTACGAGGCGGAGAACGCCGCCCTGAACAGCGTCTCCACCGTCACCCACGTGCAGGCGTCGAACGGGTCGAAGATCGGCAACATCAACGACACCGGCGACTACGTCGAGTTCACCGTCAACGTGCCCGCCGCCGGCACGTACACGATGAACGTCCGCTACGACAACGGATACGGCGCGACCGCGACCCACTCCGTCAGCGTCAACGGCGGCGGCGCCTCATCGATCAGCTACCCGGCCACAGTGGACTGGGGACGGTTCGGCTGGGCGCAGAAGTCGGTCACGCTGAACGCCGGCGCCAACACGATCCGGTTCACGAAGGGGACCAACTTCGCCGAGCTCGACGTCGTCCACCTGTACCGGAGCACCGCGCTCGACCCGGTCTTCCAGGTGCAGAACCGCAACAGCGGCAAGTACCTCGAGATCCTCAGCGCCCTGACCACCGACGGCGCCGCCGCCGGACAGTGGGGCGACACGAACCACGCGACCCAGCGGTGGACGGTCAGCGGCGGCGGCACCGTCCAGCTCGTCAACCGCAACAGCGGGAAGCTCCTGGAGATCCCGTCCGCGCAGACCGCCGACGGCGTCGACGCAGTCCAATGGGGACCGACAGGGAGCGCGACGCAGTCGTGGACGGCCGTCACGAGCAGCGGCTGGTGGACGTTCCGGAACGCCAACAGCGGCAAGCTCCTCGAGATCGACGGCTGCTCCACTGCGGACGGCGCGGTCGCGCAGCAGTGGACCGCCAACGGCGCCGCCTGCCAGCAGTGGCGGCTCGTCAAGGAGGGCATCCAGTAGCGGAGCACCGGCGGCTCGCTCGCGAGTCCCCGCCGGAGTCCTAGGGTCCGCCCTGCGGATCCGGCCCGTTCGGGCCGGAATGCGCGGGGCGGGGCCTAGGACTCGCCGCGTTCCACTCGGAGGACGCGGTAGCCCTTCGCGCTGGCGTGCTTGTCCACGGCCCAGCCGCGCTCGTCGAGCCAGCGCGCGAGCGAGTCGGCGCCGAGGTGCTTGGAGACCACGAGCCAGGCGACGCCGCCGTCCTTGAGGCGCGGGAGCCAGGTGTCCAGCAGTTCGTGGAGGGCCTCCTTGCCGACCTTGATCGGCGGGTTCGACCAGATCTCGTCGAAGCGGAGGTCCGCCGGGACCTCCTCGGGGACGGCCACGTGGACCGTGCCCGGGACGTTCGCGGTGTTGCGGCGGGTCAGCTCGAGGGCGCGGCGGTTGACGTCGACGGCCCAGATCTCGGCGTCGTCGCGCTGGGCGAGGACCTTGGTGATCGGGCCGTACCCGCAGCCGAGGTCGAGGAAGACGCCGGCGGTGTCGGGCAGGACGACCTTGTGCAGCAGCACGCTCGTGCCGGGGTCGAGGCGGTTGCCGGAGAAGACGCCGGTCGAGGTCGTCAGCTCGTACTCGACGCCGTCGAGTTCGAACCCGATGGTGCGCTCGCGGTCGCCGACCGCGGGCTGCTCGCTGAAGTAGTGCTCTGGCTGCTCGGACACATCGACCATTGTCGCCTGCCGCGCCGGGCGGGGTCGGCGGGACCGGGCGGGAGAGGCGTGCGTCCCGGGTCCGCCCCGGTGGAATATCACATGTCACATGGCGCCACAGCCGATGCCGCGACGACGTTCCGGGGACGAGCGAGTGCCAAGACCGCCCACGACACCACCGAGGCCGAGGTCCGCCTCCCGGCTCCCGACTCCCAGCACCCAGCACCCAGCACCCAGCACCCAGCACCCAGCACCCAGCACCCAGCTCAGCGAGGGCATGTCACATGTCGCTCGCGGCGCCGACCCGAGCGGTCACCCGTCGAGATGAACGACGCTCACCTGTCCATCTCCCGAGGGAACGATTCGCCGATTCGCCCGCTTCGGGGTTTAAGCTGCCACCATGGCACATGGCCCGTCCCCGTTCGGCGTCCCGCAGCAGGCGGGGCACCGGCACCAGCAGGAACCGGGATTCGACTGGGCTGAGTACGACGAGCGGACGCCGATGAACGCGCCCACCGTCCGGCTCAGCCAGGAGGAGCTCGCGCAGCTCGCACTCAAGCGCTCTCCCGAAGAGGAGATGGAGGCGCACCTGGACCACATCCACGCGTCCCGTCCTCTGCGCCGCGCCGCGCAGCGCGCGCGGCGCCGCACCAAATGGTGGCTCGTCGCGCTCGCGATCGTCAGCGGCCTCGCGGTCGCGGCCGCCTGCTCCGCGGGCGCGTTCATCGTCCTCCGCGAAGGCGAGCGGGACCCGGCCGCGCCGAGCACGGCCGCCGACCAGGAGTCCGCAGGGGACGAGTCGTCGGGCGCGCCCGAGGTCGTCGACCCGATCGCGAGCCGCGAGACCGACGCCGCACCGATCACCGTCGCGGAGCTGTTCGGCGCCGAAACGATCACGCCCGCCGGCGCCGCCGGTCCGTACGAGGTCCTGGAGACCGAGGAACTCGCCGACTGCGCCGAGGCCGGCCTCGAAGAACTCGCGACTCTGCTCGCGGAGACCGACTGCACCCAGGCCGTACGCGCCACGATCGTCAACCCCGACGGCGAGTACGCCGCCACCGCGGGAGTACTCAACCTGTCGACCGCCGCCGAGGCGGAGGAGCTCCGCGCGGCCATCGCCGCGGGCCTCGACGGCGGCTTCGCCGTCCTGCGCGCCGACGGCGGCGCCGAGGAGCTCGGGCGCGCCGACACCCAACTGGGCTACAACACCTACGGGCACTACCTCATGTACGTGGTCATCGGCTACACCGACGGCGAACCGCTGCTGGAGGCGAACGACGCCGTGCGGACCATCGTCGGGGACATCCTCGACATCTGGTTCGTGGACCAGCTCAACCCGCGCCGCGAGGTGCAATGACCGGGACTGACGGTGGTCTGATGGCCGAGGCGCGCTAAGGGCTTAAGGCCGTAGACCATCCCTAGCCCCCACCCACCCTGAGGGGACCGTAGACCCCATCCTTGCCGCCGGGTCCGACAAGAACCGGGCCCGGCGCCGCCGGTGTCACCCGAAAGTGGACGACCGCGGCGAAGCCGGCCGATGACGTCGGCCGGCGCTGCCGACCACCGCGCCGACCGTGCGCCGTCAGGTCTCCTCGTCCGGCCGTAGGCCGGGACAGCACCGTCCGACATCGGCCACGGGCAGCGTTGTGCGCCGGGGCGGCGCCGCGCCCCATGGGCGATGGCCCAGGCAGCGCCGAACCCCGTGGCCCGTCGGCGCCGTCGCGTCCGCCGGCCGGGGACCGCGCCGTGTCCGGCTCGTGAACATTCGCCCGAAAGGCTTGCCTTAACCGATGATCCCATGTTTCCATCGAGGGAGGCCGATGCCCGATCCCCCGTCAGCCGCTCCCCCGCAACCGGATCCGCCGGTTCCCCATCACGCACAGGAGCTGCACATGCCTTCCTGGTCCCTCCTCCCCCGCCGCGCGCTGGCCGCATTCGCCGCGCTCGCGCTCGCGCTGCTCGGCGTCCTCGCCCTCGACGCCGCACCGGCCGAAGCGGTCCGCCCGCCCGGCATCCCCTCGACCGCGACCGCGCAGGCCGAGCTGAACGCCCTCACGGTCGCCGCCGAATCCCACGGCTCGAGCTACGACCGCTCCCTGTTCCCGCACTGGAAGTCCGTGAGCGGTACCGGAAGCTGCACCGCCCGCCAGTACGTCCTCAAGCGCGACGGCCAGAACGTCGTCACCGGCGACGGCTGCCAACCGACCTCCGGCCGCTGGCAGTCCGACTTCGACAACACCTGGACGACCACCGTCTCCAACGCCACCATCGACCACGTCGTGGCCCTCTCCGAAGCGTGGGCCTCCGGCGCCTGGGCCTGGACCACCGCCGAGCGCCAGGCGTTCGCCAACGACATCAACTCGCCCCAGCTCTGGATCGCCACCACCTCCGCGAACTCCGCCAAGAGCGACTACGACCCCGCCGAGTGGATGCCCGTCAACACCACCGGGCTGCGCTGCGACTACGTCAAAGCGTGGACGCACGTCAAGTACCTGTACGACCTCACCGTCGACTCGGCCGAGAAGTCCGCGATCCAGTCGCACCTGACGAACTACTGCGGCTCGACCGGCGGCGACCCGACCGGCTGCACCGGATCGAAGACCACCGCCGCCGCGATCCCCGAGGGCCCGCCGCTGAACTCGACGATCACCCTGTCCTGCACCGGGACCGCATCCTCCAGCGGCCGGATCACGGTGAGCGTCACCCACCAGTACAGCGGCGACATCGCGATCGCGCTCATCGCTCCGGACGGCTCGAGCTACACGCTCAAGTCGTCGAGCGGCTCGACCACGCCGAACGTCAACACCACGTACAGCGCCAACCTGTCGAGCGAATCCCGCTCCGGCACTTGGACCCTGCGTGTCACCGACACCTACTCGGGCGGCTCCAGCGGCACCCTGAACAGCTGGTCGCTGACGATCTAGACCTCCGCCCGCAGTCCCCCAGGACTCGCGCAGAGGGCCGGGCGCTCGGCGCCCGGCCCTCCACTGTATCCACCGCAGGATCAAGTATGTCCTCTATGGTCAATCGTCGAGGCGCGCGCTCCAGTGGACCCGCTTGGGGCCCTCGGGTTCGACGCCGTACCCCTGGTCGCTCCATTGCGGCGTCTGCGTCAGGTAGAACAGGTAGCCCAGGGCCGGACCGACGACCACTGCCGCGATCCCGACGGCCACCAGCAGCCCCTGCAGGGTCGCCGTCGCACCGGCCGCCTCGGCGATCGTCACCTGGTCGACCAGGACCCACGGGTACTGGCCGATCCCCCAGCCCGCCATGACGGCCGCCACCGCGACCACCGCGGTTCCGCGCGCCGGACCGAAACGCTTGCGCCACAGCAGGACCAGCGTCGCGATCCCGCCGAGCGCCGACAGCACCACGACCGGCGCGGCACGGCCGATCAAGCCCTCCCACAGCGTCGGCGCGTCGCGCTCGACCGGGATGAGCGCCGCGAAGACGATGACGCCCGTCGCCGCACCGACCACGAGGGAGCGCCGCCGCAACCGCTCCGCCAGCGCCTCCCGGCCGCGGCGGGCCGCGTCGGCCGTCAGGAACGTCCCGGCCAGGAACGCGCAGGTCCCGACCGAGATCGCGCCGGTGAACAGGGGCGTGGGCGCGATCCAGGAGGTCCACGCGTCCCCGTACCCGCCTTCGGGAACGCGTCCTGACGCGAGCGCGCCGGCGATGGTGCCGAGGAAGAACGGGGCCAGCACGGAGGAGGTCGCGAACACGATCCCGAACAGCCGCGCCTGCCAGAGCGTCTCGCTGTACTTGCGGAACGCGAAGCTCGCGCCGCGGAGCACGATGCCGACGAGGGCGAGCGTGAACGGCACGTACAGGGTGGTCATCGTGGCGGCGAAGGACTCCGGGAACGCGGTCCACCAGGTCACCAGCACGTAGATGAGCCACACGTGGTTGGCCTCCCACACCGGGCCGATGCTCTGGTCGATGAGGGTGCGGACTTCGGCGCCGCGGCGGCTGTCGCCGGCGGTGAGGTCGTGGAATCCGGAGCCGAAGTCGGCGCCGCCGAGCACGGCGTAGCACAGGACCCCGGCGAACAGCGCGGCGGCGACGGCGAATTCGAGCGTCATCATCGCCCGGCCTCCGTGTCGTCGGTGCCGGTGCCGGTGCCGGTTCCGGAGAGATCGCGTTCGTCGGCGCAGTCGCGGACCGCGGCCGGTCCGTCGGCGGCCGCGAGCGGCGACTGCGGCCCGTACGGGCTCGGGAGGTCGTTCGCACCCTTGCGCCAGCGGCGGGCCATCGACCTGAGCACGACGATCGCGCCGAGGGTCATGCCGCCGTAGAGGACGACCGATCCGCCGTAGATCGCCCACAGCTCGCCGGAGTGGTCTCCGGCCGCTTCGGTGGTCCGCATGACGCCGTAGACGATCCACGGCTGGCGGCCGACCTCGGTGGCGATCCAGCCGGCCTCCATCGCGACGACCGCGAGGATGCCGGAGACGGCCATGAGCCGCAGGAACCACTTGTTGTCGAGCAGGTCCTGCTTTCGGCGCCATCGCAGGGACCAGTAGAGGAGCACGGTCGCCAGGAGCAGCAGGCCGATGCCGACCATCGTCTGGAACGAGTAGTGCGCGAAGTTCACCGGCGGTTCGTCCTCCTCCGGGAACTGGTCGAGGCCGGGTACGGGTTCGGTGAACGAGTTCAGCGACGCGACCGAGCTGAGGTACGGGATCTCGATGGCCCACTTGACCTCGCCGTCGACGTAGATGCCGCCGATGGTCAGCGGGGTGGCGCCGTCGGCGGTCTCGTCGGCGAACTCGAACGCGGCGAGCTTCGCGGGCTGCCGTTCGGCCAGGTCGTGCCCGAGGAAGTGCCCGGCGAAGGGCTGGGCGAGGGCCGCGACGGTGGCGAACGCGAACGGAACCATGAACCCGAGCCGGTGGTGCCGGTCGCGGCGGCCCTTGAGCATGCCCACGGCGTAGACCGCGGCGATCGAGAAGCCCGCGACCATGTACGCGGCGAGCCACATGTGCGCGAAGGCGAGGAACGCGTGCTGGTTGAACAGGACCGCCCACGGTTCGACGTTCACGACTTCGCCGCCGACGATGTCGAAGCCGGTCGGCGCGTTCATCCAGGCGTTGACGGCGAGCACGCAGTAGGTGCCGACGACGCCGGTGATCGCCATGGGCAGCACCATGAGCAGGTGGAGCTTCTGGGGCATGCGGCCCCAGCCGTAGAGGTAGATGCCGAGGAAGATCGCTTCGAGGAAGAACGCGAGCCCTTCGAAGGCGAAGGGGAGTCCGAGGACGTCGCCGAACGTGCCCATGAGGCCGGGCCACAGGAGGCCCATCTCGAAGCTGAGGACGGTGCCGGAGACGGCGCCGATGGCGAAGAGCACGGCGGAGACCTTGCCCCACCGCTTGGCGAGGCCGAGCGCGACGGGGTCGTTCTTGCGGATGCCGCGCAGGTGCATCACGAAGATGATCGCGGGGAACGCCACGCCGAAGCAGGCGAGGATGATGTGCCACCCGAGCGACAGGGCCATCTGCTGCCGGGCGGGCATGAGCCCCGCGGGGTCGGCTGCGGCGACCACATCGGAGGCTTGGGCGAGGAGCTGGGTTGCGTCCATGCCTTGACGCTATTCGCTCGGATGACCGAATCCACGCTCTTGTGAAAGCATTCACAAGCCGCTGAGTACTCGTTCCGAACGTGTTCAAAAACGCTTGGGCCTGCGGAATCGCAGGAAACGCGGCGGTTTCGCCGCCCGGCGAGGGGGTCCGACCGGCCGGCGCTCAAATCCGAGAAAGTCCGGCCCGGCGGGGTCGCCGCCGGGCCGGACCGAGGGCTCGCGTCAGCAGGACCGGTACTGCTTGGGGAGTTTGAGACCGTAGTCCTTCATGACGTCCCGGAGCACGTCCGGGTAGTCGGTGATGATGCCGTCGACGCCGTCGTCGATGAGCTTGCGCATGGTGGCCTCGTCGTCGACGGTCCACGGGACCACTTCGATGCCGTAATCGTGGGCGTGGTCGACCATCGCCGCAGTGACGTACGGGACGTAGCCGGGGTCGTTCACGGTCCCGTTCTGCGGGGAGCCGTGGACCGGCGAGAACGCGTCGGCGCCGAACGAGTCGATCGCGGCGATCGGGTCGCCGCCGAAGTCGTCGATGTCGATGCCGCCCAGCCACGGCGAGGCGCCGGGCTGCCCGGTCTGGAGGAACGAGATGTTGGTGAGCGCGACGAGCGGGAGCTCGGGCGCGGTCTCGCCCATGAGCATGAGCGCGCCCCAGTCGAAGCTCTGGACGGTGACCTGGCGGCCGATGCGGGCGTCGCGGATGTCGTCGACGACGGCCTCCACGAACGCCTCGCGCGGCGCGGTCTCGTGCGGCGCACCGGCTTCGACCTTGGTCTCGATGTTGAGCTTCACGCCGTGGGCGCGGTAGTCCCTGACGAGGTCGAACACCTCGGACAGCAGCGGCATCGGCTCGCCCGGGTGCGCCTCCTGGCCGGGGAAGTTCGGCTGCGTGAGGGTGCCGCAGTCGAGCGTGCGGACCTGCTCGAGGGTGAGGTGGGTGATGTACTCGCCCACGTACGGGTACTCGGGGTCGCCTTCGAACGCGGGGGCGGTGTCGAGGCACTTGGCGGCGGCGACGCGGCGGTCGTGGGTGACGACGGCGTGGCCGTCCTCGGTGATCTGGACGTCGAGTTCGAGAGTGCTCACCCCGAGCTCGAGCGCGTTCGCGAAGGCGGGCAGCGTGTTCTCGACGACCAGCCCGAGCCCGCCGCGGTGGGCCTGGAGGTCGAAGTCGCGCTCGGGGTGCGCTTCGGCGGGCGAGGGCAGGGCGATGAACAGCGCGGAGGCGGTGACGGCCGCGACCGCGCCGGCGGTGAGGAAGCGTCTCATGGCCTCAGCTTCGGACCCAAGGCTGACTCGGGGATGAATTGCCGCCCTCTTCGGGGTGACATTTGTCCGGGTGCATCGAAGCCGCAACGCTCCCGTTCGGAACCGACTTCGGCACTCGTCCGGGTGACATTTCGGCTCGCGGGCTCCGCTGGGCCGATTCTTGTCGGACCCGCGCGCAAGGATCGCCGCTACGGTCCCCTCTGGGTGGGTGGGGGCTAGGGACGGTCTACAACCTTAAGCCCTCAGTGCGTGCGCACATCGACCCGCGAACCCCGCGGCAACTGCGGGCAGGCGGGCAGGCGGGCAGGCGGGCAGGCGGGCAGGCGGGCAGGCTTCGGGACCCTACCGCTCGAGCGTTCGCACCCGGCGCGTCAGGTCCACCCGCGCCCGCCAGTCGGCCGGGTCGGCGGAGTACGCGACCTCGACCAGCGTCAGTCCGTGCGGCCCCACCACGTGCACGTCGTTGGCACGTTCGCCGATGGTGAGGATCGACGCGAGCCACTCCTCGTCCCGCCGCCCGTCGCCGACCGCCAAGGCGGCGCCGACGAGGCTGCGGACCATCGAGTGGCAGAACGCGTCCGCGCGCACCGTGGCGACCGCGGTCCCGTCCTCGTCCCGCGCCCAGTCGTACTGCAGCAGTTCGCGGATCGTCGTCGCGCCTTCGCGCTGCTTGCAGAAGCCCACGAAGTCGTGCTCGCCGAGCAGCCGCCGGCACGCGGCGTGCATCCGCTCGACATCCAGCGGACGCGGCCAGGCGAGCGTGTCGAGTCGCCGCAGCGGGTTCACGCCCCAGGTCGCGTCGGCGACGCGGTAGCGGTAGCGGCGCCACTGGGCCGCGAACCGGGCGTTGAACGACGCGTCGACCGCTTCCGCGGACACGACCCGCACGTCCGGCGGCAGGATCCCGCGCAGCCGCCACAGCAGCCGCTCGCGAAGCTCCTCCCACTTCCCGGAGGGGACGTCGACATGCGCGACCTGCCCGGTCGCGTGCACGCCCGCGTCGGTGCGGCCCGCGACCGTGAAGTCGCCGATCTCGCCGAACAGGAGCTCGAGGGCCCGGATGACCTCGGCGGCGACCGTCCTGCGCCCCGGCTGCAGCGCCCAGCCCGAGAACTCGGCCCCGTCGTAGGCGATGCCGAGCCGCAGCCGCGTCGTGTCCTCCACGCCGATCCCTCCTCGAGAAAACGAAACCGCGCGCAGAGCATATGCCCTGCGCGCGGTCCTCTTGACTTGCGAGCCGACTGCCGGCCCGGGCCGTCTTAGTCGACCAGCTCGATGATCGCCATCGGCGCGTTGTCGCCCTTGCGGTACCCGGCCTTGATGATCCGGGTGTAGCCGCCCTCGCGGTTCGCGAAGCGGGGGGCGACCTGCTCGAACAGGTCGTGCGTGGCGTCCTTGTTGCGGAGCTTCGCCAGCGCCAGTCGGCGGTGGTGCAGCGTGCCCTTCTTGCCGTACGTGATGAGACGCTCGGCGTAGGGGCGCAGGCGGCGGGCCTTGGTCACCGTGGTGGTGATGCTGCCGTGCTCGAACAGGGAGGCGGCGAGGCCCGAGAGCATGAGCTTCTCGTGCGCCGGCGAACCGCCCAGACGCGGGCCCTTGGTGGGCTTAGGCATTTCTTACTCCTCTTGGGTTGACGCGGCCGGCCGTCTTACGGAACCGACCGCCGTATTCACGCAGCGCTAGAGCTGCTCGGTCTCGCGGAGGTCTTCGCCGTCGTCTTCGTACTCATCGGACTCGGCGACGGGCGACCCGCCGTAGGCCACTGCGGCCTCGCTGGGGTCGAACGTGCCGGGCGAGTCCTTCAGGCTGAGGCCCATGCCGGCGAGCTTCATCTTGACCTCGTCGATCGACTTCTGCCCGAAGTTGCGGATGTCGAGCAGGTCGGCCTCGGTGCGGTTGATGAGTTCGCCGACGGTGTTGACGCCCTCGCGCTTGAGGCAGTTGTAGGACCGGACGGTCATGTCGAGGTCCTCGATCGGCAGGGCCAGGTCGGCGGCGAGCTGCTGGTCGGCCGGGCTGGGGCCGACGTCGATGCCCTCGGCCTCGGTGTCGAGCTCGCGGTACAGGCCGAACAGCTCCACCAGGGTGGAGCCCGCCGACGCCAGCGCGGTGCGCGGCGTGGTGGACGGCTTGGTCTCGACGTCGACGGTGAGCTTGTCGAAGTCGGTGCGCTGCTCGACGCGCGTGGCGTCGACCGAGTAGGCGACCTTCAGCACGGGCGAGTAGATCGAGTCGACCGGGATGCGGCCGATCTCGTTCGTGTCGGCCTTGTTCGCCGGGGCCGAGACGTAGCCGCGGCCGCGCTCCACCACGAACTCCATGTCGAGGCGGCCCTTCGAGTTGAGGGTCGCCAGCTTGAGCTCGGGGTTGTGGACCTGCACGCCGGCGGGCGGCTGGATGTCGCCGGCGAGGACGTCGCCGGGGCCTTCCTTGCGCAGGTACATGGTGGCCGGCTCGTCGCTCTCCGAGGAGACGCAGATCTGCTTGACGTTCAGCACCAGTTCCACGACGTCTTCCTTCACGCCGGGGATGGTGGAGAACTCGTGCAGGACGCCGTCGATCTTGATCGACGTGACCGCCGCGCCCGGGATGGACGACAGCAGCGTGCGCCGCAGCGAGTTGCCGAGCGTGTACCCGAAGCCGGGCTCCAGCGGTTCGATCGTGAACTTGGAGCGGGTCGGGCTGATCTGCTGCTCGGTGAGCGTGGGCCGCTGAGTGATAAGCACTGTTGCGTGTTTCCTTTGTTCGGGGCGCCCGCTATTTGACGCCTAGACACATGGGATTCGGTTGTCGACCTCGGCGCCTCGGCGAGGCTCGCGGGCCTCGCCTCGGTTCCGCGTGAAGCGGTCCGCTAGACGCGGCGGCGCTTCGGCGGGCGGCAGCCGTTGTGGGGCTGGGGGGTGACGTCGTTGATCGAGCCGACCTCGAGGCCGACGGCCTGGAGGGAGCGGATCGCGGTCTCGCGGCCCGAGCCCGGGCCCTTGACGTAGACGTCGACCTTGCGCATGCCGTTGTCCATCGCACGGCGGGCGGCGGCCTCGGCGGCCATCTGCGCGGCGTACGGGGTCGACTTGCGCGAGCCCTTGAAGCCCACCTGGCCGGAGGAGGCCCAGGAGATCACGGCACCGGTCGGGTCGGTGATCGACACGATGGTGTTGTTGAAGGTGCTCTTGATGTGAGCGTGCCCGTGGGGCACGTTCTTCTTCTTGGCGCGCGGGTTCTTGGAACCGCCGCGAGTCTTCGGTGGCATCAGCTGCTCTCCTAACGTGCCTTCTTCTTGCCCGCGACGGTCTTCTTCGGACCCTTGCGAGTTCGGGCGTTGGTCTTGGTCCGCTGACCGTGGACCGGGAGACCGTAGCGGTGACGGAGGCCCTGGTAGCAGTTGATCTCGATCTTGCGGCGGATGTCGGCCTGGACTTCGCGTCGCAGGTCACCTTCGACCTGGAAGTTCTCCTCGATGTAATCGCGGAGCTTCACCAGCTCTTCGTCGGTGAGGTCCTTGACGCGCTTGTCGCGGTCGAGCTCGGTCGCGGTGATCGTCTCGATCGAGCGCGTGCGTCCGATGCCGTAAATGTAGGTGAGTGCGATCTCCAGGCGCTTGTCGCGCGGGAGGTCCACTCCGACCAGGCGTGCCATGCAGGCGTACTCCTAGTGTTGTCGGAGGTCTGACCACTGCCGTCTCGCGGGTTTCCGTTCTCCCTGCCCTGACGGGCGATGCGAGCCCCGGCCTCCGAGCCGAGGGTTGTGCTTGCGCACTGGCGGCGGTTTCCCCTTCTGGGGCCTTTCTTCGGCGTGTGTGCTGCGTTAGCCCTGACGCTGCTTGTGGCGCGGGTCGGACGAGCAGATAATCATCACTCGTCCGTGCCTGCGGATCACGCGGCAGTTCTTGCAGATCACTTTGACGCTCGGCTTGACTTTCACGAGTCCTACTTCATGTAGTCGTCAGGTCAGCGGTAACGGTAGACAATCCGCCCGCGCGACAGGTCGTACGGCGAGAGCTCCACCACGACCCGGTCCTCAGGGAGGATTCGGATGTAGTTCTGTCGCATCTTGCCGCTGATGTGAGCGAGTACTTTGTGGCCGTTGGTGAGTTCCACCCGGAACATGGCGTTCGGGAGGGACTCGACGACCTTGCCTTCAATCTCGATGGCACCGTCTTTTTTCGGCATGTCCTCCGCTACCGTGACAACTCGGTCCGAAACCCCACGCCTGTTGCAGGTGTGGAGCTACTGGCTTGCCAACCCGAGGCTTCGGGCGGGCGAGAGAATGATGCACTGCTTCACCGGGTGCGTCCAGGTCACGACCCCGGAGCGCACGGCTACCCGCTACGGGACGCACTGCACCACTGAGCGAGTCTACTCGCGTCCCGAGACCGCCTACCAGGGGGTTGACCGTGACAGAGGGCACTCGGGCGGCGTCTGAGCGCCGCCGGACCGGCTCGCGGCCGGCCCGGCGGCGTCCAGTGCACGCTCAGGCTTATTACTTCGGCTACTGCTTCGGCGGCAGTGCGTTCCCGCACCGATCGCTTCGAGCAGTGCCCGCGAGCACCGCCTACTTCGAGCAGTACTCGGCCGTACCGCTTACTTCGAGCAGTACTCGCCTGTACCGCTTACTTCGAGTAGTACTCGACGACGAGCTGCTCGTCGCAGATCACGGGGATCTGCTTGCGCTCGGGCACCGACAGGAAGCGGGCGATGAGGCCCTCGAGGTGCGACTCGATGTAGGCCGGGGTCGTCTCGCCGGCCCACGCGCCCGCGGCGGCGAGCTGGAACGGCGTGGTCTCGCGGGACTTCTTGCGGACCTGGACGAAGTCGCCCGGCTTCAGGCGGAACGAGGCGATGTCGACCTTGCGGCCGTTCACGGTGAAGTGGCCGTGGTTGACGAACTGGCGCGCCTGGTAAATGGTCCGGGCGAAGCCGGCGCGGAGCACGAAGGCGTCCAGGCGGGATTCGAGCAGGCCGACCAGGACCTCGCCGGTCTTGCCGGGCTTGCGCACGGCCTCGGCGTAGGCGTTCCGCAGCTGGCGCTCAGAGATGTTGTACTGAGCGCGGAGACGCTGCTTCTCCACGAGCTGGTTCTTGTAGTCCGATTCCTTCTTGCGGCCGCGGCCGTGCTGCCCCGGAGGGTACGGACGGCGCTCCATGTACTTGGCGGCCTTCGGCGTCAGAGCGATGCCGAGGGATCGGGAAAGCTTGACTTTCGCCTTAGCTTGCAATGATCTCTCCAGTAATTCATGCGTTGCCCCGAACGGCATCCGAGGCGGAGTACGTCTCTGACCGGCAGAAACGCGTGAGTGTAGCGCGCTCAGGACTGCACCTGGGGGTTCCCAGGGCCTGGCGCGCACACGAGGTTGCGAGAACCGAGCCTTCCCGAGGGAAGGATCGGGGCCTTGATCTTCCCGAGGGAAGACGTTCGGCACCCGACCAGGTTACGCGCCGTCCTCGCGGTCGCCCACCCGGGCCGCCGCGAGAGTGACCAGGCGCTCCACGAGATCGCCGTAGGAGACCCCGGCGGCGGCGAACGCCTGCGGGACCCCGCTCATCGGCGTGAGCCCGGGCATGGTGTTGACCTCGTTGAGGTAGACGGTGCCGTCGGCGGCCAGGAAGCAGTCGACGCGGGCGAGGTCGCGGCAGTCGAGCAGGCGGAACACCGTCCGCGCCAGCTCCTGGGCCCGGTCGGCGACGCCGTCGGGGTAGTCCGGGTGCAGGTCGAACGGCTCGGGGTTGTCGAGGTACTTGGCGTCGAAGTCGAACCAGCCCTCTTCGCCCATGGCGAGCACTTCGAGGGGGTAGGTGATCTCCAGGTCGCCGTCGAGGGTCTCGAGGACGCCCATCTCGATCTCGCGGACGTCTTCGAACGACGCCTCGAAGACGACCTTGTCGTCGACCTCGCGGGCCTTCGCGACGGCTTCGGCGAGGCCGGCGGCCGACTTCACCTTGCTGATGCCGAGGCTCGATCCGGCGCGGGCGGGCTTGACGAAGATCGGGAGGCCGAGCTTCTCGACGACCGCGTGCGCGTCGAGCTCCTCGCCGGGCTTGAGGACCGCGAAGGCGCCCTGCGGGATCCCTTCGGCGGCGAGGAGGCGCTTGCTGAACTCCTTGTCCATGGACACGGAGCTGGAGAGGACGCCGGAGCCGACGTACGGCAGGCCGGCCATCTCGAACAGGCCCTGGATGGTGCCGTCCTCGCCGTACGGGCCGTGGAGGACCGGGAAGGCGATGTCGGCGATGGGCTTCGAGCCGGGGCCGAGGTCGACCGCGACGGCCCGGCCGGATTCGGCGGTCACCTCCGGGAGCGCCGCGGACGCCTCGATCGCGAAGGTCGAGTCGGGGTCGAGTTCGACCCATTCGCCGCTGCGGGTGATGCCGACGGTGGTGACGTCGAAGCCGCGCTCGCGCAGCGCCTTGGCGACCCCGGAGCCGGAGGCGCAGGACACGGGTTGCTCCACGCTGCGCCCGCCGAAGAAGACGGCGACGGTCGGTTTAGTCATTGTCAGACCTCAAACTGTCGGTTTCTGGTTTGGTCTCGCGCCCCATGAGTTCGGCGACCGCGGCCCTGGGGTCGAGTCCCTCGTGGCAGACCCGCTCGACGGCGTCGCAGATGGGCATCTCGACGCCGACCTTGCGGGCGAGGTCGGTGATGGAGCGGCAGCTCTTCACGCCCTCGGCGGTCTGCTTGGTGACGCGGGCGGCCTCTTCGAGGGTTGCTCCGAGACCGAGCTGCTCGCCGAAGGTGTGGTTGCGCGACAGCGGCGACGAGCAGGTGGCGACCAGGTCGCCCAGGCCGGCGAGGCCGGCGAACGTGGTCGGGTCGGCGCCGAGGCGCACGCCCAGGCGGGTGGTCTCGGTGAGGCCGCGCGTGATGATCGTGGCCTTCGTGTTGTCGCCCATGCCCATGCCGGCGGCCATGCCGTAGGCGAGGGCGATGACGTTCTTGACGGCGCCGCCGAGTTCGCAGCCGACGACGTCGGTGTTCGTGTACGGCCGGAAGTAGCCCGTGGTCACGGCCTTCTGGATGTCGACGGCGCGGCCGTGGTCGATGCAGGCGACCACGGAGGCGGTCGGCTGCTCCTCGGCGATCTCGCGCGCGAGGTTGGGTCCGGACAGGACCGCGATGCGCGATTCGGCGGCGCCCGTGACTTCGGCGATGACCTCGGTCATGCGCTCGGTGGTGCCGAGTTCGATGCCCTTCATGAGGCTCAGCAGGGTCGAGTGCGGCTCCAGGTGCGCAGACCACGCGGCGAGATTGCCGCGGAGGGTCTGGCTGGGGACGGACAGGACGACGAGGTCCGCGCCCGCGAGCGCCTCCGCCGCGTCGGCGGTCGCCGAGACGAGCGCGGGGAGTTCGATGTCGGAGAAGTAGTCCGGGTTCCGGTGCTCGGTGTTGATGCCCGCGGCCACGGATTCGCGCCGCGCCCAGATGGTGACCGGGGTGCCGGCGTCGGCGAGGATCTTGGCGAACACGGTCCCCCACGAACCGGCTCCCATCACGGCTGCTTTCACTCAGAGGACTCGCTTTCTTCGGGTCGCTGCTGCCGGGGGTCGAACAGGGGGGGTGCCGCTTCGCCGCGGACTTCGGCGAGGCCGTCGCGGAGGGCCTCCATGATGCGGTCGGTGACCGCGACGAGGTCCTCGCGGCTCGGTTCCCTGCCGAGCCAAGGGGAGAGGTCGACGGCCGGGAGGGCTCGGACGGTGACGGGCTTGCGGCCGAACCGGAACTTCGGGTCGCGCTTGCGGTCGTGGATGCCGAGGGCGCCCCACTGCACGATCGGGATCACGGGCGCGCCGGACTCGAGGGCGAGGCGGGCGACGCCGGTCTTGCCGCGCATGGGCCAGCGGTTCGGCTCCTTCGTGACCGTGCCCTCGGGGGCCATGATCACGACGTGGCCCTTGTCGAGTTCGCGCCGGAGGATGCGCAGCGAGTCGGCGGCCTCGGCGCTGCCGCGCTTGACCGGGATCTGCCCGGAGCGCTTGAGGATCGCGCCGATCACGGGCACGCGCACGATCGACTCCTTGAGCAGGAACCGGGGGTGGCGGCCGGCGTTGTAAACGTAGTGGACGACCAGGATCGGGTCGATGTCGGAGTAGTGGTTCCAGACCAGGATCGCGGGGCCCTGGAGCGGGATGTTCTCCATGCCGGACCAGTTGCGGCGGCTCAGGCCCAGGATCGCGCCCTTGACGATGGCGGCGTAGACCTGCACGTCGAAGGTGATGCGGTCGCCGCCGCGGCGGCGGAAGGTGTACTGCGCCTCAGGGCTAGGCTCGGTCACCTGCTGGCTCGCTTTCTGGGTGGGCGCGGGCCGCATGGGCTCGGCCTGTGCCGTTGTGTACGGGATCGTCAGTGCATTGCACTCTAACGCCCGCACCGGGGCGCGCGGGCGACGGGAAGCGGAGCGTGGGGTTTGACTCCCCGCGCGAGGGGCGCGGCTCACGCGGCGTGAACCCGCAGGTACGCGCCGCGGTGAACCGGGGCGCGCCGGGGACCCGAGGCTTGCGCCGAATCCGCTATGATGTCATCATAGAGTCAAAGTGACATCTAGATAGCCGACCGATCCCAGTCGGCTCGGAATACGACTCGACTCGGAGTGAGTGACATGAACTGGCGTCTCTTCGGCTGGCTCGCCGCCCTGTTCGGCGGAGCGATCATCGCGGTCTGGCTCGTGGCGAGCCTCATCGGCGCGGCGTTCGCCGCCCTCGGCGCCCTCATCAAGTTCGCCCTCGTGGTCGGCGTCATCGGCGTCATCGGCTTCTTCGCCTACAAGGGCTACAAGGCCGTCGGCGGCTCCGAACGGCGCCAGCTCCGCAAGTAGCCCCGGACCGGCGCGCACCGCCCACGGGCACTCCCGGCGACGGTGCGCGGCCGGCAGGAAAAGGAAGGCCCCGCCTCTGGCCTTCGCCGCCCCGCAGGGTCCATGCTGAACCCATGCAGGGCACCGTCTCGAACTTCAACGAGGACACCTCCGGCGAGGTCGTCCTCGACAGTCCTTCCCAAGACGCCGGCCGCCGCGTCGGTTTCGACGCGGCGGCCTTCGCCGTCTCAGGGCTGCGGTTCCTGCGCCCGGGCCAGCGCGTCTCGCTCGAATGCGACCCGGACGGGACGGTCGTCGCCGTCCGCATCCTGACCATGCACCCCTGAGCATGCACTCCTGACCATGCGCCCGTGACCGCGCGTCCCCGGCGGGCCGTCGCGACCGCGAAGGGGCGCCGGGTCCTCCGGGCGAGTGGCGAGGTTCCCGCTTGTGGGTGAGTCCCAGTACCGTATGAGGCGTGAGCGGTACGCAGAAGCAGGTGGCCGCCGCCGGCGGCCTGTTGTGGCGCAACGGCGAGCGCGGCCTCGTCGAGGTGGTCGCGGTGTGGCGGCCCCGGGTGGGGAACTGGTCGCTGCCGAAGGGCAAGCTCGACCCGGGCGAGCACCCGCTCGCGGCGGCGTGCCGCGAGGTCGAGGAGGAGACCGGGATCCCGGTCATCCCGCAGCTGTGGCTGTGCCGCGCCGAGTACGTGCTCCCCAACCCCGAAGGGGACGTGCTCAAGTGGGTCGACTACTGGTCGATGCGCACTGAGAAGCCCGATGCCGTGTTCACCGCCGACGACGAGATCGGCGAGCGGCGGTGGCTGACGCTCGCGGAGGCCCGCGAGGCGCTGACGCGCCCGCGCGACCAGGAGGTCCTGAAGGCGTTCGCGTCGCTTCCGGCCGTCACGTCCACGGTGATCCTGGTGGCGCCCGCCGAAGTCGAGCAGGACTGGGACGGGCCGGCGGTGACGCGGCCGCTGAGCGCCCGCGGGCAGGACCAGGCGGTGCGGTTGGCGGCCCTCGCGTCGCTGTACCAGCCGGACCGGGCGTTCACGGCGACCGGTCGCGCGAGCGTGCAGACGGTCGAGCCGATCGCGCAGGCGGTGCGCTGCACGCTGAGCGGCGACTCGGCCTTCGACACCGATGCGCACGAACGCAACCCCGAGCGCTCCAGCTCGCGCGTGCGCGAGCTCGCGGGCGGCGGGGGCGCCGCGATCGTCTGCGCCGAGCCGGAGGTCGTCTGCGACACCGTGGCGATCCTCGCCGACGAGGACGGGGTCGAGACGCCGGACGTGTCGACGCGGTCGGGCGAGGCGTGGGTCCTGTCGCTGTCGGGTCAGAAGCTCGTGGGGATCGAGCGCCTGTAGGGCGAGGCGGATCGGCGAAGGTCCCGCCGGCCGTCCCGCCCCTCGGGCCGATCCGGGCCGTGCCGGGCGGGCCGCGCGGTACCGTTGCCCGCGCAACCGCACCCGTGCGCCGCCGTGCGCTGTCTAGGAGGATCCCCCGTGGCTGACCGCGCCCCCACTCCCCTGCACAACTGGGCGGGGAACATCGGCTTCTCCCCCGCCCGCTTCGAAGCGCCCGCGACCCTCGACGAGGCCCGTGCGGCCGTGGCCGGCGCGGACCGGATCCGCGTGCTCGGCTCGGGCCACTCGTTCAACCCGATCGCGGCCTCTGACGACGTGATGATCTCCCTGGCGGGCATGGAGCCGTTCGCGGAACTGGACATCCTGAAGGGCACGGTGCGGGCCGCCGGCTGGCTGACGTACGCGGCGCTGAGCGCGGCCGTGCACCGGGCCGGGTTCGCGCTGCACAACATGGCGTCCCTGCCGCACATCTCGGTGGCCGGCTCGATCGCCACCGGCACGCACGGTTCGGGGGACCGCAACGGGAACCTCGGGACGGCGGTGACCGCGGTCGAGTTCATCGGCCCCGACGGGGAGCTGCGGACCGTCAAGCGCGGCGACGCGGACTTCGCGGGCTCGGTGGTCCATCTGGGGGTGTTGGGCGTCGTGCACTCGGTGACGCTCGAGCTCTTGCCGGCGTTCGAGATGCGCCAGTACGTGTACGACGGGCTTTCGTTCGACGCGGTGCTGGCGAACTTCGACGAGCTGACGGGCGCGGCGTACTCGACGAGCCTGTTCACGCCGTGGGGCGCGCAGCCGGAGTTCCAGTTCTGGGTCAAGCAGCGGACCGCGGACCAGACGCACCCGTTCCCGCCCTCGAACCGGTTCGGTGCGCCGCTGGCGGACGGGCCGCGGCACCCGGTGCCGGGCGTGGACCCGGAGGCGTGCACCGTGCAGCAGGGCCAGACGGGCCCGTGGCACGAGCGCCTGCCGCACTTCAGACCTGAGTTCACGCCGAGCGCGGGCGACGAGCTCCAGTCGGAGTACCTGGTCGACCGGGCCGACGCGCCGGCGGCGCTGGAAGCGCTGGCGGGGATCGGGGAGCGGCTCGCGCGGGTCGTGCAGATCTGCGAGGTGCGGACGATGGCGGCGGACGACCTGTGGCTGTCGCCGGCGTTCGGCCGCGACACGGTGGGGCTCCACTTCACGTGGGTGAGCGACCATGAATCGGTTCAGCCGGTGATGGCGGCGGCCGAAGCGGCATTGGAACCGTTCGCTGCGCGGCCGCATTGGGGCAAATTGTTTTCGATACCAATGAATGAGGTCCGCTCGCGTTATCCGCGAATGGGCGACTTCGCGGATCTCCGCGCGCGAGTCGATCCAGAGGGGAAGTTCCTCAATGACTTCTCCGCGGGCCTCTTCGGCTGACGGCTCGGCGCCTGTCGGCCGCGCCGCGGCTTAGTCGCGGCCGGCGCCGGCGCAGACCGATCCGGGAAAGCAGCGAGGGCATTCAGGCGGCTCCTGAATGCCCTCTTCCCCGTGCGAGTCGGACGGGTGCCCCACCGTGCCCCGAACCGGATCGGGGCACGGCATAAGCTGCGCCCGCGCTTGGTAGCCCGCTTCGCGGTGGTCTTCTTGGCCGTCGTCGACTTGGCGGCGGTCTTGCGAACGGCCTTCTTGGCGGTCCCGGCCTTGGCCGGCGTCGCCTTCTTCCCGGTGGTCTTCTTCGCGGCCACGCGGCTCGTGGCGGTCGAACGCGACGCCGTGGAAGCGGCGCGCGTGGTCTTCTTGGCGGTCTTCTTCGCCGTCGTCTTCTTCGCGGTCGCGGTCTTCTTCGCCGGCGCGGCCTTCTTCGCGGCAGAAGCGGACTTGGCCGCCTTGCGCTTGCCCGTCACGAGTTCCTTGAACCCGGTGCCGGGCCGGAAGGCCGGCACGACGGTCTTCTTGACCTTGACCGCCTCGCCCGTGCGCGGGTTGCGCGCCATGCGAGCGGCGCGTTGGCGCTTCTCGAAGACGCCGAAACCGGCGAAGGAGACTTTCTCCCCTTTCACCACCGCGCGCTGTATCTCGTCGATCGCCACATCCACGACTTCTTTCGCGGCGGCCCGGTCGCCAGTGCGAGCGGCGATCCGATCGACGAACTCTGCCTTGTTCACGAGTCCTACCCTCCCGATAAGGTTCTGGAGCCATACCAGCTTGTTAAGCGCACGTTATGACGTTTCGAAAGCGAACGCAACTGTTTCCGCGAAAATAGACCCGTTGTGTCGCAGGGAATTTTTATTCGGCCGCCCGAAATCGACGCTCGCAACCCCGTTGGGAGGGACCCGAACACGCCTGGAGCCGGTGGCAGCGCCACCGGCTCCGTACGTGAGGGCTAAAAGGATCGGCTGTCCGGGCCTAGACCTCCGCGGGGAGAGTCCTAGGCCGCCAAGCGTCCCGGTTCGATTCGAAGGCGGCGATCTTGTCCTCGTCGCGCAGCGTCAGCGCCACGTCGTCGAGGCCCTCCATCATGCGCCAGCGGAGGAACTCGTCGAACTCGAACGCCCAGGTGCGGTCCCCCGCACGGACTTCACAGGCCACCAGGTCCACGGTGACCTCCGCCTCCGGGGTGGTCTCCGCGAGCCGCCACAGCTCCTCCACGGCCGCCTCGGGCAGCTCCACAGTCAACAGACCGTTCTTGAGCGAGTTGCCGCGGAAGATGTCCCCATAGCGGGGCGCGATGACGGCCTTGAACCCGTAGTCCTTCAGGGCCCAGACGGCGTGCTCGCGCGAGGAGCCGGTGCCGAACTCGGTCCCGGCGACGAGGATCGTCGCGGCCTTGTACTCGTCCTGGTTCAGCAGGAACTTCTCGTCCTCGCGCCACTCGGCGAACAGCGCGTCCTCGAAGCCGGTCTTGGTGACCCGCTTGAGGTAGACGGCCGGGATGATCTGGTCGGTGTCGACGTTCGAGCGGCGCAGCGGGGCCACGCGCCCGGTGTGGGTCGTGAACTTGTCCATGTCCCTTGCCCTTCCTTACAGGTCCGCCGGGCCGGCGAGGCGCCCGGTGACGGCGGTGGCGGCGGCGACGGCCGGGCTGACCAGGTGGGTGCGCCCGCCCTTGCCTTGGCGGCCCTCGAAGTTGCGGTTCGAGGTCGAGGCGGCCCGCTGGCCCGGCGTCAACTGGTCCGGGTTCATGCCCAGGCACATCGAGCAGCCCGCGAAGCGCCAGTCGGCGCCGGCCTCGATGAAGACCTTGTCCAGGCCCTCTTCCATGGCCTGCTCGCGGACCTTCGCGGAGCCGGGGACGACCATCATGTTGACGCCGTCGGCGACCTTGCGGCCCTTGATGACCTCGGCGGCGGTGCGCAGGTCCTCGATGCGGCCGTTGGTGCACGACCCGAGGAAGACCACGTCGACGCCGATCTCGCGCATCGGCGTGCCGGCCTCGAGGCCCATGTACTCCAAGGCGCTCGCGGCGGTGGTGCGCTCGATCGGGTCCTCGAACGCGGCCGGGTCCGGCACGCGCCCGGAGAGCTCGACGCCCTGGCCGGGGTTGGTGCCCCAGGTGACGAACGGGCTCAGGGAGGCCGCGTCGATCACGATCTCCTTGTCGAAGACGGCGCCCTCGTCGGTCTTGAGGGTCTTCCAGTACTCGACGGCGGCGTCCCAGTCCTCGCCTTTGGGGGCGTGCGGGCGGCCCTTGACGTACGCGAAGGTCTTCTCGTCGGCGGCGATCATGCCGGCCTTCGCGCCCCACTCGATCGACATGTTGCAGATCGTCATCCGGCCCTCCATGGAGAGCTCTTCGATGGCCTGCCCGCGGTACTCGACGATGTGGCCCTTGCCGCCGCCGGTGCCCGTGATCGAGATGATCTTGAGGATGAGGTCCTTGGCGGACACGCCCTCGGGCAGGGAGCCGTTCACGGTGACGGCCATGTACTTCGGCTTCGCCTGCGGCAGCGTCTGGGTGGCGAGGACGTGCTCGACCTCGCTGGTGCCGATGCCGAACGCGATCGAGCCGAACGCGCCGTGCGTGGAGGTGTGCGAGTCGCCGCACACCACGGTCATGCCCGGCTGGGTCAGTCCCAGCTGGGGTCCCACGACGTGGACGACGCCCTGGTTCGCGTCGCCCAGCGAGTGGATCCGGACGCCGAACTCCTCGCAGTTGGCGCGGAGCGTCTCGATCTGCTTGCGGCTGGTCGGGTCCGCGATGGTGAAGAGGTTGTCGGTCGGCGTGTTGTGGTCCTCGGTCGCGATCGTGAGATCGGTCCGGCGGACCTTGCGCCCCGCCTGGCGCAGGCCGTCGAACGCCTGCGGGCTCGTCACCTCGTGCAGGAGGTGCAGGTCGATGTAGAGCAGGTCCGGCTGCTGGCCGCCGGTGCGGACCACATGGGCGTTCCAGACCTTCTCTGCGAGGGTCTGCGGTCGTGCGCCCTCAGCTTCGTGTGGTGTACGTGACATCTCTGTTCCCAGTCGTTGGACTTCTCGAAATATGGGAGGTAATGTTCAGCTCGTGAGAACGAATACTATCAGCGGAGTGGGCGTCCTCGACAAGGCGGTGCTCATCCTCACGGCGTGCACCAACGGCGCCAGCCTGGCTGAACTCGTGCACGAGACCGGTCTGCCCAGGGCCACGGCCCACCGGCTCGCGCAGGCGCTCGAAGCCCACGAGATGCTCCAGCGCGACCACGAGGGGCGCTGGCGTCCCGGCCCGAAGCTCGGCGAGCTCGCCGGGTCCACGGCCGACGTCCTGCTCAGCGCGGCCGAGCCGGTCCTCAACCTGCTGCGGGACCAGACCGGCGAGTCGACCCAGCTCTACCGCAGGAGGGCCGACGAGCGGGTGTGCGTCGCCGCGGCCGAGCGCGCCTCCGGGCTGCGCGACACCGTCCCGGTCGGCGCCGCCCTGCCGATGACCGCCGGCTCCGGCGCCCAGGTGCTCCTCGCCTGGGAGCCGCCCGAAGGCATCCTCCCCCTGCTCCCCAAGTGCCGGTTCTCCTCCAAGACCCTCGCCGAGGTCCGCCGCCGCGGCTTCGCGCAGTCGGTCGCCGAGCGCGAACCCGGCGTCGTCTCGGTCTCGGCCCCCGTCCGCGACAAGACCGGCCGGGTCGTCGCCGCCATCTCGGTGTCCGGCCCGATAGAGCGCCTCGGACGCCGCCCCGGCGACCGCCTCGGCATGGCCGTCATCCGCGCCGGCCAGAAGCTCTCCGGACTCTGACCCGCTGAACCGACGACCGGTCCGGCAGACGCTGCCGGACCGTCGTTCGTGAGACCTGACCCACTGGGCCGCGACGGCATCCGGCGACGCTCGTTTCACCTGCCGTGAGCGTGCTAAATTATAGTCAGACTGGTCAGAATTCCTCCTTGAAGGGCGAACGATGCATTGGCAGGTCCAGGACGCCAAGAAGCGCTTCAGTGAACTGGTCCGAGCGACCAAGACGCAAGGCGCGCAGTTCATCACGCGCCACGGGCGCGAAGAGGCGGTGATCCTCAGCGTCGAGGACTACCGCAGGCTCGCCGGAGCCCCCTCCTTCAAGACGCTGCTGCGGGAACCGCCGTACATCGACGACTTCCCCGACACCTCGGACCTCCGCGCGGAACTGCCCCGCGAGCGCGATCTGGGGCTCGACCTGTGAAGTACCTGCTCGACACCAACGTGCTGAGCGAACTGCGCCGGACACGGCCGAACCGGGGCGTCGAGCGCTGGTACGAGGCCGCCGCCGACGCCGACATGCACTTGAGCGTGATGACCATCGGCGAGTTCCGGAAAGGGCTGGCGCGTCTGCGCCGCAAGGACCCCGAACGGGCCGCCGCGCTCGCACTCTGGCTCGACCACGTCCTCGTGCCGTACGAGTCGCGGGTCCTGCCGATCACCCCCGAGATCGCGAACGTCTGGGGCGAACTGAACGACCCCGAACCGATCCCGGTCATCGACGCCTACATCGCGGCCACCGCCATCGTCCACGACATGGTCCTGGTGACCCGCAACGTCAAGGACTTCCAGCGGACCGGGGCCCGGCTGCTGAACCCCTTCGACTGAACCCCGGCCCGCCCGGCCGGTCCGGTCAGAGCGCTTCGACCACGGCCTCGGCGCGGGCGATGTGCTTCGCGTGGCGGCGGCGTTCGTCCTCCAGGAGCGGCGAGTCGGGGGCGTGCTCCTCGAGGTAGCGGATCGCGACGATGTCGTCCTGGCACTTCCCGAACCGGTTTTGGAGCTTCTTGGCCTCCGCGGCGACCGCTTCGGCGACCGAGCCGAGCCCGGTGGCGGCCTCGGCGGTGTAGCGGGCCCGCTTGGCGGCGTTGCGGGCCGCGTGGCGCGCCGCGTCCGGATCGCCGGCGTCCTTGACCGCCGTCAGCGCCCGCAGCATGTCGACCCGCGCCCCCTCGACGATCGGGCCGAGCACCTCGACCGCCGGCCGCGCCGCGGCCGGCGTGAACTCCGGGTACGCGACCAGGTTCCCTGCGGCGTCGAGCAGTTTCAGGGACCGCTCACGCGCGAGAGCCTCGATCAGCGGGACGTACGCGAGCCGCTCCTGCTCGGCCAGCGCCGCGAACCAGTCCGGGCGCTCGTCCCCCAGCCGCTTCGCGAACCGCATCCGCAGCACCTCGAGATCGCGGACCCGCCCGAGCTCGTCGGCGAGCCACCGCAGGCGCCGGCGCTTGAGCGGCACCTCCGCGTACAGGCTCCCGTACGTCGACAGGAGCGACCGCAGCCGCCTGGTGGCGACGCGCATCCGGTGCACCGCGTCCTCCTCGCGCCGCATCACCGGCTCCCGGTACTCCTGCAGCGCTGCCACTTGCACCGCGAGGTACGCGTGCACTCCCGCTCCGGCGATCTCACTCATGGGGTCCTCTCCAGTTCGCAACGGCCCCAATTACAGCACCGAATGGACGCGACTCCAAGGCGCGCTATGCGAGTAGTTCCCGGACAGAAAATTCGGCCTTCGGGCTGAGCAGATGCGGAGGGTAGAACTCCGCGACGCTGTCGAGGGCCTCGTCGACTGAAGCGAACCCCGCGAGGAGGTAGAGCTGCTGCGCCTACCTCAGCGGGCCGACCGCGGCTTCGATCTCCGCGCGGAGGTTCGGTCCCTCGACGAGGTGCTTGACCTGTTCGATGACCGGAGCGATGAACTGGTCGGGGCCCGGTTTTCCGGCGATCGGGGCCACCGCTGCGATCGCGGCCCGGGCCGCCGGGCTCGGGATCAGCGGTTGGCGCAGTTGCAGTCCTTGGACGCCGGCGAGGAGTTCGACCGCCAGGAGCGTGCCGAGGTTGTCGATGATCGTCCGCAGCTTGCAGCCCGCGGCCCAGCCCATCGAGACGTGGTCCTCCTGCATGCCGGAGGTCGGCACCGAGTCGACCGACGCCGACGACGCCAGGCGCCGGTTCTCGGCGACGATGCCCGCGGCCGTGTACTGGGCGATCATCAGTCCCGAGTTGACGCCCGGGTCGGGGCTGAGGAACGCCGGCAGACCGCGAGAGCGGGTGACGTCGAGGAGGCGGTCAACCCGGCGTTCAGAGATCGAGCCGACGTCCGCGGCGGCGATGCCGAGGAAGTCGGCCGCGTACCCGAGCGGCGCGCCGTGGAAGTTCCCCGTGGACTCGACGCGGCCGTCCGGCAGCACGACCGGGTTGTCGACCACCGACAGCAGCTCCCTGGCGGCCACGGTCGCCGCGTAGTCGAGGACGTCGCGGGCGGCCCCGGCGACCTGCGGGGCGCAGCGCATCGAATAGGCGTCCTGGACGGCGTGGGCGAGGTCGTTGCGGTGGGAGTCCATGACTTCCGAGTCCTGGAGCAGCAGGTGGATGTTCGCGGCGCTCCGCGCCTGGCCCGGCTGCGGGCGGATCTCGTGGAGCTCGGGCTGGAACGGCCGGTCCGAGCCGAGCATCGCCTCGTTCGACAGCGCCGCGCACACGTCGGCCATCGTCAGGAGGTGCCGCAGGTCGGCGACGGCGAGCAGGAGCATCCCGAGCATCCCGTCGGTGCCGTTGATGAGCGCCAGACCCTCCTTGGAGGCGAGCGTGATCGGCGCCAGGCCCGCGGCGTCGAGGACCGGGCCCGCCTCCGCGCGGGTCCCGTCCCCGGCCAGCACCCAGCCTTCGCCGAGGAGCACCATCGCGCAGTGCGCCAGCGGAGCCAGGTCGCCCGAGGCGCCGAGCGAGCCGTGGCGGGGCACCCACGGGGTGATGTCGGCGTTCAGGAGCGCCGCGAGCGCGTCGGCGACTTCGGGGCGGACCCCGGAGCGGCCCATGGCGAGCGATCGCAGGCGCAGCAGCATCATCGCGCGCACCACTTCGACGGGCATCGGGTCGCCGACGCCCGCGGCGTGCGAGCGGATCAGCGCGTGCTGGAGTTCGGCGCGGCGCTCGGCGGCGACGAACGTGTTGGCAAGCGCGCCGAACCCGGTCGAGACCCCGTAGACGGGGCGGCCTTCGCGTTCGATCGCGTCGACGATCGCGCGGCTGCGGGCCATCGCCTCGCGGGCCTCGGCGTCGATGACGACGCGGGCGCGTCCGCGCGCGACCGCGAGGACCTCCTCGGGCGACACGGGGACCGGCTTGATGTGGACGGTGGACATCGGTGCTCCTCAATTCACGGGGTCGCCGCGTGTACGACGGCGCCGCCGCGGAAGACGGTCTCGATCAAGGGCGTCCCGGGCCGGTAGGCCAGGTGGACGAATGAGGGCGCGTCGAGCACGGCCAGGTCGGCGCGGGCGCCGACGGTGATCCGTCCGATATCGCGGCGGCGCAGCGCGTCGGCGCCGGCCGCGGTGGCGGCTTCGAGCGCTTCGGCCGGGGTCAGGTGCATCTCGCGGACGGCCAGCGCGATGCAGAACGCCATGCTGCTCGTATAGGAGGAGCCGGGGTTGCAGTCGGTCGCGAGTGCGACGCGCACGCCCGCGTCGAGGAGTCGGCGCGCGTCCGGGTACGGCGAGCGGGTCGAGAACTCGGCGCCGGGCAGGAGCGTGGCGACGGTGCTCGAGTTCGCGAGCGCGTCGATGTCGGCGTCGGTGAGGTGGGTGCAGTGGTCGGCGGAGGCGGCGCCGAGTTCGACGGCGAGCCGGACGCCGGGCCCGGCGGTGAGCTGGTTGGCGTGGACGCGCAGGCCGAGGCCGGCGTTCGCGCTCGCGGTGAGGACCGCGCGGGCCTGGTCGGCGTCGAAGGCGCCGCGTTCGCAGAAGACGTCGGCCCATTTCGCGTAGGGCGCGCAGGCGTCGAGCATCGGGCCGGCGGCGAGCGCGGTGTACTCGTCGGCGTCCATCACGGTGCCGTCGGCGCCGGCGGGGACGGTGTGCGCGCCGAGGTAGGTGGTCTCGCGGGTGAACTCGCGGGCGATGCGCAGCGAGCGGGCCTCGTCCTCGACGGTGAGGCCGTACCCGGATTTGATCTCGACCGTGGTGGTGCCTTGGCGGAGCATCTCGGCGGTGAGGCGGGCGCAGTTCTGGCGCAGGCGCTCGTCGTCGGCGCGGCGGGTGGCGGTGACGGTGGTGCGGATGCCGCCGCCGTCGTAGGGTTCGCCGCTCATGCGGGCGTCGAACTCGCCGGCGCGGTCGCCGTCGAAGACGAGGTGGGCGTGGCTGTCGACGAATCCGGGGATGACGGCCTTGTAGCCGAGGTCGAGGTAGTCGTCGGCCGCGGGCCGGTTGAGCCGGTGGCCGATCCAGGCGATGCGGCCGTCTTCGACGACGAGCGCGGCGTCGTAGTGGACGGAGCCGTCCTCGTCGGCGGTGAACAGCTCGCCGATGCAGTCGATGAGCAGGCTCATTGCCACAGGTCTCCGATCGCTTCGCGCAGTTCGGCTCCGGCGTCGATGTACCGGTGGCGTCCTTCGTGGACGATGTGGCGGCCGTCGGCGACGACGTCGGTGATGTCGGCCGCGGTGGCGGCGTAGACGATCCCGTCGGGGCGGGCCCCGGCGGTGCGCGGGGTGTCGAGGCTGAGGGCGACGAGGTCGGCGCGGGCGCCGGGGGCGATGCGGCCGGCGTCGTTCCAGCCGAGGGTGTCGTGGCCGCCGGCCATGTCGAGGAGCGCGTCGGCGGTGAAGCGGCCGCGCTCCCCGCTGGCGAGGCGCTCGTGCATCTCGACGGCGCGGGCCTCCTCGAACATGTCGACGACGGCGTTCGAGTCGGTGCCGAGGGTGAGGCGCACTCCGGCGTCGGCGAGGGCGCGGGCGGGGCCGATGCCGTCGGCGAGGTCGCGTTCGGTGGTGGGGCAGAAGGCCGCGGTGGTGCCGGAGCGGGCGAGGAGTCGGACGTCGTGCTCGGTGAGGTGGGTCGCGTGGACGGCGGTGAGGTCGGATCCGAGGAGCCCGCACCGTTCGAGCAGTTCGGTCGGTGTGCAGCCGTGGGCGGCGCGGCAGGCGTCGTTCTCGGCGCGCTGCTCGGAGAGGTGCACGTGGACGGGCCGGCCTTCGGTGGAGCACGCGAACGCGGTGATGGCGTCGTCGGGGACGGCGCGCACGGAGTGGACCGCGCCGCCGATGCGGGCGTGCGGTCGGGGTTCGAGCCGTTCGACGCGGTCGAGCCAGCCTTCGAGGCCGTTGTCGCCGAAGCGCTCCTGCGCCGGTTCGAGGGGTTTGCCGAACCCGGAGGAGAGGTAGAGCGCGTCGAGGAGGGTGATGCGGACGCCGGCGTCGGCGGCGGCCTGGATCAGGGCCTCCCCCATGGCGTTCGGGTTCGCGTAGGGGCGGCCGCCGGGCCGGTGGTGGAGGTAGTGGAACTCGCCGACGCAGGTGATGCCGGCGAGGGCCATCTCGGCGTAGACGGCGCGGGCGAGCCGGTGGTAGGAGTCGGGGTCGAGGCGGTCGGCGAGGGCGTACATGCCGTTCCGCCAGTCCCAGAAGGTGCCCTGCCAGAAGGTCCCCCGCCGGTCGTGGGTGCGCCCGCGCAGGGCGCGGTGGAACGCGTGGGAGTGGGTGTTCGCGAACCCGGGCAGGACGAGGCCGCCGAGGATCTCCCCGCGGGGCGGGGCCCCGGGGGTGACGGCGGTGATGCGGCCGTCGGCGACGTCGATCGCGACCGCGTCCGCGATGCCGTCGGGGAGGCGGGCGTGCCGGGCCCAGTAGGTCAGCACGCGAGGTCCCGCAGGACGGCGGCGAGGGCGTCGACGCCGGCGGCGCAGTCCTCGTCGCTCGCGTGTTCGCCGGGGGCGTGGGAGACGCCGGTGGGGTTGCGCACGAAGAGCATCGCGGTCGGGACGTGCGCGGCGAGGACGCCCGCGTCGTGCCCGGCCCCGGTCGGCAGGACCGGGGCGCCGCCGAGGAGCGCGGCGATGCGGTCGCGCAGCTCCAGGTCGAATTCGACGACGGGCGTCTCGGATTCGCGCGAGATCCGCACGTGCGTCCCGTCCCGCGCCGCCCGTTCGTGCACTTTGGACTTGAAGCCGGAGAGGATCTCGCCGAGCACCCCCTCGTCGGGCGCCCTCGCGTCGAGCCAGGCGGTCACCTGCGAGGCGATCGCGTTGGTGGCGTTGGGGACCGCTTCGACGCGGCCGATGGTGGCGAGTCCGCCGGCGAGTCGGGCCTCCTTGCGGGCGGCGAGGACCGCGAACGCGAAGGTGAGCATCGGGTCGTGCCGGTCGGGCAGGCGCGTGGTCCCGGCGTGGTCGCCGGCGCCGGTGACGACGACGCGCCAGCGCCCGTGCGGCCAGATGGCGCTCGCGACGCCGACGGCCGCGTCCCCTTCGCCGTCGAGCGCGCGGCCCTGCTCCACGTGGAGTTCGACGAACGCGCCGATGCGCTGGAGCCGTTCGGGGTCGGGTCCGAGCGCGTCGGGGTCGGCGCCGGCGGCGCGCATCGCGTCGGCGAGCGTCGTGCCGTCCCGGTCGGTGAGGCCGCGGGCGCGGTCGGCGTCGACGGCCCCGGTCATGAGCCGCGAACCCAGGCACGGGATGCCGAAGCGCCCGCCCTCCTCTTCGGTGAACGCCGCGATCGCGATGGGGCGCTTCAGGGTCGCTCCGGTGGCGCGCAGGTCGCGGCGCAGTTCGTCGACGGCGAGGAACGCCGAGACGATCCCGAGGGGGCCGTCGTAGGCGCCGCCGTGCGGGACGGAGTCGAAGTGGCTGCCGGTGAGGACGGCGCCGTGCCGGCGCGGCGCGGCCGGGTCGACGACCTGCTCCGGTTCGGGGTCCCACCAGGCGAAGCGGTTGCCGTTGCGGTCGGTCTCGACGCGCATGCCGCGCTCGGCGGCCTGCGCGTCGAACCAGGCGCGGAGCGCGAGATCGGCGTCGCTCCACGAGAACCGCACGTATCCGCCGGTGTCGGCCCTGCCGATCGGGTCGATCTCGTCCCAGAGGCGCCGGAACCCCGTGGCGTCCATCAGCGCTCCCTGGTGGGGATGCGCAGGCAGTGGGCCTCCGCGACCCGGTCGGCCTCGCCGTAGCCGGCGTCGACGTGCCGGATGACGCCCATGGCGGGGTCGTTGGAGAGGACCCGCTCGAGCTTCTCGGCGGCCAGCGCGGTGCCGTCGGCGACGGTGACCTGCCCGGCGTGGATCGACCGGCCGATGCCGACGCCGCCGCCGTGGTGGATCGAGACCCAGCTCGCTCCCGACGCGGTGTTGACGAGGGCGTTGAGCAGCGGCCAGTCCGCGATCGCGTCCGAACCGTCCTTCATGGACTCGGTCTCGCGGTAGGGCGAGGCGACCGAGCCGCAGTCGAGGTGGTCGCGGCCGATCACGATGGGGGCCTTCAGGGTCCCGTCCGCGACCATCTCGTTGAAGCGCACCCCCGCGACGTCGCGCTCGCCGTGCCCGAGCCAGCAGATCCGGGCCGGCAGGCCCTGGAACGCCACCCGTTCGCGAGCCAGCGAGATCCAGCGGTGCAGGGTCCGGTTCTCCGGGAACAGGTCCAGGACGGCCTGGTCGGTCGCGGCGATGTCGGCCGGGTCGCCCGAGAGCGCGGCCCACCGGAACGGGCCCTTGCCTTCGCAGAACAGCGGCCGGATGTAGGCCGGCACGAAGCCCGGGAACGCGAAGGCGCGCTCGAAGCCGCCTTCCAGGGCCTCGCCGCGGATCGAGTTGCCGTAGTCGAAGACCTCGGCGCCCGCGTCGAGGAACCCGACCATGGCCTCGACGTGGCGGGCCATCGACTCGCGGGCGCGTTCGGTGAACGCCTCAGGGTCGTTCTTCGCGAGGTCGGCGGCGTCCTTGTAGTACACGCCCGCGGGCACGTACGACAGCGGGTCGTGCGCGGAGGTCTGGTCGGTGACGATGTCGACCTCCACGCCGCGCGCCAGGATCGCCGGGACGACCTCCGCGGCATTGCCGACCAGGCCGATCGACTTCGCGGTGCCGGCCCGCTTGGCCGCGAGCGCCTGCGCGACCGCGTCGTCGAGGTCGGCCGCGACCGTGTCGAGGTAGCGGGTCCGCAGGCGTCGCTCCAGCCGCTCGGGGTCGACCTCGACGATGAGGCACACGCCGTCGTTCATGGTCACGGCGAGCGGCTGCGCGCCGCCCATGCCGCCGCAGCCGGCCGTGAGCGTGAGCGTGCCCTTCAGGGTGCCGCCGAAGCGCTTCGCGGCGACGGCGGCGAACGTCTCGTACGTCCCCTGGAGGATCCCCTGGGTCCCGATGTAGATCCACGAACCGGCCGTCATCTGCCCGTACATGGTCAGGCCCAGGGACTCCAGGCGGCGGAACTCGGGCCAGGTCGCCCAGTCGGGCACCAGGTTCGAGTTCGCGATGAGCACGCGCGGCGCCCACTCGTGGGTGCGCATGACCCCGACCGCCCGGCCCGACTGGACGAGCAGCGTCTCGTCGGGAGCGAGCGTGAGGAGCGTCCGCAGGATCGCGGCCAGGTCGTCGCGGCTGCGCGCGGCCTTCCCGGTGCCGCCGTAGACGACCAGGTCCTCGGGCCGCTCGGCGACCGCCGGGTCGAGGTTGTTCTGGAGCATCCGGTAGGCCGCCTCGGCCTGCCACGTGCGGCAGTGCAGGTCGGCGCCGTGTGGTGCGTGCATGTCGCTCCCGGTCTCGAGATCACACCGTCAGATCACAGATTGCCGCGCTTGGCCTGCTCCTTCTCGAGGGCCTCGAAGAGGGCCTTGAAGTTGCCCTTGCCGAAGCTCAGCGAGCCGTGCCGCTCGATGATCTCGTAGAACATTGTGGGCCGGTCCTGCTGCGGCTTGGTGAAGATCTGGAGCATATAGCCGTCCTCGTCGCGGTCGACCAGCACTCGCCGCCGCTGGAGCTCCTCGATCGGGACCCGCACGGTGCCGATGCGCTCGCGCAGCTCCGGGTCCTCGTAGTAGGCGTCCGGGGCCTCCAGGAACTCGACGCCGCGCTCGCGCATGGCGTCGACGGCCGCGAGGATGTCGCTGGTCGCGAGCGCGATGTGCTGGACGCCCGGGCCGCCGTAGAACTCGAGGTACTCGTCGATCTGGGACTTCCGCTTGCCTTCGGCGGGCTCGTTGATCGGGAACTTGATCTTGCGGGAGCCGTTGGCGACGACCTTGCTCATGAGCGCCGAGTACTCGGTGGCGATCGCGTCCTCGACGAACTCGACGATGTTCGTGAAGCCCATGACCCGCTCGTAGTACTCGACCCACTCGCGCATCCGGCCCAGCTCGACGTTGCCGACGACGTGGTCGATCGCCTGGAAGAACCGCTTCTGCGGCGGGGCGACCATGGGTTCGGCGGCGACGAAGCCGGGCAGGAACGGCCCGGTGTAGTTCGAGCGGTCGACGAGGACGTTCCGGGTCTCGCCGTAGGTGCCGATCACGGCGCGGCGGACGGTGCCGTGCTCGTCGGTGAGGTCGTGCGGCTCTTCGATCCCGATGGCGCCCTGGGCGATCGCGTGCTTGTAGTTCGCGTCGACGTCGGGCACCTCGAGGGCGACCTCGATGACGCCGTCGCCGTGGGCGGCGTAGTGGCGGGTCGCCTCCGAGTCGGCCGTGACGCCGCCCGCGAGGACGAACACGACGCCGCCGGACTTGAGCGCGTACTCGGCGTGCTCGCGGTAGCCCTGCTCGGGGCCGCGGTAGGCGAACAGGGTCATGCCGAACGCCGTCGAGTAGTAGTGCGCGGCCTGGCGGGCGTTGCCGACGTAGTAGCGGACGTGGTCCCAGCCCTTGATCGGGAACGCGTCTTCGCGGATGTCGTGCTCGACCGCGCCGACCAGGTCGGCGTCGGTGGTGCGGCTGGCGGTGTCGACCATGGCGGCCTCCTGCTCCTGAAGCCTCGTGGGCTGCGTGAACGGCTGTGGTCTTGATCATTGTTCACATGCGGTGACTGGGCAAGCCGTTCGCCCGAAGCTGTGCAGATTGCGCAGATGTACCAGTCGGGAGGCGCTTACACTGGTCGATATGACCAGTGGAACGGACTCATCACGGAGGAGCGTCGACGCGCTCGACGCACGGCTCATCGAACTCCTCGAGGCCGAGCCGCGGATCGGGGTCCTCGAGTGCGCCCGGCGGCTCGGGGTGGCGCGCGGGACCGTGCAGGCGCGGCTCGACAAGCTCGTCTCGCGCGGCGTCGTCCGCGACTTCGGGCCGCGCGTGGACCCCGCGGCCCTCGGCTACCCCGTGACCGCGTTCGTGACGCTGGAGCTGCGGCAGGCCGTCGGGCACCAGCCGATGGCGCAGCGGCTCGCGCGGATCCCCGAGGTCCTCGAGGCGCACACGGTGACCGGGGCCGGCGACATGCTGTGCCGCATCGTCGCGCGCACGAACGCCGAACTCCAGGACGTCATCGACCGGGTCCTCGCGAGCGAGGGCGTCCTGCGGGCCACCACGGTGATCGCACTGGCCGAGCAGATCCCCCACCGGACGCTGCCGCTGGTCAAGGAGGCCGCGAGCGGCTGAGCGGCGCTACTCGCCGGTCCTGCGGGCGATCACGGTGATCTCGTGCCGGTTGTGGCGGAGCTGGCGGGCGTGCAGGACCTCGTACGGTCCGGCCAGCGAGGCCAGGCAGGCCTGGATCGTCGCGAGCACGTCCCGGCTGCCGGTCTTGAGCGTGACGATCGCGAGCGCGCCGGGCGCGAGGTGCTCGGCGGCGCGGACCATGAGGTCGCAGCTGAGCTTCGGGTCCATGCGCATGTCGTTGACCGCGACGTCGAAGACGGTGCGGTTGCTGCGCAGAAACCGGCCGGCGGTGAGCTTGAGGTGCTTGACCTGCGGGTCGCGGGCGACCCGTTCGTCGAGGTCGCCCGGGTCGACGGCCCACACGTGCATGCGGCGCTGCCGCAGGATCCGGGTCCAGCCGCCCGGCGCGGCGCCGAAGTCGACCGCTCTGCCCCCGGCGGGGAGGTCGAGGCCGAACTCGCGGAGGGCCTCCTCGAGTTTGAACTCGGCGCGCGAGATCTGGTCGCGGGTCTTCGACAGGCGCACGCCGCCGCCCGGCCAGTCGCTGAGGCTGTCGCGGGTCTCGTTGAGGCCCAAGAGGATCCCGTTCGGCGTCAGGCAGCATGAGAGGACGTGGTCGCGGCCGGACTTGGCGACCGAGAAGCCGGCCTCCTCGAGTTCGCCGGCGATCGCCCCGAACAGCGCGGCGGGCCCGAACCCGTAGTCCGAGCGCCCGCTCGCCCACACCTGGACGGCGAGGCCGCCTTCGATGCCGGCCTCGCGGACCTCCGCGAGCGCGGCCTCAGCCACCTGGTCGATCCCGGTGCCCGCGGCGAGCGTCGCCGCCTGGACGGTGATGTGGCGCGGGAAGACCAGCGGCGCCTCGATGCACCGGTCGGCGACCTCCTGGGCGGTGAGCCCGGGTGCGGTGATCACGGCCATCTCGGGAGCGATCTGCTCGACCTTGGCCTCAGGGCCGAAGTCGAGCTCGAGTTCCCGGATCGCCAGCGGAAGTGACTCTTCAGCCGCCGAAACGACAACTCGCTGCTCATCGAACACGCCGAACATCCTTCCACACCGCCCTTCCGCTCACCCGCCGCCCGCGGTCGCGCGAACGCCGGGCGGTCGCGGCGAGGCGGTCCGCCCGCAACGCGCCCGGGCGGCCGACGAGCCGGGGCCGCGGAGGGTATCCACGGTCCTGGCAGCGACTCGGCGGCGGTCCGCCGAGGCGGGCCCTAGTTCGGCGCGGGCAGGATCGTGCCGGTCACCTCGCCCAGGCCGATGACCGAGCCGTCCGGTCCCGGGGCGGTCGCCGCGATGGTCACGGTGTCGCCGTCCTCGAGGAACGTGCGGGACTCGCCGTCGCCGACGCGCACCGGCTCCTTGCCGCCCCACGTGAGTTCGAGGAACGAGCCGCGCTGGTCCGCGGCCTCGCCGGAGACGGTGCCGGACGCGTACAGGTCGCCGGTGCGCAGGGAGGCGCCGTTGACGGTCATGTGCGCGAGCATCTGCGCCGGCGTCCAGTACATGCCCTTGAACGGCGGCCGGGACACCTCGGTGCCGTTCCAGCGCACCGACATCGACAGGTCGTAGCCGAACCGCTCCGACTCCTGGAGGTAGCCGAGCGGGGCCGGGTCCTGGACAGGCGCGTCGGCCTTCGCGGCCGCGAGCGCGTCGAGCGGGGTGACCCAGTGGCCGATCGAGGTCGCGAAGGACTTGCCGAGGAACGGGCCGAGCGGCACGTACTCCCATGCCTGGATGTCGCGCGCGGACCAGTCGTTGACGAGGACCGCGCCGAAGACGTGCTCAGTGAAGTCGTCCGGGTTCACCGGCGTCCCGAGGTCGGTGCCGACGCCGACGACGAACCCGACCTCGGCTTCGATGTCGAGGCGGGCGCTCGGGCCGAACTCGACCGGCCCGTCGGGAGTCTTGCGCTGCCCGCGGGGCCGCACGACCGGCGTCCCGGAGGGCACGACGGTGCCGGCGCGGCCGTGGTAGCCGACCGGCAGGTGCTTCCAGTTCGGCAGCAGCGGCTCGGCGTCGGGCCGGAAGAGCCGGCCGAGGTTCGTCGCGTGGTGCTCGGAGGCGTAGAAGTCCACGTAGTCCGCGACGCGGAACGGCAGGTGCATGCGGACCTTGTCGACCGGGGTCAGCAGGGTCGCTGACTGGTCCCGGTGGCGGCGGTCGGCCAGGAGCTCGGTGAGCTGGTGGCGGACGAGGCGCCACGCAGGCGGGCCCATCGCGAGCAGTGCGTTCAGGTCGTGCTCGTGGAACGCCGGGCGGATCCACGGCAGGAAGAACTGGCCGGTGGCGAGCGCCCGCAGGTCCAGGACCTGGTCGCCGATGCGGACCCCGATGCGCGGGGCCGGGTCCTTGCGGGTCGAGAAGACCCCGTACGGCAGGTGGGCGAGGCCGTACGGGCCGGGGTCGGCGCCTTCGACCCAGCTGGTGGCGGTCATGCGTCGTCCCCTCCTCGTTCAGCACCCCGCTGCAGCAGGCCCAGGTGCAGGAGGTCGCCGAGCGGCTCGTCGATGCTGCACGAGCCGAAGCCGGTCCACAGGGCGCGCGGCCGGCCCAGGAGCGGCTTCGCGCGGGAGGCGAGGTCCTCGGCGTCCTCGGAGGCCAGGGTCTCGGCGATCGCGTCGACGTCGGCGCCGTTCGCGGCCGCGTCGGCGGCGAGCAGCACGTTCAGGAAACCGTGGTGGACGAAGCCGGTGGCCGGGTCGCGGTGGCGGACCGCGTGGTGCAGGCCCGCGGTGAGTTTGAACTGCATGCCGCGCCGGCGGCAGCCGTGGATCGCGGCGGCGAGGACCGCCGGGGACGGGAAGAACTCGGCGGCGACCCCGCCGGTGCGGAACTTCGGGGTGAACCCGGTCGGGCGGACGGCGTCGAGCGCGTCCTCGCCGAACGGGATCTCCGCGTACACGGCCTTCCCGGAGAAGTGCTTCACGAGGTGGTCGAGGGCGTGCCGCGACTCGTAGTGCGTCACCATGACCTGCGGCGCGAGGGCCGCGACGGCCGGCGCGACCGCTTCGGGCTCGCCGTCGACGACCACGCCGATGCGCAGCTCCCCCCTGCCGGGGTCGAGCTCCCCGAGGCGGCTCTGCGGGACGAGGAGCGGGCCCACGAGGGGCGCGAACCAGGACTGCCGGTACCCGCGGTGGGCGGGGACTGCGGCTTCGAGCGGCGCGTTTCCTGGTGGGAAGACCGCCGCGTCGTCGATCAGGCCCCGCAGCATCGCGGGGATCACTCCAGCCATGCCCAGAGCCTAGAGCGCTCGCGCGCACGGGTCCAGCGGTCCGCGCACGGAATGCGCGGAGCCGCGCAGGAGGCGCGCAGAGCGGTCGAAATCGAACGGCGGGAGGGCTATTCTCGGGGCATATCCGTGACGGGGGCCGCACCCTGTGCCTCCGAGCGATCCGACAAAGGAGTCGTCGTGCCGTTCTACCGTTCGGTCGGGCAGATCCCCGACAAGCGACACACGCAGTTCCGCCAGGACGACGGGAGCCTGTACTCCGAGGAGCTCATGGGCCAGGAGGGCTTCTCCTCGGACTCCTCGCTCCTGTACCACCGCTTCCGGCCCACCGCGATCAGCGCCAGCACCGAGCACCGCCCCGAGAAGGCCGAGCCGGTGCCGAACCACCCCCTCAAGCCGCGCCACTTCCGCACCCACAAGCTCGACGCCGCCGGCGACGCGATCATGGGCCGCAACCACCTGCTGTCCAATGCGGACGTCCGGATCTCGTACGCGGTCGCCGACCGCCCCTCGCCGCTGTACCGCAACGCCATCGGCGACGAGTGCATCTACGTCGAGTCCGGTTCGGCGCATGTGGAGACCTCGTTCGGCGCCATCGACATCGCCCAGGGCGACTACCTGATCATGCCGATGTCGACGATCTACCGGGTGATCCCCGGGGCCGACGAGCCGCTGCGCACGCTCGTCGTCGAGTCGACCGGCCACATCACCCCGCCGAAGCGCTACCTGTCGGTGCGCGGCCAGTTCCTCGAGCACTCCCCGTACTGCGAGCGCGACCTCCGCAGCCCCGAGGAGCCACTGCTCGTCGACGGCGAGGACGTCGACGTGTACGTCCAGCACCGGGGCCGCGGGTCCTCGACACTGTGGACGAAGTTCACGTACGCGCACCACCCGTTCGACGTGGTCGGCTGGGACGGCTGCCTGTACCCGTGGGTGTTCTCGATCCACGACTTCGAACCGATCACCGGCCGCATCCACCAGCCGCCGCCCGCCCACCAGGTGTTCCAGGGCCCGAACTTCGTCATCTGCAACTTCGTGCCGCGCAAGGTGGACTACCACCCGGACGCGATCCCGGTGCCGTACAACCACCACAACGTCGACTCCGACGAGGTGATGTTCTACTGCGGCGGCAACTACGAGGCCCGCCGCGGCTCCGGCATCGAGCAGGGCTCGATCTCCCTGCACCCGTCCGGCTTCACGCACGGCCCCCAGCCCGGCGCCCCCGAGCGCTCGATCGGCGCCGACTTCTTCGACGAGCTCGCCGTCATGGTCGACACGTTCCGCCCCCTCGAACTGTGCGAGCCGGCCCTCGACGTCGAGGACACCAACTACGCCTGGACCTGGAACCGCGACCCGGGCCTCTAGCATTCCGGCGACGGGGCCGCCTGCCGAGGCGGTCCCGTTTCCCCCTCGCGCGCAAGAGCATCGGACCGCTACATTGGACGGGCCGGCCGCGGGACTCAGGTGCGATTTCCGGATCCGTTTTGTGAACGCTCTTTCGCCATCGCGCCGCCCGCTCCCCGGCCGGCACCCCTGCACCCCCGACCCCCGAAGGCCCCCATGGAGTCCGTCGCCGACCTCGTCGCCGCCGAAGATGTGCTGCTGTTCGTGAACGCGGCCGTCGCCGCCACCGGGCAGGACGAGTTCCACACCGGCAGGGGGCGTCAGGAGTGGTCCGTGGACTTCCTCCACGAGTACATGCTCGTGAACTACCGGGACCTGTACGCCGCCGCGCTCGCGCTCGGGATCAACGACCGGAACAAGGCCGCGATCGTGCTCCGACTGCTGCGGACCGGCGCTGACGCGTCGCCCGCTCAGCGGGCAGTCGAAGGACGGCTGATCCGGCGCGCGCTCCGGGACCTGCCGACCTCGCGCGTGTACCGGCTGTTCACAGCGTTGCAGAAGGCCAAGGTGAACAACCGGCGGACGCGCGCGGTCATGCGCGAATGGCTGTCGGCCCGGCCCGACCTCGGGTTCGAGGCCGTCAAGTACCGCGGCGCGTTCAAGCGCGCGGCCGTCCACGCCCATCTCGACCTCGACGGGCTCCCCGGGGACGCCGGGGCGGAAGTCGCCTCGTTCCTGTTCGCGCCCATGACCTCCGGCCGCTACCGGACGCCGCTGTTCGAGGCCTGGCGCCGCGCCCACTTCGAGCGGTCCGCCGTGTTCGAGCTGCCGTACACCGTCGCCGAGGGGTTCGCGGTCAAGCACGGTATCCCCCGCCATGTGCTCCTCGAGCAGATCGCGCCGCTCCTGACCCGCAACGAGCGGCTGCGGCTCCAGCGCAGCGGCGGCGCCGCGGTCGAGCTCGACGCGGCCGCGCTCGGCCGGATGCCGCTGACCAGGCTCGCCGCCTACGTGCTCGCCATCCCCGAACCCGAGCGCGGCGAACGGCGCGAGGAACTGACTCGCGCCCTGCGGGCCGCGGCCCGCCGGACCGCCGGCGACCGGGCCGGAACCTGGGGCACCGTGGCGGCCGTCCTCGACGACTCGTACTCGTCGAGCGGCTCCGGCGAGAAGCGCCGCCGCCCGCTCGTCGTCGCGCTCGCCGCGCATTACCTGCTCGAAGCGCTCGCGCGAGAGTACCGGCCGCTCTGGCTCTCGGGGAACGAGGACGCGCTGCTCGCGAAGCCGCGGGGCGTCACCGCGCTCGGCGACCGGATCCTCGACGCCCTTGAGACGCCGCCCGAGCAGCTCATCGTCGTCTCGGACGGCTGGGACAACGCGCCCGCCGGGCTCGCATCGGAGGTCTTGCGGGTGTGGACCACCCGCCTCGACCCCGCACGCCGGACCGCGATCGCGCACCTGAACCCGGTGTTCGACGCCGACGGCATCGGCGTGCGCCGGCTCGCGCCGAGCGTCCCTACCGCGGGCATTCGCGACGCCGAGGACCTGCCCGAACTGGTGGCGTTCGCGCGCTTCGACGACGGACGGGCCGGCATCGACGAACTGCGGGCCGCCGTCGACGCCCGCGTCGAACGCTGGCTCGCGGAGGAGGAACCTTGGGCCGCTTGACCTTTGCGGGCCTTGAGACACGTCCGGGCCAGGTCTGGGGCGCCGTGCGGCTCGTGCCGCTGGTGCGGGACGCACCCGTCGAGGGACTGCGCATGCACCCGGGCGCGCTTCCGGAGACCGACCTGCCGAAGGACGGCTGCTGGTACGTCCCGCACGGGCTCACCGCCGAATGGACCCGGGACGGCTCGGCCGTGCCCGCGTTCGGCACCGCACTGCGGATGCCGACCGCTACAGTCGACGGCTCTCGTCGCCCGAAGGCGAAGCCGCGGTTCGCCGACCGGCGCACACGCATCCGCTTCATCCCGCGCCGCGGCGCCCTCGAGACGTACCTTCCGCTCGCATTCCAGGCCCCGGCCATCGCCTGGCCCGAGTGGTCCCGCCTCGCCTACACGCAGAGCATGCTGCCGGAACCGGACCGGACGGTCTCCGGCCTCCTCGTCGACGGACTCGCGGACGCCCTGCGCATCTTCGAGATCCACCCCGGCCAGTGCGGCGTCCTCGTCTACGTCGCCGACGCCCTCGCCGGCGTCCTCATCACCCCGCACCCCGAGGACTACCGGACGCTGCACCCGACCCTCGTCGAAGACTCCTACGGGGAACTGATCTGGCGGTACGCCATGCTGCACGCTTCGGTGCAGGACTTCGAGGCCCGCATCGACGCCTCCCTGGTGGACTCGCTCGCGGACCTGCGAGCCCAGGCCGCCGCCGTCCAGCGCGACTGGGCCGAGTTCCACGACGGCACCCTCGCCGCGGGCCTACTCGACCCCGAGTACCACTTCACCGAGACATACGCGATGGCCGACTTCAAGCTGGTCCGCTACCGGCCCGAATTCGAGACCGGCCGCGAAACCCATGTGGGCGAAGCGATCCTGGACGCCCGCGGCCGAGCCGCGTTCCTCCAGTCCTTCCGCCTCTCCGAAACCCAGATCCGCCGGGCACGCCTCCTCCAAGCCCTGGCCGCGAACGAATGGCACCTCGACGACACCGCCGCCGCCCTCGCCCTCACGACCCCCGCCTTCGTCGCGCTCCTCCGCAACTCCAACCTCACCTGGATGCTCCGCCGCGACGTGCTGGACCACAACCTGGCACGACACCGCCGCCGCTAGCCCACCCAAAGCGCGCAAGGTTGTGTCAAGGAGTCGATCCTGAATCAACGTCGACATAGGTCGAGATATCCGCTATGACCGTCAAACCGTCGAACTGGACATCAATGAGCAACCTCCGCCCTGGAAGGTAGACCGAAAAGTCAGGAATGCTCTCAATCAACTCATGTACCTGAAGTTGGAGAAGCGCCCCGGCCAGTTCGATGCAGAGCCCGTGCGCGAACAAGAGCACTCGCTCGTCCGGTCGGGCATTGCCTGCCAGCGCCTCCGTGACGGATTCCACCAGTACTGATTCCTCGCCATCACGAGTACCGAGAACTTCGTGCGGAACACTACCCCAGTCGACTTCGACGGCATTTGCAGATGGAAGTCGGCCGAGGATCCGAGCGGTTGCGGCCAGCGCTTCCCCGTGGCTCTTCACGTGCACCGTCTCGTTCAAGGAGTAGATCCCCCCGCCCAGCATTTCGGGCCGCTTCCGAAGTTGCAGTGATTTCGGAAGCAAGTCCCAACGTTCAGTCGTTCCCATGACTCAGGTGTTCCTCCTGAGGAGACTCGTGAATGACTTGAGCGTGCCAGGGAACTGGATAGCCCATTTGTTGTCCACGCCTTTTCCGATCTGGATATTGATATGCGGACCCTTGGCGGGATCATAGTCCAAGCGCAGGCGCTTGAATGTACCATCGAATCCGCGGGCAGTGAATCCGATCACTTTGCCGAATGTCGATGTCGCGGCAGGAAGTCGACCTACGTCAGCTCGCCGAGTTGAAGGATCGATGTCGCCGAGTTCGCTCAAAGCTCTGTTACGAGCCCCTTCGAAACTCCCAGCTTGAACGATGATCTCACTCGAGTCATCAGACGGGTTGCAGACGCAATCCGACGGGTGCCCGGTCTGCGAACCGCCGCAGTTGTGGGTGAGGAAGTCAGTGTCTGCTACTCCTACCGAGAAGGTGTGGTCCTCGGCGACCGTCAGGTTGTAGACCGTGGTGTGGGCGGCGTGGACCTCGATCGCCGTGATCTGGGTCCAGGTTCCGGCGCTGGTGCGGAGGAACTGGCCGGCCTTCAGGTCGATGGCGTCGGACCATGAGCCGGGAAGTGTCCCGGGCTCACCGGTGGCGAGGTCGGCCTCGTCGGCGGTCCAGATCGGGTGGCCGTCGGTGGCGGTCACCGTGTCGTCGGCCGTGCCGTCGCCGTCGGTGTCCACGCTGATGTCGACCAGGATGCGAGCACCGGTGCCCTCGATGCCGGTGACCACCTCGCGGGCGACCGTCTCGCCGGTCTCCTCGTCGGTGGCGAGCACTTCGTCACCGGGTTCGACCTCGCTGATGGGCTTGGTCGAGCCGTCGGCCATCACCACTCTGGTCTCAGCGGTGAAGGAGTTGCCGACGCCGCATGACGGCGCATCGCTCGTGCCGCCGGCCTCCAGGCGCTTCCGCGCGCGTTCGGTGGCCTCTTCGACGGCGTCGTCGTAGCGCTTCATCGTGTTGCGCGCCCACGAGAGCTTCTCCTGGAAGTTCGTGACCGCCTTGTAGATCTTCTTGGCGGCCGAGAAGAGCTTCCCGGCGAGCTTCGCGACCTTCGCCCACGGGATCAGGTCCATCAGCAGCGATGCGCACGACATCATGTCGCCCGCGCCGACGCACGACATGATGTCGTTGACGCCGATGAGGTCGAGCAGGATCTCGGCGCCGACGTCGATCACGACGTCGACGATCGAGGTGTTCAGGATGTCCTGCGCCGCTTCGGCGTCCTGCTGCAGGTCCTCGTCGATGTCGCGTTCGGCGTCGGCCTTGGCGCGGGCGTTGTCGCTGACCGAGCCGGTGCCCTTGCCGGCGCCGCAGGCCGCGGAGGTGCCCGCGTACCGCTGGCAGTCCTCCTTGTCGCGCAGCGAGCCGTCGCCGTTGTGGTACGAGCAGTCGCCGTCGATGCAGGAGCCGCCGTTGGTGTACCCCGGCTTCAGACCCGTGGGGTCCGAGAAGGACACGGGCGAGTGGTTGGCGTAGGCGTAGCCGCCCATCTGCTGCGAGTCGGTCGGGTCCAGGACCGGGTCGGCGGATATGAATCTGCCCAGTTGAGAGTCGTACTCGCGTGCCCCGAGATGGGTCAGGCCCGACGGGTCCTTGGTGCCGCCGAGGAACCCGTGCTCGTCGACCCAGGTGGTGGCCGGGGTCCCGCGCTCGTTGCCGTAGATGTCGAAGTAGCGGACCTGCACCGCGTGCGTGTCCATGTCGACGGTCGCGGTCGAGGTGCCCTGGTGGTCCGCCGACAGCCACGACAGGTTGTCGTCGTTCGTCCGGATCGCCACCTGCTGTCCGCCGTGCGAGTAGTACCGCGAGGCGGAGACGGATCCGTCGGGGGCCTGGACGACCTCCATGCCCGGCAGGAACACCGTCATCGTGCCGTCGGGGTCGGTCCGCGAGATGCGGCTCCCGTCCGCCGTGTAGTCGTAGTCGGTAACGTCGCCGCCGGTCGTGGACGACTCCAGTTCACCTTCGGGCGACCAGGTCAGCGTCTGCACGACCCCGTTCTCGTCGGGACGCGTGGTCGTGTTGCCCGTCGAGTCGTAGGCGTACGAGAGGGTCTTCGTGCCGGAGGGGTCGGTGATGGTCGCGGAAGTGGCCGTGTGCGGCTGCTCCGCGTCGTACGTGTAGCCGATCGTCTCGCCCGCGAGGTGGTCGGTCTGGCCGGCGCGGTTGCCGTCGGCGTCGAAGGTCCAGGACTGCCAGTACGGCGCCGCGCCGCCGACGGAGGTCGGGCTCGTCGGCTCCGCGTCGCAGGCGGCGGGCGTGGCCCCGGTCCAGGCGTCGGTGATCCGCTTGAGGTAGTCGTAGGCGAAGCACTGCGTGTCGGCGCCGAGGTCGGACTGGTTGTCGATCGAGGTGATCAGGCCGCCGTCGGTGTACTCGTACGTCAGGTCCGAGATCACGTGGTCCGGACCGGTCGAGATCTCGAAGGACGACCCGGTCAGCCGCCTGGTGCCGTCCTCGTACGAGAACGCCTGCCAGGCGACGGGCGCTTGGGCGACGTTCGGACCGTCGGGGTCCATGGTGAGCTGCGCGATCTCGGCGAACTTGGTGTAGGTCGAGTCCGAGACGTACCACTGCCGGGGCGAGTAGGTCGTCTGCGGCAGCCCGAGGTCCGAGTAGGTCGTCACGACCTCCTCGGCCGCGAGCCCGCCGGCCGCCGGGTACGTCACCTGCGCGACGGACCCGTCCCGGTTGTAGGTGTACCGGAAGTCGAACGACCGGTCGAGGCCGCCGAAGTCGCCGTCGAGCGTGTACCGCACGCCGACCGGTCGGCTCGCGTCGTCGTACCCGAGCACGCGGGTCTTGTAGAGGTTCCCGGCCTCGTCCCACGAGGAGGTCGTCGCCGGGAGGCCGAGTCCGAACAGGTCGTACTCGTACGCTTCGAGCAGGTCCCCGTAGAAGTCGTCCTTCATGACGTAGATGACCCGGCCGAGGTCGTCGTACTCGTACCAGATGCTCTCGCCGCGGCTGTCGGTCACGGACTCGACCAGGCCGCTGTCGAAGTACGTGGTCTCGGTGCGGCCCGTGTCGGGGTCGTTCACCGCGGTCTGGCGGCCCATCAGGTCGTACTCGTACGTCCACTCGCTGCCGCCGGGGTCGGTCATCGACACGAGGCGGTCGGCGTGGTCGTACTCGTAGGAGATCGTGTCGTAGGTGCCGTTCGGGTCCGCGGTGTGGAGGTTGCGGACCTCGACGGTGTTGCCGGACTCGTCCACGACGGAGGTCGCGCCGCGCCCGTCCGGGTCGATGACGGTGACTTCCTCGCCGTCGTAGATCGTGGTGGTCCGGTACTGCTCGATGCCGTGCGAGAGGAAGACCTCCGCGGTGACGCGGCCCGCCGTGTCGTACTCGTAGGCGGTCATCCCCGGGATGTCGTTGTCCGAGGCCGTGAACTGGTCGGTCGAGGGCGCCTCCTCGTTGTAGTAGGCGCCGTACTGCTTGTGGACGAGGCCGTGCGTGTCGTACACGGTGTCGGTGATGAGGCGTCCGCCGTCGGGGGCCGGGATCTGCGTCTGGCGCGGGCGCATCAGACCGTCGAACAGCTCGATCGTCGTCGTGTACGTGTTGTTGGCGTTGATGCCGTGCGTGATCGTGGCCGACGCGAAGTCGTCGCGCAGCAGGTACTCGAACTCCGCCGCCGGCCCGTAGCCGCCGGCCTTCGTGCGGTCGGGCGTCCAGCCCGCCGTGATGCGGCCGAGGGCGTCGTACTCCATCTCGGTCATGTTGTCGTTCGCGTCGAACGACTTGAGCACGTTGCCGCGCAGGGGGTCCATGACCTGCCTGCTGGTGTGCCCGAGGGGGTTGGTCGTGAGCACCTCGGTGACCGGGCCGCCGGTGGCCGGCGTGTACGCGGTGGTGGTGACGAAGCCGCGGACATCGGTCGACGTGAGGCCGCGCCCGTACTGGTCCACCGTGATCGAACCGGTCACGAGGTAGACGGGAGCGCCGTTCGCGTAGTCCTTGGCGGTCTCCGTCTTGGTGATGTCGCCCTTGGTCGGAGGGGTGGTGTGCGAGGTCGCGTAGTCGTAGTAGACCCGCTCGTCGGAGATCAGGTCGTCGGGGTACGAGACCGGCCCCGCGCACTTCGCGGAGAACGTCTCGGTGCGCACCGGCAGGTTCACGATCCACTTGGCCGTGTTGCGCGCGTATGTGATCTTGACGCACTGCTCGTCGCCGTCGACGCCGACGACCCCGGAGGACTCGGTCGAGACCGCCATGCCGTACGAGTCGTACGTGGTCTTCGCCGTCACCGTCCGCCACGTGCCGTCGGCGAGGACCGAAGAGGACGCGACCACACTCGTACCGGTGTGTCGGGCGTACGTGGTTCCCCAGTCGCGGACGCGCGTCGCGGTCGGCTCCGAGCGCCACGGCGTCGTCACCGTCTTCGAGATCGCCTGCCCGTCAAGGTAGGTGGTCTCCGTGCGGGGGCGGCCGGCGAACTCGTCGTGGTCGTCGATGCCGTCCACTTTGATGTCGGTGGTGCCGCCGCCCGGAAGCTTCTGGCCGTCCAGGCCCCGGAAGTAGGTGGTCTCGGTGACGCTCTTGTCGTCCGAGCCGTCACCGGTGATGGTCCGGACCGCCGAGTAGCCGCGGTACTCCGACCAGGTCTTGTACTCCGGGTCGGTGAGGCCGTCGTCGTCGGTGTACCGCCAGGCGGGCTTGCCGACGTACTCGTATGCGGTGGTGACCGGCGGCGAGCCGCCGGTGGTGTCGATGTCGGCGACCTCGGTGACGACGTACTTGTGGTACCAGTCGTACTCGGGCGTGCCGCCGTTGTCCTCCGCAGTGGTGACCACGACCGGCATGCAGCGCATGTCGTTGCTCTCGGGACTCGAGGGCATGACGCCGGTCTTCGCGTCGCATTCGGTCTCGGTGTAGTTGACCGTGGTGACGCCGCCCGTGCCGTTGCGGATCGCGGAGATCCGGAACCAGTTCATGGGCGCCTTGGTGTCCAGGGTCTTCTGGACCCGGTTGTAGAGCTGCACCCCGTCGAAGGTGACCGCGGGCAGCGCGATCGGCTCGGTCCCGGCCAGGCCGGTGCGGGTGATCCCGTCGAGCCACAACCCGGCCCGGGTGGAGTCCCCCGGGTCGGGCCAGGACTGCGCGAGCGCCCAGGAGTCGACACCCTTCCAGGTCCCGCCGGTGTAGACCTGCGTGGTGACCGAGGCGAGGCGCTGGTCGGTGAAGAACGTCGGCGAGTAGATGCCCTCGCAGTCGGCGACCGTGCCGTCGCAGTACTGGTCGAGCGGGACGTCCGGCCAGTTCTCGGGGTGGTCGTAGTCGCACGTGGCGCCGGCGAGGCACCGGTCGGCGAGGTCGAACACGACGCGGTTGGTCGCCTGGGCGTACGCGTCGCCGCTGCGGAGGCCGTAGTCGATGCGGGTCAGGTTCGCGCCGCGGTCGTACCCGACCGGGTTGTCGGCGTCGAGGTCGAGCAGGTAGTGGTTGGCCTCGCCCTCGTAGAAGTACGCCATGGCGTTGCCGTGCGTGTCCACGACCCAGTCGAGGCGCCAGCGCCACGCCTGCTGGCACCACGAGTCCTCGAACGCCGTCGCGTGGCAGGGCTCGTCGTCGTGGTTGCCGAAGACGGGGACGGTGGAGGTGGACTCGGTCTCGGCGTCGCCGGTCCCGTACCCGGGCAGGCGGTTGAGGCCGAAGAAGTACTGGACGCCGGCGCCGGTGGTGACCTTCCAGTACTCGCCGTTGTCGTCGCCGTTGCTCGCACCGGAGAGCTTCTCGACCTTGGAGGCGTCGTCGTTCTCGATCTTCCATACGCCGGTCGCGTCGTCGCGGACGAGTTCGCCGCCGGAGCCGTTGAGCGAGAGGACGGCGTTGTCGGTGGCCCAGCACTGGTCGCCGCCGGTCTCGGCCTCGGGCGGGTTGTTGGCGCCGTCCTCGTCGTCCATCTGGCAGGCGGTGTAGTTGCGCTCGATGTAACCGGGGTCGAACGAGAAGCCCTCGCCGATGGTCGACGGCTGGTTGTTCGTCGACTCGTTGCGGCCGTCGACGGCGGAGGACGAGTACGCGAAGGCGATCGAAGGGTCGAGGCCGCCCGCAGAGGAGGGCGTGTCGAGCGGGTAGGACCACGCGAAGTCGCCGGTCGGGTTGCCCGCCGACCAGGTTGACGACGGCGCGAGGCTGGTCGCCGCGAACGTGCCGTTGGCGCCTGATGCGGAGGCGGCCATGGTGACCGAGGCCGCCGCGGTGGAGGTCTGGGCGCCGCCGCCGTCCGTGTCGCCTGCGGGCGCGTAGCCGCCGCCGGAGCGGCCGGGTGCCAGCGGGATCTCGGCGGTGAGCGTGCCTTCGATCGCGTTGTGCGCCGAGGGGATCTCGGTGCCGTCGGCGCCGTAGAGCTTGAGCCGGTCGTCCCAGTCGGCGCCGCCGGCGTTCCGGTAGCCGTCGTAGTCGAAGGTGACGGCGACGGCGCCTGCTTCGGTCGAGCCGTCGGTGCGCTCGATCTCCCAGTGGAGGCCGTCGGCCGCCGATGCCGAGTCGAGTGCGATCTCGACGCTCGCGGGCGGGTGCTCGCCGGCCGGGGCGAGGGTGACGCCGAGTGCCTCGATCTCCACCGGTTCTCCGGGGTGAAGCTCTACTTCGGCCGAATCGAGTGCCGGGAACGAGACGGCCTGATCGCCTTCGAGCGCCTGCCCCTGGGTGTGGTCCTCGGGGAGATCGGCGTCTTCCGGTTCGAAATCCGAACCGGGCACTGAGGATTCCTGGTCGATCGCCTCAGGACGGTACTCCGGTTCCCATACGCCCACCCACATGAGGAACCCGGTGACGAGCGCGGCGATGGCGCCGAACGCGAGACCGCGCCTGGCCAGCGTCTTCGGCGAGGCGCGCCAGGGGAGGTCCGATCCGGCCGTTCCCGCAGATCGCGGTGAGCGGGGTTCGTCGTGGGGGCGTTGGGGAGAGGGCGTGCGCGAGGCGTCGTCCACAGGGGGTCTCCAAGGGGTTACATGAAGTTGTTTCGGCGAGACAGTATCAGAGCCGTCACAGAACATCAACGACTCTTGGGTTAAACCTGAGCATCTACCATTTCTTGGGACATCGTCTGTCCCACCGCGACAGTTCTCTGGCATACTCTCGGCTGTCGCGTAGCGGTCACGTCGCTGCGGGCAACCCCGAACCAATCGAATAGGGAGCCTCCCTTGGGATCCATACCCCGCAGGCCGAGGGCACTGCGCGCGACGGCATTGGCCGTCGGCGCCGCAGCACTGTCGGTCTTCCTGACCCCGCCCCCCGTGTACGCGCAAGAGACCCTGCCTCCCGGCGAGGGCGTCCCTCCAGGTGAGGACTCCTCCCAGACCGAGACCGACACCGAGATCGCGGACGCGGTGGAGGAGGCGGCGGAGACCGGCGCGAACGTCGAGATCCAGTCGCTCGCCACCGCCGAATCGGAGGTCTTCGCCGCGCCCGACGGGACGTTCGTCGAGGAGATCGCGCTGGAGGCGTACCAGGCGCAGACCGAGGACGGCGTCTGGGCCGCGATCGACAACACGCTGGTTCCCGCCGAGGGCGGCGGTTTCGCCCCGCTCAACTCTGACCTGGGCTTGAAGCTCTCGGACGGCGGCGACACCGACCTCATCACCATCACCGACATCCACGGCCGCAGCGTCGCCTACACCTGGCACCAGGCGCTTCCGGCGCCGACGGTCGACGGCGACACGGCCACGTACGCCGAGGTCATCCCCGGCGTGGACCTGAAGGTCCGGGCGACGAACACGGGCTTCGCGAAGGTCTTCGAGGTGAAGACCCCCGAGGCCGCCGCCTCCGCGGACGTCGCGAGCATCGGACTCGGCCTCGCGCTCGACGGCTACACCGCGGCGGTCGGGGCGACCGGTGCGCTCGAGATCAGCGACTACGAGGGGAACGTCGTCTACGGCGGCCCCACCCCGACCATGTGGGACTCGGCCGCACCCGACGAAGGCGTCGGCGACGCCGTCTCGACCGACTGGTCGCCGTCGACGTACTCGCTGACGGCCGCGGTGGCCACCGCCTACAGCGGCGGGCAGCTCACCCTCACGCCCGACGCGGCCATGCTGGCGGACCCGACCGCGGTCTATCCGATCAGGATCGATCCTGAGGTCGTCAAGATCGACTCCAGTGCTTGGGCGATGGTCTCGAACTACCCTGACTATCGCAACCGCAGCTACTACAACGGCGGCTCGTTCGAGAAGGACCCCAACGGCACCGCCCGCCTCGGCCGCGCGCACCGGGCCGACGGCTCGATGGAGCAGACCTGGCGCCTGGCCTTCGAGTTCAGCACCTCGAAGTTCCGCGGCAAGGACATCATCGACGCGAACCTGCGCATGACCATGACCTACTCGTGGGTGCGCTCGTGCGACGGACTCGACGTGACCGCCGACCTGCACGAGCTCGACGCGGGGAACCTGAAGAACTGGACCTGGAACGACCAGGGCACTTGGGGCACCAAGATCGCCTCCCGCGACGAGGGCGTCGCCTCCGGCTGCGGCGCTCCCCGCCAGCTCTGGACCGACGTGACCGACTACGTCCAGGACGTGGCCCGAACCAGCGACCGGAAGATCCAGTTCGGACTCCAGGCGTCCTCGGAGTCCTGCCCGGCGTACAACAACTGCCCCGGCTTCCGGCGATTCGGCCCCGAGAAGGTCGGCGACGGCAACACCGGCTTCTACCTGAGTGTGAAATACAACACACCGCCGAACAAGCCGGGTTCGTTCACCATCGACGGCCAGTCGTGCACCTCGGGCAAGACCGTCAAGCTCGGCGCCGGCACCTCGTGGACCGTGACCGCGAAACTCACCGACGACGACGGCGACAACATGGACGGTCTCCTGACCTGGACCGACAAGAGCACCGGAGTCGCCAAGCAGTGGCCCTCCTCCGGCGCCGACCGCGCCAGGGCCACCTGGACGGTGAAGTCCTCGGACGTACCAGGACAGAGCTACACGGCGACCGTCGCCGCCAAGGACTCCCGCGCCACCGGTGCGAGCGCCGGCGGCTGCACCGTCCTCATCGACACAACGCCGCCGGCGGCGCCGACGGTGTCCTCGACGGACTATCCATCCGACGGGAACATACACGGCGCGGTCGGGATGACCGGCCGCTTCACCGTCGACTCGACGTCCTCGGACACCGCCGGCTACTCGTGGAGCCTCCAGGACGCGTACGGGGACAACACCGCCCCGGTGTCGACCCCGGGCGGCCCGGCGACCATCGCACTCGACCCCGCGGCCAGCGGGGTGCAGAACCTCAGCGTGTGGGCTTTCGACGCGCACGGGAACGTCTCGACCAAGACCACATACACCTTCAGGGTCAACCCGAACGGCTCCCCCGTCGCGCACTGGAAGCTCGACGAGACCGAGGGCGCCACGGCCGCGGACACGAACTACCCCGAGTTCCCGTCTGACGTGACGCGCCCGCTCACCGTCACCGGCGGCGAGTGGACCGGTGGAACCCCTGCCGACGCGGCGGACGACCACCTCCGGTACCTGACCTTCGACGGGAACGACCAGGCGGTCACGACCGCTCCGGTGGTGGCGACGAACTCCTCGTACACGGTCTCGGCGTGGGTCCGGATCCACCAGACCGACGTCGACTACACGATCGCCTCCCAGGACGGCATCGTGAACTCGGCGTTCATGCTGAAGTACGACGGCGAGAGCCACACGTTCCTCATGGTGGCGTCCAATCAGGACTCGAACTCGAGCGGACTGCTCGCCGTGTCGGCCGGCTCGGAGATCACCGCCGAGGCGGGCGTCTGGTATCACGTCACCGGGGTCTTCTCCTACGGCAGTCAGCAGCTCCAGCTCTACGTCAACGGCCAGCTCCAGAACACCGCGCCGTTCTCCGACGAGTGGAACGCGACCGGCGCCTTCGCACTCGGCCGCGACCTGTGGCAGGGGCGGAAGGCCACCTACTACGCCGGCGACGTCGACGACGTGAAGGTCTGGAACCGGGCCGTCCCGGCCGGCGAGATCCAGCGCCTCGGCCAGCACGCCGAGGGCATCTGGGACTTCGAGACCGTCGACACCACGGCGATCCCCGACCTCTCCGGCGGCGGCAACGACCTGTCCGCCGGAGGTGCGGTCGAACTCGTCGAGGGCTTCGAGGGCACGGGCCTGGGGCTCAACGGCGTCGACGCGACAGCCCTGACTGACGGCCCGGTCATCAACACCTCGCAGGACTTCACGATCGGGGCATGGGTGCGCATGGACCGCGACGGCAGCACCTTCAACGTGGTCAGTCAGGACGGCACCAGCACAGGGGCGTTCTACCTCGGTTACGTCAGCACCGGCAGGTGGGCCTTCCGCGCGAGGACCTCGGACTCGACCACCAGCGGCTCGTGGATAAACCTGTACGGCGATACACCTGTCCAGGTAGGACAGTGGACGCACTTGGCGGTTACCTACGAGGCGTCGACGGGCACCGCGAGCCTTTACGTGAACGGTGAAGCCGACTCCAGTGCGACCGGGTTCGCCCTGTGGGCGTCCGAAGGGCCGCTCCGCGTCGGCTCGGTCCTGCACCTCGGCACCGTCACCGACTACTGGCCCGGTGCGATCGACAGCCTGAATGTGAACTCCGGCGTCTTCGACGACCAGCAGATCAAAGCGCTAGCCGACGGCACCGTCCGCGAAGTTCACAGCCAACTGGTCACCGGCGATTTCAACGGGGATGGATTCGATGACGCGCTGACCGTCGTCGAGTCGTCCGACGCGGAAGGCGGCGTGTATTCGCACATCTACCTCCTTCGCAACGACGGCACCGGGAAACTCGTCAGGTCAGAAAATCCGGTGTTCGAGTCCGACAGTATGGACCTCGACGAGGTGCTTCCGTGGCGCGCCAGCGACGCCGCCTGGCGCGCCGGCGACATCACCGGTGACGGGCGGGACGACCTCGTCGTGGCCGTCCCGAGCAACGATCACTTTGAGGTCTGGGCGATGCCGGCCTGCGGCAAGCGGGACCGCACCTGCACCGCGAGCGGTGCCCCGTTCTTGTACGACGTGCAGAAGCTCGAACTCCCCGCTCCCACCTGGATGCTCGCCGAGACGCAGATCCAGCTCGAGGACCTCTCCGGCGACCAGGCCGACGACCTCGTGCTCCTGCGTGGCGACGGCTCGTACGCCTACACGATCTGGAGGGCGAAGTTCAACCAGTCCAAGAAGTCGTTCGACGCGCCGACCCAGGTCGCGTCGGGAACCGGCACGCCGCGCCTGGTCGAACTCGCCGTCGGAGACTTCGATCACGACTGGTGGGGCGATGTCGCCGAGATCCGCACCGGCGCGGACGGCAGCGCCGACATGTACGTCAGGTACGGATCGGCATCGGGACTCGGCTCACCGCAGTGGGTGCTCGACACCCCGAACAACTGGGACACGGAGCGCGACCGAGTCACCGTGGCGGATGTCAACGGCGACCTCCGACCGGACCTGGTGGCCTCGTACCGGTTCAACAACCGGGTGCGGCTCAACGTGTCTCTGGCACTGTCGGACCGGCGCGGCTTCGCCACACCGGCCGAGTGGGACTACTCCGACCGGTGCTCCGGGTGCGCCGCCGACCTCACCCCGTGGGTCTTCACCGACCTCGCGGGCGGCGACCTCGACGGCGACGGCAGGGAGGACCTGCTGACGCTGCGCGGCGGCACGGACGGCGACCTCGGAGCGCTGTGGACGAGATACTCGGCGGGCACCGGGTTCTATGCTGCCAGGCCGACGTGGGCGGACGAGTCCACCTGCTTCGGCGTGCCGGGCGATGTCAACGGCGACGGCTACCGCGACGCGGTCATGCCGTACTCGTCGTACGACGCCGAGGGCCTGACCGACTCCGGCGGGTTCTGGTTCTTCGACGGCGCCACCGGCGCGGCCAGCGTCGTCACCGAGGAAACCCATGGCGCCGTGGGCACTTCGGAGGCGGGCGACCTGTTCGGCCGCTCCGTCGCGACCTACGACGCGGACGGCGACGGCTGCTCCGAGATCGCGGTCGGCGTACCGGGCGAGAGCAGTTCGACCGGTTCGGTGATCGTGCTGCCGGGCGCACCCGGAGGCATCGACGACGCCGGCGCGTACTGGTTCACTCAGGGATCGCCCGGGGTCCCCGGCGCGAACGAGGGCGGTGACCGGTTCGGGTTCACCGTCGCGGCCGCCAACCTCACCGACGGCACGCCGGTCCTGATCGTCGGCATGCCCGGCGAGGACGTCCAAACCGACACGACCGGCGCCTACCGCGACGGCGACACCGAGATCGCCGAAGTGGTCGACGGCGGGGCGTTGGTGTACATGCAGGGCGGCTCGAAGGCGTGGGTCGATGCGAACACCTACGGGTCCACCAGCGCCGTCGAAGAGGGAGACCAGTTCGGTTACGCACTCTCGGCCACGCCGACGAAGTTCGTCGCGGGCGCGCCGTTCGAGGACGCCTCGGCGACGCTCACCAACACCGGCGGCATCTCGGTGTTCAACCACCAGCTGTCTCCGGAAGGTTGGCCGGGCCTGCAGAGCTGGATCGTCCAATCCGACGCGCCGTTCGGCAGCAACTCCGTCGAGGCCGGCGACCGGACGGGCCAGACCGTCTCGGCCGTGGACTATTGGCCGGCCACGCTCGGCGTCGAGGCGGTTCGGACCGCTGTGGCCGTCGGCAGCCCGGGGCAGGACGTCTCCGGCAACACGGACGGCGGCATGGTCAACCTGATGTACTTCGGTTCCACCGGCGTCGGAACGTCGATGCTCGGCTATCTCCAGGGCGGCGCGCTCGGCGAGACGGCCGAGGTGGGCGACCAACTGGGCTCGGCTGTGCTGCTCTACAACCGCGACCAGTCGGTCCAGGCGACGAACACCACGCTCAGGCTGGCGATCGCCGCGGTGAACGAGGACCGCAGGGCGCCGGCCGAAGGGATCGTCCACGTCACCGGCGCGGCGGTCCCGGCCGCCGACATCGACACCTTGATCGTCGACTCGACTCCGGTGCTGAACGGCAGGTTCGGCGCGGCCCTCGGCTTCGGCCAGGACGGCGTCTACATCTCCGCCGCGAGCACCACGCCGCTGAGCTGCGTGAAATGGAGTTCGATACCGATCAACTCGCAGCAGACCGTCACGGCGACGGCGATGTAACGACGCGAAGGAGGCATGACGAGGCCGCCGGGCGCATTGCGCCCGGCGGCCTTCTCGTTGCCGCGCCGTCACTTTCGGGATTGGAGGCGGGCGATCAGGTCCGGGTTGTCGAGGTCGGTCGCGGGGCGCCATTCGGCGGCGTGGACCTCCTCGGGCCGGGGGCGCAGTTCGCCTTCGGTGCAGCGGAAGAGGTAGCGGACGTCGTAGTGGTCGTGGGCGGCTTCGCCTTTGCGGGCGTTCGCGGGGATCGGGTGGACGTCGATGTGGATCGGTGCCCGGTCGAAAAGTTCGAGGCCGGCCGGGTCGAGGCCCGTCTCCTCGACCGCTTCGCGGCGCGCGGCCTCCGGGAGGGAGTCGTCGCCGGGTTCGAGGTGGCCGCCCGGTTGGAACCAGCGGTCGAGGGTCCGGTGGTGGATGAGGAGGACCGCGCCGGCGTCGTCGAGGACGATCGCTGAGGCGGTCACATGCCCGGGGAGCGTCGAGCGGTCGAAGCCGGACGGCGAGTCGAGCGCGAGGAGCGGCTTGATCTCGCCGGCGGACTCGGGGTACCGGTCGAGGTAGGCGGCGAGCTGATCCTGGAGGTGGGCGACGGTGATGGGCACCGGGACATTCTGCCAGCGCGGCCGTGGGGTGCGACGGGCCCCGCCGCGGGCGGCTGCCGCCATGACCCCCGGGCGACGGCAGCTGCCTCGGTTCGCCGCGGTTGCGCTGGGCGCGGTGCGCGGATGTGGCGCCGCGGTCCCGCCTCGGCGCGGGTTCGCGGCCGTGATTCGCGTCGCTGCTCGCCGGCGTCGCGCTCTTGGTCCCGGAGGACGCCTACCGGCTTCCCGGACGCTCGGCGGCGGCCGCTCGGGGTTCGTCGGTTTTCACAGGTCACAGCGGTGACATGTCGGTGGCAGACCGGGCCCGTCGCTGGTCAGCGGCGGTTAACTCGCCTCAGCCCGGGTATCGCTCCAAGATCACGCAGCGCCGAGGGCGCCGGCGCGGACCGGCACCGAAGGAGGAACCATGACGCACCATGCGACCGGCACCGGCGACGTCTCGTACGACCTCGTCAGCGTGCTCTACCACACGCTCCAGGAGTCGTCGACGATCCAGCAGTACATCGACGACGCGCAGGAGCGCGGCGACGCGGAGGTCGCCGCCTTCCTCCTCGAGGTCCAAGAGCAGGACCGCGAACGGGCGCAGCGCGCGAAAGCGCTCCTCACGGTCAGGTTCGACAGTGATGCCCATGGTGCTTCCGGCGGCTCTGCCGGCAGTGCACCCGGCGGTGGTTCCGGCAGCGGCTCCCACGGCGCTTCGGGCGGTTCCACTGACTTCGACGAGGAGCGCCCGGGCCGATCACGCCCGATGTCGACCGCCGAGCCCGCAGAGGGGTGACACGGCCATGGGCAGATGCGCATCCTGACGCTCAACCTCTACGCGCGGCACGCGGACTGGCCCCGCCGGCGCCGCCCGCTCGCTGCCGCGCTCCGCTCCATCGCGCCTGACATCGTCCTGTTCCAGGAATGCGTGGCCGACGGCCGCACCGACCAGGCGGCCGAACTCCTCGGCACGAACTTCCAGATCCTCCGCCAGTCCCGCCGCGCCCCCGACGGCGGCGGTCTGGCCGTCGCCAGCCGCTGGCGCCTGAGCGCGCCGGTCGAGTTCGACCTGCGCGCCGGCGACTTCCCGGCCGGATCGCTCGCGGTCGACGTCCAATGGCCCGACAGCGACGTGCCGCTCCTGGTCGTGAACCACAAGCCGTCCTGGCGCAGCGAGGAGGAGGACCTCCGCCGCGCCCAGACCGCGGCGCTCCTCCGCTACCTCGACACCGCCCTCGCCGTCACCGGTCAGTCCGCCGTCATCGGCGGCGACCTCGACGCCGAACCAGACGCGCCGAGCGTGCGCCTCCTGCGCAACCGCTTCCGCGACCTCTGGCGCGAGCACAACGGCGACCATCCCGGGCCGACGTTCGCCCCGTCGCTCGACCCGCTGATCCACGACGGGCGGCTCGGCGACCGCCGCATCGACTACCTCTTCGCCCACGACGGCCCCAACGGCCCGGCCCTCGAAGTCCGCCTGTGCGAACGCGTCTTCACCGCCCCGGTCGACGACGTCTGGATCAGCGACCACTTCGGACTCATCGCCGACCTCGCCGCGGCCCGCCCGGCCGCGGTCGATGCGGCGACCCTGGACGGCCTCGACTCGACGGCGGCATTATGAGCGCTTTCGGCCCGATGCGCATGGCTCTTCCGCATATTCCCAGTCCGGAACCGCGCCCGGGCGGATGATGCCCCCAGGGACACGAGCTTGGAGGAGTCATGGCACGGAGACCACTGGCGATCGGAGGCGTCGTCTTCGGTGCCTGGATGATGATCGTCGCGGGGACCTGGCAGGTGCTCGTCGGCATCGCGGCCCTGGTCGAGGACGAGTTCTTTGTGACCGCCGCCGGTTACGCGTACGAGTTCGACCTCACCGGCTGGGGCTGGGTGCATCTGATCATCGGCATCATCGCGGTGCTCGTCGGTTTCAGCCTCTTCACCGGCTCGGACTGGGCGCGGGCCCTCGGCATCGCGATCGCGGTCGCCTCCATGATCGCGAACTTCATGTGGCTGCCGTTCCAGCCCTGGTGGTCGATCATGGTGATCGCGCTCGACGTGTTCGTCATCTGGGCGCTGGTGTCCGTAGGCGACCGCATGCGCTTCCCCGACCAGGAGCCCGACCGCTAGCACGGTCCGAGCAAACGAAAGGCCCGCACAGCGGGCCTGTTTGTTTGATGGAGCAAATGTGGCTGGGGTACCTGGACTCGAACCAAGAACAACTGAACCAGAATCAGCCGTGTTGCCAATTACACCATACCCCAATGGTGTCGCAGCGCCTCGAAGCTCGTTGCGCCGACGGGATGTAACTGTACCGGATGCGTCCGCGCCCTTCCAAACGGGTTCCTGTGATCAGGACGACCCGGTTGAAAGGGCGCGGGGCGGGGTCGGTCAGGTGGCTGCGGATGCGGGTTCGCGGCCGGGGCGGCGGAGGCCGGTGCGGACGTAGAGCACCGCGAGGGCGGTGAAGGCCGCGAGGATGAGGACGTCGGCGGCGTGGGCGATGGACTCGGTCCGGGTGATGCGGCTGAGCGGGAACACCGCGCCGGAGAGGACGAGGAGCGCGCCGAGCCACAGCGGGGCGAGGCGCGTCCACGCGAGGGCGATGCCGAGGGCGCAGAGCGCCAGCGGGAAGGCCGGGCCGGGGATCCAGAGGACCACCGCGGAGGCGATCGGGTGGTCGGCGGCGGCCGCGAGGGACTCGGGGCCGGAGACCCGGAAGATCGCCTCGAAGAAGCCCTGGAGGCTGAAGGCCATGCCGCCGGCGAAGCCGGCGAGCGCGAGGACGGTGCCGACGGCGCCGAACCAGGGCCGCCGCTCGCCGACGCGCTCCCAGACCCCGAGGAGGCCGTAGATCCAGGCGACGGTGGAGCACATGAGGACGACGCTGGCGGTGACGCCGTAGCGGTCGCTCTCCCAGAAGAAGGTGGCGACAGCGCCGAGCAGGGGCCCGGCGATGAGCGAGATGACATGAAGGTGTGTGTTCATGTAGACAGGCTACATGTAGACCGTCTACATAACAAGACCGTCTACACATGCGGGCGTACGCTGGAGCCATGGACGCGGACGGCATTCACGGACAGCTCGACACCCTCATCCTCGCCACCCTCAAACGCGGCGAGGCCCACGGCTACGCGATCATCGCGGCCCTGCGCGAGCACAGCGGCGAACGCCTCGACCTGCCGAGCGGCACGGTCTACCCCGCGCTGCGGCGGCTCGAGCGCACCGGCGCCATCAGCGGCACCTGGACCCAGTCCTCGGGGCGCCGCCGGCGGGTCTACTCGCTCACCGAGGACGGGCTGAAGGCACTGGAGAAGGGCGTCGCGGACTGGAGGTCCCTGCGCGAGGTCATGACGGCGGTCCTCGGGGCATGAGCGACTACCTCGAAGCGGTCGCCGCGCCCCTGCGCGGCCCGAGGCGCGTCCGCGAGGACATGCTCGCCGAGATCGGCGACGGCTTCGACGAGGCCGTCGCCGAGCGCGTCGCCGCCGGCATGAGCCGCGAAGCGGCGCTCGACGAGGCCGCCGCCGAATTCGGCGAACCGCGGACCGTCGCGGCCGAAGTCCAGCGCGAACTCGAGGCGTCGCAGGCCCGCCGCACCGCGTGGACGCTCCTGATCGCCCTGCCGGCCATGACGGTCATGTGGGACCTGTTCAGCGGCGACGGCGACCCCGGGCTCGCGGTCACCCTGCTAGCGAGGGTCATCGACGCCGCGACCGCGGTCGCCTTCGGCGCGGCCGCCCTCGTCCTCACCGGCCACCTCGAACGCCGGGCCGCCTACGTCTGCGGCCTCCTCGGACTCGTGCAGATCGCCGTGGCCCTCGGATGCTCCGCCGTCATCGCCCTCGTCGCCGACGACGAGGGGCCGGCCGGCGCCTGGGTCGTGCTCGCACTCGCCTCGGCGGTGGGCACGGCCCTGGTGTGCACGGCGTCCGCGCGGGCGCTCGTCGTCGCCCGCGCGTCGCGACCCCGCCCTCGCTGAACCCCGATCCCGGAGCGACCGCACTCCTGGAAACCCTGTTCCTCGAAGCCCCGCTCCTAGAAACCCCGCCGCGGCGGACAACGCTTCCGGCCCGGACCGCGTATTGAGCGTGCCGGGTCGAGCCCCATCCACCATGCGGCGAGGCCGGGCCCCTACCCGTCATCTGAAAGAGGCCCAGTGAAGACCGAGGAGCAGCAGCAAGAGGCCGAGTTCCGTTCCTTCGCGACAGCCCAGCGCGACAGCCTGCGGCGGTACGCCTACCTGCTGTGCGGGGACTGGTACGAGGCCGACGACATCGTGCAGAAGGCGTTGACGAAGATGTTCGCCGCGTGGAAGCGGGTCGAGCCGGGAGGCGCGCCCGCGTACGTGCGCCGCATCGTCACCAACGTGTACTTCTCCCACCGCCGCCTGTCGTGGGTGCGCCGCGAGCGCGCCAGCGACGAGCTGCCGGTGCGGCGCCTCGACCGCCCGCAGGAAGCGGTCGACGTGCGGCTCGAACTCATCGCCGCGCTGGACCGGCTGCCGCCGAGGCAGCGGGCGACGCTCGTTCTGCGGTTCTGGGAGCAACTGTCCGTTGACGAGACCGCCGCGGCCATGGGCTGCTCGACGGGAACCGTGAAGAGCCAGTGCGCCAAGGGAATCGCCAAGATGCGCGAACTCCTCACCGATTCCGTCGTCCCTGCCCGGGCGTAGCGGAAGAAAGCGAAGTCACCATGAATCTGCAAGACGACCCCGGAACGGTGTTCCGGGAGATCATGCCCGACACGACGCCGCCGCCCGCGGCGTTCGACCTCGACCGGATCATCAGCGACGGCTACAAGGCCCGCCGCCGCCACCGCGCCGTCCTCGGCGGCGCCTCCGCGACCAGTGTCGCGGCCATCGTCGGAGTGCTCGTCTTCTCGGTCGCGGGCCTGCCGGGGGGCGGCTCCGACGAAGCGGAGGACCACGACGTCCCCGCGGCCACCGAGGACTTCGACTACGCCAACGCCGGCTACCCGTTGCCCGGGCCCGACGGCTACGGCGACCCGGCCGTGGCCGAGGCGCTGACCGAGGCCGGCAGGGCCGCGTTCGGCGACCTGCTCATCGCGACCGGCCTGTTCGAGGCGTCCGACTTCGTGACGGTCGTGAACGACCCGACCGAGGAGGAGATCCAGCAGTTCGCCGAGGAGTTCGGCCTCTCCTACGAGCAGGCCGAAGCGGAGCTCACCGTCGTCGAGGACGACGGCCTGTTCGTGTTCACCGGCGAGATGACGCCCGGGAACTACGGCCAGGTCCAGCTCCTCGGGTACGAGGCGCTCGCGTTCGCCGGTGGCGGCGCGGACGGCGACGACCCCGGCCGCCTGCTGCTCGAGGTCGAGACCCTGCTGCCGGGAGGCTGGACCGCCGAACCGGGCCCGACCTCGCAGCAGTACTTCCCGCAGCACCTCATCGACGACGCGGAGTCGGACTTCACGACCACCGAGCTCGACGACGGCCGGGTCCTCTACACCGCGGACCGCGAGTGCGAACTGGCGCTCGCCGTGGTCTACCCGAACGGCTCGGCGCTCAGGGCGACCTGGGAGGCCCTCTGCGGCCCCGAGGGCGAAGAGGTCCCGGTGGACCCCGAGGCGCTCGAGGCGGCGGTCCTCGCCATGCCCCAGATCGACTACGACACGACGAACCTGCACGAGATCGACCCGATCGAGGTCCCGACCGGCTGGCTCGCCGGCGACGCGGGCTGGTGGACCTGGGCCGAGGATTCCGCGCAGGTCACGCGGAACGACGTCCAGACCGCCCTCGACGAGCTCGCGCCCGGCGGCGAGGTCTACGAGCCGTCGGCGAGCCCGACGCCGGACGCCTACTGGGACGAGGACACGGTGGCGCTGCGCCAGTACGTGATGACCGGCTCGCTGCCCTACGAGTCGGTCCTGGACACGACCGTCGGCGACGTGCCGTTCGACCTGACGTACACGCTCCCCGGCGGCTGGCTGCCCGGCTTCAGCGACGCCGACGCGAACGGCCCGTACCTCTCCGACTGCAACCGCTACTTCACGTGCATCGAATCCGAGGTGAACGGCCGGACCGCCTTCATCGCCGAGAAGCGGCTCACGCACGAGGCGGACGGGAGCGGCGCCGCGGGCTGGTTCGAGGGCGAGTACGAGGTCACGGTCGTCGACCCCGACGGCTGGGCGGTCTCGGTCTGGATGCAGTTCGGGAACGAGGACTTCGCGCTCTCGGCCGAGGCGCTGGCGGCGATCGTCGCGCAGCTGCCGGCGCCGACGTACGACCGCGACATGGAGCCCGTCGTCCCGGAGTGACCCGCGGCGTCCGTTCGCGCCCATGAGAGTGCGGGCCCGGCTCGAATGAGCCGGGCCCGCACCGCGTCCCGCCCCCGGGACCGGAATGGTCGGATCAGGTCAGGATCTGCCAGTCGCGCGAGCCGAGGTACTCCGGCCGGGGCTTCTCGGCCGCGAACGGCTCGACCAGCGAGTTCTCGATCGAGTTGAAGACGATGAACAGGTTCGACCTCGGGAACGGCGTGATGTTCCCGTTCGAGCCGTGCATGCAGTTCGAGTCGAACCACACGGCCGACCCGGCCGGGCCGGTGAACTGGTGGATGCCGTGCTTCTCGGCGAGGAGCCGCAGCGAGCCGTGGTCGGGCGTGCCGGCCTCCTGCCGCACCAGCGACGAACGGTGGTTGTCCGCGGGGGTCTCGCCGACGCACGACACGAACGTCTGGTGCGAGCCCGGCATGATCATCAGCGAGCCGTTGAAGTGGTAGTTCTCGGTCATCGCCAGCGAGAGGCTGACCGCCCGCATGCGCGGCATGCCGTCCTCGGCGTGCCAGGTCTCGAAGTCCGAGTGCCATTCGAACGGCGCGCCGCCGAAGCCGGGCTTGTAGTTGATCCGGCTCTGGTGGACGTACACCTCGGAGCCGAGGATCTGGCGGGCGACCCCGGCGATGCGGTCGTCGCGGATCAGCGCGGCGAAGAACGGGGAGAGCTTGTGGACGTCGAAGACCGAGCGGACTTCGTCGGTCGTGCGCTCCCGCACGACCCGCTCGTCCCCGATGAGGGACGGGTCGCGGAGGAGCCGCTGGACCTCGTTCTGGGCCGCCGCGAGTTCGGCGGGTTCGAGGAGCGCCTGGACGGGCGTGAACCCGTCCGCCTGGTGCACGTCCAGGTGCGCCTGCGTGAGGGGGCCGTCGGCGGGCCCGCCCCAGACGGCGGGGTCCTCGGTGCGGTAGATCAGCCGCGGTTCGTCGAACCGCCGGGTCGGGTAGAGGTCGGTGGGCGACATGGTCGTTCGTTCCTCTCTGCGCCGCGAGGGGCGGTTCTAGTCGGCTTCGGTGATCAAGGGGTAGACGCCGTCCGCGTCGTGGACCTCCCGGCCGGTGACCGGCGGGTTGAACACGCACACGCAGCGCAGGTCGCTCTCGACGTCGAGCGTGTGCCGCTCGTGCCCGTCGAGGAGGTACATGCTCCCGGGCGAGAGCGCGTGGACCTCGCCGGTCTCGAGGTCGCGGAGCTTCGCGGACCCTTCGATGACGTAGACGGCCTCCACGTGGTTGGCGTAGTGCATCGTCGTGGAGGTGCCCGCGTAGAGGACCGTGTCGTGGAGCGAGAACCCGGCGCCGTCCCGGGCGAGCAGGAGCCGCCGCGAGCGCCAGGTGCCGGCGGCCCGGTCGCGGTCGCCGCCTTCGACGTCGGCGTCGGTGCCGACGAGGTCGTCGAGCCTTCTGACGATCATGCGGCCACCCCCGCCTCGGCTTCTTTGGCGACCGTGGCGACGGCCTCGCGCACGATGCCGATGCCCTCCTCGAAGTCGTCCCTCGTGGTCGTGAGCGGCGGAAGGAGCTTGACGACCTCGTCCGCGGCGCCGGAGGTCTCCATGAGCAGGCCGTTCGCGAACGCCTCCTGGCAGACCTGCCCGGCGTGCGCGGGGTCGTCGAAGACCAGGCCGCGGGCGAGTCCCCGGCCGCGGGTGTCGATGCCCAGCTCGGGGTGGGCCGCGGCGATGCCGCGCAGCTCCCCGTCGAGCCAGTCGGCGCGGTCGTCGACGGACGCGGTGAGGTCGTCGTCGCGCCAGAACGTCTCGAGCGCGGCGGTGGCGGTGACGAACGCGGGCGCGAACCCGCGGAACGTGCCGTTGTGCTCGCCGGGCTCCCACACGTCCAGGTGCGGTTTCATGAGCGTGAGCGCGAACGGCAGTCCCATGCCGGACAAGGACTTCGAGAGCGTGACGATGTCCGGGCGGATGCCGGCGCGCTCGAAGGAGAAGAAGGGCCCGGTGCGCCCGCAGCCCATCTGGATGTCGTCGACGATGAACAGCAGCCCGTGCTCGCGGCAGACCGCTTCGAGGCCGCGGAGCCATTCGGCGGAGGCGACGTTGATGCCGCCTTCGCCCTGGACGGTCTCCACGATGACCGCGGCGGGCCGGTCGAGTCCGGAGCCGGGGTCTTCGAGGAGGCTGCGCAGCCACAGGAAGTCGGGCGTGCGGCCGTCCATGTAGTTGTCGAAGGGCATGGTCGCGGCGTTGTTGAGCGGGACGCCGGCGCCGCCGCGCTTCATGGAGTTCCCGGTGACGGCGAGGGCCCCGAGGGTCATGCCGTGGAAGCCGTTCGTGAAGGACACGACGGTCTCGCGGCCGGTGTACTTGCGGGCGAGTTTGAGCGCGGCCTCGACGGCGTTGTTCCCGGCCGGCCCGGGGAACTGGACCTTGTAGTCGAGGTTCCGCGGCGCGAGCACCAGGTCGCGGAACGACTCCAGGAAGCGGCGCTTGGCCGCGGAGTACGTGTCGAGGGTGTGGACGACGTTGTCCTCGGAGAGGTAGGCGAGCAGCGCCTCCTTGAGCGCGGGGTGGTTGTGCCCGTAGTTGAGCGACCCCGCGCCGGCAAAGAAGTCCACATAGGATCTTCCTTGCTCGTCGGTGATGCGGCTGCCCTTGGCGGTGGTGAACACCGTGGGCCAGTTGCGGCAGTAGGAGCGGACTTGTGATTCGACCTGTTCGAAAATCTGCATGAGTCTCTCTGGGTCGGCCTGTTCGGCCGCTCTCCGCTTCCCGTCCGCGGGGGCGGACGGGCGCATACCCGGGCCGGCACTGGTCGGTGCCCGGGTAGGGCGGGGCTCAGTCCGGCGCCGGGCCGCGCGCGTCGCCCTGCTCGAACGGGCGGTGGCGCGGCTCGGAGGACCCGGAGAACGGACGGGGGCCTGCCGCGGCCCGCTCGGGGAGCGGGCCGGCGGACGCGACGGCCGGGCCCGGGAGCGGCCCGATCCGGTACAGCACTTCAGGTCCGTTGTCGGAGCCGAGCTCGTGCTCGGAGAACAGCACGTCGCTCGCCATGCCGGTGCCGTTCGCTTCCGCGAACGACCCGAACAGCTGCAGCGACGCTTTATTGCCCGGGGTCACGGTCGCTTCGACGAAGCGGACCCCTCGAGTGCGCACGGCCCCGGCCAGGTGGCCGAGCATGCGCGATGCCAGTCCGCGGCGGCGGAACTCCGGGCCCACGGCCACCTGCCACACGAAGAGCGTGTCGGGTGCGGCCGGGCGCCGGTAACCGGTGATGAAGCCCGCCATGCGGTCGCCCGCGCGAGCGACGACGCTGGTGTCCGCGAAGTCGCGGCACCACAGCAGGTACGCGTACCTGGAGTTGACGTCGAGGCCCCCCGATTCGCGGGCGAGCCGTTCCATGGGTCCGCCGTCCCGAGGGCTCGGTGAGCCCAGTTCGAACGGCAGGCCGGGATCGAGCGGCCCCGCGAGGGAGCCGCTCGATCCTCTGACCTGGGCGCCGGCCCCTGCCGGGCCGTCGGCGCTTGCGTCACCGGTTGGCATGGGGACGACCGTAACAAAGTTCGCCACGATTGTTAAGGCCAACAGAACGTTATTGTGAAGTTTTCCGCAATGGTTCAGAAGTCGCTGGGCTTCTCCGCGTCATGGCCTTGCGGGTCAAGCCGTTCGAGGCCCGCTCGCTCCGTGATCGCTTGGCGCAGCGCCAGTTCCGGGTCGACTCCGGCGGCCCTCGCGGCGTTCACGGCGGCGAGCAGGAAGTCGCCGACGTCCTCGGGCGCGAGCTTGACGCCGTCGGGGAGCTCGGGCAGGTCGAGCGGCTCGCCCTGGTCACTGAAGCGCTCGATCACCTTGGCGGCCAGCGCGAGCGACGGGAGCTGCCGCGAGACGCCGTCGGCCGGGTGGTCCCGGTGCGGCTTCTCGGCGGCCTTCGCCTCGTTCCAGTGCTCGTACAGGTCGTCGGGGTCGGCGTCGCCCCACACGTGCGGGTGGCGGCGGACGATCTTCTCCACCAGGTCCCCGGCGACGTCGTCGATGTCGAAGTCCTCGGCGAGCGAGGCGTGCAGCAGCGGCTGGAACAGCAGGTCGCCGAGTTCTTCGCGCAGCTCGTCCGGGTCGCCCCCGGCGATGGCGTCGAGGACCTCGTAGGACTCCTCGAGCAGGTACGGGCCGAGGGTCCGGTGCGTCTGGGCGCGATGCCACGGGCACCCGTCCTCGGCGTGGAGCCGCGCGACGGCCTCGACGAGGTCCAGCAGACGCGCGCCGGCCGGATCCCATGAGCCGTAGACGACTTCGAGTTCGATCTCGCCGCCGGCGACGTATTCGGCGAGGGCTTCGCGGAGCTCCTCGTCGCCGTCGTCGCCGACGATCCAGACCCCGCCCTCCTCGAGGAACTCGGCGGCGTCGTCGACGATCGCGACGTCGATCCCGGCGCCGCGGATCGCCTCGACGGTGGCCGTCTCGTCGAACGCTGCCACCGCCTCGGCTTCTTGGAGCGCGTCCCACGCCTCGACCGAGAGGAGGCCGGCGGGGATGCGCGGGGAGGTCAGGAGCCAGGTGACGGTGCTCAACGCTGCGGGACCTCGACGGGGAACACCGAGGGGAGCGGGCTGAGGTCGAATTCGCCGTAGCGGGGGTTGACGGAGATGTCGTACTCCTCGATGTAGCCGGCGAGGTCGTCGGTGAACCCGGCGAGGAGCTCGAGGTCGCCCTGGGAGTACCCGGCGACGTTCGCGTCGGTCTCGGCGGCCGCTTGGGCGGCTTCGATCTCGGCGTCGGTCAGCGACCTGGGCTCGGACCGCTCGACGAGCTGCTGGAAGTACTGCTCGGCCTCGAGCGCGATGGTCTCGAGCTCGTCGGCGCCGCCGGTCTCCGCGGGCTCGAGGCCGACCGCGCGGCCCAGCTCGGAGTACAGCACGTACACGACGACCTGCTCGCGGTCGGCCGAGTAGTCGTGGATCGCCAGGTCCTCGCCCTGCTCCTCGCGGAAGTCGGCGATGGTCGAGACGTACCCGTCGATCGTCGACTCGGTCACCCGCTCGTCTCCGACGAACAGCGCGGCCCCCTGCTGGCTCCCGCAGGCCCCCAGCACGAGAAGCCCGACCGCGGCCACGCCCGCCAGTCTCAGTGTGCGCACAGCATCTCCATTCACAGCACGGCCCTTCAACACATGGCCTTTCTCAGAGCGGCCCTTCCGAAGCAGAGCCGTCACAGCCGCAGGGCGGAGCCCTCCGCCCGGCCGCCTCTGTGACCTTAGCCTCACGCCCGAACCATCCACAATCCGCCCGCCTTGAACCGCCGCTGCGGGCGTTTCACCCGTCCGAGTGTCGTTGATCGGACACACGGACCGGTGGACGATCGCTAGAAAGGATGAGTGAGCACACCCCCTCGAAGTGCACCGACACGCGCATTCAGGGCCCTCATCGGCGAGGATCGGTGGCGGGCGCTGACGGCTCGCGGGCGCCCCAAGACGCTGCCCGGAAGCTCGCTCCTACTCGGACAAGGTGATCGGGAGTCGCGCCTGTACGCCTTGGAATCCGGTCGAGTCAGAGTGGTCTACACCGGGGTCGAGGGGACGGAGACGTTCATCGCGATCCGCGGCCCGGGAGACCTCATCGGCGAGTACGCCCAGCGCGACGCCGGAGGGCGCACGGCCTCGGTCTGGACCTTGGAAGCGTGCGAGGTGACGGTGGTGTCCTTCGGCGCGTTCGGGTCGTTCATCAAGGAGGCCCGCCTCGAGAACGAGCTGCAGCGGTACATGATGGCGAAGACGCGCCAGAACCCGCAGCGGATCCACCTGGCGGCGAACCGGTCGATGGAGCAGCGCTTGGCCCAGCTCCTGCTGGAGGTGGTGTACGCGGGGGTGGGGCCCACCGCCTCGCAGGTCCACCTGAGCCAGCGGCAGATCGGCGACGCGCTGGGCGTGACGCGGCCATGGGTCAATCGCGCGCTGCGGAAGTGGCGGGTGGAGGGCTTCATCCGGACCCGGCCGGACCCGATCACCGTGCTGGACATCGAGGCGCTGAAGCGACGAGCACCGCAGGACGCGACGTGCTCGACGTCACCGCCGGGGAAGTGATTCCGGATCACATCCCATTCACGGCGAATCGCCGAGGATCTGAAGATCGACTTCAACTCCACTTACGAAAGAGGAGCTCATGGACGGTCTTTCGATCCCCCGGCCACGTGTCGCCGAACGGCGCCACTCGGTGGTGCTGTCCTTCGACATCCGCCGCTTCAGCGACTTCACCGACTCCGAGCGGACCCGCGTCTCCTCGGAGTTCCGCGACGACATCGAGGGCGCATTCCAGGACGCCGGCCTGCTCGATGTCTGGAACGCCTGGGAGTTCTGCCAGAACACCGGCGACGGCCTGGTCGTCGGCTTCGATGAAGCGCACCTGCGAAGCATCCTCGACGGGGTGCCCGCGGCGCTCCAGAACCGGCTGCGGACGCGGTACCTGGACGGCGGGACCGTCATCCGCATGCGGCTCGGCGTCGCCGCCGGACCCGTCGACGGCATCGAGGACACCCGGGTCGACGTCTCGCCCGGTCAGGTCGTCATCGACGCCTGCCGCATCTGCGACGCCAAGCCCACCCGGATGCTCCTCGAGAACTCCGACGACAAGGCGACGTTCCTGGCCGTCGCCGTGACCGCGCACGTCATCACCGGCACCATCGGGCCCGATCCTGCCCGGATCCGGGCCGGCGAGTTCGTGCGGGTCCCGATCGACATGGCGGACAAGCAGTACCACGCCGAGGCGTACTTGCACGTGCCCTCGCCGTCAGGCGACCTCCTCCGGTTCGGACTCGCGAACCTCCCCGCCTCGGCGGTCTCGGAGGACACCTCGTTCGAACCGCTCGAGTCGGTCGTCGCCAAGGGACTCATGGAACTCCGCCCGACCTCCGGCGGGCGGGTCGCCGGCGTCGGCGCCGCCGGACACGACCTGCGCACCGAGGAGTACCGCTTCAGCGGGTTCGGCGCCGACGCGATCGGTGCGGGCTCGGGCAGCGACGTCCGGGTCGACCGGTCGAAGCGCGCGGACGTCAGCGCGGACCGCGTCGGCAACGTGTTCCACGGCGAGGTGCGCGCCGACGGCGGCGGCACCGTCAACGCCGTCGGCGGCGACCAGCACAACGGCGACCAGGGACCGCGCGGGCGGAGCAGCCGCCGATGAGCGATCCCAGCCTGGTGCCCGCCGGCGGGGACCCGTCGCAGGAGCCTCCCCTGGACGGAGCGCGAGCGGAGGCCGATCAGATGCCGCCGCGTTCCGAGTCGTCCGAGCCGGTGTCGGCGCCTGATCCGCCGGAACCTGCGACCGCGCCCGATCCGAGGGAAGTGCCCAGAGAAGAGGTTCCGTCCTCGACCCGCAACGAATTCCTGGGCGCGGTCACGGCCGAGCACGGCGGCACCGTCAACGCCGTCGGGAACGACCAGATCAACAACACGTACAACCTCAGCATCGAGGCGCTGCACCGGCGCATCAGGTACACCGCCGACCGGGAGGCCCTCGACCGGGAGATGCGGGCGGTGGTCCCGCCGCCCGGTCTGGAAGCGCAGCTCGCGACGTTGGAGCACTCAAGGGTCCTGGTCCTGGCCGGCGGACCGCGCACCGGACTGTCGACCGCCGCCAGGCACCGGTGGCACGAGTTCGCGGCCCGCAACGCCCATCTCGCATCGGAGCGGCTCTTCGCGGACGACTACAGCGAACTCACCGGCGACCTCGCTCGTCTGAGCGCCCCCAGCGCGCTCCTGCTCGACGTCTCGCACACGCCCTCCTTCGTCAGGGGACTGACCGAGGACGCGTTCGGCAAGGTGCAGTCGGAGCTCCACGAGAAGGACGCCTACATGGTCGTCGCCGTCGGCATCGACGGCCTGCAAGGGGCGGAGCGGTCCTTCAGGGCGGCGGCGCACCTGCTCGGGAGGCCCGACCCGATCGAGGTCGTCGCCAAGCGCATGAGCGGCAGCGGGCGCCTCGACGAGCTGAAGGGCGACGAGCGGTTCCTCGACCTCGTCCGGGACCTCTGGCCGCCCCGCGCCGCCGAGATCGCCGAGTTCCTCGACGGCGCTCCGACGACCACGACCCTCGACGCGCTCATCGAAGCGGTCGAGTCGCAGGCGAACTCCTGGTCGGCCGAACTCCGCGAACTGGTCCACGGCCCCGCCGCGGCCGGGGACGCGCGTGCGCTGCTCCTGGCCAGCGGCGCGCTGCAAGGCGCCGCCAGGGACTCGATCTCCTTCGCGGCGCAGGACCTCGCGCAGATCGCCGGCGAGAAGGACAAGCGCTCGGTGATGGAGCAGCGGAGCCTCGAGGAGCGGTTCGGCGACCTGGAGACGATCCTCACCGCGGCGACCGCGACCTTCAACCACCCGAACATCGCGGACGCCGTCCTGCCGTTCGCATGGAACCAGTTCCCGAACTGGCGCGACCCGATCCGGGCCTGGCTCGACCGGCTGCTGGAACCGGGGCGATTCAAGGACGACACGCTCGCGAACCTGATGCCGAGACTGCTGTCCTTCGCGGCGGCGACGGGCGCGGCCGACATCGTCGTCGACCGGGCTGCGCGCATCGCGGCCGGGCCGGGCGGAGGCTCGGCCGGGCGACGCCGCCTCGCCGCCGAACTCCTGGTCGCCGGGGCCATCGATCCGACCATCGGCCAGCAGGTCAGGCACCGGCTGTGGTCCTGGTCCGTCGGCAGGTCGGGCGGCAATCCGCTCGTGCAGCGCGTGGTGGCCGAAGTCTGCGGCGACGCCGAGTACGCGTCCCGGTTCCCCCGGAACGCCCTCACTCGGCTCGGGCACCTGCTCGGCTCGAACGCCGCGGACGTGCAGATCGCCGCGCTCGACGGGCTGGTGTCGGCCGCGCGGTACGTCCCGCCGCCGACGCTGATCGACCGGCTCGGCGAATGGGCCGGGCGAGCCCGTCCGCTGCAAGGGGCCGTCTCCGTGCCCGAGCTCGTCGTCAAGCTCCTCAGCGACGAGACCGTGCGCGACCGCCTGCGAACCGACTGGCTCGTCCGCGACCCGCTCGGTCAGGTCCGCGCGCTCTGGCGGGCGGTCTTCGCGTCGGCGGGGCAGGGGACCGCTCGGCGCGCCGTCGGCGCCTGGCTCGTCCTCGCCGATGGAGCCGACGCCGGGCGGCGGTTCGCACTCGCCGACCTGCTGGTCGAAGTCGCCCGCGAGAACTTCTGGGCGCTCGCACTGCTCAACGCCGTCGCGGACGAACTCGTCCACGGCTCTCGATCGGCGGATCCCGAAGTGTACGAGCTCCGCGCCTACCTCCACGAACACGTCTCACAAGCAAAGGTCGAACTGTAATGGCCATCTTCGTCATCCTGCTCATCACGGCAGGCGTCGCCGGCGTCGTGTACCTCGTGCGGAAGCAGCCCGCCGAGCCCGAAGCCGTCTACTCTCCCCCGCAGCCGGTCGTCTTCGCCGCGCCGCGACGGGTCGACACCCGGCTCGAACTGCCGAGTTCGCAGCCGCTGTTCAAGTTCACCGTCCCGGTCGCGATCAACTACACCGTCAGGCGGCAGACCGGCCAGAACCACGAGGACAACGCCAAGGCCGAGATCCTGCGGATCGCCGGTCCGCTCGCCGCGCAGTATCCGCTCACGCAGACCCTCCAATTCGAGGCGGCGCTGCGGCGGGCGCTTGCCCATCCGCTCGAAAGCGCCGACAACTCCCTCTCGCTGAGCGCCGCGTGCAGCACGGTCCAGGTCGATCCGCGGCAGCTCCAGATGGTCGAGGAGGTGGAGCTGACCTGGCTGAAGGTCGATCAGGAGGAGCGGCTCTTCGCCGCGGAGACGAAGCGGATCGAGCGGCTCGACCGGCTCCAGAGCGAACCGCGGACCGCCGCCCTCTACTGGCTCTCGAAGCAGACCTACGACCACCAGACTCTCGAGCGGATGCCCCGAGTGACCGAGCTGATGTTCGAGATCGACCGCGCGCTCAACCGGCGCGGTCAGGACGACCTCGAGGCGCCCCTCTTCAGAGTGTTCGCCCCTCAGGCCGAGGACCTCGACGACTTCTTGAACGACTCGGAAGCGGCGGAACAGCGCCTGCTGTTCGACAGCCTCGCCCGCGCCTACGAGCATTTCGGACGTCCCGCGATGGCCGCACGGGCGAGGGAACTCGTGACCGACCGGGACACGCCGCGCAGCGACGACCCGGAGGGCGAGCCCATGAGCGCGATCTGACCGGAACGGGCGCGGCGGCGCCGAACAGTCCGAAGAGGACTGATTCGTGCCGCCGCGCTTGATTCGGGCCCGTCTAGGGGCGGGGGCCGACCGGTTCCACCACATCGGTCGGCCCCCGCGGAGCGCTCGGCGGTTCGGGCCTGGGGGTCCCCCGCGGCGGAGCGCTCCTCTATCGGGTCGGGTCTTTGATGCGCTTGCGCGCCTCGGCCAGGATCCAGTCGCACCAGTCGTCACCGCTCCAGGCGCCGAACCATTCGATGACCGGGTCGGGTTCGTCGACGAAGCGGCAGATCACCCGCGGGCCGGCGCCGTCGTTGCATTCGATGCGGTACTCGGGCGGACCGAGCGGGTGGGCGGCCTCGCGGTAGACCGAGAAGACGGCCGGCCCCCGGTTGAAGTCGCCCAGCCAGCCGTCGTTCTCGGGATCGGGTTCTCGATCGGCGAGAAGCGGTTCAGCCATTGCACACCCTGGTCCGTCCCGGGACCGGAGGGCGGCCGTTGTAGAACGCCAGGAACGCCTGGTCCTGACACCACTCCTTCCACTCCGCGCTGGCCGACCGCCAGCCCTCGCCCCACGTGGCGTGCAGGTCCCACGAGGTCAGCCCGGCGATCACCACGACGATGTCGGCCGGGTTCCCATCGGCATAGACCTGGAACGAGTCGGGCGCGTTCTCACTCGACGCGCGGACGGCGAATCGGCGTCGCCCGTCGCTGAAACGGCCCCGTTCGAGTGGATCGGGTGCGCTTCGAGACGCGTTCTCTCCTTGTCGCATTGCTGGTGCTCCTCCCATCGGCACTGCGCTGTGGAGTCGACAGTAGGCGGAGCGATTCGGCCGCTCAAGTCGAAACACCTGGTAGGACGGTTGGCGATGGCTCGCGGCAGTCCGCGTGCGCCGTAAGGATGTGGCAGTATGGTCCACCGAACTGCCATACGTTTTGGAGGGTTGCACAAAGCGTCGCCATTGCGATACTGAGTGGATGTCGACAGTTTCGGAACTCCGCAGGCAGGTCGGTCGCGAACTGGAAGCGCAGCGGGAGCTCGCAGGCATCAACGTCACGGACCCGGAGGCGGCCGCGATCGTCGGTTCGACAAGAACCTTGCGGCGGTTGGAGGAAGGCAAGTCGACGCGGCTCACCTTCGCGATCATCGGCAGACTCGCCGAGTATTACGGCGCTCCCCAGAAGGTTCGGTTCGAGCTCGAACGCATCTGGAGGTTCGTCGACGAGAAGATCTGGGCCCAGCCCAGCCACGCGATCGAGAACTCAGGATGGGATGCCTACCTGGAGTTCGAGCGGTTGGCAGCCGGGCTCGACAAGTTCGAAACCATGCACATTCCGGGACCTCTGCAAACCGTCGCAACCATGCAGCGGTTGTTCAAGCGAGGCGACGTCGCTCCGGAGCGCCACCCTGCTCTCATTGAAGACCGACTGGGGCGCCAGCACGAACTCCTAAGCAAGCTTGACGCGATCCGACTCCGCTTCCTCCTCTCAGAGGCGTCGCTACTCGGCGGATGCGATGAGGAGCAGCTTTCGAGAATGCTCGAGCTAGACGAGCACCCTCATGTAACGATCAGATACCTTCCGCTCGCAGCCGGGCCATATCTCATGTTGGATGTGCCGTTCTCCGTACTATCCTTCAGGAACATCGAGGAGCCCAGCATCGTCTATCTGGAGAGCCCCTATGAACGCCGCTTCTATGAGAACAGCGACGCCGTGGGCAAGTACAGCCAGGTCTTCGAAGGAGGGCTCCGACAAGCCAAGTCACTGAAGGAGTTCCAGCGATGAGCCAGGATAGGTGGCGCAAGTCGACCCGGAGCCAGGGCACCGCGAACAGCAACTGCGTCGAAGTGCGGGTCTCCCCGTGGCGCAAGTCGACCCGGAGCCAGGGCACCGCGAACAGCGACTGCGTGGAAGCCCGCACGGCGGGCACCGGCTTCCAGGTGCGGGACAGCAAGCTTGGCGATGGCTCCCCGATCTTCGACCTGAAGACCGCGGATTTCACCGCGCTGCTTCAGCAAGCCGACCTGTAGCCCGAACATGAACGAGCACGGCCCCGCCATCGGCGGGGCCGTTCGCGTTTGTCCGCGTCACCGTGTTCGATGAGGGGTTCGCCGCGATCCCGGGTCACCAGTGTTCGATGAGGGGTTCGCCGTGGTCGGTGTGCTGCCACTGGGCGGTGAGTCGGTGGAGGCGGGCGGGGGCGGCTATGGCGGTGGCGTGGGCGATCTTGCCGTCGCGGACGGCGAGGGCGACGACGCCGGAGACGCGGCCGTCTGCGGTGGCGATCAAGGCCGGGGTGTTGTTGACGATCGCCACGTGCATGGCGACGTCGCCGCCGGCGCGGCGGCGTTTGGCGTCGGTCGGTTTGAAGCCGCCGCGCATGACCGCGGCGATGCGCTCGGGCCCGGTGTACTGCAGCAGGGTCTCCATGGCGCCCGCGCCGTCCGAGATGCCGGTGGCGTCGTCGGTGAGGAGGGCGACGAGGGCTTCGGTCCGGCCGGAGGAGGCGGCGTCGACGAACGCCTTGACAATGCGGTGGGCGGCGGCGCGGTCCACTTCGGCGCGGCCTTCCGAGGCGACGTGGCGGCGGGCGCGGAGGGCGTGCTGCTGGCTCGCCGACTCGGAGATGTCGAGTATCTGCGCGATCTCCTTGTGGCTGTAAGAGAAGGCTTCACGGAGCACGTAGACGGCGCGTTCGACGGGCGTCAAGCGCTCGAGCAGCAGCAGGACGGCGAGGGTGACCGACTCGCGCTGCTCGACGGTGTCGAGCGGGCCGAGCATCGGGTCCCCGTCGAGCAGCGGCTCGGGCAGCCAGGCGACGGCCTTCTCGCGCCGGGCCCTGGCCGAGCGGAGCCGGTCGAGGGCGAGGTTGGTGACCACCTTGGTGAGCCATGCCTCGGGTACTTCGATGTGGTCGCGGTCGGCGGCCTGCCAGCGCAGGAACGCGTCCTGTACGACGTCCTCGGCGTCGGCGGCCGAGCCGAGCAGGCGGTACGCCAGCGCGGCCAACCGGTTCCGGCTGGCCTCGAAGCGCTCCAAGGTGGCGGTGTCCATGGCGCGACTCTAGGTCCTCTCGTGCGGGTCCGGCCGGTCCGGGCCGGGACTCACGGGCCGGGACTCACGCGACGGCCGCCTCGCGGCGGGCGGCCGGCTCGGCCGTGAGGGCGCGTCTGCGGGACGGCATCCCGAACGTCGGGTGGCCCATGCCGAACACGGCGGTCCTGAGCACGGTCTCCTTGAGGAACGCGGCGGTGCGGCCGCGGATGGACCAGCTCGTGGCTTCGCCGCGGCGGTCGACGGGCTGGAATATGGCGTCCTTGCGTCCGAGGCTCATGTGGTTGCCGTAGTAGGCGAGCGCGGTGCGTCCGACGTCGCAGCCGGTGAGGTCGCCGACGATCGCGGCGGTCGCCTGCATGGCGGTGAAGCCGGCGGAGGCGCACGACATCGGGAGCGGCTTCCCGTTCTCGGCGATCGTGAAGACGCTGTCGCCGGCGGCGTAGACGCCGGGGTGGGAGACCGAGCGCATCTGGCGGTCGACGAGGATCCGGCCGGTGTCGGTGACGTCGAGGCCGCTGGCGGCCGCGATGGGGTGGACGGCGAAGCCCGCGGCCCACACGGTCGCGTCGGCCGCGAGGGCCCGGCCGTCGGCGGCGACGGCGCCGTCCGCGGTGACCTCGGCGATCTCGGTGTGCTCGTGGATCGCGATCCCGAGGCGCTCGAACGCGCGCAGGAGGTGGCGGCGCGGCTTCTCGGCGAACCAGCCGCCGAGTTCGCCGGCGGTCGCGATGGCGACGCGCAGCCGCGGGTGCGACTCGGCGATCTCGGTGGCGGCCTCGATCGCGGTGAGGTTGCCGCCGACGACGAGCACGGTCCCGCCGGGGCCCAGGTCGTCCAGGCGGGCCCGGAGGCGCAGCGCGGCGGGCCGGGCGGCGACGTGGTGGGCGTGCTCGCGCACGCCGGGGACGCCGTGGTCGGCGGCGGTGCTGCCGAGCGCGTACAGCAGCGTGTCGTACGCGAGTTCGCCTCCGTCGTCGAGGGTGACGCGGCGGCGGTCGGCGTCGACCGCGGCGACCCGGTCGACGCGCAGGTGGACGCCGGTGCCGGCGAACATCTCGGCGAGGCCCCGGTAGCGCAGGCGCTGGCCGGCGGCGACCTGGTGGAGGCGGAGGCGCTCGACGAAGTCCGGTTCGGCGTTCACCACGGTGATGTCCACGTCCTCGGGGCGGAGGTGGCGGGCGAGGAAGCCGGCGGCCCAGGCCCCCGCGAACCCGGCGCCGAGGACGGCGATGCGGTGCTGCATGGTCTCACTCCTGTCTGGCGGTGTGTCGCCCCTTGAACGGGGCGGCGGCCGGATCCATGACAGTGAGGAGGTATGCGGTGCGTCTCAGTCGGCGCTGTCCTCGTCGCCGGCCGGGATGCGGCGGCGGCCGCCGCGGCCGATGTACCGGCGCCGGTCCGCCTGGTCCATCTCGTACCGGATGTACCAGGGCGCCCAGCCGCCCTGCGCGAACCAGCGGCGGCCGGTCGGCGAAGCGAGGCCGCCGATGACACACAGCCCCATGACGATCCACACCGGCGAGATGACGAGGGCGGTGACGTCGCCGTAGGTCCGCGAGACGCCGGCGATGCCGATCGCGGTGTTCCCGATCGCGAACAGGACGGCGAAGGCCCGGGCCCAGCGGCGCCCGCGCCCGAGCTGGAACACGATGGCGGCGTAAGGGACCGTGAGGACCGCGATGAGGGGCAGCACGATCGCGATCGGGAAGGTGGTGCCGACCGGGAGGGCGTCCTCGAGTTCGGAGAGCCCCGGGATGCCGTCGGACTGCGATTCGACCCAGCCGAGCAGGCGCGGGCCGAGACCGAGGCTGACGCTGACCAGCATGAAGTACTGGAACACCATCATGACCTGCGCGAGGTCGACGGAGTGCGGCTTGTCGTAGAGCGGTGCGGGTCCGGGAGAGTCGGGGCTGTTCACGGGCGCTCCAAGGAACTGGGTCCTTCCAGGGTACGTCCGCGGAGCCGCCGGCGGGTCCCCTCATTCTCCGGATCCGGTGGGCCGCACCTGCACCCACCGCCACACCGGTGGCGAGACGAGCAGTCCGAGGCAGGTGAGGTCGAGGACGCCCGCGAGCTTCCCGAGGACCGGTGCGGCGAGCCAGGAGTCGAACTCCGCGAGGAGCACCATCGCGGGGATCCCGGTGGTGACCGTGGCGAGGAACCACGCCCAGGCCCGGCGGTGCCAGATCCCGAGCGCGTACAGCAGCAGCAGCGAGGCGCCGACGACGAGGACGGTGAGGAACACCGGGCTGGTGTAGCCCATGCGCTCGCAGTCGACGTCGTGCGGGCCGCACGCGAAGTACTCGGGGATCAGGACCGCCATGAAGTCGATCCAGCTGAGGACGAGCAGGGCCATGAGCAGCCGCACGGTCAGCGGCCGCGGCTCGGTCGGTGCCCCCATGCGCTCATTGTCCCCCATGCGCGGCGCCGCGCAAAGGCCGGAAGAAGTCGCGGAGGTCCTGGACGAGGAGGTCCGGGGCCTCCATGGCGGCGAAGTGGCCGCCGCGGTCGAACTCGGACCAGTGGACGATCCGCTGGGTCCGCTCCAGGAGTCCGCGGATCGCCGGGTCGGTCGGGAAGACCGCGACGCCCGTGGGGACGTCCGAGTACGCGGGCGCTGGCTCGTCGCGGACGGCCCGGTACTGGTGGGCCGAGGTCGCGCCGGTCCCGGTGAGCCAGTAGAGGGTGACGTTCGTGAGGAGCTGGTCGAGGTCGACGGCGTGCTCGGGGAGGCGCGCGGCCGGGTCGGTCCAGTCGTGGAACTTGTCGGCGATCCACGCGAGCTGCCCGACGGGCGAGTCGTTGAGGGCGTAGGCGATCGTCTGCGGCTTCGTGGACTGCAGGGCCGAGTACCCGGTGCCGTCGCGCACGAGGTCGCGGACGGCCTGGAGGCGTTCGCGCTCCTCGGCCGTCAGGGAGGCGAGCGCAGGGTCGTCGGGCGGCGGGAGTTCGAGGCCGCCGTTGATGTGGACGCCGGCGACCCGGTCCGGGGCGAGGCGGCCGAGGGCCGGGGAGACCTTGGAGCCGGTGTCGCCGCCGTGAGCGCCGAACCGGTCGTAGCCGAGCCGGTCCATGAGGGCGAGCCAGAGGCCGGCGATGCGCGCGTGGTCGAAGTCGGGCGCCGACAGGGGCGTGGAGAATCCGAATCCCGGCAGGGACGGCGCGACGACGTGGAACGCGTCGGCGGCGTCGCCGCCGTGCGCGGCCGGGTCGGTGAGGGGCCCGATGATCTTCATGAACTCCACGACCGACCCGGGCCAGCCGTGCGTCAGGACGAGCGGCAGCGCGCCGGGTTCGGGCGAGCGGACGTGCAGGAAGTGGATCCGCTGGCCTTCGATCTCGGTGAGGCCCTGCGGGAACGAGTTGAGCGCCCGCTCGTGGACGCGCCAATCATAGCGGTGCAGCCAGTGGTCGGCCAGGCGCCGCAGGTACAGGACCGGGACGCCGCGCGCCCAGCCCGGCTCCGGGCTCCCCGCCGGCCAGCGCGTGAGCCGCAGCCGGTCGTGCAGGTCGTCGAGCGCGGACTGCGGGACGTCGATGCGGAAGTCGGCGATCGGTTCCATGGTCGTTCCTCCCGGGTCCTGCGGCCGCCGGCGCGGCCTCCGCCCCATGCAATCAGAGCGGACGGGGTCCGTCCACCGGGTTCGACCGGTGCGGCTGGGCGAGGAGCCCGGGAACGGTCGGGCGAAGGAGGTCCGCGGCTCATCCCGGGGCGCCAGAGGACGGACTCGGGGCCGTCCCCGCGACCGAGGTCCGCCGTTTCGCCGGGCGGATGCACCGCCGGAGGGGCCTGGGACGGTCCGAGGACTTGACGCGTCCGTGGGGGCGAGGACACTGAGGGTTCTACGGATCGGGAGGTCGGGATGGAGTTCGCGGGGTATCGGGTGGTCGTCACGGGCGCCGGGCGCGGGTTCGGGCGGGCGCTGGCGCTCGCGTTCGGGCGGGAGGGTGCGGAGGTGTTCGTGTCGGCGCGGCGCTTCCAGGCCGCGGAGGACACGGCGCAGGAGGTCCGGCAGGTCGGCGGGCGGGCGCACGCGTTCGAGTGCGACCTCGCGGACGCCGAGTCGGTGCGGGAGTTCGCCGAGGGGCTCGCCGAGACCGCTGACGCGGTGGACGTGCTGGTCAACAACGGCGCGCCGTACTTGGACGCGGGCGGGTTCACCGAGGCGACCGATGAGCAGGTGGCCGAGACGATCGCGGCGGGCGCCGCCGGGACGGTGCTCGTGACGAAAGCGGTCCTGCCGCTGCTGCTGCGCAGCGACCGGCCCGACATCGTGACGATGGTGTCCGGCTGCGGGGAGTACGGGAACCACCGGTCGGCCGCGCACGAGGCGTTCTACGCGGCGAAGTCCGCGCAGGCCGGGTTCACCGAGGTCCTCTCGAAGCGGCTACGGCCCCAAGGGGTCCGCGTGATCTCGCTGTACCCGCCGGACTTCGAGACCCCCGATCCGCTCGGGCCCGAATGGGACGAGCCCACCCGGAACGGCGACGCGCTGCGCGCCCGGTCGCTCGTGGACTGCGTCCGCTTCGCGATCGGGCAGCCCCGCGACTGCTTCATCAAGTCGTTCTACTTCGAGCAGGTCTAGGGTTCGACGTCTGTTCTCGAACCGTCGTCGTCCCGCCGTTCGCTCGCCCCGAAGCGGTGGTCGAGTTCGGCCTCATGCCGGTTGCGGGGCTCGGGGCCGCGGGTCTTGCGGTCTGAGGCGGCGACGGCGAGTCGGGCGGGGCGGTCGTGATGCGTCTGCGGTCCTCCGGGCTCGCAGTCTCCAGCACCGCGGCCGTGCGTGCGCGGCGGCGACCGCGGCCACGCGGTCGCCTGTGGTCAACTCCGGGGCGTCTCGGGCGCGGGTCGGCGATCGGGCGAGACCACTTGGGGCGCAACGACTTCAGGGGCGGAACGTGAGCGTTCTCCAACCCGTGGGGTGATGACGCCACCGCTCCTGCGAGGGAGGATTGAGATACGCACAGGGATACGGAATTGGTTCAGGTGGCGGCAGGTGTACGCAGACTGAGACAAGCCTCTGGCCGGGATCGTTCTCCTCACCAGTTCCGGGCATCCCCTGCCGCGATGGGCGGCAGGGGTGTCCAGCCTCGGGGGCGCAGAGTCCTCAGTGCTATCGGGTTCTTCCCCCCGCCTGCCGACCGGTAGTGCCGAAAGGGGGAGGGAGACCTCCGGACGGGATCACCTCGGCCGGGGTGCGAGTGCTCGGAACGAGGCACAACCAGCCAGGAAGCACGGCACAGCGGACACGCCAGGCCGGGCAGGCCGGGCGGGGTCCGCGGACGGCAACCCGCCGCACACAACCACCCGCACGGCGACAGCCGGGTCGAACGGTCCTGCGACCGCTCGCTCGAGACCCGGCAGCCGGAACCACCCGGCCCCGGTCACGGGATGACGGCATTCGGCCACCAGGACCTGGACCACCGGGTCTGACCGGCCGCGCGCCCGGCTGGACACGAGCAAGGGCCCACCACATCCGGGGGACACCACACCACCACGGGAGCGGGCAGGGCCGAAGCGCGAGACGCCTGGAGGGGAACCGAAGTCAGGGGTGCGACGCGCCCCGGGAACAGACGGGGCCGGGTCGCAAGGCACCCAAGGGGGGAACCGAAGTCCGAGGTGCGACGCGCCCCGGGAACGGACAGGGCCGGGTCGCAAGGCGCTCTGGAGGGGAACCGAAGCCGGGATATGACGCCCTGGGAGGGGAAACCGGAGCCGGGGTGCGACACGCCCCCGCGTGGGGCCGAGGCGAACCGGGCCTGGAGCACACGACGAGGAACGCGAAGGAAAGGAGGAACGATGCGAGACCGAGCGATCATTCGCTGCCCTGCCACTGCCACTGCCGCCGCTGCCACGCCGACCGACAGCGGGCGTCGGTGCCGTACCCGCGAAGGCGTAGCTCCCGGCACGGTCGAGCCGACCGGACGCCGACCGAGCCCCGGGGGCGACATGGCATCGAGATCGGGACGATACGCCGCACCGACCGGTCGCCGAGCCGCGCAACCGCACTCCCTCGCGAGCGAAGCGAACCCGCCACCACCGCAACACTCACCCGACCCACGCACGACGCGTCAGGGCCCCGACCGGCCATCACCACCGCGGGCAGGCAAGACGGTCACCTGCGCCCGCCCGATCCTCACTAGCACCGTCGCCGATCGCCCGAACCCTGAACCGGACGGGCCCGGCCACGGTAATGCCACCCGACCCGATCGCTAGCTACACCGTCGCCGATCGCTTGAACAGCGACCCGAACGTGCCCGGCCACGGTGATATCACCCAGCCTGGCCGCTAGCCTTCGCCGTCTCCCATCGCCGGAACCGCAACCCGAGCGGGTCCGGCCACGACCACACCACCCGACTCGGTCCCTCGCCGGCACCGTCCCTGATCGCCCGACCACGACCCGAACAGGCCCGGCCACGAGAACACCGCCCTATTCGGCCCCGGCCTCGCCGTCGCTGATCGCTCGAACATTGAACCGGCCGGGCCCGGCCACGTCGATGCCGCCCGACCCGGTCGCTAGCTTCGCCGTCGCTGATCGCCCGAACTCCGAACCCCGATTCGAGCAGACCGGTCCCGCCCTATGCCTTCGCGGGTTCGGCCGCCGGGACGATGTCGGAGATCAGGTCCGCGCACCACTGGAGCAGCGCCAGGCCCTCGAGGGGCTTGCCGCCGACGCGGGACGTCGTGGGCCGCGGGACGCTGATGAGGCCGGCCGGGGCCTTGTAGTGCGCGTCCGGGTAGTGGCGGCCCAGGCGGAGCTGCCGCGAATCCGGGAGTTCCACAGTGGAGAACCGAAGGTTCTTGCCCTGCAAGGTGATGTCGGTCAGGCCGTGCGCGCGGGCGAGGAGTCGGAAGCGCGCCAGGTGGAACAGGGTCAGGACCGGCTCGGGCGCGGGCCCGTACCGGTCCTCCATCTCCTCGCGGACCTCGTCGAGCTCGGCCTCGTCGTGGACCTCGGAGATCTTGCGGTACATCTCCAGGCGCAGCCGCTCGACCTCGATGTAGTCGAACGGGATGTTCGCGTCCAGCGGCAGCTCGACCTTGACCGGCGCCGGCGGCTCGTCGCCGCCGCCCTTGAACGCGGTCACGGCCTCGCCGACCATCCGCAGGTACAGGTCGAAGCCGACGTCGGCGATGTGCCCGGACTGCTCGGCGCCGAGCAGGTTCCCCGCACCGCGGATCTCCAGGTCCTTCATGGCGACGTACATGCCCGCGCCGAGCTCGGAGTGCTGCGCGATGGTCGCGAGCCGCTCGTGCGCGGTCTCCGACAGCGGCTGCTCCGGCGGGTACAGGAAGTAGGCGTAGGCCCGGTCGCGGCTGCGGCCGACGCGGCCGCGGATCTGGTGGAGCTGCGAGAGGCCGAGCAGGTCGGCGCGCTCGACGATGAGCGTGTTGGCGTTCGGGATGTCGATGCCGGACTCGATGATCGTGGTCGAGACGAGCACGTCGGACTCGCCCTCCCAGAAGCTCTGCATGATCTTCTCGAGCTGGCCCTCGCCCATCTTGCCGTGCGCCACCGCGATCCGGGCCTCGGGCACGAGCTCGCGCAGCCGCGTCGCGGCCCGGTCGATCGACTCGACCCGGTTGTGCAGGTAGAACACCTGGCCGTCGCGGAGCAGTTCGCGGCGGATCGCGGCGACGACCTGCCTCGCCTCCCACGCGCCCACGTACGTGAGCACCGGGTGGCGCTCCTCGGGCGGGGTCGCGATCGTCGACATCTCGCGGATGCCCGTCACGGCCATCTCGAGGGTCCGCGGGATCGGCGTCGCCGACATGGTGAGCACGTCGACGGCGGTGCGCAGCGCCTTCAGCTTCTCCTTGTGCTCCACGCCGAACCGCTGCTCCTCGTCGACGATGATGAGCCCGAGGTCCTTGAACCGGGTCTCGGCCTGGAGGAGCCGGTGGGTGCCGACGAGGATGTCGATCTCGCCCGCGGCGATGCCGCGCTGGATCTCGGCGGCCTCGCGCGCGGACTGGAACCGCGAGAGCTGCTTGATCTTCACCGGGAACTGGCCCATGCGCTCGACGAACGTGCCGTAATGCTGGCTGGCCAGGAGCGTCGTGGGCACGAGGACCGCGACCTGCTTGCCGTCCTGGACGGCCTTGAACGCGGCCCGGACCGCGACCTCGGTCTTGCCGTAGCCGACGTCGCCCATGACGAGGCGGTCCATCGGGACCCGGGCCTCCATGTCCGCCTTCGTGTCGATGATCGCCGAGAGCTGGTCGGGGGTCTCGACGTACGGGAACGCGTCCTCGAGTTCGCGCTGCCACGGCGTGTCGGGGCTGAACGCGTGCCCTTCGGCGGCCTGCCGGGCCGCGTAGAGCTGGATCAGCTCGGCCGCGATCTCGCGGACCGCCTTGCGGGCGCGGCGCTTCGTCTTCTGCCAGTCGGTGCCGCCGAGCTTGTGGACGGTCGGCTGCTCGCCGCCGACGTAGCGGGTGAGCTGGTCGAGGGAGTCGGTCGGGACGAAGAGCCGGTCGCCGGGCTGGCCGCGCTTCGACGCGGCGTACTCGATGACGAGGTACTCGCGTTCGGCGCCGCCGATCGCGCGGCGGACCATCTCGACGTACTTGCCGACCCCGTGCGCGTCGTGGACGACGAAGTCCCCCGGGGAGAGCTCGAGCGGGTTGACCGCGCCTCTGCGCTTGGCGGCCTTGCCTTTGCGGGGCCGCTGGGCCGCGAGGGCCTTGCCGCCGGCGATGTCGGCGGCGGTGACCGCCACGATCCCCTTGTCCGCGAAGCCGAGCGCGAGCGTGCCGACGCACGCGACAACTTCGCCGGGCCGGAACGCCGCGGGCGAGGCCTCCAGGTGCGCGCCGATCCCTTCGGCGCGGAGCTGCTCGGCGGCCCGCTCGGCGCCGCCGAGCGCCGGGTAGACGACCGCGACGGCGCGGCCTTCGCGGACCCAGGCGCGCATGTCCTCGACGAGCTGGGCGGTGTTCCCGTGGTACCGCGGCGTTTCGGCGATGCCGAGGTCGACGGTGACCGCGTCGTCCTCGACGCCGCCGTACGTCAGCGGCTCGCCGGTGATCGCGGCCAGCTCCGCGGCGGCCGCGTCCTGGACGGCGTCCTCGGGGGCGGCGGCGAACGGCGAGACCGTCCACCAGCGCTGCCCTTTCGCGAGCGCGGCGGTGCGGGCGTCGGCGAGGTCGCGGAACGTCCCCGCGCCGAGGTCGACGGGCGCTTCGCCGCCGGCCGCGGCGGCGGCCCAGGACGCTTCGAGGAACTCGTTCGAGGTCGCGACGAGGTCGAGGGCGCGGGAGCGGATGCGTTCGGGCTCGATCGCGACGATGAGGGCGTCCCGGGGCAGGACCTCCTGGAACAGTTCGAGCCGGTCGGGGCCGGCGAGGGCCGGCAGGAGCGACTCCATGCCTTCGACCGGGATGCCCTGGGCGAGTTTGGCGCACATCTCGGCGAGCCCGGGGAACGCTTCGCCGAGGGCGGCGGCCTGCTCGCGGACGTCGTCGGTGAGGAGCAGTTCGCGGCAGGCGACGGCGCGCATCTCCTCGACCGCGTCGAGGGACCGCTGGTCGGCGACGGAGAACTCGCGGATCGAATCGACCTCGTCGCCGAAGAACTCCAGGCGCAGCGGGTGCTGGGCGGTCGGCGGGAACACGTCGAGGATGCCGCCGCGCACGGCGAACTCGCCGCGCTTCTCGACCAGGTCGACGCGTTCGTACGCGAGGTCGACCAGGTGCGCGGCGAGCTCGGTCAGGTCGGTCTCGTCGCCGCGGCGCAGGTGCACCGGTTCGAGCGAGCCGAGCCCTTTGAGCTGGGGTTGGAGCGCGCCGCGGACGGGGGTGACGATGACGCGCGGTATGTCGCCGGCGTGGATGCGGTGGAGCAGGTCCAGCCGGGCGCCGACGGTGTCGGAGCGCGGCGAGAGCCGCTCGTGCGGCAGCGTCTCCCACGCCGGGTAGTACGCGATGTCGTCCTCGGCGATGAACGAGGCGAGGGACTCGGCGAGCTCCTCGGCTTCGCGGGAGGTCGCGGTGATCGCGAGGACGGGCCCGGCGGCGTGCCGGGCGGCCTGCGCGAGCGCCAGCGGCCGCGCGCCGGGGACGGCGACGACGTCGACCGGCCGGTCGGAACCGGAGGCCAGCTCCGCGAGGCGGGCGAGCTTGGGTGCGGACGCGGCGGCCTCGAGCAGGCGCTCGAGTCTGGGCTGCGGCTTGCCTTCGGACATTCGCGGGCTCCCTGCGCAGTGTCTGGATGCTGCCCTTGCAGGGCACGACTGATGGCCGGAGACAGCCCTGACGGGGGGCTGTTCCGGCGACCGGTCGAGTCTACCTCGCGAGCCCGATGCCGTTTCCCGGCTCGCGGGCTTCGCCGAGGACGAGGCGGCGGCAGCGGCCGCGCGGCTCGCGCCGCGGACCGCCCGCTCTGCGTGCTATTCCGTGGCGCCCTGTCCGCCGCCCTGGTCGAACAGGAGGCCCTGCACCTCGGGAAGGAAGAAGAACATGCCGAGGACGACCATGACGGTGAGCGCGGGCAGCAGGATCTTGTACTCGGCCTTGCCTCCGGCGCGCAGGGCGATGCTGTCGGGCAGGCCGATCTCGCGCCAGCGGCGCTTCTGGATCGGGATCGGGAAGAACATGGGGCAGCCCATCTTCGTGATCACGTCCCCGAGGATGTGGATGAAGCAGCCGACCCCCATGGCGACGCCGAGCAGCCAGTACGAGCGGTTCTCGTCCAGCAGGTGGTACATGCCGTAGGCGACGGCCAGCGAGATGCCGGTGGTCACGACCCACCCGTACTTCTCCACCACCGAGTTCATCAGGCCGCGCACCGCGAGGCCGGTGAGCACGAACAGGATCGCGATCACGGCGAACTTGCCGCCCCAGGCGGCGAGGAACCCGGTGCCGGCGCCCACGAGTCCCGCGTGGACGATCGTGTGCGTGAACAGGCGGTGGCCGTTGTTCCGCTTCTTGTCCTTCTTGGATTTCGTCAGCAGGTAGAACCAGTAGCAGAGGCGTTCGACGATCTCGGCGAAGAGCAGGGACACGACCCCGAACGAGCGGGCCACAGTGGACCCGCCCTTGTTCTCGGTCACGCGTCCGGCGCAGTCGATGTCGGGGTACAGGGCGGCGCCGGCGCAGGCGATGGTGCCGACGGCGAGCTCGCTCGCGGTCTGGTCGATGCCGAACGCGGCGGAGGCGACGGCCGAGCCCGCCAACCACAGGGCGGCGCCGGACATGGCGTGGGTCGGACCCATGACCATTACGGGGACTCCTTCAAGGGCAATGTGAGAGCAGTCGGGAGGATGGCGACACTATCCCACACCGGCCGCGAACCCGGTGTCCCAGGAGTATCAGGACGCCGCAACGGGTTTCGCGACCGGTCCGATCGCGACCGGTACGCGCCGGTGCCGTTCGCGCTATGGTCGAGGAGTGTTCGACTCCGCCATGCTCGCCGCGTACTTCGAGCGCGTGGGCATCTCCGCTCCGCGGCGCCCGACGCTGCACGCGCTCAGGCGGGTCCACCGCGCCCACGTCGCCGCGATGCCCTACGAGAACCTCGACATCCAGCTCGGACGGCCGATCCGCCTCGACGCGGAGTCGCTGCACGCCAAGCTGGTCGCGGGCGGGCGCGGCGGGTACTGCTACGAGCACAACGGCGTCATGGCGTTCGCGCTGGAGGCCATGGGCTTCGACGTGCGCCGCGTCCTCGGCGGGGTCGCCCGCGAGACCGAGGGCGACGGCAACTGGTGGAACCACATGCCGCTGGTGGTCCGGTTCGGCAAGCCCGGCACCGGGGAACGCGGCGGCAAGCCCGGGACCGACGGCGCGGAGTACCTGGCGGACTCCGGGATCGGCACCGGCTTCCGCGACCCGCTGCCGGTCCGCAACGGCAGCTATCGGGTCGGCGCGTTCAACTTCGGCATGTGGAGCCTCGGCGGCGACGAGTGGCGCTGCTCGATCGACCCGCGCGTCTCGAACCTGACGTTCGACTTCCGGCTCCCCGCCCGGCGGCCCGAGGAGTTCGCCGACCGCTGCCGCGAACTGTCCACTTCACCCGAGTCGCCGTTCGTGAAGACCCTGACGGTCCAGAACCCGCGCGAGCACGACATGTGGGTCCTGCGCGCCCGCACCCTCACCGTCTACGACCCGGCCCTGCCGGACTTCAAGTCGGTCCGCGTCGTCGAGGACGCCGACGACTTCGCGTCGCTCCTCAGAGGCCGGTTCAACCTCACCCTCCCGGACGCCGACATCGCGGCCCTGTGGGCCAAGGCCGAGGAGCAGCACGAGCGCAGGCTCGCCGAGGAGTCGAAGGCGAGCGCCCTCTAGGACCGCCTGTGCATCATGGCGCGAACGGGCCGGGAGACGACCGCTCACCGGACGGCCCCTCGGGCTCCAGGGCCCGCTGGCGGGCGGCCTCGTAGAGCGCGACCGTGCCGGCGTTCGCGGCGTTCAGCGACGAAGCGGCCTTGGGCGACATGGGGATCCGGGCCGTGGCGTCGGTGAGCTCGGTCCACGCCTTCGACATGCCCTCGGTCTCGTTCCCGATCACGAGCAGGGTCGCGCCGCGCAGGTCGTGCTCGGACAGCGCCCGCTCGCCGTGCTCGTCGGTGCCCACGATGGACGGGCGGTGCGGCTGCCGGTCGGCCCATTCGACGACCTCGTGCGCGGACGCCGCGCTGATCACCGGGACCGCGAACAGGCTCCCGGTGGAGGCGCGGACCGCTTTGGGGTCGTACGGGTCGGCGGCGTTGCGGCCGGTGACGACCACCGCGTCGGCGCCGAACGCGTCGGCGGAGCGGATGAGCGAGCCGACGTTCCCCGGGCTCGAGGGCCGGTCGATGACGAGCCCGAGCCAGCCGGGGCGCGACTCGAGCTGCGAGAGCCGCCGCGTCGGGATGGCGACCTGGGCGAGCAGTTCGGGCGCCTCGCCGTCCTTGTCGCCCAGCTCGGCCATGAGGTGCGCGGCGACGGCCGCCCGCTCGGTGTGCGGGGCGTCGAGCAGGCCGCGGGCCCAGTCCGACAGGCGCGGGCGGTCGGCGTCGTACAGCAGCTCCTGCACGGTCCAGCCGTGCTCGACGGCCATCGTGATCGGCCGGACCCCCTGGACCAGGAACGACCCGGACCGGTGCCGCTTGGTCCGGTTGCGCAGCAAGGTCTCCCACTGCTGGAACTTCGCATTCCGGACGCTGACTCGCAAGCTTCTCGCCATGGTCTCCGTGCTTCTGCTGTGAACCGCCGCCGAGGGACGCGCCGAACCTAGCATGATGAACGGTGCGGCGCCGCGCGACGATCGCGCGGCCGGAACGGAGGGAGACCATGCGAGTCGGGATCACCGGGCACATGGACCTGGCGGAGGACTGCACGGACCTGGTGCGCGAAGCCATCGAGCGGGCCCTCCCGCAGGAAGGGCCCGATCTCATCGGGGTGAGCTGCATGGCGTACGGCGCGGACTGGATCTTCGCCGAGGAGGTCCTCGAAGCGGGCGGGCGCCTCGAGGTCGTCCTGCCCGCCGCGGACTACCGCGAGACGAAGGTGTGGCAGAGCCACCACGAGCACTTCGACGCCCTCATCGCGCGGGCGGCGACCGTCGACGTCATGCCGTTCGAACTGAGCGACCCCGAAGCGTACGCGGCCGCGAACGAGCGGATGCTCGCCTCGATCGACAAGCTCCTGGCGGTGTGGGACGGCAGGCCCGCGAAGCGCCGCGGCGGCACCGCCGACGCCGTCGCCGAAGCCGAGCGGCGCGGCGTCCCGGTCACGCGGATCTGGCCCGACGGCGCGAGACGCGAACACGAGGACTGAGTCCGCGCCGTGCGCGCTCCGGGCCGGGCCCGCCGGCCCGGCCCCGGGCTCCGCCCCGGTCAGCCCGTGTTGCGCAGGCCGGCCGCGATCCCGTTGACGGTGATCAGGAGCGCCCGCTTGAGCTGCGGGTCGACGTCGCCGTCGGCCCCGCCCTCGGAGCGGTAGCGCTTCAGCAGCGAGATCTGGAGGTGGTGCAGCGGCGCCAGGTAGCGGTCCCGGACCTCGAGCGTCCGGGTGAGCTGCGGGTTCGCGTCGAGGAGCCGCTCGCCGCCGGTGAGCGCGAGGATCTCGCGGACCGTGGCCGCGTGCTCGACCTTGATCGCCTCGAAGATCGACTGCAGGTGCGCGGGCACGAGCGTCGAGACGTACTGGCCCGCGATCGACAGGTCGGTCTTGGCGAGCGTCATCTCCACGTTCGACACGAAGTTGCGGAAGAAGTGCCACTTCTCGTACATCTCGGCGATGTCGTCGCCCAGCCCTGCGTCGCGGGCGGCCGCCAGGCCCGAGCCCACGCCGTACCAGCCGGGGACGATCTGGCGCGACTGCGTCCAGCCGAACACCCACGGGATCGCGCGCAGGCCCGAGAGCCCCGCGTCGGTGTTCGGGCGCTTCGACGGGCGCGAGCCGATGTTCAACGCGCCCAGCAGCTCCGTGGGGCTCACGGCCCAGAAGTACTCGGCGAGGCCGTCGCGGCCGGTCAGGTCCCGGTACGCGGCCTTCGACGCCTCGGAGGTCTGGTCCATGACGTCGAACCAGCGGGCCAGGACCTCCGGCTGGTGGCGCGGCTCGGTGTGCAGCAGCGTGGCCTTGAGCGACGCCGCCACCGTGAGCTCGAGGTTCTCGCGGGCCAGCGCCGGCAGCGTGTACTTGTCGGAGAGGACCTCGCCCTGCTCGGTGATCTTGATGGCGCCGTCGAGCGTGCCCGAGGGCTGGGCCAGGATCGCCTCGTGGGTGGGGCCGCCGCCGCGGCCGATGGTGCCGCCGCGGCCGTGGAACAGGCGCAGGCGCACCCCGTGCTTGTGCGCGACGTCGCGGAGCTGCCGCTGGGCCGCCTGGATGTTCCACTGGCTGGCGGTGATGCCGGCGTCCTTGTTGGAGTCGGAGTAGCCGAGCATGACCTCCTGGACGTTCCCGCGGGCGGCGACGATCGCGCGGTACGCGGGCAGGCTCAGCAGCGAGTCGAGCAGCGTGTCGGCGTTGCTGAGCTCCTCGACCTCTTCGAGGAGCGGGACGAACCCGATGTCGGCGCGGCCGCGGGCGACGTCGATGAGCCCGGCGTCGCGGGCGAGGATCGCGGGGGCGAGGACGTCGCCGGCGTCGTGGGTCATCGAGATGATGTAGGACTCGACGATGGCCTTCCCGAACTGCTCCTGGGCGTCGCGGATGGCGTGGAAGACGTCGAAGGTGCGGCGGCCGGGCTCGGTGAGCTCGACGTTCGCGGGCGCGAGGGGCCGCTGCCCGGACAGCTCCTTCGCGAGGACCGCGCTGCGCTCCTCGGCGGTGAGCTCGGCGTACGGCTTGTCGAGTTCGCCGGTGGCGTCGTACAGCTCGGCGAGGACGGCGTGGTGGGCCTCGGAGTGCTCGCGCACGTCCATGGTGGCGAGCTGGAGGCCGAAGGCGGCGACGGTGCGGATGACGCGGTCGAGCACCCCCTTGGCGGGGAGCTGGCCCCGCTGGCGGGCGAGCGAGTCGCGCATGACCTGGAGGTCGGCGAGGAGTTCGCGGCCGTCCGCGTAGTCGATGCCGGGCCGGTGGGGCAGGCCCTCGGCGTGGCGGGAGCGGGTGTTGGCGAGCTTCGCCTCGATGGCGCGGGCCTTGAGCCGGTACGGCTCCTCGGCGTGGATGCGCTTGTAGCGGGCGGGGATCGCGGCGCCGAGCCGCTCGAGGTCGGCGCCCACGGAGTCGAGGAGCTCCTGGGAGGCGGGCCGGACCGCCTGGGACACCGAGAGTTCGTTGATGAGCCCGGCGACGGCGCCTTCGGCGGCCGCGATGCCGTGCTCGTGCTGCATGAGCAGGACCTGCTTGGTGACCTCGGGGGTGACGAACGGGTTGCCGTCGCGGTCGCCGCCGATCCAGGTGCCGAAGCGCAGGGGCGCGGCGCCGGGGCGGGGGGAGCCGCCGAGGTCGGTGAGGGTGGCGTTGAGGTCGGTGAGGACGCGGGCGGCGGCGTCGCGGTAGAGGTCGGTGAGGTAGTAGATCGCGTTGCGGGCCTCGTCGGTGGGCTCGGGCTTCTCGACGCGGAGCTCGTCGGTCTGCCAGAGGAGGTCGATGATCTCGGCGAGGCGGGAGTTGACGGCGTCGACGTCGGCGGAGCCGAGGACGGCGCGCTCGGCGGTCTCGGCCTCGAGGAGGTCGGCGATGTTGCGCAGCTTGATGAGGATGGACCGGCGGGCGGCCTCGGTGGGGTGCGCGGTGAAGACGGGGCGGACCTCGAGGCGCTCGGCGGCGGCCGCGATCTGGTCGGCGGGCACGTCTTCGAGGGTGATCTCGGCGCGGGCCTGGGAGAGCCAGCCGCCGTTCTCGGCGCGGGAGCGGCGCATGTCGCGGGCGCGGTGGACCTGCTCGGTGATGTTCGCGAGGTGGAAGTAGGTGGCGAACGCGCGGGCGAGGTCGACCTCTTCGGTGACGTCGAGCTTGGCGAGCCGGGAGGCGACGGCCTCGGGCTGGTGGCGGACCAGGCCGCGCACCTCTTCGACCAGCTCGAGCAGCTGGGGCCCCTCCTGGCGGACGAGCGCCTGGCCGAGGAGGTTGCCGAGGCGCCGGATGTCGCGGCGGAGCTGCTTGTCGTCAGTGCCGCTGGAGGAGTCGAAGTAGTCCATGGAGGTCTCCACTGCTGGTCTGGGCAAACCCTGAGGGGGCCGCTCGCGCCGACGTCCTTGTCCGCGGTGAACTGCTGCTGCTCTGGAGCTGTGTGAGCGTTTGAAGAGCGCTGTCAGCGTAACTTACCGGTAATGGGCGCGCCACTTTCTCAGTCCGCCATGCGGGACGGACCGGAACGAATGCGGCGGCGCGGGTGAGGTGCGTGACGGAGCGGTGGCATACCCTGGTTCGACCGAGACCGATGCCGCCCCGACCGATCCGCAGCGAAGGGACCCCGACCGCCGATGTCTGACTGGGTACTGCCCGACGAGATCCTCGCCGAGGCGCCGAGCCACACCCCGCTCCCGCACGAGCTCGCCGACCTCGAGCTGCTGCTGTACGGCGCGTACGCGCCGCTGCGCGGGTTCATGGGCGAGGCGGAGGCGCGGGCGGTGACCACCACGGGCGCGCTGCCGGACGGGACGGCGTGGCCGGTGCCGGTGACGCTGGACGTCCCGATCGCGATCGCGAGGATGCTCGACAACCCCGACCCGAAGCGGCGTGTGCTTCGCATCACCGACCCGGAGGGGGCGCCGGTCGCCGCGGTGGAGTGCCACAGCCTCGACGCGCTCGGCCCGGACATGGTCCGCGTCGGCGGTCCGGTGCGGCGCATCGCGGACGCCGCCCACGGCGTCTTCACGGGCCTGCGGGCGACCCCGGAGCAGGCGAAGACGACGTACACGAAGCCGCGGGTCCTCGCGCTCGTCGCCGACAAGCCGCTGCACCGGCCCCAGCTGGCGCAGCTCGCGCGGGCCGCGCACAACCTCGCGGCGCACGTGCTGGTCATGATCCCCACCGGGGACGAGACGAACGGCGACCGGGAGCTGCGGCTGCCGACGGCGGCGCTGGTGCGGTCGGTGCTCGCGGCGAAGGACCGGCTGCCGACGGCGACGGTGCTGACGGTGCCGCTGTCCAAGCGCGGCGACCGGCTGCGGGACGGCCTGCTGACGGCGAAGGTGGCGGCCGCGTACGGCGCCACGCACGTGATGACCGGCCCGGACGGGCTCGGCGGCGGCGACGGCGTCCGGGCGATGGTGCCGCGGGAGCTCGCCTACGACACGCGCGACGGCCAGTGGCGGCCGATCGAGGACATCGAGCCGCCGTTCCGGCGCACCGCGCTCTCCGACGCCGAGATCGCCGACATGCTCGACCGCGGCTTCGGGCTCCCCGAGTGGCACACGCCCCCGAGCGTGGCCGCCGAACTCCGCAAGGCCCGCCCGCCGCGGCGCCAGCGCGGCCTGGTGCTGTTCTTCACCGGCCTGTCCGGCTCGGGGAAGTCCACGATCTCGCGCGGCGTCTACGAGGCGCTCCTGGAGGACGGGACGCGCACGGTGTCGCTGTTCGACGGCGACGTGGTGCGCCGGCTCCTGTCGAGCGGGCTCGGGTTCACGCGCGCGGACCGGTCGGTGAACATCCGCCGGATCGGGTTCGTCGCGGCCGAGGTCGCGCGGCACGGCGGCATCGGCATGGCCGCGCCGATCGCGCCGTACGAGGCCGACCGGGCCGAGGCGCGGCGCATGGCCGAGGCCGCGGGCGCCGACTTCGTGCTCGTGCACGTCTCGACGCCGCTGGAAGTGTGCGAGGCGCGGGACCGCAAGGGGCTCTACGCGAAGGCGCGCGCGGGCCAGATCCCGGAGTTCACGGGGATCTCGGACCCGTACGAGGAGCCGCTGCACGCGGAGCTGGAGATCGACACGAGCGAGATCACGATCGGCGAGGGCGTCGAGCAGGTCCTCGAGTACCTGTCCGAGGGCGGCTGGCTGGAGCCGATCGGGCTGCGGATCGCCTGAACGCACGAGGCCCGGGCGTCCGCCCGGGCCCGCCGGTCAGAGCAGCGTGGACCAGTAGTCCCAGAACCCGATGCCGACGATGCCGATCACGGCGAGGTACAGCAGGGCCAGGCCGATCCAGTGGAAGCGGAGCACGTCGTCGACGGCGTCGCGCCAGTCCTCCGAGACCGGGATCGCGCCGGTGCTGAGGTTGCGCATGGTCGTGAACCAGAAGATCGGCAGGACCACGGCCCAGACGGCCATGCACCACGGGCACAGGACGCCGATCCGGTACACCGACTGGAAGATCAGCCACGACACGAACGCGAGCCCGCCGAGCGTGCCGAGGTTGAACACGAGGACGATCCAGCGCGGCAGCTCGACCTTCGAGAGCCACAGCACCCCCATGAAGACCACCAGCGGGAACGCCGCGAGCCCGATCATCGGGTTCGGGAACCCGAACGCGGACGCCTGCGGCGTGTTCATGACGGTGCCGCACGACAGCACCGGGTTGAAGTCGCAGGAGATGACGTGGTCGGGGTCGATGAGCGAGGCGATCCGCTCGTAGGTGAGGTCGAACGCGGCCGCGAGGCCGACGAGCCCGCCGACGAGGAGGACCAGCGCGGTGAGCGTGCGCCCCCTGGCCTCTCTCGCCGTCTCGCCGAACGCCTCGTCCATGCGCGCCCCCTGGATCGTGGTTGCCGTCGATGTGATCACGCAAGGGTAACGAGCGCGGCGCGATCGAAGTTGCGCGCAGGGCGCGCGAATGTGGCGATTCGGACAGGCGGGAACCGGGCCGGGCGGCCCGGCGTCGAAGCGGTCGGCGCCCTGCGTCAGACCCGCAGCGACCGGCCGCCGTCGACCACGAGCACCTGCCCGGTCACGTAGGAGGCCGAAGGCGCGCAGAAGAACACGGCCGCGGCCGCGACCTCCTCGGGCGTGCCGGGGCGGCCCATCGGGCCGTCGAGGCCCTGCTGGAGCTCGGGGACCGTGGAGGAGCCGGTGCGGACCAGGCCCGGCGCGACCGCGTTGACGGTGACGCCGTCGGCGACGACCTCCGTCGCGAGCGCCTTCGTCAGCCCGGTGACGCCGGCCTTCGCGGCGGCGTAGGCGGCCTCGGCGGGGACGGCGTTGACGACGCCGGCGGTCGCGGCGACGTTCACGATCCGGCCCCAGCCGCGCTCGGCCATGGCCTGCACGAACGCGCGCGACACCAGGAACGCCGTGTCGAGGTTCCGCGACAGCTCCGACCGCCAGTCCTCATAGGACAACTGGGCGACCGGCTTCACCACGGCGGGATCGGACTTCGACGTCAGGCCCGCGTTGTTCACGAGGATGTCGACCTCGCCGACCGCGTCCGTGACGGCGTCGGCCAGCCCGCCCACCTCGGCCTCGTCGGTCAGGTCCGCCACGAACCCGACCGCGTCGATCTCCTCGGCCCGCTCGTGGATCCGCTTGGTCGTCGACACGATCGCCACCGTCGCGCCCGCCAGCCGCAGCCGCGTCGCGATCGCGAACCCGATCCCGTCGGGCGCACCGGCACCCGTCACCAGCGCGATCTTCCCGGCCAGCGAATCGAGCTCCTGGAGGCGCCCTCGCTGCGACGACTCGGTCGGGGTCTGACCGGTCGAGGGAAGGTCGATCACGTCAGCGAGGCCGTCATCGAAGGAGTCGAGGCTCGGTCGCGGTTCATTCATGCGGGCAGTCTCTCACGGGCCACCGACCAAATCCATCACCGGCAGGCGGAACAGCGCAGAACCGACACTCCGGGTTCGATCGGCCAACCGGCGCACCGGTACCGGTCCCGCAGCGCACCCCGCCGGACGGCGATCCCGGGCGCCGCGCGACCCGGCCGGCGGCGCGTGGGACCATCGGAGGATGGAGCCGCATCTCGGCCCGGTCCTGACGGCGCTGGCGCGCAGCGCCGTCGCGACCTCGTTCGGCCCGAAGCCGCCCGCGGCGGCCGAGCTCCTCGCCGACACCCCGACAGCCCTGGCCGAGAAGGCCGCGACCTTCGTGACCCTCGAGCGCGACGGGGCCCTCCGCGGCTGCATCGGCACGCTCGTCGCCTTGCGGCCCTTGGGGTTCGACGTGGTCCGCAACGCCCGCCTGGCCGCCAGGGACCCGCGGATGGCGCCGGTGAGGGCCGACGAGGTCCCCGGCCTCACGTTCGAGGTCGCGGTCCTCACGCCCGCGGAAACCGTTGCGGTGCAGGACTTCTCAACGCTGATCGAAGGGCTGCGGCCCGGCGAGGACGGCCTCACCCTGAAGGACCGGGAGGGCCGCCGCGCCACGTTCCTGCCGTCGGTGTGGGGGCATTTGCACGACCCGCACCGGTTCGTCGCGGCCCTGCTGCGCAAGGGCGGCTGGCCGCGCCGGCTCTGGGCCGGCGACCTCCGCACGGCCCCCTGGCCCGCAGGGCTCACGGCCGAGCGGTACGGGACCACCGTCTACACCGGTTGAGCCCCTGCGGGTCCGCCGGACCCGCAGGGACCGGCGCTCACGGCAGCGCGACCAGCGAGCCCTCCGCGGTCTTCACCGCGGAACCGGACACCGAGACCGACACCGGGACGCCGGCCTCCACCACGACCTCTCCGAACAGCGTCGACGGGCGCCCGATCTCGGCGCCCTGCGCGATCTCGTACGCGTGCACGCCGTCGCCGGCGATCAGGCCCGCGTCCACCAGGTGCACCCCGAGCGCCACCGCCGCCGAACCGGTCGCCGGGTCCTCCCCCACGCCCACGTGGAACAGGCGCGCGTGCACCGCGGAGGTCTCCGGGTCGAAGCTGTACACGTACACCTTGTCGAGGTGCCCGGGCACGTCGACCGCGGCGGCCACGTCCTCGTCCGCGAGGCGCACGAAGTTGTGGTCGAGCCCGGCGGAGGCGTTCTTGGGGACGCCGACGATCCGGTCGGCGCTCAGGCCGATCGCCGCGGCGGCGGTCTCGGGGTCGAGCTCGGGACCGATCGCGATCGCGGTCGACGTGAGCTTCGCCGCGCCGCCGTCGACGGCGACGGTCATGAGGCCCGCGCCGCACTCCTGGACGACCGTCCCGTCCTTCGCGGTGACGCGGCCGGACGCCACGGAGGCGACCGCCGCCCCGATCGTGGGATGCCCGGCGAACGGGAGTTCCTCCGCAGGGGTGAAGATTCGCGCGCGATAGTCGGCGCCGGGATCGGCCGCGGGGAGCACGAACACGGTCTCGGAGAAGCCGAACTCCTTCGCGATCGCCTGCATCTGGGCGGTCGCGAGGTCCGCGCCGTCGTAGACGACGGCGAGCTGGTTGCCCGCATACGGGCGGTCTGAGAAGACGTCGTAGATCTCGAACGGAAGCGTCATGCCGCACTTATAGCTCGCCTCCCTGAGCGAGCGGTGGGTAAGGCTACGCTCACATTGCCTTCTCCGGGCACGTGGCTACGATTGACGCATGTCTGACAACGCCGCCGTCGTCGAGGCCGTGCATGAAGCGCTCTCGCACGTCAACGACCCTGAGATCCGCCGTCCGATCACCGAGCTGGGAATGGTCGACACCGTCGCGGTCGCAGGCGGGCGCCTGTCCCTGAAGATCCTCCTCACGGTCGCGGGCTGCCCGATGCGCGACACGCTGCAGCGGGACGTCGCCGCCGCCGTCGACGGGGTCGAGGGCGTCGAGGAGCTCGACCTCGAGTTCGGCGTCATGAGCGAGCAGCAGCGCGCCGACCTCCAGGTGAAGCTGCGGGGCAAGGCCGGCGCCGAACCGGTCATCCCGTTCAACCTGCCCGAATCGCGCACCCGCGTGTTCGCGATCGCCTCCGGCAAGGGCGGCGTCGGCAAATCGTCGATGACGGTGAACCTCGCCGCCGCGCTCGCGGAGAAGGGCCTGTCGGTCGGCATCGCCGACGCGGACATCTACGGGCACTCGATCCCGCGGATGCTCGGCGTCGAAGGCGCGCCCACGCAGGTCGAGGACATGATCATGCCCCCACAGGCGCACGGCATGAAGGTCATCTCGATCGGCATGTTCACGCCCGGGAACACCGCGGTCGTGTGGCGCGGGCCGATGCTCCACCGCGCGCTCCAGCAGTTCCTCGCCGACGTGTACTGGGGCGACCTGGACGTGCTCCTGCTCGACCTGCCGCCCGGGACCGGCGACATCGCGATCTCCGTGGCGCAGCTCCTGCCGACCGCCGAGCTCGTCGTCGTCACCACCCCGCAGCAGGCGGCCGCCGAGGTCGCCGAGCGCGCCGGGGCGATCGTCACGCAGACGCACCAGAAGCTCGCGGGCGTGGTCGAGAACATGTCGTGGATGGAGCTGCCCGACGGCTCCCACATCGAGCCGTTCGGCTCCGGCGGCGGCAAGACCGTCGCCGAGGCGCTCACCCGGGACGTCGGCACCGAGGTGCCGCTGCTCGGCCAGATCCCGCTCGACCCGAAGCTCCGCGAAGGCGGGGACGCCGGCGTGCCGCTGGTGATCTCCGACCCCGACTGCGAGGCGTCCCGCGCGATCCGCGCGATCGCGGACCAGCTCGCGGTGCGCAAGGTCTCGCTCGCCGGCAAGCGGCTGGGGCTCAGCCCGGTCTAGGGCCCGAAACGGAAACGGGCGGCGGCACCGGTCCTCGCGGGCCGGTGCCGCCGCTTTCCATCTCCCGGTTTCCATGAAAGAAGCCTGTGCGGGGAGCGCCTGCGCCTGCCGCCGCGTGCCCCTCTCCGACCACGGTATGCGGGCCAGGGCGCCCGCGCGTCGGCCCGAGGAACGAAAAAGCCCCTCATGCTCAGGCATGAGAGGCGGTACCCGGGTACTACAGGCGCATTACCCGGCGCGCGTCACTGGGCCGCGTCACTGGGCCGCGTCACTGGGCCGCATCACTGGGCCGCATCACTGGGCGCTGTGGAGGGCGGCGTTGAGCTCGCCCCACGTCCCGGCGCGGGGCCGCACCTCGAGGACGCCGGTCTGGGTGTTGGTCCAGAACTGCAGGTTGTCCTTGCCCGAGAGGGTCGCGGCCTTGACCACGGTCCCGTCCGGGAGCGTGACCTTCGAGCCGGCGGTCACGTAGCAGCCGGCGGCCACGACGCAGTTGTCGCCCAAGGAGATCCCGATGCCGGAGTTCGCGCCGAGGAGGCAGCGCTCGCCGATCGAGATGACCTCCTTGCCGCCGCCCGAGAGCGTCCCCATGATCGAGGAGCCGCCGCCGATGTCGGAGCCGTCGCCGACGACGACCCCGGCGGAGATGCGGCCCTCGACCATCGAGTTGCCGAGCGTCCCGGCGTTGAAGTTCACGAAGCCCTCGTGCATGACCGTCGTGCCCTCGGCGAGGTGCGCGCCCAGGCGCACCCGGGAGGCGTCGGCGATGCGGACGCCGGTCGGGGTCACGTAGTCGGCCATCGGCGGGAACTTGTCGAGCGACTTGACCTCGAGCGTCCCGCCCGCGGCGCGGAGCTTGAGCCGGGCGGCGTTCACCGCGTCGGCCGGGATCGGGCCGTGGTTGGTCCAGGCGTTGTTCGGGAGGAGCCCGAAGATGCCCTCCAGGTTGATCGAGTGCGGGATCGCGAAGCGGTGCGAGAGCAGGTGCAGCCGCAGGTAGACGTCCGCGGTGTCGACCGGCTCGCCCTCGAGGGACTTGATGAGGACCGACACGCCCTTGGAGCGGGTCCCGGTCGGGTTCTCCCGGTCGATTCCGGGCGCGGCCACACCGGTCGGCGCCTCGCCGAGGCCGAGGCGGGTGAACCACACGTCGAGGACCGTGCCGTCGGGGGCGACCGTGGCCACGCCGACTCCCCAGGCTGCGTCAGTCAGGAATTCACTCATGGTCAGAGCCTATCCACGCGGCGGGTATCGTCTGCGGATGTGACAGTTTTGAGTGAGGCAGTCCTCGCGGACCCGGTCGAGCTGACCCGGGCCCTGTGCGACATCCCGTCGGTCTCCCGGGACGAGGCCGCGATCTGCGACGCGGTCGAAACGGCCCTCAAGCGCATGGGCCACTTGACGACCGAGCGGGTCGGAAACACCCTCGTGGCCCGCACCGAGCTGGGCCGCGGCCGCCGCGTCATGCTCGCCGGGCACCTGGACACCGTCCCGGTCAACGGCAACTTCCCCACGCGCACCGAAGGGGACGTGATGTGGGGGCTCGGCACGTCGGACATGAAGTCCGGGACCGCGCTCGCGCTCTGGATCGCCGCCACCGTCGAGGAACCGAAGTTCGACCTGAGCTTCGCGTTCTACGACTGCGAGGAGATCGAGGCCGTGCACAACGGACTCAACAAGCTGTCGCAGTCGCGCCCCGAGCTCCTCGCCGCCGACTTCGCGATCCTCCTGGAGCCGACGTACGGCCTGGTCGAAGCCGGATGCCAGGGCACCATGCGGGTGCGCGTGACGACCCGCGGCAAGCGGGCCCACTCGGCCCGGTCCTGGAAGGGCGAGAACGCGATCCACCGGCTCGCGCCGGCCCTGGAGCGGCTGAACGCGTACGAGGCGCGGGAGGTCGAGGTCGACGGCTGCACCTACCGGGAGGGCCTGAACGCGGTCTTCATCGGCGGCGGCGTCGCCGGGAACGTCATCCCCGACGAGGGCTGGATCGACGTGAACTACCGCTTCGCGCCCGACCGCGACGAGGCGGCCGCCGAAGCGCACGTGCGGGAGGTGTTCGCCGGGTTCGAGGTCGAGGTCTCCGACATCGCCCCGTCGTGCCGGCCGGGCCTGGACCGGCCCGAGGCCGCCGAGTTCGTCGCCGCGGCCGGCGGCGAGTTCCGCGCCAAGCTCGGCTGGACGGATGTGGCCCGGTTCGCGACGTTGGGTATCCCCGCGGTGAACTTCGGGCCGGGCGACCCGAACCTCGCCCACAAGCAGGACGAACGCGTCGAGATTCCGCGCATCCGCGAATGCGCGGCGGCGCTGCGAGCCTATGTGGAGGCATCATGAGCGAGCGCCGGATCATCGGCGGCGACCACCGGGTCACCGCCGACCAGCACCTGCTGGACGTCGCCCACGAAGAAGAGTGGAAGCAGCGGGCCGCCTGGCGGATCATGAAGTTCCAGGCCGAGTTCGTCGAGGGCTTCGACGCGATGGAGGAGGCCGACCTCGGCGACGCCATCGGCGTCTACGGGTCGGCGCGCACCCCCGTCGACTCCGAGGAGTACAAGCTCGGCGTCGAACTGGGCCGCAAGCTCGGCGAGGCCGGGTTCTCGGTGATCACCGGCGGCGGCCCCGGCGCGATGGAGGCCGCGAACCGCGGCGCCGTCGAAGCCGGCGTCAAGTCGGTCGGGCTCGGCATCGAGCTGCCGTTCGAGCAGGGCATCAACGAGTTCGTGCACATCGAGCTCGACTTCAAGTACTTCTTCGTGCGCAAGGTCATGTTCCTGAAGTACTCGCGCGGGTTCTGCGCGCTCCCCGGCGGATTCGGGACCATGGACGAGCTGTTCGAGGCGCTCACCCTGGAGCAGACCGGCAAGGTCGGCAAGTTCCCGATCGCCCTGATCGGCACCGCCTACTGGGGCGGCCTGGTCGACTGGCTGCGCGACTCGATGCTCGGCCAGGGCAAGATCGACCCCAAGGACGTCGACCTGCTCAAGGTCACCGACGACCTGGACGAGGCCGTCGAGCACATGAAGCAGGCGGGCTGACGAATATCGGCCACGTCTCAGAAGCGTTAGGGTCCGTCACCTTCCTCTCACCCGATCGTTGGACGCTGCGGGACGGTGACGCGCGTGCGCATGCTGCCGCATACTGGAGGCGCCGATCCGTCCTGGTCATGAACGAACCCGAGCGATCAGGAAGGAGGCCGACATGGGAGGTCTGACGATGGTGGCGACCGAGGCACCGAGACATACGCACGGAGCCGACCGCGATCTTCTCTGGGAAACCTGGGAAGAGCTCGATCTGCCGCCTGGTTCTCGCGCGGAGATCCTGCGAGGAGCGATCTACTTGTCGCCTACACCGATGTCCAGGCACAACCGGCTGTACTTCAAGCTGGCCAAACTGCTCAATGACGTCGTCAACGAACACGACTGGGCGGTCATCAACACCGAGACGGTGCTGCTGCCCGCGACCGACGAAGCTGCGGTGCCCGACATGGTCGTGGTACCGGATGAGGTCCTCGACGAGCACGACGACTGGCGTCTTCCTCCTGACGACGTGCAACTGGTAGCCGAGATCACCTCCGACTCGACGCGCAAGCGCGACCTCACCGTCAAGCTGGAGAGCTACGCGAAGGCGAACATCCCGATCTACCTGGTCATCGACCAATTCGACGGCGAGGGCACCGTCACCGTGTACCACCAGCCGGACGGAACCGGCCGCTACCTCCAGCACCAGACGGTGCCGTTCGGCGAACCGATCCGACTCCCGAAGCCCTTCGACATCGAGCTGGACACCATGGAGTTCCAGTCCCGCCGACGCAAGGCTTGAAGCAGGCATGCTCAACTGCGGCCGGTCCGGTTTCGGGCCGGCCGGCGGTGTTCACAGGCTCCGGTGCGGGGCCTTCGGAGGCTTGTCGCCCTTGATCGCCGCGACCATGTCGAGGACCTCGCGGGTGGCGGCGACGTCGTGGGCGCGGAAGACGCGGGCGCCGTTCCAGGCCGAGACCGCGGTCGCCGCGAGCGTGCCGTTCAGGCGCCGGTCCACCGGCAGATCGAGCGTCTCGCCGACGAAGTCCTTGCGGGACAAGGCGACCAGGACGGGCCAGCCGGAGTCGGAGAGCTCTGCGAGCCGGCGGGTCAGCTCCAGTGAGTGGTACGTGGTCTTCCCGAAGTCGTGGGTCGGGTCGATGAGGATCCCGTCGGCGCGCACGCCCGCCGCCACCGCGGCCTCGGCCCGGTCGACGAGCTCGGCGCGGACCTCCTTGACGACGTCGCCGTAGACGGCCTTCGCGGCCACCGTGCGCGGCTCGAGCCCGCCGGTGTGGGAGACGACGAGCCCGGCGCCGGTGTCGGCGGCGACCTCGATCACCGACGGGTCCCAGCCGGCCCACGTGTCGTTGATGAGCTCGGCGCCGGCGGCGACCGCTTCGCGGGCGACCTCGCCGCGCCAGGTGTCGACGGAGACGACCAGCTCGGGGTGGCGGTCGTGGACGGCGGCGATGAACGGGACGACCCGGTCGATCTCCTCGGCGACCGTGACCTCGGGCCCGTCGCCGGCCTTGACCCCGCCGACGTCGACGATGTCGGCACCGCTCGCCACCGCGCTGTCGACCGCGGCGACGGCCGCATCGAACGCGAACGTCCGCCCGGAGTCGTAGAACGAGTCGGGCGTGCGGTTGACGATCGCCATCACCGCGTAATCGCCGCCATCGAACACCCGTCTGCCAAGTCGCAACGCACGCATGCATCTATGCTGACAGCCGCACCAGCCTCCCGCCAGCCGCACCGGTGAACGCGGGGATGTGAATGAGCACAGGAGGAGCCGCCATGCCCCGCTTCGACAGGTCGCACACCGACGACCTCGCCGCGTTCATCCAGGCCAGTCCCACCCCGTACCACGCGTGCGCCGAGGCCGCGAAGCGGTTGGAGGCGGCCGGGTTCCGGCGGCTCGCCGAGACGGACGACTGGCCGGCCGGCGAGCCCGGCGGCCACTACACCGTGCGGGACGGCTCGATCATCGCCTGGCGGGTGGACGACCCCTCGATCGGCGCGTTCAGGATCTTCGGCGCCCACACCGACACCCCGACGTTCAAGGTCAAGCCCGACCCGGACCTCGGCTCGGCGGGCTGGAAGCAGATCGCCGTCGAGGTCTACGGCGGCGTGCCGCACCAGACCTGGCTCGACCGCGACCTGTCGGTCGCCGGGCGGCTCGTCATGCGCGACGGCTCGGAGGTGCTCGTGCACGTCGACCGCCCGCTGCTGCGCATCCCGCGCCTGGCGATCCACCTCGACCGGGGCGTGAACGAGGGCCAGAAGCTCAACGCCCAGACCCAGTTGACGCCGGTCTGGGGCATCGGCGCGGCCCGGCCCGGCGAGTTCCTCGAGTTCATCGCCGCCGAGGCCGGGGTCGACGCGGCCGACGTGTTCGGGCACGACCTCTTCACCGTGGCGCTCGACCCGCCCGCGTACCTCGGCAAGGACGAGGAGCTGTTCGCCGCCTGGCGGCTCGACAACCTGACGAGCACCCACGCCGGGATCGCCGCCCTCATCGCCGCCGAGGGGACCGGCGCGAACGTGCCCGTGCTCGCCGCGTTCAACTACGAGGAGATCGGCTCGACGACCTACTCGGGCGCGCAGAGCCCGTTCCTGGAGACCGTCCTCCGCCGCGTCCTCGGCGGCGACGCCGACGAGGCGTACGCGAAGACCATCGCCGCCTCCGCGATGATGTCCTCCGACACCGGCAACGCCGTCCACCCCAACTTCCCCGAGAAGCACGACCCCGTGCACCGGCCGATCCCCGGCGGCGGCCCCATGATCAAGGTGAGCGCGAACCAGCGGTACGCCAGCGGCGCCGAGGAGCACGCCCTGTTCCGGCGCTCCGCCGAAGCCGCCGGGATCCCGTGGCAGACGTACGTGAACCGCAACGACATCCCCGGCGGGACCACCATCGGGCCGCTCTCGGGCACGCAGCTCGGGATGCTCACTGTGGACGTCGGGCTCCCGATCCTGTCGATGCACTCGGCGCGCGAGCTGTGCGGCTCGGACGACCCGGGGTACCTCGCGGACCTGGCCTTGGGCATGTTCACGCACTGAGGACGTCGAGGACGCGGAGGGCACCGGTGCCCCACACCGCAGGCGCCGGCGACGCGGTGAACGGGCCGCAGGACCGCTCCGGCCCGCAGGACCTGCCCCCGACGGCCCCGGATCCGGGTGCGGTGCACTCGCATTCGCGCTCCGCTCCGGTCTCCTCACGCGGCGCGGCGCCCCGGTAAGGTGGTGTCGACCACGGCACCCCTGGGGAGGCGGCATTGACTTGGCGGACCGAACTCGAGCGGGCCGCCGCGCGGCTGCGCGAAGCCGCCGGGGCCGCTGACCGGGCCGAGCGGCTGCTCGCCGAGGCCGCCGCGCGCCTGGCCGCCGACGACACCGAACGGCGCAGAGGCGAACTCGCGAGGCGGCTCGCCGCCGCCGCCGCGGGCGCCGCGACCGGATGGCTCGGCGACGACCTCCGCGACACCGACCCGAACACTCCCGTATGGACCGACCCTGCGGCGACGGCGGCGGTGCGCGTCGGCACCGCCCTCCTCGACGGCGCCGCCGACGGCCCCGAACCCGCGTTCCCCGCCCTCGTCGGCCTGCTCGGCAAAGGGCACCTGGTGTGCGACGGCGACGCCGCCGACCCCCGCGTGGCCGGGATGCTCCAGTCCCTGCTCGTCCGGATCACCGCCGCGCACCCGAACCTCGAACTGTCCCTCGTCGACGGCGTGACCCTCGGCCAGGTCTTCGCGCCCGCCACGGCACTCGTCGACGCCGGGATCGCCGCCACGGTCGCCACCGACCACCTCGCGCTCGGGCGGGTCCTCACCGCCGCCGAGAAGCGGCTCACCGAACTGCGCGACATCGCCGCCCGCGGCCAGTCGATCGCCGACCGGCCCTTTCACCTCATCGTCGTCGCCGGGCTCCCGCCGGAGGTCGGCAAGTCCACGCGCGAACGGCTCGCGGCCCTCGCGCACGCCGGGCCCTCCGCCCGCTGCCACCTCGTCCTCTGCGGCTGGCGCAACCTGCCGCACCGCGAGGCGCTCCCCGCGATCGAGCACGCCACCTACCTCGAATGCGGCGACGAGGCCCGCCTCGGGAACCTGCCGCTCCCGGTCGTCCTCGACGCCCCGCCGCCGCCAGCGCTGGCGCGCAACGTCTTCGGGTCCCGCGCCCGCCAGCGCCGCGAAGCCGGCGAGCTGTCGGTCGCCGACCTCGTCCCCCAGGAGCTGTGGACCGAGTCGAGCCGCGACGGCCTCACCACCGTGATCGGCCGCGACCAGGCCGGACACACCGCCGGCGGCGACGTCGCGGTCTCGTTCGACGACGCGACCCCGCACTGGCTCATCGGCGGGCGCACCGGCGGCGGCAAGACCGTGTTCCTCCTCGACGTCCTCTACGGGCTCGCGACCCGCTACTCCCCCGACGAGCTGGAGCTGTACCTCCTGGACTTCAAGGAGGGCGTCTCGTTCACCGAGTTCACGCCCTCGCCGCTCGACCCGTCGTGGATCCCGCACGTCAAGGCCGTCGGCGTCGAGTCCGACCGCGAGTACGGCGTCGCGGTCCTCGGGGCGCTCCGCGCGGAGCTGACGCGCCGGGCCGGGCTGATGAAGCGGGCCGGGGCGACCCGGCTGGCGCGGCTGCGCGAACTGCGGCCCGAGGTGCGGCTGCCGCGGATCGTGGCGGTCGTCGACGAGTTCCACGTGCTGTTCGCCGGGAACGACCGGCTCGCGGGCGAAGCGGTCGCGCACCTGGAGGAGCTGGCGCGCAAAGGCCGCTCGTACGGGGTGCACCTGGTGCTCGCGTCGCAGACGATCTCGGGCATCGAGGCGCTGTACTCCAAGAAGGACTCGATCTTCGGGCAGTTCCCGCTCCGGGTGGCGCTGCCGGGCGCGAAGCACCTGCTCGACGAGGGCAACGACGCGGCGGTCGAGTCGGTCGGGCAGGCCGTCATCAACGACGCCGGGGGGCTCAAGGGCCGCAACCGGACCTGCCGGTTCCCCGACGCGTCGAGCGCGGACGAGCTGCTGGCGACCCTGCGGCGGGACCTGTGGGCGCGGCGGGACTCGGACGAGGAGCCGGTCGTGTTCCGCGGGTTCGACGAGCAGCACCTCGCCGCCGATCCGCGGTTCGAAGCGCTCGCGCCGCCCACGCACGCGCCGCGGGCCCTGATCGGGCGCGCGGTCGACGTCCACATGTCCACAGTGGGCTACCGGTTCGACAAGAGCCCCGGCCGGCACCTCGCCGTCCTCGGCACCTCGATCGTCGCCGCCGACGTGCTCACCTCCGCCGCGGTCTCCCTGGCGCGCCAGCACGAACCCGGAAGCGTCGAGTTCCAGATCGCGGCCACGGCGGCCGGCGCGGAGGGCGTCGCGCGCGACCTCGTGGAGGAGCTGAAGGCCGCCGGGCACGAATGCCGCGAACTCGAACCCGGGACGATCCTCACCGCGCCGCGCGGGAAACCGGTCTACCTGGTGTGGTTCGGCGCCGACGGCGCCGACGGCCAGCCCGGGACCCTGCGCGACCTCCTCCTGCACGGCCCGGCGGCCGGCGCGCACCTCATCGGCTGGTGGCGCGGGGCCCGGCGGTTCCTCGACGACATCGGCGGATCGGCCGGGCGCGAGAGCTGCGCCGGCGTCGTCGCGCTCAACATCGCCGCGAACGACCTCGCCGCGATCACCGGCGGCTACGAGCGGACCTGGGACGCGCGCGCGAACCGGTGCCTGGTCATCGACCGGCACGCGGGCGGCGAGACCCTCGCGGTCCCGTACGTGCGGCCCGGCCGCCTGGACGAGGTGGTGGAGACCCGATGAGCCTGAGCGCCTACGACGACCTGGTCCACGAACTCGCGCGCCTGGACGCGGACTCGGCGGCCAGCACCGCCCAGGCCGCCCGGCGCCTCGAGCGGCGCCGAAGCGCCCTCGCCGACGTCCGGTCCGATCTGGACGAGCAGACCGCGCGGATCGCCGAACTGTGCTCGGCGCTGCGCACCACGACCCCCGACCTCGTGCCGGACCCCGCAGTCGAGGAGGCCGAAGCGGCCGTGCAGGACCCGGACGCGGCGCTGGCGCACGCGCAGACGGCGCTGCGCGAGGCCGAGGCGGCGCGGACGGCGACCGTGCGCGCCGCGCAGCGGCCGACGCTGCTGCCGGGCGTCCACCACGTGCTCCGCGAACTCCTCGTCTACGGGTCGTGCATGATCGCCTGCCTCATCGGCCAGTTCGCCTACCTGGCCGCGAGCGGCGGTGGCGGCGAGGCCCTGTGGTCGGTCGTGTTCCTGTCGCCGGTGCTGGCGGCACTGGTGGGATATCTGCTGGTGGGCGCCGCGAACCGGCCCCGGCTGCCGCTCACGGACCGGCACGGGAAACCCGTCAAGCCGGTCGTCCCCCGCAACCCGCGTCTGGGAGTGACCCTCGCGGTCTGCACAATGGCGCTGTTCGCCTATTTCGCGTTCTTCGCTTAGAGCTGCTTGGAGGTTCCCGTGGGTCTCGTGCTCCCGGTCATCGTCGCCGTCATCGGCGTGTGGATCGCGTTCTCGATCGTCGTGTGGGCCACCGGCCGCGACACGCTGCTGGACCTCGCCCCCGCCGGCGCCCCGGCCGGGCTCGGCGACGAGGAGCCGGTCAGCGAGGCGTCCATCGGCGCCCTCAAGTTCGACACCGGCGCCCGCGGCTACCGGACCGACCAGGTCGACGCGGCCCTGACCCGCCTGGCATGGGAGATCGGCCGCCGGGACGAGCAGCTCGCGGCCCTGCGCGCCGAACTCGGCACCGGCGCGGAGGAGGCCGCCGAGGCGGAGGCAGAGGCGGAGGCGGAGGCCGAGGTGCTCGCCGCCGTCGACGAGGGCGTGGAGCCCGCGACCGGGGACGAGGACTTCGAACCGGCCGAGGAGGCGGGCGAGTCGTTCGACGAGCCGCTCGACGAGGACACGTTCCGGCTCGCCAAGGAGTCCGGCGCGGACGGCGACGGCGCGGGACGTGAGGCAGCGCGCGAGGACGACGGGGAGCAGACGCCGCGCAGCGGCTCGTGATGGGATAGGCCCATGCGTTATTGGCTGCTGGTGTTGAACGAAGACGAGTACGCGGAGCAACAGGCGTACGAAGTCGAGGCAGTGGAGCCGAGCGGGGCCGTTCCCGAGGGCGCCGGGGACGGCGACGAGGTCGCGCTGGCCGGTCCCGAGGGCGTCTTCGCGCTCGGGGAGTTCGACGGCTCCGCGATCGCGTACCGCCGCCGCCTCGAGGAGCCCGAGAAGACCGCGGAGAGCGCCGCGGCCGGCGAGGGGTGGACCTCGCTCACGCCGGACGCCTGGGAGGACCTGGTGCGGGCGCTGCCGACCCCGGAGCGGCGCCGCGACTGGCTCGTGACCCTGTCCATGCCGATCGAGGCGGTCGACAAGGCCGAGGCCGTGCGCCAGTTCTGGTCCTACATCCGCTCGCTCGGGCCGAAGGAGCTGCCGACGTTCGTGGCCCCGTACGGGCGCGAGATCGAGGGGACCGCGTTCCTGCTCGGGGCCGAGCACGAGCAGGACCCGGAAGAGTAGTCACGGCGCGGAAGGGGCCGTCAGGATCCGGCAGTATTCCAGTGCTGTGGACACGTGAATCGGAAATCCGCAAATTCGCTGTCCGATTTCATGGCTTTTAAGCACTTTCTCCGCAACTTTGTCACATACTCGGAGGGGCGAGTTGGCTCTCGGCCTGCGGATCGGGGAAACTTGATCTAGCAACGTCGAGTCGCAACCTGCGGCCTTGGATCGAGGGGAGACGAATATGGCGGCCATGAAGCCGCGGACTGGCGATGGTCCGCTGGAGGTTACCCAGGAGGGCCGCGGCATCATCATGCGGGTGCCGCTGGAAGGCGGTGGCCGACTTGTGGTCGAGATGTCGCCGGAAGAGGCCGAGACCTTGAACAAGGAACTCCAGGGCGCCCTCGAGTAACGGCAGCAAGCCCACCCCACTCGGCGGTCACCCCGCCGCCGGTCCGGACTGGGGGCCCGCTCCGCGGTCGCGCGGAGCGGGTCCTTTCTCGTGCCCTCGGACCGGCCGGAGTGGACGCTCGGACAGGACGCGAGAGGGAATCGCAGCGGCCGTGAAGGGGCGGCAAATGCGGCATAGACTCTTGTCATGAATTCCGGCACCCAGCCGCCCCAGGCAGATCCGGGCGACCAGTGGCGGCTCCGGCAACCCTGGCAGCCGTCCGAGGCGCGGCCGCAGTCGGCGCCCGCCGAGCCGGCCGCGCAGTCGGCGTGGTGGAACCCGGCCGCGCCCGGCGACCCGTGGCGCGACCCGGCCAGCCACGCCGTCATCGAGACCCGCCCGGCCCCGGCCGCGACGCCGGTCGAGCCGCTGCCCGAGCGGCCGCGCGGCGCCGCGCGCGCCGGCCTCGGGCTCGTCATCGCCGTCTCGGCGATCACCGCGCTCATCGCCGGGACGCTCGGGGCGGCCATCGGCATCTGGGCCGTCCGCGGCGACGGCGGCGGCACCATCACCGGCGCCGACCCCGAGACCGCCCGCGACCTCTCGTCCGTCGCCGGCGTCGTCGAGCAGATCATGCCCTCGGTCGTCACGGTCCTCACGCCCGACGGCGGCAACGGCTCGGGCTTCATCGTCTCCGACGACGGCTACCTGCTGACCAACCACCACGTGGTCGCCGGCGGCGGGTCCGTACCCGCCGAGAGCCTCCAGGTCCTGTTCAGCGACGGCTCGGTGACGACGGCCGCGGTCATCGGCTCCGACCCGGACTCCGACGTGGCCGTCCTCCAGATCGAGGGCGGCGACCACCCGGCGATGGTCCTGGCCGATTCCGACCAGGTCGCCGTCGGCGACCCGGTGCTCGCGGTGGGCGCGCCGCTCGGGCTGTCCTCCACGGTCACCGAGGGCATCGTGTCGGCGATCGACCGGCCCGTGCTGACCGAGAACAACAACGGCGAGGTCGAGTCCGTCATGGCCGCGATCCAGACCGACGCCGCCATCAACCCCGGCAACTCCGGCGGGCCGCTCACCGACATCGCCGGGCAGGTCATCGGCATCAACACCGCGATCGCGTCGACCGCCGCCGAAGGCGAGGCCGGGAACATCGGGATCGGGTTCGCGATCCCGATCAACCAGGCGAAGCGCATCGCCGACGAGATCATCGCGACCGGCAGCGCCACGCACGCCGTCCTCGGCGCCGAACTCGGGGAATCCGAACTGGGCATCGGCGTGACCCTGAGCAAGATCGTGGCCGGCTCGCCCGCCGACGACGCCGGGATGGAGGACGGCGACGTCGTGACCAGCTTCGACGGCACCACGGTCACCGAGAACACGCAGCTCATCGCCCTCATCCGCAAGCTCGCGCCGGGCACGACGGTCACGGTGGTGTACGAGCGCGATGGCGAGGAGCACAGCGCGCAGGTCACTCTAGAAGCGGCCGGGGACTGACGTGGGGGTACGCTAGGCGGAGGTTTTTCAGGTATCAGCAGTCACGGTCGGTCATCGGAGGGTCAGCGTGTTCGGAGGCTTGGGCGGAACCGAGTTCCTCGTGATCATCCTCATCGCGATCTTCCTTTGGGGCCCCGACAAGCTGCCGAAAGCCCTCGCAAACCTGCGACGGTTCATCTCCAAGGCCCGGAACATGGCGTCGAACGCCGCGGCCGACCTGAGCCGCGAGATCGGCACCGACATCCGCCCCGAGGACCTCAACCCGAAGACGTTCGTCCGCAAGCACATCCTGAGCGAAGAGGACCAGGAGATGCTCACGAACCCCCTGAAGTCGACGATGCGCGACCTCCAGGACGGCGTCAAGCCGCTCCAGGAGGGCCTGACCGACACCACCCGCGAGATCGAGGGCACCCGCCGCAGCGTCAACCGCGGCGCGCTCACCCGCGGGACGAACGGCTCGGCGAACGGGTCCGGGAACGGCTCGGGCACGGGCGCCTCCGACGAGGCCGCACCCGCCGAGCGCACCCGCGGCCGCGCGGCCAGCTTCGACGACGTCACCTGATCCGGGTTTGACCGTCGCATCCCGCTGGAATACTCGCGGGATGATCGGAAAATGGCACGGACTCATCATCGACTGCCCCGACCCGTCGTCGCTCGCCTCGTTCTATGAGGAGCTGCTCGGCATGGTCAGGGTCCAGGACGACGGCGACTGGGTCGTCATCGGCGACGCACCGGACCGGCCCGGAGTGGCCTTCCAGCGGGTCGAGGGCTTCAGGGCCCCGACCTGGCCCACTCAGGACGCCCCGCAGCAGATGCACTTCGACGTGAAGGTCGACGACCTCGACGCGGGCGAGGAGGCGGTCCTGAAGATCGGCGCCCGGCGCCTCGACGGCGGCGGGGAGAGCTTCCGGGTCTTCGCGGACCCGATCGGGCACCCGTTCTGCCTCGTCATCACCTAGCGTTCAGGCCCTGCTGCACGGCCGTCCCCGCGAACTGGTGAGCCGGCCGGGCCGTGCGGCGCGCCGCCGTCCGGCGGCCGTGGAACGCGAAAGCGGCCCGGACACCGCCCGGGCCGCCCTTCACGTGTGCGTTCTCAGATCGTCGCCGTCCCGGCGGTGCCGAGCATGGCCATGCCCGCCGCGAGGGCGATGATGGCGAAGACGCCCACCGCGCAGACGATGATGCCGAGCACCAGGCCGGTGATCGCCATGCCCTTGCCGCCCGCGAGGCCCTGGTTGGCCTTCTTCATGGCGATGCCGCCGAGGATCGCGGCGATGATGCCGCAGACGAGGGCGATGAACCCTCCGGCGTAGGGGATGCAGAGGAAGACGGCCGCGACGATGCCGAGCACCATCGAGGCGACGGCCTGGCCCTTGGGAAGCTGCGGGCCGTACGGGCCGGGCGCGCCGTAAGGGGGCGGGTATCCGGGGGCCGCGGGCGGCAGCTGCGGGGCGGGTCCGTAACCGGGCTGCTGCTGGGGCTGGCTGTAGCCGGGCTGCTGCGGCTGCGGGCTGTAGCCGGGCTGCTGGGGCGGCTGGGAACCGGGCTGGCTGCCGTACGGGTCGTACTGGAAGCCGCCCTGACCGGACTGGTCCGGAGTCGGAGGATAGGTCATCGCTGCACTCTCTGCTCGGGCGGAAACGGCGCGGGGAGGTTCACGATAGCCGACCCCCGCAACGGCAGTGTGACGAGGCCGATTCGCGAAACAGGGCGAATCGGCCACGGGCCGTTCCGAATCGGGTCTAATCGCGCAGCAGGCGTCCGCGGAGGACGATCAGCGCCGGTTCGCGGACCGCCGCCACGTCCACTCGCGGGTCGCGGTCGTAGACGACGATGTCGCCCAGATCGGGGGCCAGGCCCAGCCATTCGCGGGCCTCCCAGGACGCGGCGGCGACCAGCTCCGGAGCCGGGATGCCGGCGGCCTCGTGGAGCAGGCGCATCTCCTCGGCCGCCAGGCCGTGGTCGATCCCGCCGCCCGCGTCGGTGCCGAGCCGGACCTTGACGCCGGCCTCCCAGGCGGCCCGCACGACCTCGGGGAAGCCGCGCTTGAGGCGGCGCATGTGGTCGGCGTAGCGCGGGAACTTGGCGTCGGCGTCCCGCGCGATGTCGTCGAACGTCTCGATGTTGATCATCGTGGGCACCAGGGAGATCCCCTTGGCGGCCATGCGGTCCAGGAGGTCCTTCGAGAGGCCCGTGCCGTGCTCGACGGAGTCGGCGCCGGCCTCGACGACGCACGCGACGGCCTCCTCGGAGAAGGTGTGCACGGCGACGCGGGCGCCCTCGGCCTGGGCGGCGTGGATCGCGGCGGTGAGGACCTCCGGCTCGAACGACGGGGCGAGGTCGCCCTTGCCGCGGTCGATCCAGTCCCCCACGAGCTTCACCCAGCCGTCCCCGAGCTTCGCCTGGCGCGCCAGCGCGCCGACGACCTCGTCGGGTTCGCATTCGAGGCCGATGCCGCGCAGATAGCGCCTGGAGGCGGCGACGTGGTGGCCGGCCCGGACGAGCCGCGGAATGCCGTCTTCGCCGACGAGTTCGGGGTACGGGTACGGCGATCCGGCGTCGCGGATCGCGAGGACCCCGGCGTCGCGGTCGGTGCGCGCGAGCGACCGGGCCTCGTCGAGGCTCTCGATGGGCGCGGCGCCGCGGCGGATGCCGATGTGGCAGTGGGCGTCCACGAGGCCGGGGAGCGCGTACCCGGAGGTGGCGACGGTCTCGGCGCCCGGCACCGGGTCGAACGTGATCCTGTCGCCGTCCACATAGATGTCGCAGACCGTGTCGTACGGCAGCCAGACGACGCGGAGATGGAGCGGCGCGAGCGGTTCGAGTGCAGTCATCGCCTCGCAGTATCACCCGGACGGGTCGGGATGTCCAGCGCCGCGCCCGGATCAGCGGCGGGCGGCGGGCGGATCCTCCCACCCTGGGTGGGTGATGCTCCCGGCCAGATTCGCTCCGGGCCCCGACATGATCACGCTTGCGCGGCGCCCGTGGTGGCGAAGGACACGCGAAGTCCGCGCGCGCACGAACGTGCCCCGGCCGTGTGCGGCCGGGGCACGGTCTGGGCCGGTGCGGAGGCGGTGCCGGGCCGGTGCGGGCGCGTACCGCGCCCGGCGGTTCCGGGGACGCCCGCCGGTCCCGGGCTACTTGTCCTTGCCCTGGTCCTTGAAACCCTGCTGCTTCAGGAACTGCTCGAGGTCGATGTCGGGCAGGTCGGCCGGGTTGAAATCGGTCAGGTCCGGCATCTGGCCGGGGAGGCCCTGCGGGAGCTGCGGGGCGCGCTGCTGCTGGGAGGCCGGTCCGCCGCGGCGGACCGTCTTCTTCTTGGCGCCCTTCTTGCCCTTGCGCTTGGTGTAGGGCGACTTCGTGGCCTTGCCCGTGGGGATGCCCATGGCGCCGCTCATCTGGCGCATCATCTTCTGGGCCTCCTTGAACCGGGCGAGGAGCTGGTTCACCTCGGAGACGGTGACGCCGGAGCCGTTGGCGATGCGCAGGCGGCGGGAGCCGTTGATGAGCGAGGAGTCGCGGCGCTCGGCGGGGGTCATGGAGCGGATGATCGCGGTGGTCCGGTCGATCTGCTTGTCGTCGATCGAGTCGATCTGCTGCTTCATCTGGCCCATGCCGGGCATCATCTTGAGCAGGTTGCCGATGGGGCCCATCTTGCGGATGGCCTGCATCTGGTCGAGGAAGTCCTCGAGGGTGAAGTCCTCGCCCTTGAGGAGCTTGTCGGTGTACTCCTCTTTCTGCTTGTCCTCGAAGACGGCCTCGGCCTGCTCGATGAGGGTGAGCATGTCGCCCATGCCGAGGATGCGCGAGGACATCCGGTCGGGGTGGAAGACGTCGAAGTCCTCGAGCTTCTCGCCGGTGGACGCGAAGAGGATCGGGCGGCCGGTGACATGGCGGACCGACAGGGCCGCGCCGCCGCGGGCGTCGCCGTCGAGCTTGGAGAGGACGACGCCGGTGATGCCGACGCCGTCGCGGAACGCCTCGGCGGTGTTCACGGCGTCCTGGCCGATCATGGCGTCGATGACGAAGAGGACCTCGTCGGGGTTGACGGCGGCCCGGATGTCGCGGGCCTGCTGCATCATCTCCTCGTCGATGCCGAGGCGGCCGGCGGTGTCGACGATGACGACGTCGTGGCCGCGCTGCCTGGCTTCGGCGATGGAGTCGGTGGCGACCTTCACGGGGTCGCCGACGCCCGAGCCGGGCTCGGGGGCGTAGGCGGCGACGCCGGCGCGCTCGGCGAGGACCTGGAGCTGGCCGACGGCGTTCGGCCGCTGGAGGTCGGCGGCGACCAGGAGCGGGGAGTGGCCGTCGCCCTTGAGCCACTTGGCGAGCTTCCCGGCGAGGGTGGTCTTGCCGGCGCCCTGGAGGCCGGCGAGCATGATCACCGTCGGGGGCTGCTTGGCGTAGTTGATGCGCCGGGTCTCGCCGCCGAGGATCGCGATGAGCTCCTCGTTGACGACCTTGACGATCTGCTGGGCGGGGTTGAGGGCCTTGGAGACCTCGGCGCCCTTGCAGCGCTCCTTGATCTGGGCGATGAAGGTCTTGACCACCGGGAGGGCCACGTCGGCCTCGAGGAGGGCGAGGCGGATCTCGCGGGCGGTGGCGTCGATGTCGGCATCGGTCAGGCGGCCCTTGCCGCGGATCGACTCGAAGATTCCCGACAGTCGATCTGACAATGCGTCGAACACGGGCGGACCTCTCGGTGGGTTGGCTGGACACTACGAGCTTAACGGGGCGCGCGCCGGAGCGTGAAAACAGGACGGCCGCCCCGTGGGGCGGCCGTCCCTGGCGGTGACGTGAAGTCGCTGCTTACGCGTTGACCTTGTCGGTCGCGGCGGCGTTGGTCTCCGGCACACCCGAGCCGGTGTTGCCGTTGACGGGCAGGTCGTAGCCGGCCTCGCCGTGCTGGCCGGCGTCGATGCCCGCCAGCTCCTCTTCTTCGCTGACCCTGACGCCGATGGTGAACTTCAGGACGAAGGCGATGATGAGGGAGACCACGAAGGAGAACGCGACCACGGAGAGGACCGCGGCGGCCTGCTTGCCGACGAAGGCGGCGTCGCCGCCGTAGAAGAGGCCGTCCACGCCGTCGTCGTAGACCCCGGCGATGACGGTGGCCTCGGAGATCGCGAACAGGCCCACGGAGATCGAGCCCCAGATGCCGGCGACCATGTGCAGGCCGACCACGTCGAGCGCGTCGTCGTAGCCGAGCTTGTGCTTGAGGCCGATGGCGAAGGGGCAGATCACGCCGGCGATGGCGCCGATGGCGATCGCGCCGAGCGGGGCGACGTACCCGGCGGCCGGGGTGATGGCGACCAGGCCGGCGATGACGCCGGAGCAGGCGCCGAGCACCGAGGGCTTGATGCCGCGGATGCGGTCGATGATGAGCCAGGCGAGGATCGCGGCGGCGGTGGCGACCTGCGTGTTGAGCAGGGCCAGGCCGGCGGTGCCGTTCGAGGCGAACGCCGAGCCGGCGTTGAAGCCGAACCAGCCGAACCACAGCAGGCCGGTGCCGATGACGACGAGCGGCAGGTTGTGCGGCGCGAAGTTGCCGTCCTTCCAGCCGATGCGGCGGCCGACGACCAGGGCCAGGGCGAGGCCCGCGGCACCGGCGTTGGCGTGGACCGCGGAACCGCCGGCGAAGTCGAGCACGCCCCAGTCCTCGATCCAGCCGCCGCCCCAGACCCAGAAGGCGACCGGGGCGTAGACCACGACGACCCAGAGGGTGGCGAACACGACCCAGGAGAAGAACTTCATGCGGTCGGCCACGGCGCCGGCGATGAGGGCGACCGTGATGATCGCGAACATCATGCCGAAGGCGGAGAGCGCGGCATTGGAGACGCCGCCGGTGACGCCGGCGAGGTCCTTGACGTAGTCGAGGCCGAACGAGCTGCTGAAGTCGCCGAAGAACAGGTTGTTGTCGGCGCTGAGGTTCTCGGGGTCGGTGCTGCCGATCGCGAGGGACTCGCCGACGAGGACCCAGGCGACGGAGACCACGCCGATGGCCACGAGGCACTTCATCATCATGTTGAGGACGCTCGAGGCACGGGTCAGGCCGCCGTAGAACAGGGCGAGGCCGGGCGTCATGAGCAGAACAAGGGCGGCGGAGGTCAAGATCCAGGCATTGCTGCCGGTGTCGAGCTCGGGCATGGCCGCCTCCTCTCTCCAGGGATAGGTAGAAACTTCGGGCTTTAGCAGGTATCCGGCGTCGAGGGGAGCGACGGTGCTCGGGAGAGTGGTCACGCGCCGGCCGCGAGGCCGGCGCGTGAATCTCCTACCTACCGGAGTGAGCCCAGCTTCACTGCGACGTGTTACGCGACCCGGGCCTGCGTGTTAAGAAGTTGTCGCCAAAGATTTCGAGTGTGTGAACTCACTCTCACAGCGGGGGTTTTCCGCGAGGTGTGAGGCGCACGTGGGGCCGATGCGGCTTTTGGTGGTATTGATGGGTTCGAATGACCCGTGACTTCGGCATGACCACTCCGTTACAGAACTGTGCTCTAATGTCTGTGGACCATCAATGAGGTGAACGTTCACACGAGGCGGCGTATCGTTTTACTGGACCGGGGCGCTCTGCGCGCGCCCGGAATGGCGTGCGTGCGGATGAACATGGAAAGCGACGGCAGCGATGGCGCAAGCGAAGAAGGCAGCCAGTATCTGGGACGTGGCGAGACTGGCCGGCGTCTCGCACCAGACCGTCTCCCGGGTCGTCAACGGCTCCCCGCGCGTGGCCGCCGCCACCCGCGACAAGGTCCTCGAGGCCATCACCGAACTCGGCTACCGGCCCAACCGGCTCGCCCGCAGCCTCGCCGGCGGCGCCGTCGAGTCGGTCACGGTCCTCACCGCCGACATCTCCCTGTACGGCCCCGAGGCCGCCCTGCGCGGCATCGAGAAGGCCGCGCGGGCGCTCGACTGGAGCGTCCAGATCTCGGTGCTCGACCCCGCCGACACCCACTCGGACGCCGACATCATCGCGCGCCTCCCCCGCGCCGGCGAGCCGACCATCATCATGGCCCACGACGAACCGGGCATGCGCGCCAAGCAGGTCCTGCTCGACACCCAGCCGCAGGCGATGGTCGCGATCGGCCCCTACACCGCCGAGGAGCTCGCGGCCTCGCCGTGGCTGGTCGGCATGGACGACGGCAAGGCCGCCGCCGAGGCCACCAGGTACCTCCTCGACCTCGGCCACACCACCGTCCACCACCTGGCGATCCCGACCTCGACCGGCACGTTCGGCGGCGGCAGGGCCCACCGCGCCGAGGGCTGGGCCCGCGTGCTGCGCGAGGCCGGCCGGCCCGTCCCCGAGCCGGTCCCCTCCGGCTGGACCATCGCCGAGGCGTTCAAGGCCGTGCAACCGCTCGTGGCCGACCCCGAGGTCACCGCGATCCTCTGCGGCAACGACCACCTCGCGCTCGCCACGATGCGCGCCGCGCACCTGGCGGGCCGCTCGGTCCCCGGCGACCTGTCGATCGTCGGCTTCGACAACACCCCGTTCTCGGCGTACACGACCCCCGCGCTGACCACGGTGAACCAGGACTTCGAGAGTGTCGGGCGCGGTGCGTTCGAGCTGCTGCGCCACCGCGTGGACAGCTCGATCCCGCGGCCCGTCCCGGGCTGGCCCGAGCCCGAGCTGATCGTCCGCGAGACCTCGGGGCCGCCGGCCGAGCACTGACCCGGCCGGGAAGGCGCCCCCGAAGAACCCCGAAAGGCCCAGCCATGAACCCCGACCCCTCCGCACCGCCGGCGGGGCCACCCGGCCCTGAACCGCACGCGGTCCTCGTCGCCGACTTCGCGGTCTCCACCGGCCCGGTCCTGCACGGTGCGACCGGGTCGCTGTACGGCGTGGCCGACGACGGCGTGCCGGGCGACGAGCTGCTCGACGCGCTGGACCTGACGACGCTGGCGGCCGGGCCCGACGGCGGCGCACAGCACCCCGGCGGGGACGCCTCCAGCGCGGTCGCGGTCCTGCGCCGCAACGGGCGCCTGCGCGGGACCGCGGGCCTGGCGTTCGTGTACCTCCAGGACCTGTTCGCGTCGTGGCCGTACGAGGACGTGGGGATCGACGTCTACCACGAGCGGCTGTGCGCGGTCGTCCCGCCGATGCTCACCGAGGCGAACGCGGGCCGCCTGGTGCTCGTGCCGTTCAACGAGCCCGACTGGATCTGGTACGCGCTCAAGGAGAACGCCCCGGCCCGGTTCGACCGGTTCATGGCCGACTGGACCACCACGGTGCGGCTGCTGCGGGGCCTGGCGCCGGGCGTGCCGATCGCGGGCCCGAACGAGGCGTACTTCCACCGCGAGTTCCTGCGGCACTTCCTGCGCCGCGCCCGCGACACCGGGACGCTCCCGGAGTGGATCGCCTGGCACGAGCTGTCGCCGAAGTCCCTCGCCGACTTCCGCGGGCACCACGCCGAGTACCGGGAGCTCGAGCGCGCCCTGGGGATCGAGCCGCGGCCGGTGAACATCGACGAGTACGCCAACAACCGCGACCTGTCGGTACCCGGGCAGCTCGTGCAGTGGGCGGCCCTGTTCGAGGACGCGAAGGTCCACGCGGACATGGCGTTCTGGACCGCCCCCGGCGGCTACTCGGGCGCCGCGCCGCAGACGAACGTCCCCAGCGGCGCCTGGTGGCTGCTCAAGGCGTACTCGGGCATGACCGGCGAGACGGTGCGCGTGACGCCGCCGCGGCCGGACACGCCGGACACGCTCCAGGGGATCGCCAGCCTCGACCGGGAGCGGCGGACCGCGCAGGTGCTGGCGGGCGGGTGCGCCGGGGACTTCACGATCACCCTCGAGGGCCTCGACCCGGCGCTGTGGGGCGAGGCCGTGACCGCGACGGTGCACCGGATCGACTGGACCGGGTACGAGGGCGCCGCCGGCCCACCGGTCCCGCTCAGCCGGGTCACCGCACCGCCGGGCCGGATCGACCTCCTTGTGCCGCAAGCCGACCGGATGGCCGCGTACTGGGTGGCGATCGCGCCCGGCGAGGCCGAGCCGCTCGCGGCGCCGCCGTGGCGGGGCTCGTGGGAGGCGGAGCACGCGCGGATCACCTCCGGCGAGGTCGCCCGGCAGGGCCACCCCGGCGAGGGCAACGGCTTCGCCGCCTCCGGCGAGTACGACGTCAGCGGTCTGAACATGAACGACTCGGCCGTGACCTTCCAGGTCGAGGTCCCCGCGGACGGCGAGTACGACCTCGCCGTCTTCTACGCCCACATGTACGGCCGCGGCGCCGAGGCCACCGAACCCCAGCCCGCGCAGCAGGTCCTGGCCGTCAACGGCGCCGAGCGGTTCGTCGAGTACCCGTCGACGATGAACTGGCAGCACCGCTCGGCCGTGCACCTCCCGGTGCGGCTGCGCGCCGGCGAGAACACGCTGGAGCTGTCGAAGTCCGGCGCGATCGGGACCGCCCGCGGCGAGGTCGCGCTCGACAAGATCGTCCTCACCGAGCACCGCCCCGAGCGCGGGACCTACGACGGCGCGTTCGCCCGGCACGAGGACGCCGCCGAGGGCGCCGCGGGCCCGGTCTTCGACGTGTACGCGTCACAGGACCGGTACCACCGCATCTCCGGTGCGGACCGCGGCGTCCTGCTGGGACCGCAGAACCAGTGCGTCCCAGTGGATCTGACCCGCCCGGTGTTCCTCCACGCCGGCATCAACCGGCTCCGGGCCGCCGCCGCGCGGCTCGTCGTCGAGCCCGCCGAGGGTCCCGCGCCCCTCGAGGTCGACGCGGCCGAAGCGGTCCGCTCGGGCGGGTCCTGCCTCATCGTCAACGAGTTCGCGCGCGGCGGCCACGTGATCGGCTGGAACGGCCGCGGCGCCGACGCCGCCATCGCCTTCGAAGCCGCCGCCGGCCCGCACGCCCTGGTCGTCAGCTACGCCAACGGCGAGCGCACCGAAGGCCACGAGTACAACGTGGACATCGTCACCCTGCACTGCGACGTCGTCGTCAACGGCAAGCCGGCCGGGCGGTACCCGATGCGCGGCACCTGGACCTGGAACGACTTCTGGACGTACCCGATGATCGTCGACCTCGCCGCGGGCCGCAACACCATCGCGTTCGGCAACGAGGACGGGCCGACCGCCGAGTTCGAACGGTTCCTGATCGCCCCGCTCAATCCCTGACCCGACTGTCCCGTATCCGACAGTTCGAGGAGTTCTCGTCACCTTTCCGCTCTACGGTCGTTGGTCCTGCGCGGGACGGTGGCGGGAACGCTCGGGTTGTCACATACTGGTGAGAACCTGGCCGTCCCGATTCGAACCAGCAATCGAAACGCCAGGAAAGGAGGTCGCACAAGGGAGGACTCGCGATGGTCGCCGCCGAACCGGACACCGGCATCAGCCAGGCAGACCGCAGTCGCCTGTGGAAGACGTGGGAAGACTTCGATGCGCCGCCCGGGTTCCGAGCGGAGATCATCGAGGGAGACATCATCTTGTCGCCATCCCCGACCAGCAAGCACAGTCTGATCTTTGCCGACCTAAACCGACAGATAGGGCCCCTTGGGTCCGAGCAGGACTGGTATTTCACGGCCGAAATCGGCGTCCGAGTCGAGCATACCGGTGAAGTGTTCATCCCAGATCTCGTTGCGGTGCCCGCGGTGGTGCTGACAGAAGGCGAAGAGACCTCCGTAATCGACTCGCAAGACTTGCTGCTCGCTGTCGAAATCACCTCGGACTCCACATACAAGCGGGACCGCAAGACGAAGCTTTGGAGCTATTCCTACGGCTTGGTTCCGATCTACCTGCTTGTCGACCGCCACGATCGCAACGGGACCGTGACCGTGTACAGCAAGCCCGACGGCAAGGGCAACTACCTGCACCATGATCCAGTCGCGTTCGGGAAGCCCGTGCAATTGCCAGAACCATTCGGCATCGATATCGACACCAGTCGCTTTCAAGCGAAGAAACAGAACCGATCCTGAACCTGAAACGGCCCGGGCCCGCGCCGATGTCGGCGCGGGCCCCTCGGGTCTTCGGCTCGGCTACGCCGAAGCGAGCCCGTCGAGGGTCGCGTACTGGTCGTCGGTGAGGACCACGCCGCGGGCGGCGACGTTCTCCTCCAGGTGCGCGATCGAGCTGGTGCCCGGGATCGGCACGATGTTGTCCGAGCGGCGCAGGAGCCAGGCGAGCGCGGTCTGGGCCGGGGTCGCGCCGACCTCGGCGGCGATCCGGCCGACCGGGCCGTCGGGGCCCGCGTGCTCGCCGGCGGCGATCGGGAACCACGGGATGAACGCGATGCCCTGCTCGGCGGTGTACTCGAGCACGTCCTCGCTCTGGCGGTTGATCAGGTTGTAGAGGTTCTGGACGCTCGCGATCGGGGCGACCTGCTGGGCCTCCTTGAGCTGGTCCACGGTGACTTCGGACAGTCCGATGTGGCGGATCTTGCCCTGCTTCTGGAGGTCGGCGACCGTCTCGATCTGGTCGGCCACCGGGAGGTTCGGGTCGAGCCGGTGGAGCTGGTAGAGGTCGATGGTCTCGACGTTCAGGCGGCGCAGGCTCAACTCGGCCTGCTGCCGGATGTACGCGGGCTGCCCCAACGGGACCCATTCGTCGGCGGAGGGCCGGGTGTTGCCGCCCTTGGTGGCGATCACGACGCCGTCGGCGTACGGGTGGAGCGCTTCGGCGATGAGCCGCTCGTTGTCGCCCAGCGCGTACGCGTCGGCGGTGTCGATGAAGTTCACGCCGAGCTCGACGGCGCGGCGCAGCACGGCGACGGCGGCCGCGCGGTCCTTCGGCGGGGTGAAGATGCCGGGATCGCCGCTCAGGCGCATCGCACCGTAGCCGAGCCGGTCCACGGTCAGGTCGCCGCCGATGACGATGTCGCTCATCGTTCTGCCTTTCCCATAGGTTCGATTTCCCGGTGCAACCTCGGCGGCGGCCGGAGTCTTCCGCACGGGTGATATCGGCTCTGTCACAGCGACACTGCCGACCAGGTCGGGGATTCGGGCGGGGCCGGATGCGAGACTCTTGGCATGATCAAAGGCTTCAAAGAATTCCTGATGCGCGGCAACGTGGTCGAGCTGGCCGTGGCGGTCGTCATGGGCGCCGCGATGACCGCGCTCGTGGCGTCGTTCGGCGCTGCGTTCCTCAACCCGCTCATCACACTGGTCACCGGCGGCGCCGAGGTCGGCGGCAGCTTCACCGTCAACGGAGTCGAGTTCCCGTACGGCGAGTTCATCAACGGGCTGCTGGTGTTCTTCCTGACGGCGCTGGCCGTGTACTTCGTGATCGTGCTGCCGATGAACAAGCTGCGCGAGCGGTTCATGGCTCCCGACGAGGTGACCGAGGAGCTCCAGGCGAGCGAAGTGGTGCTGCTGCAGGAGATCCGCGACCTGCTGCGGGAGCAGCGCCAGCGCTGACGGTTTCGGGGGCGGCGGCGCCGGGTAGCCCCCGGGCCGCCGCCTCTTGCGGGTGTCGCACCGGCCTGGGAGGCTGGACGCCACTGACCCTTACCGGAGGACCGCAGCCATGCCGACCTCGATTCCCCTGGGCGCGCCGATCTGGGCCGACGCCGTGACCCCGGACCTGTCCGGGGACGTGGACTTCTACATGCGGCTGTTCAACTGGGCCGCGTTCGACTCGGGCGAGCAGTTCGGGCACTACACGGAGTTGTGCCTGGGTACGACGGTCTCGGAGGCGCGGGCCGTCGCCGGGATCGCGGAGAGCGCGTCGGGGCAGCCCGGTTCGTCGTGGGGCGTGGCGTTCCATGTGAGCGACTGCGTGCGGTCGGCGGCGGAGGCCGAGAAGCTGGGCGCGGCGATCACGAGCCACCCGATCCGGGTCGGCGACGACCTGGTGTACGCGGCGCTGCGGGACCCCGACGGCGGCGCGTTCGGGCTGTTCGAGCCGTTGAGCGACAAGGTGGGGTTCACGGCGCGGAACGAGCCGGGCGCGATCGTGTGGTTCGAGTACGTGTACGACGGGGCGCCGGTGGAGGCGATGCAGTTCTACTCGGAGCTGCTGAACTGGACGCTGAAGGCCCCCGAGCAGGAGGACCCGGAGCAGGACGCGCCGTACGTGGGCCTGTGGACGAACGAGGGGCATGCGATCGCCGGGCACCACGTCGAGTTCGGGGGCGCCCGGATGGCGCTGGGTCCGGAGCTGAAGATGAAGCCGCACTGGACCGTGTGCTTCGGGACGGACTCGGTCGATCTGACGGCGGCGAAGGCGGTGGACCTGGGCGGGTCGGTGGCGGTGGCGCCGGTGGACGATCCGGGCGGCCGCATGGCGGTGCTGACGTCGCCGACGGGGGCGTTCTTCACGGTCATGGACGCGCGGGAGTAGCCGCCGGCCCCGGAGTACGCGAAAGTCGCTCGGATGCGGGTTCGGCGTGCCACGGTGTGGGGGACGACCGACTCACTGAAGGGGCAGCGGCCATGACCTCCATTGCACTGGGAGCGCCGATCTGGGCGGACTCCGTCACCTCCGACCTCCGCGCCGACACCGCGTTCTACGAGGGCCTGTTCGGCTGGGCCTCGGAGGATTCGGGCGAGGAGTTCGGGAACTACACGACCTTCGGCATCCCCGACGGCTCCCCGGGGGCGGGGCGCCCGGTCATGGGCATCATGCCGTGCCCGCCGGGCATGTCGCCCTCGAAGTCCTGGAACCTCCATTTCAAGGTCGCGAGCTGCGAGGCCGCCACCGATCAGGCGGTGCGGCTCGGGGCGGTCCTGGAGGACGGGCCGGGCGAGGTGAGCGGGATGCTGCGGTACTCGATGCTGACCGACCCGAACGGGGCGCCGTTCGGGCTCGTGGAGGCCCTGGACCCGACGACCGGTTTCGGCGCGTGGGGCGAGCCGAACACGGTCTCGTGGGCGGAGTACCACTACGACGGCGCGCCGGCCGACGCCATGCGCTTCTATGCGGCCCTTCTGGGCTGGAACGTGACGACGCCGCCGTGGGAGGACCCGTCGAATCCGCGGCCGTACGCGGCGCTGAGCCCGGACGGGGGCGGTGAGGAGTTCGGCGGCTGCCATGCGGCCGCGGGGTTCGAGAAGGACCTGCCGCCGCAGTGGAGCGTCATGGTCGCCGTGGACGACGCCGAGGCGGTGTGCGCCCGCGCGAAGGAGTTCGGCGGCTCGGTCGCGGCCGAGCCGATGGAGGTGCCGGGCCTGCTCGTCGCGGGCGTGGCGGCCCCGAGCGGCACGGTGGTCTCGATCCATTCGCAGCGCCCTTGGGAGTAGCCGGTGGCCCGCCGCACTGCGGCGGGCGTACCGCTTTCAGCCCGGCTCGGGAACCCTGAAGACGCACTCGGCTCCGGGCGCACCGGCGAGTTTTCGGTCGAAGGTCCACAGCTCGGCCCGGAATCGCTCGGCCAGAGCGACGTACGCGGCGTCGTACGGGGTGAAGTTGTGGCGAAGCTCCCAGATTCGAGTCTCGAGAGCCGCTGTCGGCATTCGCTCGATGGGGAACTGGCCGAGATCGACCAGTGCCATCGCGACCCGCTCCTCGGTGATCGCTCCCTTCCGGCATTGTTTCCGGAAGACCGACATGACTTCGAGGTTGACGTGGCTCGGGGCCGCCATCTCCTGTCGCAGGAGGAGGCTGCGCAGCCGCGTATCGGATTCGTTGAAGGACAGGAGCACTGATGCGATCACCGACGCATCGACAATGATCACCGAGAGTCCCTGTCTTCCCGGATCATCTGGACGATCTCTTCATGGTCGAGCTTCGGCCCTCCCCGATGCTCGATCCGTTCGAAGAGTTCGGCGGTAGTCGGCCGCTGAGCCTCCTCGGTCAGTTTCCGATGCAGGTACTCCTGCAGCGACATGCCCGCTGCGGCGGCGCGGGTCTTCCACACCCGGTGGACCTCGTCGGACACGTTCTTCACCTGGATGTTCTTCATGGCTCCAGAATAGCTCTCAAGCATGCGCAGAACATACGATTCACTCTCACATGATCACTGCATTTCGAACCCGATGGCGTGTCGCGTCCCGTTGGCAGCCTCGTCAGAAGCGACGGCGGGCCGCGCTGAGCCGAGTACTGCGACAGCGGGCGCCCGCGCCCTCCTGACGGACCTTGGCCGCGAATACGAGGAGGGGCCGCCCCGGCGGCAGGGCGGCCCCTCTTTCTCGGTTGCGAATCCTGGGTTTCGCACCGGCCTCAGCAGTCGCGGGCTGCGATCGCCTTGTCCGGGTAGTCGCTGAAGACCGCGTCGACGCCGAGCGAGTAGAACAGCTCGTACTCGGCCGCGAAGTCGCCCCAGGCCGCGCCGGCGGTGCCCTCGCGGAAGTCGGCGGGCAGGAACTGGTTCTCGTTGCGGAACGTCCACACGTGCACGTCGAGGCCGCGCTCGTGCGCGCGCTCGACCACGTCGGTCGGCTCCGCCAGGTAGCCGTTCGCGTCGCGCGGGATGATGCGGTTCTTGTTGAGGCTCACCGTGTCGAGGGTCTCGGCGTACTCGTCGAGGTCGGCGTCGGAGATCGGGCCCTGGCCGTCGATGTTCAGGCCGACGCGGTTGTCGACGCGCTCGGAGATCGTCAGCAGGCTCTCGTACTCGAACGACTGGATCCACACGGGCGAGCGCTTCTTGTCGAGGCGGCGCTCCTCCAGGAGGTCGGCGAGCGCGTCCTCGATGCTCATGCCCTTGTCGTCGTAGTAGGACGGGTGCTTCATCTCGGGGTAGGTGACGACGCGCCGGTCGAGGTCGTCCACGAAGTCGAGGACCTCGTCGTAGGTGACGAGCTCGAACTCGCCGTCGTGCGCGGCGCTCTGGGGCCGGACGCTCGGGAGCCGCTCCTCGGCGCGGAGGGTCTTGAGCTCGGCGAGGGTGAAGTCGTCGGCGAAGAAGCCGGTGACGGGGACGCCGTCGATGAGCTTGGTGGTCTTGCGGTCCGCGAACTCGGGGTGCTGGGCGATGTCGGTCGTCTCGTCCAGGACCGGTTCGTGGCGGGCGAGCAGCTCCCCGTCCTTGGTGAGCACGAGGTCCGGCTCGATGACGTCGGCGCCGAGCTCGACGGCGAGGGCATACGCCTCGAGCGTGTGCTCGGGGAGGTAGCCGCTCGCGCCGCGGTGGGCGATGACGATCGGGTCGGCGTCGCGGTGGGGGTGGTGCGGCTTGGCGGCGGCCGGGGCGGCCATGAGGCCGACGATCGCGCCGGCGACGGCGGCGGCGGCCGCGCCGCGGAGGAGGGCGCCCTTGCGGGACATGTACGTCCACCTTTCTGGGGGCAGAGCCTGTCGGGGACTGGGTCCCTTCAGCCAACCCCGCGCGGCCGTATTCGCGCCGGACCGTAGTTGAACGGCGCTTGAAGCCTGATTGAAATGGCCGCTTCACCGTACGGCGCGGCGGTGCCCGAGGGGCTATCCGCGGGCCGACGCGCCGTCGAGGAAGAGCGAGACGACCGCCGCGGCGGCCCGCTCGGGGCCGAGGCCGCCGCCGGCGAGCTGCCGGAGCGCCTGGGAGACGAGGGCGGTGAACATCGCGAAGAGGGTGTCGACGCCGAGGTCGCCGCGGAGCTCGCCTTCGGCGACGCCGCGTTCGAGCAGCGCGCGGACGGGTTCGCGCAGGCGGCGGTCGAGGTCGGGGTCCTTGTGCGGCTCGTCATCGAGGCGGGCGAGGAACGCGAAGCGCGCGCCGGCGGCCATGTACCCGCGGCAGATCCGGGCGAGGCCCTCGCGCACGTCGACCGATGCGACGTCGGCGTCGGCGACCCGCCGCTCGACCTCCGCGGCGGCGGCTTCGACCAGGCCCTGGAGGAGCGCGTCGCGGCTCGGGAAGTAGCGGTAGAGGGTCGCGCGGCCGACTCCGGCGGCGGCGGCGACCTCGGCCATGCCCGCGGCGGGTCCGCGCTCGGTGAAGACGCGGGCGGCCGCGTCGATGAGGCGCTCGGCCGTCCGGTCCGGGTCGGGACGTCGGGTCATGGCAGGAGCCTACGTGAGAGACATATATGTATCATGATGAGACATGCTTGTCTCAAAGCGGCGCCGCCGCCCTCACGACGGGAGAAGTCCGTGCTCACTCGCCGACTCGGCCGCACCGACCGCGAACTCACCGCGATCGGCCTCGGCTGCATGCAGTTCAGCAACACCGGCGCCGGCGCGCGCTTCTACGGCGCCACCGCGCAGGACGCCGCCACCGCGATCGTCCGCACCGCGCTCGACGGCGGCGTCAACTGGTTCGACACCGCGGAGATGTACGGCGGCGGCCACTCCGAGCGGGCGCTCACGACGGCCCTCCGCGAACTCGGCGTGAAGCCCGGCGAGGTCGCCATCGCCACCAAGTGGCCGCCGCTCATGCGGACCGCCCGCAGCATCGGCGCGACCATCGGCGACCGGCTCGACGCCCTCCAGGGCCACCCGGTCGACCTCCACCAGATCCACATGCCGTGGGGCAGCCTCTCCCCCATCGGTGCGCAGGTCAAGGCCATGGCCCGGCTCCAACTCGACGGGAAGGTCGGCGCCGTCGGCGTCTCGAACTTCAGCGCGGCCCAGATGCGCCGCGCCGCCGCCGTCCTCGAAGCCGAGGGACTCTCCCTGGCCTCCAACCAGATCCAGATGAGCCTGCTGCACCGGAACGCCGAACGGGACGGCGTCCTCGCCGCGGCCCGCGACCTCGGCGTCACCCTCATCGCCTTCTCTCCCTTGCGGTCGGGCCTGCTCACCGGCAAGTTCCACGACGAGCCCGAGCGCCTCGCCCGGGTGCTGCCGATCCGCAGGATCCTCGGCGGGTTCACCGCGAAGGCCCTCGAGCGGACCCGGCCGCTCATCGACGAGCTCGCCGCCGTCGCCGCCGCCCACGGGGCCACCCGAGGACAGGTCGCGCTCGCCTGGCTCCTGACCCGCTACGGCGACACCGTCGTCGCGATTCCGGGGGCCTCCCGCCCCGAACAGGCCGCCGAACTCGCCGCCGCGGGCGACCTGCGGCTGAGCGAGCGCGAAGCGGCCGCGCTCGCTCAGCGCTCGCTCGCGGTCGCCCGCCGCACCCGGTGAACGGCGCCGCGGCGCGTCGCGGAGCGGGGCCGCCGCTCCGGCGGTGGCGGCCACCCCGGCATGCACCACCGCGACCATCCGTCCGGTCACCGGAGCAGCGGCCCCCGGCCGAACGCGGCGGTCCTCGTTACCGCTCCGGTGATCCGGGAACCGGTTTCTGCGATCGGGCGCTCAACCGACGCCACCACAGCCGAGAACCGCTCTGTCCAGCCTTCGAAAGCGATAGGAACCGCTTTCTAAGACATCTTGATACAGCCGCCGCCGAACGTCAAGGATCGAAGCCTGCAAATATGCGGTGACGGCCCCGTCACCTGTTCGCGGACGACGAGAACGGTGCCCCGCGACCTGTCGCGGGGCACCCTTCGCCGATCATCCTAAGCGGCCGTGAGCAGCTGCGAAGCGGCCAGGTCGCGGTACAGCTCGTCCTTCTCCACCAGCTCGGCGTGCGTGCCGACCGCGCGGACCACGCCGGTGTCGAACACGACGATCTGGTCGGCGCTCGTCACGGTCGACAGCCGGTGGGCCACCACCAGGACGTTGGTGCGCTCGGCCGCGTCGAGCATCACCTGCTTCAGGGACGCCTCGTTCGCGGCGTCGAGCTGCGAGGTCGCCTCGTCCAAGAGCAGCAGGCGCGGCTTGCGCAGCAGCGCCCGCGCGATCGCGACGCGCTGGCGCTCACCGCCCGAGAGGGTGGTCCCGCGGTAGCCGATGCGCGAGTCGAGGCCCTCGGGGAGCTTCTCGACCAGCTCGGTGAGCCGGGCCGTCTTCACGACGTCCTCGATCTCGGCCTCCGAGGCGTCCTGGGCGGCCATCACGAGGTTCTCGCGGAGGGTGCCGTCGAGGACCGGCGCGTCCTGCTCGACGTAGCCGATGATGCCGCGGAGGTCTTCCAGCGGCCAGTCGCGCACGTCGACGCCGTCGACGGTGACCCGCCCGGTCGTGACCGGATAGAACCGCTCGATCAGCGAGAACACGGTGGTCTTGCCCGCGCCCGAGGGCCCGACGAGCGCGGTCAGGCCGCGTCCGCTCGACGCGAAGCTCACGCCGTGGTGCACGAACGGGAGGTCGTCGGCGTACCGGAACGTCACGTCCTCGAACGCGACCTGCGCCGGTCCGCCCGAACGGGTGGTGCGCGGTTCGCTCTGGGCCGCTTCGGAGTCGAGGCTCGCGACCTCTTCGACCCGGTGGATCGCGGCGAGGCCGGTCTGGAGCTGCGAGAGCGAGGCGACCAGGCCGCTGATGGGCCCCATCAGGTAGAACAGCAGCAGCAGGAAGCCGATGAGGGTGCCGACCTCCATGGCCCCGGAGGCGACGCGCGCGCCGCCGACGCCGAGGACCAGCAGGAACGCGATGTTGACCGGCATGAAGGCGGCGACGCCCGCGAGCGCCTCCCACAGCGACGCCTTGACGCCCTTGTCGCGGGCGGTGGTCGCCGCCGCCTCGAGGCGGGCGATCTCGTGGTCCTCCGCGCCCGAGGCCTTGACGGTGCGGAACGCGCTGAAGATCCGCTCCAGGAGCGATCCCATGTCGCCCAGGGCCTTCTGCGAGTCGACCGTGGCGTTCTGGATGCGCGGCATGATGAACAGCATCATGACCGTCACCATCACGACCATGGCCATGGTGGTGCCGAACAGGACCGGGTCGAGCCAGGCCATGAGGCCGATGCCGCCGAGGATCATGAAGGTGTCGGTGACGCCGCCGATGACGGTGGTGCTCGCGACGGTGCGCAGGAGGTTCGTGTCGGAGGTCAGGCGGGAGACGAGGTCGCCGGGCTTGAGCCGGTCGACCTCGGCCACCTGGAGGCGCACGAGGCGGCCGATGAGGTCCTTGCGGACGGTCAGGACGACGTCCTGGCCGGCGATCTGCATGAGGTAGGGGCCGAGGGCGCTCAGGGCGCCGCCGACGACGACCACGGCCGCGAGGTAGAGCAGCGGCCGGGTGAGGGACTCGTTCGCGGCGAGGGTGTCGATCACGTCCATCGCGATGAGCGGCTGGACGAGGCCGACGAGGCCCCCCGCGAACGAGAGGGCCCCGCCGATGGCGAGCAGGCGGAGGTGCCGGCGGGCGTACGCCCACAATCGAGTGATCGGCGCCCTCGCGGGGGCCTCGGCTTCGGCGGCCGGAGCCGCTGGGGTGGTGTCGGTCATCCTGGATTCCTTCAATAGGTGCAGCGTCGTCGGTGCTGCGTCCGCCGGGTGCCGCGGACCTCATCGAAGCTACCCGGGGCGACCGACACCGCCATCCGCTCGGGGAAGTAATTCGGCCTCCTCCGAAGGTCGTAAGACCCTCAGTCCTCGGCGAGCACGATGACCTTGTCCCCCGGATTGAGCATGATCTGCACCGCCTTGTCCGGGTTCAAGTGGACGCCGTAGCTGGGGGCCCGCTGCGCCTCGGCGACGACGCGGTAGCCGATCGCGGTCTCCCCGCGCCGGCGCGCCGACTCGGCGACGGTGTAGAAGTTGACCGGCACTCCGGGGCGCACGTAGTGGTCGGCGGGCTTGAGGTAGATCTCCGAGCCGTCCGGGCTGAACAGGTTCGCGAACACGTGCGACAGGTGCGGGTTCTCGGCGGTCTGCGTCAGCAGCAGGCTGATGAGCTTGTCGCTGACGATGAAGTCGTCGGCCTGCGTGACCTGCGCGAGCGTCCGGTTGCGGTCGTCGGCCATCTCCGAGACGACCTTGAAGCGCTTCCCCGAGCGCTGCGACATGTCGCGCAGGTGGAGCAGTGTCACCAGCGTCTTCGAGTCCGCGAGCTGCGGCGGGACGTCGTCCGAGCACAGCGCGATGATGTGGTTGTACGAGCCGGGGTTGAGCGATTCGAGCAGGACCCGGTCGGTGGTGTCGTCCTGCTTGAAGTTCAGGCCCTGGACGCGCATCGTCGGGCCGATCTTGCGGATCGCCTCCGCCGCTTCGGGGTGGTCGGTGACGACGTCGGTGACCGAGCCGGGGGCCACGTACTGGTCGAGCTGCTCCAGGACCATCCGCGTCTTGGCGTTCCAGCCGAGGATGAGCGTGCGCTCGGGCCGGTTCCCCGCCTCGGCGCGGGCGACGATCGCGGACTCGTCGATGACCGGGCGCGAGCCGTCGAGCCGGATCGCCGAGTCGTCGGAGGCGATGAGGATGAGCTTGTCGCCGGGCTGGAGCGGGGCGTTCGAAGGCGGGTTGACGATGCAGCGGCCGTCCTTGGTGAGGACGCCGATGAACGAGGAGGTCCGGTACGAGTGCAGGGCCTGGCTCAGCGGGCGGCCGAACAGGTTCGGCTCCTCGACCATGTAGATCTCGTCGCCGCCGAAGTCGAGCAGGTCGGTGTAGACCACGGAGAGGCCCGACTGGCGGCAGGTCTGGACCATGAGGCGGGCCATGAGGTCGTTCGCGTCCACGACGTGCGCGGCGCGGCCGCCGGCCAGGCGCGCCGCGGGGAGGTTCCGGCTCTCGGCGACCGCGCCGACGACGTGGCACTTCAGGTCGCCCTGGCCGCCGTGGGTGACGGCGAGGAGGCTGCGCACGAGCTGCGCGTCGGGGTCGTCCTCGGCGGAGGTGAGCAGGATGATGCTCTTGGCCTGGCCGGGATTGACGATCGCGATGTCGTCGGGGTCGGCGGGGTCGCCGGTGCGGCACACCACATGCGTGGTCTTGAGGTCGGGGAGCTTCGCGCGGATCTCGTCCTCCATCTCGACCTTGTCGCGGTCGGCGAGGATCGCGATGACCGCGCGCTTCTCGCTCTCGTTGGCCTCCACCAGTTCCGAGATGATGATGAAGACCTGATCGGACCATCCGAGAATGACGGTGTGATCCTTTTCGACGACGAGGGAGCGGCCTTTTCGGAGGTCTTCGAGTTTCGCGTCGAGACCGGTGGTGAGCACACCGACGAGTGACGACAGGATCACCAGGCCGCCGATCGTGGTGATGAACATGATCACCATGAACGGATAGCCGACTTCGGCGTCGCCGGTGATGGTGCCCGCGTCCAGGATGTGGATGAACGAAGTCCACAATGTACCGCTGACGCCGTCGCCCTCGCCCACGATCAGCAGGAAGAGGGCGCCGATGGCGGTGAGTGCGAGCGTGATGACGGTGAGCCATCCGATGAGCGCTTTCGTGCCCTTCGACATGGTGTTGTCGAACCAATAGCGAGCCCGCTGCTTGAATGTCGGATCGGACATCGGGGGCGTCCTTTCTCATATTGCATGTGTCGTCCGACCGACTCGGGGCGGAGGCGAGTGGGGCCGGGAGGTCCTCGGGGCGCCGACCATTATTAGCGCATTGCGTCCACTGCGACCGGTTGAAGCGAATTCGCTACTCGGGGTCACCCGGAGCGTGGCGGAGGGGAGCGCAGGCCGGCGGAGACCGAACCACCACCTTAGAACGGCCCGCGGGGCCGGTACGGGCGGGCCGCTATCCGAGGGCCTCGGACACGGGCGCGACCCGGATCGCCAAGCGGGTGTGGCGCTTCGGGACGACGAAGCGCGCGTCGGCGACCTCCTCGGGCTCCTCGGCCCGGCCGCCGGCGCGGTAGGCGGTGATCTGGAGGCTCACGCCGTCGCGGCACTCGCGGTCCCACAGGCTCACCTGGTCGGCGACGCGGGCGGCCAGCGCGGCGCCGTCGGGGCCGTGGCCGCGGACGCCGATCTCGTTGCCGCCGGGGACCTTTCGGCACACGACGTAGGCGAAGTCGCCGCCTTCGACGACGGCCGGGTTGGCCCAGCGCATGAGGAGGCGCTGGGCGCCGTGGTCGCCGAAGGGGGCGCTCATGCGCCCGTAGCCGGGGAAGGCGCAGGCGAGCCAGAGCGAGAGCTGGCTGGCGTCTTCGTTCACCTTGAGCCGCACGGAGGTCCAGACGGTGGAGCCGCGGCCGTCGAGCGCGCCCTCGGCGCCGGCGGCGTCGACTTCGCTGTCCACGTGGAAGGTGAGGATGCGGCCGCTGGAGAGTTCGACGGCGGCGCCCTCGTGGCTGCCGAGGCCGCGCATGGGCATGAAGCCGCAGCTCACGATGGAGCGGCTGCGCATGACGCCGCCGGTGTGGTCGAACGCGACGGAGTGCTCGCAGCCGCGGATGCTCAGCGGGGCGACGAGGCGGCCGCCGTCGGCGAGCTGGTCCCACCAGGCCGGGGGGAGGTCCCAGGTGCCGACGGTGGCGATGATGCGGTCGTAGGGGGCGCCGTCGGGCCAGCCGAGTTCGCCGTCGCCGCGCACGGCCGCCACGCGGTCGCAGCCGACGTCGTCGAGGGCGCTGCGGGCGCGGCCCACGGTGTCGGCGTCGATGTCGACGGTGGTGACGGCGCCTTCGGGGCCGGCGAGGGCGTCGAGGAGGGCGGCGTTGTAGCCGGTGCCGGCGCCGATCTCGAGGACCCGGTGGCCGGGGCGCACGTCGAGCTGCTCGAGCATCTCGGCGACGATGGCGGGCTGGGAGGCGGAGCTGACGGCCTCGCCGGTGCTGTCGCGCTTGGTGACGTAGACGTCGTCGGCGTAGGCGGCGCGGAGCGACGCTTCGGGGAGGAAGCGGTGGCGCGGGACGGTGAGCATGGCGTTCTCGACCGCTTGGCTCCGGAGCACACCGATGGAGCGCAGGCCGCCGACGAGGCGGGTTCGCAGTCGTTGCGCTTCGTTACCGGAGGTATCGGTGTGATCACCCACAAGTCAAGCGTACGTCCGATGTGCCTCGATCGCCTCCTCCACTTCCGCGGCGGAGACGCCCGCCACGCCAGGAGGCGATTCGGGAGCGCCCGGGAGCGTCGGCCGCAAATCGGGCCCACGGGGCCGGGTCAGTCGGTGTGGCCGCAGCGCGCCTCGAGCATGGCCCAGAGGGCGTCGCGCTGCGCGTCGGGGACCGGGATCGGCGTGGGCATCGGGTCGCCGCCGTCGATGGTGAGCCAGACGGTGAAGCCGAAGGGCTGCTTGGCGTCGCCTACGGCGTGGCCTTCGCAGCGGAAGGCGTCGAAGGCGAGCGGGACCACGAGGGGCTCGCCGGCGGCGCCTGCGAGCGGGCCGGTCGCCAACGGCGGTGATTCGACGGTGAACAGGACGCTTCCGCGGACGTCGGTCGCACCGATCGCGGCGCCTTCCAGCGGCCGCAGTGTCAGTCCCCCTTCCAAGGTGCCGTCGGGCGCTTCGGTGAGCGCGCCGAGGTCGATCGCGGTCGAGGCGGCGATCGCCTCGGCGGCGCAGGCTTCGCGGAGCAGCCGGTCAAGCGTGCCGTTGGGGTACGACAGTTCGGCGACGACCTGGTGCGCCGCGCCGTCCTCGGTCTCGACGTCGAGGACGACCGAGGCGGGCTGCGCGGTCGAGTCGACGCCGTCGGGGCACCGGGCCGCTCCGTAGACGGTGAGGAGGTCCCGGGGGTTCACGCTGGGCGGCACGTGGGCGTCGAACTCCTGGACGCCCATGGGCGCGAAGGACTCCGTGACGAGTTCGACGCCGACGACGCGGACCGGGGCGTCGCCGTGGTTGGTCACGGCGATCGCGACGACGCCGGGCGCCATGAAGGACCGCCGGATCTCGGCGGTCGCGCTCAGGTCGGGCGGGGCCGAGGGCATCGGGACCGAGGGGGTCGGGGCAGCGTGGGGCGTGGCCGCGGGTTCGTCGCGTCCGGCGACGCTGCCGGTGAGCGCGGCGGTCACTGCGGCCAGCAGGAACGCGCCGATGACGCCGATCCGGACCCATCGCATGGCGCCTCCCTGCGGCACTCGCGTCCCTCGGACCCGTCCAGTCTGGCACCGTCGCACCGACTTGGGAAGCCGTTCAGAACACGGAGCGCCGCGTGTCAGCGGTTGGGCGCCAACCGTTCAGCCGGATCGAGGCACCAGGCGAGGGCCGAGGGCCAGGGCCCGTAGCCGTCGTCGAGCGAGATGTGGCCGGCGCCGGGGACGATGTCGACGTCGCATCCGAGCGGGCGGCCGTAGACGTCGGCGGCGCCCTCGACGCAGTACGGGTCGTCGTCGGAGCAGGCCAGGCGCGGGGTCTCGGCGGCGAGTTTCAGGCTCCCGAGGTCGAGGCCGGCGGGGTCGAAGCCGGCGATGGCGTCCCAGTCGAACGCGGCGGGCCCGGGCGGGCTCACCAGCAGCACGCGGTCCGCGGCGGCCGGCGCCGCGGCCGCGACGTGCAGCCAGGCGGTGGAGGCGAGGCTGTGGCAGACCACGACCTTCTCGCCGCGCATGAGGGCCAGCTCGGCGAGGACCGCTTCGGTCCAGGCCGCGAGAGAGGGCCGGTCGGGGTCCGGGAGCTGCGGGTAGAACACCTGCTCACCGGCGGCGCGCAGGTCGAGGGCGAGGTCGTGCTGCCAGTGTCCGGCGGGCCGCCGGTTCTCCACGCCGTGGAGGATGAGAAAGCTTCGGGTCCACATGGTTGCGGAGACTAGCGGCAGTCGGTTTCGGACGCGTGAACCGTCCCACGGGAGAGCGCGGCAGGATGCGCGGCCGGGGCCCGGCGGGCTCCCCGGCCGCGGCGCGGCTATCCGGGGACGGTCGCGACCGTCAGGACGTGGTTGCTGGCGCCCAGGAGCGACGGTTCGCGCTCGATGACCCGCAGGCCCTCCATGAGGTGCGCGCGGACCGCGTCGTCGTCGATGAGGGCCTCCAGGTCCGGGATGAACCCGGGGAAGCCCTGCACCGCGTACTGGACGGGCCCGTCGAACCCGGCGTCGGCGAACTCGGCGGCGACCTCGCCGGGGTGGGAGAGGTACGCGGTCGTGAAGATGTCCTGGTCGAAGTAGCGCAGCGTGCCCTCCCGGAGGACCCGCAGGCTCTCCTCCGCGCTGATCGAGTGCGCGATGCCGTGGGCGTGCCACAGCAGCCAGTCGCTCCAGCCGGCGGTCCGGTTGATCGTCACCGCGGCCACCAGGCCGCCGGCGCGCGCGACGCGCCGCGCCTCCGCGATCGCGCGGACCCGGTGCGCCCGGTCGAGCAGGTGGTAGAGCGGGCCCATGAGCAGGACCGCGTCGAACTCGGCGCCTCCGAACGGGAGTTCGCGGGCGTCGCCGACCAGCGCGGTGACGCCGGGGATCTCGGCGGCGACGGCGACCTGGCTCGCGACCGGGTCGACGAGGGTCACCTTGTGGCCGTCGGCGGCGAGCCAGGAGGAGTGCGCGCCGGTCGCGCCGCCGACGTCGAGGACGTCGAGTCCGTCACCGGGCAGCAGGCGCCGCAGCAGGTCCTGCATGCGAGCGAACTCCAGGCGGCCGCGCGCGTCGTGCCGCAACCGCTCGCGTTCGCCGCCCCGCTCGTAGTAGGCCGCGATCTCGGACTCGAGCTCCCATTCGTTCATGGGCCCGATTCTCCCGGCGTGAGAACGCCTGCGCCACTCGTTAACCCGCGCACGGGAACGGCGGCCGGTCTGCCGGTTCCGCGCACTCCCGCAAGCGCGCAAGGTCCGGTCGGCTGGCCGCCGCTGTGCTATCTCACCGCATCGCTCCGGGGCGCTGTCGCGCGGCTCCCCCGGGAGTCGGTCGGGCCATGGCGTGCAACGGAAGCCGCCGTCAGTTCGCGGCCACGCGAAGGCCCAGCGCGACCATGACGGCGCCGGTGGCGCCGTTGATCCAGGCGCGCACCCGCGGCCGCTCCAGGACCGTGCGCAGGAGTCCGATCAGGTTGGCCAGCAGCAGGTAGAACCCGGCGCACACGGCCATGCCGACGGCGGCGAGCTCGGCGATCACGGGCCAGTCCTCGCCATTGCCGATGAACTGCGGCATGAGGGCGGTGAACAGCACGACGGCCTTGGGGTTCAGGAGGTTGCACAGGAGGCCGGAGCGGAAGGCGGCCCAGCGGCTCATCGCGCGGTCCAGTTCGATGTCCGCGGCGGGCCTGCGCCGCTCCTTGACCGCGGTGATGATCGAGCGGACGCCGAGGTAGACGAGGTAGGCCGCGCCGGCGAGCTTGACGGCGGTGAACGCGACGGCAGAGGCCGCGAGGAGCGCGGCGAGCCCGATCGAGGTGGCGACGATCCAGACGACGATGCCGAGGCCGATTCCGACCGCCGTCCACATGCCGCTCCCGCGGCCCGACAGGACGGTGTTGCGCACGACCATCGCGAAGTCGGGGCCGGGGACGGCGGCGGCCAGGAGGATCGCCAGTCCGAAGATCAGCGGCATGGTCATGTGGAGTCCCCTTCCGGTGGACTCGATCGTCGCACCATGGGGGCCCGGGCGCATCCGGCGATCGACCGGGGCCGGTACCGGGTTCCGGGCGGTCAGGCGGGGTCCGCGAGGCGCCAGTACTGCTTCTTGTCCCTGTCGCGCACGACCACGTCGAGTCCGGCGAGCTCCTCGCGCAGCTCCCGCAGGTCGCTCTCGTCGGACTTCTCCAGGGCGTGGCCGCGGGCCTTGAGGAGGGCGTCGGCGCCGCGCGGCAGGCCGTCCGCGCCGGGCACCCAGCGTTTGAACCGATCGCCGTACGGGTCGCCGTCCGACAGCCGGCCGTACCCGTGGCGGCGCAGCGCCTCGGCGAGCCGGTCGCGGTCGAGGTCGAAGTGGACCTGCGCGAGCTCCTGGCGGCGGTGGCCGAGGACGACGAGGAGCTTGTCCTCCACGAACACGGATGCGACGTCGGCGCGCGCGACCTCCTGCTCGAAGTCGCCGCGCTTGAGCCGGATCGCATCGCGCCCGACGGTGACCGTGAGCATCTCGTTGGCGATCCACACGGCGAAGAACAGCCCGACGGCGGTGCCGAGCGCGATGCCGGCGATGAGCTCCACGGCGTCCGGGAGGCGCAGGAACAGCTCAAACAGGCCCTGGAACGGGAACCACGAGAGCCCGGTGACCCATTCGGCGATCCGCGTCAGCCCCCACCCCAGCGCCGCTCCGAGGACCGGGAGGACCGTGTACACGGCCGGGACGGTCCAGGGCGCGTCGGCGACGACCGTGGCATCGGCGGCCCCGGCGTGTCCGTGGGTGTTCTCGGTGGGCATCGGGCGGCCGCCTTTCCGTTGAGTGCGAACGGACCCAGCCTATAACATGCCTTCCCACCTGCGAAAACTCTATCCCGAAGGAGTAGTTCTCAAGTAGGGGAAGGAGAACGCGGCGCGATACCGAAGTCGCGGCGGGCCCTACTCCGGTATGACCCGAGCACGTCGGGTTTCACCTGAAACCATCCGGAAGCGGACATGCCGCGGCTACGATCCGTTCGATCTCCGGTGCGCGGAACGCGCGCCGCGCACGAGAAAGGCCGATCCCCTTGCGACTCCGCTCGCCGCAGTACCGCTTCCCGATGCCGGTCCGCTTCCCGGTCGTCGCGGCCGCCGCCGTACTCCTGCTGGCCGCCGCGGTCCCGGACGCGGCCGCCGAGGCCGGGCACACCGTCGACATCACGCTCGCCGAGAACAAGGGCACCTGCACGGCGCTGGACGTACCGGTCGGCGCGGCGCCGCCCTCGCCGGTGCGCATCGAGTCCGGCGACGTGTCGTTCGACTGCTCCGGCAGCATCGACTTCCGCCTCGGACGCGACACCCGGTTCGCCTTCGACGACGCGAAGGGCACCGCGACCGCCGACGTGCTCCGGATCGTCGGCGTCAAGCACGGCTTCACCTGCGGCTACGAGGCGACCAGGGTCGTCTTCCACCGCGACGGCGCCTCCCGTGAGTACCGCGGCGGGCCGTACCGGGGCAAGAAGGTCCAGGGCTCGTTCCTGTGCCCGCGCTCGGTCCAGCTCGACCGCGCCGCCTTCAGCTTCAACTGAGGCTCACTCGCATTGCGCTGCAACAAGAACCGTCACATGCGCCTGGCAGGATTTCAGTGGGGGTCCCCAGGTGTCCGATTTGCACAGACGCTCCGAGACGCGCCCGATCCGGCGCTAGTCGCGGACCGGACCGTCGGTCCCCTGAGGCACCATCGAACCGGGGGCGCTCCGGGCGCCCGATTCGCGCAGACGCGCCGAGACCCGCCCGACCAGCGGCCGCCCGCGACTCAGCCCGCCGGCCGGGCCGCCGCCACCGCCTTCCTCCAAGGCTCGGCGGCCTCGGCCGGGAGCCGCTCGGGGATCCGCTCCTCGATGAGCGCCAACTGGAGCCGCTGCAACCGGGCCTGCGCCTCGCGCTCGGGGCCGGACCGGAACCCGCGCAGGCGACGGTGGCGCGCGCCGCGGCGCGACAGGCTCCGGGCCTCGTCCGCGGTGAGGCTCCCGGCCGCGGTCTCCTCGTGCGACACCGCCGCCCACCGGGCCCGGAAGCCTCGCCGCACCACGGCGTAGACCGCGATGGCCGCCGCGAAGTTCACGAGCGGCTTCACCAGCGTCCCCGCAGTCCCGCCGGGCAGCGGACTGTCGAACAGGAAGTGCATCGCCATCGCGAGGACGAAGCAGCCCAACGCGACCCGCACCCGCCGCGCCGCCGACCGCCCCGACGCGCTCACCAGGTACCCGATGCCGGCGCCCGCGACCGCGCTCATCGCCCAGTGCGAGCCGACCCCGGTCAGCACGATCCGCGCCCACAGCGTCTGGAACGTCGCCGCGAACGGCTCCACCCCGCCCGCCATCACGATCCCGTTGAACCCGTACGTGAAGTTCTCCACGATCTGGAATCCGAGGCCGACCAGCGCGCCGTAGACGAGCCCGTCCGCGGCGCTGCGCACCAGCCGCGTCGACACCGCCGCGAGCATCACCACCCCCGCGGCCTTCGCGGCCTCCTCGTTCAGCGGCGCGGTCAGTGCGGCCGACCAGGCGCCGGACGCCTCGAGCCCGAGCGCCTTCGACCAGAACGACAGGAGCCGGCCGTTCATGAGGATCGCCATGCCGCACGCGGCCAGGCCGCCCCACATGAGCGCCAGCCACGTCCCGGACCAGGGCGGCGCCTGCACCGGCCGCAGCACCCGCCGCGCCAGCCACACGCCGACCGCGAGGCAGGACAGGAGCACGGCCAGGTTGAGCGCCGTGCTCGGCGGGAACGCGAGCGCCGCCGGGACCGCGTTGCGCTGGAGCGTCCACAGCCCGAAGGCCGACATGGCGATGACGCCCCAGAACGCGAGGGACCTGACGTCCATGGCCCGGACGCGGGGCGCCGCGGCGGGCGGGGCGCCGCTCACGCGCCCTCCTCGCCGGCGAAGGCGACGGAGTCGACGACCGCGATGGCGGCGTCCCACACTGCCGGGTCGGGGCGGAGGGGGCCGAGGACCGTCGCCTCGACCGCCTGCGCGCCGTCCTCGGCGGGGAGCACGTACACGGCGCCGACGCGGGTCTCGACCTGGAGGCTCCCTTGGAGGCCGCCGGAGGTCCACTTCGTGTCGAACGCGGCGGGCTCGCCCAGCGCCACCTCGGTGCCCCGGTACTCCTCGATCTTCATCGTCTGCGCCATGCCGTCCCAGATCTCGCGGACCCCGTCGGGCCGGCCGGCGCTGAACACGATGACGCTGAGCTGCATGACCACGTCGTCTCGGACGAGCACCAGCCTCGAGCGGAGGTCGCTGGCCGACTCGTCGAGCGTCCAGCCCTCACCGACCTGGACGGCGACCTGCCGCGCGGACCCGAACTCGATCACAGTCCCCGCGGCGAGCGCCTCGCCGTCCGGAAGCGCCTTGGCGGCGAGCCCTTCCACGGCCGTCAGCGCGAACAGCACTCCCACCACGACCAGCGGCACCCAGATCCGCCGCGCGCCGTGGACCGCGTTCCCCGCGCTCCTGAAATCGTCCACCTGCACAACCTAATCGGTCCCTGTGGAACGGGCGCGGGAACGGCGGCGCGGCCGGACGGGCGTCCCGGGAGGCGGACCGCGAGGGACCCGAACGCGAGAGAACCCGAAAGAACGTCGCTATCCGTATTAGTCTCGGGACATGGCGATTCGATGGACCACCGCGTTCTGGGACTTCCCCGCCGACGGCTTCGAGGACGGCACCGCCTTCTGGCTCAAGGCGACCGGCTCGACCCTCTCGCCGCGGCGCGGCCCGGAGGGCGAGTTCGCGACCCTGGTGCCGCCCGCCGGCGACCCGTGCCTGCGGGTGCAGCGCGTGCGGGAAGGCAAGGGCGGCAACCATCTCGACCTGCACGTCGACGACGTGGAGGCCGAAGCCGAACGCGCGCAGGTGCTCGGCGCGGCGGTGGTGGCGGCCGAGCCGGGCCTGGCGGTCCTGCGCTCCCCCGGCGGTTTCGTGTTCTGCCTGGTCCGCCACCAGGGCGAGGTCAAGGTGCCCGCGCCCGAGCCGTGGCCCGGCGGCCACCGCAGCCGCGCCGACCAGGTGTGCGTCGACATCCCGCCGCAGGCGTTCGAGCCCGAGCTCATGTTCTGGCTGAGCCTCACCGGCTGGCCGCAGGCGAGCACCCGGTCCGTGGAGTTCCGCCGCCTGCTCTCCCCGGCGGAACTGCCGCTCCGGTTCCTGCTGCAGCGTCTGGACGTGGCCGAGCGCGGCCAGTCCACGACCGCGCACATCGACCTGGCCTGCTCGGACGTCGACGCGGAGACCGAGCGCCACGTCGCCCTCGGCGCGACCGCGGTCCGCCGGCACCACGGGTGGCAGGTCATGCGCGACCCGGCGGGCCTGACGTACTGCATCACCACCCGCGACCCCGACGCCGGCGCGGTCCTGGACTGATCGGCCGGCGCGGCCGGGCGGCGCCTGCGATGCTGGACGCGTGACCGCGCACCAGCCAGAACCCGTCACGGCCGACCCTCCTCGGCCGATCCGCCGACCGCTCATGACCCAGTCGTGGCTGGAGCTCGTCTTCCTCCACTGGGAGGTCGACCCGCAGGACGTGGCCGCGCTGCTGCCGCGCGGCACCGTGCCGGACACGTACGAGGGCGCCGCGTACGTGGGGCTGGTGCCGTTCCGGATGCACGGCGTCGCGCCCTTCGAACTCCCCGGCATCCCGTACTTCGGGAGCTTCCCCGAGACGAACGTCCGCCTGTACTCGGTCGACCGCGAGGGCCGGCGCGGGGTGGTCTTCCTGTCGCTCGACGCGTCGCGGCTGCTGCCGGTCCTGGCCGCGCGCCTCGGGCCCCGGATCCCCTACGTGTGGTCGAACATGAGCGTCCGCGCCGATGCGCGCACCGTCGCGTACGCGAGCGGGCGCCGCTGGCCCGGCCCGCGCGGCGCCCGCAGCCGCATCGTCGTCCGCAAGGGCGAGCGGATCGCCGACCCGACGGGCCTGGAGCACTTCCTGACCGCGCGGTGGGGGCTCCACACCGCGGTCGCGGGCCGGCTGCTGTACCTGCCGAACGCGCATCCGCGGTGGCCGCTGCACCGGGCCGAACTCCTCGAATGCGACGAGAACCTGGTCGCGAGCGCGGGGCTCGCGACGATCGGGGAGGCGCCGGTGAGCGTGTTGTACTCCCCGGGCGTGCGGGCGCGGTTCGGGCGGCCCCGCTTCGTCGGCGCGTAGGAATTTCCGGCAGACACCGTTTACCGGCTCTTGTGCCGTTCCATGGGAAAAGTTACATTTATCTATAAGGAAGGTTTCTTGATGATATGAGGTGATCGAATGCTCCGTCGACCCCGCCGCAGACTCCTGGCACTACTCGGCTCGTTCGTCTTCGCGCTCGCCCTGGTCACCGGGATCTCGGCGTCCACCGCGAGCGCCCAGACCGCCTGCGCCGCACCGTGGAACGCCGGCTCCGTCTACACCCAGGGCCACGTCGTCTCCCACAACGGCCAGAACTGGACCGCCCAGTGGTGGACCCAGGGCGAGACGCCCGGCACCACCGGCCAGTGGGGCGTCTGGCGCAACCCCGTCGCGTGCGGCGGCGGCAGCGGCCCCGGCGACCCCGACCCCTCGGGCCTGGTCGTCTCCGAGGCGCAGTTCAACCAGATGTTCCCCCACCGGAACCCGTTCTACACCTACCAGGGCTTCGTCAACGCGACCGCGTCGTACCCGGCCTTCGGCACCACCGGCGGCGAGACCGTGCGCCGCCAGGAGGTCGCCGCGTTCCTCGCCAACGTCGCGCACGAGACCGGCGGCCTCGTCCACATCGTCGAGCAGAACACCGCCAACTACCCGCACTACTGCGACTGGAGCCAGTCATACGGCTGCCCGGCCGGCCAGGCCGCCTACTACGGCCGCGGGCCGATCCAGTTGAGCTGGAACTTCAACTACAACGCCGCGGGCAGCGCCCTCGGCCTGCCGCTGCTGTCCAACCCGTGGCTGGTCGAGCAGAACGCCACGGTCGCATGGCAGACCGCCCTGTGGTACTGGAACACCCAGAGCGGCCCCGGCAGCATGTCCGGGCACACCGCCTTGACCACCGGCGCCGGCTTCGGCGAGTCCATCCGGTCCATCAACGGCTCGATCGAGTGCAACGGCGGCAACCCCGCCCAGGTCCAGAGCCGCGTCAACAACTACCAGTCGTTCACGTCGATCCTGGGCGTCGCGCCGGGGTCCAATCTCTACTGCTGAGGATGAGGACGCGGGCCGGCCGGAGCCGTCCGGCCGGCCCGCTCACGCGTTCTCGGCCAGGGCGTCCTCGATGAGCTTCCGGTGGTCGGCGTGCTCGACGGGGTCCAGCCGGTCGAGGACCCGCGCGGCCGCCGCGGCGGCGCCGCCGGCGTCGCCCGCCTCGCCGAGCAGGCGCATCAGCCGCAGGACGGCCGGGACCTCGCGGTCGTCGAACGGGCCCTCGGCGAACACCGCGAGCGCTTCGCGGAGCAGCTCCCGCCCGTCCGCGCCGTCGCCGACGCGGTCGAAGGGGGCGTGGTCGAAGGGGACGCGGTCGAAGTGCTGGAGCAGCGTCTCGGCGAGTTCGAGGCGGCACGCGTCCCGGTAGGACGGCGGGCCCTCCTCGCCGCGCCAGTCCGCGCGCAGCTCCTCCTCGAGTGCCGCGAACGCGGCGGCCGCGGCCTCCTCGTCGGCGTCGCCGGACTCCGCGTCGACCCGCAGCCCGGCGCGGATCGAGCGGGCGGCCATCGGCAGCGACCCCAGCTCGCGCCAGGCGTTCTCGGCGCGGCGGAAGGCGAGGACCGCGTCCTCCTCGGCCCACATCCGGTCGAGCAGTTCCCCGGCCCGGTGCGCCGTCCGCGCGTACCGGGCCGCGTCCGGGTGGGCGACGCCGGTGTCCATGAGCCGCAGCGCCTCCAGGGCGTGCTCGGCGGCCTGCTCCACGTCGCCGAGCCGCTCGCAGGCGTCGGCGAGCAGCGTGCGGGCGTCGACGGCCCGCCACTGCTCGCCCTCGGGCGCGTCCGCGAGCTCCTCGAGGACCGCTTCGAGGAGCGGGACGGCCGCGCCGTCGCGCTCCTGCATCGCCATCGCGAACCCGGCCAGGTGCCGGGCCGCGGTCGCGGTGACAATCGACCCGCAGCGGTCGTCGAGGTGGGCGGCCTTGACCGCGTACCGCTCGGCGCGGGGCCAGCGCCCCAGGTTGACCGCGGTCTCGGCGGCCGTGAAGTGGAGCGCGGCGGCCGTCCGGTCCGGGGTTGCCGCGGGGATGACGGCGATGGCGTCCTCGGCGGTCTCGAGCGCCTCCTCGAAGCGGCCCTCGCGGCGGAGCGCGGCGGCGTGGTAGATCGCGAGGACGACCATCTCGTGCGGGTGGCCTGCGGCGCGGGCGAGTTCGTAGCCCGAGCGGACCGCGGCGCGGCCCTCCTCCTCCGACGCCGCGAGCATCGCCGCCACCATGCAGAGGCGGGCGCGGGCCTCGGTGAGGCCGCGTTCACCGGGCCTGGCGGCGAGTTCGGCGTCGAGGCCGCGGATCGCTTCGCGCAGGCGCGGGTCCGGTTCGCCGCCGAGCGGCCGGGCGGCCTGGGCGAGGGCGGACCAGGCGGCGGTGCGGGTCCGCAGGGAGTGGACCGGGTCGTCGGCGGCGAGCCGCTCGGCGTCGTCGAGGAGGCGCTCGGCCTCGGCCCGAAGGGCCTCGGGGTCGTCGGGGTGGCGGGTGGCGAGGGTGGAGGCGTCGAGCGAGAGCGCTTTGCCCTCGTGGCCGGCCTTGCGGAGGAGGGCGGCGGCCCGCTCCGCGAGGTCGCGGCTCGCATCGGGGTCGGTGGCGTCGTTGAGGCGCTGGACGAGCACTGCGGCCTCGTCGGCGGGTTCGAGTGCGGTGCCGAGCCGGTCGGCCAGGTCGCCGACGCGGCGCCAGTGCTCGAGGCGGTCGGCGGCGAAGGCGTCCGAGGCGGCGCGGGCGTCGGCGAGGAGCCGTTCCAGGTCCGCGGCGGTCGACCCGGAGGGCCGGGGGGCCGGCGGCCGGGCGGCGGCGGTCCGGATGCCGAGGGGCAGGTGCGGGTGGGCGCCGGTGAACCGGACGCGGTCGGCGGAGCGGCGCGACTGGACGTCGTTGCCGTTGCGGAGGTCGAAGCGCGCGCCGATCTCGCGCCGCTCGGCGTCGACCCGGTCGTGGAGGGCGCCGGCGGGCGCGGGTGCGCCGTCGGGCCCGGGCAGGACGGCGTCGCCGTGGCCGCGGGCGGCGAGGGCGGCGCAGGTGAGCTGCACGGATTCGAGGAGCCGGAGGCGGAACATCGGGTCGAGGGCGGCGGTGAACAGGTGCGGCCGGGAGGAGAGGAGCTCGACCGCGCGGGCCTCGTTGCCGGTGAGGGCGCAGAAGCGCACGTGGTCGGCGAACGGGAGGACCATCTGGTCCTTGCCGTCGATGAGGCGCCAGCCGTGCAGGTGGTTCGCGCGGGCCTGCTCGAGCTCGCCGAGGCGCACCAGCGGGAGCAGGGACGCGGCGAGGGTCGCGTGCGGCTGGTTCGGGCAGGTCATGTCGCCGCGCAGGATCGGCTCCCAGAGGGCGAAGGCCCCGTCGTGGTCGCCGGCGTTCGCGCATATAGCGCCGAGGGAGTGGCGGACGCACGGCTCGCAGTCGTCGGTGTAGTCCGGTTCGGTCGCGTCGAGGACGGCGAGGGCCCGGGCGGTGCGCGCGTCGTCGCCGAGGTGGACGGCGAGCACGAGCTCGCCCAGGTGGACGGGGTAGAGCGGGCGGCCGGCCTCGGCGTAGAAGCCGTGCATCCGGTCGATGAACTCCTCGATCGACGCGAGGGGGACGTCGGGGCGCTCGAGCATCCGCTCGACGTTGTTGTGCATCCACCAGTAGACGGTGTTGAGGATGGGCTCGTCGAACCACTCGGGGGCGGTCTGGAGGTTGCGGAACAGCCGCGCGAACGCCGTCAGGTGCCGCAGGGAGTCCTCGGACCACCGGTAGGAGGCGAGGATCGCGGCGAGGACCTCGTTGAGCAGCGGCTGCTCGCCGGCGGCGTCGACGGCTTCCAGGAGCGCCTCGAGCGCGACGGTCCTGGCCTCGCCCGGGGGTTCGGCGGTGATGCGGTCGAAGGTGTCGCGCAGCTGCGAGGTGTCCGGCATGAGGGCGTTCCATTGCGGCAGGGGACGGGGTGTCTGGCAGTGTGCCACAAGCGGTCCACACCGTCGGCGCGCCCGGGCCGGTGCGGCCCGGGCGCGGCGCCTCACGCCTCGGCGGGCCGGCGGGGCCTGGCGAAGACGGGCACGAGGATCGCGGCGACGACGACGTGCATGAGGATCAGGACGATCCGCGTGCCGGTGGTGGCCTCGGTGTAGAACGGCGGGACCATCTCGACCGCGAACACGACGGCGGCGCCGATGAGCCACAGCAGCACGGCCTTTCGGGGTGCGAACCGGTCGAGGAGCGCGCGGGCGATCCAGCCGAGCCCGCCCGCGAGGAGGGTCATCAGGGCCCCGGCGGCGAAGCCGACCTCGATCGGGTCCTGTCCGGGGTTGGCGGCGCGCATCTCGACGCCGGCCGCCGCGGCGATCACGGCGGTGAGGCCGGTCGCGACGGCGGCGGCCGCGAGGGCGATGAGCCGGGCGCGCCAGACGGGGGCGGCCTTGGGGTTGACGGCGGTGTCGGTCTCGGTCACGGGGTGTCTCCAACTGTCTCGAATCGGGGGAACACCGTCGACGGTAGTTCCGGCCGCGCCCGACGCCAATCCGCGAGCGTCCTCGCTTCATGTCCGATCGTCCCAGCTCGGGTCGGGTCCGGGCCGGTCGTGTTGCACCCTTGGCCACTTGAGCGCCCGATACGCGACCCACGACCCTCCCTTCACCGACCTCGGACGCCACCCCGCGGCAGCACCGAAGAGCGGGAGTCGGTTTGAGGCCTGGTTGTGAGCTGAGAGCCTGCGCGGGTTGCGGTCAGGGCGGCAGCGACGAAGGGGGCGGGAGTCCTGTGCGGGGCTCGGGGGCGTGTTGCCGGTTCGCGCGGGCTGGGGTCAGGGCGGCGGCGACGAAAGCCGGTGCATGGCGCAGGTTCGGGGGCGTGCTGCGGGTGCATCCGGGTCGGGGTCAGAGCGGGCGACGAGGGAGTGTCGGCTGGGCGGGTGTTCGAGGCTCGGGCCGGGGCCGGTTGCGCTCGCCCCGGGCTCGGGTTCTGGCCATATCGCTTGGGCCGCTTGGCGACTGGTGCTCGAATGTGAGTGTTCTGTGCGCGTGTGGCGTGTGGGTGATGACGGTGTCGCACAGGGGTGCGATACTTGAGGTACGCACAGGGACAGGGAGTTCGGTGCAGGTGCAGGGCGGTGCAAGCAGACTGAGACAAGCCTCTGGCCGGCCGGTAGACCACACTGACTTCGAGGCAGGGCCCCCGACGCAAGCGGTCGGATCC
>NZ_WIAO01000040.1 GCF_009451885.1 Glycomyces albidus
AGTGAGTCATAGAGGGCCTTCCCGGATCGGCGTGACGTTGTAGCGACACACACCGAACCAGAAGGCCCTCGCTCCATTTCCGCCCGGCTCAGCCAGTGAGGTGTTCACAACCTCCCAAGACAGAACAGCTAGAGGCTGGCCGGCGTGGCGGGCAGCGATGAGCGCCGTGATGTGGCTGCGCTGTTGGGACTTCCACGCATCGGTCTGCTCAGTCCAGAGGCCCTCCCAGCGGACCTCGCGGACCACCCCTCCCGCGTAGAGCGCGCAGCCGATCTTCACCGGCTGGCCATGGTTCGACAGCCATACCGAGGCGTAGCCGGTTCCCGGTCGGGCCAGCAGCGTCAGCTGGTTTCCATTGTCTGTCAACCACTCTCCGAGTACTTCTGACTTGACCGTCCCGGGTTGTGTTGCGGGTTGCGCCATCATCGGTCTCCCTTCATCCGATCGGATGGTTTCGTCTACGCCGCCCTGCCTTGACCTGGTGAAAAACGGCATACAAAGGATGGTGCTTGACAGACAGGGACGTTAGAACTACACAATGGGACGCGAAAAGACGTCCTCCACAACCGAACTCGTCCCTGGGCGGGAGTCCTCATGCCAAACGAGAGATTGAAAGACGCCATGCAGGCGGCGGGGGTTACGCCTGAGGCTCTAGCGGACGACCTTGAAGTCGATGCCAAAACGGTGCGGCGCTGGATCAGCACAGGGCGGACCCCCTACCCGAGGCACCGCTCTGTCCTCGCTGCGATGCTCGACGAGACCGAGGAGTACCTCTGGCCAAGTATCGACACCGCCGAACGGCAGGCGCGTGTCTCGCAGTCGGAGGTGATCTGCACCTACCCGCGTCGGTTCCAAGTTCCGAGTGACCTCTGGCGGAGACTGTTCGATAACGCCACCGAACGGATCGGCATCCTCGTCTACGCGGGGCTCTTCCTGCCTGAACATGATCCCGACCTGATCGACGCGTTGAAAGCGAAAGCGAAGGCGGGAACCAAGATCACGGTGCTGCTGGGTGATCCCGACTGTGAGGCCGTCGCGACCCGAGGACGCGAGGAAGGCATCGGTGACGCGCTCTCCGCCAAGATTCGCAACGTCTTGTCGTTCTACGAGAAGCTGCGGGACACCGAGGGCGTTTTCGTGGGGTTCCACACCGCCACGCTGTACAACAGCGTCTACCGATATGACGACGAGATGCTGGTCAACACCCATCTCTACGGATTCCCAGCCGCCCATGCCCCGGTCTTGCATCTGCGCCGACTCGCTGGTGGGACGCTGTTCAACTCGTACGCTGACAGTTTCGATCGGGTCTGGTCCGCATCTCGTGATGCCTGGACCGGCGGTCATGGAAAAGTGAGGCCATGAGCCGCATTGACCACATCAACAACCCGAACGCTCCGGAGCCCAACAGTGTCGTGCCGTCGACGGTCGCCTTCGTGACCGATGACGAAGGCCGGGTGCTGCTCATCCAACGCTCGGACAATGGTGACTGGGCGCTGCCGGGAGGCGGACACGATCTCGGCGAGCGCATCGCGGACACAGCGATCCGCGAGACGAAGGAGGAGACCGGGCTCGACATTGAGATCATCGGCGTCATCGGGCTCTACACCGATCCCGGCCACCTCATCGAATACGGAGATGGCGAAGTCCGCCAGCAGTTCTCGATCGCTTTCAGGGCCAGGCCGACCGGGGGAAAGCTTGCTACGAGCGCTGAATCGGTTCGTGTCTCCTGGATCGCGCCTAGCGAGCTTGACCAGCTTTCGATCAATCCCTCCATGCGGATGCGCATCGAGCATGGTCTGAAGAAGTTGTCAGAGCCTTACATCGGCTGAACCGGCGGGAACTGGGCCCCAACGCGCTTCGCGACTTCATGGAATGTTCCGACACTTCGGTCGATGAACTGACGGACCACCGAGCCGGGCTCGTAGCGCTGGCGAATCTCTTCAATGCGCTCGTGACCCGAAAATTCCTGTCCGTCTGGGCCGGTAGTCAGGTCGCAGAACCAGAGTAGGTCGGTAACTGGGGAATCCTCCTGATCGAATTCAGCGAGGAGGACGGCATCGAGACCACGCAGCTCAGCTTCCACGACGGCGTTCGTGTGGTGAGCGACGAGCGCTGCTACTCGGCCGTCGAATTCGATCGACCGCAGCCACCGGGCCCCGTCGAGCGGGTGAAAGCCGGTTTCCGCTACGGAGGGCGCGTACCCGACGTCATGCAGTACTGCGGCGGCTACGAGAGCGTGTCGGTCGCACTCAGCGGGCAGCAGAGGGGCGAGGCGTTCGGCCTTCGCGGCTACCGCGGTGACGTGCCTCCACCGGCGCGGCAGCGATTCACTCAGCTCCCGCTCGGCGAGCGCTCGCGCTACGTTGACCACACCCGTCTGCACCCGCCGATCCTAACCATGAGCCCCGTGAGTAGGTAGTTATGGAGAGGATGTGAAGCAGCCCAGGGGGAACGAGGTGGCACCAGCCAGCGGGCTGGACGGCCCGCCCCTTTCTTGCCGCCCTGGGGATATGTGTATATGTCGGGCTGCCCAGTAACCGCACACCATGCCATTGACCTGCACATACGTTGGATAGACGGAGTTCGTCAACGGCTGGGGCAGTCTGCGGTCCTGCCTCGGGGTCGACCTTCAGGGGCCGACCTCCGGGTCCCAATCCCAAACGATCGGCCGATTCGCGATCTCCTCGGCGATCTCGGGCAGCTCCCCGAGAGTGACCGGCAAGTCGCGGCCGAGCACGTTCCAACGCGGATCATCGAAGGGATCGGGGAACGTCTCGGGCCTGGTGAACGTCCGCTCGGCTTGGGTTGCAGAGCTGGCGGCGACGGTGAGCTTGCTGAGGCGGGTATTGCGCAGACGGCTCTCGTCCCACAGCTCGGTGGCCAGCGGCAGGAGGTTCGCCAGTCGGCCGGCGGTAGGAACCTCGATCAGCAGCACCGCCTTTTCATACTGATGGTTCGAGACGTGGTTCTTGTAGCTCGAGACCTTGTCGGCCAGGCGCTGCAGTGTTTCCGTGCCCCTGTCGTGCTCGAACCAGAACCAGAACCAGAGCTGGCGTCCGTCGTTCCAGGTGAGGGTGACGCTCGCGTCGGAGCGCATACCGCTGTAGGCGCTGTATGGCTCGAACTGCCAGTCGACTTCGACATCGTCCCGGAAGCGGGCAGCGCGCATGAGGCGGCAGTAGAACGCGTTGATGCCCTCGGTGTGGGGTCGATGCGCGGAGAGGAAGTGCTGCTGGGCTTTGAACGCTGCGTTCGCCTTGGTTGGAGGCTTCTCATCTGTGCGCAAAGCGTGGAGGTACTGGCCGCGCCAGCCCAGGACGTAGCGGTAGGCGCGGCTGGAGGGGTTGCGCCATCGCGACAGGACGCCCATCTCGTAAAGGGTCAGGAGTCGAGCCGCCGCTGAATGCGCTGAGGGAAAGAACAGCGCCTCCAGCATCCCGGCGGTCATGATCTTGTGGCGTGCGAGGGTCTCGATGATTGCGAAGTCACGCTCCATCAGCCGACCGGCGATCTCATCGAAGTCACCGGTGTTCTTGCCTGGGGTGCGCCTGGCTGCCAAGCTGCACCTCCCATCTGCTCTCGCGCTGAGCGACCTTTATCGAGTCGACCTGTTCAGCGCAGCAGGAGCACTCATAGAGAAAGAACATCGAGTAACCGGTCTTGAAACGAGAGCCTGCGCACCTGGCGTTTACCGGCGTCGTTGCCTTCGGAAGAACGTTCGAGAGGCGGTTACTGCCTTGGAATGCTGGGGGCGGCTACTGGCAGAGCTTCCGTGAACGTGAGCAGAAATCAACTCAGAGTGATTCATGCTGTAAGATGGATGGTCACCAGAGCTGGGTTCGCAATGCCGGTGGGACACCTGTGTGGAACACCGCACCTCATCACTCTTCTTTTGCCTGCCCTTTTCGCGGCGCATCCCGCACCTGACCCGGAGTCGGTTCCTCCGTTCGGAGCGACCTACTCCGGGGTGCTTGATGGCCCCGTGGAGTCGGCCTACGGTGGCATCAACCCGCCGCTACCCCGGTGCCGGGCGGTGACTGCCATGGGTGCCGGAGACATCAGAATCCGCGTGGTCGGAGAACTGCGCGAGGAATTCGACGTTCGATCGCTCGCCGCGACGCTGGTTGACGCTGCCCTTGCGATGGCCGAGCGTGATGACGAGTCCGAACCTGTGGCGGGCCGTACCGATGACGACGATCGGAAGGCCGACAGTTCAGGAGCGAATCCAGCAAGAAGAAGCGAGCGGTGCTGTACCTGCGAGTGTCCTCCCGCAGCCAAGTCGACACCGACTATGACCCCGAGGGGAACTCCATCCCAGCGCAGCGCAAGGCGTGCCTGCGGAAAGCCGAAGAGCTCGGGATGGAAGTGGTCGAGGAGTACGTCGAGCCAGGTCGATCCGCGATGACGATTGATGGGCGACCGAAGTTCCAGGAGATGATGGCGCGAGTCCGGAACAGCGAGGACGTGGACGCGATCGTCGTCTACGCCCGCTCGCGCATGCATCGCGACACCACCGACGCGGCGATCACCCGCCGAGAGCTTCGGAAGCTCGGCGTGCAGTTGGTCTCGATCATGGATTACATCGAAGACAGCTACATCGGCGACCTGGTGGCCGCGATCCTCTACGGCGTCAACGAGTACCAGTCCCGCGCATCTGGAGCGGATGTCGCCTACAAGATGGCCGCGAAGGCATCTCGTGGAGGCATCCCCGGCATTGCCCCGCTCGGGTATCTCAACGTGGGGGAGAGGATCGACGGCCGCGAAGTGCGGACAGTCGCCGTCGATGCCGAACGAGCGCCCTTCGTCGTCACAATGTTCAAGCTCTACGCAACAGGGCGCTACGGCTTCAAGGACCTTCAGCGCGCCGTGACCGAGGCGGGGCTGCGGACTCGCCCGAGGAAAGACGTGCCCAACGGTCGGCCGGTGACCATCGAAACCATCGGCAGACTGCTCCGCGACCGGCGGTATCTCGGCCGAGTCGTCTTCAAGGGCAAAGAGTACGACGGCCGGCACGAGCCATTGGTCAGCCAGGAGTTGTTCGACCGGGTCCAGGACGTGCTCGTCAACCAGCGTGGCGCTGGCACTCGCGAGCGCGTCCACGACCACCCGCTGAAGGGGCTCCTGTGGTGTGCGAACTGCCGCACGCGCTTCTACCTCGACACGGTGAAGAACCGACGCGGCATCGTGTACTCGTACTTCCTGTGCAGTGGCAAGGCGGGCAAGCATTGCCAGACTCCCAGGATGCCTGTCGCGAAGATCGAGGCGGTGGTCGCCGCCCACTATGCGACCTTGAACGTCCCGCCATCGACTGCGGCTGAACTACAGGCTGCCGTCGACAAGGCGCTGCGCGAGAAGGGCTCGCTGTCGGCTTCGCTGAGGCGGAACCTGGAAGCCGAGCACGACCGGCTGGTCAGCCAGCAGGACCACTTGCTCGATCTGGTCGGCAACCCTGAATGGCCGCAGGACCGGCTCGAAGTCAAAATGCGGCGCCTGCGCGATGAGTTGGCAGCGATCGACGAGCGCTTGACCGAGGTAGGCGACGCCAAGGTGGAGCGAGCCGGTGAGGCAATCTCTATGCTGCTGCAACTGTTGGACGATCCTCGGCGGCTGCTGAAGTCTGTGCCGGAGGATTTCCACAAGACCTTCCACAGGTCCTTCTTCAAGCGGCTGCTCGTATACGTCGATGAAGCGACTGGCGAGTCGAAGGTCAGTGCCGACGAGATCCGGTCGCCGTTCACGCCGCTACTGCCCGAACAACGCAGTCATTTGGGGCCCGAAATGACGAACACCGGGCCGTTGATCACGGCCCGGTGTTCGGATAATGCTGGTCTTGCAGGGGCGACAGGACTCGAACCTGCAACCCTCGGTTTTGGAGACCGATGCGCTACCAATTGCGCCACACCCCTTCAGCCCGTCCGGTTGCCCGGCCTGGCCGCAACCATCTTACGTGGCGCGGAAAGGCCGGTGCAACCGGGTTGGGGCCGGTGTCGTGCCTGGTCAGGAGGCCGGGATGACGGAGCCGTCGGCCCAGGTGTCGAGGATGAACTGCTTCACCTCGTCGGACTGGAGGAGTTCGGCGAGCTTCTGGACGTCCTCGTTCTCGGCGTTGGCGGCGGTGGTGACCAGGTAGTTGGCGTACGGGTTGCCCTCGGGCGACTCGCTGTGGAGGGCGTCCTCGGCCGGGCTGAGGTCGGCCTCGAGGGCGTAGTTGCCGTTGATGACGGCGGCGTCGACGTCGGGCAGGGACGCGGCGAGCTGGGCCGCCTCGAGCGGGACGAACTCGAGGTTCTTCGGGTTCTCGGCGATGTCGTCCTCGGTGGCGAGGGTCGCGTCCACGCCCTCGGCGAGGGTGATCAGGCCCGCGTCGGCGAGGAGGGCGAGGGCGCGGCCGCCGTTGGAGCCGTCGCCGGGGATGGCGATCTGGCCGCCGTCGGGGATCTCCTCGATCGAGGCGGCCGACGCGGAGTACAGGCCCAGCGGCTCGATGTGCACCGCGGCGACGGTCACCAGGTCGGTGCCGTTGGCGGTGTTGTACTCCTCGAGGTAGGGCTCGGTCTGGAAGAAGTTCGCGTCCACGGAGCCGTCGGCGGTGGCCACGTTCGGCTGCACGTAGTCGGTGAACTCCTCCACCTCGATCGTCAGCCCGGCGTCCTCGGCCAGGTTGTCGGCGATGAAGTTGAGGATGTCGGCGTGGGGGACGGGAGTCGCGGCCACCACGATGGTGCCGTTCGTCTCAGTGGCCTCGGAGCCGCCGTCGGCACCGCAGGCGGTCAGGGCCAGGGCAGCGGCGGCGGCGACGGAGCCGCCCAGGAGGGCACGGCGATTGAACATGGTCTTCTCCTCAAGGAAAGGTAGTGAGATTGCAGTGCGTTATCGGCGGTCGAGGGTGCGGGCGCACCGGTCGCCGAGGATCTGGAAGAGCTGCACGAGCACGACGAGGATGACCAGCGGCCAGATCATGTACTCGGTCTCGAAGCGCTGGTAGCCGTAGCGGTACGCGAGGTCGCCCAGGCCGCCGCCGCCCACGATCCCGGCCATCGCCGAGTACGAGACGACCGCGACGAGCGTCACCGTGAAGCCGCGGATGAGGCCGGGCGTGGCCTCGGGCAGGACGACGCGCCAGACCAGCGCCGGGGTCGAGGCGCCCATGGAGCGGGCGGCCTCGATGAGCCCCGGCTGGACCTCCAGCAGGGCGCCTTCGACGAGGCGGGCGAAGAACGGGATCGACGCCACCGTGAGCGGCACGATCGCCGCCTCGGTGCCGATGCTCGTCCCGGTGATCAGCCGCGTCAGCGGGACGACGGCGACCATGAGCAGCACGAACGGCGCGCTGCGGCCGATGTTCACGAGGAGGCCGAGCGGCGCGTTGAGCACCGCGATCGGCTTCGGACCCGTCTTCGACGTGACGTAGAGAACGGTGCCGAGCACGAGCCCGCCCACGAGGGTCCACAGTCCCGCCACTGAGACGATGTGGAGCGTCTCCCAGAACGCCTCGGTCAGCAGCTCGACGAGCCGGTCGCGGTTCACAGCGCCACCTTCTCGCCGAGCAGGCGCGCGGCCAGGCGGCGGGCCTGGCCGCCGAGGCGCGAGTCGGGGTCGGCCAGGAGCTCGGGCACCGGCCCGGTCTCCACGAAGCGGCCGGCCTCCATCACCGCGGCGCGGTGGCAGATCCGGGTGATGACCTCGAGCTCGTGCGTGATGAGCAGGATGGTCAGCCCGAGCTCGCGGTTGAGGCGCGCGAGCAGGTCGAGGATCTCGTCGGTGGTGTCGGTGTCGAGCGCGCTCGTGGCCTCGTCGGAGAGGAGGACGGCCGGCTCGGACGCGAGCGCCCGGGCGATCGCCAGGCGCTGGCGCTGCCCGCCCGAGAGCTGCCCGGGGTACGCCTTCGCCTTGTCGGAGAGGCCGACCAGGTCGAGCAGTTCGAGGGCGCGTGCGCGGCGCTCGGCGCGCTTGACCCCCCTGAACCGCAGCGGGAGCGCCACATTGGCTACCGCGTTGCGGTTGGACAGCAGGTTGAAGTGCTGGAAGATCATCGCCGTCTGTGACCGGGCGGCGCGCAGTTCGCGGCCCCGGAGCGCGGTCAGCTCGCGTCCGGCGACCTCGACGGTGCCCGCGTCGGGGCGGGTGAGGAGGTTGGCGGTGCGTAGCAGCGTCGACTTGCCGGCGCCGGAGCGGCCGAGGATGCCGAAGATCTCGCCGGGCGCGAGTTCGAGGTCGACGCCGTCGAGCGCGGTGACGTCGCCGAAGCGTTTGGACACGCCGGACAGGCGGATGCTGGGACTGGAGTCCATGGTGAAGGAGGTTCGCTTTCGCTGTGGGATGTCGCCGCTTCGGGGCGCGGCGCTACGGGGACCCTCAGCAGGCGCACATTCGACAGCACGGCGCCGCGGCGCGCTGGGCGTCGCTGAAGCGTCCGGTGTGCTGCGTGTTCATAGCCTAGAAGTCAAGCAGGAATTCGTGCCGAATCCAAGCGGCTGTGACGAACGCCGCGTCATCGGAACGACACCGAGCTGAGATAGGGTTCGGCCATGACTGTTGCGACGATTCCCGCCCCGGCGTTCGCGATCGAGCGGTTCAAACTCGCGAACGGCCTGCGGGTGGTCCTCGCGCCGGACCCGGGGGCGCCCGTGGTCGGCGTCGCCGTGGTGTACGACGTGGGGATGCGCTCCGAACCCGAAGGGCGCACCGGTTTCGCCCACCTCTTCGAGCACATGATGTTCCAGGGGTCGCACAACGTCGGCAAGGCCGAGCACATGCGGCACGTCCAGTCCGCGGGCGGCACCTTCAACGGCTCGACCCACATCGACTACACCGACTACTTCAACCTCCTCCCGTCGAACGGCCTCGAACTGGCCCTGTTCCTGGAGGCCGACCGCATGCGCGGCCCGGCGATCACCGAGGAGAACCTCGCGAACCAGGTGAGCGTCGTCAAAGAGGAGATCCGGGTCAACGTCCTCAACCGCCCCTACGGCGGCTTCCCGTGGATCAAGCTCCCGCCGGTCATGTTCGACACGTTCGCGAACGCGCACGACGGCTACGGCTCCTTCGTCGACCTCGACGCCGCCACCGTCGACGACGCCCGCTCGTTCTTCGACGCCTACTACCCGGCCTCGAACGCGGTCCTCTCGGTCGCCGGCGACTTCGACGTCGAACAGGCCCGCGAACTCGTCGAACGCCACTTCGGGAACGTCGAGGCGCGCCCCGCGCCCGTCCACCCGTCGTTCGACGAACCCGACCTGAGCGCTGAACGCCGCGTCTCGTACGTAGACGAGCGCGCGACCCTCCCGGCCGTCGCGGCCGCCTGGCGCGTGCCCGACCCGGTCACCGACCTCGACGCGTTCCTGCCGTACGTCGTCCTCGGCGAGCTGCTCACCGACGGCGACGCGTCCCGCCTGGTCGAACGGCTCATCCACGCCGACCGCACCGCGACCGCCGTCGCCGCGCACTGCACCTTCATGGCCGAGCCGTTCGCGTCCCGCGGGCCCACGGTCATGCTCGTGCAGGCGTTCCTGCCGCCGGGCACCGCCGTCGACACCGTGCTGGGCACGGTTGACGAGGAGCTCGCCCGCGTCGCCGAAGGTGTCGACGAGGAGGAGCTCGACCGCGTCAAGGCCCGCGTCGCCGCCCAGCTCCTGCGCGGCGACGACTCCGTCATGGGCCGCTCGCGGCGCCTGGCGACCGCCGAGATCTTCCACGGCGACGCCGCCATGTCGCCCCGGTTCGCGGGGCTGCTCGGCGAGGTCACCGCAGAGTCCGTCGCACAGGCGGCCGCCGCGCTCACGCCGCGGCGCCGCGCCGTCCTCGAAGTCGTCCCCGGAGGAGCTCAGTGACCATCCCCGTGCCCGGTCTCGCACCGGAGGTCCCCCTGTCCCTGCCGGTCCCCGTCGAGCGGACCCTCCCGAACGGCCTCCGGGTGCTGCTCACGCGCCGCCCCGGCGTCCCGCTCGCCGAAGTGCGCCTGTCGATCCCGGCCGCGCACACCGACCTCGCGGCCGCCGACCTGCTCGCCTCGACCCTGTTCTCCGGGACCGAGACCGCGTCCATGACCGAGATCGCCCGCCGCCTCCAGGGCGTCGGCGGCGCGCTCGGCGCCGGCGCCGACCCGGACCGGATCGCCGTGTCCGGCAACAGCCTCGCGACCGGGCTGCCCGAACTCCTCGAGACCCTCGGCGACATCCTCAAGGCCGCCGAGTACCCCGAGGCGCCGTTCGAGGTCGAGCGCTCCCGGACCATCGACGGCCTCTCCGTCGCCGAGCAGCAGCCCGACTTCCAGGTCAGCCGCGTCCTCGACGCGCGCCTGTGGGGCGACCACCCGTACGGGCACCAGCAGCCGACCGCCGCCGAGGTCGCGGCCGTCGAACGCCAGGCCGTGCTCGCACTGCACGCCTCGCGCGTCCACCCCGCCGGCGCCCGCCTCGTCATCGTCGGCGACATCGACACCGACGCGACCGCCGCCGCCGTCGAGAAGGCCCTCGGCGACTGGAACGGCGCCGGCGAGCCGCGCGCCATGGAGCCGCTTCCGGGTTTCGAGTCCGGCCCGATGATCCTGGTCGACCGGCCCGGCTCGGTCCAGTCCGCGATCCGCGTCGCCTACCCGGCGGTCGCCCGCACCCACCCGGACAACGCCGCCCAGCACCTCACCAACCTCGTCTTCGGCGGCTACTTCACCTCGCGCCTGGTCATGAACCTGCGCGAGACGAAGGGCTACGGGTACTCGCCGCGCTCGCGCGTCGACCATTCGCCGGCCGGCTCGGTCCAGCTCGCCGCCGTCGACGTCGCCACCGAGGTCACCGCGCCCGCGCTCGCCGAAGTCCGCGCCGAACTGCGCGGCATGGCCGAGAACCCGCCCTCCGAGGAGGAGCTCGGCCTCGCCCGCCGGTACGCGCTCGGCTCCATCAAGCTCGCCACCGCCACCCAGGCGGGCGTCGCGAACTACATCTCCGTCCTCGCGGCCGCCGACCTGCCGCTCTCGTGGCTCGCCGAGCACTCCGAACGCCTCCGCGAGGTCACGCCCGCCGACGTGCAGCGCGTCGCAGCCGAGCGACTCGACCCCGACCGCGCGGTCACCGTCGTCCTCGGCGACGGCGGCGAGATCCGCGGACCGCTCGCCGAGCTGGGGGAGATCGCGGCGCCATGATGCACCCGCCCCTGGCGATCGACGAGGTCGACCGGTACGCCGCGCACCGCGGCGACGACGAATGGCTCGCCGAGGCGTGGCAGCAGGCGCAGGTCGTCGTCTGCGACCCCGAGCGCGAGCGCATCGACGCCGACGAGGACGGCCTGCGCTACTACGACGCCGCCTCCGCCCCCGAAGGCGAACGCGTCTACCTCGGCGGCGAGCACCCGCCGGTGTTCGCCGTCTTCGCCGACCTCCCCGACGGCCTCCCGGGGCGGTGGATCAAACCGACCTGGGCACGCCGCGACCTCGCGATCGCCGTGGAGGCCATCGGGATCGGCCACTGGCACGCGACCTACCGGTTCCACCCGACCACCGGCGAGCCGCTGCGCGCCCGGATGGGCGGCTGGGAACTCGCGGGCGCCAACGGCCGCCCCGTCTTCCCGCGCACCGACCCGGCCGTGATCGTCCTCATCGACGACGGCGCCGACCGCGTGCTCCTCGCGCAGCACCAGCGCTACGGCCACGTGAAGCCCGCGGTGGTGCAGAACACGATCGGGGCGGCGGCGCAGTCCACCCGCACCGGCCGGTACGCGTGCATCGCCGGGTTCGTCGAACCGGGGGAGTCCGCGGAGGCCGCGGTCCACCGCGAGGTCGCAGAGGAGGTCGGCATCCGCCTCGACCGCCTCGACTACGTCTCCAGCCAGCCGTGGCCCTACCCGCGCTCGCTCATGCTCGCGTACCGGGCCACCGCCGACGCCTCGCAGCCGCTCGCGCTGCAGGCCGAGGAGATCGCGGACGCGCGCTGGTTCACCGCCGACGAGGTCCGCCGGATGTGGGTCGAGACGGCCGACTCGACGCCGAGCGCGGTCGGGATCTCGGTGGCGCGCTTCCTCATCGAGAACTGGCTCGACGAGGGGCATTAGGACCGGCCACCGGGTCCGGCCACCAGGACCGGCCGCTAGACCTTCGTGATCGCGGCCGCTTCGGCCGCCTCCTCCGCGTCGGCCCGCTTGGCCGAGACCGCGCGCTGCGCGGTGAAGACCCCGGCGATGACGACGAGGCCGCCGATGATCTGCGGCACCGTCAGCGCCTCCCCGAGGAGCGCCCAGGCCGCGAGCGAGGCCACCACGACCTCCGCGTACCCGATCCCGCCGGCCACCGGCGCCGACACGAACCGCAGCCCGCTCAGGCCCAGGCCGTACGCGACCGCCGTGCACGCCACCAGCGCCGCGGCGCTCACCGCGGCGGTCATCTCGACGCCCCCGAGCACCACCTGCGACGACAGGGCCGCCCAGTCCAGCGCCCACGGGGTCGCGAGCGGCGCCAGGGCCGCCGCGCCGACCGCGAAGCCGACCGCGAGGAGGATCCGCACGTCGACCTTCGCGGTGAGCTTCTCGCCCGACAGGAAGTACGTGGCCTGGCAGGCCGCGGCCGCCGAGCCGGCGACGAGGCCGACCGCGTCGAGGCGCAGCCCCGACCAGACCTCGACGACGATGCACAGGCCGATGATGCTCAGCAGCACGCCGATCACGGCCGAGCGCGGCAGGACCGTGCGCCGCACGAACCGCACCCAGGCCGCGACCACGATGGGGCCCATGAACTCCAGGAGCAGCGCGATGCCGACCGGCAGCCGCTCGACGGCGATGAAGTAGAACGCCTGCACCGCGGCGATCGCGGTGAGGCCGAACAGCGCGAGGGCGCCCCACGGCAGCCGCGTCCCGGCGCGGAGCGTCCGCACCAGCGGCACCGCCGCGACCGCGATCGCGAGGACCCCGACCCCGCAGACGCGCAGCCACGTCACCTGAATCGGGGTGAGCCCGGCCTGGATGACCACTTTGCCGAACGGGCCGCACACGCCGAAGAACAGCGCGGCGGCGAGGACGAGGGAGACGCCGAGGGCGGCGCGGGGTGAGGTCATGGCAGGGCTCCACGGGTCGACCGACGGACAGGGCGCGGCGGGGCCGGGATCGGGCCCGGTACCAGGGGTGCCGGGCCGCGGCCGACGCGCGGGATCGGTTGAGGGGCCGCCCGAACGGTACACCCGTTCAGAGGGCAAAGAAAAGGCCCGGGACGGATCCATCCCGGGCCTGAATGCTTAGCGACCACCCCTCGAAGTCGCTAAGCAAGCTTGACGAGTCAACTATAGGGCATCGTACCGGCTTCGTGTCCTAAACGTGACCATAGTCTCGGCATGTGGCACAGGTCAAGCCGCGATCTTCGCTTTCACCTGCGCCAGAGAGGGATTGGTGAGCGCCGAGCCGTCGGCGAACCGCACGGTCGGGACGGTCGCGTTGCCGCCGTTGACCCCCATGACGAACTCGGCGGCCGCCGGGTCCTCCTCGATGTTGACCTCTTCGTAGGCCAGGCCCTCCCGGTCGAGCGCCGACTTCAGCCGCCTGCAGTAACCGCACCAGCTGGTGCTGTACATGGTGATCATCGATCCTCCTTCTCCACCGACCATAACGCGATACCGCCCCGGGGCATTCCTCCGGACCGTGGCCCTCCTCACGTTGCCCCCCTTGCGGGTGAGCGGCGCCGGAGTTCCCGTCGGAGGTCTCTGGAACACTGGCGGGATGAGTGCGCGCGACCGGGCCATCGAACAACTCCTCTCCGGACTCGACCCTGAGCAGCGCGAGGCGGTGACGGCCGACCCCGGACCGGTCTGCATCCTCGCCGGCGCCGGCACCGGCAAGACCCGCGCCGTCACCCACCGCATCGCCTGGCGCGTCCTGCGCGGCGACATCCGCGGCCAGCACGTCACCGCCGTCACCTTCACCGCCCGCGCCGCCGGCGAGATGCGCGACCGCCTCCGCGGCCTCGGCGTCGCCGGCGTCAACGCCCGCACCTTCCACTCCGCCGCGCTCCGCCAGCTCCGCTACTTCGGCACTCGCCGCTTCGGCGGCCAGCTCCCCGAACTCGTCGACTCCACCCTCAAGTTCATCGCCATCGCCGCCGCCCGCGCCGGCCTCCAGACCTCCCGCGCCAAGAACTTCGACCTCGCCACCGAGATCGAATGGGCCGCCTCCTCCCTCATCGGCCCCGACGACTACGTCAGCGCCATCGCCGCGCTCGGCCGCGACGCCCCGGCCGCCCCCGAGGACGTCGCCAAGGTCTACGCCGCCTACATCGACGCCAAGCGGCGCGCCGGCGTCATGGACTTCGCCGACGTCCTCGCCCACACCGCCGACATGATCACCGAGGACGAGTCCGCCGCCGACCGCATCCGCAGCCAGTACCGCTTCTTCGTCGTCGACGAGTACCAGGACGTCACTCCGCTCCAGCAGCGCCTCCTCGACGCCTGGCTCGGCGACCGCGACGACCTCACCGTCGTCGGCGACGCCAGCCAGACCATCTACTCCTTCACCGGCGCCACCTCCAGGTACCTCCTCGACTTCACCCGCAAGTACCGCGGCGCCTCCCTGGTGCGGCTCGTGCGCGACTACCGCTCCACCCCCCAGGTCGTCGGCCTCGCCAACCAGATCATCGGCGAATCCAAAGGCCGCGAGGCGAAGATGCGCCTCGAACTCGTCGGCCAGCGCCCCAGCGGACCGGACGTCACCGCCGAGGTGTTCGCCGACGAGGCCGAAGAGGCCGACATGACCGCCCGCCGCTGCCGACAGCTCATCGCCGACGGCACCAGCCCCTCCGAGATCGCCGTCCTCTACCGCACCAACGCCCAGTCCCAGGCGTACGAGGAGGCGCTGGCCTCCTACGGGGTCCCCACGGTCGTCACCGGCGCGGCCCGCTTTTTTGACCGGCCCGAGGTGCGCCAGGCGGTGATCGCGATGCGATCGGCGTCGAAGACCGACATCGGGAGGATGCCGCTCGCCGAGGCCGTCCCCGCCGCGCTCGACGCGGTCGGCTGGCGCGCCGACGCCCCGCCTTCCGGTGGCGCCCAACGCGAAGCATGGGAAGCCGTCGCGGCGCTCGTGGCCCTGTCGGAGCAGTTCCTGGACCACCACCGCGCGGACCCCGACCAGGACGGCCCCGACCCCGACCTCGAGGCGTTCTGCGCCGAGCTCGGCCGCCGCGCCGCCGAGCAGCACGCCCCGGCCGTCGAAGGCGTCACCCTCGCGAGTCTCCACGCCGCCAAGGGCCTCGAATGGGACGCGGTCTTCCTCGTCGGCTTGGCCGACGGCACCCTCCCGACCACGTTCGCGCGCACCGATACCGCGCTCGAAGAGGAGCGGCGCCTCCTCTACGTCGGCATCACCCGCGCCCGCGAGCGCCTCCAGCTCTCGTACGGCCTGGCCCGCACCTCCGGCGGGCGTGAGCGGCGACTGTCCCGCTTCCTCGCACCGCTCGGACTCGGCGGCTTCCCGACGATGCCCGAACCGAGCGCCGCCAAGCCGCGCTCGTCCAAGAAGACGGCGAAGGTCCTCGACTGCTCGGGCTGCGGCAAGCCGCTCACCGACGCGCGCGACCGCAAGCTGGGCCACTGCTCCGACTGTCCGGCCACGATGGACGAAGAGCTGTTCGAGCGGCTCCGCGAGTGGCGCGTGAGCGTCGCCAAGCGCGACGGCAAGCCCGCCTTCACCGTCTTCACGGATGTGACCTTGATCGCGATCGCGGAGCGCTGTCCGGCATCCGACAGGGAACTCGCGTCCCTCCACGGCATCGGCAAGTCGAAGCTCGACAAGTACGGACCAGCGGTGTTGCACCTGGTCAACGGCGGTGCAGTGGTCGACGCGGTCGAGATGTGCGGGGAGGGATCATGACTTCGCGAAGGGGCCGCAAAAACTTTCTTTCGAAACCTGCGAAAAAGACGTTGCGCTCCCAAGCGAGTCGGGCGTAGCGTTGCTCGGGAGCCAGGGAGAGGTGTGCGCCTCAGACCCCGGCAAGTAGGAGATGAAGACCAATGTTGACCATGGAACCCGGAAAGGAGGGGTAGACGATGTTGCTGCTCAGCGAAACCTCGCACGCACAGCCCGGCGCGACCACGCGTGAGCCGGCTTTCGGCGTTTATCGCCACATCGCGCCCGTCTTCGCCCAGCTCCGTGGCACCACTCTGCCCGTTGCCGTCCTGACCACGGCTCCGAGCACCGTCAACACGATTGACAACACCACCGATATGGGCGTCGTGACCCTTCGTGGGCGTGGCCGTGCAGTCGCCGGCCTCGGTTGGCAGCCGGTTTCCGGCTCCAAGAAGCGTCACGGCGTCACCCGCGGGAGACCGCCTCGAGAACCGCACCGGTTGGGCTTACAGGAGAAAGCCCGACTCGGACCTCTCGAGGCCGCGAATCCCGCAACCGGGATCGCGGCCTTTTTGTTTGGCGTGAAACGCCAGGTCGCGGCCCGTCAGTAGAAGAACACGAGACAGATTGCGAAGCAATTGAGTCCTCACACCGCACTGATGCGACCGACCGTCGACCCGACCATCGACATGAGAGAGGAGACCGAGTCCATGACCGACACCCTCATCGGGCCTGAGCTGCGAGAGCAGGCCTGCCAGACCGGCAGCGACCTCCCCTGCCGCGAGTACGACGCGGACCTGTGGTTCTCGGAGCAGCCCACCGAGCTGGAGTTCGCCAAGTCCCTGTGCGCCGACTGCCCGGTGCGCCTCGAATGCCTGACCGGCGCCCTCGAGCGCCACGAGCCCTGGGGCGTCTGGGGCGGCGAGATCTTCGAGAAGGGGAACGTCGTGGCCCGCAAGCGGCCCCGCGGCCGCCCCCGGAAGGACGCCGCGCTCATCGAGCAGGCCGCGCAGGCGGAGCTCGCCGCGCGCACCAAGGAACTCGCGCTCGCGGGGGTGGCGGTGTCATGACCGTCGACTATCTGAGCCGACACCTGAAGCGTGACGTCGGCGTGAAAGACCTCGGACCCTCCCTGACGGAGGAGGTCGAGGCGGTCCGGCCCCTGGCGCCGACGAGCCTGATGTTCGGACGACTCCGCATGCGGAGCCTCTGGACCGAAGCCGGTTACAAGCGAGTCGCGCTCAAGGGCGGGAAGCACCGCCGCCGCAGGCATTGACCGCGCAGTAACCGCGTTGGCTGAAAAGGCCCGCCCCTGAACGGGGCGGGCCTTTTCTGTTGCCTTGCGGCTGAAGGTGAAACGGGTGCGTTGCGGAGCGTCTCCGCGAATCGGACATCCGAAGCGCCCCCCGGATCAACGGTGCCAGGGAGGTCTGACAGGGTTCGCTCGCACTGAAGATGAAACGGGTGCGTTGCGGAGCGTCTCCGCGAATCGGACATCCGAACCACCCCCCGGATCAACGATGCCACCAGGCTCCGACGATTTCTGCGGGCGCGGCTCGAGCCTCCGGGGCGGGGGCGGCCGTTTCGTTGCGGGCGCGGGTCAATCCTGCCGGTCGGGGTCGGTGCCTTCGGGGTCGGCGAAGCCGGGGAGCCATTCCTCGAGGATCGCGCGCCAGTTCGCGGTCGCGCCGAGCTGGCACAGTACGCCGATGGAGCCCATCGTGACGCGGTGGATGAGCAGGTACGCCGGCGGGAAGCTGAGCTGCTTGTTCAGCTTCGCGGCCTCCGAGCCCTGGCCCGTGAGGCGGGTGCTCTCCTTGCGCAGCCATTCGCGCGAGAACTGGAAATCCTCGCCCGCGATCGGCTCGAGCATCGGCAGGAGCAGGTCGAGCATCGCCTTCGCGTCGATGTCCAGCGCCGGCGGCACGAAGCCCTCACTGCGCAGGCCCGCGACGACGTCGTCGGCCCGGCCGTCGAGCGTCAGGCGCGTGAGCCGGCCGACCTGCACGGGCATCCCGCCGGGGAGCCGCGCGGCCGCGCCGAAGTCGTAGACGATGAGCCGGCCGTCGTCGCCGATCGCGAAGTTCCCCGGGTGCGGGTCGGCGTGCAGCAGCCCGGCCCGCTTGGGCGCCGAGAAGTGCAGGGTCGCCAGCCGCAGCCCGGCCGCGTCGCGCTCCTCCTGCGTGCCGTTCGCGATCACGTCGGCCAGGGGCCGCCCCGCGATCCACTCGGTGACGAGCACCTCGGGGCTGGCGTGGACGACCTGGGGCACCGCGATGAGCGGGTCGTCGACGAAGGCGTCCGCGAACTGCTGCTGCGTGGCCGCCTCCAGCTCGTAGTCGAGCTCCTCGAGCAGCCGCTCGCGCAGCTCAACGGTGATCTTCTTGACATCGAAGTTCGGTTGCAGCACTTTGAACATCGGGGCGATGCGCGACAGGTGCCGCAGGTCGGAGCGGAGCGCGTCGCCGGCTCCCGGGTACTGGATCTTGACGGCGACGGTGCGCCCGTCCTTCCACACCGCGCGGTGCACCTGGCCGATGCTCGCGGCCGCGGCGGGAGCGTCGTCGAACTCGGCGAACCGCTCGCGCCAGTCCGCGCCCATCTGCCGCTCCAGCACGCCGTGGACGCTCGCCACCGGCAGCGGGGGAGCGGCGTTCTGCAGCTTCGTCAGCGCCTGCCGATACGGGGCGGCCAGATGCTCGGGCAGTGCCGCCTCGAAGATCGACAGGGCCTGGCCCAGCTTCATCGCACCGCCCTTGAGCTGCCCGAGCACGCTGAAGACGTGCTCGGCGGTGCGCCGCTGCGCCTGCTCGCTGAGGATCTCGTCGGCCAGGCCGGTCACGCGCTTGCCGAGGCCCACGGTCGCCCGCCCCGCCAGCCCCAGAGGCAGCGAGGCGAGCTTCATCCCCCGGACGAACGCCCGGCGGGGGAGGTCGTCACCCGATTGGGCCGATCCATGCCTGTCGCTCACGTTCCCAATGCTCTCACGGACCGGCCCGGTCGCGGAGTCTGAGCGCGCCGCATTCGCACCGGGACCGGACCGGCCGCGGTGCGTCACCCTCAAGGGTGAAGCGGCGCGGCGGGGCTTACAGGCGTGAAATCTGTGGCATTCTGAGGCCGAACGGTCGCACAGTGTGACCGCCGCTACACGGGGGGTTCGAGTGGCTCAGGCAACGGAGACTTACAACGGCTACTGCGTCAAGTGCCGCGAGAAGCGCGACTTCGAGGGCCATGTGGTGGTCTCGGACTCGGGTCGCCGCATGGCCAAGGGGACGTGCCCGGTGTGCGGCACCAAGATGAACCGGATCCTCGGCAAGGCCGCATGATCGCTGACCGGAAGGTCCGCCCCTCGTCTGATCCCATCATCCGGGACATCGACGAGGGGATTTTTCTGGCATAGCACACCGCATGCCGCAATCGAGACACGTGCGTTAGGCGATTGTCACCCCCGCGGATTAGTGTGCGTTCATGGCGCGCAAAGTGCATCCCCCCGTTGAAGTGCGGCGCTCTCCCCGGCGCCGTGCCACCGTAGCGGCCTACGAAGAACGAGGCCGCGTGGTCGTCATGATCCCGGACGCCTTCTCCGAGAAAGAGGAGCGCGAGTGGATCGACCACATGCTCGCAAGGCTGCAGAAGCGCGAGGCCCGCGACGGCCGCGCCTCTGACACCGCCCTGCGGGACCGGGCCGTCAGGCTCGCCCGCCGCTACTACCCCGACCACCCCGAATGCGCCACGCCCAAGAGCGTGCGCTGGGTCGACAACCAGCACCGCCGCTGGGGCTCGTGCACCCCCTCCGACGGCTCGATCCGGCTCTCGCGCCGGCTCACCATGATGCCGTCGTGGGTCATCGACTACGTCCTGCTCCACGAGCTCGCCCACCTGGTCCACCACGACCACTCACGGCCGTTCTGGGACATGGTCGGCCGCTACAACAAAGCCGAACGCGCCCGCGGCTACCTCGAGGGCATCGCCGACGCCGAGGCCAGCGACCCCCGCTGACTCGAGTGGCCTGACCCGAGTGGCGCTGACACCAGCGGCACAGACACGAGCGGCACTGGTACAGGACGCACTGGTAGAGGACGCATTGACACGGGACGCACCGACGCGGGCGCCCGCCGACCGGTCCGACCGCTGAGGCGGCCGGGCGAGCGGTCCTGCCCCACGGGGCGGCATCCGGCTTCAGCGCTGCTTCAGGTCCACCGAGGCAGAGTGGGTCACCGGGGGTGGTCTGAACGACACGCGCGGGTAGCTCCCGTCCGCGGAGGACCGGATCCCAGCTTCACCCTGCGTCGAGGACCGGATCCGGCCCGGATCCCGGCTTCAGCCCGCCAGCCACAGCGGGGCCCTACTTCTCGGGCCCGTCCTCGTCGTCGTCCTTCGGGTCGTTGACCGCGAGCTGGTCGAACATCGACAGGTCCAGGTCCTCCAGTGCCTCGGAGACCGTCGTGAACGACTCCGGGCGCTCCAGGTCGGCCGCGCTCGGCATCAGGTCCGGGTGCGCCCACACCGCCTCGCGCCCCTCGACCCCGCGCGCCTCGGTGAGCGAGCGCCACAGCCGCTCCGCCGCGCGCACTTTCGCCTGATCGAGCTGCAGACCGACCAGCGCCTCGAACGTCTGCTCCACCGGCCCGCCGGAGGCGCGGCGCCGCCGCGCGGACTCCAGGAGCCGGCCCATCGTCGGCAGCCGGTCGCCGACCGCGTCCGCCACCACCGTGTTGATCCACCCGGCGATGAGCGCCAAGGTCGTCGCGAGCCGCGCGAGCGCGGCCTTCTGCTGCTCGGTGTCCTCAGGCTTGAACACCTCGCTCAAGTCGAGCGTCGCCGCCGCCTCAGGATCGGTCGGGTCGATCTCCGACATGGCCTCCTCGATGGCGGCCTCGTCGATACGGATCTCCCGCGCGTACGCCTCCAGCGCGCCGAGCAGGTGCGAGCGCAGCCACGGCGCGTGCGTGAACAGCCGGTGCGCCGCGGCCTCGCGCAGCGCGACGAACAGCCGCACCTCCTCGACCGGGAGCTCGAGCCCCTCGGCCCAGGCGGCGATGTTCCCCGGCAGGAGCGCCGCGACGCCGGTGCGCCCCAGCGGCAGGCCCACCTCGGTGGAGGAGAGGACCTCCCCGGCGAGCTTCGCGAGGGCCTGGCCCATCTGGGCGCCGAACAGCGCCGAGCCGACCCCCTTCATGAGGTCGGCCATCGGGCCGAGCATCCCGGCCATCTCCTCGGGGACGAGCGTCTGCATCGCCTCGCCCATCTGCGCCGCGAGGGGTTCGGCGAGCTGCTTCCACGAGTCCTCGGTGCGCGCGATCCACTGCTTGCGCGTCCACGCGTCCGTCGCCGTGACCCCCGAAGGCCAGTTCACGACCGAGTCGAGCCACAGGTCGGCGAGGCGCACCGCCTCGGCGACGTGCGCCTGGTCGGCCGGGCCGACGGTGTTCTCGGCCTCCAGCTCGGACTCGGCGAGCTGCCGGGCGAGCTGCCAGTTGACCGGGCCGGACGACAGCGACTGCGCCATCATCTGCTGCAGCTGCTGCATCATCTGCTGCACCCGCGGGTCGTTGGGGTCGGGCAGGTCGCCGCCCAGGTTGCCGAAGCCGAATGGAATGTCGGAGCCCATGCGCCAACCGTACGTCAGAGTAGGGGGAGCGGGCCACGGCTGGCCGATCTGAACGGCCCCCGTTCGCTGCGGGCCGAAAGCGCGCCTTGCGCTGCGATGTAGGCTTCCCCGCATGCGAAGGCGTGGAATCACCGTCCTGTTGGGCGCCGTGCTGGTGGCGCTGCTGACATGGCAGGCGCTGGCGATGGACGTCGCCTACGTGGTGTTCAGCCCCGGCCCCACCGAGGACGTCCTCGGCTCCGAGGAGATCGACGGAGTCGAGCGCCCGATCATCACCGCCGAGACCGAATACCCCTCCGAAGGGCAGCTCCGCCTCACCACCGTGCGCGTGAAGCAGTCCGTCACCCTGGCCGAGGCCCTCCGCTACTGGGTGTCCAATGAGTACGCGATCATCCCGCGCGACCTGGTCTACCCGCCCGGCGAGTCCGAGGAGGAGATCGCCGAGGAGCAGGAGGCCGACTGGGTCGAGTCCCAGTCGAACGCCGAGCAGGCCGCGCTGGCCTACCTCGGCGAGCCCGCTGTCATCTCCGTCGTCGCCGACTCCGCGGGCCTGCTCGCCGGCGACGTCGTCACCGCGGTCGACGGGACCGCCGTCACGTCCCTCACGGCCCTCGCCGATTACGCCGACAGCGAAACCACCGTCACCGTCACGCGCGCCGGCGCGCCCGTCGAGGTGCCCGGCGTGATCCTCGGCGAGGCCGATCTCCAGTCCGTCCACGACGACCCGTACGGCATCGAGATCGACACCGAGGCGCTCGACATCGGCGGCCCCTCCGCCGGCCTGATCTTCGCGCTCGGCATCGTCGACCGGGTCACCGAGGGCGATCTCACCGACGGGATGGTCGTCGCCGGCACCGGCGAGATCGATCCAGAAGGGAACGTCGGCGCGATCGGCGGCATCCAGCAGAAGGTCACCGCCTCCGTCGAACTCGGCGCCGACGTCTTCCTCTCTCCGGCTTCGAACTGTTCGGACGCCGTCACCGTCGCCCATGGCGACATGACTATTGTCAGAGTCGAGACGCTCGAAGACGCGGTCTCGGCGCTTGAGACCCTAGCGGCCGACGGGGCAGTCACGACCTGCTGACCCGACCGCGCCGCGACACCTAAGGAGTTGCTTCAGTGGCGAACCGGACGCCCACCCCACCACGGATGAGCCGACGAGGACGCTACGTCCTGATCCTCCTCGTGGGCGCCATAGTCCTGCTCTCGGTGCTCGGCTGGATCGTCAGCCTGCGCACCGACTACCTCTGGTACGACTCGGTCGGGTACACCTCGGTGTTCTCGACGATGATGTGGACGCGCCTCGGCATGTTCGGCGTCTTCACACTCGCGATGGCCGCCTGGTGCGGCCTCAACCTCTACCTCGCCTACCGGTTCCGGCCCGACACGTGGCCGGCGACCAGCGAGCAGGAGGGCCTGGAGCGCTACCGCGAGCTCATCTCCCCGAAGGCCGGCTGGTGGATCGCCGGCGTCGCGATCGTCGTCGGCGTCTTCGCCGGCATGTCCGCGCAGAGCCGCTGGGAGACCTGGCTGCTGTTCCGCGAAGGCGGCCAGTTCGACTGGACCGACCCGGTCCTGGGCATGAACGCCGGCTTCTACGTGTTCCGGCTGCCGTTCTGGCAGTTCCTCATCGGCTTCGGATTCGCCGCGATCGTCGTCGGCATCCTCGCCTCCCTCAGCGCCTACTACCTGTACGGGGCGCTGCGCTTCTCCGGCCAGGGCGACCGCATGACCAACGTCGCGCGGATCCACCTCTCCGTCCTCGTCGCCCTCTTCCTGGGCCTCAAAGCCGTCGCGTACTACTTCGACCGCTTCGACTTCACCACCCAGGAGAACCCGGTCACCGACATCGTCGGCGGCGGCTACACCGAGATGACCGCCCTCATGAACGCCAAGAACGCGCTCATCTGGGTCTCCGTCATCGCGGCCCTGGTCATCCTGGTCTTCTCGTGGGGCTTCACGCGGTCCCTCGCGCTGCCGGCCGCGGCCCTCGGCCTCGTCGTCGTCACCGCGATCGCCGCCGGCGGGATCTACCCGGCCGTCGTCCGCAACTTCCAGGTCGAGCCGAACCGCCCGCAACGCGAAGGCGAGTACGCCCAGCACACCATCGACGGCACCAGGTACGCGTACGGCATGTCGGACCTCGAGACCATCACGTACGGCGTCGCCTCCCAGCCCAACGCCCAGACCATGGCCGAGGACCAGTCGACCGTCCCGTTCGTGCGCCTCATCGACCCGTTCGTGGTCTCCGACGCGTTCACCCAGGCGCAGCAGCCGCGCAGCTTCTACGACTTCAACGAGAAGCTCGACATCGACCGCTACACCTACACCGACGAGAACGGCCAGGAGGTCACCCAGGACTTCGTCGTCGGCCTGCGCGAACTCAACCCGAGCCAGCTCGCCGACGAGCAGCAGGACTGGACCGTCGCCCACACCGTGTACACGCACGGCTGGGGCTTCGTCTCCGCCTCCACGACCGAGAGCGACAACGGCGCCCCCTGCTTCACCTCGGGCGTCCTCTCCGACGACCCGGGCAACTGCCAGATCGGCAACGACATCATCGACGTCGACAAGCCGCAGATCTACTACGGGCTCCTCAACAACGAGTACGCGATCGTCGGCGTCCCCGAGGGCGAGACGCCCCGCGAGTACGACCGGCCGACCGACGTCGCCGTCAGCGACGAGGACTCCGAAGAGCCCCAGGCCGAGGAGATCGGCGACGACCGCTACACCACCTACGAGGGCGACGGCGGCGTCGACATCGGCTCGATCGGCAACCGGCTCCTCTACGCGTGGGAGTTCCAGGAGCCCCGCTTCCTGCTCTCCGGCCAGATCAACGAGGAGTCGCAGCTCCTCTACAACCGCAACGTCCGCGAGCGCGTCCAGGCGGTCGCCCCGTTCCTGACCGTCGAGGCCGACCCGTACCCGGCGGTCGTCGACGGCGAGATCGTGTGGATCGTCGACGGCTACACCACGACGAACGAGTTCCCGTACGCCGACCGGGTCAACCTGGCCGACGCGACCAACGACACCTACTCGGGCCAGGGCGTCGCCAACCAGGCGTCCGAGGAGATCAACTACATCCGCTCCTCGGTCAAGGCCGTCGTGAACGCCTACGACGGGTCGGTGACGCTCTACGAGTACGACGAGGAGGACCCGATCCTCCAGGCGTGGAACGCGATCTACGGCGGCGACCTCATCGTGCCCCGCGAGGAGATCCCCGACTCCCTCCAGGCGCACTTCCGCTACCCGCAGGACCTGTTCAAGATCCAGCGGAGCCTCCTCCAGCGCTACCACGTCGACGAGTCCCGCACCTTCATCGAGGGCGGCGAGGCGTGGGCGACCACGAACGACCCGTCCCAGGCGCAGTCGGTCACCCAGCCCGCCTACTACGTGTACGCGACCTACCCGGAGCAGGACCAGCCGTACTTCCAGCTCACCAGCACGTTCACGCCGAGGAACCGGGAGAACGCGCTCGCGTCGCTCATGTCGGGCTACTACGACGAGAACGGCGATCCGCAGCTCAAGGTGTACGACGTCGTCGGCGGCGAGGACCAGTCGGTCAGGCAGATACACCAGATCATCACCTCCACGTCGGAGGTGGTGACGACGCTCCGGGACGCCCAGCAGGCCGGCACCACGGTCGAGTGGGGCAACCTGCTCGCGCTCCCGGTCGGCGACGGCATCCTCTACCTCGAGCCCATGTACCTGCGCAGACAGGCGGGCGGCCAGGGCGAGGACCTGCCGCGGCTGACGAACGTCGCCATCAGCTACGGCGGCTATGTCGGCTTCGCGCCGACCTTCGAAGAGGCCGTGGCGATGGTGGTCGACAAGTACGTCTCCGGCGCCCCGAGCGAGGCCGAGCAGACCGAAGGCGAAGAGGGCGAGACGGAGTCGCCGTCGGAGACGCCGTCGAGCGAAGCGCCGACGACCGAGGCCCCGGCGACCGCCGAACCGCCGGAAGTCGAGGCCGCGATCGACAACGTCATCGCCGCCCAGGAGGCGTACGAGCAGGCCAAGGCGACCGGCTCGAACGAGGCGGAGGGCCGCGCCCTCGACGACCTCCTCGCCGCGCTCGACCAGCTCGCCGCCGCCCGGGAAGCGGCCGGCCAGTAGCACGCGAGAGAAAGCGCCCGGCGGCCGAACGGCCGCCGGGCGCTTTCGCGTCCGCTACTGCCCGCCGCCGGCAGGCGACGGGGACGCCTCGGACTCCGACTTGCACGCCTCCGCGTCCGCCGCCCGCCGGACCGTGATCTGCACGGTGGCGCCCGGGTCGACTTCGCTGCCGCCGCTGGGGGACTGGCGCACGACGCCGCACTTGGCCTCGCCGTCGCCTTCGTAGTCGACCGCGGCGCTCAGGCCCGACTCCTCGATCCTGGTGCGCGCGTCCGCCTCGGAATGGGCGAGCACGTTCGGCACGGTGGCCTTCGCGGGCGGGGTGGGCGAGCTGCTCTCCGACGGGCTGGCCGACCCGCTCGGGCTGGCCTCGGGCCCGGGCGAGACCGGGCCGGTCGGTTCGGCCCCGCCGCTGGGCGTGGCGGACCCGGTCGGGTCGGGCGTGGAGGCGTGCTCCTCCTCGCGGCCGTCGTCGACCCAGAAGCCGTCGTCGTCGCCGTCCTGCCCTTGCAGTTCGGCGCCCTCGGCCCCCGATTCGTTCGACAGCGGCGTACCGGGACCGCCGCCGTCGCCCCAGGGCAGTGTCGCGGCGATCGCCGCGACGGCGCCGATGGCCGCGAGCGCCCCCGCGAGCGTGACCCACAGCCGGCGCCGCTTCGGCCGCTCCTCGCCCGGAACGGGACCGGCGGGCGCGGGACCGGCGGGCGGCGCCGCACGGGCCGCGGTGTGCGCACCGGTGACCGGCGGCAGCGACTGGCCCTCGATCCGGGGTTCACCGGCGGCGCCGACCGCGCCGGTCGGGCGCCGGTGCGCGCCCGTGTGCGACCCGGACGGCGGCGCGGCCGACGGCTGCTCGTTCATGTCCCGCTGGTCCATCACCCGCGTGCGCACCGGCGGGTTCCGCTGCGACAGCAGCGCGGCGCGGGTGTCGCGGCAGGCCGCGGCGAGCGCGGCGGCGTCCGGCCAGCGGTCCGACGGCGCCTTCTGCAGCGTGCGCTTCACGATCTCGGCGACCTCGAACGGGATGTCCGTCGGCAGCGGCGGCGGCGCGTTGCGCAGGTGGGCAGAGAGCACCCCGAGCGGGGTGTCGGCCCGGAACGGCGGCGCCCCGGCCAGGCACTGGTGGGCGACCACGCCGAGCGAGTACAGGTCGGATGCGGGCGTGAGGTTCTCGCCGGCCGCCTGCTCGGGGGACATGTAGGTGACGGTGCCGAGGACGACCCCGGTGGTGGTGAGCGTCAGGTTGTGGCTGGCGCGGGCGATCCCGAAGTCCACCAGGACGACCGAGCCGTCGCCGCGGACGAGGATGTTGCCGGGCTTGATGTCCCGGTGCACGATCCCGGCCGAGTGCGCCACCTGGAGCGCCTCGGCGACGCCGCCGACGACCTGGAGCGTCTCGGCCGGAGGGAGCTTGCCCCACAGGCCCAGCAGCCGCGAGAGCGGCTTGCCGTCGACGTACTCCATGATCAGGTACGCGAGCTGGGCGTCCTCGTCCTCGATCTCGCCGTAGTCGTAGACCTCGACGATTCCGGGACCCTGCATGACGGCGATGGCGCGGGCCTCGCGGCGGAACCGCTCGCGGAAGCCGCGGTCGTCGACGAGGTCGGCGAGGAGCACTTTGACCGCGATAGTCCGCCACAGGATCGTGTCGGTGCCTTCCCAGACGTCGCCCATGCCGCCGCCGCCGATGCGGCGTTCGAGCCGGTAGCGCCCGTCCAGGACATCGCCGGCCTTGAGGTTGCGCGTACTCAGCATCGGGCGGCATTCCCCTTCTCGGCGAAGCCCGCCAACCGCGACTCCACCTTGAGTTGGATGATCTCTCCCGGGACTAACGACCGGGGGCCGCTGAGGCTACGCGCTGGGACGGGCGATCTTCGGATTCGTCGCGTTTCCGAAGGGGAGGCGGCGCCGCCGATCGACGGCGCCGCGGGTCAGGTCGTCGCGGTCCCCGCGGCGAGCGCGCCGCGGAAGGCGACGGCCCGGGACGGGGACGAGGCGCCGATGCGGGCCTCGCCCCCGTCCGGCTCCGGGGTCTGCGCCTGGTGCACCGCCTGGCCGAGCTGGCCGTCCCAGCAGGCCCAGGAGTGGCACGGCCACGCCTGGGAGCAGTGCCGGCACACGGGGTGCTTCGCACCCTGCTGGTCGAGCGCGGGAGTGTGGCGCTTCCACCAGCGCGCCTGCACGCGCCAGAGGCTCGGCACCAGCACGTCGCTGGGCGGCTCGTCCGGCGGCGGGTTGTCGAGTGTGTACGGACTGCGCAACGCAGGCTGCCTTTCAGATTTTCGAATCGGGGCGGACGCTTTGCGGCCCTTGATGATCGGGTTCGAGAGCCGCGGTGTGTCCTGGTCGTCGCCGAGGTGCGGTGTCGAATCGGTACAGTCGGGGGAGGCGGGTAGCCCCTCCGTACAGTAGAATTGCACATGCAGATTTTGGATGCAAGAGGTATAACCGGATCGGGTGGCGAATCCTCCCAGCCTCGGCGAAGCTTGTGAGCCGCGAACGAGTGCAGCGAGACCGTACCGGACGAGCGGCCAGAAGTCCTCCCCAGCCGGTGCGTCCTCACCGATTCCGGAGAGATCAGGGTGTCAAATGGGAACATCGAACGACAACGCTGACAGCGATCTGCCGAAAAAGTTGGGAGGCAAGGCGATGCCTTCGAGCGGCAGCCCCACTGTCCGTCGCCGACGCGCGGGCAGGATCCTGCGCGACCTGCGCGAGAAGTCGGGCAAGGGCGCCGACGACGCGGCCGCCGCGCTGGAGGTCACCAGCTCCACGATCTACCGCATGGAGCTCGGACGGGTCGGCATCAAGCCCCGCGACGTCCAGGCCCTGGTCGAGGTCTACGGCGTCGACGACGCCGAACTCGTCGAGGAGCTCGTGCGCCTGGCGCGCGACGGCCGCAAGCGCGGCTGGTGGGCGCGGTACTCCGACACCATCTCCCCGCCCTACGCCACCTACGTCGGCCTCGAGCAGGACGCCTCCAGCCTGAACGTCTACGACGGCCTGATCATCAACGGCCTCTTGCAGACCCGCGAGTACGCCCGGCACACGTTCAGCATGGTCCCCGAGCGCTCGCTGCGCTACATGGACCAGCGGATCGACCTCCGCATGGAGCGCCAGCAGCGGCTGCGCGGCGACCTCAAGATCTGGAACGTCATCGACGAGGCGGCGATCCGCCGGGTCCTCGGTGGACCCAAGGTCATGATCGACCAGCTCCAGAACCTCCTCGAGCTCGGCTCGCTGCCGAACGTGCACCTCCAGGTGCTGCCGTTCGAGGGCGGCGCCTACCCGGGGATGCTGTCCTCGTTCACGATCCTCGGCTTCGGCGAGCTCGACGGCGAGGTCGACCCCGGCTACCGCCACCCCGACGTGGTCTACATCGAAGGCCACAACGGCGACGTCTACGAGGAGGGCGAGGACGTCGAGCCCTTCCACGAGATCTTCGGCTTCCTCCGCTCGGCCGCGCTCGACCCCGGACGCAGCCTCGAATTCATCGAGCGCCAGGCCCACCACCTGAAGTCGCTCTAGCGCAACGCGAGGGGGCGGCCACCGATGCCGGTGACCGCCCCCTCGCTCCGTCCCTACCTGCCGGTCGTCCGCAGCAGTGAGACCCAGTCGGCTCGGCCGGCGCGGAGGATCGGGCTCACCGTCAGCTTGGTGTCCCTGATCTCCACGCCCTCATCTGCGAGCCTGGCCTCAACGCAGGCCCCGTTCGGGCCTGACCTGCTGCTCTTCCTCCATGCGTGGGTCAACATGGATCTCCTCCTTCCAAGGAGCATTCGAGTCCCCAGGACGGGTTTACGATAGCCGTCGCGTTGCAAGCGAAACGTCGACTATCCGTCACTATCAAGTTTTGGACAGTGCAGCGCCGGAGTCCGCCAATGCGGCACATCGCGCGCTCCCCGGCATTCCCACAGCCCGATGTGGACGCCGAGGGGCGCCATCGCGCGAAGTCAGTCCAGCATCCGACGCGGATTGAAGCGCACCGCAACGGATTCGCGTTCGCCACCGGGTCTGATATGGACGGACCGGACGTCCATACCGGCGGTCCGATTCCGCGGCCGGAACCCGCGCCCCTTTCACTCCATCGAGTGCGATTGCGGCTGGAGCCGTCGCGTGCCGTGCCATCCGCGGAGACGACGTATATAGATATGCGCACAGATGCATACCGGTCGGGCCCGCGGCCCCGGGCCCGACCTCCGGGGTTACCCCGGCCGCCCCCGGGGAAGCCCTCCAGTACTCCGGTTTCACCGCTTTTTCCCGAGAATTCACGGACTCGCCGAACCGGGGGGACTTTCACAATTGCAGGGCAGGAATGGAATAATATTCAGACCAACACCATCAGCACTGGTCACGGGGGGTGACGATGAAAGACGCCATTGAAACCTCTACTACCGCGTTCGCCGCAATCGTCGCGATCGTCCTGATCTTCGCAGCGGTCCTGGGGCTCCACTCCTTCATCGAGACCAGGCGCCGCCGAAAAGCCCGGGCCAAGAACGACGCCGAGGCATGGACCGAACTCCTGGGCAAGCAGCTCCAGATCGCTCCGGCCTCCGTCGGCGACACCGAGGCCGCCGCGGCCTTGGACCGCGCCCGCCGGCTCCACTACGGCGCCGTCCAGAGGCTCAAGACCGCCAAGAAGACCAAGCAGTTGGAACGGGTGCGAACCTACGCGCTCGCCGGACTGCACAACCTGAACATCATGCGCCGCCGCCTCGGCAAGGCCCCCGGACCGCAGGGTCCGATCCCGTTCAACGCGGGGGCCGGCACCTCGGCGGCCAAGCTGGACGACAACGTGCGCGACGTCGCGACCGGGCCGTCCACCGGACTGCCCTTCTAGACGGGCGGACCGAGCACGCGGTAGGGGCGGCGAAAGCCGCCCCTCACTGCTGCCCCTCCTCCTGCCGCCGCGGCGAGAGCAGGTCCATCACCCACATCGCCAGCGACACGATGATCGCGCCCCAGAACGCCGGCCAGAAACCGTCCACAGAGAACCCGAGCGACAGCCGCTCCGACACCCAGCCGGTCAGCCAGAACATCAAGGCGTTCACGATCAGGCCGAACAGCCCCAGCGTCAGCACGTACAGCGCGCAGCCGACCATCATCACGATCGGCTTCACCACCGTGTTCACGAGCGTGAAGATCAGCGCCACCAGCAGCAGCGACAGGACCTTCGCCAGCGCCGACTCGCCGTACAGGTCGATGCCGCCGACGATCGCGGTCGCGAGCCACAGCGCCAGCGCCGTCAGCACCAGGCGCACCAGAAATCTCATGCCCGCCAGTATCGCCGCCGACACCCCCTGCCGTCCAGTTTCCTCCGATTCCGCCGGCGCCTCCGCGAGACCGAGCCGGGCCCTGGCGTTCACTCCCGGTTCACCCGAGGGCGAGGAGGGCGCTACCGGCGCGGCCTACGCTCGGCCAAGCCCTGCTTGCTTCCGTACCTGCGCCTCTGCAGAAGGAGAAACCATGAGCGACCCGGCCCTGCCCGCGGCCCGCCCGACCGTCGACCCGCGGCGACTGAGCGCGGTCCCCCAGCCCGCCGGGCAGCGCGCCCCCGGCGGCACCCAGGGCGGCACCGTCTTCGACATCAAGGGCGTCGACGTCTTCTACGGCGACTTCAAGGCCGTCAAGGAAGTCAACTTCACCGTCACCCGCAACGAGATCACCGCGCTCATCGGCCCCTCCGGCTGCGGCAAGTCGACCCTGCTGCGCTCCCTGAACCGCATGAACGACCTCATCCCCGGCGCCCGCGTCGAAGGCACGGTCGCCTACCACGGCAAGAACATCTACGACCAGGGCGTCGACCCGGTCGAGGTCCGCCGCCGCATCGGCATGGTGTTCCAGAAGGCCAACCCCTTCCCCAAGTCCATCTTCGACAACGTCGCGTACGGCCCGCGCATCCACGGCGTCAAGCGGACCGAGCTCGCCGACATCGTCGAGGACTCCCTCAGGAAGGCCGCCCTCTGGGACGAGGTCAAGGACAAGCTCAAGCAGAGCGCGCTCGCCCTCTCCGGCGGCCAGCAGCAGCGCCTGTGCATCGCCCGCACGATCGCGCTGTCGCCCGAGGTGGTCCTGATGGACGAGCCGTGCTCGGCCCTCGACCCGATCGCGACCGCCCGCATCGAGGAGCTCATGGTCGACCTGGCCCGCCAGTTCACGATCGTGATCGTCACCCACAACATGCAGCAGGCCGCCCGCGTCTCCGACAAGACCGCGTTCTTCTCGACCGAGGTCAACGAGCTCAGCGACACCCGCACCGGCGTCCTCGTCGAGTTCGACGACACCCAGCGGATCTTCACGACCCCCTCCGACGAGCGCACCGAGAACTACGTGACCGGCCGCTTCGGCTAGACCCGCCCCTGGAGAACGAGGAAGGGCCCCGCCGGGAGGCGGGGCCCTTCGTCTTTGCGAGACCAGGTCGCGTGCGCTAGCGCCGGTCGATGGCGAAGCGCGCCGCGACGATCCGGGACAGGATCGTGAACAGGAAGACGATGGCGATCAGGGTCAGGGCCGCACCCCAGGCGCGGTCCTGCGAGGCCGCGAACGGCTGGCTCGCGTTGCGGAAGATCTGCGCCGCGAGCGTGGTGTTGGCGCCGTCGAACAGGTCGGGCTTGTACACGTACGTCAGGCCCACCGTGACGATGATCGGCGCGGTCTCGCCGGCCGCGCGCGCCACGGCCAGCAGCGACCCCGAGGTGATGCCCGACGAGGCCGCCGGGAGCACCACGCCCATGACCGTGCGCCACTTGCGCGCGCCCAGGCCCGCGGACGCCTGCCGCAGCTCGTCCGGGACCAACCGCAGCATCTCCTCGGTCGAGCGGATCACGATCGGCAGCATCAGGCAGGCGAGGGCGAGCGCCCCCGCGAAGCCGGTGCGCTCCTCGATCACGGTGACGTAGCCGACGTAGATGAACAGGCCCATCATGATCGACGGGACGCCGGTCATGACGTCGGCCATGGTGCGGATGAACCGCGCCAGCGGCTTGTTCTTGCCGTACTCGTTCAGGTAGACCGCGCCGAGCACGCCGATCGGGATCGACAGCAGGGCGGCCATCCCGGTGATCACGAGCGTGCCCACGATCGCCGGGCCCATGCCCGGGCCCTCGGTGCGGTAGTTCCGCGGGATCTCCTCGATGAACCAGTCCAGGCTCCACGTCGAGGCGCCCCGCGAGACGACCTGCCAGGCCACCAGGGCCAGCGGCAGGGCGGCGATGAGGACGCACAGGCCGATGCCGAACGTCGCGCTCTTGTCGGCGAGGGACCGCCGGAACGAGAGGTTGCGCCCCGACAGGTCGGGCGGTGTCGTGCCGTGGAGGGTCGTCATGAGTGGGCACCCTTCATCTGGATCTCCGCGCGCCGGACCACGACGCGGGCGAGGAAGTTGATCAGCACGGTGATCGCGAACAGCAGCACGCCGATGCCGATCAGCGCGTCGGTGTGGAGGCCGCCCGACTCGCCCCACTGCTGGGCGATGACCGCGGCCATGGTGTTGCCCGGCGCGAACATGTTGGTGTTGACGCCGATGGCGCCGCCGATGACCAGCGCCACCGCGATCGTCTCGCCCATCGCCCGGCCGAGGCCGAGCATCGAGGCGCCGACGAGGCCGCCGAACGAGTGCGGCAGGATGGCGCCCTTGATCATCTCCCAGCGGGTGGCGCCCAGCGCGTACGCGCCCTGCTTGTCGATGTCGGGCACGGTCGCGAACACCTCCCGGGAGATCGAGGTGATGATCGGGATGCACATGACCGCGAGGATCAGGCCCGCGGTGAAGTAGTTGCGGCCGGTGTTGGTCTCGTCGAAGATCGCGTTCAAGCCCGGGACGGGGGCCACGACGCCGGACCACCACTGGTAGATCGGCGTCACCCACGGGATGAGCACGATGCTGCCGACCAGGCCGAAGACCACCGAGGGCACGGTGGCGAGGAGGTCGACGACGGTCACGATGTACCGGCGGGCGCGGCGGTGCGCGACCTCGGTGATGAACAGCGCGATGCCGATCGACACGGGCACCGCGACGATCATCGCGATGACCGAGGTCACCAGGGTGCCGTAGAGGAACCCGAACGTGCCGAAGACCTCGTCGCTGGGCGACCAGCGGGTTCCGGTGAGGAACTCGATCGGGTCCAGGGCGATGGCGGGCCACGCCTGGACCGAGGTCGTGACCAGGATCAGGCCCAGCACGATGAGGACCGTCAGCCCGGCGAGGGCCACCAGGCCGGTGAACCCCTTGTCGGTGCGGCGGGAGCGGGCTTCGCCTCCGAGGTCCACCTCGGGGGGCGCTTCGGGAGGTGCCGTTGCGGTCAAGATCGTCTCTCCGGTTTCGTCGGCGGAACGGCCGAAGACCCCGACGGCTGCACGGCCGTTGGGGTCGTCGGTTCTCCGGTGTGCTTAGGCAATCGTCTCGTTGAGGGCGTCGAGGGCCTGGGTGCGGAGCTCCTCGGGCAGGGGAGCGAAGTTGTTCTCCTCCGCGATGTCCTGGCCGTCGGTCAGCAGGTAGTTCACGAACTCCTTGACGCCGGCCGCGACGTTCTCGTCCTCGTACTCGGTGCGGATGAGGAGGTAGGTCGGGGCGACGATCGGGTACGACTCCGCGCCGGCCGCGTCGAGCGGGTTGTAGGACAGGTCCTCGGCCACTTCGGCGCCTTCGAGGGCGGCGGTCGAGGCCTCCAGGCTCGGCTGGATGAACGCGCCTTCGGCGTTCTCGATGGCGGCGGTCACGAGCTGCGTCTCGACCGCGTCGGCGAGGTCGACGTAGCCGATCGCGCCTTCAGTCTGGGTGATGACGGTGGCGACACCGGTGTTCTTCTCGCCGCCGATGGAGCCTTCGGGCCATTCGATCTCGTCCGAGGCGCCGAGGGTCCACGTGTCGGTGGCCTCGTCGAGGAAGGTCGAGAAGTTCTTGGTGGTGCCCGAGCCGTCGGAGCGGTGCGCGATGGTGATCGGGGTGTCGGGGAGCGTCAGCCCCTCGTTGGTGGCCACGAGCGCGGGGTCGTTCCAGGCGGTGATGTCGCCCTGGAAGATGCCGGCCAGCGTCTCCTGGTCGATCTGGATGCCTTCGACACCGGGCAGGTTGTAGGCCACGGTGATCGGGGCCGCAACGGTCGGGATGTACTGGAACGAGCCGTCCTCCGGGCCGTCGCCTTCGCCCACCAGCGAGTCGGTGCCGGCGAAGTCGTTCAGGTTCTGGCCGAACGCCTCTTTGCCGGCGGAGGAGCCGTCGGCGCTGTACGTGACGACCAGGTCGGGGTTCACCTCGGCGTAGGCTTCGATCGCCGCCGCGTAGAACGCGTCCGGGAAGGAGGCGCCCGAGCCGGTGATCTCGCCGGACACCATCTCGCCGTCGCCGGCCTCGTCGTCGCTGCCGCCGCAGGCCGCCATGCTCAGGGCGAGCGCACCCGCGGTGATAGTGCCGAAAACGGTCCGGCGGTTCAGTTTCATGTTCACAGCTGGTCTCTACTCCGTCTCCCGGAACAGGCCCGGGTCGCTTATTCACTGTCCGCAGCCATCAAACCCAGACCCGGTGTTCACCCGCTGACTTGGAGTTGAACTCGAGGTGAACGACTGAGCGCGATTCGCAACGACGGCGCAGAGACCGAAAGCCCGAGTCTCTGACCTGGGAGTTTAATCCCGTCTCGACTCGGTCGTGACCGGACTGTTATGAACGGTCGAGGTGCACGTCTCCTGTGACGGCGTAGACGACCTGATGCGAGACCCGCACGGCGTGGTCGCCGAACCGCTCGTAGAACCGCGCCAGCAGCGCCACGTCCACCGCCGTCTGCGGCCCGTAGCCCAAGGTCGGGAGCTGCGCGTGGATCCGGTCCTGGACCGCGTCCAGCTCATCGTCGTCCAGACCCATCTGCGCCGCCTGCAGCTCGTCGTGATCGCGCAGGATCCCGACCAGCTTCTCCGAGATCCGCACCGCCGCGGCACCCATCGCCGCGAAGTCCAGCCGCAGCGAATCGGGGATCACCGCGACGGGCGCGCGCAGCAGCACCGACTTCGCGACGTGCTTCGCCAGGTCGCCCATCCGCTCGAGGTCCACCGAGATCCGCACGGCGCCCAGCACGAACCGCAGGTCCGACGCCACCGCGTCGTACTGCGTCATCAGCGCGATGATCCGGTCGTCGACCTTGAACTGGAGCGCGTTGACCTCCTGGTCACCGGCGACGACGGCCTCGGCCGCCACGGTGTCGCCCTCCAGGAGGGCCGCGGTCGCCTGCTCCATCGCGGCGCCGACGCGCCGGGCCATGTCGACCAGGAGGTCGTTGAGCTCGTTCAGATGCTGGTGGAACGGGTTCGCCATGATCGACCAATCGCGGTTCGGAAGGGCTGACGCGAGCCGCGTCGCGGGCTCCTTCCAGTCTAGAGGGACCGTCCCGCCCGCGCAGCCGGCGGCGCCGCGGGGGAAACGCCGGGCGCTTCCCCTTGGACGCTCGGCGATACAGTGAGTGCGAAGTACGAACGATCCCCAGGGAGCCGACCGAGATGACCTACCCCCAGCAGCCCGGCTATCCGAGCCCCTACGGCCAGCAGCCCCCCGGCCGCCAGCAGAACAACCTGTGGCTCATCGGCGGGTCGATCATCGCGATCCTGGTCGTCATCATGACGGTCATCCTGGTGGTGGTGCAGAGCACCCAGGCCGACGACTCCGCGGACGGCGGGACCGACGGAGGCGGCGACACCTCCACGGAAGGCGAAGGCGACGGCGGTGACGACGGCGGGGACGACTCCGACGGCGGCTCCGACGGCGGCGGCTCCGGCTCGATCGAGCTCAACGCCGAGGCGTGCTCGGCCTTCGACCTCTCGACCTTCGAGTCCGCGTACGGTTCGTACGACCCCGACGAGACCTACACCTCCGCGACTTCCTCCGGCGGCCTCCCCTCGGTGTCCTGCACCTTCTACAACAACGACTACACCTCGGTCAGCATCTACATCACCGACTGGGAGAGCGCCGACGAGACCATCGACTGGGTCAAGTCCGACGCCGAGTACTACAACTCCGACGGGTACACGTACACCGAGTGGACCGAGTACGGCGACGCCGGCGGCTACTACAGCCAGGACTACGGCACCTACACCTCGACGACCCTGCACGTCGCCCTCGGCAGCCTCGACGTGTCGATCACCAGCCTGCTCTACGACGACGAGGACGTCGAGTTCGAGGCGGCGTTCGAGGCGTGGGTGGACCTCGTGAAGCAGAGCGACGCCCTGTTCGCCGACTACAAGTAACCGGCCGGCGGGCCGGGCATCGCAGCGCCCGACATGCACGACCTGAAAGAGGCCCTGTCACCAGGGCCTCTTTCCTTGCGCCGCAGTGCTCGAGCCCGCTGCTCGAGCCCCACTGCGCCGGCGCCCACAGGTAGAGGACGTGTCGGGACCGGTCCGCGAACGGCCCGGCCCCGACACCGCTCATTCGCCGGTGGTGCCGTCCGCCAGCTCGCGGATGATGTCGAGGTGCCCGTTGTGGCGGGCGGTCTCCTCGATCATGTGCAGCAGGATCCACCGCAGCGAGCACGGCTCGTCCCCGGGCGGGGGCGCCTGCTCGAGGGCCTCGAGCGGCAGGGCGTCGGCGATCTCGACCGAGCGGGCGCACTGCCGGTCGTACTCGTCGAGGAGTCGCCCGAGCGGAACGCCGTCGACCCGCATCTCGGCGTCAGGGTCCTCGTCGGTCCAGGGCCCCCGGTCGGGCAGGCCGAGCAGGTTCACCTCGAACCAGCTGTGCTCGACCCAGCGCAGGTGCGAGACGAGTCCCGCCGCGGTCATCAGCGGCGAGGGGAGGTACGACCGGTGGGCGAGGTCCTCGGCGAGTCCCTCGACCTTCTTGCGGACGGTTTGACGTTGCCAGCGCAGTCGCTCGTTCAGCGCCGTGCGCTCGTCCGGCGGTTGCGGACGGGCTTTGTCGCGTTTCATCGATGTGCTCCAGGTTCGCGGGTGCCACCCGCCCGCGGAGCCACTGCGTCAGCGCACTCGACAGGAGGGGGACACCGGATCGTTCAGTTTCGACACCGCGTCTCACCTCCTTCCTTTCTCATGCGGTCCAAGGCAACATATCAACGAGCACGACCGCGGCACCGACCCGGGCTCCTCAAGCGGCCCGCACCGAGCGGGTGAGGCGCGTTTTGGATACAGCGGGTGTGCAGGCACAATAGGACCAGAACGGGCTGGCACCGTTATGCAGGCTCCGTGCCCCGGGGCCGGTCCGGCCCATGCCGCCTACGCGCAGGAAGCCTCGACATGGATCGCCCACCACCGCTCAGTGAAGCCGAGATCGTGCGCTTCGAGCGATACCGCGATGTGTCGCTCGAGAAGGTCGAGATCGCCGTTCGCCTCGGCGTCCCCGAGGATGCGGAGGAGGGCGGCGCCCGAGGGCCGGCCCGCATCGTCGTAGTACACGAGCTCGTTGCCGGCGAGCGCGGCCTGTTCATCGCCAACGTGTTCCGGCTGGGGCACCCGACCATGGAACCCCTCATTTACGTCAACGCCGTCTATGAGGCGCGGCTCGACCGGGCCGGGGCGGCCGAGTTGACGCACGTCGCCGCTCAATGGTGGAAGTGGCGCGCTGGTCTGCCCAGCCCCGGTCCGGGCCGCATACGGCGGTGACCTGCCGTCGCTAGGCGGCACCGGCGATCGGATCAGGTGGCGCTGCGGGCACGTTCGCCGGTCCCGCCGCTCGCCACATGATCATTGATGCCCGGTACTGCCTCCTGTTGTGCTTGCTGATCCGTTTAGCCCGAGCGCATCGCGTCCGGGGCCGGATGGGCGGAACCCACACATTCACACTGTGATCTGGGTCGTACGATATTGGGCAACGTTCCTTCGATGAAGAGGCTGAGCCGATGGCAGCGAACGCGAACTTCGAACCCACCTTCGACATCTCCAAGCCCACCATCGCCCGCGTCTACGACGCGCTGCTCGGCGGGAAGGACAACTTCGCCGCCGACCGCGAAGGCGCCGACGCGTACCTGAAGTACGTGCCCAACGCCGGCGACTGCGCCAAGGAGAACCGCCAGGCCCTGGTCAAGGGCGTGAAGTACATGGCCGGCAAGGGCATCGACCAGTTCCTGGACATCGGCGCGGGCCTGCCGACGATGGAGAACACCCACCAGGCCGCCCAGTCGATCAACCCCGATGCCAAGGTCGTCTACGTCGACAACGACCCGATCGTGCTCGCCCACGGCCGGTCCCTGCTCGCGACCGACAAGTCCACCACCATCGTCACCGCCGACCTGCGCAACCCGCAGGACATCCTCGACCACCCCGACGTCAAGGACATGCTCGACTTCACCAGGCCCATCGGGCTGATGGTCGTGGGCCTGCACATGCACTTCCACGACGACGAGGGCGCCGACGAGTGGGTCCGCCTCATCATGGACGCCTGCCCCTCCGGGTCGTACCTGCTCATCACCGACTTCGTCGACACCGGCGAACCGCTGCAGAAGGCCATGGAGCAAGCCGGCCTGGAAAGCCTGGGCAACGGCTGGATCCGCACGCCCGAGCGGATCGAGGAGCACTTCCTGGGTCTGCCGCTGGAGCCGCCGGGCCTGGACTTCCTGGCCCGCTGGTTCCCCGGCGAGCCCGACCGCGAGATCCCCGCGGTCGAAGACCTCGAGCCGTGGCAGCGCATCCTCATGGCAGGCGTCGCCCGCAAACCGTAAAAGCGAGACGTAAGGTGCGTGACCATCGGTCACGCGCCTTCGTCGTGTCCTCTGGTCGGTGGAAGACGGCGCCTTTGCCGGTGTCGACGAGCGCGACCAAGCGGATCCGCGCGTCCTCTCGGTCTGCCGTTCGGTGTCGCAGGTCTCGGCGAGGTAGTGAGGCTCGCCGCTCTCAGGGTTGATTCCGGCGCAGACGTGGACTTGGAAGCCGGTCGCCGATGCTGCCGGGTTTCGCGCTTGGATGAAGGTTTCTCGGCCATCGCCGCAGCACGCGCATGGGTGAGCAATGGACAAGGGCTTGGGACGATACGGCGGGTCGGCATGAAAAAAGGCCCAGTCACCTGGGCCTTTATCTGGTGCGCCGCCAGGGACTCGAACCCCGAACCCGCTGATTAAGAGTCAGCTGCTCTGCCAGTTGAGCTAGCGGCGCTTGATGTTTGAACCTGATCGGCGTTTTCGGCCGGTGTGGCTCGCACGAGGAGAAACTTTAGCATGTGCTTCGGCCTCCGTCTCCGGGGGTCCCTGCGGTGGCTACCCTTGAGCAGTGACAAGTTTCGTAGACCGCGTAAATCTCCAGGTCGTCGCCGGTAAGGGTGGCAACGGCTGTGTGTCGGTCCACCGTGAGAAGTTCAAGCCGCTCGGCGGCCCCGACGGCGGCAACGGCGGGCACGGGGGTGATGTGGTCTTCGTCGTAGACCCGAACGTGCACACGCTGCTCGACTTCCACTTCCAGACCCGCCTCCAGGGCGGCAACGGCAGGCACGGCCAGGGCTCCAACCGCGACGGCGCTGCGGGCGAATCCATCCGGGTGTCCGTCCCGAACGGCACCGTCGTCTACTCCGACGGCGAGGTCCTCGCCGACCTGACCGGCGAGGGCACCGAGTTCACGGTCGCCCACGGCGGTCGCGGCGGCCGCGGCAACCGCGCCCTCGTCAGCGCCAAGCGCAAGGTCCCCGGCTTCGCCGAACTCGGCGAGCCCGGCGACGAGCTCGAGGTGGTCCTCGAACTCAAGAGCGTCGCCGACGTCGGACTGGTGGGCTTCCCCTCCGCCGGCAAGTCCTCCCTCATCGCCGCGATGTCGGCCGCCCGCCCGAAGATCGCCGACTACCCGTTCACGACGCTCGCCCCGAACCTCGGGGTCGTCTCCGCGGGGGAGACCACTTACACGATCGCGGACGTCCCGGGCCTCATCCCGGGTGCCGCCGCCGGCAAGGGCCTCGGGCTCCAGTTCCTCCGGCACATCGAGCGCTGCGCGGTCCTCGTCCACGTCGTCGATTGCGCGAACCTCGAGTCCGATCGCGACCCGGTCTCCGACATCGACGCCCTCGAGCACGAGCTCACCGAGTACGGCGGTCTCGCCGACCGGCCGCGGATCATCGTCCTCAACAAGATCGACATCCCGGACGGGCGCGAGCTCGCCGAGTACGTCCGCCCCGATCTCGAGAAGTACGGGTGGCCGGTCTACCTCGCGAGCGCCGTCAGTCGCGAGGGCCTGAAGGAACTGAACTTCGCCTTCGCGAAGGCAGTGCAGGAGTTCCGAGCCGCGCAGCCGCCGGTCGAGGCGAGCCGCACCATCATCCGCCCGGTCGCGGTCGACGACTCCGGCTTCTCGATCAAGAAGGTCCAGCCGGCCTACGAAGGCGACGTCGAGTTCGTCGTCACCGGGGCCAAGCCCGAGCGCTGGATCGGCCAGACCAACTTCGAGAACGAAGAGGCGGTCGGCTACCTCGCCGACCGCTTGGCCAACCTCGGCGTCGAGGACGCGCTCGTCAAGCAAGGCGCGGTCCCCGGCTCGATCGTCAAGATCGCCGACCACGAGTTCGAGTGGCACCCCACCGACCCGAACATCATCGCGACGGTCGCACCCCGGGGCACCGACGCCCGGTTCGAGATCAGCGACCGCAAGGGCGCCGACGAACGCCTCGCCGAGCGCAAGGCGCGCCGCGCCGAACTGCTCGACAAGGTCGCCAAAGAGCAGGACGCGAAGGGTAAGAGCCGCCGCGGCTAAGGCCCATTCGCGGACTGAGCTGCGAAAACGCGGGGTTTGCAAGGGTGTGGCGCCGAGCACGCACCCCCCTTGCAAACCCCGGTTCTCCGTCGCGTAAATTTGTCTTTGCCCGAGGGGGAAACGGACAGGAAAGCCGAAAGGCGACTGGACGAAAACCAAAAGGGCAAAACTCCGAACGAATCGATCGGGGGGCCAAAACGGCCCGAAAACCGGTCTGGTAAGTTACTGGAGCCGCTCCGGTCGGAGAGGAACTTCCAAGAGGTTTCAGATCTGATCAGTGCGTGTTGTTTGAGAACTCAACAGGGTGTTTGGATGGTCAGCGTGCGGGCTGACTGGGGTTGTCTGGCCTTGGTGCTGGATGGTTTCGGTTGGTACTGTTTTTGACTGTCTTTTCCTTGGGGCACTTGCTTGGTGTCCCGTTGAAAATCGGTCAGGACTGGCTTCGACACAACTGAAGTCGCTGGATCCCTTGTCGGGGGTTTGGTGCGCAACAGGTTTTTGTTGGAGAGTTTGATCCTGGCTCAGGACGAACGCTGGCGGCGTGCTTCACACATGCAAGTCGAACGGAAAGGCCCGCTTGCGGGTACTCGAGTGGCGAACGGG
>NZ_WIAO01000041.1 GCF_009451885.1 Glycomyces albidus
ATGGTCTTCGCGGCCGTCCCGGCGCTCGCCGCGGCGCTGATCCTGACCGGCGCCGCGCCGCCCGCACCGGTCGCCCTCGGCGCGCTGTGCCTGCTCGCCGCCGCCGGCCACCTCGCCCTGCGCCGGGCGCTCGACCGGGCCCGCATCGCCGCCGCGAAACCCGGGCACGGCAAGCCCTCCCGCCCGGGGCACCTCCCCGAATCGAAGCGCCTCATGCTCGAGCAGCTCGAGTCCCGGCTCCTCCACGGCTGGTCGGTCTCCGCCGGCGCCGCACTGACCGAGATCGCCGAATCCGACTCGGGCCACTACGAGAGCCAGGTGCGCGCCCTCGCCGCGCTCTGCGCCCACCGTGCGGCATGCGCCGGCCGGACCCCGCGCGAACTCGACCTCGACATCGTCATCGTGTCCACATTGAACCTCCGCGGGGGGACGACCTCCGCGAACGAGGCCGAGATCCTCGCCTACCGCTCCGCCGGCCTCAAGGTCGGCCTCGTGCACCACCCGGTCAAGGACCGCGCCATGGACCGGCCCCTCGAGCCCCGGCTGCTCGAACTCGTCGACGGCGAGCACGTCGTCCGCATCCACCCCGAGGACACCGTCCGCTGCGACCTCGCCATCGTCCGGTTCCCCGTGGCGCTGAACGACCTCATGGAGGACCGCCCGCGGATCGAGGCCGCGAAGATCGTGCTGCTGGTGAACCAGACCCCGTTCGAGGAGTACGGGCTCGACGGCGGGTACGGGACCGCCTGGAGCATCCGCGACGTGCACCGCAACGTCACCGAGTGGCTCGGCCCCCACACCTGGTACCCGATCGGCCCGGCCGTGCGCAAGGTCCTGCTCGAGCACCACGCCGACGAGATCGCCGGGATCGACCTGGCCGCCGACTACTGGTACGAGACGATCGACGCCGCCGCGTGGACGCCCGAGCGGCCGCGGGTCCGCGCCGGCGGCGAGCCGTTCCGGCTCGGCCGGCACAGCCGCGACCACGTCACCAAGTTCCCGAACATGGCCGCGCGCCTGCGCGCCGCCTATCCGGACGCCGACGACGTGGAAGTGCACGTCCTCGGCGGCCACAACTCGCTCAGGCGCCTGCTCGGGGAGATCCCGCCGCGCTGGACCTCGCACCCGTTCGGCTCCATGTCCGCAGTGGACTTCCTGGCGGGCCTCGACGCCTACTCGTACTTCATCGACGAGAACCTCGTCGAAGCGTTCGGCAGGGCGCCGCTGGAGGCCATGGCCGCGGGCGTGCCGTGCATCCTGCCGCCGAGCTTCGCCGAGCTGTTCGGCGACGGCGCCCTCTACTGCGAACCGGACGGCGTCGCCGCCCACGTGCGCCGCCTCGCCGACGACCCCGACTACCGGGCCGAGCGCGCCGCGGCCGGCCTGCGCGTGGTGCACGAGCGGTTCTCCCCGGCGGCCCTGCTGCACCGGGTGAGCGGGCTCGGTGTCGCCCTCGACCGCCCGCGCGTCCCCGCACCGAACGCGCCCGCCGTGCCCAGCCTTGGAGGCGCCCGATGAAGCCGACCGCGACCCCGCCCGCCCGCCGCCGGTTCGACCGGCGGGCCGCCATCGTCGCCGTCGCGGCCGCCACCGCAGCCGCGGCACCGATCGCCCTGCCGCCCTTGGCCGCCGCAGCGGTGACCGGGTTCGCGGCCCTCGGCTTCGCCGGGCTCTGCTGCCGCACCGCCGTCCGGCTCCGGCGCCTGCGCCGCGACGTCGCGGCGGGCGAGCGGACGGCCCTGCTGCTCCACCGGCTCGCCCGCGCCGCCGCGCACGACCCGGGCACCGTCCGGCGGATACGCCGCGTCGCCGAGGCCCTCGCCGGAGGCTTCCCGGTCTCCGCCGCCGACGAGGCCCGCGCGGTCGCCCGATCCGGCGGAGCCCACATCAGCGAACGGCTCGCGCTCGTGCGCTCGATCGCCGAATGGCAGCGCGCCGACCGGCAGTCGCCCCCGCCGGCCGGCCGCGCCGGGTTCGACATCGTCGTCGTCTCCCACTTCGGCCTCCCCGGCGGCACCACCTCCGCGAACGAGGCCGAGATCAAGGTCTGGCGCGACCACGGCCTCAAGGTCGGCCTGCTCCACCACCCCGTCTACGACTGGGAGCCGAACGCGCCGGTCCACCCGCGCATCCAGGCCCTCGTCGACGGCGGCGCGGTCAGCCTCATCGACCGGGAAGCGGCCGTCGAGTGCGACCTCGCGCTCGTGCGCCTGCCGATCGTGATGATGAAACCGCTCGAGCGCCGCCCCGAGATCAGCGCCCGCCGCACCGCCGTCCTGGTCAACCAGACCCCGTACCAGTACTACGGCGACACCGGGCCCCGCCGCCCCGCCTGGGACGTCGCCACCGTCGCACGCAACGTCGAGCAGTGGCTGGGGCGCCCGCACTGGTACGCGGGCGGGCCGCGCGTCCTCGCCGCCCTGCATGAGCACCACGCCGCGGAGATCGCCGGACTCGACCTCGACCCCGAACCGTGGAACGAGGTCATCGAGGTCGCCGACTGGCGCCTCGACGGGCGCCGCGAACCAGACGGCCGCATCCGCATCGGCAGGCACTCCCGCGACCACGAGCTGAAATGGCCCGAGGACCGGCGGACGCTCCTCCAGTGCTACCCGGAGCGGGACCCGTTCGAGATCCACGTCCTCGGCGGTGCCGAGGTGCCGTCCCGGATCCTCGACGGCCTGCCCGCCAACTGGACCGTCCACGAGTTCGGCGCCGTGCCCGCTCGGGACTTCCTCGCGCGGATCGACGTCATGTCGTACTTCATCGCCTCCGACGGCCTCGAGGCGTTCGGGCGCGCCCCGCTCGAAGCGATGGCCGCCGGAGTGCCCGTCATCATGGACCCGCAGTTCGAACCCACGTTCGGCCCGGCCGCCGTCTATTGCGGACCGGCGGAGGCGGCGGCCGCCGCCGAGCGGCTCGCCGCCGACCCGGACGCGTATGCCGCGCAGCGGTCCGCGGCCTGGGACCACCTCGACCGCCACTTCTCGGCCCGGGCGCTCATGGAGCGGCTGCCGCTCGGCTCCGCCTCGGAACGGCCGCGGCAGTGGACCGCGCCGGGCCGGGCAGGCGATCGTCGCCGGGTTCCGGCCGCGGCCGACGACCGGGGATGAGCCTCCCAGGCGCATCGAACGGGTAGGGCAGGTTCGCGGCCGGCTCGCAGCCGAGCCGGTTCCGCGTGGCCGCCGCCGTCGTAGTCGCCGACGGCGGCGGCCGACTTCGAACGTCCCGGCCGCAGTAGAACCGGCCGCTGTCGAGCCGGCCACGATTGGGCCGGGCCGAGGTCGGTCGGGCCGCAGTAGCACCAGTCGCTGTCGATCCGGCCACAGTTGGGCCGGGCCGCCGTCGAATGGGCCGCAGAAGAACCCGGCACGGTCCAACCGGCCACAGTCGAACGGTCACACGGTCGAACAGGCCGCACAGTCGAACGGTCACACAGTCGAACGGGCCGCACAGTCGAACCGCCCGCAGTCGAACCGGCCGAGGCGCGACGTCCGCGCCGCTCGGCCCGGCGTCGAAGGACAGCACTCGGGCCGCCGCGCCGCCCCTCCCCGAATCGCATGGTCCGCCCGTGGCGGGTTTGAACCGGCCGGTGCACCCCGGAACACGACCGTCCATATTCGGCGTCGAATCCGAAAGCGTTTCAGGACGAAATCATTCCAAATAGGTGCAACATCGCAGAAAATCGCTAGGCTCCGATTCGTGATCCTCGCTTTCATGCGGCGGCACCGCCTCGCCGTCGTCGCCGCCGTCGTACCGCTCGCGGTCCTGCTCGCCACGGCCGTGACTGCCGCGCCGCCACCGGACGGGACGTCGCCGCGCACCGTCCAATCAGAACAGCAGACGGACGGGAACCCGGAAGCCGGCCGAGTCTCACTGGCGAGCCCGGGCGCGACCTTCGACCTCCTCGGCCGACCCGAACCGCTCGGCACCGGCGCGCTGACAGGGGTGGTCGACCTCTCGCAGCAGCCGGGGGAGCAGGCCGTCACGACCGCGAACCTGGTCCTCGCGGGGGCCGGCGGGCCGGGGGCCGACTTCGGCAAGACCTCGGTCTCCCTGCGCCCCGACAGCCCCGCCGACTACCGGTACAACCCCGCCGAGGAGGCCATCGTCGTCGAGACCGGCCTCGAATTCCAGGTCGAGCGCGCCCCCGGCATCGGCGTCGACGGCAAACCCGTCTTCTTCTACACCAGCGCACTCCGGCTCCTGCCGACAGAGGCCGCGGACCCGGAGGTGCTCCCCCTCGACGGCCGGACGTTCGCCCTGCCCAGCCCGGTGCTCCTCTGGGAGGGCGCGGCAGGGTTCACCGGCTCCGAGCCCGTCGGCATGCTCAGCGGCCTCGAGATCACCGTCACGCTCCCCACCCAGTCGAAAGGACACGGGGCATGAAGTCGAAAGCGCGCCGGCGCTTGGCGGTGCTCGCCTCAGGAGTCATGTCAGCGCTCATCGCCGGCATCCCGTCGTTCGCGCAGGAGACGGCCGACCGCGGGCCCGTCCTCGAGTTCGCGTCCGCCACCTGCGGCGCCGGAGGCGACCTGGAAGCGGAGTTCCTGCTGACCGAGCCGATCGGCGCACCCGCCCATCCCGAGTACTCGTACGTCGTCGCCGACGCCCGCGTCGAGGCCGCCGGCGCGCAGCCGTCAGCGGTCGCGGGCACCCTCCAGCCCGGCGCCGAACTGCCCGGCCCCGGTGAAGGCTCGCTCTCCGGCAGCGCGTTCGTCGCGCCCGGCGGCGACCGCGTCACGTTCACGGTCGAACTCGACCGGGTCCCCGGCGGCGGCACGAGCACCGTCCGGGGCGAGACCGTGCTGGAACCGTGCGAGCCGGCCGCTCCCCGCGACCCGGCCGCTCCCCGCAACGAGCTCGAAGACCCCGACCGGGTGTGGGGCCCGTACGGCGCCAAGCGGACCATCCCGACCCACGTCTCGCCCCCGGGCGGCCAGACCACCCATCCGAGCGTCCTCCACATCCCCGGCGGCTGGAACGGCTACCGGTACTGGATGGCGCACACCCCCTATCCCGGCGGCAACTCCGCGCACGAGGACCCCAACATCGTCGCCTCCAACGACGGCGTCACCTGGGTCGTGCCGCGCGGCCTGCGCAACCCGATCGACAACCAGCCCGGGCTGCCCGGGCCCTACAACTCCGACACCGAACTGGCGATGGGCCCGTCGAAGACGATGTACCTGTTCTGGCGGGTCGTGATCCCCGACCGGGCGGAGGAGCGCATCAAGTACTCGACCTCGTCCGACGGCGTCCACTGGTCGGCGCCCGCCGAGGCGCTCCGCAGCTCCATGCGCGTGCGCCGGCCGCTCTCGCCGGCATTCCTCTACGAGGACGGCCGCTGGGTCATGTGGGCGATCGACATCCTCCGATCCCCTAACCGCGTCGAGTACGCCGAGGGCGGACCGACGCCCGCGAAGGCCGGCTGGGACTCGCCGGTCCGGGTGGACGTCGGGTCGATGCAGCGGAACAAGGAGCCGTGGCACCTGTCGATGACCAAGGACGGGGACGACTACATCGGCCTGCTCAACGACACCGTGATCGGCTCCACCGGGCGCGAGGGCGACCTGCTGTTCCTCGCAGGCGAGACCCCCGACGAGTTCGACAACTCCGGCACGTCGGTCGTGCCGCGGACCCAGCCGAACCGCCACGACCACCTGTACCGGGCGACCATGGTCGTGGACGACGGGTCGGGCGAGCCCGGGTACCGGATGTGGTACTCGGCGCGCTTGGCGCTCAACCCGGACGTCTGGAACGTGTTCGACACGGTCCTCCACGGCACCGAGGTCCAGCCGGCGCGGTAGCCCGTCAGCGCGATGTCAGCACCGTGTCAGCCCGCCCGCCGACACTTGCTCCATCAAGGCGAAACCGCCGACGAACACCACCGCTAGAAGGAGCGAACCGACATGCCGAACCTGACCCTCACCGCCCAGGACGAGATCACCATCCGCACCGCCGCCTGGGGCACCGTCTCCCTCATGTCCGCCGCCGGCATCGCCGGGTCGGCCCACAAGGTCGGCACCGACGCCTCGCTGGCGCTGGCCTCGGCCACCGGCGCGGTCGGCCACGTCGTCGCCTCCGCCAAGGGCGCCAAGCTCAAGGGCAAGTCCACCGCAGAACTCGCCGACCACGTCTTCCCGGCCCTCACCGAGTCCGTCCGCATCCTCGGACAGGACCCGGAGGAGCTCGAGAACTTCCGGACCCTGATCGGCATCGTCATCGACGCGGCGAACCGCGCCCACCGCGGCGGGCCCAGCCCCGTCATGGCCGAGATGGCCCGCAAGATCAACGAGGCCCTCGACGCGTAGCACCCCGACCTCCTCGGGCCCGAACGAAGGGGCCGGCCGCATCGGCGGACCGGCCCCTCGTCGCGTCATTTCCGGAACACCGACCGCACGAGTTCTCCGATCTCCACGGTCAGATCCTCTACGGACTTGCCGGCGGGACCGAAGTACTCGTCCTCGAAGCCGTTCCCGCCTGGGATGTCCCGGCTCTCGACGGTCAGCCGGAGGTTGCCGGCGGAAGCGATGCATTCATACCTGGACGTGTCGAGGTCGGTGTTGACCTGCCTGCAGAGGCCGTGCTCCCAGCCGTCGAGGGATTCGCGCTCCGCATACCAGTCCTCGGACCCGAGGCCCAGGCTCTCCTCGACCGATGGGTCGAACGGACCGAACTCCCGGTCATCGTCGAGCTCGATCGTCATCGTCAACTGCTGCCCACCGCCGTCGGGTGAGGCCGACCTCCAGATCCACACGCATTCATAGCGGTGGAAGGACTCGCGATCCGCCACTTCGGGCGGCTCGGCGGAGGGTTCCTCCCAGTCGAGGAGCCCCGCGGCGGTCGACTCATCGCCCAGGCAGGTGTCCGACCAGGATTCAGGGACGGCGAATCGGTAGTCGAGGTCGAACCGCATCAACCAGGGAATCAGTCCGAGGACGGCGGTCAGGCCGACAACGACGCCCCCCGCGAGCAGCATCCGCCGCCTGGACCAGGGAGCCCATTTCCACCTAGAGGCTGGATTCATGACTGAAGGTATCCGAATCCACCTCTCCCGCGCCAGGTGGCGCAGGAATCGCGATCTTGCTCATGGTCCACTCGCTGCGAAGCGCGTCGATCTCGTCGAAAATGTCCTCATCGGCGGTGTTGACGGCCGTCTCCAGCTCCGTGAGATTGCCGTCGATCCCGTTGACGAACTCCCCCAGATTCTTCGCGGACATCTCCTTCTCCGACTGGTACACGCTGTACGCGCCGGAGGCCAGGGCGCCGGCGCCGCCACCTATGGCTGATAGGAGGGCCGCCGCACCGGCGGCGGCGGCCAGACCGAACCCCATGGTCGCGAGGCCGATGACCGTGACCGCCACTGCGACGGTCAGGGTGGTCTGCGACTCCCAGTAGGCTTCGATCAGACCCGTCGCCAGCTCGATCGCGCCTTTGATCTGGCTTCGGAGAGCCTCGTTCGCCTGGGTGACCGTGTCGTCAAGGGACTTGCACGCGTTGATCGCCGCAGCGAGGAGCTCCGCTTGGCGCGCCTGGGCAGGGGCATATCCCGAGAAGTACTCCTCGAACGCTTCAGCAGCGTCCCCGTACCAGTTTCCGATTTTGTTCAGTATGTTCCCCGGTGCGCCTTCGAGATCGACCATTTCCAAGGCGATCGATTCGAGCGCGGCCTGGGCGACTCGAAAGGGCTCGGGCTCGATGCCGGCGATGCGCCTGCATCGATCGGGGAACACGCCGAGAATGTCCAGGCCGCCACCCGGATACCGGTCGTCGACCTGCCCGAGCGCGTTCTCGTAGTACACAGGGAAGCTCGGGGCACCGGCGAGCGAGGCGGCTGCGGTCAGCACATCCCAGTCCGCCACCGCCTCTTCAAGGGCGGCCAGCTCCCTGACTTTGGCCGCCAGCTCGGAGAGATCGTTCTCGAGCTGGTCGAGCGTGTACCGTTCTGCCACCGCAGTCGATTCCTTCCGAGGTAATGGGTTCAGCCGTTCTGGAGGGGGTTGCCGCTGTCCGCGTCCGGATAGACCGGCGCCGGCGTCGGCCGAGGTGTTGTGCCCGTGGGGAAGTCCTCGGCTTTGAAGGACTCGAAGTCGGCTCGGGTCGTATCGTCCGTGTCGGCGTAGTTCTCGGTGACTTCGACAAGGGTGGCCGCGGCCGTCTCGATGTTCTCGCTGCTTCGCGCGAAGGCGTACTGGACATCGTCTCGGAGTGACACCAGTGCAGAGCCTGAGCGGAGGGCGCTTTGGCCTCGCCCTACGGATCCGCCCACCGGGGCCGGGTCCAGATTGCAGGAGCGGGTCTCATCGACCGTTGAAGAGAAGTCGCCGTAGAGCCGCGCGAGCGGGCGAAGTTCGTTTTGGGCCACTTCATACAGCTCGTAGAGGTCGGCGGTGAACTGGCCGCCATCGCCGGGGGAGTCGGGCATGCGGGTGCTCCTGGGGTCACAGGGGAAAGGCGCGTCGTTGCGGGGTTACTGGAGGTTACTACGGAATTGTGCCGGTTGGGGTACACGGTTGCCGGGGCACTGCGAAGGGGCCGGCCGCATCGGCGGACCGGCCCCTTGTTCGCGTCCTCAGCCTTTGATGGCGCCGGTGAGGACGCCGGAGGTGAAGTAGCGCTGGAGGAACGGGTAGACGACGAGGATGGGGACGGTGGCGAGGACGATGACGGCCATTTGGAGGGTGACGCCGGGTGGGGGCGGGGCGTCGCCGGGGAGGGTGGCGCCGGGGATCTGGACGCCGGCGAGGACGTATTGCTGGAGGACGACCTGGATGGGCCATTTCTCGGCGTCGTTGAGGTACAGGAGGGCGTTGAAGTAGGTGTTCCAGTAGCCGACGGCGTAGAACAGGCCCGTGACGGCGAGGACCGGTTTCGACAGCGGCAGGACGATCTGGAGGAAGATCCGCCATTCGCCGGCGCCGTCGATCCGTGCGGCTTCGATGAGTTCTTCGGGGAGTCCTTGGAAGAAGTTGCGGATGACGATCATGTTGAACGCGGAGATGAGGCCGGGGATGATCAGCGACCAGGTCGAGTCGAGCAGACCGAGGTATTTGATGAGCATGAAGTTGGGGATGATGCCGGCGGAGAAGAACATGGTGGCCAGGACCATGATCAGGACGGCTTTGGCGCCGGGGACTTGCCGCGTCCTCGCCAGGCCCCAGGCGAGCATCGAGGTGGCCGCGAGGGACAGGACGGTGCCGACGACGGTGATGAACAGCGAGTTCTGCAAGCCTTGAGTGACGGTGCCGCCGTTGAAGATGGCGCGGTAGGCGTCGAGGGAGAACTCGGTGGGGAAGACGACGCCGGCGCGGGCCTGGGAGGGGGCGGCGAAGCTCATCGCGATCACGTAGACGAGGGGGTACAGCATGGTGATCACGATCAGGGCGATCACCACGGCTTTGACCGCGCGGATGCCCGGGGAGGGCGGACTGAGCCAGGGAGCGCCGGCGCGGCGCTGCTGCGCGAGTGAGGCCATCAGTAGATCCCTTCTCCGCCGAGTCGTTTGGCGATCTTGTTGGCCGACAGCACGAGGATGGTGCCGATGACGCCTTTGAGGAGCCCGGCGGCGGTCGCGATGCCCCATTGGCCGCCGAGGACGCCTCTGAAGTAGACGAACGTGTCGAGGACTTCGGCGGCTTCGGCGCCGACCATGGGCTGCTGCAGCAGGAGTTGTTCGAAGCCGACGGTGAGGATCGACCCGATGTTGAGGATGAGCAGGAGCGTGGCGACCGGGACGAGGGCGGGGAGGGTGATGTGCCAGGTCCGCTGCCAGCCCGAGGCGCCGTCGATGGCGGCGGCCTCGTAGCGGTCGTTGGGGATGCTCGCGATCGCGGCGAAGAAGATGATGGTCCCCCAGCCGCAGTCCTTCCAGATCACCTGCGCCACGACGAGGAGCTTGAAGGAGTCCGCGTTCGTCATCGCGTCGAACCCGGGCATCCCGAAGTCGGCCAGGAGGTTCGCGACCATGCCGCCGCCGCCGAGGACCTGCTGCCACACCGAGATCACGATGACCCACGACAGGAAGTACGGCAGGTACACCACGGTCTGGACCATGCGCTTGACCCGCTCCGACAGGAGCGAGTTCAGCAGCAGCGCGAGCGCGATCGGCGCCGGGAACGCGAAGACCAGTTGCAGCACCGCGATGACGAGCGTGTTGCGCAGGGCCATGAGCACTTCGGGGTCGGCCGTGATGGCCGCGAAGTTCGCGAAGCCCACCCACGGCGAGCCCTCGATCCCGCGGAACGGCGTGTACTCCTGGAACGCGACGACGTTGCCGAGCATCGGCACGTACGCGAACACCAGGAAGAACAGCGCGCCCGGGACGATGAACGTGTACGCCCAGCGCTCCCGCCAGATGCGCTGGCGCAGCGACGGTTTCCGCTGCTTCGGCGGGGTGGGCCCCGGGGCCCGCTCGCTGCGGGTCCCGGGGTCGGCGGCGGTCTGGACGCTCACTTGCCCGCGTCCTTGAGCGCCTGCGTGTACTCGTCCTTGACCATCGTGCCGCCCTGCGACATGTAGTTGTCCACGAAGGACTGGAGGTCGTCGGCCGATTCGCGGCCGGTGACGACGCCGCGTTCGAAGTCGTCCCAGAGGGTCTGGAGCTGGGCGCCCTTGGCGACGAACGTGCTCGAGGCGCCTTCGAGGCCGGTCAGGGGCCGGTCGACCGAGTTCTGCGCCATGGCCTCCATGACCTGGGAGAAGGACTCGGCCCACGCGGCCTGGTTCGGGTGGCCGCGGTAGGAGTTGTCGCCGGAGACCACGCCGACATACTGGACGTTGAGCTCGGTGGCGTGCTCACCGGTGGCGACGGGGATGCCGTTCTCGTCGAAGGTGAAGTGGCGTCCTTCGATGCCGCTGGCGATGAAGAGGGCCTCTTCGGACCCGTACGGGGCCGAGAGGTAGTCGAGCACGTTGAGGATCTCGGTGAGCCGGTCCTCGTCCTCGGCGGCCGCGGCGGAGACGCAGGTGGAGCGGCCGTAGGGGATGTTGCGGACGACGAGCTGCCGCGTGCCGTCGAAGCCGGGGAGATCGAAGTAGTCGAAGGTGGCTCCGGGCAGGTCGCGCTCCTTGAGCGCCAGGCCGTCCGGGCCGGTGAACATGGCGCCGACGGCTTCCCAGGAGAAGGCCGCGCCGGAGACGATGTCGGCCGGGTTGGTGGTCATGGCGACCGGGTCGAAGACGCCTTCGGCCCACGCCTGGGCGAGCCATTCGAGCATCGCCTTGTAGTTCTCGGTCTCGGTGGCGTGCACGAGCTCGCCGTCGTCGCCGAGCTGCCAGTCGGGGCCGACCTTGAACAGGCGGCGCCACATGACGGGCTCGTACTTGTTGATCCCGTAGACCTGCTGGCCGCCGGGGCCGGTGCCGAGCGCGGTGACCTCCTTGAGGACGGTGAGGAGCTCGTCGGCATTCGCGGGCGCGAGGCCGACGCTGGTCTGGCCGACCAGGTCGGTGCGGACGATCGGGAGGTTGGTGAGGGCCCAGACGGTCGAGGGGACCTGGTAGATGCGGCCGTCCTTGAGGCTGGCCTGCCAGATCTCCTCGCGGCGGGCGGCGAGGTTGGGCCACTTGAGGATGTTGTCGCCGGAGAAGACCTCGGAGAGGTCGGCGAAGGCGCCGTCCCTGATGCCCTGGAGGTTGACGGCCGACTGGTCGTTGACGAACACGAGGTCGGGGACCTCGCCGGAGGCGAGCATGGTGGCGAACTTCTGGTCGAAGGTCGGCTGCGGCACGAACTGCGGCTCGAAGCTGACACCGAGGCGCTCGTTGAGTTCGGCCCAGTACTCGTTGCCGTCCTCGAGGGGCATGGACGGGTCGCCCCAGGTGAGCTGGAAGGTGGTGACGGCGCCGCCGGAGCCGGGTTCGCGGTCGACGGACTTGAAGAAGGTCTTCACCGGCTCGGTGTAGACGTTCTCCATCCCGGGGGTGTCGCTGGTGAAGTAGGGCTGGACGTCGAGTTCGGGCGCGGCCTGGAACGTGGGCATGTCGTAGGCGCCGCCGACCGCGCCGCCGACGCGGTTGTCGGAGCAGCCGGCGGTCGTGGCGCCGACCGTGGCGGCGGTGGCGGCGGCGCCGACCGCGCCGAGCAGCCTGCGGCGTGAGAATTCGACCATGTGAGGGGCCTCCTTCGAAATGGTTCGGACTATTGAGGGATCTTGCAGGTCAGAAGGTAGAGAACGGTATCATTAAATATCTATATGAGTCAATAATGCTCGCCCTCTTGCTGGATGACTGAGAGAGAGAACGCTTTCTAAGCGTCATGCCTGCCTCCAGAGCGTGTCCGGGTCGACCCGGTGGACCAGGGCCTCGCCGCGCGCCCAGCGTTCGGCCTCCTCGACCATGAACAGCCCCATGCGGGACAGCTCGTTGCCGTGCGAGCCGGCGACGTGCGGGGTGAGGAAGGCGTTCGGCAGGTCGTACAGCGGGGACTCGGCGGGGAGCGGTTCGGGGTGGGTGACGTCGATGACGGCCGAGAGGCGGCCCGCGGCGACCTCGGCGGTGAGCGCGTCGGTGTCGACGAGGCGGCCGCGGGCGGTGTTGACGACGACGGCGCCGTCCTTCATGGCGGCCAGGCGCTCGGCGCCGATGAGGCCCGCGGTCTCGGCCAGGTCGGGGGCGTGGACGCTGACGATGTCGCAGCGGGCCACGAGCGCGTCGAGGTCGACCAGTTCGGCCCCGAGCGCGGCCGCTTCGGCCCCGTCGAGGTACGGGTCGGCGACGAGGACCTCGAAGTCGAAGGGCCGCAGCAGTTCGATGACGCGGCGGCCGATCTTGGAGGCGCCTATGACGCCGATGGTGCGCCCGAAGTTGCCGATCCCGGGGTGGACGTAGCCGAGTTCGAAGGACCGCTGCGCCCGGAACTGCTCCCGCAGGGTGAAGATCCCCTTGCCCGCCATCAGGATCGAGGCGAGCGTGTACTCGGCCACGGGCAGTGCGTTCGCGCCGGACGAGGACGAGACCGCGAGGCCCCGCGCCCAGCCCTCCTCGCCGATGATCGACTTCACGGTCCCGGCCGCGTGGAGCACGGCCCGCAGCCGCGGGGCCTTCGCGAGCGCCTCGGCGTCGAGCCGCGGGGTGCCCCAGCTCGAGACGAGCACCTCGGCCTCGGCGAGCACCGGCTGCACGGCAGGGTCGGCGTAGTCCCGGGCGATCAGACCGGGGTCGAGGTCGAGCGCGTCGCACAGGCGCCGCAGGAGGGGCTCGGGGAAGAGGAGGGGGAGGAACTCGGGGCTCATGGCGAGCAGCGCCCTCGGTCGGTCAGCCACGCGGGGTCCTTCGATCAGCCGGATAGATATCGGTTTCTAGATTAGAGATCGTTCACCGACTTGTCGAGCCTCCGCCATCGACGAATCCGCATGGCTCGCCATGGCCGGGGCATATCGAGTGAGCGATCTTCCTGCTAGAAAACCTGATACGGGAATATAACGATTCGGCAACCGCATCGGTGGCTTCTCCTGGATGCTTCCGATCATGCAGAGACCGTTATCTGCAACGGTCTTGATCCGGGCTCCGGCAGCCGCTATCGTCCGCATAGACATATGCCGATATCCGGAAGGACAGTGCATTGGAACGACGTTCGACGGGGCATGTCCCTCGACGAAGGCGCCTGAGCCTCACGGCCGCGGGCGCCGCCCTCGCCACCGGCCTGGGCCTGCTCGCGCTGCCGGCCCAGGCCCAGGCGGCCGGCTACGACGACCTCCTCACCGACCACGTGGTCGCGATCAACGAGACCGTGAGCGACGCCGGGTTCGTCCACCCCGGCGTGGGCCTCACGGCCGACGACCTGCGCAACGCCCAGGAGATGGCCCGATCCGGCCAGGAGCCGTGGGCCTCGTACTTCGAAGCGATGGCCGCGACCTCGTTCGCGTCCACCGCGTACCGGGCGTCGAACTCGCAGTCCGCGAGCCGGCCGGACGTGGCGCTCGACCCGAACTTCACCCACGTGGGCCTGCGCCACCGCGAGACCAACGACGCCTTCGGCGCCCTCACACAAGCCCTCATGTGGACGGTCACCGGCGACGAGGTCTACCGCCGCAACGCGATCCAGGCCCTGCGCACCTGGGCCAGCATGAACCCCGACGGCTACGCGTACTTCGCCGACGCCCACATCCACACCGGGCACCCGCTCTACCAGTTCCTCATGGCCGCCGAGATCATCCGCGCCACCGAACCGGTCCCCGACGACACCCCCGGCACCTACGGCGGCTACGACGTCACCTGGTCCGCCGAGGACGACGCGGACCTCGTCGGCAACTTCGCCCAGCCGGTCGTCGACACGTTCCTGTACTCGAACGAGCGGTGGATGAACCAGCACAACTTCGGCCTGTTCGGCCGGATCGCGACCGCGATCTACGCCGACGACGCCGAGGGCTACGCCACCGGCGTCGAGTGGTTCACCGTCAACTCCGGCGACACCGCCTACGACAACGGCGCCATGGCCCCGCAGATGCCGCTCATCGACGCCGACGACCCGGCCAACCCGTACGGCGCCGACTTCGTGCAGGTCCGCGAGATGGGCCGCGACCAGGCGCACGGCGAGTGCAACATCGACAACTTCACCGGCCTCGCCCGGATGCTCGAAGTCCAGGGCACCAGGGTCGACCCGGCCGCCGGCACCGTCTCCGACGCGCCGGACGCCGTCAGCGCCTACGACTTCCTCGACCGGCGCCTCCTCGACGGCGCGAACGCCTTCTGGGGCTTCATGATGGGCGCACCCACCCCGTGGATCGACGAGACCGGCGAGGGCGGGTACCTCTCCCAGGCGTACCGCGGCCGGCTGTTCAACCCGGTCAACGAGCTCTACTACGAGTACGCGCTCGAACGCGGCGTCGACGTCGCGGCCGAGGCGCCGCACGTCGCCGAGCTCGCCGACCGCATGACCGGCCCCTACTACTGGTACGGCACGGGCGTCGCGAACTTCTGGGCGCCGGGCGACAAGAACCCCGAGTACTGGGTCGCCTTCCCCGAGGAGCTCGCCGGCACCGAGCCGCCCGCGCTCCCCGAGACCCCGGAGCTGTCCTTCGCCGACGCCGGGCTCGCCCTCGACGAGGGCACTCGGCTCGTCACCGAGGACGGCGCGACCTTCGCGCGCGCCTCGCCCTCCGAGGAGGGCACCACGAGCGTCGTCTCCCGCATGATGTACGGCGCGAACGCCCGCATCGGCGTGCGGTTCCGCAGCGACGGACCCGCCCGACTCGACGTCCTGTCCAAAGAGGAGGCCACCGGTCTGAACCCCGACGAGCAGGAGGCGAAGGTCCTGGCCTCGCTCGAACTGCCCGACACCGGCGGCGAATGGCGGTACGTCACCTACCCGGCCGGCGGCCAGAACGTCAACTTCTTCCGCCTCACCGGCGCCGAAGGGACCGCGGTCGACCTCGGCGGCGTGACCCTCTCGGGCGCCACCGACCTCACCGCCCCCGTCTTCGACGCCGCTGAGGACGCCTTCTACCTGACGGCGCGCGAGGAGTCGGTGATCGACCTCTCGGCCACCGACACCGAAGGGACCGTGGCGTACTCGGCCACGGGGCTCCCGCGCGGCGCCGCGTTCGACACCGCCACCGGCATCCTGACGTGGGAGCCGGCCAAACGCGACAACCGCCGCTACGACGTGCAGATCACCGCCGACGACGGCGAATCGGTCGCGGCCCGCACCGTCGAGCTCGTGGTCGCCCCGAACCGCCGGGGCACGATCGACGCCGCCGTCAAGGACGGCACCGACCGGCACGCCGTCTACACCACCGCCACCCGCGAACCGTACGAAGCCGCACTCGACGCGGCCCGCGACGCCGCCGGCGGCACGCAGGCGGGGTTCGAGGCCGCCCTCGCCGCCCTCCAGGACGCGATCGACGCCCTCGAACTGCTCGATCCGCGCCTCGCCGACGACACGTTCGACTACTCGGATGCGGTGACCCCCACCGGCATCAGCGCCGCCGCGGTCGACGCACTCGCCGACGGCGACACCGGCTCCCACAGCGGCGACCTGCGGTCGGGCTCGTTCACGCTCGACTTCGGCACCCGGTACCGCATCTCGGCCGACGCGTTCGCGTTCCAGGCCCGCGTGCTGTTCCCGAACCGCTCGCAGGGCACCAACGTCTACGGCTCGCACGACGGCATCGCCTGGGACCTCCTCACCGAGCACCCGACCACCGAGACGAGCCGCCCCGAGACGATCCCGGTCGTCCCCGAGCACGCCGGCGAGGCGTACCGGTACCTGAAGCTCCAGGTCGACGAGCCCGGGACCCCGACCGACCCGGCCTACCCGGGCATCTGGTCCATCGGCGAGTTCCGCATCCACGGCGAGCGCAGCGAAGTGCCGGGGACCGTCACCACCGTCTCGGTGACCTCCCCGGACGCCTTGGCGGGCAGGGTGACCGCGGGCGACACCGTGCACGTGTCGTTCGCCGGCCCGACCGCGATCACCGACGTGGCCGTCACCATCGCCGGCCAGGCCCTCGATGCCGCCTCGGAGGACGGCCTGACCTGGACCGCCACCGGCGTCCTCGGCGACCTCGAGGGCGGCGGCCGGCTCGACCTCGCGATCGACCACACCACCGCCGCCGGCGACGCGGCCGCCACGGTCCACGGCTCCACCGACGGGACCGCCCTGTACGGCTCCGACGAACGCAACCTCGTCGACCTCGCCGCCGCCGACGTCGTCACCGCCGCAGGCGAACCCGACACCGCGAAGGCCCCGCACGCCGCCGCCGTGCTCGACGGGAACGCCGCCACGTTCAGCGACGTGCCCGCCGTCGACGGCGAGTCCTCACTGATCTGGGACCTCGGCGACGGCGCCCGGCTCGCACTCGACCGCGCCGACTTCCTCGCCCGCCAGGACAACAACGGCATGATCCGCATGGCCGACCTCGTCCTGGAAGGCTCGAACGACCTCCGGGAATGGACGACGCTGACCGACCCGACCGTGAAGACCCTGTCCTGGCAGCATCTCGACGCCTTCGGCGAGGACGGCTTCCGCTACCTGCGCGTCGTGAACGGCGCCGCGATCGCCATCGCGGAGCTGCGCGTCTTCGGCAGCCTCGACCTCGACCTGGAGGCGATCCTCGCCCGCGCCGACGCGGTCGACCCGGACGCGCACTCGCGCGCCTCGGCGATCCGCTTCCAGCGCGAAGCCGACGAGGTGCGGGCCCTCGCCGCCGAGCCTGACACGGACGAGAACGCGCTCGCCCGGCGGCTCCTGGACGCCTGGGCGCTCCTCGAACCCCCGGCCACCTCCCAGGAGGCGACGGTCGAGCAGGCGTGGGTCGCGGCGAGCTCGGCGTCGTGGGACGGCGCGAAGGACGCCGTCGCGAACGGCTGGGCGATGTTCGACGGCGACACCGCCACGTTCACCGACACCGCGACCGCGAGCGGCTGGGTCCGAGTCCTCCCCGCGGACGCGTCGTTCACCGTCGAGACGGTGCGGTTCCACCCGCGCTCGACCCACGTCTCCCGTGCGGTCGGCGTCCGGTTCCAGGGCTCGAACGACGGCGGCGCGACCTGGACGACCTTCGCGACGGCCGCCAACGCCGCCGCGGGCTGGAACACGATCGACCTCGCCCAGGCCGTCGAGTACGGCGCCCTGCGCGTGTACGCGCCGAGCGGCAACACCAACCTCGCCGAAGCCGAGTTCATGGTCGCGGTCCCCGACCGCACCGGCCTCCGGCTCTACCTCGACGAGACCGCCGCCCTGGCGCAGGCCGACTGGACGCCCGAGTCGTGGGCGGCGCTCGCCGCGGCCCGCGACGCGGCCCAGGCGCTCGAACCGGACGCCGCGCAGGCGGAGGTCGACGCCGCGGCCCGCGCCCTCGCGGACGCCGCCGCCGCACTCGAGCCGGCCCAGGAGTGATGCCCGGGGACGTTGTTCCGCCGGTGAGGAGCCCATTCGTCTGACAGGTGAAGGCCTCCGGTCGTGAAGTGGAGCCGTCCAGTGCACTGCCTCACGACCTGGAGGCCCTCACGTCCCACGCGAACGCCGCCTTGACCCCGCGCGCCCGGCTCCGGCCGGGGCGTTCGCGTACCGGCCCGTCAGCTCCGTGTCAGCGGGTTGTCAGCGCGCCCGCCGACAGTTGACCGCATGAAGGAGAACCACGCTTTCGCCGCGCCGCCGGCCGGCGGTCGGCCTATCGTCGAACGTGCCGGCGCGGTCGGCCGGGCCGTCCAGCCGACCGCTCGGCGCGGGAGCGCCGCCACCATCCGATCAAGGAGCCGAAGATGACCGTCGACCTCACCGCCCGGGACAAGTCCACCATCCGCACCGCCGCCTTCGGCGCCGTCACCCTCATGTCCTACGCGGGCATCGCCGGGTCGGCCCACAAGGTCGCCACCGGCGGCAGTCTCGCCCTCGCGGCCGCCACCGGCGCGGTCGGCCACGTCCTGGCCGGGAAGCAGCGCGACTTCAAACTCCAGGCGAAGTCCTCCGCGGCCCTCGCCGACCAGGTCCTGCCCGCGCTGACCGCATCGGTCAGGCTCCTGCGGGAGCAGGACCCGTCCGAGGCCGACAACTTCCGCCGCACCGTCGCCGTCGCCGTCGAAGCCGCGAACCGCGCCCACAAGGGCGAACCCAGCCCCACGATGGCCGAGATGGCCCGCAAGATCACCGAGGCCATGGACGCCGCGTGACACCGGAGGGCCCCGAACGCGTTTGCGCCGGGGCCCTCGGGCCTACCCTGGCCCGATGAGCGGCACACGACTCGACCTCACCTCGATCACCGTCACCGCGCCCGACCCGCGGGCGCTCGCCGGCTTCTACGCCCGCCTCCTCGGCGCGGCGGTCGCCGTCAGCGAACCGCCGCGCGACGGCGAGCCCGCCGAAGCCGGCTTCGCCCAGGTCCGCGCCGGCGCCCTGACGGTGAACTTCGAGTACGAACGCCACTGGCAGGCCCCGGTCTGGCCCGCCGAACCCGGCCGGACCCACGCCACCCAGCACCTCGACATCCGCGTCGACGACCTCGACCTCGCCGTGGCCCACGCCGTCGAGCAGGGCGCCCGCCTCGCCGACGTCCAACCGCAAGACGACGTGCGCGTCCTCTTCGACCCCGCCGGGCACCCGTTCTGCCTGTTCCTGTGACGCAGGGAACCGCCGGGGCCGCGGCCGCCGCGCCGTCGGGCGCCCCGGGTCAGAACGCGGTGCGGCGCATCGCGGGCTCGTCGGTCCGCGCGAACCCGAGCGACCGGTACAGGCCCTCGCCGGCGCCGGTCGCGTGCAGCTCGACGATGCGGACGTCCCGCTCGTCGAACCACTCCAGGAGCGCGGTCACGCACGCCCGGCTGAAGCCGCGCCCCCGACCCCGGGTCGGTCACGACGTTGACGACCGTGCCGAAGCGCCCGGACAGGTTCCGCGGCGAGGGAAGCCGCTCGTCCAGGAGCCCGGTCGCACAGGCCGCGAGCGCCCCGGACCCGTCCGGCGCCTCCACGGCGGTGACCGCCATGGACGGCTCGGCCGCCGCCAGGCGGCGCGCGAGGATGTCAGCGGTCGCGGCGTGCCAGCCGTTGTCGGCGGTGTCCATCCACTCCGACAGGAGGATCGCGCGGAGCCGGATGATCTCGGGGATGTCGCCGGCGCCGGCGAGTCGGGGGTCCGTCATGGCGCGAGTCTAAGCCGCGGCCGCGTGTCACCCGAAGCGGTTTCCGCGGGTTCCGTTGGCGCCCAGAACGTGCCATCATGGGCTCTATGCCCCGGCGCCCCAAGGACCTCACCCCGACCGAGCTCCGCTTCGTCCCCCAGAAGCCGGTGCGCTGGCTCTCGCCGAGGACGCTCCTGGACACGAGCATGCGGTTCGGGCTCGCGCGGGTGTTCGGCGGCTATGTGGACAAGCGCGAGATCATCGGCAACCGGGCCCAGCCGGTCTACGACCACTCCGGCGCCGAGGAGCTGTGGATCGACTACGTCGCCGACATCGGCGACGGCTTCAACGCGACCTACTCGATCGCGTACCTCATGGCCCAGGACGAGCTGGAGGTCCCCGACGGCGACGGCGGCGCCGTGCGGCTGCCGCGCGGGTCGGTGCTCGTCATGGGCGGCGACGAGGTGTACCCGGCGGGGGACTGGCTCGAGTACGAGCAGCGCATGAAGGGCCCGTACGAGGCCGCGAACCCCGGGAACCCGGTGGCGCTGTACGCCATCCCGGGGAACCACGACTGGTTCGACGGCCTGACGGCGTTCGCCCGCCAGTTCACCGAGGGCCGCACGATCGGCGGCTACCGGACGTTCCAGAAGCGGTCCTACTTCGCGCTGAACCTGCCGCACCGGTGGTGGCTGTTCGCGCTCGACGCCCAGTTCGACACCCACCTGGACCAGAACCAGATCGAGTACTTCCAGCGCGCGGCCCAGCAGATGCGCCCGGGCGACCAGGTGATCCTGTGCGTGGCGCAGCCGACGTGGCTGTGGACCGAGGACGACCCGCGCTCGTTCGACCGGATCGACCACTTCATCCGGGACGTCATCGCCACCCGCGGCGGCCGGGTCCCGCTGATCCTCACCGGCGACCGCCACCACTACGCCCACTACTCCGAAGTGGACGGCGTCCGGCACCTGATCGGCGCCGGCGGCGGCGGCGCGTACCTGTCGCCGACGCACACCCTGCCCGAGTCGATCACGGCCCCGAAGCGGTCGGTCCCCGAACCCGACGCCCCCGAACGCGAGTACCGGCTCACCCAGACCTACCCGTCGAAGGCCAAGTCCCTGAGCTATGCGTTCGGGATCTTCGCCCGGCTGCCGTGGCTGAACAAGGGCTTCGTGGCGCTCATGGCCGTCATCGGCCTCATCTCCACCGTGTCCATCATGGAGGGCACCGGGACGTTCGTCGCCGTCACCGCCGTCCTCCTCGGCGCCGGCGTCGCCTTCGCCCACCCCGGCCAGGGCCGGCGGGTGACCAGGCACTACGTGCTCGGCGGCATCCACGGGCTGGCGCAGGTGGCGCTGGCGTGGGCCGGGTCGCTCCTGATCCGGCAGGCCGACGACGTGTCCTGGCTGACGTACCTGCTGTACCTGCCGATCATCGGCCTGGCCGGGACCTGGCTGGTGGGGCTCTACCTGGTGGTCGCGAACCGGCTGGGCGTCAACGCGAACGAGCTGTTCGCCGGCATGTCGGTGATCGACCAGAAGTGCTTCCTGCGCATCCGCGTGGACCGGGACGGCGCCACCGTCTACGCGATCGGCCTCGACCGGGCCGGCCGCAACTGGGCCGCCGATCCGGAAGGGTCCGAGACCGACTCGTGGATCAAGCCGGTCGAGCCGTTGAAGCCGCGGCTCATCGAGCCCGGTTTCCCGGCCGCGCACCCGGGGCCCTCGAGCGCGGAGCTGCCGCGCCAGAACCCGGTGCGGCGCCTCATGACCCAGGCGAGCACCTGGCTCGCCGGCCGCTGAACGACCGCGCCGGGGCCGTGCTTTCTACCGCGTCCGCGACGGTGCTTCTTACAGTGTCCGCGACCGTGCTTCTTACCGCGTCCGCGACCGTGCTTCTTACCGCGTCCGCGGTTCCGGGGGCGTCTCCATGACCGCGTCCGGGCCGTGCCCGCCGCGGCCCATGAGCCGGTGCAGCGCCGGGCCGAACACCGCGAGCCCCACCGCGGTGAGGATCGCGATCCCGGCGAGGATGTAGAAGAACGCCTGCTCGCCGACCCTCGGGACGAGGAACGCGAACGCCTGCCCGCCCAGCGGCGTGCCCACGGCCGGGCCGAGGAACCAGACGCCCATCAACTGGCCCTTGAGAGTCGCGGGCGCGAGCTGCGTCGTCACCGACAGGCCCACCGGTGAGACGCACAGCTCGCCCCACGTCAGCAGCAGGTACACCACGGCCATCCAGCCGAGCGCGACGAGCGCTCCCCCGTCGGCGCTGCCCTGGAGCAGGCCCAGGAGCACCCACGACAGGCCCGTGATCCCGACGCCGAGCGCGAACTTGTACGCCGTCCCGAACCCCTCGCCGGCCTTGAGCCAGATCAGGCCGAAGACCGGCGAGAACACCAGGATGAAGATCGAGTTGAAGTTCTGGACCCCGCCGGCCGGCAGGTGGAAGCCCCACGAGTCGAGGTCCACCGAGTTCGCCGCGAACGCCGTCAGGATCGAACCCATCTGGAGGTACAGCATCCAGAACACGACCGACGCGATGAACAGGCCCACATAGGCGCGCAGGCCCGCCTTCTCCGCGGCCGTGACGTCCTTCGCCTCCCCGAAGATGTACACGAAGTACCAGATCGCGGCCGCGATCGACAGGATCGTGACCACGGTCGGCACCGTCGCGAGCGTCAGCGTCCCGGTCGCGGCCCAGATCGCGATCGCGACCGCCGCCACCGCCAGCGCGATCGCGCAGATCCGGGCGACCTTCCGCCGCTCGGCGTCCGCGAGCGGCCGCGAGGGCCCGATCCCGGCGTGCGTCAGGCGCGGCCACCCGCGCACGTACCACAGCAGTCCCAGCGCCATCCCGACCGCGGCCGCGCCGAACCCGAGGTGCCACCGGTCCTCCCCGGCCAGGTACGGCGTGATCAGGATGCCGAGGAACGCGCCCAGGTTGATGCCCATGTAGAACACGGAGAACCCGGCGTCGCGGCGCGCGTCCGAGTCGCCGTCGTACAGCCGGCCCACCATCACCGAGATGTTCGGCTTCAGCAGGCCCGAGCCGACCACGACCAGGAACAGGCCGAAGAACACCAGGCCCGCGCCGCTGACGGGGATCGCCATCGAGATGTGGCCGCACATGATGACCACGCCGCCGATGAGGACCGCGCGCCGCGCGCCCAGCACCCGGTCGGCGAGCCATCCGCCCGGCAGCGACGTCAGGTACACCGCGCCCGAGTACAGCGACGCGATCGGGACGGCGACGGTGTCCTCCAGCCCGAGCCCGTTCTGCAGCACGCCCGCCGTCAGGAACGTCAGCAGGATCCCTTGCAGCCCATAGAAGCTGAACCGCTCCCACATCTCGGTGCCGAACAGGACGGCGAGACCCCGGGGATGCCCGAAGAAGGTCGGCTCGCGGCCGGCCGCGCGGTATTCGCGATGGGACATCTCGGGCCCCTCCCGTTCCGATCGGCGATGCGCTGCGCACACCTGTACCCGGCGCGGCGCGCGCCGACACCTGCCGACGCTAACCGCTCCGCCGACAGCGGGCGGGCGAATCGGGCATCCGGCGTCCCCCGAACGAATGCGCTGCGGTCATTTGTCTGATATGCACGGTTGCCTGGTCTACGATCCGGCCTATGAGCGACGATCCCTACTGGAACTCCGCGCACACCGAGGAGCCCTCCGGCCGGTTCTCCGGCGGCGACCCCCTCGTCACCGACACCTTCGAGGACTGGTGGCACGCCTCCCTCGACGTCGTCCAGCGCTCCTGGCGGACCGTCGGCCTCATCCTCCTCATCGGCGTCGTCCTGCCCCGCTGGATCCTCGGCGCCTACAACAACAACGTCCGCGCCCCCGAGCGCGACGTCACCGTCACCGACTGGGGCGCCTTCGTCCGCGAATACTCCCCGGGCGCGCTCGCCGGACTCATCGGCCTCATCCTCACCCTCGCCGTCCTCTACGTCTCCGGCTCGGCCGTCCTCGCCGCCGTCCGCACCGCCGCCGCCGAAGCCGCCGGCGGCTTCCTCAGCCTCGGCGAGGCGTTCTCCTTCGGGTTCAGGCGCGGCGGAATCTTCTTCCTGTGGCTGCTGCTCGCCTGGATCACCATCGCCGCCGGCCTCGTCCTGTGCGTCCTGCCCGGCCTCTGGGCGGTCTTCGCGCTCAGCCTCATGGCCCCCGCGGCCGTCTTCGAGGCCCGCCGCAGCCCCTACGCCCGCTCCATCCAGCTCACGCACTCGGCGTTCTGGCCCGCGCTCGGCCGCATCGTCATCGTCGTCCTCGTCGCCGTCGCCGCCAACCTCGTCATCGCCCTCGTCGGACTCCTCCTCGCCGGCGTCTGGCACGCCGTCTTCGCCGGCTGGCTCGCCGCCGTGCTCACCATCCTCACCGAGGCGGTCATGTCGCTCCTGCTCCTCGCGCCCATGATCTGGATCCTCTCGGCCGCGCTGTGCACCTACGCGTGGCTGCGCGGCCGCGCCGAACCCGTCTCCGCCACGTCCCTCTCCGCCGAAGCGTCCGGCGTCACCGCCCCCGGCGACTACACCGGCCCCGGCGAACCCGGCCACCCCGGCGCTCCCTGGCCGATGCCGTGACGCCCGGCCGCCTCCCGGACCGCCCGCACACCCCCTGCGGCCCTCCCGGCCCGCCCCGGCCGCCGACGCGCACGGCCCCCCGCGCTTTCCACCACTTGTTTCGCGCCCCGGATTGGCACTCTCAAGCCGAGAGTGCTATACCTGACTTGGCACTCGCCTCTGGGGAGTGCTAAACGCTGAACACACGCGATGAGGTGGTCGGGCCGCCGCGCCAACACGCGGGCCCACCGTCGCGGGAACGCCGCCTCACCGTCGACCACGAACGTTATCCGAAAGGAAGCCATAAGCCATGGCGAAGATGATCGCATTCGACGAGGAGGCTCGCCGCGGGCTCGAGCGGGGCATGAACACCCTCGCGGAGGCCGTCAAGGTGACCCTCGGCCCGAAGGGCCGCAACGTGGTGCTGGACAAGAAGTGGGGCGCCCCCACGATCACCAACGACGGCGTCTCCGTCGCCAAGGAGATCGAACTCGAAGACCCGTACGAGCGCATCGGCGCCGAACTGGTCAAGGAAGTCGCCAAGAAGACCGACGACGTCGCCGGCGACGGCACCACCACCGCGACCGTGCTCGCGCAGGCCCTCGTCAAGGAAGGCCTCCGCGCCGTCGCCGCGGGCGCCAACCCGATCGCCATCAAGAAGGGCATCGAGAAGGCCGTCGCGGCCGTCGTCGAGCACCTCCAGTCCACCTCCACCGAGGTCGAGACCGAAGAGCAGATCGCCAACACCGCCTCCATCTCCGCCGGCGACGCCACCGTCGGCGCCATCATCGCCGAGGCGATGGAGAAGGTCGGCAAGGAAGGCGTCATCACCGTCGAGGAGTCCAACACCTTCGGCCTGGACCTCGAGCTCACCGAGGGCATGCGCTTCGACAAGGGCTACCTGTCCGGTTACTTCGTGACCGACCAGGACCGCATGGAGGCCGTCCTCGAGGAGCCCTACATCCTCGTCGCCAACCAGAAGATCTCCGCGGTCAAGGACCTGCTCCCGACCCTGGAGAAGGTCACCCAGACCGGCAAGCCGCTCCTGATCATCGCCGAGGACGTGGACGGCGAGGCCCTCCCGACCCTGGTGGTCAACAAGATCCGCGGCATCTTCAAGTCGGCGGCCGTCAAGGCCCCCGGCTTCGGCGACCGCCGCAAGGCCATGCTCGGCGACATCGCCATCCTCACCGGCGGCCAGGTCATCTCCGAGGAGCTCGGCCTCAAGCTCGAGAACACCGACCTGTCCCTGCTCGGCCAGGCCCGCAAGGTCGTCATCACCAAGGACGACACCATCATCGTCGACGGCGGCGGCGACGAGGACGCGATCCAGGGCCGGATCAACCAGATCCGCGCCGAGATCGAGAACTCCGACTCCGACTACGACCGCGAGAAGCTCCAGGAGCGCCTCGCCCGCCTCGCCGGCGGCGTCGCGGTCATCAAGGTCGGCGCCGCGACCGAGGTCGAGCTCAAGGAGCGCAAGCACCGCGTCGAAGACGCCGTGCGCAACGCCAAGGCCGCGGTCGAAGAGGGCATCCTCGCCGGCGGCGGCACCGCGCTGGCCCAGGCCGGCGCGATCGCGTTCGACAAGATCGAGGCCGAGGGCGACGAGGCCACCGGTGTCGAGATCGTCCGCCGCTCGCTCGGCGCGCCGCTCCGCGCCATCGCAGAGAACGCCGGCCTCGAAGGCGGCGTCGTGGTGGAGAAGGTCCGCGACCTGCCCACCGGCCACGGCCTGAACGCCGCGACCGGCGAATACGGCGACATGCTCGCCGCCGGCATCCCGGACCCGACCAAGGTCACCCGCTCGGCGCTGCAGAACGCCGCGTCGATCGCCGCCCTGTTCCTCACCACCGAGGCCGTCGTCGCCGACGCCCCGGAGAAGGAGACCGCCGGCGGCGCCGGCGGCGGCATGGGCGACATGGGCGGCATGATGTAAGCAGCCCTTCGGGGTTGCCGACTCAGGCCGACTGAGTACTGCACGGGAGGACCGCTCACTGTAAAGTGAGTGGTTCTCCCTTTCTCTGTACTGGCTGCCAGTGCAGACGGCGCAGCCGCTGCGCAAGCGGCATACCGCCCCAACCACGGGCGGTATGCCGCGACGCCGCACCGGCACCGCGCACATGCCGGCACGCGGCGGCTACAGGACCCGCTCACCCCCGTACCCGTCCGCTACAGAACCCCGCACCGTCGCCGCACCGGTGTCCGAAATGTTTGCGCCCCAGCCGATTCGCGGCTCTTCACACCGTGTGCGACCCGGGCTACCCTGTCCTCGTGCCCCCCACACGCCTCGCCAAGCCCCGCTCCGACCACCGCCTGGCCGCCCTCGCCTTCATGACCGGTGTGCTCGCCGTCCTCGTCTTCACCTGCTACGTCGGCGGCACCGCCACCGACTCCCGCCTCGCCGCACCCGACCCCTTCCCGGCCCTGCCCGAAGCCGAACCGCCCGCCTACCGCGACGACGGCACCCTCCTCCTCGTCTGCACCGCCGACGCCGAAGACTTCACCGAACGCAACGCCGGCGTCAACTACAACGACCGCATCGTGAACGAGCGCCTCCAAGAGGACTGCCTCGCCGACGGCCACCGCGACCTGCCCGCCGCCGTCGCCGCCGCCGAACCCGGCACCCGCATCCAGATCCTCCCCGGCCACTACACCGTCGACACCGCGATCACCGTCGAAACCCCCGACCTCCAGATCGAAGGCCTCGGCGACACCCCCGACGACGTCCAGATCTCCGCCCGCTTCAACGCCGACACCGTCCTCACCGCCCACGCCGCCTCCGGCCTCCACCTCAGCGGCATCGCCTTCGGCCAGGCCCGCAGCGCCGCCCTCCGCCTCACCGCCGTCGAAAGCGCCGCCCTCGACGGCGTCGCCGCCTTCCAGAGCGACGGCGCCGGCCTCCACATCGCCGACTCCACCGGCATCGCCCTCACCGGCTGCCGCGCCGAAGCCGCCGACACCGCCGGCATCCTCATCGAGAACTCCAGCGCCGACGTCACCGCCTGCGAAGCCACCGGCAACACCGCCGGAATCGAGATCCGCGGCACCGACACCACCGCCACCGCCACCGCGAACCGCCTGCACGGCAACACCACCGGACTCGTCATCGCCGACACCGGCCCCACCGCCGACGTCACCGCCACCGACAACGTCCTCTACGGCAACAACACCGACCACTACCACCGCCTCGGCACCGCCGCCTGCGACGACCCCGCCACCCGCGACTGGGCCGACGGCGTCCTCTGCCCCGACCGCACCTACCCCTCCGGCGTCGGCCTCCTCCTCGCCGACGCCACCGGCACCACCGTCACCGCCAACCGCATCTGGGACCAGCAGACCGCCGCCATCGCCGCCTGGGGCACCCCCGGCCAGGAAAGCGGCCTCGGCGGCGACCGCAACACCTTCAGCGACAACACCTTCGGTATCCGCGACGACGGCGCCCGCCACCGCAACCGCCTCGACCTCTGGTGGGACGGCACCGGCGTCGGCAACTGCTTCGACGAACCCGGCACCCACCGCACCGCCCCCGCCGTCCTCCCCGCCTGCGGCACCGACGCCGCCCGCATCATCGGCGACCCGCTCCGCTCCCTCAAAGCCTGGGAATGCGGCCTCCAGAGCACCGACGACCTCTCCGCCACCTGCGACTGGCTCGGCGCCCAGTTCACCGACCGCCTCGAATTCCAGGCCGCCGTCGCCTTCGCCGCCGCCCTCCTCTTCCTCGCCGGCGCCGGCTGGCTCGCCGCCGCCCGCTCCCCGAACCCGCCGCGCGCCGGCGCCATGACCTTCTCCGCCATAGCGACCGGCTGCGGCGCCCTCCTCTTCGTCCTCGCCGTCTGGTCCGGCCGTGCCGACCACGAAGCCCTCGCCGTCGCCCTCTGGGGCGCCGGCTGGCTCCTCGCCGGACGCTCCTGGTCCAGCTCCGGCCTGCGCCTCCTCGGTGGCTTCACCGCCATCATCGGCGGCCTCGCCGTCCTCGACGCGATCGACCGCGGCATCGCCACCCTCGCCCCCATGCCCGTCTCCCCCGCCTGGCTCTGGATCGCGCTCCTCCCCTTGTGGACGCTCATCGTCCTCGGCGCGGCCTTCGGCCCCCGCCGCCGCCCCGAAGCGCCCGTGCAGATCGAACGCACACCCGTCACCGCACCCTCGCACGACCGCTGGGACTGGTAGCGCCCGATCGCGTACTGTAGCCCCATGACTTGGACCTGGAAGCTCGAAGACGCCGACGGCAACGCCATCGAAACCCCCGACAGCGACCTTGGCAGTCAAGGCGACGCGGAGTCGTGGCTGGGCGAGCGCTGGCGCGAGTTCGCCGACCAGGGCGCGACCACCGCGGTCCTCCTCGAGGACGGCAAGACCGTCTACCGCATGGACCTCAGCCCGGCGGAGGAGTAGGACGGGCCCCGGCCGGGAGGCGAGCGTCGCCGTTCGGCACCGGGCCGTAATAGGCTGGGCCGCGTGACCGAACCAGGCACCCTCACACTCACCGCCACCCGCGCCCGCGCGGCGCTCGACGCGCGGCGCGGCATCGTCCGGCTCCACCCCGAAGCCCTCACCGCTCTGGGCCTGCGCCCCGGCGACGCCGTCGGGATCACCGGGCGGCGCTCGACGGCCGCGATCGCGCTCGAAGCCGACCGGTACGCGTCCCGCCGCGCCCTCTACGCCGACGACCTCACCCTCGGCAACATCGGGGCCCGCGACGGCGACCCGGTGCGGCTCGCCGCCGTCGACCTGGAGGCCGCCGACCGGGTGGTCCTGTCCGGCCCGGCGTCGGCGGTGGCCGTGGTCGACCCGGACACGCTGCGGCTCGCGCTCCTGTCGAAGGTCGTGTGCGAGGGCGACGACGTGTCGCTCCTGCCGATCGAGCTCGGCTCCTCGGCGCGCGAAGCGGTCACCGCGACCCGGCGCACCCTCAACAACACGCTCGGCATGGGCTGGACCACCATGGTGCTCAACGTGGTCGAGGCCAGCCCCGCCCGCGGCGCCATGATCACCTCCGACACCCGCGTCGAATGGGCGAGCACGGCCCGCCCCGCCGCGGAGGCCTCCGCGGCCCTGCCGCCGTCTCCGGGCCGCGCCGCGCGCATGCCGGCCTCCTACGGCGGCACCGCCGCCCGGCCCCGAACCGAGCCCCGTGCCGAGTCCCGCTCCGAGCTGCGTCCCGCACCGGCGGACTCCCGTGCGCCCGAGGCGGTCCCGGGGCTCGCGGCGATCCCCTACGACGAGCTCGCGGGCGCCAAGATCCCCGCCGAGGAGCTGCGCGAACTGCTCGACCTCGGCTTCAACCACCGCGAGGTCCTCAAGGTCGTCGGCACCGACATGGCCTTGGGCGTCCTCGTCTCGGGCCCGTCGGGCGCCGGGAAGGCCACGATCGTCCGCTCGGTCGCCGAGGCGGTCGGCGCGGCCGTCAGCGAGGTCTCCGGCTCCGACCTGGCAGCCCTGGAGGCGAACGCCGCGGCCGACCGGCTCCGCTCGGCCGTCGCCGCGCTCAGGGTCCCGGGGGTCCTGCTGGTCCGCGGCGTCGAGCACCTGGCCCCCGCCGGGCGCCGGACCCCGTTGGGCACCATGTTCTCCCGCCTCGTCGAAGAGGTCCTCGCCGAACCGGGCGAGCACGCCGTGGTGTGCACGACCGCCCGGGTCGAGGACGTGGACGCGGCCCTGCGATCGCGCCTCGAACACGAGGTCGTCGTCCCGATGCCGGACGCCGAGGCCCGCCGCGACCTCCTCGTCTACTTCACCCGCTCCATGAAGGTCGCCGAAGACGTCAAACTCGAGTCGGTCGCGCACCGCGCCCCCGGCTACGTCGCCTCCGACCTCGCCGTCATGGTCCGCGAAGCCGGCGTGCGGGCCGCGTTGCGCGCCAAGGACGGCGGCGCCACGGCCCTCCAGACCGCCGACTTCGACGGCGCCCTGGAGTCGGTGCGCCCCACGAGCCTCGCCGGCGACTCGGTCGAACTCGGCGGCCTCACCCTCGCCGACGTCGGCGGCATGGAGGCCCTGAAGCAGACCCTCACCGAGACGGTCCTGTGGCCGCTGACCTACCCGGACGCCTTCACGCGCCTGGGCATCGACGCCCCGCGGGGGATCCTCCTGTACGGCCCGCCCGGCTGCGGCAAGACCTACATCGTGCGCGCGGTCGCCGGCGAGGGCCACGCGAACGTCATGAGCATCAAGGGCTCCGAGCTGCTCAACAAGTGGGTCGGCGAATCGGAGAAGAACGTCCGCGACCTCTTCCGCCGCGCCCGCCAGGCCAGCCCGACCCTGATGTTCTTCGACGAACTCGACGCCCTCGCCCCGGTCCGCGGCGGCGGCACCGACGGCGGCACCGCCGACCGGGTGGTGGCCGCGCTCCTGACCGAACTCGACGGGGCCGAGGCCCTGCGCGACGTCGTCGTCGTGGGCGCGACGAACCGGCCCGACATGATCGACCCGGCCCTGCTGCGCCCGGGCCGCCTCGAACGGCTCGTGTACGTCCCGCCGCCGGACGCGCGCGGGCGCGCGGACATCCTGCGGGCCAACGCGAAGAACGTGCCGTTCGCCGACGACGTCGACCTCGACGCGGTCGCCGACGAGCTGTGGCTCTACTCGGCCGCCGACTGCGCCGCGCTCATCCGCGAAGCCGCGCTCACGGCCATGCGCGAATCCCTCGACGCCAGCATCGTCACCGCGGCGCACCTGGAGCAGGCGATGGAGCGGGTCCGCCCGAGCCTGGACCCCGAGCAGCTCGAGTACCTCGAGAATTACGCCCAGAACCGCGAAGGCTAGTCACCGCCGGCCCGCCGGGGTCCGGCCCGGTGGGGCTCGGCGGGCGCGGAGGTCTTGTAGCGCTTCGCTCGCCTGCCGGGGTTTGAGCGGCGGCCTGTGCGCGGGCCGCGTACTGTCGTTGCGCTGGTGCGGACCTGGTTTCGGCAGCGGTGTGTCGGTCGGTCGTGCACGTCTCCCGGTTCGTGCGATGGCTGTGGTCGTGTGGGCTGGTGTGGTTCTTGCGGGCGGCCGGCCTCGTCAGGTCGGCCGCCCGCGCATGCTCCGCGCGGAGCGTTCGGACCGGCGGGGACCGCCGCGCGGGCGGCTTCCCGCGCGCGGTCTCGGTATGGCGACGTTCGCGAATCCCCATCTGTCGCCGCCATCCCGCCGGTCCGGCTGATGACGTTTTTGCTATCCACTACAACAGGCAGGGGCAGTCAGTGTCGAACGCGAAGAAGCTACTTGTGGATAACGCTGTGTGCTCGTGCGCAACGGGCCCTCGATGCGCCGGACCGACAGGGGAATGAGAGCGGGGGATCACAAACGAGAGCAGTGCTCTTGCAATCTCGGCGAGAGTGTGCGATCGTTGTTCTCAACAGAGAGCACTGCTCTCGATTGAGAGAGGGAACTCCCATGACCGACCACGTCATCCTCGGCAAAGGCCAGATCGGCTCCACCGTCGCCTCCATCCTCGCCGCGCGCGGCGAGCGCGTGCGCGTCCTCAGCCGCTCCGGCGGGCCCGACCTGCCCGGCATCGAGCACATCAAGGTCGACGCCCGCGACGCCGCGGCGCTCACCGCCGCCGCCAAGGGCGCCGACGTCATCTACAACTGCGCCAACCCCGCCGGCTACCACCAGTGGGCCGACGAGTGGCCGCCCATGTTCGCCGCCATCCTCGCCGCAGCGAAGAACAACGGCGCCGGGCTCGTCAACACCGGCAACCTCTACGTCTACGGCCCCGTCACCGAACCCATGACCGAGCGCACCCCGCTCAACTCGCCCGGGCACAAGGGACGGATCCGCATCAGGATGTGGAACGACGCCATGGCCCTCCACCGTAGCGGCGACATCCGCTTCACCGAAGCCCGCGGCTCCGACTACTTCGGCCCCGGCGCCCTCGCCGACGCCATGCTCGGCGAGCGCGTCGTCCGACCCGTCGTCGAAGGCAAGGGCGTCACCGTCTTCGGCGACCCCGACGCCCCGCACACCTTCACCTACATCCCCGACGTCGCCCGCGCCCTCATCCGCCTCGGCGGCGACGACCGCGCCTGGGGCCGCCCCTGGCACGTCCCCTCCGCGCCCGCCGCCTCCCAGCGCGAGATGGTCCAGGCGATGGCCCGCCTCCTCGGCCGCGGCCCCGTCCGCGTCACCCGGCTGCCCTGGTGGCTCCTCATCCACGTCGTCGGCGCCTTCGCGCCCGCGATGAAGGGCATGACCGAGACCCGCCACCAGTGGGACGGCCCCTACATCATGGAGTCCGGGGAATTCACCGACACGTTCGGCGACGAGCCGACCGACACCGACACGGCGCTCGCCGAAACCCTCGACTGGTGGCGCGCCCGACTTGCGCGGTGACGGGAGTTGGCGGACAGTTCACCTGGACGCCGACAACTGTCCACATGGTCGGAGCGTTCTTCATACAGAGCCCGCCCGCGCCCACAGGAAGTGAACCCATGCGCCTGTCCCCACGGTCCGCCGCCGCAGCCCTGCGGCGCCGCCTCCGCGACGCCGCCCCGCGGTCGAAGGAGTTCCTGCACGTCATCGCCACCCGCCATGGGATCGGTGTCTTCGACGAGCAGTGGTTCGCCTACCGGCAGCTCATGATGGAGCACTTGACGCTCGCCTCGCTGGACGCCCAGGAGGACCGCGACTTCGTCTGGGTCGTCGCGGTCGACCGCGACATGCCGCCCCGGGCGCGCAAGCGCCTCGACGGCCTGGCCGAGAGCCGCCCGTACCTCCGCATCGCCGAGACCGAGCTCAAACGCGACTTCGTGCCCGACCTCGCCGCGTGGACCGCCGCGGAGGCCAAGGCCCGCAAGAAGGGCTGGGTCCTCACCACGCGGCTCGACGACGACGACGCGATCCACCGCGGCCTGGTCGGGCGACTCCGCGAGGAGGCCGCCGCGTACCTCGCCGGCGGTGGCAGGGCGTCGGTGATCCTCTCGCCCGTGCTCGGCGTGAACTGGGTCCCCGCGAAGGCGGCCGGGCACCGCGCCTACCACCACAGCCCCTCGATCGGGCTGAGCCTCCTCGAACGGGCGGAGGACCCGCGCACGGTGTACCGCAACAACCACCGCACCCTCGCGCAGGCCCTCGTCCCCTGGGACTACAACGTCCGGCACCTCGACGGCGAGACCCCCTGGTGGCTGTACGCCCACACCGGCCTCTCCCATATGCAGAGCGAGGGCAGCGACCGCATGGACAAGGTCGCCGGGCACCGGCGGGCGTTCAAGCTCGACGCCGCGCGGCTGGCCCCGTTCGGCGTGACCGCCGCCGGGGCGAGGATCATCCGCGAGACCCCCGAACCGGAGGTCACCGAGAGCCTCTTCGAACTCAACCGGCGCGGCCTCGACCTGGAGGACGAGATCCACGGCCTCCGGGAGGCCGCGCGCGGCGGCGACGAGGCGGCGCGCGAGCGCATCGCCGAGCTCCACGCCGAGCGCCGCCGCATCCACGAGCGGCTCGTCCGGTAGGCCGCTACGCCGAGGGGGAGCCGAGCTTCTTCTGGAACACCGCGTTGGCGCCGGCGAGGCGGTACCCGACGGACTCGTTGATGGCGATCATGTGCGTGTTCGCCACGGCGTTGCCGGTCCACACGTACCGCATCCACGGCCGCATCGAGCACAGCCGCCGCTGGTTCGCGATCTTGAGGATCGTGCCGAGGCGGTGGCCGCGGTAGCGCGGGTCCACGATGGTGTCGCCCTGGAGGCAGTGCCGCTCGTCGCCGGCCTGGACATGGATCTCGGTGAGCCCGGCGACGTCGCCGCTCTCCTTGTGGATCACGGCGGCCTGGATGTTGAGGACTCCGCGCTGGAGGCGCTGGCGCTCCCAGGCGCGGACGGTGTCGGCGGTGATGGCGGCCTCCTGGAGGTCCCAGTCTCCCCGGGGCATGTCGGTGTACATGCGGGCGTGGAGGTAGGCGACGCCTTCGATGATCCGCTGGTTCGGGACCCCGTGGTAGACGGTGAGCTCGAAGCCTTCGGCCCGCTTCCACGACTCGTCCCACAGCCGGTCGAGCGCGTCGTCGTCGACCGCCGCGAGTTCGCACACGCGCAGGGCGCCTTCGAGGGACCGCTGGTAGCCCTTGGCGATCAGGAACGGCCCGCCGTCGCCGCGGACGTCGGGGGAGTGCTCGCTCGGCAGGTCGACCCAGCTCGTGAGGCTGGTGCGCCCGTCTTCGAGCGCCCGCTCTTCGGCGTGGCGGAGCAGGGCCGAGCCGATGCCGCGGCGCCGGGACGCGGGGTGGACGCCGAGCTGGAAGCCGGCGAGGTGGGTGTTGTCGCGGTCGTGGAGGGCGATGCCGAGGTAGCCGAGGACCTGGCCGTCGCACACGGCCGCCCAGTGCTCGCGCCGGCTGTCGGGGTCGTGGACGACGAGGCCGACGAGGACCTGGTGCGGGTTGAACGGGCGGAGGCCCTGGAAGTCGTGCTCGTGCACCGCTTCCTGTGCGGCGAGCCAGGACTCGACGAGGGAGGGGTCCGAGGGGTCCACGGGGACGATGTCGAAGTGCGTCATGGCCCGAGCCTGGCAGAGGACCGCGGTGCGGGGCAAGCCGATAGCGCGCAGCCGCGGCGGGAAGGTTTGGGGGAGCGGGGTTCCGGTAATCCGTCGACCGGGGGCGGTTGGTCGGGAGACCGCAGTTCCTGACACCGGCTGGCGCTGCTCGACACGTTCTAGCCCCAGGACTCGCAGTCAACCGGGTGAGTGGCGACAGGACATCTGCGGCCTCCCGCACAAGAATTCTTACTCATTCAGTGAATACGGTCAAGACCCGAACTTGGCTTCTTTTTGTCGGGTACCCGACAAAGACCTTCACATCGGTCACTGAGAGTGATAATTTCAGGAGTTCGGAAAGCGTTTGACGAGCCCGCATTCCGAACTCCTCGCTCCACTTAAGATTGCAGCAATCCGGCTTCCTTGGCTGCTTTCAGCGACGGCTTCACCGTGTGCGTGGGCCCCACCAGCGACGACACGGCGTCCAAAGTCTTCAGGCCTTCACCGGTGTTGTAAATGACCGTCTCGGCCTCCGGATCGAGCCGCCCCGACTCCAAGAGCTTACGGAGCGTAGCCACGACCACGCCGCCGGCCGTTTCAGCGAATACGCCGGTCGTCGCGGCGAGGAGCTTCACGCTGTCGCGGATCTCGTCGTCGGAGACCTTCGCCATCCCGCCGCCCGTCGAGCGGCACGCCTCGATCGCGTACGGCCCGGCCGCCGGGTCGCCGATGTTGAGGCTCTTGGCGATCCCCGTCGGCTTGACCGGGGTGATCACGTCGGTGCCGGCGTCGAACGCGTCCGCGATCGGGCTGCACCCCGCCGACTGGGCGCCGAACATGCGGACCTTGCCCGTCTCGGTCAGGCCGATCTCCGCGGTCTCCTCGAACGCCTTGTGGATCTTGGTGAGCAGCTCGCCCGACGCCATCGGGACCACGACCTGCTCGGGCAGCCGCCAGCCGAGCTGCTCGGCCACCTCGTAACCGAGGGTCTTCGACCCCTCGGCGTAGTACGGGCGGATGTTCACGTTGACGAACGCGGTCGACTCGAACTCGTCGGTCTCCGTCAGCTCCGAGCACAGGCGGTTCACGTCGTCGTACGAGCCCTGCACGGCCACGAGCGTGCCGCCGTAGATCGCCGACTGCACGATCTTGCCCGGCTCCAGGTCCGAGGGGATGAACACGATCGACGGCACCCCGGCGCGGGCGGCGTGCGCCGCGACCGAGTTCGCCAGGTTCCCCGTCGACGCGCACGCGAACCGGTCGAAGCCGAGCTTCACGGCCGCCGACACCGCCGTCGACACGACCCGGTCCTTGAACGAGTGGGTCGGGTTCGCGCTGTCGTCCTTGACCCAGAGCTTGCGCATCCCCAGGGCCTTCGCCAGGTGCTTCGCGTCGATGAGCGGGGTCAGGCCGGGGTTCAGGCTCACCCGGTCCTCGGGGTGGACGCCGACCGGCAGCAGCGGCGCGTACCGCCAGATGTTCTGCGGCCCCGCCTCGATCCGCTCGCGCGTCACCTTCGCGAGCTCTTCAGGATCGTAGTCGACCTCGAGCGGCCCGAAACACTGCCAACAGGCGTGCTGGGCGACCAGGTCATACGTGGCGTTGCAGTTGCGGCACACCAGGCCCTTGGCCGGGCTGTCGGCGAACAGTGCATTGGACATACGAGAAGGCTCCTCCCTCATCTTCCCCGCGCTGGCGGGCCGGAATTGGCACCTGCCGCCGCACGGAGGCGGGACGGTGGTTGCCGCAGCGTCGCAGGGCCGGACCCCTCAGCTGCTCTGGATGAAGTACGAGGCGAATGCTACGGGTGTGTTGCATGAATCGGCAACAACCGTTCCAACTTCCGAGACGCGATCGCGGTAGCGCGCCCCGCCCCGGACGGCGCGAACCCGCAGGTCCGTCCCGGCGCCGCCGACCCGGGCCCGACCGGGCTCTGTCGGCGATCCGTCGGCTACCGCGCCGCGCGCGTCGCCAGCCACACCGCGCGCGCGTCCGCCGTCCCGGCCACGTCGTGCACCCGGACCCCCCACACGCCGGCCTCGAACGCCAGCACCGACGTCGCCAGCGTCGCGGCCTCCCGCTGCCCGACCGGGCGCGGCTTCCCGCTCTCGTCCGCCAGCAGCCGCCCCAGGTACGACTTCCGCGACGACCCGAACAGCACCGGGTACCCCAGCGCCACGAACTCGTCCAGGTGCGCCGACAGCCGCCAGTTGTGCTCGGCGGTCTTCGCGAACCCCAGGCCCGGGTCCAGGATCAGCCGCTCGCGGTCCACACCGGAGTCCAGGGCCGCCTCGACCCGGTCCTCGAGCTCGGCCTTCACGTCGGCGACCACGCTCTCGTACCGCGCCAGCCGCTGCATGTCGCTCGAGTGCCCGCGCCAGTGCATGAGGACCCACCGCACGCCCGTGTCGGCCACGACCCGCGCCATGTCCGGGTCCGCCAGGCCGCCCGAGACGTCGTTGACGACGCTCGCGCCCGCCTCGATCGCGGCCGCCGCCACGGCGGCCCGCGTCGTGTCGATCGAGACCGCCAGGCCCCGTTCGACGAGCGCCGCGATCACGTCGACCACCCGGGACGTCTCCGTCGCCGCGTCGACCCGCTCGGCCCCCGGCCGCGTCGACTCGCCGCCGACGTCGATGAGGTCGGCGCCCTCGGCGCCCATCTGCTCGCCGTGCGCGACCGCGTCGCCGAAGTCGAGATAGCGCCCGCCGTCGGAGAACGAGTCGGGGGTGACGTTGAGGACCCCCATGATCTGCGGGCGAGCCGGCCCGTCCGGGGCGCTGTGCGGAGTGGTCACGGCATCGACGTTACTCGCGCCCGGCGCGTGAACGCCTCGCATCAAGCGAGGTCCGTGAGGTCGAGCACGTGCCACACCAGGAGCTCCCCGGTCCCGGTCGACCACCACAGGCTCCGCGCGTCCGCCCCGGTCCGGCCGGCGCGCGACGCCACCAGGTACGCCTCGCCCGCCTGCAGGTCGAACAGCGTCACCTCGGTGCCCTCGCCGGTGGCCGTCCGGTTCTCAGCGAGCGGCTCGAACCGGTCGATCAGCCCCGGGTCGGGCGACACCGCGGACGTGAAGCCCTCCGCCACGGTCACCCGCTCCGTCCCGTCTGGACGGACGAGGTCGACGCGGGCGCCGTCCTCGGCGTTCACGATGAGCCGGCACCACGTCGCCGAGCACAATGTCAGCTCCTCCGAACCGGAGAAGACCTGCACGCCCGCACCGGTGTCGGTGCGCACGAGCCGCGCGCCGCCCAGCGAGTCCGAGCCGGCGCTGGCCAGCCACGGCCACGCGGCCGCCTGCCAGGCGCCGAGGTGCCCGGTCACGGTCACCTCGCCGCCCTCGACCGGGACCGACCGGTGCTCGGTCACCAGCGTCGCCCCGCGGGCGGTCGACAGCCAGTGGAGCCCTTCGGCGGCGAACTGGAGGTCGTACGCCGAGCCGGCGGCGATCACGTCCCCGGTGTCGGCCGTCAGCAGCGACGCCGCGCCCGGCCGGCCGTCCTCGCCGCGCGGGGCCGTCCACAGTTCGGAGACGACCCGGCCCCGCTCGTCCGGGACCGACGCGATCCATGCGAGCCGCTCGTCGGTGGCCGCGGTCGCGATGACGCCGGGGACCCCGCCGGGCTCGGCCACGACCGACACGGCCGCGTCCCCGCTGCCGTCGAGCTCCACATAGAGCAGGTTCCCGGCCTCATCGGTGCCGAGCGCCGCGCCCGCCCCCGCACCGCCGTCGTCGAGGACCTGCACCGGCGTCCACGCCCGGCCGTCGACCACGCCGGGCCAGTCGACCGGTTCGGCGTCCCACGTCTCCCACACCGTCGGCACCACCGGGGCGGCCGCGGTCTCGGGGCGGTCGGGCGACGGCCACGCCAGCCAGGCGACGGCGAGGACCGCCGTCCCGGCGAGCGTCAGGCGCTGCGCGGTGTCCAACGGCGCTAGTCGCGTTCGCGGGACTTGTACAGGTAGAGCAGGCCCGCGCCGACGCCGGCGGCGGTCGCGGCGGGCAGTGCGAGCTTCGCGGCGCGGCGGCCGCGCCGGTAGTCGAGGACCGGCCAGCCGTGGTGGCGGGCCTGGCGGGCCAGGCGCGTGTCCGGGTTGACGGCGATGGCGCGCCCGACCTTCCGCAGCATCGGCAGGTCGTTCGCCGAATCGGAGTAGGCGGTGCACTGGGCCAGGTCGAGGCCGCGTTCGGCGGCGAGCTGGGCGATCCCCTCGGCCTTCGCGGGGCCGTGCATGAGGTCGCCGACGAGCCGGCCGGTGTAGCAGCCGTTCTCGATCTCGGCGATCGTGCCGAGCGCGCCGGTCAGGCCCAGCCGCGAGGCGAGGACCCCGGCGAGCTCCACCGGGCTGGCGGTGACGAGCCAGACCTCCTGGTCGTCCGCGAGGTGCCGCTCGGCGAGCCGGCGGACCGGCGCGAGGATCCGCGGGGAGATGTCGCGGTCGACGACCTCCTCGCACAGGGCGCGCATCTCGTCGACCGGGAACCCGGCGACGAGCTCGAGCGCCGACGACTTGATGGACGAGATGTGCCCGTGGTTCTCGATGCCCTGGAACTTGAAGCGGGCCTGCTTCCAGGCGAAGCCGAGGATGTCGCGCCCCGACAGGACGCCGTGGCGGGCCAGCGCGCGGGCCAGGTAGTAGGTGGAGGCGCCGTGCATGAGCGTGTTGTCGACGTCGAAGAACGCCGCGGAGGGGATGTGGGCGAGTTCGTCTTCGCCGGGCGCGTCGGGCTCGACGACGACGGAGTGGGCGTTTGACTGCGTGCGGGCGACGCCGCCGCCCCGGACGGCGTTCGGTCGGGGTGTGGCGGAGGCGCTGAATGAAGCCTCGATCTCAGACACCCTAAAAGCCTACAAGCCCAAGGCAGACGGCCTGTAACGCGAGGACGCGAGCCCGGTAAATTTCCAGTGTGGCCTTGTTCATGTTATGGCCCCGCTCGCGTCCCGAGGCGGCTGCTGGGCGGAAATGCGTGGTTCGCTCCGCCCGTTCCGTGCAAGGGGACCGGGGCGGACGACGCCGCCCCGGTCCCGTGCTCCGCACCTTGCCTTGGTTCCGGCCGCGCTGCCGCGGCGGGTGATCAATCGAACAGGTCTGAGACGATCCCGGTCAGTTCGCCGAGGACGTCGTCCTCTTCCTCCGTGCCGGTGGTGTCGTCGCCGACGGGGCTGCTCGTGCCGCCGCCGGTCGGGTCGGACAGGGGCGTGCCCTCGTCCTCGGACGGGTCCGCGCCGGTCGCGGCGCCGCCGTCCTGGTCCTCGTCGGGTTCGCCGGTGGCGGGGTCGCCGCCGGTGTCCTCGCCGGTGCCGCTGCTCGCGCCCGGTTCGGCGTCGGGGGTGCCGTCGACGGCGTTCTGCGCGCACGAGCCCGGGATCGGACCGAGCTCGTCGGAGTCGCCGCCCGGATCGGTGCAGTCGAGCGCGCCGCGCAGCTCCACCGACCGCAGCGCCGCGGCCTCGAGCACGGACGCCAGCTCCTCGCCGGCGTCCCGCGCTTCGCCGTCGAGCCCGCTGACGAGGTCGTCGAGCACCCAGCGGTGCTCGTTGGCGAACAGGTCGAGGTAGTCCAGCGGCGCGGGGTCGCCGTTCGACACGGCGAGCTCGCCGAGGAGCGCGCTGGCGCTCTTGAGCTCGGTCGCGGCGTCGCCGAGCGCGTTCGCGGCGGCTTCGTCGTCGTCGGCGACGAGCGCCGCCTCCTGGATGCGCGTGCGTGCGAACTCGAGGTAGAGCTGCGCGCGGCCGAGGTCGTTGCCCGCGAGGGCGAGCTGCGCCCGCTCGGTGGAGCGCTTGACGTTGTAGAGCGTCTCGCCGGGGAGGGCGTCGCCCGAGGCGGCGGAGACTCCGGAGATGGCGACGGTGCCGGTGAGGAGGGCCGCGACGATCGCGATCCGCCGGCCGCCGCGGGGGCGGCGGGGGAACATCTCGTCGTGGACGGGCGGCCGCTTCGTCTCGGGGACGGCCGCGCTGGCGCGGTGCCTGGCGGTGACGCCGATGCCCTCTTCCGCGGCGACCGCCATCAGCCGCCTGCGGGTGGCGTCGTGCCACTCCCGGGACGGCCGGGTGGCGTTGACGAGCTGGTCGCCCAGTCCGCCGAGCCGTTCGGTGACGCCGACGAGTTCGGCGTACGCCTCTGCTTCTGCTGACGCGCCCGATGCGTCCGCGCTGCGGCGCGAGTGAGGGAGGGTGGAACCGCCTGAGTCAAGCAGCCGCGCGAATTCCTCCGCGCGTCGGCGCTCCATAGGGTTCAATGTCACCGGGCACACCCCCTCTCACTGCATGGATCCTGCTCCTGTACTGAGAACAACGCACGAGTAGCCCCTGAGGTTACGGTTCGCCGCGAACCTTGCGACCGGGACCACATCGTCGTGGCCGCGGCTGGATCTCGCGGCGGCAGAGGGCCGACGAGCGGCCCTGACCTGGCACTTGCGGTCCGTGAGGCGGACCGTCGGTTTCGGGATGGCGGGCCGGAGCCCTTGGGATGAACGGGTTCTGTCGGGTTCCCGACCGCGGCGCCGGGCCGGGTCGGGACGGGGTGGCCGGGGATCGGACTGCCTCTCAGCCGCGGAAGCCGTCGGGCAGCAACCGGGCGAGCGTGCGCACCGCCCGGTACTGGAGCGCCTTGACGGCGCCTTCGTTCTTGCCCATGGTGCGGGCCGTCTCGGCGACGGTGAAACCCTGGAGGAAGCGGAGCACGATGCACTCCTGCTGGTCGGGGTTGAGCTTCTTGACCGCCGTCAGGAGCGTCGCGTTCGTCAGCTTCTCCAGCGCGGCGGTCTCGGGCGAGGTGGACGGGTCGCTGTCCTGCGCGTCGGCGCCCAGGACGTCCGGCTTCACGATCTCGAGGCGGTACCGGCCGGACTTGAAGTGGTCGACCACGAGGTTCCGCGCGATGGTCACCAGCCACGCGCCGAACGCCCTGCCCTGCCAGCTGAAGCTGGAGATCCGCCGCAGCGCCCGCAGGAACGTCTCGGACGCGAGGTCCTCGGCGAGCTGGGCGTTGTTCACGCGGAAGTAGATGTAGCGGTAGACCGTGTCGCTGTAGCGGTCGTAGATCTCCCCGAAGGCGCCCGGGTCGCCGTCCTGGGCGCGGGCGACGAGGTCGGCGACCTCGTCGCCGTCGACCTGGTCCTCGTGGTGGTCG
>NZ_WIAO01000042.1 GCF_009451885.1 Glycomyces albidus
CGGGGGCGGGACGGGCCGGGGCGGCGAGGGCCGCGCCGGCGGCGCGCTGCTCGAGGGTCTCGAGGCGCTGCATGAGGCCGGCCATCGACTCGTCGGAGCCGGGGAGGATCGCGCGGACGCACGCGAGCTCGAGGAGCAGGCGCGGGGCGGTGGCGCCGCGCATGCCGGCGAGGCCGGCGGCGATGACCTCGGCCATGCGCGTGAGCGTGGAGGTGCCCATGCGGGTGGCCTGGCTGGTCATCTTGGCGAGCTGGTCGGCGGGGGCGTCGACGAGGCCGTTGGAGCCGGCGTCGGGGACCTGGGTGAGGACGATGAGGTCGCGGAGGCGTTCGAGGAGGTCGCCGGCGAAGCGGCGGGGGTCGTGGCCGCCTTCGACGACGCGTTCGACGACCTCCATGACGGCGGCGCCGTCGGCGGCCGCGAACGCCTCGCACATCTCGTCGAGGAGGCCCGCGTCGGTGACGCCGAGGAGTCCGGCGGCGCGCTCGTAGGTGACGCCTTCCGGTCCGGCGCCGGCGATGAGCTGGTCGAGGACGGAGAGGGTGTCGCGGGCGGAGCCGCCGCCGGCGCGGACGACGAGCGGGAGGACGTCGTCGGCGACGACCGCGCCCTCCTCGTCGCAGAGCCTGCGGCACAGCTCCCGCATGGCGGGCGGCGGGATGAGCCGGAACGGGTAGTGGTGGGTGCGGGAGCGGATGGTCGGGAGGACCTTGTCCGGCTCGGTGGTGGCGAAGATGAAGAGGACGTAGTCCGGGGGTTCTTCGACGAGTTTGAGGAGCGCGTTGAAGCCGGCGGCGGTGACCATGTGCGCTTCGTCGATGATGTAGATCTTGAAGCGGGAGTCGACGGGGGCGAAGACGGCGCGTTCGCGCAGTTCGCGGGCGTCGTCGACGCCGCCGTGGCTGGCCGCGTCGATCTCGATGACGTCGACCGAGCCGTGCCCGTCGGCGGCGAGCGCGCGGCAGGAGCGGCATTCGCCGCAGGGCTCGGGGGTGGGTCCCTGGGCGCAGTTGAGGGAGCGGGCGAGGATGCGGGCCGAGGAGGTCTTGCCGCAGCCGCGGGGGCCGGAGAACAGGTAGGCGTGGTTGAGGCGGCCGGCGCGGATGGCGTTGATCAAGGGTTCGGTGACGTGCTCTTGGCCGACCACTTCGGCGAAGGTCTGCGGCCGGTATTTGCGGTAGAGCGCGAGTGCCACGTCGTCCTCCTGCTGGTTGCTCCGCCGGCGGCGCGGATCTGGTCGGCGCTGTTCTCTGCGGCCCGGTTCCCGCTGTGCTTGCGGGCGCTGCCGGTTCGGCGCTGCTGGTTCGCGGCGCTGTCGCGGCGGGCCTGAAGCCAGGGTACGGCCTGGGTCCGACGTTCTGCGGTTCGACCGGCGGTGTTGGTGCGGCGGGCACAGGGCGGCGGCCGGGTGGACGGGTTGCGGGGGTTTTCGGGGATTTGAGGGGTGGTCCCCGGGAGATGAAAGCGGTATCCTGTTCGAACCGCGATAGATTTAAACGTTTCAATGTAAGCCGATGTAAGGAGTCCCGCTTGCGCACCCCAGCTCCACCCCGCCGCGCGCGCCTCGCCAGGCTGCTGGCCGCCGCCGCGGCGGCACTGTTCACCGCCGCCGGATTCACCGTCCTCGGCTCCGCACCGGCCGCCGCCGTCGAGACGAACACCTGGTACCGGATCGTCAACGACTACTCCGGCCTCGCCGTCAGCATCCAGAACGGCTCCACCACCGCCGGCGCCCCCGCCGTCCTCGCCGCCCCCTCCACCGCGACGAACCAGCAGTTCCGCTTCGTCGACTCCGGCGGCGGCTACTACCGGATCCAAGCCCGGCACTCGAATCAGGTACTCGACGTCTACGCCAAGTCCACCGCCAACGGCGCCGACATCGTCCAGTGGACCGACAACGGCGGCACCAACCAGCAGTGGCAGGTCAACACCCAGACCGACGGCTCCGTCGAACTCGTGAACCGCAACTCCGGCAAGGCCCTCGACAACTGGGAGCGCGCGACCGCCGCCGGCAGCCGGATCTCCCAGTACGACCGCATCGGCGAGGAGACCCAGCACTGGAAGCTCGTCCCCGTCGAGGGCACCGGCGGCACCGCCGGCAACGGCTCCCTCACCGACCCGAACGTCCAGTACTACGGCCGCTGGAACACCGCCAGCGCCTCCTGGTACACGATGGGCTGGGCCGGCGGCTACGTCGAGACCGCCTTCACCGGCTCCTCCATCGGCGTGAAGCTCCGAGGCACCATCGACATGTACTACTCGATCGACGGCGGCAGCGAGACCTGGATGCGCGCCGTCTCCGGGAACGTCACCATCAGGTCCGGCCTCTCCGGCACCCACTCCATCCGGATCGGCTTCCGCGAACGCGCCGGCTCCTACACCGGCGACCCGGCCTTCGGCGGATTCATCCTCGCCTCCGGCGGCACCACCGTCACCAGGGCCCGCCCCGCGAACTTCATCGAGTTCATCGGCGACTCCATCACCGTCGGACAGCCCAACGGCAACCGGCCCTTCACCGCGTACGGCTACCTCGTCGGCGACAACCTGAACGCCGGCCACACCCAGGTCGCCCAAGGCGGCGCCTGCCTGGTCAGCACCGCCGACGGCTGCTACGGGATGATGGACTGGTTCCGCCGATCCTCCGCGTTCGTCTCGAACGACGACTGGAACTTCTCCCGCTACCAGGCCACCGCCGTCGTGATCAATCTCGGCACCAACGACGTCGGCCACGGCGTCTCCACCACCGCGTTCCAGCAGAACTACATCGTCATGCTCGAACGCGTCCGCCAGGCCTACCCGAACGCGCACATCTTCGCGATGGAGACCTTCCGGAACCGCTACAGCCCCGAGACGCAGAACGCCGTGAACGCCCGCGTCAGCGCCGGTGACACGAAGGTCCACTTCGTCGACACCACCGGGTGGCTCCCGGACGCCTCCGACCTCGTCGACAGCGTCCACCCCAGCGACTCCGGCCACGCTAAGATCGCCGGCCGCCTGACCCCGATCATCGACCAGTACATCTAGGACACGACGAGGCCGCGGGCCCGCTCTGACCAGGAGCGGGCCCGCGGCCGGACAAGCGGCGGCCTAGTTCGCCGTCAGCGCCTCCGTCGGCGACAGCCGCGACGCCCGCACCGCCGGGTACAGGCCCGCGACCGCGCCGATGAACAGCGTCGCCGCCACGCCACCGACGCTCGCCCAGTACGGGACCACCGTCGGCCACTCCCGCACCGCCGCGAACACCGCGGTCACCGCCGTCCCCAGCAGCACCCCGCCGACCCCGCCCAGGGCGCTCAGCAGCAGCGACTCGGCCAGGAACTGCAACCGGATCTGCCCCTTCGTCGCCCCCAGCGACCGCCGCAGACCGATCTCGCTGCGCCGCTCCAGGACCGAGATGACCATCGTGTTCGCCACCCCGACCCCGCCCACGAGCAGCGCCACACCGCCCAGGCCGAGCAGCATCCCGGTGAAGGCCGTGTCCACGGCGTTCTTCGCCGCCAGCGCGTCCGACGGCCGCGACACCTCGACCTCGTCGGGGGCCTCCGGGTTCGCGGTCGTCGCGAGCACCCCGGCGACCTCCTCCACGTACTGCTCCTCGGCGCGGGCGTACACCGTGGTCGGGTGCCCGTCGAAGCCGAGGTACGCGGCGGCGGCCTCCCAGCCGACCATGACGGCGAGGTCGAGTTCGTCTGCGAGCGCGACGGGTTCGAGGATGCCGACGACGGTGAACCACTGCCCGGCGATGTAGACCTCGACGCCGTCGCCGACCGAGACGATGCCGAGCTGCTCGGCCGCGGCCGAGCCGAGCACGACCGCCGGGTAGCGGGCCGTCGCGGCGTTGAGCCAGGCGCCCTCGGCGAGTTCGGCCCCGACCGTGTCGAGCAGGTCGAGTTCGGCGGCGACGACGCTCATGCCGCCCGAGCGGCCCTCGGGGATGTGGTCGGACCGGTACACGTTCGTGCCGGGCACGGACCCGGTCGCGGCGACCGCGTAGACCGGGTCGATCCGGTCGACCATCGCCGTCGACTCGTACGGCAGGACGCCCTCCTCCCCCGACAGCATCGACGTGCCGGGCTGGACCGTGAGCAGGTTCGTGCCCAGGGCCGCGAGCTGCCGGTCGAGTTCGGCCCGGCTCGACGAGGAGATGCCGACGACGGCGATCATCGCGGCGATGCCGATCGCGATGCCCAATGCCGAGAGCCAGGCCCGCAGCGGCCGGGTCCGCAGGCCGGTGGCGCCGACTTTGAACACGTCGCCCGGGCGCATCCGGGCGGGGCGCAGCGCCCGCGGGTCGGTGGCGACCATTCAGACCACCTGCCCGTCGCGCATCGCGACCTGCCGGGGCAGCGAGTCGGCGATGTCGTGGTCGTGGGTGATGACCACGATCGTCGTGCCGGCCTCGTGGAGTTCGTGCAGCAGGTCCATGACGCTCGCGCCCGAGACCGAGTCGAGGTTGCCGGTCGGCTCGTCGGCGAGGAGGAGCGCCGGGTTGCCGATGACGGCCCTGGCGATGGCGACGCGCTGGCGCTCGCCGCCGGAGAGCTCGTTCGGGAGGTGGTCGATGCGGTGGTCGAGCCCGACTCTGGCGAGGGCTTCGGCGGCGCGGGCGCGCCGCTCGGGGGCGGCGGTGCCGCTGTAGAGGAGGCCGTCGGCGACGTTGTCGAGGACCGGCTGCCCCACGGCGAGGTGGAACTGCTGGAACACGAACCCGATCCGGGAGGACCGGAGCGCCGAGAGCTGCTTGTCGCGGAGTTTCGCGACGTCGAAGCCGTCGATGCGGACGGTGCCCGTGGTGGGCCGGTCGAGTGTCCCGATGAGGTTGAGCATCGTGGACTTGCCCGACCCGGAGGGGCCGACGATCGCGCACATCTCCCCGGGGTCGATGCGCAGGCTCACTTCGCGGAGCGCCTTCACGTCGCCGGCGTAGGTCTTGGTGACCGCGTCGAGTTCGACGACCGGTCGCGTCCCGGCCTGCGGTGCGGCGCTCTCGGCTTCGACGAGGACGGTCATGAGGGCACCACCACGGACTGACCCGCTTCCAGGCCTTCGCCGCTGACTTCGACGTACCCGTCGGCGAACAGGCCGGTGTCGACCGCGATGACCTCGGTGCCGCCGTCGACGACTTCGACGCCGTAGCCGCCTTCGGCGAGGCCGAGGAGGGCCTCGACGGGGACGGTGAGGACGTCGGCGGCGCTGTCGCCGGCGAAGCCGACGTCGACGCTGGCCTGGTCGAGCGCGTCGAAGACGGTCGCGTCGTCGGCGGCCACGGTCACTTCGAGGTAGGTGACGTCCTCGGTCTCGCCGCCCTGGCCGGTCTCCTCGGTCACGACGGTCTCCGAATCGGTGACGGTGCCGGTGGCCTCGGTGCCGTCGGGGAGGGTGATGTCGACGGCTTCGCCGACGACGACCAGCTCCTGGTCCTCGAGTTCGACCTCGACGGTGACGACCTTGTCGAGGCCGGTGTAGGCGAACACCGGCCCGCCGGGCTGTGCGGCGGCGCCGAGCTGCGGGTCGACGGTGTCGACGCGGATCGCGTCGGGGGTGAAGACGACCCGGCCGAGTTCGACGGCCCCGGTCTCCTCGAGTCCGAGGTCGTCCTGCCATTCCTCGACGGCGTCGGCGGTGGCGTCGGTGTACTCGTCGTCGACGGTGAACCCGTCGTAGCCGAGGGCCGCGAGGTTCTCCTCGAACTGCTCGACGTCGGCGCCTTCGGTGCCGGGGCCCAGCGCCCGGTACGCCGGGAGGGACCCGTACATGAGGACGACCGGCTGGTCGTTGACGGAGTAGAGGACGTCGCCGCGTTCGAGGACGTCGCCTGCGGCGGGCAGTCCGGTGAGGGTGCCGTTGAGCAGGCAGTTCATGTCGAGTGCGTCGCCGTAGCCGAGGTCGCCGGCGACTGTGACGGTCTCGGTGAGGGTCTGGACGGTGACCTCGGCGGTCGCCGGCGTCTCCTGGGTGGCCTCGGCTTCGGCCTCTTCGAAGAAGGAGCGGAGGTCGAACCCGAGGGCGGCCGCGGCCGCGCCGGCGGCCGCCAGCGCGATCGCCGCTCCGGCGACGACTTTCCCTGCGCGGCCTTTGCCGCGTCGGCGCGCCATCACTCGTCCTCGCTGTTCTCGGGGCCGGGGCCTTCGGGGCGCAGGTCCGCGCAGGCGGCCTCGGCCGCTTGGAACTCTTCGCTCTGCGGGTCGAAGCCCATGTCGCCGTTCATGATGATGCCGCCGCCCGGCTCGGGGTCCGGGAACTCCTCGATGCCGTTCTCTCGCATGCATTCGGAGTACTCGACGAGGGCTTCGTAGACCTCGGGGTCGATCTCGTCGCCGCCGTTGGGCTGGGGCCGGAGGTCTTCGCAGGCGGCTTCGGCGTCCTTGAACTCCTGGCTGTCGGGGTCGATGCCTTCGGTCAGGCCGAGGCTGATGCCGCCCTCGCCTTGCTGCTCGGGGTCGGGGAACTCGGGGACGCCGTTGTCGCGCATGCACTGGGAGTACTCGAGGGCCTGGGCGAAGGCGTCGTTCTCGCCGCCGCCGTCCCCGCCTTCGGTGTCTTCGGAGGCGGTGGCGGTGCCGTCGGCGGACGCGACGCCGCCGTCGTCGCCGGTGTCGTCGCCGCATGCGGCGGCGGTGAGGGCCGTGAGGCCGAGGAGGAGCGCGATCAGGTATCGCCTCATGTCGTTCGCCTTTCAGGTCGCTGTGGCGCGGCCGGAGGGTTGGCTTCCCCGGCCGCGCAGTCAGTACAGCGGCCGGGGCGTTGCGCGGCCGTAATCCGGAACGGCAATGCCGCGGCAACACCGGGCGGGCGATGATGTGTGGCATGAGGATCCTGGTGGTCGAAGACGAGCCGCTGCTCGCCGACGCGGTCGCGGAGTGGCTGCGCGGCGAGGCGCACGCGGTCGACGTCGTCCTGGACGGCGGCGCGGCGCTGGACCGGATCGGCGTCAACGAGTACGACGTCGTGGTCCTGGACCGGGACCTGCCGGTCGTCCACGGCGACCAGGTGTGCCGCGAGATCGCGGCCGTCGGCGCCGACACGCGCGTGCTCATGCTCACCGCCGCCGCCGAGGTCGACGACCGGGTGACCGGGCTGGCGCTGGGCGCCGACGACTACCTGCCGAAGCCGTTCGCGTTCCGGGAGCTCGCGGCGCGCGTGGCGGCGCTGGGTCGCCGGGCCCGCCCGGCGGCGCCGCCGGTCCTCGAGCGGGCCGGGATCAGCCTCGATGTGCATCTGCACCAGGTGTTCCGTGACGGCCGGTATGTGCCGTTGTCGCGCAAGGAGTTCGCGGTCCTGGCGGAGCTGCTGCGCGCGGGCGGGGCGCCGGTGTCGGCCGAGCAGCTTCTGGAGAAGGCGTGGGACGAGCACACCGACCCGTTCACGCAGGCGGTGCGGATGACGATCCTGAAGCTGCGGCGCAAGCTCGGGGACCCGCCGGTGGTCCTCACCGAACCGGGAGTGGGGTACCGGATCCGATGAAGCTGACGCTCCGCGCCCGTCTGACGCTCGTGTACGGGGGCCTGTTCCTCATCGGCGGGGTGCTGCTGCTGTTCCTCACCTACAGCCTGGTCCAGAACCACCTGCCGGACGAGGGGGAGGCGAACCGGTCGATCGTGGGGATGAAGGAGTCCGCGGATCTGCCGGTGCCCGAGCCCGGCGAGGATCCGGAGGCGTACGCGCAGGACGTGCGGTTCCTGATCGCCGGGGAGGTCTGGGAGGACGCGCTGTACGTGATCGCCACCCAGGGCGGGCTCGCGCTCGGCCTCGTCGGCGTCGCGACGGTCGCGCTCGGGTGGCTCGTCGCCGGGCGGATGCTCCGCCCCATCCAGGGCCTCACCGACACGGCCGCGCGCATCGCCGAGGCCCCCGCGGCCGGGCAGGGGCTCCACGAGCGGATCAAGGTCGAAGGGCCCCAGGACGAACTGCGTGAGCTCGCCGAGACGTTCAACCGGATGCTGGAGCGGCTCGACCACTCCTTCGACGGGCAGCGCTCGTTCATCTCCAACGCCTCCCACGAGCTGCGCACGCCGCTGACGGTCACGCGGGCACTCCTGGAGGTCGCCGTGCACCGGCCGGGTGCGTCGGCGGACGTGCGGCAGCTCGGCGAGACGCTCCTGGAAGTGAACGCCCGGCACGAGCGGCTCATCGACGGGCTCCTGCTGCTGATGCGCTCGGACCGGGAACTCGGCGAGCGATCCTATGTGGACCTCGCTGACGTGGCGGTCCACGTCGCCGCCCAGACGCCCGCCCCCGGCGTCGCGGTCACGGCCGACTGCGAGGAGGCTCCGACCCGCGGCGAACCGGTCCTGCTCGAGCGGCTGGTGCAGAACCTGGTCGAGAACGCGGTCCGCTACAACCTCCCCGAGGACGGCTGGGTCACGGTGGCGACCCGCACCGACGGCACCCGCGCGGTCGTCGAGGTCGCCAACACCGGCCCGGTCGTCCCCGCCTTCGAGGTCTCGGGCCTGTTCGAGCCCTTCCGCCGCCTCGGCACCGAACGCCTCGCCACCGCCTCGAAGGGCGCCGGCCTCGGCCTCTCGATAGTCCGCGCCATCGCCGAAGCCCACGGCGGCGAAGCAACCGCAAAGGCCCGCCCCGAGGGCGGCCTGGTGGTGACGGTCGCGCTGCCCGTCGCGTGAATGCCGTTGGGGCGCAAACGATCTCTCATGAACGCACCTGACGACGCTCGCATGAACACGTCGCGAGCGCAGGCCCGAGTCGAGGTGGCACTGGCGCGGGCGCTTCCGGCGGTCGGCGTCAATACACCACTACGGCGGGATCCTCGCGCGGGAAGCTTCTCGGCATGCCCGGAATGACGAGATCCCTACGGTATACAGCGGCGAGGAAATCTACGGCACCGATCGCATACTCCGACCAGTCGAGGGTGAGAAGGAAGCGGCGACGAGTTCGACTTCGAAGCCGTCCTGGTTCTCCAGATACGCCGCATAGTGGTCGCCGCCTCCGGCGAACGGGTGCCGGTCAGGGAACATCAGAGTCCAGCCGTGCTCGCTGCCCTCGGCGACCAGCCGTTCGACCTCGGCGTCATCTCCGACGTGGAAGGCCAGGTGGTTCAGACCCGGTGCGCACCGGTCGTGCCGGCTCCCGGTCAGTGCCGGAGACTGCTCCACCACCAGGTAGGTGGGGCCGAGCCGCCAGCTGCGTCTTGCCGGCCACTCCTGGTGCAGCGCATAGCCGAGGCGTTCAAGCAGCCAGCCCAAGGAGTCGACGGCCCGGGTGAGATCGGGCACCCACAGCTCGACATGGTCCAAGGTTCCGGCGACTGGAAGCTCCATGGCGGCAATCCTACGGAGCTCGGCGGCACCGGATGGCGCACAGCGGCGGGGAGGTGTCCGCACGGAACGCCCGGCAACCGATGCGCCTGGAGGCGCGCCGCGGGCCCCCTCGGGTTGTTCCGTCCCGTTAGGCTCGGGACGGACTTCTCCCTACCCCCCTCGGAGCGTGCTCGCTGATGGCCGGTGGTTTCAGAACTGGAACTCGCCCCAGTTTCAACCTGAAGTTCAAGCTGCCGTTCGTCGACATCGAAGTCATCGACATCGCCGGATACGCGGCGCTGCGCAAAGGCGCCCCGGTCGCGGGGCCGTTCATGCTCGTCGAGCGTGCGAGCGGCTACGCGCTGGAGACCGATGCGCGAGCGCAGCCGTTCACGCGCCCCGTCCTCGGCACCGCGCACGGCGGCCTCGGTCAGCAATGGGGGTTTCGGCGGCCGGTATCGAAGAGCGACGAGTTCACGATCCTGTCAGTGGTCAACGGCATGGCGTTGGACGCGACAACTGTTGACGCCACAGTGCCCGCCGGCAATGGGGCGCCGCTGGTGCTGTACGAGGAGCACGCTAAGCCCTGGCAGCGGTGGGAGACGCAACCGGTACCGGATGGCATCGGCTGGATGATCACCAGCGTCCACAACGGGCACGTCATCGACTGCACACCGGTCCCGCAGCCGGGCAAGGAACTGGTGTGGATGTGGGAGAGGAACGGCCTGGCGCATCAGCAGTTCCTGATACTCCCGATCGGACGCGTGCCCCGCTGAGCCACGACTCAGCCACGGCTGCGCCACCGTGTCGCAGCGCCTGACTCGACCTCCGATGGCGCGGTCGGAGTGATCCCTTCCCAATCTCGGTGCGTTCGATTGCGAGCGCAACCGACATCGCCAACCCACCCGCACGCCAAGGCGGTGCGGGAGCGGCGAAGCCGCACCGCCGCACACGGCGGCCGAGCCGGCAATGCCCATCGGGAAACCACCGCCGGCTCGACCGCCGAACTGCATCGCGGTCAGCCGAGGAGCCAGACCGTCATGACCGCCTTCGCGCGCTCGACCACGCGATCAGGGTTGGCCCGCAGCCACGGAGACCGCGCGACCTGAGAGCTGAGCAGTGCGTAGAGCACCGGGCCGCGCTGCTGGTCGCTCAGCGGTTCGAGCAGGTGCGGCTCCCCGTAGAGGGAGCGGACCGCCGCTTCGATCGCGAGGTAGTCGGGCGGCGGCTCGGTTCCGGCCCCGGCCCGGCGGATCTCGTCCATGAGCGCCGCGAGCGCATCGTGGTCGACCGGTCCGGCCCCGAGCCCCGCGCCGGGGCCGAGCCGGCATTCGAGGCAGACGGCGACCGCCGCGCGGAGCAGCTCCACCGCCGTCCGGTGGTCGCCGGGGCTGAAGCGGCCCCGCAGGCTCGCGGCGGCATCGAGGTCGCCTGTTACCAGTGCGGACAGGTGCCGGTGGTGCAGTTCCTCGGGTTTCATTCGGTCTCCTCCTCATCGGCTGCGGCTGCGGGTCGGATGTCGGCGGGGCGCGCTTCTGCCGGGACCGGGTCCCGTTCGGATCCGGGCCCGGGAGCGGCTTCCGTCCGCGGCGCGGGAGGCCCGAACGGCTCCCCGAACATCGCCCGCCCGGTGTCGCTCAGGACCTCGGCGCCGATCACTTCGGCGCCCGCGAACAGCTCCATGAGCGCGCCGTCGGTGACGCCGGGATCGACGAGCTCGGTCATGACCGCCCACATGTACCCCGGCTGCTCGCTGACCGGGACCTCGGTCATGAGCAGCGACTCCCCGCACACGGCGCGGACCAGCGCCTCGGCGCGGATCGCGCAGAACCCGTTCCCGGGCCGGTAGTGCTTCTCGTGCAGGCGTTTCGTGAGCGCGGCCAGGTCTTCGGGGTCGGGCCGGGTCCCGAACTCCTCGACCACGACCTGACAGAACAGGTAGAGGACGAACAGCAGGTGCGCCATCCGCCGGGCCTCGCCGATCTGCACGGCGAGGCCGAGGGCCGTCTCGGTGTCCCCGCGAAGGCGGGCGGTGGCGTGGGCGCGGAACAGCTCCTTGTCGCCGTCGCGCGGACTCGGCCGGGTGTCGCTGCCGGACATGGATTCCCCGGACATGGATTCGCCGGGCATTGCCTCGCTGGGCAACGCTTTGCCGGGCATTGCTTTGTCGGACACGGGTTCGTCGGACATGGTTCCTATCCTTCGCAGGTGCGGTGGGCCCGGTTCCAGGCGTCGAGGGCGGCGCGCTTAATCTGCGCGGCGCGGCCTGGCGGGCGGGCCCACTCGAGGTGGTCGGGTTCGGTGACGTGGAGATCGATGCGCCTGGTGTCGAAGCCGGTCAGGTAGCCGACGACCGGCGGGACCTGGTCCTGGACGGTGATCCACAGGCGCGGAGTCCCGGCGAGGACGCCGAACCGGAGGCGACGCTCCCCGACCTCCGATTCGCCGACGACGGTGAGCGCGGCAGGATCGATCCCGGAGAAGGAACGCACCGGCAACGGGATCGCCTTGAGCGCGTTCGCGTATCGCGCACGTACGCGATGGGGTGAGAGCCGGCCTATGCCCATACCGCACCGCCGAACGCCGATTCGACCGGAAGGCCCGCTTCAGCGGCACCGGCCGTGCGGACGCTCCGGCGTGCGTGGATCTCGGTCCGAGCCCGCTCGGCGCCCCGGATCGCCTGAGCGAACCTGCTGGTACGCAACGCGATCGCTGTCCGGGCGGCGGCCTCGCGCGGCCTGGGGGCCTCGCCGGGTCGGGACGCGGCTCCGCGAAGCATGTGGACCTCGCGAGACCCGGATGCGTCCCCATGAGGTGTCGAGACCTCGCCGGACAGGGACGCGGCCTCACGCGGTCTCGGGATCGAAGTGGCGGCCGGAGGCTCCACCGGGCCGGGCGCCCCGGCGGCCGAACCGTCCCCGGTTCCGATGGAAGCGGCGGCGCGGACATCGCGCGGATCCCCTTGCCGCCCTTGCCGATGCTTGAACGCGCCCGCGACGGCGCGGACCAGCCGCGCGAACCGGCCGCCGACCGGACCGCCGTCCCGCTCGCCTGCGGGGGCGGTGCGGTTCGTGCGGTGCGCGGCCGCGAGTTCGGCCGACTTGACCAGGAACCGGTCCCAGGCGTCCTCGCGGAGCTTGTCGAACCGGTGCGGCACTTCGGTAAACACTTCGGCGGCACCGGCGGACGCGCACCCCGATGCGGTCCCGCCGAACCGCTCGGAGCCTCCGGCGACTTGCCGGGTTTCGTCCGACCGGCTCGGCCGCTCGACGGTCTCCCGGGGTCCGTCCGACCAGTGCGGCGCCCCGGCGGCGGCGAAGGTGTCGCCACCGCCGACGGACCGGTTCGCGGGCAGACCGGGCCGGACGGGCTCGGGCGGGTCCTCGCTGTTGCGGTCGGCCTGCGACCAACCGGCACCCCGACGCGGCACCGGCGACCGCCGACGACCCTGACCGAAACCCCCTTGCGCCCGAGCGCTTTCGGAATCCTCCCGGCTGCGGGACGACGGCTCAGAACCGGACCCCCATCGACGCGGCGAACCGGCCCCGGAACCGCCGGCGCCGTTTCCGCCCGACCGGTCGGAGTGATCAGAACGCCCGGACCGGTCACTGTCGGAGTGATCAGGCCGCCCAGACCGGTTGCGATCGGCGTGGTCGGACCGCTCAGACCGGTCGCGGTCGTTGCGCTCCTGGCGGTTCCGCCGGGCCGCCGCATCGGCGTCGCGGGCCGCCACCTGCTCGGCTTCGTGGGCGGCCGCATGGACCGCGACCGCGGTCTCGGCCTCACGGGCCGCCATCTGCTCGGCTTCATAGGCAGCCGCACGAGCCGCAGCCGCGGTCTCGGCCTCGCGGGCCGCCGCCTGCTCAGCCTCATGTGCGGCCGTGCGGGCCGCAGCCTCGGTTTCGGCCTCGCGGGCTTCGCGTTCGCGGGTGATGCGGGTGCGGCGCTCGTACAGGGCTTCGGCGTGCTCGGCCCATTCGGCCTTCTCGGGTTCCTCCTCGATCTCCCACCACGGGATCGGATCGGGCAGCTCATTGCGGCGGTGACGGCCGGTGCGCCGGTCCGGGAACCAGTCGGGCGAGCCGAACGGACCCGGGTCGAGCACGTCGTAAGGGCGGTCGGTGTCGATCAGCCAGTCATCGCCGGGCTTGTGCCGCAGGTGATCCGGCTCGAAGCGCGGACTCGACGGGTCCGAGTCGGGTGCGTCGAGGTCGCACAGGTCGGGGCGCGTCTGGTACCGGTACGCGCCCGGTGTCATCGGATCAGGTGATCCGTCGGCGAGGAAGAGCCGCCGCCCCGCCCAGTCGTAGAACCCGTCGACCTCCTCGAACAGGCCCGGGTTTTGCGGGTGCGAGTAAGCGCGGTTATGGCGGGGATCGTCGTCGGCAGACCTGCGCTCGCCCGGGATGAGGTCGGGCGCAGACCCGGTCCCGCCCTGGGCGAGGCCGGACGCGGAACCGCTGGACGCGGCCGGTTCAGGGTCAGCGCTGACGGCGCTGACCGCCCGGTCGGCCGCTGCGGCGGCCCGAAACCTGCGGGTCAGGTCCGAGTCGCCGAGCGGGTCGGGTTCCTCGTGGCGGGACGCGGGAGTGTAGGCGGCCGTATCGGATTCGAAGTCGCGGGAATGGCTGTTTTCAGGTACGCCCGAATAGCGTATCGTCGTAGACGACACGGAAAGCTCGCTTTCTGTTGTTGGCCGCCCGGTGGACCGAGTTTGGTAGCGAGGAGCCACCGGGCGGCGGTTACATTCTGGCCTATAGATGAAGGCTAATGAGAGCTGGATGCTTCGTAACAAGCTCCGTTCGAGACGTAAGGAATTGGCCCGCAAGTGATTGCGAGTGCCGGTGCTCCGATGATGACGCACAGTTTGTGCTCTGTCAACTTACGGTGCAAAGTGATGTCAGTCGCGTCTAGACGGGTAAGGGGTCCAGGCCATTGGCCTGGACCCCTTACCCGTAGGATGGTCAACCTAGCGGAACGTGCTCGCTTTGCCTTGCTGCCCAAGCATTCTGCTCGGGCCTTTGATCACTCGTCGCCTTCATCGGTCAACGAAATGGCCTCTTCGATGAACGCAGCCTTTTCCTCGGCCGACAACTCCTGGTCAGTCATGAGGACATAAGGCAGCATCAACAACAACTGCTGGACCAGAGTTGTATTGAGGCCATCGAGCAGCCCCTCCTCACCGCGACCTGATCGAATCATGGCTTCGACCACGGTCGGCTTCAACAGATCTGCGCCATTCGGAAACCGGTCCGCAAGGCCGCGACTGTAAGCGGCGACTTCGGCATAAGTCGACCCGGCCGGGAATCGACGCGATGCAGCGATCGCAAGCGCCGATCCCGCCAACGCATATGCCCTCGCAGGCCCAATCCGGGCCGCGATCGCCTTTGGGTTCTCGGATCCTTTGGTGATCAGCGCGGTCAGCAGCGCGACCTCGTCGGGGTTTCTATCCGCCACGGTTCTCGGCCTTCCTAAACCTGGAGCTGATTCGCTCAAATTGTCGCACGATCGGTTGCAGCGTCTTTGTGACGACCAGCGATGCCACGAAGCTTGCCATGACCGCGCCTCCACCGCCGACCTTCGGCGCCGGCATCTCGGTCAGCACGGGCTCACGCGAGCTCAGCGTCTCAGACACGGCGTTCTGCTGGGCCTTCGCCGGCGACGGCTCACCGAAGATCGCGTCCCACGCCGTATCGAAGTTCTTATCCAGTGCCTTCGTCGCATCCTCGACCTGGTCCCCCTTGCCGACCGCCTCCCGAAAGAGCGTCGAGCCTTTCTTACGACGGGGAGGTTCGAGCAAGTCAATACCGGTCGGGGTCGGGTCTTGCCGCAGGTGTGGCGGGACCGCGTCCAGATGGCCGGCGGCGGGGCGTCCGTCCCTCGTCGTGACGGTCCCGTCAGCGGCGATGAACGATCCACCCGGGCCCGAGCCTTTCGCCGCGCCGGGTCCCATGGTGCCGTGCACGGCCGACATCGCCTGCCAGTGCGCCTTGACGAGCACACCCTCAATCGCGGCCCGGATCGCCTGGGCCTCCTCAATACGGTCGACGGCCTGCCGCAGTTGCGCGGCACGACCTTCGATGCCCAACTGGGCCACCGCCCCGGCGGTCGCCTCGGCCTGACCCTTCGACGAGTCGATGGGCCCCGACAGCCCGGCGACTTCAGCCCGGTCGGCCTCGATCATCGCGGCCAGGTCTCGTACGTTCCCCACGGCCGCAACCTAAGCCTGTTTCGCAGCTTCTGCCGCGCTCCGGGCCTCCCCCAGCTTGTTCACCAGAGCAGCGGTCATCGCGCTCGCCTCCTCCAACTGGTCCTTGCAGGCGGCAACCGCAGCGGCGGCGCGCTCGACGCCCAGGGACTGCGCCTGACCGAAGGTCTCTTCCGCGCTCGCCTTGCTGGCCTCGATCCGGGCTTGCAGCTCGGTCACCGCGTCGGTATTCGCGTTGATGGAGGCGATCACTTCATCTACAGACGCCATGGGGGCCTTCCTAACCGGGGCGAGGGAGCCGAACAGCCGCGCCTGATTTGCGCACCTTCGGCACCCGCGACCCTATCGGAAACCACGCCGCGCCGCTGTCCCGAGCACTGCCAGTCCCCGGCCTACTGGTGTCGTGCCGTCCAGACAGTGGCGCAGCGGCACGCAGGCGGCGGAGTGCCGCCGGAGATAGCCAGACGAAGCCCATATCGCTCGGCGATCGACCACCTGAGGGCACCGACCTCGGGCCGGTCACCGCGGCCAACCGTGCAACGCAGGGCACTGGAATGCGCGATGATGTTCCGGCATGAGCGACCCCGGCGGGCAGAACGGGACGACAGCGACGAGCTTCGATCCGAGGTCGCGCCGGGCCGCGGACCGGGAGGTTCCCGGTCAGCGGATCTTGCGTCATCCGCGTAAAGTGCCATGTAGACAGCGACCGGGCCCGGCACCCCGGAACACAGGAAGTCCGCCGGCCCAGCGGCGGCGGCACGAAAAGAAAAGGGGCCCGCATGGGCTTGTTCGATGGCATCCGCGGCGAACTGGTCGACATCATCGAGTGGACCGACGACTCGCGAGACACCCTGGTCTGGCGGTTCCCCCGCCACGACAACGAGATCAAGATGGGCGCCAAACTCGTCGTCCGCGAATCGCAGTCGGCGGTGTTCATCAACGAAGGCCGGCTGGCCGACGTGTTCCACCCGGGCACCTACACGCTCCAGACACAGAACATGCCGATCCTGTCGACCCTCAAGGGCTGGAAGTACGGGTTCGACTCCCCGTTCAAGGCCGAGGTCTACTTCGTCAACACCCGCCAGTTCACCGACTTCAAATGGGGCACCAAGAACCCCGTCCTCGTGAGGGACCCCGAGTTCGGGGCGGTCCGCATCCGCGCGTTCGGCGCCTACGCCATCCGCGTCGTCGACCCGGCCATGCTCCTGCGCGAGTCCGCCGGCACCGACGCCCAGTTCCGCACCGAGGAGATCGAGTCCTGGCTGCGCGAGAAGGTCGTCGCCGCGTTCGCGCCCGCCATCGCCTCCGCACGCATCCCCGTGCTCGACATGGCGATCCACCAGGACCAGATCGGGCAGCAGCTGCGCGGCGCGGTCGCCGAACAGCTCGCGCCGCTCGGACTCGACGTCCCCTCCTTCACCATCTCGAACATCTCGCTGCCCGAAGCGGTCGAAGCCGCGATCGACAAGCGCTCCTCGATGGGCGTCGTCGGCGACCTGGGGGCCTACACCCAGTTCCAGGCCGCCAACGCGCTCGAGACCTCCGCCCAGCACGGCGGCGCCGCCGCCGACGCCCTCGGCCTCGGCGCCGGACTCGCCATGGGCCAGCAGATGGCCGCGAACCTCGCACAGCCCCAAGCGCAGACGCTGACCGCGCCGGCCGCGGCGGCGCCCGCGGCACCGCCGCCGCTGCCGGGCACCGCGCCCGAGTGGTTCCTCGGCACCGGAGGCCAGCAGGCCGGCCCGTTCGACCTCGCGGCGCTGCGCCAGCAGATCGCGGCCGGAGCGGTCACCCGCGACACCCTCGCCTGGAAGCAGGGCATGGCGGCCTGGACCGCCGCCGGACAGATCCCCGAGCTCGCCGGCCTCTTCGGCGCCGTCCCGCCGCCCCTCCCCCCGCAGTAGGCCCCTCCTCCCGCCGTAGCCCGTACCCGCCCCCCGAAGGAACACTCCCGTGACCCAGCCCGCCCCCTCCAGCCATCAGACGTACCCGTGCCACGACTGCGGCGCGCACCTCCAGTTCGCACCCGGGACCACGGCGCTCGCATGCCCGTACTGCGGTGCGCGCCAAGAGATCCACGTCCCGACCCAGATGGTCGCCGAACGCGACTACCACGCCCTCGGCGAGCAGAACCGCCGCTCGCCGCAGCAGAGCGCCCCGAATCTGTTCGTGTGCACCGGATGCGGCGCCCACACCGAATCGGACGCCTGGTCGGACGTGTGCCAGTTCTGCGGAGCCGCCGTCGTCGCCGACCAGTTCGACCCCGACCTGGTCGCCCCCGACGGGCTCATCCCGTTCCACGTCGACAAGGGCGGCGCCCGCAAGGCCCTCCGGGACTGGGTCTCCAGCCGCTGGTTCGCGCCGAACGCCTTCAAGAACGTCCACGAGGCCGAATCGCTGAAGAGCACCTACCTGCCGCACTGGACCTGGGACGCGGCCACCGTCTCGCACTACCAGGGTGAACGCGGCGAGCACTACTACACCGAGGACAAAGACGGCAACCGCAAGCGCAACACCCGCTGGTTCCCCGCCGCGGGGACCGTCACGCGCGACTTCGACGACGTGGTGGTCCCGGCGACCACGCACGTCAACCCCAAGCGGCTCGAATCCCTCTCCGAGAGCTGGGAGACCGGCGCCGCCACGGGGTATCAGCCGCAGTTCCTCTCCGGTCACCACACCCAGCGCTACGACCTCGGCCCCGACGACGCGCTCAACGAGGCGAAGCGGAAGATGTCCGCGGTCATCCAGCGCGACGTCAGGAACCACATCGGCGGCGACGAGCAACGCGTCCACCGGATCGACACCGAGTACCGGAACCTCACCTACAAGCTCCTGCTGCTGCCGGTGTGGATCCTCGCCTACCTGTTCGGCGGCAAGACCTGGCAGGTCCTCGTCAACGGGCAGAACGGGAAGGTCTCGGGCGACCGGCCGTTCAGCCCCTGGAAGATCGCCTTCGCGGTCGCCGTCGGCCTCGTGGTCGCCGCGGGGGCCGTCTACCTGTACTACCTCAGTCGGTGACGGCGCACCCCGCACCGCTCCAGGGCGGGTGCGGGGTCCCGCTCCAGTCGTTCATCCGTGCCGTGCCCAGGGGCGATCCCCTCTGGGCACGGCTCGCCCGTCCGGGCGCTCCGACGACGGCAGAAGTTCCAGGGCAAAACAGAAGACCCCGGCTTGCGCCGGGGTCTTTGCTGTGGAGCCGCCTGACGGAATCGAACCGTCGACCTATTCATTACGAGTGAATCGCTCTGCCGACTGAGCTAAGGCGGCTGGGTCTCCCACGCACCCGACAGAGCCCGCTTATCCTTGCTGCCTTCCGGCCCTGGGGAGGTTCACGCGATGACGCCGCATGGGAGACGGTCAGAAGTTTACAGCAACTCGGTTCGGGCGCCGACCCGGGCGAGCCCTCATGGTCACCAGGATCACGGCCCGGGTCTGGTCCCCGCCGCGCGACGCTTTCGGTCCCCGCGGGCACCATCGGAACCGGGGGCGATCCGATCCCGACACACCCGACCCCGGAGGCCGCCGCGGCGCCTCCGGTGCAACGCAGGTCACCTCGATCAACCCGGTTGGAGGGCGCTGCGGCGATCGGGTAGGGTACTCGACGGAGGATTCGCATAGTGGCCTAGTGCGCACGCTTGGAAAGCGTGTTGGGTTAACGCCCTCAGGGGTTCGAATCCCCTATCCTCCGCCACACGCCGGGTTTTCGAACCCGGCTTTTTCTTTGCCGTGAAACTCCCTGATAGAAGCGCTGGCCGGTCGCTGGAAGCGGAAGCCCATCCCGCGCGATCGCCGGCCGGCCGGGCCGCGAGACCTGCCGTCGGAGGCGCGGGCCCTGCCGCGAGGCCGGCCGCCGAGCCCATGCCGCGCGACCTCCGCCGGGCCGGGCCTTGCCACGCACCGAGCCCGGGAGATCCCTGCCGGACGCCGGAGCAGCGCGCCCGCTGCGCATCGCGGCCGGGGCCCGGTCCGCATCGACGCGCCCCGCTCAGGTACACGGAACGGGGCGGGACCGTGCGGTCCCGCCCCGTTTCACGCTTCAGCGCTTACGCGCCGCCCTCGCCGGCCATGCCGCCGCGCGGGCCCGCTCCCGGGCTCTTGGGCGGCATCGTGCCGGTTCCGGCGCCCGGGCTCTTCGGTGCGCGCTCGCCGGCCAGTTCGGCCGGGGGCGTGTCCGGGATCCCCGCGGGCTTGTCGGCGCCCCTGAATGTCAGGTTCGTCTTCTCGATGTCCGTGGGGTCGCCGTCGACGTCGACGATGACGATCTGGCCGGGCACGAACTCGTTGAAGAGGATCTTCTCCGAGAGCGTGTCCTCGATCTCGCGCTGGATCGTGCGGCGCAGCGGCCGCGCGCCCAGGACGGGGTCGTAGCCCTTGTGCCCGAGGTACAGCTTCGCGTTGTCGGTCAGCTCCAGGGCCATGTCGCGGTTCGCGAGCTGGTCCTCGATGCGCTTGACCATCAGGTCGACGATCGCGACGATCGCCTCCTGCGTGTGCTTCGGGAACACGATCGTGTCGTCGATGCGGTTCAGGAACTCGGGGCGGAAGTGGTTCTTCAGCTCCTCGTTGACCTTCTCCTTCATCCGGTCGTAGTCCCCGCCCTCGGACGCGTCGGCCTGGAAGCCCAGCGACACGGCCTTGCCGACGTCCCTCGTGCCGAGGTTCGTGGTCAGGATCAGCACCGTGTTCTTGAAGTCGACGATGCGGCCCTGGCCGTCGGTCAGGCGGCCGTCCTCCAGGATCTGGAGGAGCGTGTTGAACACGTCCGGGTGGGCCTTCTCGATCTCGTCGAACAGGACCACCGAGAACGGCTTGCGGCGGACCTTCTCGGTGAGCTGCCCGCCCTCGTCGTAGCCGACGTAGCCGGGAGGCGCACCGACCAGGCGCGACACCGTGTACCGGTCGTGGAACTCGGACATGTCGAGCTGGATGAGGGCGTCCTCGGAGCCGAACAGGAACTCCGCGAGCGCCTTCGCCAGCTCGGTCTTGCCGACGCCCGAGGGGCCGGCGAAGATGAACGAGCCGGACGGGCGCTTGGGGTCCTTGAGGCCCGCGCGGGTGCGGCGGATCGCCTTCGAGACGGCCTTGACGGCGTCCTCCTGGCCGATGATCCGCTTGTGGATCTCCTCCTCCATCTTGAGCAGGCGGGAGGTCTCCTCCTCGGTCAGCTTGTAGACCGGGATGCCCGTCCAGTTCGCGAGGACCTCGGAGATCATCTCCTCGTCGACCTCGGTGACCTGGTCGAGGTCGCCGGCCTTCCACTCCTGCTCGCGCTTGGCGCGCTTCTCGTGCAGGCGCTTCTCGGTGTCGCGCAGGCGCGCGGCGGCCTCGAAGTCCTGCGCGTCGATCGCGGACTCCTTCTGGCGGCGGGTCTCGGCGATCTCCTCGTCGATCTCGCGCAGGTCCGGCGGTGCGGTCATCCGGCGGATGCGCATGCGCGCGCCCGCCTCGTCGATGAGGTCGATCGCCTTGTCCGGCAGGAACCGGTCGGAGATGTAGCGGTCGGCGAGCGTCGCGGCCTGCACCAGGGCGCCGTCCGTGATGGAGACGCGGTGGTGGGCCTCGTAGCGGTCCCGCAGGCCCTTGAGGATCTCGATGGTGTGCGCCAGCGACGGCTCGGCCACCTGGATCGGCTGGAAGCGGCGCTCCAGGGCGGCGTCCTTCTCGAGGTACTTGCGGTACTCGTCGAGGGTGGTCGCGCCGATCGTCTGGAGCTCGCCGCGGGCGAGCATCGGCTTGAGGATCGAGGCCGCGTCGATCGCGCCCTCGGCGGCGCCCGCGCCGACGAGCGTGTGGATCTCGTCGATGAACAGGATGATGTCGCCGCGGGTCTTGATCTCCTTGAGGACCTTCTTCAGGCGCTCCTCGAAGTCACCGCGGTACCGCGACCCGGCGACGAGCGCGCCCAGGTCGAGCGTGTACAGCTGCTTGTCCTTGAGGGTCTCGGGGACCTCGCCCTTGGTGATCGCCTGCGCGAGGCCTTCGACGGCGGCGGTCTTGCCGACGCCGGGCTCGCCGATGAGCACCGGGTTGTTCTTGGTGCGCCGCGACAGGACCTGCATGACGCGCTCGATCTCGCGCTGGCGCCCGATGACGGGGTCCAGCTTGCCGTCGCGCGCGGCCTGGGTCAGGTTCCGGCCGAACTGGTCCAGCACGAGCGACCCGGACTGCTGCGCCTCCGTGGAGGTGCCGCCGGCCGTGGCGCCCGCGGGCTCCTTGCCCTGGTAGCCGGACAGGAGCTGCAGGACCTGCTGGCGGACCCGGTTGAGGTCGGCGCCGAGCTTGATGAGGACCTGGGCGGCGACGCCCTCGCCCTCGCGGATCAGGCCGAGCAGGATGTGCTCGGTCCCGATGTAGTTGTGGCCGAGCTGCAGTGCCTCGCGCAGGCTCAGCTCCAGGACCTTCTTCGCCCTGGGGGTGAAGGGGATGTGCCCGGAGGGGGCCTGCTGGCCCTGACCGATGATCTCCTCGACCTGCTGGCGCACGCCTTCCAGGGATATCCCCAGACTCTCCAGGGCCTTAGCCGCCACGCCCTCGCCCTCGTGGATGAGGCCGAGCAGGATGTGCTCCGTGCCGATGTAGTTGTGGTTGAGCATCCTGGCCTCTTCTTGAGCCAGGACGACCACGCGTCGGGCACGGTCCGTAAACCGTTCAAACATGCGCTTCTGCTCCTCGCGTCCGCCGCTACTTCGTCGTCGTTACTGGTCGTGGCTTGCAAAACCCTGTGGGTACACCTTATCCCCCGGGTCCGCGGACGGCGGGTGCCACGGTGGTGACAACAAGCGTGCACCCTAGGCCATTCCCCGTGATAACAGGTTCGCTCTGAGCGCAATACCCGCGCCCCGGCGTCCCAATCAATGGAGAGACGCTTGCGGGGTGAGAAAACGCCCGCCTCCCGGAGTGCGGGGAAGCGGGCGGTCTGATCGGTCGCCGGACTAGTTGTGCGCGGCGTTGTATTCCTCGACGATGGCCTGCGGAATGCGGCCGCGGGGCGACACGTTCTTGCCCGAACGGGCGGCCCACTCGCGGATGGCCTTGTTCTGCTCGCGGTCGACGGACTGGCGGCGGGGCGCCGCGGAGGAGCCGCGGATCGGCCCGCGCGGGGTGCCCAGCGAGTACCGGCCCAGTCGGGTGCCCGCCTCCTGGAATTTCTCCAGGGCGTCGCGCAGTTCTTTGGCGTGCGCCGCCGACAGGTCAATCTCGTAGGCCTGCCCGTCGATGGCGAATTTGACCGTCTCCTCGGCGGTGGAGCCGTCGATATCGTCGATCAGGATGACCTGTGTCTTCTTCGCCATGGCAAATTCCCCTCGGACCCGGCCCAACAGTGCCTTTTGCTCTTACTAGTGCCAGAGCATATACGAGTCCCTAAGAGAAAGGAAAGAGGGTGGAGCGAAAGATTTGTGAATGAGTCGCTACGGTCCAGCTCACGGCGCGGCAAACCGCGGCCCAATCGGTCGAGTCCAATGGCGCCGGCGGCGAGCGGAAAGGGACCGCATCGGATTTCCCGTTCTCGGCCCGGCATGCGCCGGCCGCGGGTCCCGATGCGGTCCCTTTGCTTTGCTATTCGGGTTTCACCAGCGGGAAGAGGATGGTCTCGCGGATGCCGAGTCCGGTGAGCGCCATAAGGAGCCGGTCGATTCCCATGCCCATGCCGCACAGCGGCGGCATGCCGTACTCCATGGCCCGGAGGAAGTCCTCGTCGACGCCCATGGCCTCGTCGTCGCCCTTCGCGGCCTGTCTGGCCTGGGCCTCCATGCGCTCGCGCTGGATCACCGGGTCGATCAGCTCGGAATAGCCGGTCGCCAGCTCGAAACCGCGGACGTACAGGTCCCATTTCTCGGTGAGGCCCGGAGTGGTGCGGTGGCCGCGCACCAGCGGCGAGGTCTCCTCGGGGTAGTCGTACACGAACGTCGGCGCGTGGAGGCCGTCGACGACGAGGTGCTCGAACAATTCCTCGGCGAGTTTCCCGGGCCCCCACTTGGGGTCGACGCCGAGTTCGACTTTGTCCGCGTAGGCGCGCAGCGTCTCGAACGGAGTGTCGACGGTCACGGTTTCTCCGAGCGCCTCGGAAAGGGACCCGAAGAGCGTGATCTCGGCCCACTCGCCGCCGAGGTCGTAGGTCGACCCGTCGGCGAGTTCGACGGTCTCGGAGCCGAACACCGAACGCGCCGCGCCTTGAATGAGCGACTTGGTGAGCGCCCCGATCGTGCGGTAGTCGCCGTAGGAGCGATAAGCCTCGAGCATCGCGAACTCCGGCGAATGCGACGAGTCGGCGCCCTCGTTCCGGAAGTTGCGGTTGATCTCGAATACGCGGTCGATCCCCCCGACTACGCACCGTTTCAAATAGAGCTCCGGCGCGATCCGCAGGTACAGGTCGAGGTCGTACGCGTTCATGTGCGTCACGAACGGCCGCGCGGTCGCACCGCCCGGCTGGACCTGCATCATCGGGGTCTCGACCTCGATGAAGTCCTCGGCGTCGAGCTGGTCGCGCAGGGACTTGACGACCTTCGCGCGGTTGCGGACGTTCGCGCGGGCCTCGGGCCGCACGATCAGGTCGACGTAGCGCTGGCGGACGCGGGTCTCCTCGGCGAGCGGCTTGTGCGCCACGGGCAGGGGCCGCAGGGCCTTGCCGGTGATCCGGTACGAGTCGGCCATGACCGACAGCTCGCCGCGCTTGGACGAGACGACCTCGCCGGTGACCCCGATGTGGTCGCCGATGTCGGCCAGCCGCTTCCACTCGGCGAGGGCCTCCTCGCCGACCTTGCCCTGGGAGAGCATCACCTGGAACTCGGTGCCGTCGCCGTCGCGCAGCCGCGCGAAGGCGAGCTTCCCGGCCAGGCGCACGAAGATCACCCGTCCGGTGGTGGCGACGGTGACCCCGGAGGACTCGCCGTCCGCCAGGTGGCCGAACTGCTCGCGCAGCTCGGCGAGCGTGTGGGTGCGCGGGTAGCCGAGCGCGTACGGCTCCTTGCCTTCCGCGAGGAGGGCGGCGCGCTTCTCGCGCCGGATCTTCATCTGCTCGGGAAGGTCGTCGCCGGTCTCAGTGGTGTCTTGTTCGTGCTCGGTCACGTCTTACAGGGTAAACGCCGCCCGCGGCGCCGGTCGTGCGAGTTTCGCCCCCGCGAGCCCAGGTCACAGCGAGGGCCGCTCCACCGCGAACGCGGGGTAGCCGACGACGCGGTCGCTCCCGCCGCCGGTGTCGGCCGACGTGGCGCGCGCGAGTTCCCGGGGGCGGCGGCCGGTGGCGTCGGCCCAGGCGACGGTGCCGCGGAGCGCGAAGACGCCGCACGCGTGCTGCGGGGCGATCTCGCGGGGCCGCAGGCCCTTGATCGCCTCGGCGGTGGCGGCGTCGATGCGCTCGGCGGTGGCCTGGTCGTGGTAGTGCGACAGGTCGGTGGAGCAGACGAGGACCGCGTCCTCGCCGGCCTCCTCGAGGAGGGCGGCGATGATCCGGGCGGTGTCGGGAGTCTGGCTCATCCCGCAGGCGACCGGCGTGACCTCGATGTCGTCGCCGAGGGCGACCTGGAGGAACGGGAGCTGCACCTCGAGCGAGTGCTCGGACTGGTGCGGCAGGCGCGAGGAGCCGACGACCGCGGTCGGCGCGGCGCGCACCGGCCCGAGCGGGGTCTCCCAGACCGTGTAGGGGGCGGCGGCGTGCCCGCGCAGCGGGTAGTGGTGCGAGGGCCCGACCAGGACGACCCGCTTGACGCGGCCGCGGTGCGCGGCGAGCCGCGCGTACACCTGGGCCGCGACCGGCCCCGAGTAGCGGTATCCGGCGTGGGGCACGATGTAGGCGGCCGCGAGCGGTTCGCTCACGGGGCCGGCCTCGTCGATGAGGCGCTGGACGTCGCTGCGCAGGCGGCCCGGGTCGGCCGGGTAAAAGCTGCCGGCGACGGCCGGGGGCCGCACGGTTTCGGATTTCGTCGAAGGCATCGCTGGTCTTCCGGTGGTGGGTTGTGGCTGGACGTGACTGCCGGTGGTGGGTTATGGCTGACTTACAGACGGTGCGGCGAGGCGGATCGGTTGCCGCCTGGGACCCCAGTCTCCCGCCGGCCCCTCAAAAACGCCGGGAACGCGCGCACCGCAACTGGTGCAGTGTCCGCTATCCGACACCGCATATCGGTCAATGCGGTACCAATCGCGCACGATGAGGGCTTCGCCACAACCGGGGCAGTGCGTCGTCTGCCCGTCGGGGTCGTGCACGTTCCCGGTGTACACGAACCGGAGGCCCGCCTCGAGCGCGATCCGGCGCGCGCGCCGGAGGGTGGACGGGGGCGTGGGCGGCACGTCCCGCATCTTGAAGTCCGGATGGAAGGCCGTGAAGTGCAGCGGCACTTCGGGCCCCAGGTGCTCGGCGATCCACGCGGCCTCGGCCGCGATCTCCGCGTCCGAGTCGTTGTGGCCCGGGATCAGCAGCGTCGTGATCTCGGTCCACACGTCCGTCTCGTGCACCAGGTATTCGAGTGTGTCGAGGACCGTCCGCAGCGACGCGAACGCGATCTTCTTGTAGAACTCCTCGGTGAACGCCTTGAGATCGATGTTCGCGGCGTCCATATGGGAGTACAGCTCCCGGCGGGCCGGGGGGTTGATGTACCCGGCGGAGACGGCGATCGCCTTCAGGCCCGCGTCGCGGGCGGCGTCGGCGCAGTCGGCCGCGTACTCCAGGAACACCGTAGGGTCATTGTAGGTGAACGCGATCGACTTGCAGCCCAGCCGCTTCGCCGTGGCGGCGAGCGTCACGGCATCCGCTTGCGAGGACAGGGTGTCGATCTCACGCGACTTGGAGATGTCCCAGTTCTGGCAGAACCGGCACGCCAGGTTGCAGCCGGCCGTGCCGAACGAGAGGACCGGCGTCCCCGGCAGGAAGTGGTTGAGCGGCTTCTTCTCGACCGGGTCGACGCAGAACCCCGAAGAGCGGCCGTACGAGGTCAGGACGATCTGGTCGCCGTGGCGGGCGCGCACGAAGCACAGGCCGCGCTGGCCCTCCCTCAGGCGGCAGTTGCGCGGGCAGACCGTGCACTCGATGCGGCCGTCACCGAGGGCGCGGTGGAACCGGGTGCCGACCGTGAACTCGTCGGCGCCTTCCACTCGCGGCCTACTGGGGGTGAGGGCGGCCATACGTCAACGGTAGCTCTCCCTCGGTTGCCGCTGCGTTACGGGCAGCGAAAAGGGCCGCGCACCTGGTGCGCGGCCCTTCCGTTCGTGCGGGCGTTCGCCCGACCGGCCGAGGCGCCCGGCCTCGCCGGTCGAGGCGATCGGCAGTGCTAGTTGAGGCGCTCGCCCGTGGCGGCGTGGAACACGTGCTCGTGGCCCGGCTCGGGCACGACGTACACGGTGTCGGCCAGGCGCGGCACGTTGGCCGACTCGGTGCGCACGACGAACCGCTCCGAGGAGCCGTTGTACGCGGCGTGGCCGTAGACGTACGCCTCGGAGCCGAGCTCCTCGACGAGGTCGACCTCGATCGGGATGCCGCCCGAGCCCTCAGCGCCGATCTTGCAGTGCTCGGGCCGGATGCCGATGGTGACCTGCTGCTCGCCGCCCTGCTGGGTGGCGGCGTCGCGGACCTCGCGCGAGAGCGGGAGGGTCACGTCGCCGAACAGCGCGCCGGCCTCGGTGAGCGACACGGTCTTGATGTTCATCGCCGGCGAGCCGATGAAGCCCGCGACGAAGGTGTTGCCCGGCTTCTCGTACAGCGTACGAGGAGTGTCGCACTGCTGGAGCAGGCCGTCCTTCATGACCGCGATCCGGTGGCCCATGGTCATGGCCTCGATCTGGTCGTGGGTGACGTACACGGTCGTGATGCCGAGGCGCTTCTGCAGCGAGGCGATCTGCGACCGGGTCTGGACGCGGAGCTTGGCGTCGAGGTTCGACAGCGGCTCGTCCATGAGGAACACCTGGGGCTCGCGCACGATCGCGCGGCCCATGGCGACGCGCTGGCGCTGACCGCCCGAGAGCGCCTTCGGCTTGCGGCCGAGGTAGTCGGAGAGGTCGAGGAGCTTGGCGGCGTCCTCCACGCGCTGCTTGATCTCGGCCTTCGGCATGCGGCGCAGCTTGAGCGCGAACGCCATGTTGTCGAAGACGGACATGTGCGGGTAGAGCGCGTAGTTCTGGAAGACCATCGCGATGTCGCGGGACTTCGGCGGGAGGTTCGACACGTCGGTGTCGTTGATGAAGATCGAGCCCTCGTCGACCTCTTCGAGGCCGGCGAGCATCCGGAGGGAGGTCGACTTCCCGCAGCCCGAGGGGCCGACGAGGACGAGGAATTCGCCGTCCTGGATCTCGATGTTGAGCTTGTCCACCGCGGGCTTCTCGGTGCCCGGGTAGATGCGGGTGGCGCCCGCGTACGTCACTGTGGCCATGATGTTCCCTTTCACTGGCAGGCACGTGCCAGACGATCCGTGGTAAAAGGCGGTTGTCCGTCGCAGCCCGGGAGCACCATGGGGGTCCCCGCGCTGGGACGCGCGCAGCGCGGTGCTGACACCGCGGAGCGTGGTGTGAGCCTAACCTCGCGGGAATGCCTTTGCCAAGTCGGCCCCGAACGTTTGTCCGGTTTATTTGGGCGCTTTACCGAACCGTTACTCGACGCGGAGCGCCTGGAGCAGCCGCTCGTCGCCGACGACGTCGCAGATCCCGAACGGCAGCCGCCCCCACAGGGCGAGCGCGATGTCCGACGCCGAGCCCGCCGCACGGGCCTGGAGCTCGGTGCGCGCGTCCGGCTGGTCCAGCAGCGCGACCCGCCCCTCGCGCAGCCGTACGAACCAGGTCGTGTCCGCGTCCTGCGCGAAGAGCTGCACCAGCCCGGTCGCCTCCGGATGCGCCCCGCGGCGGGCCCCGACGGGGATGAACGCCTCGAACGCCTCGGTCACGGCCTCGGCCGCCAGCGAGACCGGCACCGGCGCGGTGGCGCCGACCGCCATCTGGAGGTCCCAGCGGGCCAGCGCGGTCGCGACGGCGACGCGGCGGTGCCAGAACTCGGCCCGCCACTCCACGGGCGCCCACGTCCACGCCGGGGACTCCGGGCCGCGCGCCTCCACGGCATCGAGGACGCCGGCGAGGGCCTGGTCGAAGGCGTCGAGGACGGCCGGGCCGGAAGCGTTCACGGGAGGGGGCTGGGGGACGTCGCGGTCCTCGGACGGCGGGGCGAACAGGGCGTCGACCGTCCAGCGGTAGAGGCGGGCGAGTTCGAGGAGGATCCCGGCCACGGTCGTGTCCGGACGCGAGGGCGCCACGCGGTCGAGCATCCCCGGCTCGCAGACCGAGCGCAGGCCCGCGGCCTCCGTCTTCAGTTCGGTGAGGTAGTCGGTGATGCGCAGCTTCGCCATGGTGGACCGCCGTTCCTCGTAGCCTGCGAAAAGTTTAGGCTTTCGGGCGTGACACACGCCAGTCCGACCCCGAGCGGGAACCAGGGAGCGCGGCGGTTCGCCGGCCGCGAGCTCAGCGCGTACACGACCCTCCGGCTGGGCGGGCCCGCCCGCGAACTGGTCGAGGTCGGGTCCTCGGCGGAGGCGGTCGAGGTCCTGCGGGCGGCCGAGGGGCCGACGCTGGTCCTCGCCGGCGGCAGCAACGTCGTGATCGGCGACGAGGGCTTCGACGGGACCGTGGTGGTGCTGCGCGGCGGCGGCATCGCCGAGGCCGGCGGGCGGGTCCGGGTCGAGGCGGGGCAGGTGTGGGACGAGTTCGTCGCGTGGACCGTGGCGAACGGCCGCTCGGGCGTGGAGTGCCTCAGCGGCATCCCCGGCTCGGCCGGGGCGACGCCGATCCAGAACGTGGGCGCGTACGGCCAGGAGGTCGCGCAGACGATCGCGGCGGTGCGGGTCTGGGACCGCGAGAAGGACGAGGTCCGCGACTGGGCCCCCGAGGAGTGCCGGTTCGCCTACCGCCACAGCGCTTTCAAGCACGAGGACCGGTACTTCGTGATGAGCGTCGACTTCCGCCTGGAGTCTTCGGAACTGTCGCAGCCGGTCGCGTACGCGGAGCTTGCGAAGCGGACGGGCGTCGAGGTCGGCGAGCGGGTGCCGCTGGCGGAGGCGAGGGACGCGGTGATCGAACTGCGCCGCGGCAAGGGGATGGTCCTCGACGAGGGCGACCACGACACGTGGAGCGCCGGGTCGTTCTTCACCAACCCGATCGTCGGCGCGCACGTCTACCACGAGCTGGCCGGAAAAACGGGGGGCGAGCCCCCGCACTGGAAGGTCGGTGAAGGCCGGGTGAAGGTCTCGGCCGCCTGGCTCATCGGCGCGGCCGGCTTCGAGAAGGGCCATCGGAAGGGAAACGTCAGCCTCTCGACGAAACACACCCTGGCCCTGACCAACCGAGGCGGCGCCACAGCGGCCGAACTCCTCGCGCTCGCAACCGAGGTGGCCGACAAGGTGGAGCACGACTTCGGCGTCCGCCTTCACCCCGAGCCGGTGATGGTCAACGCGGCAGCGTCGGGCGACCAGTCGCAATCTCCTCGATGAGTGCGCGGACGAGCTCCTCCGGGGACAACGAGGACCACTCGGCGCAAGCCTTCAGCTTCTCGTACAGGTCCTCAGGAAGTTCGAGCGTGAGGTCATACGTGTCCATCAAGCAGCGACGGTATCGGGCGGAACCGGATCATCGCGCGAAACACGCCGAGGACTCCTAAGGTTCGCCGAATCCTGCCTTCGCGGATATACTCTGACTGACATGCGATATCAAACCGCGGAGGCAGTCATGACCAAGACACTCGTAGACGTCGATGACGAGCTGCTGGCCGAGGTCATGGAGCGGTCCGGGGCGCGGACCAAGAAACAGGCCATCAACGAGGCGCTGGAGTACTACCGCGAGGCTCAGCGCTCCGGCCCGCAGACCGCTTGGAACAACCTGCGTCGAATGGCGGCTGACGGCACGCTCGACCTTGACGAGGTCGAGCGGCTCAGCAACCTTCACAAGCAGGGCCGCGCGACCGAATGATCCCGAAGTACCTCATCGATACCAGCGCACTCATCCGTGTCATCCGAGGGCAAGTCGACCCTGCCTGGATTCGCTATGCCGATCAGGCGAACTTCGCCATCTGCGAACCGGTGCTCTTCGAGTTCGTTCAGGGTTCCGGGAAGCGCGCGGCAAAGCAGATCGAGGCGGACCTGCTGTCGAGTCATCAGTGGGTGCCGCTTTCCGACAAGGTCGGTTCCCGCATGCGAGACCTGAGAAGGGACCTGACCGAGCGCAGCATGCATACCATGCTCGGCCTCGCCGACTATCTCATCGCGGCGACCGCGATCCAGGACGGGTTTGTTCTCCTCCATGAGGACGCGGATTTCTCGGCTGCTGCGCGTCACCATCCCTATCTCAGCGAGCAGCGCATCAGCCAGACGCTTCCCGAAGATCTGACGAATTAGCGGAGCAGCGCGGCCATGTCGAGGGCGGCGTAGGTGGCGATGATCGTGGCCCCCGCGCGCTTGATGCTCGTCAGGGCCTCCAGGAACGCGGCGTCCCGGTCGATCCAGCCGCGTTCGGCCGCGGCCACGATCTGCGCGTACTCGCCGCTGATGTGGTAGGCCGCCACCGGGACCGGGCTGCGCTCGGCCGCCGCCTTCACGATGTCGAGGTACGGGAGCGCGGGCTTGACCATGACGATGTCGGCGCCCTGCTCGATGTCGAGGTCGATCTCGAGGAGCGCCTCGGTCGCGTTCGCCGTGTCCTGCTGGTAGGTGCGGCGGTCGCCCTTGAGCTGGGATTCGACGGCGTCGCGGAAGGGGCCGTAGAAGGCGCTGGCGTACTTCGCGGCGTAGGCGAGCAGGCCGGTGTCGGTGCGGCCGGCCTCGTCGAGGGCGGTGCGGACGTACCCGATCTGGCCGTCCATCATCCCGGAGGCGCCGAGGAGGTCGGCGCCGGACTCGGCGAGGGCCAGGCCCATCTCGGCGTAGCGGACCAGGGTCGCGTCGTTGTCGACGGTGCCGTCGGCGCGGAGGACGCCGCAGTGGCCGTGGTCGGTGAACTCGTCCAGGCACAGGTCGGGGATGACGACGAGGTCGTCGTGGACCTCTTCGCGGATGGCGCGGGTGGTGACGTTGAGGATCCCGTCGGGGTCGGTCGCGGCCGAGCCGATCGCGTCGCGGACGGCGGGGACGGCGAAGGGCATGAGCCCGCCGAGCCCGGCCCGGGCGGCCTCGACCGCGAGCTTGCGGACCGAGTCGACGGAGTGCTGGAACACGCCCGGCATCGTCGGGATCTCGACCGGCTCGTGGAGGCCCTCCTTGACGAACACCGGCAGGACCAGGTCCGAGGGGTGGACGCGCGTCTCGGCCACGAGACGGCGAAGGGCCGCAGTGCGGCGCAGCCTCCGGGGCCGGATGACGGGGTAGTCGGAGCTGTTCGGCACTGCGGCCACTTCCCTTCTCACACTTGCTATCGGAACCGCAGGGCGGTGGGGCCCTGGACCTTCTGGCCGCGGCGGGTCTTGATCGGGCCCTCGGCCAGGCGCTGCTTGAGCTCCGTGGCGTACTCGGCGAGCGCCTCGATCAGGTCGGGCACCGAGGCGTTCTCGGGCTTGGCGTCCACGCGCAGGCCGAACTCGGTCGCGGTGTCCGCGGTCGCCGGGCCGATGCACGCGACGACGGTGCGCTGGTGCGGCTTGCCGGCGATGCCGACGAGGTTGCGCACGGTGGAGGAGGAGGTGAACAGGACCGCGTCGAACCCGCCGGACTTGATCGCGTCGCGGATGTCCGCGGCGGGCGGCGAGGCGCGCACGGTGCGGTAGGCGGTGACGTCGTCGACCTCCCAGCCGCGCTCGGACAGGCCCTGGACGAGGGTCTCGGTGGCGATGTCGGCGCGGGGCAGGAGCACGCGGCCGACCATGTCGAGGACCGGGTCGTGCGGCGGGAAGACCTCGAGGAGGCCCTCGGAGGACTGCTGGCCGGCGGGGACGAGCTCGGGCTCGATGCCGAACTCGCGGACCGCGTTCGCGGTGGCCTCGCCGATGCAGGCGATGCGCAGGCCGCCGAAGGCGCGGGCGTCGAGGCCGTGCTCCTTGAACTTCTCCCAGATGGCCTTCACCGAGTTCTGGCTGGTGAAGACGATCCAGGCGTAGCGGCCGTCGACGAGGCCCTTGATGGCCCGCTCCATCTGGGCGGGCGTGCGCGGGGGCTCGACGGCGATGGTCGGGACCTCGCAGGGGATCGCGCCGTAGGCGCGCAGGCGCTCGGACATGACGCCGGCCTGCTCCTTGGTGCGCGGGATGAGGACCTTCCAGCCGTACAGCGGGCGGCCCTCCCACCAGGCGAGCTCGTGGCGGTCGTCGACGCCGGGGCCGATGGTGAGGACGACCTGCCCGGCGTAGCCGAGGGCGGCCTCGACGAACGTGTCCACGGAGGAGGTGGTGGTGTACTCGGTCTCGCCGGTCGCGTCGCCGGTGACGGCCACGGCGGTCTCGCCGGGGACGCCGCCGGAGAGGAGGATGTCGCGCAGGCTGGAGAGGTCGGAGACGTCGGCGGTGACGGTGAGGGAGCCGCGCTTGATGGCGTCGGCGATGACGTGGGGTTCGACGGAGGCGATGTCGTCGATCTCGATGACGGTGCGGATCTCGCCGGGGGGCATGCCGGCGTAGACCGCGACGGCCTGCGCGTGGCTCATGCCGGGGATGACCTCGAAGCGGGCCTGTTCGGCGGAGGCGGCCTTGATCTCGGCGCGGGCGAGGCGGTTCGGGTAGGCGTCGCCGACGATGAGGCGGGTGATGTTCTCGCCCTCGCGCGCGGCGGCGGCCATGAGCTTGCCCTGGTCGCTCGGGGAGGACTCGATGAGCTTGAGCTTCGCGTCGTCGCCGTTGATCTCCTTCGCGGCCTCGATGAGCGACTGGGGCAGGGACCGGTCGTAGTAGACGCGGTCGGCCTCGCGGATCGCGTCGAGGGCGCGCTTGGTCAGCAGTCCCGGATCGCCTGGGCCGGTCCCGACGAAACGCACGCGGCCCACCGGCTTACGGGCACTGGTCATGTTCTCTCCATCAACAATCGTCTGAGCTTGGCGTCTACTTCAATAGTTGCTCGGCACCCGCTTCGAGCAGATCCTCGGCGAGCGACTTCCCCGCGGCCGCGGCCTGCTCGGCGAGCTCCGGACCGCCCGCATCGGTGAGCGTGGCAGTGGTCGAGAGCCGCTCGATGACGGACCCGTCGACGGAGCCGACGGCTCCGCGCAGATACAGGTCGACTTCCCCGGGGTCGGCCCCTTCGGCGACGTCGGCGAGCGCGGCGACGGGAGCGCTGCACCCGGCTTCGAGTCGTTGCAGAAGTGCGCGTTCGGCGGCGACGGCGGCCTGCGAGTACCGGTCGTTGAGCTTACTTGAGATCAGCGCAGATGTCATGTCGGCTTTGCGGCATTCGACCGCCAATGCCCCTTGTGCGGGGGCGGGGAGCATCACCAACGGGTCCAGGTACTCCGTCACCGCGTCCTGGCGGCCGACCCGCTTGAGCCCGGCGGCGGCGAGGATCACCCCATCGAGGTCCCGGCCGACCCGGCCGAGCCGGGTGTCGACGTTGCCGCGGATCGGCACGCACTCGAAGCCGCGCCCGAGGGCGTTCAACTGGGCGATGCGCCGGGGCGAACCGGTGCCGATGCGGGCGCCCGGCCCCAGGTCGGCGAGGGTGCGGCCGTCGGCGGCGACGAGGACGTCGCGCGGGTCCTCGCGCGGCGGGACGCCGATCACGAGGTGCTCGGGCTGCGCGGTCGGCAGGTCCTTGTACGAGTGGACCGCGATGTCGATCTCCTCGCGGTCGAGCGCCTCGCGGAGCTGGTTGACGAAGACGCCGACCCCGAGCTCCGCGACGGGCACCGTGGTCCCGTCCCCTGTGGTCTTGATCTCCACGAGTTCGACCTGCTCGCCCGTCAGGCGGGCGATCGCGTCCGCGACCATCCCGCTCTGCGCGAGCGCGAGCTTCGATCCCCTGGTCCCGACTCGGATCACGGGCTTGGTTCCCTTCTCAAGACTGCGGCGCCGCAGTCGTTCCTTCATTCGGACGGGGCGGGGATCGGCCCGAGGGCGTCGGCCAGCGGGGCCGTCGCGGGGCTGACCTTGAGGGCTTCGGCGAGGTGGTCGCCTTCGGCGGCGGCGAGGACCGCGGCGTCGAGGGCGAAGAGGTCGCGCAGGGCGCGCGCGTAGTCGGGCGCGCCGGGCTGGCCGGCGAGCTCGCGGACGCGCACGGTGGGCTCGTGGAGGAGCCGCTGGACGACGCGGTGGACGGTGCGGGCGACTTCGGCGCGCTGGTCGTCGGTGAAGTCGCCGCGGCGGGCGACGCGGGCGAGCTCGGTCTCGACGATGTCGGCGGCGGCCGACCGGAGCGCGGCGACGGTGGGGGTGACGGCGTCGGCGCGGAGGCTCTCGTTGTACGCCTCGATCTCCTCGGCGAGGAGGCGCTCGACCTCGGCGAGGGTGTCGGCGGCGGCGCCGGCGGCGCCGGTGCGCTGGATCTCGGCGATGTCGATGACGGTGACGCCCGGGAGCCGGGCGACGTCGTCGGCGACGTCCTTGGGCAGGGCGAGGTCGCAGACGACGAGCGGGCGGGTGCGGCCGGCGAGGTCGGCGGCGCGCAGGACCGGCTCGGGAGCGGAGGTCGCGCAGACGAGGAGGTCGACGCCGGCGGCGAGGTCCGCGAGGCGGTCGTACTCGGCGGGCTCGGCGTCCCAGACGGCGGCGAGGCGCTCGGCCTTGGCGCGGTCGCGGTTGGCGACGGCGAGGGAGGCGACGCCGGAGCGGGCGAGGGTCGCGGTGGCGAGCGAGCCCATCGAGCCGGCGCCGACGACGGCGGCACGGGTCTCGGTGAGGCCGTTGGCGAACCCGGTCCGGCCGAGGGCGCGCTCGGCGAGGTCGAGGGCGGCGGTGACGATCGAGGGCGCGGCGGCGTCGACGTCGGTCTCGGCGTGGATCCGCTTGCCGACGCGCAGGGCCTGCTGGAACAGCTCGTGGAGGTGGCGGCCGACCTGGTCGGCCTCGCGCGCGGTGTCGTAGGCGTCGCGGAGCTGGCCGAGGATCTGCGGCTCGCCGGCGACCATCGAGTCGAGGCCGGCGGCGACGCGGAAGGCGTGGGCGACGGCGTCGGCGCCGTGGCGCACGTACCCGCAGGAGGCGAAGTCGAGCTCGGCCTGGTTCTCGGAGAGGCCCCAGATGCGGTGGAGCTCGTCGACGACGGCGGCGAGGCCGCCGTGGAAGCTGCCGGCGACGGCGTAGACCTCGACCCGGTTGCAGGTGGAGAGGACGACGGTCTCGCGGACCTCGCCGCCGCGCAGGAGCTCGCGCGCGAGGTCGGCGGCGGCCTCGGGGCCCACCGCGAGCCGTTCCAGGGTCTCGACCGCTGCGCTGCGGTGCGAGATGCCGACAACCAGGAGGTTCACTTCACCGTTCCCGTCTCTTGACGTTGCTCCGACCCGCCGAGCGTCTTGTGGTGCTCGTGGAATGAGAGGATCTGCAGCTCGACGGCCAGGTCGACCTTGCGGACCGCCACCCCCGGAGGGACGGCGAGCACGCACGGCGCGAAGTTGAGAATGCTTGTGACACCAGCATCTACGAGAAGGTCGGCCACGTGTTGGGCGGCCGCGCCGGGTGTGGCGATCACCCCTATGTTGATGCCTTCGTCACGGACGGCCTGGGCCAGGAGCGCCACGTCGCGCACCCGCAGGCCGTCCAGATCCCTCCCAATGATGCCCGGGTCGGCGTCGAAGAGGCCAACGATGTCGAACCCGCGTTCAGAGAATCCGGGGTACCTGGCCAGCGCCTGTCCCAGGTGGCCGAGGCCGATGATGGCGACGCGGGAGTCTTTGGTGAGTCCGAGCACACCGGCGATGTGGGTGGCGAGGTTGGCGACGCTGTAGCCGACGCCGCGCATCCCGGAGGCGCCGAGCTGGGACAGGTCCTTGCGGAGCATCGCCGAGTTGACGCCGGTGGCGGCGGCGAGGGTCTCGGAGGAGACGGTGTCCACGCCGGCCTCGGAGAGCGTGCCGAGGGCGCGGAGGTACTCGGGCAGGCGCCTGACCGTGGCTGCCGGGAGGTCGGCCGCCGTGGCCGGCGGGGCGGCCGCGCCCTGCCGGTCCGTGCCTTCACCGGTGGTCGTCAATGCTGGAGCTCCAGGTCCGATCCCGCGCCGTCGTTCACCGGCGCGCCACTCAGCTTAGGACGCGCCGGGGGCGGCGGGTCGCACAGGCAGCGCTAACGCGGCCGGTGCTGCGGCGGAGGCGGGCGCCGCGGGGCGTCGCAGCGGGATGACGCGGGGGTGGCGGCGGGGTGAACGGACTCGGCGGCCCGCGGGGCACTGGGCGGTACACCCCCGTAGCACCGGGCAGAGCCCGGCTGTACCGATACCAGTCGTCCCGGCGAGCCGCCGTGTGCAGAATTTTGCCCTAAAAGACCGATGTGGCCCGGTATTCCGAGATTCTCGGGGTGTCGTGTCGGGGATCACGCTTTCAAGTCGCGCAGGAGGCGCGGGACGTCCACGTCCCAGTAGCCGTGCTCGCGCCCGTCGAGGAGCAGCACCGGGAGCCGGTCGCCGTAGTCGCGCGCCAACGCAGGGTCGCCGGCGACGTCGACCTCGGTCCACCCCTCGCCCGTCTCGGCCGCCACCCGGTCGAGCGCGTCGCGCGCCGCGCCGCAGAGATGGCACTCCTTTGTAGTCAGCAGCGTCAGCCTGTTCACCCTGCTCCTTCCGGGACCCGAAGAAGCCGGCGGCGATCGCACAGTGTGTGCGACACCCTCCGTCATTCCTCGCTCACTATTGATGCACAACCGGTCCGCGGCCGCGGACCTCCGAACGTTTGGGGAGGTAATGGTGGGATTCCGCCCCCGCAACGAAGGGTACGCCGGCGCACCGGGCGCGCGCCGACATCGCCCCGTCCGCACCCGTCACCGAGCGCGACACGCCGATCGCAAATCCGCATCGCCGGCCCCCGCGATTTCTAGACTCAGGCGGGTCAGTCCCTGCGGGACCCGTTCACTCGACTCGGCCCGACGACCCCTCACACGAGGAGGCCACTAGTGCCCGGTATTGCACCGACCCTGGCTGCGTGCAGCCACGACTCGGCAGCGCTCACAGCAGACATCGCACCCTTCACCTACGACGGAACGATCGCCGAGGCCCTCGTGCGGCTCCCGGCCCCGGCGCTCGCGCGCCTCAAGCAGGCGGTGTGGACGGTCCTCAGCCTGGACACCGGCACGGCCGAGCAGCACCAGGTGCGCCCCGGGCGCGGCACCGGGCCGGGCGCGGCCGGAGGCGCCGCCGCACCGGCCGGCGCGGCCG
>NZ_WIAO01000043.1 GCF_009451885.1 Glycomyces albidus
TCATGAGGCCGGCGACCAGCGACGCGGCGGCCGCGGCCGCCGCGATGACGACGGGGGCCAGGCCGAGCCCGGCGAGGACCGCGGTCCCGACGGTGCCGAAGCCCATGCCGAGGGCGCCGTCGAGGAGCTGGGCGGCGAACCCCGCGGCGGCGGCGGAGACGACGGCGAAGGGGATCATGGCGGGAGGCTCCCTCGGATCGGGACGGACCCAGGATAGACGCCGCCCGCGGTCCGCCGCGCCGCCCCGACCGCGCGTCCGCAGAGGTCTCCGCCACCCGGTGAGGGGCCGGATGCGCTGTGCGAGACCAGGGTCATAACGTGAAGTCGTAGCCGCAACTCGCAGGGGAGGTCGAAGCCAGCAATGCCGTCGTCCCAGCCGTGCTCTGCAGCTCCTTCCGAAGCCGTTTCCGACGGGATCCGCCACGGAACGCGTCTCGGCGAACTGCTGACATCGGCATCAGACCACTCCAGCGTCGTCGACTCCAGGCGGGCGAGACTGAGGGCCCTGGCGGAGCGAGCCGATGCCCACGGAAACCGTGCGAAGGCCGCTCGAATCCGAGCCGAGAACCTCGGCACCCTGAAGCGCGACCGCCGAACCCTCACGTGGCGGGCAGCGGTGCGAACCACCACGTTCGAGGCGGTGCACGCGGTCGTCGACAAGGCCGCGGTGATCGCGGCCGAGGACCTCACGAAAGACTTCACCGGCCGAGAACGGCTCGGGAAGAACACGAACCGGCGCTTGGCGCGGTGGACCGAAGGGGTCACCGCCGAAGCGCTGGAAGCCGTGTCGGGCCGCAGAGGTTCTGCGGTGCGGCTGGTCAACGCCGCCTACACGTCGCAAGTCATCCCCGGATCGGACGCCATCGGCGTCAGCAAAGGGGACCGGCTTCACTGCACTGAGTGCGGGGCCGTGTGGAAGGCAGACCATGCCGGAGCGGTCAACGTCCTGCGACGACTCGGTGATGCCGACATCGCCCTGTGGACCCCGCACCGGCGGGTGAAGCGGATCTTGCAGGAGCGGACCGACCGCCGACGGTCCAGACTGCCGGACCAGGACTCCAGCACCGCGCGCATGTGCAGGTGCGGAGAGCGAACCATCCAACCGCCCGACATCGGGCAATACTAGGAAGCAGCATTCGATGGGTAAGAAAGTCACGGTCGTAGGCGCCGGTTTCTACGGCTCCACCACCGCCCAGCGCCTGGCCGAGTACGACATCTTCGACGAGGTCGTCCTCACCGACATCGTCGAGGGCAAGCCCGAGGGCATCGCTCTCGACATGAACCAGTCCCGCTCCATCGAGGGCTTCGAGACCAAGGTCGTGGGCGCCACGACCGACAACGACGGCAACGGGTACGAGAAGACCGCCGGTTCGGACGTCGTCGTCGTCACCGCCGGCCTGCCGCGCAAGCCCGGCATGAGCCGCATGGACCTCCTCGAGGTCAACGCCCGGATCGTCCGCGGGGTCACCGAGAACCTGGTCAAGCACTCCCCGAACGCCGTGATCATCGTGGTGTCGAACCCGCTCGACGAGATGACCGCGCTGGCGCAGATCGCCTCCGGCTTCCCGAAGCACCGGGTGCTCGGCCAGGCCGGGATGCTCGACACCGCGCGCTTCACGAACTTCGTGGCCGAGGAGCTCCAGGTCCCGGTCAAGTCCGTGAAGACCCTGACGCTCGGCTCGCACGGCGACACCATGGTCCCGGTCCCGAGCCAGTCGTCCGTCGACGGCAAGCCGCTCACCGACCTGCTGCCGGCCGACAAGGTCGAGGAGCTGGTCACCAAGACCCGCAACGGCGGCGCCGAGATCGTCGCCCTGCTCAAGACCGGTTCGGCCTACTACGCGCCGTCGGCCGCGGCCGCGCGCATGGCCAAGGCCGTCGCCGAGGACTCCGGCGCGGTCATGCCGGTGTGCGCGTGGGTCGACGGCGAGTACGGGATCTCCGGCGTCTACCTGGGGGTGAACGCCAAGATCGGCGCCGAGGGCGTCAAGGAGGTCGTCGAGACCCCCCTGACCGACGATGAGCTCGCGAACCTGAAGACGGCCGCCGAGGCCGTCCGCGCCAAGCAGGCCGACGTCGCCGAGCTGTGACCGATGCGCGTGAGGGCGGCCGCGGCCGCCCTCACGCGTCCCGGGCGGCGCTTGTCCTCCGGCCGATCCGGCGTCGCTAGGCTTACGCCCGTGACGGTCAACAGGCAGCGCATCGATCCCCCCGGCTGGGAGCCCTTCGCGGCGAAGCGGCCCGGCTCGTGGTGGCTCGAGATCGTCATGTTCGCCGCGCTCGCGGTGTGCACGGTCATGGCGTCCTTCCACACTCCCCTGATCGACCTCGACATCTGGGTCCGCGACTTCTCCGACGCCCACCGCCCGCCCTGGTTCGACACGCTCCTGGTGTACACGAACAAGCTCGGGCAGGGCGGGATCATCAGCGCGATCGCGCTCGGGCTCGCGGCGCTCCTGGCGTTCCGCCGCCACACGGTGCGACCGGTTCTCGCATTCCTCGTCCTGTACGGGATGGCCGGGTTCGTCCTGCTGCTCAAGCTGTTCTTCCCGCGCGTCTACCCGCACTTCCCGCGCCCCGACCCCGGGCCGTACGCGGACGCCGCGCAGTCGCTCATCTACGCCGCCGACCGCTCCGACCTCGGCGCGCTCGGCGAGTCCGCCGTCGGCGCGTACCCGTCGGGGCACGTGGTGAACGCGATCATCTGGTACGGGTTCGTGGTGCTGCTCGTGGGCGCGGCCCTGACCGCCTGGCAGCGGCGCGTCCTCCTCTTCGTCCCGGTCGTGGTGGTGGCCTTCTCGACCACGTACCTGGGCTATCACTGGCTGACCGACTCCCTGGCGGGCCTGTTCATCGGCGTCGTCATCATGCGGATCATGCGCCGCATCCCGTGGGCGACGGTCGCCCTGCCGCTGTGGCTCGAACCCGAACGGCGCTACCGGGAGCCGGTTTCCGCAGCCACCGCTCCGTAAACCGGGCGCGGTATCTTTCCAGGCATGCCCACTCCGCCGCCGGCACGGCCGCCCCTTCAGCGCCGACTCGGCCTCCCCTCCGCGATCGCGATCGGCCTCGCCTCGATGCTCGGCGCGGGTGTCTTCGCCGTCTGGGGGCCGGCCGCCGGTGCCGCCGGGTCGGGCCCGGGGCTCCTTGCGGCCCTGGCGATCGCGGCGTTCATCGCCTACTGCAACGCCCGCTCGTCGGCCCGCCTCGCCGCGCGGTACCCGCAGTCGGGCGGCGCGTACTTCTACGGGACGGTGCGGCTGCACCCGGCCGCCGGGTTCGCCGCCGGCTGGGGCTTCCTGGTCGGCAAGAGCGCTTCGGGCGCGGCCATGGCGCTGACGCTGGGCGCGTACCTGCTCCCGGACCATCCGCGGGCGCTCGCCGCGTTCGCGGTCGTCGCGTTCTGCGCCGTCAATCTCCTCGGGGTCCAGCGGACCGCGCTCGCCTCCGCGATCTTCGCGGTCATCACGCTCGCCGTGCTCGCCCTGGTCGTCGCCGCCGGCCTCGCCGGCCCGGTCGCCGCGCGGCCCCTGGGGGACACGCACCCGTGGGGCGTGCTGACCGCCGCGGGGTTCATCTTCTTCGCGTTCGCCGGGTACGCGCGCATCGCGACCCTCGGCGAAGAGGTGGTCCGCCCGGAGAAGACGATCCCGCGCGCGGTCGCGATCGCCTTGGGCGCCACCGTGATCGTGTACGCGGCGGTGGCGGTGACGGCGCTGAGCGTCCTCGGCGCGGGCACGCTCGCCGAGTCGACCGCGCCGCTCGCGGACCTGGCCGGCGCCGGGGCGCCCGCGCTCGAGCCGCTCGTGGCGGTCGGCGCGGGGATCGCCGTGGCCGGGGTGCTCCTGAGCCTCCTGGCGGGGATCGGCCGGACCGCGCTCGCGATGGCCCGCGACCGGCGGCTCCCGGGCCCGCTCGCGGCCGTCTCGGAGCGCTTCGGCGTCCCGTGGGCCGCCGAGGTCGCCGCGAGCGCCGTCGTGCTCCTCCTGGTGTCCACCCTGGACTTGGCGGGGGCGATCGGGTTCTCGAGCTTCTGCGTGCTCGTGTACTACGCGATCGCGAACGCCTCCGCGGCCACGCTCGACCGGCGCGCGCCGCTGCCGTGGCTCGGCCTGGCCGGATGCGCCCTGGTGGCCGCGAGCCTGCCCGCGTCCTCAGTGCTCGGCGGCCTCGCGGTCTTCGCCGCGGGGGCCGCGTGGTTCTGGTTCACGGAGCGCCGCAGGAGGAACCGCGACGCGGCGTCCTCCTGACGCGCGGTCGCCGATCGGGCGCGGGCGGCTTCGCCCCGGCTCGCCGTCCACGCCGTCGGATCGCCCATCGGACAGCGGGTGCTCCCTCGTCCGAGGTTCGGCGATCGGCCCGGTTCGCAGCGCCGCTCGCCCGGGCGGTGCACAGTCGCGAGACCCGTTGCGCGGCTCGCGGCCCCCGACCCGAGGTGTGCGCGGTGCGCGCCGCCGCTTAGCGGGCGGCGCGGCGCTCGTCGCGCGCCGCCCGGAGTCGCCGCACCACGGCCGGCTGCTCCGCGGCGGCCTCCGGGTGGTCGATGAGGCGCGCCAGATGCTGGTAGTACCGCTCGGGAGTGAGCTCCAGCTCGTCGGCGATCGCCTGGGTCTTCGCGCCCGAGGCGCGCCACCAGCGCGCCTCGAACTCGAGGATCCGGGACTCCATGGCGGAGAGCTTCGACTCGGGGTCGCGCGGGGTGCGCTGCGGGCCGGGCTGCCGCGGCGCGGGCGCGGCCTCCCGCTGCGGTCCGTCGGGGCCGCTGAAGGGCCGCTGGGGTGCGAACGCCTCCTCGTCCTCCTGGCGGGTGCGGGTGACTCTGCTGGCGGGGCGTTGGCCGGGAGGCATGGGTGCTCCTTGCTGCTCACTCGATCCAGTCGATGAGGTCGGCGACCGAATCCTTGACGTGGTTGGGCCGGAACGGGTAGCGCTCGACCTCCTCCATAGTGTCAGTGACCCCCGACAGAACCAGGACCGTTTCGAGGCCCGCCTCGAGGCCCGACAGCACGTCGGTGTCCATGCGGTCGCCGATCATCACGGTCGACTCCGAGTGGGCTCCGATGCGCCGCAACGCGTTCCGCATCATCAGCGGGTTCGGCTTGCCCACGAAGTACGGCTCGGCGCCCGTGGCCGCGGTGATCATCGCCGCAACCGCGCCGCACGCCGGGAGGATGCCCTCCAGCGACGGGCCGGTCGTGTCCGGGTTGGTGCAGATGAACCTGGCCCCGGCCTTGATGAGTCGCGACGCGGTGGTGAGCGCCCCGAAGTCGTACCGCCTCGTCTCTCCGAGTACCACGTAGTCCGGCCGGTAATCGGTGAGCACGAAACCGATCTCGTGCAGCGCCGTCGTCAGGCCCGCCTCGCCGATGACGTACGCCGACGCCTTGGGCCGCTGCGAGTGCAGGAAGTCCGCGGTTGCCATCGCCGAGGTGTAGATGTTCTCGGCCGGGACCTCGAGCCCCGAGTTCTTCAGGCGCGCATGGAGGTCCCGCGGCGTGTAGATGGAGTTGTTGGTGAGGACGAGGAACCGCTTCCCCGCCGTTTGGAGCTTCTCGATGAGCTTGTTGGCGCCGGGAACGGGCACCCCCTCGTGGACGAGCACACCGTCCATGTCCGAGAGCCAGCTGTCGAAGGGTCCAGGAGTATCGGTTGACATTCGCGAAGAATACCTTGCCCGCCGCCTGGCAAACGAGATCGTGCCGGGATCGTTCTTCCTGGTCCCGGTCCCGAAACGTGGAAGCCGCGACGGACCGGCTACGGCCCCGGAGGACTGGGTCGCATCTCGCCGATGTGACGCGGACCCGCACGCGCGCGGACGTACAGTGGTGCGCGTGGAGACGGCATTGACCGCCGCGCTCGTCATCGCCGCAGGGGCCATGGCGGGCGCACTCGGCTACTGGACCATCCGAACCGCGAGGAACAAATGAGCGAGCGCGACGTACCGGCGGAGTTCGCCTCGACCTTCGAGAAGGTCGAGCCCTACCCGTTCGAGGAGACCGACGACCTGCGGCAGGGCCCGAACCTGCACGACGACCTCCTGCCGCTCCTGCCGCTCGTCGGCCGCTGGCGCGGCCGCGGGCAGGGCGGCTACCCCGGCAGCGACGACTTCCTGTTCGCCCAGGAGGCCGCGTTCCTCCACGACGGCCGCCCCTTCCTGCGGTACGAGTCCCGCTCCTGGATCATCGACCCCGACGGCAAGCCGATCCGGCCGGCCGCCCAGGAGATCGGATGGTGGCGCGTCGTCAAGGGCGAGGACCCCAAGCGCCCCGAGATCGAAGTCCTCCTCGCCCACCCGACCGGCGTCCTCGACCTCTACTACGGGCACGTCGACGGCACCCGCATCGAGATCGCCACCGACGCCGTCGTCCGCAGCCCCCAGGCCAAGGAGGTCACCGCCGGCAAGCGCCTCTACGGCATCGTCGAAGGCGCCCTCATGTACGCCCAGGAGATGGCCGCAGAAGGCCACCCGATGAGCCCCCACCTCAGCGCCAGCCTCAACCGCGTCGCCGGCTGACTCAGGTCCACTCCTTCGCGTGCCAGGCCTCGACGACGGCCTCGACACCGCCGCCGCCGACCTCCGTGAGCGTGATCTCGACTGACTCCACTGGGGTGTCGAGGATCGTGGCGACGAGGTCCCGCGCCATGAATTCGGCATCGGCCCGGTCTTCGCCTTGGGTGACGGCGCCTTTCAGGCTCGGGACCGCGACGACCCAGCCGCCTTCCGGCGCTGCCTCGGCGATCGCCTTGTAGCGCAACGCGTGCTCCACTTCGTTTGGCGGGAGCGGCCGGCCGTGGCGAGGCCGGCCGCTCCCGCAGTCGCGACGGTCTGGTGCAGGTGCCCGGGCGCGGGAGCCACCCCGCGCCCTGAGACTTCCAGCGGTCCGCGCGGTCCCCCACTCACCGCCGACCTACACCAAAACTGGGGCAAGCTTTACATAGAACGTCAAGACACTCAAGGAATGTTTTCCCGCCTGTGGAAAACTACCGGTCATGATGGCATTCCCACTGGTCAATGCCTGTGGATAACTTCATGAAGGCGATTCGTGCGAGCTAGAAGTCACCCGGCCACAGGTCGTCCTCCGCCTTCGGGGCCTCGGGGCCGAAGACCGTCGCCGTGACCGGGCCCTCGCCCGCCGCCAAGACCTTGTCGAGCAGCGTCAGCGCCCCGCGCTTGCTCAACGGCTCGTTCCCGTTGCCGCACTTCGGGCTCTGAATGCACGAGGGGCACCCGGCCGCGCAGTCGCAGCCCGCGATCGCCTGGCGGGTCGCCGAGAGCCAGTCCGTCCACTTGCGGAACGCCTGCTCCGCGAAGCCCGCCCCGCCCGGGTGCCCGTCGTAGACGAAGACCGTCGGCAGCTCGGTGTCCATGTGCGCCGCCGTCGACAGCCCGCCGATGTCCCACCGGTCGCAGGTGGCGATCAGCGGCAGCAGCCCGATCGAGGCGTGCTCGGCCGCATGCAGCGAACCCGCGAGGTCGCGCAGCCCATCGAGCGACTCCGGATCCACCGTCCACCACACCGCCACCGTCCGCAGCGTCTGCGGCGGCAGGTCCAGCGCCTGCGTGTCGATCACCTCACCCGACGGCAGCCGGCGGCGCTGGTACGAGATGACGCACGACGTCACCTCCACCTCCCCCAGGCACAGCGTCACGTCGCCCATCTCCAGGCGCTCGCGCGTCGAGAGGATCTCCAGATGCGTGATCTCCTGCGCGCTCGTCGTCCACGGCGGCTTCGCCGCGTGCACCAGCGCCAGGCCCTCGTCCAAGTCCAGGTCGTCCACCAGGTACGACTCGCCTTGGTGCAGGTACAGCGCGCCCCGGTGCACCAGCCGGTGCGACGCGGCCGCGTCCACGGTCCCGATCAGCCGGCCCGTGCTCGTCTCCGCGATGTCGACGCCCATCGGCCCCGAACCGCGCAGCGTCACCTCCGGGCGCTCCGACCCGACCCAGTAGTACCGGCCCCCGGCCCGCTTGCGCAGCAGCTTCTGCTCCACGAGCTGATCGGCGACCTCGCGGCTGCCCGGGATCGACGCCAGGTCGGCCTCCTTGAGCGGCAGCTCCTCCGCCGCCAGGCACAGGTGCCCGGCCAGGACGTACGGATTCGACGGGTCGCACACGCTCGCCTCCACCGGCCGGTCGAAGATCGCCTCCGGATGGTGCACCAGGTACGTGTCGAGCGGGTCGTCCTTCGCGAGCATGACCGCGAGCGCCTCGGTGTCCCCGCGGCCCGCCCGCCCGATCTGCTGCCAGAACGACGCGAGCCGCCCCGGGTACCCGCACAGCAGCACCGCATCGAGGCCCGTCACGTCGATCCCCAGCTCCAGCGCGTTCGTCGTCGCCACCCCGAGCAGGCGACCCTCCCGCAGGTCCGCCTCCAGGTCGCGCCGGTGCTCGCGCAGGTACCCGGCCCGGTACGCCGCGATCCGGCCCGCCGCCGGATCCGCACCCAGGCGCGACTTCGCCTCGGCCGCAACGATCTCCGCGCCCCGCCGCGACGGCACGAACGCGAGCGTGCGCACCCCGCGGCGCACCAGCTGCGCGAGCATCCGGGCGGTCTCGCTCAACGTCGACGCCTGCTGCGGCTCGCCGTCGATCTCGTACGTCACCGGCTCCCACAGCGCCACCGTCGCCCCCGGCGACGGCGACGAGTCCACCGTCACCGCCGTCGCGGGCCGTCCGGTGAGGACCGACAGCGACGCCGCCGGGTCGGCCGCGGTCGCGCTGGCCGCGATCACCGTCGGGTTCGCGCCGTAGTGCTCGGCCAGGCGCAGCAGCCGGCGCAGCGTCAGGGCGACGTGGGCGCCGAACACGCCCCGGTAGACGTGGCACTCGTCGACCACGACGTACTTGAGGTCCTTGAGCAGCGAGCGCCACATGCGGTGGCGGGGGAGCAGCGAGTGGTGGAGGAGGTCGGGGTTGGACAGGACCAGGTTCGCGAAGCGCTGGGCCCACTGCCGGTGCTCGAACGGCGTGTCGCCGTCGACGATGGCCGGGACGAGCCCGGGGACGGCGAACTCGGCCACGGCGCGGGCCTGGTCGGCCGCGAGCGCCTTGGTCGGCGCGAGGTACAGCGTGCGGCCGGGCCCTTCCGCGGCCGCCTCGGTGAGGACCGGCAGCAGGTAGGCGAGGCTCTTGCCGGAGGCCGTGCCGGTGGCGATCACGGTGTCGCGGCCTTCGAACGCGTGCGTGGCCGCTTCGGCCTGGTGCGGCCACGGGAGGGTGATCCCGGTGTCCTCCAAGGCTTTGCGCACCACGTCGGGGACCCATTCGGGCCAGGAGGCGCGCACGGACGCGCGGGCCGGGAGCTTCCGGACATGGCGCAGCCCGCCCTCGTCACTGTCGAGGGCGGCGATGAGCTGGTCCGCGGGCATCCTGCAATGATGCCGCAGCGGACCGACAACGCCGACGGGCCGACCCGCGGCGGCCGGTGGCGTCCGACCGCATACCGGTCATACGCTCCCGGCTCCGGTCCACTCGGAACGCAGTACGCTTATGGGCCAAGACACACTCCAGCCAGCTAGGAGAACGGCGTGAGGGGAACTTCAGGCGACGGCGCGCCCGAGCCCGAACTGGGGCTGGGCCTGTCGACCGTCGGTGAGTACGCGGTCATCAGCGTCACCGGCGAGATCGACATGTACACCGCCCCGCAGCTTCGCGAGGCGGTCCGCCAGCTCTCCTCCGAAGGCCGCATGCGGGTGGCCATCGACCTGACCCCGACCGAGTTCTGCGACTCGACCGGCCTGGGCGTCCTCATCGGCGCCCGGCGCCGCCTCTCCGACGCCGGCGGCAGCCTGGTCGTCGTGTGCGCGAACCCCCGCATCCGCAAGCTCCTGGACCTCACGGGGCTCGACAAGGTCCTGGACGTCCGGGAAGCGGTGCCCGGCGAGTGAACGGCTCCAAGCACGACCGTGGCAGGCGACCGGAGCCGACGACGGTCCGGTTCGCCTTCACCCCGGCCGCCGCCTACGTGCGGGCCGCCCGGCTCGTCGCCGCCGACGTCGCGGCGCACGCGGGCGTGGCCACGGGGCTCCTCGACGAGGTGCGCCAAGCGGTGGGCGAGGCGTGCACGCGCGCGGTCCTGCGGCACCGCGACCGCGGACTGCTCGACCTCGTGCGCGTGGAGTTTTCGATCGGTGACCGTTTCGTTGCGAAAATCACCGACAACGCGCAGGATCTGCGCGCACGCTCCGGCGACCGGGTCGGCGCGGGCGCCGTCGGCGGCGATGCGCGAGCGAACGATCACGACGCGCTCGAAGAGGACACCCTCTCGGAGGAGATCACCCTCATCGTCCTCGGCGGACTGGTGGAAGACCTGGTGGTGACCGGTCCGACCGCCGACGGGGGCACCACGGTGCGCATGAGCTGGCCCCTGCCCGGGTCGGGCTCCGCGGCCGACCACTGAGGCCCCGGACACCCCGCCGCCGCGGCGTGACCGAACCCACTCCGAGCGCCCTCACATCGTTACACTCCGCACGTTATGTCTGCCGCGTCGCCAAGCGCGGCAACGGCCGCGGGCCACCCGCACGCGGCCCTACCCGTGTCCGCGGAGGAGCGCGCCCTGCCAGCGCGGCCCCTCCGCCATGGCGGAGCTCGCGAGCCATGCCATGAATCTATTCGGAGGAACTACATGCATACGTTGCTCGCCAACGGCGACGAGGGCGTAGGCGCGCTCGAGGGCGCGAACCTCAGCCTGGTCGTGCTCGCGGCCGCACTGGCGCTGATCGCCCTCGGCGGCGCCGCGGCGCTCGTCAAGAGCATCCTGGGCGCCGGCACCGGCACCGACAAGATGCGGGAGATCTCCGGGGCCGTCCAGGAGGGCGCCTCGGCCTACCTGCGCCGCCAGTTCAAGGCGCTGGGGATCTTCGTCGTCATCGCCGTGGTCCTGCTCTTCCTGCTGCCTGCCGAGGGAGGGAACGACGTCCGCATCGGACGGAGCCTGTTCTTCATCGTCGGCGCCCTGTTCAGCTCGTTCATCGGCTGGGCGGGGATGAGCCTGGCGACCCGCGCGAACGTGCGCGTGGCCTCCGCGGCCCGCGACGGCGAACCGCGGAAGGCGATGCACCTGGCGTTCCGCACCGGCGGCGTGGTCGGGTTCCTCACCGTGGGCCTGGGTCTGCTGGGCGCCTCGGTGGTGGTGTTCATCTACAACGGCGACGCGCCCGTGGTCCTGGAGGGCTTCGGCTTCGGCGCCGCGCTCCTGGCCATGTTCATGCGGGTCGGCGGCGGCATCTTCACCAAGGCCGCCGACGTCGGCGCCGACCTGGTCGGCAAGGTCGAGCAGGGCATCCCCGAGGACGACCCGCGCAACCCGGCGACCATCGCCGACAACGTGGGCGACAACGTCGGCGACTGCGCCGGCATGGCCGCGGACCTGTTCGAGTCCTACGCGGTCGTGCTCGTCGCGAGCCTCATCCTGGGCCGGGCCGCCTTCGGCGAGACCGGCCTGGTGCTGCCGCTGCTGGTCGCCTCGGTCGGCATCGTCTGCGCGATCCTCGGCGTGATCATCACCCGCATGCGCGCCTCCGACGCCTCGGGCCTGACCGCGATCAACCGCGCGTTCTACATCTCCGCGGTCGTGTCGGCCGCGCTGACGGCGGTCGCGGTGCTCATGTACGTCCCGGCCGAATGGTCGGCGCTGGGGACCGATGTGGACACGTCCGCGGTCCCGGTGGGCCCGCAGGTCCTCGCGATCGTCTCGGTCGTCATCGGCATCGCCCTGGCCGCCGCGATCATGTTCCTCACCGGCTACTACACCGACACCCGCTACAAGCCCACCCGGGCGGTCTCGGCCTCGACCCGCACCGGCGCGGCCACGAACATCCTGTCGGGCTTCTCGCTCGGCCTGGAGTCGGCCGTGTACTCGGCGCTGCTCATCGCGGCCGCGGTGCTCGGCGCGTACCTGCTCGGCGGCGGCGAGATCCTCATCAGCCTGTTCGCGGTGGCCCTGGCCGGCTGCGGCCTGCTGACCACCGTCGGCGTCATCGTCGCGATGGACACCTTCGGGCCCATCAGCGACAACGCGCAGGGCATCGCCGAGATGTCCGGCGACGTCGAGGGCGACGCGGCGCGCACCCTCACCGACCTGGACGCGGTGGGCAACACCACCAAGGCCATCACGAAGGGCATCGCGATCGCGACCGCGGTCCTGGCCGCGACCGCCCTGTTCGGCTCCTACACCGACGCCGTGGCCTCCGAGGGCCTCGCCGGCGCGGCCCTGTTCGAGACCTTGAACATCGCCGACCCGGCGAACATCGTGGGCTTCATCATCGGCGCGAGCGTCGTGTTCCTGTTCTCCGGCCTGGCGATCAACGCCGTGGCCCGCTCGGCGGGTGCGGTCGTCAACGAGGTCCGCGACCAGTTCGCGCGCTTCCCGGGGATCATGGAGGGCACGCAGCGGCCCGAGTACGGGCGCGTCGTCGACATCTGCACCCGCGACGCCCAGCGCGAGCTGGCGACCCCGGGCCTGCTGGCCATCACGGCGCCCATCGCGGTCGGCTTCGGCCTCGGCGTGGGCCCGCTCGCGGCCTACCTCGCGGGCGCGATCGCGACCGGTGTGCTCATGGCGATCCTCCTGGCGAACTCGGGCGGCGCCTGGGACAACGCGAAGAAGGACGTCGAGGACGGCAACCACGGCGGCAAGGGCTCCGAGGCCCACGCCGCGGCGGTCATCGGCGACACCGTCGGCGACCCGTTCAAGGACACCGCCGGCCCGGCCATCAACCCGCTCCTCAAGGTCATGAACCTGGTGAGCCTCATCATCGCCCCGGCCGTGGTCGTCTACACGGTCGAGGGCGTCGGCGCCGAGGCCGACGGCCCCGTCCGCTGGATCATCGCCGGCCTCGCCGTGGCCGCCCTGGTCGCCGCGATCCTCGTCTCCAAGCGCCGCTCGTCGGTGGTGGAGGCGGGGGAAGCCCGCGCCCGGGACGAGCGTGAGTCGGTCGAGGTCGGCTAGCGGCCGCGCCCGGTGACCGCGCCCGAGCGGCGCGGTTCCGGGCCTGTATGACGGCGTGTGCCCCGTTCCAATGGAACGGGGCACACTCATACTCAGGGGACGTGTTGCGGAAGCGTGAGCTACCGTAACGAATCGAGCGCATTTTCCGAGTGAACGGTGGGAGCAGTGCCGGATATCAAACGCCTGGTCATTGTCGAATCCCCGGCGAAGGCCAAGACGATCGCCTCGTACCTCGGTGCCGGCTACATCGTCGACTCCTCCCTCGGGCACATCCGCGACCTCCCTCGCAGTGCGAAGGAGATCCCGGCGAAGTACAAGGACAAGGCGTGGTCCCGGCTGGGCGTGGACGTCGACAACGACTTCGCGCCGCTGTACATCGTCAACCCCGACCGCTCGGCGCACGTGAAGAAGCTCAAGGGCTACCTCGCCGAGGTCGACGAGCTCTTCCTCGCCACCGATGAGGACCGCGAGGGGGAGGCCATCGCCTGGCACCTCCTGGAGACCCTGAAGCCGAAGATCCCGGTCAAGCGGATGGTCTTCCACGAGATCACCCCGCAGGCCATCGCCGAGGCGGCCGCGAACCCGCGCGAGCTCAACCAGGACCTCGTCGACGCCCAGGAGGCCCGGCGCATCCTCGACCGCCTCTACGGCTACGAGGTCAGCCCGGTCCTGTGGAAGAAGGTCATGCCGCGCCTGTCGGCCGGCCGCGTCCAGTCGGTCGCGACCCGGCTCATCGTCGAGCGCGAGCGCGCCCGCATGGCGTTCCGCTCCGCCGACTACTGGGACGTCACCGCGAACCTCGCGACTGCGGACGACCAGCGGTTCAAGGCCACCCTGATCGCCGTGGACGGCGACCGGGTCGCCACCGGCAAGGACTTCGACGCGGCCACCGGCACCGCCAAGGGCAACGTCGTCCACCTCGACGAGCAGGGCGCGCGCGGGCTGGCCGGGCGCCTGGAAGGGCGCGACTTCACCGTCCTCAAGGTCGACAAGAAGCCGTACCGGCGCCGCCCCTACCCGCCGTTCATCACCTCGACGCTGCAGCAGGAGGCCGGCCGCAAGCTCCGGCTCTCGAGCGCGCAGGTGATGCGGGTCGCCCAGCGGCTGTACGAGAACGGCCACATCACGTATATGCGGACCGACTCGACGAACCTGTCGGCGACGGCGATCAACGCCGCCCGCGCGCAGGCCGCCGAGCTGTACGGCGCCCAGTACGTGCCGGCCGAGCCGCGCCACTACGCGAGGAAGGTGAAGAACGCGCAGGAGGCGCACGAGGCCATCCGGCCCGCCGGGGACCAGTTCAAGACCCCGACGCAGCTGCGCGGCCAGCTCTCGGCCGAGGAGTACCGCGTCTACGAGCTCATCTGGCGGCGCACCCTCGCCTCGCAGATGGTCGACGCGACCGGGAACTCGACGTCCGTGCGGGCCCGCGCGGTGACGACCTCGGGGGAGGAGGCCGACTTCGGCGCCTCCGGCAAGACCATCACGAACCCGGGCTTCCTGCTCGCCTACGTCGAGTCGATCGAGGAGGGCGACGCCGACGACGCGGAGAAGCGCCTCCCCGAGCTGGCCGAGCGGCAGCACCTGGCCGAGCGCGGCCTCGAAGCGGCCGGGCACACCACCCAGCCGCCGGCCCGCTACACCGAGGCGAGCCTGGTCAAGGCGCTCGAGGAGCGCGGCATCGGCCGCCCGTCGACGTACGCGTCGATCATGCAGACCATCCAGGACCGCGAGTACGTGTTCAAGAAGGGCCAGGCGCTCGTGCCGGCGTTCCGCGCGTTCGCGGTCGTCGGGCTCCTCGAGCGGCACTTCCCGCGCCTGATCGACTACGACTTCACCGCGGGCATGGAGAACGAGCTCGACGAGGTCGCCGCCGGGCAGGAGTCCCGCGAGGAGTTCCTGCGCAAGTTCTACTTCGGCGGCCAGGACAAGGAGGGCACCGTCGCGGCCTCGGGCGGGCTGCGGCACATGGTCGAGGAGGAGCTCGCCAAGATCGACGCCCGCCAGGTGAACTCGATCCCGCTCCACACCGACGAGCAGCAGCGCCAGGTCGTCGCCCGCGTCGGCCGGTACGGGCCCTACCTCGAGCGGACCACGCCGGCGCAGGCCGAGGCCGGCGAGCCGGGCGAGCGCGTCTCGGTCCCCGAGTCCGTGGCCCCCGACGAGCTGACCCCCGCGAAGGTCGAGGAGCTGTACGAGCTCGGCTCGGCCGAGGGCGAGCTCGGCACCCACCCCGAGACCGGCGAGCCGGTGTTCGCCAAGAGCGGCCGGTACGGCCCGTACGTGACGAGCGGCGAGAAGTCCTCGTCGCTGCTGACCGGGCAGAAGCTCTCCGAGCTGACGCTCGACGACGCCGTGAAGCTGCTGACGCTGCCGCGCCTGGTCGGCAAGGACGCCGAGGGCGAGGAGATCCGCACCGGCCTGGGCCCGCACGGCCCGTACGTGAAGAAGGGCCGCGACTACCGGTCGCTCGACCGCGAGGAGCAGCTGTTCACGCTCACGCTCGAGGAGGCCGAGAAGCTGCTCGCGCAGCCGAAGTCGCGCGGGCGCCAGCAGCGGGCGCAGACCCTGCTCAAGGAGCTCGGCCCCGACCCGGTCACCGGGAAGGAGGTCACGCTCAAGGACGGGCGCTTCGGCCCGTACGTGACCGACGGCGAGACCAACGCCTCGATCCGCAAGACCGACTCGGTCGAGGACCTGACGATCGACCGCGCCGCCGAGCTGCTCGCCGAGCGGCGAGAGAAGGTCGCCTCGGGCGCGGTCCCGGCGAAGAAGACCGCGAAGAAGGCGGCCAAGAAGACCGCCGCGAAGAAGACGGCGAAGAAGGCGACGGCCAAGAAGACGGCCGCCAAGAAGACCGCGGTGAAGAAGACCGCGGTCAAGAAGACGGCCGCGAAGAAGGCCGCGAAGAAGGCCGAGTAGCGCGGGCGGCCCGCGGGCCGCCCGCCGCCGTTCGGTGCTCTGCGTCCACCTCCGGTTCAATGCTCCGTAAACTGGCGTACAGGCCGGTGCAACCCGATCAGGTCGCCGGCGCGTCAAGGCAGTGCGGGCCCGGGCGCCGGGCCCCGGCCGTCCGTCGTGCCCGATGGCGGCACTCTTCGAAAGCGAGCTTCGAGCACATGCGAATCACCTTCCTGGTCCGGAACATCTGGGGCATCGGCGGGACCATCAAGACCACATTGAACACCGCCGAGGCGCTGGTGGACCTGGGCCACGACGTGACGATCGCGTCCTTCGTGCGGCACAAGGCGAAGCCGGACTTCGCCATCGACCCGCGGATCAAGGTCGTGAACCTGTGGGACGTCCGCAAGCCGGCCAAGGGCGGCGAGCGCCTCTCGCTGCTCCAGCGCCTCCAGGCGAAGCAGCCGTCGTTCCTCGACGCCGACAAGATCAACAACCAGGGCGAGTCGTCGAAGCTCCTCGACCGCAAGGTGAGGCGGTACCTCAAGACGCTCGACACCGACGTGGTCGTCGGCACGCAGGTCTCGGTGAACCTGTACATGGCCCGGTACGGGCGCCCCGGGGCGTACGCGATGGTCGCGCAGGAGCACATGTACCTCGACCACTACAAGCCGCCGGTGCGCAAGCACATCGACGAGCACTACCCGGCGTTCGACGCGATCGTCACCATCACCGAGGCCGACGCCAAGGCGTACCGGGCGGCGTTCCCGGAGCTGGGCGACAAGATCGCGTGCGTGCCGAACTCGATCCCGGCCAGCCCGAGGCCGCCGTCGGAGCTGACCGAGCCGCTCATCATGACCGCGGGGCGCCTCACGGGCATGAAGGGCATGGACACGCTCGTGCGCGCGTTCGCCGAGCTCGCCGAGGAGTTCCCGGACTGGCGGGTGAAGATCTTCGGGCGCGGCCCGAACAAGGACAAGCTCAAGGCCCTGGCGGCCGAGCTGGGACTGGCCGACCGGATCGACCTGCCCGGGCCGGTCACGCCGCTGGACGCGGAGTGGCAGCGGGCGTCGATCGCGGCGATCCCGTCGCGGTTCGAGCCGTTCGGGCTCGTCATCGTCGAGGCCATGGCCGCCGGGCTGCCGGTGGTGTGCAGCGCGGTCAAGCACGGCCCGCTGGAGATCATCCAGGACGGCGAGAACGGCCTGCTCGTGCCGGCCGGGAAGCCGGAGGAGCTGGCCGCGGCGCTGCGGCGGCTCATGTCGGACCCGAGCCTGCGCCGCAAGCTCGCCGACGCCGGGATGGAGACCGCCCGGCGGTTCGAGCCCGAGCAGGTCGTCGGCCGGCACGTGGCCGTGTTCGAGAAGGTCCTGGCCAAGGCCGCGTAGCGGCGGGCCTGCGCGGGACCGGTGCCCCGGGACCGTAGATTGGGGCGGCAGACGACCGCCGACCCCGGGAGAACCGCCGTGCCGACCGACCAGCCGACGATCGCGGCAGTGCTCGCCGGGGGGACCGGCGCCCGCATGGGCGCCGCCCTCCCCAAGCAGCTCCTGCCGGTCGCGGGCAAGCCGATCCTCCAGCACACCCTGGAGGCGTTCGAGGCGAGCGGAGCGGTCGACCGGATCGTCCTGGTGATGGCCGAGGGGCACCACGAAGCGGCCTGGACCATCGCCAAATCCGCAAATGTGACAAAACTCTCGGCCGTGATCGGGGGCGGCGCGACCCGCGCGGCGTCCTCGGTCGCCGCGATCCGCTGGGCCCAGGCCCAGCCCGGGATCGGGCCGGAGGCGCGGCTGCTGCTCCACGACGCCGCCCGCATGCTCGTGTCCGGACGCATCATCGCCGATGTCGTCGCCGCACTCGACGACTGCGAAGCCGTGACCGCCGCGATCCCGTCCTCCGACACCGTCGTCGAGGTCGACTCGGGCCGCATCGACTCCGGCCGCATCACCGCCGTCCCCGACCGCTCGCGGCTCGCCCGGGTGCAGACCCCGCAGGGGTTCCGCCTCGGGCTCATCGCCGCCGCCCATGCCGACGCGGCCGCCGACCGGGCGTTCGTCCCCACCGACGACTGCTCCGTGGTCCTGCGGTTCCGCCCCGGCGTCCCGGTCCGCACCGTCGCGGGCTCGGAGCGCAACCTGAAGGTGACCGAACCGGCGGACCTGCTGCTGGCGGAAGCCCTGCTCAGGGCGTGACCGACACGGTCCGCTCCGGTCCGGGGACGCGCCGCGAGACGGCCGGCGCCGCCTGTGACCCCCGCATCCACCGCCCGTTGGGCTTTGCGTAATCGCCTGTTCAAGTAGGTAAACTCCACCAATCCAGCATCCCAACCGAACGAGGTGGCACTCGACATGTCCACGAACATCGTGATCCTGGCGGCCGGAGTCGGCTCCCGGCTCGGCAAGCCCCACCCCAAGTCGCTCACCGCCCTGAACACCGGCGAGACCATCCTCGGCCGCTCGCTGCGACTGCTCACCTCCCGGTTCAGCCGCCACTCGATCCACCTCGTCGTCGGCTACAAGAAGGAGATGATCATGGAGGAGGTGCCCGACGTCGGCTTCATCTACAACCAGGCGTACGGCGACACCAACACCTCCAAGAGCCTCCTCAAGGCGTTCACCATCCTCGGCCCCGGCGGCGTCCTGTGGCTCAACGGCGACGTCGTCTTCGACCCGCAGGTCCTCGACGTGCTCCTGCCGCACATCGCGATGGACCACTCGTTCATCGCCGTCAACACCGCGAAGGTCTCCGACGAGGAGGTCAAGTACACCCTCGGCGCCGACGGCTACATCAACAAGCTGTCCAAGCGGGTCACCGACGGCGCCCTCGGCGAGGCCGTCGGCATCAACTACGTCTCCGCCGACGACCGGGCCCTGGTCGCCAAGCGGCTCGCCGAAGTCGACGACCAGGAGTACTTCGAAGGCGGCATCGAGCTCGCCATCGAGAAGGACGGCCTGAAGTTCGAAGCCGTCGACATCTCCCAGCACAACGTCATCGAGGTCGACTTCGCCGAGGACCTCAACAGCGTTAACGAGCACTTCAAATAGCGGAACCGGCGCAGTGACACCGGTGATCTACAAGTAGTGGCAGCACAGCCCCCGCGAGACCGAATCCGAGGCAAGGCGCGTTGAAGAGACTGCTGAATTCCTGGCCCATCCGACTGAACCTGCTGGCCATCGCCGCCGTCTTCGCCGCAGTGGTGCAGACCGGCAGGCCCTGGATCGCCTTCGGCCTCGCGCTCGCGGTCTTCGCAGGCATAGCCTGGCAGCGCATCGGGCTCGCGACGCAGCGCGTCCCCCGGGTCCTCGCCGCCCTCGCGATCCTCATCGAGCTGTGGTACTCCGGCGGGCTCGAGCGGTGGCCGCTCCTCCTCGCCGGGCTCGCCATCACCTGCTACCTGGCCGTCTCCGAAGTGGTCAACCGGGCGCTCAACGTCGGCTTCCTGGAGACCGCCAACCTCGACATCGAGCGCTCCACCCGCGAGATCTGGTTCACCCCGCCGAAGATCGCCGGCCTCACCAACGCCGTCAACGTCGTGTACGCGCTCGCGCCGCTGGTCCCGGCCGCGTACGCGCTCGGCACCGACCTCGCCGCCGCGGCGGCGGCCGCGGCGGCCCTCGGCTGGGTCGGCATCGCGGTCCTCAGCGGCTACCTGCACCGCAGGCGCGAATCGCACCCCGTCGACGGCCGCGTCATGACCGCCGTCACCAGGCTCCAGCCGAAGTTCGTCATCCACTTCGCCGGCGCGCAGGCCTCCGAGTACCAGCTCACGATGTGGCTGCCGTACTTCGAGCGGATCGGCGACCCGTACGTCATCCTCATCCGCGACCAGTACCTGTGGAACGGGATCGTCAAGCGCACCAAGGCCCCCGTGGTCCTCGTGCCCGCGCAGTCGGTGCTCGACTCGATCCTCCCCGAGAGCGTCCGCGCCTGCTTCTACGTCAACCACGCCGTCAAGAACGCGCAGCTCATCAAGCTCGACAAGTACATCCACGTGCAGCTCATGCACGGCGACTCCGACAAGGCCATCAGCCGCAGCCCGGTCTCGCTCATGTACGACCGGGTGTTCGTGGCCGGGCAGGCCGGCGTCGACCGCTACCACCGCCACGGCGTCGACATCCCCAACTACAAGTTCCGGCGGATCGGCCGCCCCCAGCTCCACGACATCCAGGTCGACCAGCGCGAACGCCTCCCCGAGGAGCGCCGGACGGTCCTGTACACGCCGACCTGGACCGGCCTGACCGCCGACGTCAACTACTCGTCCCTCAAGCAGGGCAAGAAGATCGTCGAGGCGCTGCTCAAGCGGGACGTCAACGTCATCTTCCGGACCCACCCGTACACGAGGACGAACGCCGCCTACCAGGCGATCGCCGAGGAGATCAAGGCCATGGTGGCCGCCGACGCCGCCAAGACCGGCCGCCCGCACCTGTGGGGCGCGCAGGCCGAGACCAAGGTGACGCTCTCGCAGTGCATCAACGCCGCCGACGCCGCGATCTCCGACATCAGCGGCACCGCCTCGGACTGGCTGTACGGCGGGCGCGCGTTCGCGATGACCGACCCGAAGGGCTTCGGGGACCGGTACCTGGAGGAGTTCCCGCTCGCGAAGGCCGCGTACCTGCTCGAACCCGACGCCGGGAACATCGAGGAGGTCCTCGACGAGCTCCTGATCACCGACTCGAAGGCCGACCTGCGCGCGGAGGTCCGCGAGTACTACCTGGGCGACATCAAGCCCGGGGACCTCGTCGACGTGTTCACCGCCGAAGTGAAGGCCACGTACGCCAAGCCGGTACGCAAGACCGCGGCGGGCGACTCGGCGCTCGACGTGCTCGACGTGCGCGACGGGGCGCTCGCGTCCTAGCGGCCCCGCGTCCCGGGCCCTGCGGCGTCCTGGACGGGTCCCGGAGCGCGCCTCAGCGGCGCCGGGCGGGGGCCGGCAGCCGGACCGAGGCGGCCCGCGCGGTCGCCGGGTGCGGCGCGACCTGGCCGAGCTTCTCGCGCCGCTCGCACAGCTCCGCGAGCCGCCCGTAGGCGGCCGGGCCGAGCAGCTCGATCAGCTCGGTCTCGTACGAGCGGTAGACCGGCTCGGCGGCGGTGTGCGCCAGCGGCGAGCTCGTGCACCACCAGTCGAAGTCGTGGCCGCCGGGGCCCCACGAGGCGCGGTCGAACTCGGTGATGAGCGTGACCGACACGTCCCGGCCGTCGGCGCGGTGCTCGGTCTTGAAGTCGCGCTTGACCGGGAGCTGCCAGCACACCTCCGGCTTGTACGCCATCGGGTGGACGCCGTCGCGGATCGCCTGCTGGTGCAGCGCGCACCCGGTGCCGCCCGGGAAGCCCTCGCGGTTGTGGAAGACGCACGCGCCGTCGACGACGGCGGTCTTCTTCGCGGGCTCCTCTTCGCCGTCGTCGTTCTCGAGAGTGTCGTCGACGATGGTCTCGCGCCACGGGCGGTGGAGCTGCCACGTCTCGGGCGTCAGCCGCTTCACGCTCCGCTTGATGCGCTTGATGTCGGCCTCGTCGGTGTAGAAGGCCCCGTGCAGGCAGCAGCCGTCGGCGGGCTGCCCCGCCTCGATGCCCGGGCAGCCGCCGGCCTCCGGGTGCCGCCCGAAGATGCACCCCCAGCGCGACAGCAGCCAGGTCAGGTCCGCGCGCACCAGGGTCTCGGGATCGTCGGGGTCGAAGAACTCCACCCATTCGCGGTCGAAGTCCAGGCCCACCTCGTCGGTCATCGGTCAACCGTACCCGGCCACCGGCGCCCGGAACGGACACCGGGCGCGGCGTACCCTGGTGTCGTGACGCATGTGCCGGTTCTGCTGTCGACCACCTCCGTCTACCCGGAACCCACCGCAGTCGGCTTCGAACTGGCCGCGGAGCTCGGGTACGACGGGGTCGAGCTGATGGTCTTCACCGACCGGGTCTCCCAGGACCCGGCGGCCGCCGCCAGTCTCGCCAAGCACTACGGCGTCAAGATCGGCGCCGTCCACGCCCCGTGCCTGCTGGTCACGCAGCGGGTGTGGAGCTCCGACCCGTGGACGCGGCTGCGCCGCTCGGTGCAGGCGGCGGAGTACCTGGACTCGCCCACGGTCGTGATCCACCCGCCGTTCTCGTGGCAGCGGGACTACGCCGCGAAGTTCTCCACCGTCCTCGACGGCCTGCGGGCCCGCTACCCGCACGTGACCATCGCGGTCGAGAACATGTTCCCGCTCAGGCTCGGCAAGCGGAACCTCGTGCCCTACCGGCCCCACTGGGACCCGACCCGGCACGGCTACGACGCGTACACGCTCGACCTGTCGCACTGCGCCGCCTCCGGTGCCGACGCCATCGCGATGGCCGACCGGATGGGCAAGGGCCTCAGGCACATCCACCTGTGCGACGGGAACGAGCCCGGCGCGGACCAGCACCTGGTGCCCGGGCGCGGCAAGCAGCCGTGCGCGGAGCTCCTGGGCGCGCTCGGCCGCGGCGGCTGGGACGGCTCGATCACCGTCGAGGTCTCCACCCGCAAGTCCGGGAACCGCACCCGCCGGGCCGCCGACCTCGCCGAATCGCTCAAGTTCGCGCGCGACGCGCTCGCCGCCGACCGGCGGCCGTGAGCGCTCCGGCCTCCCGGTGTTCGCCCCGCGTTAACGCCCTGTTCCGTCTGTATTATCAGGAGCGGTCGCGATGAGGCGCAATAGGAGGAACCATGACCGGTGAAGGGCGCAGCCCCCGAGCCGCAGTCCGGCACGCGGTGGGCCGCGTGCTCCCCGCGCCGGTGCGCAAGCGGGTCCGCGAGGGCCTCGACGGCGCCAGGGCCGCCAAGCGGCGCCGCGCCCTCCTCGCCGCCGACCCGGGCCTCCGGGCCGCCGAGGGGCCCCACGGCGCCGTGATCGGCCGCATCGCCGAGGACTTCACCGCCGCCGGCGCCGCCGAGGCGAACCTGCGGCTCGTCGTCGCCGCCGCCGAGGCCGCCGGCCTCGAGTACTTCCTCGTCCCCGGCCACTCGCCGGTCCGCCACGTCGTCGGCCTGCGCAAGGCCGACAAGAAGGCGTTCCTCGAATCGATGCGCGAGCGGTACGGCGACGGCGACGTCTACGCCGCCCGCTTCAGCGGCGAGCGGTGCACCGCCCGCGGCATGTACGCCGAAGGCGCGCTGCCGACGGCCGTCAAGAACGCCCAGACCATCCGGTTCGCGCGCATCGGGCTCGGCCCGCAGGGCCAGGTGCTGGCCGGGCTGGACTACGGCTGCGACGTCGAGTTCTGGCGCGACGGCGAGGAGTTCGCCGCCCAGCCCGACTTCGACCGCAAGCTCGACCGGGTCCGCGTGCGCATCCCCGCGGCCATGTTCGCCGGCGCCTGGGTCGGGCCCCGCCCCAACCGGGTCGCCGACGTGCTGCCCGCCGAGGCGCGCGTCCCCGCGCACCGCGAGGTCGGCGGCCGCGAGTACCCGACCTTCGAGCCGTTCACCCGCAAGCTCGCCGACGACGTCGACTTCCCCGTCGACGCCGTCTACATGTGGGTCGACGGCGACGACCCCGCCTGGGCCGCCGAGCGCGCCCGGTACCTCGGCGGCGACGCCGCCGAGCACGCCCACCTCGGCGGGGCCTCCCGGTACACCAGCCGCGACGAGCTCAAGTACTCGCTGCGGTCGCTCCACGCGTTCGCGCCGTTCATCCGGCACGTCTACATCGTCACCGCCGGGCAGACCCCGGACTGGCTCGACACCGGCCACGACGGCGTCACCGTCGTCGACCACGCCGAGATCTTCGCCGACCCGTCCGCGCTGCCGGTCTTCAGCTCGCACGCCATCGCCACCCAGCTCCACCACATCGAGGGCCTGAGCGACCACTACCTGGTCCTCAACGACGACCTGTTCTTCGGACAGCCCAGCCAGGCCGAGCGGTTCTTCCACGCCAACGGCATCGCGCAGCTGCCGTTCTCGCCCCTGCAGATCGGCCTCGGCGCCGTCCGCCCCGAGGACTCCGCCCCCAACTCGGCCGGCAAGAACGTCCGCGCGCTCCTCGAACCGGACTTCGGGCGCTTCATCACCCGCAAGTTCAAGCACATCCCGCACCCGCAGCTGCGGCCCGTCCTCTACGAGCTCGAGAAGCGGTACGCCGACGCCGTGGACGCGACCAGCCGCTCCCGCTTCCGCGACCCGCGCGACATCGAGTTCGCCGCGATGCTCCACCACCACTACGCGATGCTCACCGGACGGGCCGTCCCCGGCCGGTCCAAGCTGCATTACGTCGACATCTACGACCCCGCGGCCCCCGAGCGCCTCGCCGGGATCCTCGCCGCCCGCGACGGGGAGTTCTTCTGCCTCAACGAGGTCGAACCCGTCCCCGAGCGCGAGGCCGAGGTGCGCGCCATGGTGCGCGGATTCCTCGAGGCGTACTTCCCGTTCCCCTCGCCCTACGAGCGGTCCTGAGCAGGCGATGCGACCGCATTGTGATCCGACCGCCGCCGATGCAACCACCAGGGTTCTCGGTTCGTTTACCAACCGTTGCGTCTGTATCATCAACGGCGCATCAGCCTAGGCCCACCCGACACCACCCAGGGGGACGCATGCCAGACGACCAGCAGGACTTCATTCCTCCCGCCAAGCCCTACCTCGGCGAGGAGGAGATCGAGGCCGCCGTCGCCGTCCTGCGCAGCGGCATGGTCGTGCAGGGCCCCGAGGTCGCCGCCTTCGAAGAGGAGTTCACCAAGGTCTCCGGCACCGCGCACTGCGTGGCCGTCAACTCCGGCACCTCCGCGCTCCAGCTCGCCCTCATGGCGATGGGCATCGGCCCCGGCGACGAGGTCATCGTGCCCTCGTTCTCCTTCGCGGCCTCCGCCAACGCGGTCCGCCTCGTCGGCGCCGAACCGGTCTTCGCCGACATCGAGCCCGGCTCGTTCTGCATCGACCCCGACGCGGCCGCCGCCCTCGTCGGGCCCAAGACCGCCGCGATCATGCCCGTCCACCTCTACGGGCACCCGGCCGACATGACCCGCCTCACCGCGCTGGCCGAGCGGCACGACCTGGCGATCCTCGAGGACGCCTGCCAGGCGCACGGCGCCCAGGTCGACGGCCGCCCCGTCGGCTCCTTCGGCGCTGCCGGCACCTTCAGCTTCTACCCGACCAAGAACATGCACTCCCTCGAGGGCGGCATGGTCTCCACTGACGACGCCCAGCTCGCGCGGACCCTGCGCCTGCTGCGCAACCAGGGCATGGAGCAGCGGTACCAGAACGAGATCGTCGGCGCGAACATGCGCATGACCGACGTCTCGGCCGCGATCGGCCGCGTCCAGCTCGGCCGCCTCGACGGGTTCACCGAGCAGCGCCGCGCCAACGCCGCCCGCCTCGACGCCGGGATCACCTCCGTGACGACCCCGCCGGTCGCCCCGGGCGCCCGCCACATCTACCACCAGTACACCGTCCGCGTCCCCGCCGAGGCGCGCGACCGCGCGCTGGAGCAGCTCAAGGCGGCCGGCATCGGCTCGGCGGTGTACTACCCGATCCCGATCCACAAGCTCGCCCCGTACGTCGGCCTCGGCGCCGACCTCCCCGAGACCGACCGCGCCGCCGCGGAGGTCCTCTCCCTTCCCGTCCACCCCTCGCTCACCGCGGGGGACCTGGATCGCGTCGTCGACGCGGTGAACGCTTTGGAGCTGAACTAGTGGCAGATGTGCTGCGCGCCGGACTGATCGGCATGGGCGCCATGGGGCGCAACCACGCCCGGGTCGTCCACGCCATGGAAGGCGTCGAACTGGTGGCCGTGGCCGACCCGGTCGCCGACGCCGGCACGGTCCCGACCGGCGCGAGCCTGGTCGAGAACGTCGAGCAGCTCCTCGAACTGGGCATCGACTACGCGGTGGTGGCCTGCCCGACCGCGTTCCACGAGCCCGTCGGCCTGGCCCTCGCCGAGGCCGGCGTCTCGGCCCTCATCGAGAAGCCGCTGGCGCACACCGCCGAGGCGGCCGCCCGCCTCGCCGAGGCGTTCGAGTCCCGCGGCCTGGTCGCCGCGGTCGGCCACATCGAGCGGTACAACCCTGCGATCGTCTCCATGCGCGACCGGCTCGAGGCCGGCGAGCTCGGCGAGGTCCTCCAGGTCGTCACCCGCCGCCAGGGCCCGTTCCCCGGCCGCATCGCCGACGTCGGCGTCGTCAAGGACCTCGCCACCCACGACATCGACCTGACCGGGTTCGTCACCGGCCAGGCCTACCGGACCATCAGCGCCCAGACCGTCTCCCGGTCCGGCCGCGAGCACGAGGACATGCTCGCCGCCGTCGCCCACCTCGACCGGGGCGCGATCGCCAACCACTCCGTGAACTGGCTGAGCCCCTTCAAGGAGCGCACCACCGTCGTCACCGGCGACAAGGGCTGCTTCGTGGCCGACACGCTCACCGCCGACCTCACGTTCTACGCGAACGGCGTCGTCGACACCGAGTGGGAGGCCATCAGCAACTTCCGCGGCGTCTCCGAGGGCGACATGATCCGCTACGCGATCCGCAAGCGCGAGCCGCTGCTGGTCGAGCACGAGACCTTCCGGGACGCCGTGCTCGGCAAGGAGTCCAACATCGTCGACCTGCGCCAGGGCGCCGCCATCGTCGAGGTCTCCGAGATGATGCTGCGCTCGGCCGCGACCGGCCAGACCGTCGTGCTGGACCGGGCCGGGGCCCGCTGATGAGCGCCGACGCGGTCGCCGGGGGCCGGACGGCCTCCCCGGTGGAGCGCGTGCTGGCCGCCGGGCGCGAGCTCGAGGCGGCCGCCGGCGACGACCGGCCCGAAGCGGTCTACCGGGCGTTCGCGACCGAGGTCGCCGCCGTGCTCTCGCCGGCGACGCTCGCGTTCTCCGCCGACGAGCGCGCCGAATGCTGGGAGGCGGTCGCCGAGTTCGCCGACGAGCACCTCACCGAGGAGATCCGCCTGCGGCTCCCCGCCGAGCAGCGCGTCCGCGTGTCCCTCGCCGAGCGCCGCGAGACCGCGCTCCTCGAGGCGGCACTGGCCGACGAGGAACCCGGGTTCCTCCTCGAGGACGGCCGGCTGTACGCCCGCTACCCCGGGTTTCGGGAGCGCGCGCACGGCCTGCCCCCGGAGTGGTACGAGGTCGGCGCCGGTGAATGCGGCACCGACGAGCGCGTCGCCGACCGCCTCGAGCGCGGCGTCCAGCCGCGCTACGTGGTCTGGACCGGCGTCAAGCGCGCCGACTACCGGATCGAGTACTCGTTCTACGCGCCCGTCGAAGGGCTGGGGGCCGAGTCCGTCCGCGTCGGCGCGGTCAGGATCGAGGCGGGCGGCGCCCCGGCGCCGCGCGCCGCCGTCGCCGCCGGCGGGCCGGACGGCCCCGAGATCGAGGCCGAGGTCGAGGTCAAGGCCGACGGGGAGGCCACCGCCGTGACCGCCCGCCTGCTCACCGCCGAGCTGATCGGGCGGGGCCCGGGGCGCTGGACGCTGCGGGCCTACCTCACCCTGCGGGACTGCACGTACGACCTGCCGCTCAAGGCGCCCGCCGGGTACATCCAGCGCGCGGGGATGCCGCCGGGCGTGTCGGTGGACTGGGACGCCGAGCGGGCCCTGGCGGTCAAGGTCGGTGAGCGCGCGACGCTGCGCGGCCCGGCCCGCCTGCTCCCACCGAGTATCAAGCTGAGCTTCAGAAAGTGAACCCAATGCGCATCTGTGTAGTAGCCCTCGGCAAGATCGGACTGCCGCTGGCGGTCCAGTTCGCCTCGAAGGGGCACCGCGTCATCGGCGCCGACGTCAACCCGCGGGTGGTCGAGGCCGTCAACGGCGGCGTCGAGCCCTTCCCGGGCGAGCACCGCCTCGGCGAGCTGCTGAAGGAGACCACGGCGGCCGGGACGCTGACCGCGACGACCGACACGGCCGCGGCCGTGGCCGAGTCCGAGGCCGTCGTCATCGTCGTGCCCCTGTTCGTGGACGCCGAGGGCGTCCCGGACTTCGGCTGGATGGACGCCGCCACCGAGGCCGTCGCGAAGGGCCTCAAGCCCGGCACGCTCGTCTCCTATGAGACGACGCTCCCGGTGGGCACGACCCGCGAGCGCTGGGCGCCGATGCTCGAGGCCGGTTCGGGCCTCAAGGCCGGCAAGGACTTCCACCTGGTGTTCAGCCCCGAGCGGGTCCTGACCGGGCGGGTCTTCGCGGACCTGCGCCGCTACCCGAAGCTCGTCGGCGGGATCGACGACGCCTCGGCGAAGGCCGGCACCGCGTTCTACGAGGCCGTGCTCGACTTCGACGAGCGGGACGACCTGCCGCGCGCCAACGGCGTGTGGGACCTGGGCTCCTCGGAGGCGTCCGAGATGGCGAAGCTCGCCGAGACGACCTACCGGGACGTCAACATCGGCCTGGCGAACCAGTTCGCGCGGTTCGCCGACAAGCGCGGCCTGGACGTCATGAAGGTCATCGAGGCCTGCAACTCGCAGCCGTACAGCCACATCCACCGCCCCGGCATCGCCGTCGGCGGCCACTGCATCCCGATCTACCCGCAGATGTACCTGTGGAACGACCCGGAGGCGACCGTGGTGCGCGCGGCGCGCCAGGCGAACGCCGGCATGCCCGCGTACGCGGTCGAGGTACTGGCCGCCGCCTACGGCGACCTCGAGGGCGCGAACGTCCTCATCTTGGGCGCGGCCTACCGCGGCGGCGTCAAGGAGACCGCGTTCTCCGGCGTGTTCCCGCTGGTGGAGTCGTTGCGCGCCAAGGGCGCGAACCCGTTCGTGGCCGACCCGATGTACACGGTCGAGGAGCTGGAGCACGAGGGCCTGCCCGCGCACCGCGGCGAGGCCGTGACCGCCGCGGTGGTCCAGGCCGACCACGACGAGTACCGGACGCTCGCGCCCGCCGACCTGCCCGAGGTGCGGGTCCTGCTGGACGGCCGCCGCGTCACCGACCCGGCCGCCTGGTCCGGCCGCCGCCACATCGTCCTGGGCGAATAGTGGACCGGGGGGAGGCCGCGGCCGCGCCGGCGCCCCGGCGCGTCGTCATGGTGGTCCCCAACCGGATCGACGGCGACTCGCGGGTGCAGAAGGCGGCGGCGTCGATCGCCGCCGCCGGCTTCGAGACGCACCTGGTGGGCGTCTCGGTCACCGGCGAGGCGGAGCGGTACGAGCAGGACGGGGCCCGGTTCCACAAGATCCCGCTGCCGAAGATGGACCCGCCGGCGTCGCTGCGGCGGTTCGTCGGGGCGCTGCGGTACCCGCTGGCGTACCGGGACGCCGAGCGGGCCCGGCGCCGCGCCCGGCATGTGAAGGCCGCCCGGTACGAACTGGAGGCGCTCGCGATCGCCCCGAAGGGCCGCGGGGGCCTGCGGCTCCCGCTGCTGGTCCACCGGGCCGGACGCAAGGCCGAGCGGGTGTGGATCGGGCGCCGCGTCGCCCAGACCAAGGCCCGCGACCGGTTCGCCAAGCGCGACGACGGCCGCCTGGAGCGCCTCGAGGGCCGCTGGTGGGGGCTGCTCCTCGGCGACCGGGCCTGGCGGCGGCTCGACGTGAACATGCTCCGGTTCGAGCTGGCGTTCCGGCCCGAGATCGTGGCGCTGGAACCGGATCTGCTCCACGCCCACGACGCCTACTCGGTCGGCGTGTGCGTGCGCGCCGCCGCGCACCTGCGCCGGCGCGGCAAAGACGTGAAGGTCGTCTACGACGCGCACGAGTTCGTGCCCGGCCACGAGGGGCTCGGGGCGCGCAAGCTCGACGCCCAGTCCCGCTGGGAGCGCCAGTACCTGCCCGGCGCCGACGCGGTCGTCACCGTCTCGCGCCCGCTCGCGAAGCTCCTCAAGGAGCGCCACGGGCTCGACCGCGAACCCGCGGTGGTGCTCAACGCCCCGCTCGGCGACCCGCCGGCGCGCCCGGACCCGGGCGACGTCCGCTCCGACTTCGGGCTCGACGCCGGCACCCCGCTCGCGGTCTACAGCGGCTGGGCCTCGCCCGAGCGGCAGCTCGAGGTCATGCTCGAGGCCGCGCGGCTCGTCCCGGGCCTGCACATGGCGTTCCTGGTCAGCCGCCACGACACCAACCCGTACGTCAAGCGGCTGCGCGAGCTCGCGGAGGACCTCGGCATCGCCGACCGGCTCCACTTCCGCGGGTACGTGGCGTACGAGGACCTGCCGCGGTTCCTGTCGACCGCCGACATGGGGATCCACCCGATGCCGACCGGCTCGGTGAACCACGAGATCGCCCTCCCGAACAAGTTCTTCGAGTACTGCCACGCCCGGCTCCCGCTCGTCGTCACCGAGGTGAAGACCCTCTCGGCCGAGGTGCGGCGCCTGGGCAACGGCGAGGTCTTCACCTCCGGCGACGCCCGGAGCCTCGCCGACGCGATCGGCCGGATCCTGGCCGACCCGGACCGCTACCGCCGCGCGTACCGCGACCCGGAGCTGCTCGCGGAGTACTCGTGGGAGCACCAGGCGCTCGAGTACGTTCGGATCTACAAAGAGCTCATCGGAGGATGACAGGAATGAGTTGGCTGGTCACCGGCGGCGCCGGGTACATCGGCTCCCATGTGGTCCGGGAGATGGCGGCCGCCGGCGAGCGGGTCGTGGTCCTCGACGACCTCAGCACCGGCAATCCCGGCCGCCTGCCGGCCGGCGTGCCGGTCGAGCAGGGCAGCGTCCTCGACCGCGAGCGGCTCGAACGCGTCCTGCGCTCGCACGAGCTCTCCGGCGTCGTCCACATCGCCGCCAAGAAGCAGGTCGGCGAGTCGGTCGAGCGCCCGCTCGAGTACTACCGGGACAACGTCGAGGGGCTGCGGACCGTCCTGGAGGCGGCGGCCGCCGCGGGTGTCCGGAGCTTCCTGTTCTCGTCCTCGGCCGCCGTGTACGGCATGCCGGACGTCGACCTGGTCACCGAGGACACCCCGTGCGCGCCGATGAGCCCGTACGGCGAGACCAAGCTGGCCGGCGAGTGGCTGGTGCGGGCCGCGGGCCGGGCCCACGGCATGGCCACGGCGTGCCTGCGCTACTTCAACGTGGCCGGCGCGGCGGTGCCCGAGCTCGCCGACGAGGGCGTGTTCAACCTGATCCCGATGGTCTTCGACCGGTTGACGCGCGGCGAGGCGCCGCTGGTCTTCGGCGACGACTACCCGACCGCCGACGGCACCTGCGAACGCGACTTCGTCCACGTCGAGGACGTCGCCTCCGCGCACCTGGCGGCGGCCCGCCGGCTCGAATCCGACCCCGAGGCCCGGCTGGTGCTCAACATCGGCCGCGGCGAGGGCGCCTCGGTTGCGGCCATGGTCGAGATGATCCTGGACGTCACCGGCCGCCGCGACGTGCGGCCCGAGGTCGTCCCGCGGCGCGCGGGCGACCCGGCGCGGGTCATCGCCTCCGCGGACCTGGCCCGCAAGGAGCTCGACTGGACGGCGCGGTACGGCGTGCGCGAGATGGTCGAGTCCGCTTGGCGGGGATGGTGCCTGCGGCACCCCGAGGCCCGGAGCTGACCGGACCCCGACACGACGGGAGCGCCTCCCGGGCCGACGGCCCGGGAGGCGCTCCCGTTCGCGGCTTACCGCCGCTCGCCGAAGAACAGCTCGTCGAAGTCGGCGCTGACCACCGACCAGTCCCAAGTGGACAGAGCGTATTCGGAGGCGAGCTTGGCGTGGTCGCGCCAGGCCTCCTCGGTCGCGTTGACCTCCAGGATGCGCCGGACGGCCTCCTCCGGGGTGTCCAGGACCCAGCCCTTCGGGTACAGGGTGCGGGCGCTGTGGACCTTGCCGGCGTAGAACGGCCAGTCGCGGACCACGGGCACCGCGCCGCTGGCCGCGCCCTCCATGAGGCCGACGTGGCAGCCTTCGCGCACCGAGGAGCTGAGGATGAACCCGATCTCGGTGAGCCTGCCCGCGACGTCGTCGGTCGGGCCGAGCCGCAGCACGGCGCCGGACTTGACCAGCGGCTCGATCTCCTTCATGAAGTTGTTCAGGTACTTCCGGGTGGCGCGGCTGGTCCTGGGGTCCATGTCGCCGCCGACCAGCAGCAGCCGGTAGCGCTCGTCCTCGGCGCGGAGGAGGCGGAGGACCTCCACCGCCCAGAGCGGGTCCTTCGCGACCTGGCTGATGCCGACGAGTCCGATGTTGTAGCGGGCGTCCGGGGTCTTCTCCCGGTCGAAGTCGCTGAGCGGCATGGCGTTGTGCAGGACGTGGGTGCGCGGCGCCAGCGGGCCGCGCAGCTGCGGCACCTGCTCGGTGACGAGGTCGCGCACGTGCTCGGCGACGAACACGAGGTCGTCGATGCGGGAGAAGTCCACGACCTGCGGCCAGCGGGTGAACGCCTCGTAGCTGTGCAGCCGGACGATGATCCGGGTGTCGCCGGGGTCGATCGTGGTGAGCATCGCGGCCGGCCCCACGCACCAGTCGAGGAATACGACGTCGGCCCAGTCCAGGTGCGGCCGCATGAGGGCCTCGACCGTGTCGGCGTACTCCGGGTCGCCGCCGAGCCGCTCCTGGAGGACCCGCCAGTCCGACCCGGTGGCCTTGCGGAGCGACTGCTGCGCCGCCATGTCCAGGTACCGCACCTCCACCTCGGGGTGGTTGCGGTAGCGGTCGAGGATGTGGAACAGGAAGTTGTCGTTCTGGCTGGTGGTCACCAGCAGCCGCAGCGGGCGGTCCGCGGGCGCCGGCGCGGGCGGGCGGAGCCGGCCGCGCGGGGTCATGATCGTCTTCATGGCGGGCGAGCGGTGGAACTGCTCGGCGTAGCCCTTGGCGTCGGCGGCCAGCGGCGAGGAGAGCTGGTCGATGTGGCTGACCCGGTGGAAGCCGAGGACGAGCGCGCGGTTGAGCGCGAGCGCGGCCTCTTCGTACTTCCCTTCGCCCAGGAGCCGGTCGCCGTTGGCGAGCAGCGCCTGCACGGCCCGGGAGGTGAACTCGGGGTCGACGCCGCGCTTGAACTCCTTCGTCGCGGCCTTCTCGAGCAGTTCGGCCTTGACCGCGGTGTCGGAGATCTTGGAGGCGGTCAGCGCGAGTGCGTACGCGCCGCCGCTGGGCTTGCCCGCCCAGTACATGGCCTCGGCGACCCGGCGTCCGATGCGGACGCGCAGCGCCTCCGGCACGCCCGGGGCCCGCAGCGGCAGGCGCCACAGGCGGGCGCCGAGACTGCGGCGCATGACCGGGCGGGGGGTGAGGAGGCGCTCGGTCGCGTCGGGGATTCGCTTGAAGGCCCGGCCGAAGTCGCTGAGCGCGAGGGAGACCGGGCGCCGGAACGGGCCGGGGCGGGCGGGCCCGCCCTGCTCGTTGATGTCGCGCACGGCGTTCAGGGCCGGGGCGAAGCCGAAGACGGCTTTGGCGGTGCGGTTGCGCTGGGCGAGCTGCCAGACGGTGTAGACGGCGCCGTCGTCGAGCGCGACGAGCACGTGGGCGGTGCGGGCCCGGGTGCGCAGCCAGCGGTCCGTCTTGCAGCGCAGCCAGACCTGCTCGCCGTACGGGAGGTCGACGGCGCGCCGCTTGTTGGCGCGGGGGAGCTGGTGGGTGTGGGCGAACTCGACCTTGTCGGTGAGGTCGCCGAGCCACGACTCGGAGACCGAGCCGGCGAAGGAGACGCCCGCGCCCGCGTCCTCGAGCTTGCGGACGGCGTCGGCGACCGCGCTGATCGGGGAGTTCTTACTGCTGATGAACAGGACGTCGATCACTGGGTCTTCCCAACCTGCAGCTCGTTGACCAGTTGCTTCACGGCCGCGGACATGATGATCTCACGCGTGAACCGGTCGGCGTGCGCCATGGCCTCCGCGTGCTGCTCATCGGTGGACTCGACCGCCAGGTGCGCCGCCTGCACGAACGCGTCGGCCATCGCCTCGCGGTCGATGCCGCGCGACCCGGTCCACAGCGGGTGCCCTGCGAGGACGTTCGCGGCGTCGTGGTCGATGCTGTGCGCGGAGACGATCGGCAGGCCGGTGGCCATGTACTCGTAGACCTTGCCGGAGGTGACGTAGCGGCCGCCGATGAGGATGAGGACCATCGCGTCCCACCGGGCGTACGTGGCGGCGACCTCGGCCTTGGCGACCGGGCCGCCGTAGCTGACGCCCTCGTCCTCGGCGGCGTGGATCAGGTCCACGTGCGGGCTGGAGCCGCGGCGGGCGCCGTTGCCGATGTGGCCGCGGAACTCGAACCGGGCGTTCGCCAGCAGCGGGTCGCGCCCGCGCGCCACCCGCCACGCGTCGAGGACGAGCTTGAGGTGGTCGGTGGAGAAGTTGACCGTGCCGAGGTACCCGAAGACGAGCCCGGCCTCCGGGTCGGGGCGGTGGGTGCGCCCGGGGGAGCTGTCGGCGTCGTAGCCGTTGCGCACCACGTGGACTCGGTGCGCGAGCTCGGGGTAGCGGGCCCGGTAGTGCTCGGCGATCGGATCGTTGACGACCCACAGGCTGACCGCGGACTCGAGGATGCGCTGCTCCCAGCGGCCCTTCTCGGAGTCCTTGGTGAACGCCTCGCAGCCGTCGATGACGTCGATCGACCAGCCGTCGCGGAAGTCGACGGCGTACGGGACGCGGGCCTCCTCCCACAGCTTCCAGGCCGCGGCGAGGTTCACGTAGGGCACGCAGCTCGCGAGCAGCAGGTCGGCGGGCCGCTCCCGGTGGAGGCGCAGCACCGCGTCCTCGAGCGCGCCGCGCCAGTCGCCGAAGCTCGGCTCGGGGAAGACCTTCTGCTGCCGCTCGACCAGGGCCCTGACCCACGGGTACGGGGCGGCGGCGCGCTCCTCGCTGTAGCGGCGGATGTCCGTCTCCAGGTCGTCGCGGCGCAGCGGGAGCTTGACGACCTGCACGCGCGGGTCGACCTGCTCCGTCAGCGTGTGGTCGACGCCGGAGTCCAGTTCCCAGGACTCGTCCTCGACGGTGACGACGGTGACGTCCCAGCCTTGGGCGGTGAACTGGTTCGCGGTCTCGCGCATGCGGTACGCGCAGCTCTTCGCGGCCGGGGGGAACCCGACCGCGAGGTAGATGAGGTGGGGGCGCTGCCCGTCGCGCCCTGGTCCGGGTGCTCCGTCGATCCGAGCGGCCCCGGGCATTGAGAACGCTGACATAGTAGTGGACGTTAGCATGGAACGGAAGGACCCCGAGCCGACCGGATCGCGTTTGTGCGGCCGCGCCCGCGTCGGTGCCGCGGTCCTTCCGGCCCGCTTCCGGCTACTTCGGCAGGTGCGCTTCGAGCGTCCGCACGACCGCGAGTCCGGCGGTGCCGTCCCCGTACGGGTCGTCCAGCCGCGCCGCGGGCGCCGGGCGTGTCGCGGTCCGGTGCCACTCCTCGACCGGCAGCCGGTCGGGGCGCGGCACGAGCACGTTCCACCCGCCTTCGAGGGTCTCGACCCACTCGGTCTCGGTCCGCAGCGTCGTGCACGGGCGGCCGAGCAGGTAGGCCTCCTTCTGGAGACCGCCCGAGTCGGTGACCACGCCCGAGGACGCGAGCACCGCGGCCACGAGCTTGCGGTACGGCAGGGGCTTCCCGGCGAACACCGAGCCCTGCGTCAGCTTGAGCCCGTACTGGTCGGCCTTGGCCTGGAGCCGCGGGTGCGCGAGCAGCGCGACCGGCACCGGCAGTGCGGCCATCGACTCGACGAGCGCGGCCAGCAGCTCGGGGTCGTCGGTGTTCTCGGCGCGGTGCAGGGTCGACACCAGGAACGGCGCGTCCGGGTCGATCCCGGCGGGCAGCTCGGGGCGGTCCCCGGCGGCGAGGACGGCGTCGCGGGTGTGGAAGCACACGTCGACCATGACGTCGCCGACGTTCACGGCGCGCTCGCCCAGGCCCTCGCTCGCCAGGTGCCGCACGGCCTCGTCGGTGGGGGCCAGCAGCAGGTCCGCGCAGTGGTCGGTGAGGACCCGGTTGTGCTCCTCGGGCATGCGCCGGTTGAACGAGCGCAGGCCCGCCTCCAGGTGCGCGACCGGCAGGTGCTGCTTCACCGCCGACAGCGCCCCCGCGATGGTGGAGTTCGTGTCCCCGTACACGAGCACCCAGTCGGGCCGCTCGGCGTCGAGGATCGGGTCGATCGCGGCCAGCATCGCGCCGGTCTGCGCGCCGTGGGAGCCCGAGCCGATGCCCAGGTGGAAGTCGGGCTCGGGGATGCCGAACTCGGTGAAGAACACGTCCGAGAGCTCGGGGTCGTAGTGCTGGCCGGTGTGGACGACGACGTGCCGGTGGCCGGTGCCGGCGAACGCCTTCGCGACCGCGCCGAGCTTCACCAGTTGCGGGCGCGCGCCCACGATGCTGACGACCTTCATTCAGGACTCCTTGTCGATCTCGGTGAGGGTGCCGTCCCGCTCTTCGAACCGGTCGCCGGTGTCGGGGCAGACCCAGACGGCGTCGCCCCCGGACTCGAGGCGCCGGCCGGTCCGCCCGATCCACGCGGCGCGCTTGGCGGGGACGCCCATGACGAGCGCGAAGTCCGGGACGTCCTTGGTGACCACGGCCCCGGCCGCGACCATCGACCAGCGGCCGATGCGGACGGGGGCGACGCACACCGCGCGGGCGCCGATGGACGCGCCCTCGGCGACGTCGACGCCGACGGCCTCCCAGTCCGAGGCCCCCTTGACCGAGCCGTCGGCGGCGACCGCGCGCGGGTTGTGGTCGTTCGTGAACACGGCCGCGGGGCCGACGAACACGCCGTCGGCGAGCGTCGCGGGCTCGTACACCAGCGCGTAGTTCTGGATCTTGACGTTGTCGCCGATGCGCACGCCGGTGCCGATGTAGGCGCCGCGGCCGATGACGCAGTTCCGGCCGAGGCGGGCGTGCTCGCGGATCTGGGCGAGCTCCCACACCGAGGAGCCGTCACCGACCTCCGCGGTCTCGTGCACCTGGGAGGTTTCCTGGACCCTGTATGGCATTCGCTGCTTTCTCCGGGTTCGACTGTGTTGCTCGACGGCTGTGCTGTTCGACGACCGTACTGTCCGACTGAGCTGCCGTGCTGTTCGACCGTGTTGCTCGACCTTGGCCTCTCGACCTTGGCCTCCCGACCTTGGCCGCTCGACCGTGCTGCTCGACGGTTCAACGGTGCGGCCGCCCGGGCATCGGACCGGCCGATTATACGAGCAGCCTTTCACGGGCGCGCCGGGCGAAGCCGCGGCAGTGCGGTCCCCGCGGCCGCCGCGCGGGCCCGGACGCCGTGCGCGAACGGACGCGGAACGCCGCCGCGCCGGAACCCCAACAGCAGGGAAACGCCGGGTGAATCCTCTCGTTGCGTACGATGTGCCCGCCGGACCCCACGCTCGACCGGCAGTCGTACGGTTGAACTCGGAGGAACGATGGCGGAGCACCCCCGGCGGATCGTGATGCTCGTCCAGAACGGCGTCACCGGCGATTCGCGCGTGCAGAAGGAGGCCGAGTCGGCCGCTGCGGCCGGCTACGAGGTCGTCCTGCTCGGCGCGTCCCCGAACGGGAAGGCCGAGGAGTGGGCGCTCGGCGGCGCCGCCGTCCGGCTCGTGCCCGTCAACCGCGTCTTCGACCGCCGCCGCCACGAGATGCGCCGCGGCTGGCTCCGCTCCCCGCTCGCGTACCCGCCCGGCCCGCTCGCCGCCTACCGGCACCGGCAGGCCCGCGCCTGGCGCGCCGACCTCGACACCGACCGCGCCCGCGGCCGCTCCGGGCTCGCGCTCGCGCCCCGCGAGGCCGCGTACCGGCTGTTCTGGGGCTGGACCGGCG
>NZ_WIAO01000044.1:0-12389 GCF_009451885.1 Glycomyces albidus
GGGCCTTGGCCCGGGTCAGGTAGAGGTCCTTGCGGGCGGGGTCGGTTTCGGTGCGGTAGGCGGTGATGCACCCGAGCCCGAACTGGATCTGGGTGACCGGCTGGTCGTAGCCCGGCTCGTCCCAGTCGGGCCGGTACTGGATCACGCCGTCGGCGTCGAGGTAGGTGTGCTGGGTGTCGGGGGTGACGTTCTCCCACCGCGTCGGCCGGTCCCGCCACGGCTTCATATGCTCCGGAATATCCAGCACCGCAACAAAACCGTCCTGTTTGAAGGAGAACGGCAGGGACGCCGGCGACTCCTGCTGCGGCGCCTCAGTCGTGACTCGGGGGGTGGTTTCCATGGGACTCCTCGTGTTCGAGCTGCGTTGGTGGCGATCGCGGCATCCACACGAACGAGGGCTTCGGAGTGTCCCACCCGGTTCCGGAAGATTTTTCGTGAGTTCGGTCCTAGGCGAAGCCCGCGACGGCGCGCCCATGGACGGCGGTGCCCCCGTCGGTCGCAAGTGGTCGTCAAGTCCGTGCCGGAACGCATTGCCGTTGGCATTCGGTCGACGGATCCGGTTGCCGGTGACCGTCGGCGTCGGTCGGGGCGGCTGCCATTGCAGGTCTGCTGTGGACTGTCGGCACCTCCGTTGGGTCGAACCCGCGGATCAGAGCTGCCGGGCCCGGGCCAGGCGCCAGCGGTCGTCTATTCGGTCGACCCAGCGCATGCGCTCGAGCCGCTCCAGGGTCTGGGCGGCGACGTCGGCGGGGAGTCCGGCCACCGCCGCCAGGCGGGTCGTCTCGACCACGTAGCCGCGGGGGAGCGACTCGACCAGGCGCGCTTCGATCTCGGTGAGCCGGTCGAGCGGCCGCCGCTGCGGCGGCGGTTCGCTCGCGAGCGGGCCGCCGATGCCGGTGAGGTCCTCGATCACCTCCTCGGCGCGCGTCACGAGCCTCGCTTCCCAAGGCTCCCTCGCCAGTCGGTGGACGCCGGCCGACATCGTCGAGGTGACCGGGCCCGGGGTGAACATCAGGACCCGGCCGAGTTCGGCCGCGTGCCGTGCGGTGTTGCGGGCTCCCGATCGGACCGCCGCCTCGATGACCACCGTTCCGGCGGTGAGCGCCGCGATGACGCGGTTGCGGGTCAGGAAGCGGTGCTTCATGGCCGTCGCGCCGGGCGGCCATTCGCTCAGCAGGAGTCCCTTCTCGGCGATCAGGTCGAACATCGAGCGGTTCCCTTTGGGATACGGCGCATCGGCTCCGGAGGCGAGGACCGCGACCGTCGCGCCGCCGCGGGCCAGTGCGCCCAGATGCGCCGCCCGGTCGATGCCAAAGGCGCCGCCGGAGACGACCGTCCACCCCGCGTCGGTCAGGTCCGCGGCGAGATCGTCGGCCAGGTGCTGGCCGTATTCGGTGGCGGCGCGGGCGCCGACGATCGCCACCGAGCGGGCGCAGAGCTCGGCCAGGTCGTGCGGGCCCCTGACCCACAGGCACCGGGGCGGGCGGACGTGCGGCTCGTCGGCGTCGCACACCAGATGCAGGTCGCGGAGTCGTTCGGGCCAGGCGGGGTCGTCGGGGACGAGGACCCGTGCGCCGCACGCATCAGTGGCGGCGGCGATCTGCTCGGCCCGGCCGGCCGGGTCCGGGGTGCACGAGACCGAGGCGCTCGTGATGCGGCGCAACCGGTCCGGCACATCGCCCTCCCAGATGCGCTTGACCGCCTCGATCGGGCCGGTCTCCTCCAAGAGGTCGTCCAGCTCGGCGTCGCCGGGCTCGACCAGGTCGGACAGCAGCATCAGGGCGCTGCGGGCGTCGTCGGGCAGGTTGGTCACCGGTCCTCCTCTCCGACCGCTCACCGGCGGTCGCTCGTTTCACGTCGGTCGGGTTCAGCGGATCGGATAGCCGAGCCGCAGTTCACTGGCCTCGGCCACGTCGTCGGCGGTCGGGCCGTCGTGCTCGCGCAGGTCGGCGATCGTCCACGCCAGCTTCAGGATCCGGTCGTAGCCGCGGGCGGTGATGCGTTCCTTCAGCAGCAGGTCGTCGACGTTCCTGCGCACCGGCGGCGCCAGACGCCACCGGGCCGATCGGAGCGCCGGTCCGGGGACTTCGCTGTTCAGGCCCCACGGTTCGCCGGCTTCGGACCACCTCGCGGCGGCCGCCTCCCTCGCCCGCAGGACCCGTTTCGCGACGGACCCGGAGGGCTCGGCCTTGGTGAGGTCGGTCAGGATCGCCGAAGGCGGCACCGGCGGCAGGTGCACCCGCAGGTCGATACGGTCCAGCAGCGGCCGCGAGATCCGCGCGAGATAGCCCCGGCGCCTCAGCGGCGGGCAGGTGCAGTCGGCGGGCTTGCTCGGCGCGCACGGGCACGGGTTCGCGGCCAGGACCAGAGTCACCTTGGCGGGGTAGCTGATCGAGGTGTTCGCGCGCCTGATGCGCACTTCGCCGCACTCGAGCGGTTGGCGGAGCGAGTCCAGGACCGACCGGTTCCACTCGGGGGCCTCGTCGATGAAGAGGACGCCGCGGTGGGCGAGCGCGAGCGAGCCCGGCCCGACGGCGCCGTGGCCGCCGCCGACCAGGGCCTGCATGGTGATCGAGTGGTGCGGCGCCTCGAACGGCGGGTTGCGGAGGAGGGCGGCCGCGCCGCCGGTGAACCGGCCGCGGAGCGAGTGCAGCGAGGTCACTTCGACCGCTTCGGCGTCCGTGAGCGGCGGGAGGATCGACGGGAGCCGTTCGGCGAGCATCGTCTTCCCCGCTCCCGGCGGGCCGATCATGAGCGTGTGGTGGCCTCCCGCCGCGGCGATCTCCAAGGCGCGGCGCGCGAGCGGCTGGCCGCGCACGTCGGACAGGTCCGGGAGGCGCGGCGGTTCCGGGGCCGGCGGGCGCGGGACCGGGTCGAGGGGCGCCTGCCCGAAGACCCACGCGACGAGGGTCGCGAGGTCGTGCGGGGCGAGGATCGTCAGCCCGTCGACCATGGCCGCCTCGGCGGCGTTCTCCGGTGCGACGATCGCGGTCCGCAGGCCGCTGCGGCGGGCCTCCAGGAGCGCCGGGAGCGTGCCGGGGACCGGTCGCAGGCCGCCGTCGAGGCCGAGCTCCGCGAGGAGCACCGCGTCGGCGAGGCGCTCGCCCGGCAGCAGCTCGTCGGCGCACATGATCGTGACGGCGAGCGCGAGGTCGGCGGCCGATCCGGTGGTGGGGACCGAGGCGGGCGCGAAGTTGACGCTGATCGACTTGTCCGGGAACCGCAGCGCGGAGTTCGCCATCGCGGACCGGACCCGCGTCTGGGCCTGGTTGACGACGTTGTCGGGCAGGCCCGACATGCGGACGGTGTCCGCGCCCTTGGCGGAGGACTTGAACACCGACGCCTCGACGGTGACCGCGACGGCGGAGGCGCCGACCATGCAGACGGTGTTCGTGCGCGCGTAACCCACGGCGTGCTCCTTCACGGTGCTCGAGTGACAGGTGCGTCGTGCCGGTGACCGTGAGCGCGACCCGGTCGAGCCGCCACGGCTGGTCGGGCCGGCAGTGCTCGCGCAGCCAGGCCCGCGCGAGGCGTTCGACCCGGCGGCGCTTCTCGCCGTCGACGGCCCCGAGCGGGCCGCCGAACCGCTCGGACCGGCGGGTCTTCACCTCGCAGACGACGACCGTGTCGGCGGCGCGGGCCACCAGGTCGAGCTCGCCGGTGCGGTGGCGCCAGTTGCGGGCCAGGATCTGCATCCGGTGCCGCTGGAGGTGGGCCGCGGCGAGCCGTTCGCCCAGGCGGCCCAGCTGGTGCGGGGTCAGCCGGCGGAGGTCGACGCCGGCGGCTCCGGACCGCGGTTGCGGCGTCCGGTTCCGTGCGAGTGTTCGCGAGATGTTCACGATCGGCCTCCGATCGCGATCGGCGCGGCGACCGCGCGGCCGGGGCGGGGGAGGAGGCGGACCTTGCCCGCTCCGAACAGCAGCATCGGGTCGAGGTAGAGCGGTCCGCGTTTGAGGCCGAGATGGAGGCAGACCGCGCCGGGGCAGGAGGCGTGGCCGGGCCGGAGGGTCCCGATCGGCTGGCCCGCCGACACGGTGTCGCCGGGGGCGACCGCGGGCTCGACCGGTTCGTAGGTGGTGCGCAGGCCGTTCGCGTGGGCGATGCTCACCACGCCGCGCCCGGCGAGGTCGCCGGCGAACGCCACGGTGCCGTCCCCGGCCGCGACCACGGTCTGCGCGTCGGCCGCGCCGAGGTCGACGCCGCGGTGGCCCGGCATCCACGGCAGCGGCGGCGGGTCGAAGGCGGTCCGCAGATCGAGCTCGCCGGTGGGCGGGTGCCATGGTCCTGAAGCGGTGTACGGCTGATCGGAGGCGGAGGCGGAAGCTGAGACGGGGCCAGTGAGCGCGGTCGCGGTGAGGATCACCGCGGCGACGAGGCCGGCGATCGCCGCGTTGTGTAGTTGTCGCATGACTCAATGTTCGACGGATCGCGCAGCAGCGTCGAGAACAATCTCTCCGGGCTGTGGATAACTCGCTTCAAGCGGTGCTGACCTGCCGGAACGGTTTCGGCCCGATCGGGCGCGGCGGGGGTTTCTCGCCGCGTCCGGCGCATTGCCTCAGTCACTGCCGTCCACCGCCTGCGCGGTGTTCGGGCGGGTCCAAGTACACTGATCAAAGCGGTACGGCACCACTGTGCGCCGAACCGACTTCGCGCGCTCGTCGCGGCCCGACCTCCATCGCCCGCTCGGTTTCCGAGCATTGCGGTGCGCGGTCCGGCCCTCGCGGTCCCCCAGGTCCGGGTCCTTCCCGGTTGCGGATCGCCGGAGACGGGCGCCAGGCGCGGGACGCCCGGACCTCGGGCGCCTCCCGCGAACGAACCAGGGAATGAAAGGAACACAACCGTGTCGGTTGTCACTATGCGTCAGCTCCTCGAGAGCGGCGTGCACTTCGGTCACCAGACCCGTCGCTGGAACCCGAAGATGAAGCGGTACATCCTCACCGACCGCAACGGCATCTACGTCATCGACCTGCGCCAGACGGTCGACTACGCGGCCAAGGCCCACGACTTCATCAAGAACGTCGTCGCCGAAGGCGGCGAGGTCCTCTTCGTCGGCACCAAGAAGCAGGCCCAGGAGGCCGTCGCCGAGCAGGCCCAGCGCGTCGGCATGCCCTTCGTGAACCACCGCTGGCTCGGCGGCATGCTCACGAACTTCCAGACCATCCAGAAGCGCCTCATGCGCCTCAAGGAACTCGAGATCATCGAGGCCAACGGTGCGGCCAACCGCACCAAGAAGGAAATGCTCCAGCTCATGCGCGAGAAGGACAAGCTCGAGCGCACGCTCGGCGGCCTCCGCGACATGGAGAAGACTCCGGCCGCGATCTGGATCGTGGACACCAAGAAGGAGCACATCGCCGTCGACGAGGCCCGCAAGCTCGGCATCCCCGTCGTCGCGATCCTCGACACCAACTGCGACCCCGACGAGGTCGACTACCCGATCCCGGGCAACGACGACGCCATCCGCTCCGTCGCGCTCCTGACCAAGGTCATCGCCGACGGCGCCGCCGAGGGCCTCCTGGCCCGCTCCGGCGGCCAGGGCGAGAAGGCCGAGGGCGAGCCGCTCGCCGAGTGGGAGAAGGAGCTCCTCGTCGAGGACAAGCCCGCCGAGGCCCCGGCCGCCGAGGCCGAGGCTCCGGCCGAGACGACCGAGCAGACCTCCGCCGAGTAACGGCACTCACGAGAAGTAAGAAGGGGAGCAATGGCCAACTTCACGATGGCTGACGTCAAGAAGCTCCGGGAAGCCACCGGCTCCGGGATGATGGACGTCAAGAAGGCCCTCGAAGCGGCTGACGGCGACTACGACACCGCCCTCGAGGCGCTGCGCATCAAGGGCGCCAAGGACGTGGGCAAGCGCGCCGAGCGCACCACGGCCCAGGGCCTGGTCGCCCAGTCCGGCAACACCATTCTCGAGCTGCTGTGCGAGACCGACTTCGTCGCCAAGAACGGCGCGTTCATCGAACTCGCCCAGACCCTGGTGGAGCGCGCCGACGAGGTCCGCCCCGCGGACGGCGCGGCGTTCGAGCAGGCCGAGCTCAACGGCAAAACCGTCGCCGAGGTCATCGCCGAGGAGTCGGTGAAGCTCGGCGAGAAGCTCGCCCTGGGCCGCGTCGGCTCGCTCGACGGCGACGTCGCGGTGTACATGCACCGCAAGGCCGCCGACCTGCCGCCCGCCGTGGGCATCCTCGTCTCCTACACCGGTGACGCCGAGGCCGCCCGCCAGGCCGGCATGCAGGCCGCCGCGATGCGGCCGAAGTTCCTCACCCGCGACGAGGTCCCGGCCGACGTGATCGAGACCGAGAAGCGCGTCGCCCTCGAGACCGCCAAGGAAGAGGGCAAGCCCGAGCGCGCCTGGGACAAGATCGTCGAAGGCAAGGTCAACGCCTACTACCGCGACTTCGTCCTGCTCGAGCAGACCTCGGTCCTCGACAACAAGAAGACCGTGAAGCAGGCGCTGGCCGAGGCCGGCACCGAGGTCACCGGCTTCATCCGCTTCGAAGTCGGCCAGGAGTAGCGAGCAGTCCGCGACCGCGGACTACACTGGCTCCAGCCGTAAGCATGGAAGGGGCGGCGGCGCAGGCCGCCGCCTCGTTCCATGTCCGCACCACGAGCGGCACTGAAGGAAAGTCAGAGCAGGGAGTGCCATGAGTCAACCCACGTTCCGCCGGGTCGTGCTGAAACTGTCCGGCGAGTCCTTCGGCGGCGGGTCCGTCGGCGTCGACCCCGACGTCGTCCAGGCGGTCGCCCGCCAGATCGCGGCCGCCGTCGCCGAAGGCGTCCAGGTGGCCGTGGTCGTCGGCGGCGGCAACTTCTTCCGCGGCGCCGAACTCCAGCGCCGCGGCATGGACCGCGCCCGCGCCGACTACATGGGCATGCTCGGCACCGTCATGAACTGCCTCGCCCTCCAGGACTTCCTGGAGAAGCAGGGCGTCGACACCCGCGTCCAGACCGCCATCGCCATGGCCCAGGTCGCCGAGGCGTACCTGCCGCTGCGCGCGATCCGCCACCTGGAGAAGGGCCGCGTCGTCATCTTCGGCGCCGGCGCCGGGATGCCGTACTTCTCCACCGACACCGTCGCCGCCCAGCGCGCCCTCGAGATCGGCGCCCAGGAGGTCCTGGTCTCCAAGAACGGCGTCGACGCGGTCTACACCGCCGACCCCAAGACCGATCCGGACGCGCAGCGCCTGGACGACATCACCTTCGACGAGGCCCTCAAGCGCGAGCTCATGGTCGTCGACCAGGCCGCCTTCAGCCTCTGCAAGGACAACAGCCTCCCGATGCGCGTCTTCGGCGCGGACGACGACGGCAACCTGCGCCGCGCCATCCTGGGCGAGCAGATCGGGACCCTCATCCACGCCGTCGAGGACTGACCCGGGCGAGTGAGGCGAACCCCGCGAACGGGGACGTCCGCGCCACCGAGGACCGACGGCGGGACGGTACGGTCAGAAGTGCTGTCAGGCCGCGAGAGAATGTGAGAAAGCCGTGATTGACGACACCCTCCTCGAAGCAGAGGAGAAGATGGAGCGGGCCATCGAGCACGCCAAAGAGGAGTTCGCCGCGATCCGCACCGGCCGCGCCTCCTCCGCCATGTTCAACCGGATCACCGTCGACTACTACGGTGCCCCCACCCCCATCCCGCAGGTGGCGTCCATCGCGATCCCCGAGCCCCGCATGGTGATCGTCAAGCCCTTCGACGCCTCCCAGATGAAGGACATCGAGGACGCGATCCGCAACTCGAACCTGGGCGTGAACCCGTCGAACGAAGGCACCCAGCTCCGGCTGAACCTGCCTCCGATGACCGAGGAGCGCCGCCGCGACATGATCAAGATCGTCCGCACGAAGGGCGAGGACGCCAAGATCGCGATCCGCAACGTGCGCCGCAAGGCCAAGGACGAGATCGGCAAGTTCGTCAAGGACGGCGAGGTCCCCGAGGACGAGGGCCGCTCCGCCGAGAAGGAGCTCGACGACCTGACCGGCCGCTTCACCGGCCTGGTGGACGAGCTCGTCGGCTCCAAAGAGTCCGAGCTGCTCGAGATCTGATGAGCGCGATTCCCGACGGTGCGCCCGGCCGTCGCCCCCACCCGTCTCCCGACGGGCCCGGGCGCGGGCCCGACACCGCCGAGGCCGGCCCCGATCCCAAGCCGAAGGCCGGCCGCAACCTCCCCGTCGCCATCGGCGCCGGGCTCGGCATGGCCGCGGTCGTCCTTGCCTCCCTGCTCTTCCAGCCGATCGCGTTCTTCGGCCTCGCCGTGATCGCGGTCGCCGTCGCCTGCTGGGAGACCGGCACCGCGATGCGCAAGGGCGGCAAGAACGTCCCGGTGATCCCGCTGGCCGCGGCGGGGGCGCTCATCGTCGTCCTCGCGTGGTTCGGCGGGGCCACCGGCCTCCTCCTGGGCACGGCCGTGAGCGTCGCCGCCCTGTACGTGTGGCGGCTCTCCGAAGGCGCCACCGGCTACCGCACCGACATCTCCGCCTCGGCGCTCGTCCTCGTCCAGGTCCCGTTCCTGGCCGGGTTCGTCATGCTTCTGGCCACTTCGGACGCCGGTGAGGCCCGGCTCATCGACGGCGCCGCCGCGCAGGTCCTCATCTACCTGTTCGCCGTGGTGTGCTCGGACACCGGCGGCTACACCGCCGGCGTCCTGTTCGGCCGCCACCAGATGACGCCGCGCATCAGCCCCAAGAAGTCCTGGGAGGGACTGGCCGGCTCGGTCGTCCTCGCCGCCGTCGGCGCCTCGGTCACCCTGTGGGCGTTCTTCGGCGTGTCCTTCCCGCTGGGCGTGGCGTTCGGCGTCTGCGTCGCGTTGGCGGCTACCTTGGGGGACCTGTCCGTCTCGCTGCTGAAGCGGGACCTCGGCATCAAGGACATGAGCAATCTCATCCCCGGCCACGGCGGGGTGATGGACCGGCTCGACTCCATCTTGATGGTGGCGCCCGTGGCCTATGTGTGGTTCCGTTACCTGCTCGGGTGATGTGTCCTGATTGGTGAATCCGATGAAGGAGGGCCCGGGGTGAATTCGACGATCCGGGGTTGGCGGGCCGTGGGCCTGTCATGCGAGACTAGGTCGTGACATGTCTGTAGCACTCACGTTGACCGAACCGCGCCCTCGCAAGGCTGCGCCCCGCCACCTCGCCGACCTCGATCTGGCCGGGTGCCAGTCCGTCCTCTCCGAGATCGGACAGCCCGCCTTCCGCGCCAAGCAGCTGCGCCAGCAGTACTTCGGGCGCCACGTCGGCGACGCGTCGCTGATGACCGACCTCCCGGCCGCCGCGCGCGAGGCCATCGGGGCGGCGCTGCTGCCGCGGCTCCTCGACCCGATCCGCGTCGACTCGTGCGACGACGGCAGGACCGTCAAGGCCGTGTGGCGCCTCTACGACGGCGCGCTGGTCGAATCCGTCATCATGGCCTACCCCGACCGGGTGACCGCCTGCGTGTCGTCGCAGGCCGGGTGCGGCATGGCCTGCCCGTTCTGCGCCACCGGCCAGGGCGGCCTCGACCGGAACCTCACCACGGCCGAGATCGTGGACCAGGTGGTCGCCGCCGCGCGCCTCGCCGAGGAGCGGGGACTGGGGCGCCTGTCCAACATCGTGTTCATGGGCATGGGCGAGCCGCTGGCCAACTGGGCCCGGCTCAAGTCCGCATTGCACCTCATCACCGGCCCGGTGCCCGACGGGATCGGGCTGTCGGCCCGGAACATCACCGTCTCCACGGTCGGCCTCGTGCCGACCATCAAGAAGCTCGCGGAGGAGGGCCTGCCGGTGACGCTGGCGGTGTCGCTCCACGCGCCCGACGACGAGCTGCGCGACGAGCTCGTCCCCATCAACACCCGCTGGAAGGTCGCCGAGGTCCTCGGAGCGGCCTGGGAGTACGCTCGGGTGACGAAACGTCGCGTCTCCATCGAGTACGCGATGATCAGGGACGTGAACGACCAGCCGTGGCGGGCCGACCTTCTCGGAAAGCTCCTGGCGGGCAAACTGGTCCACGTCAACCTGATTCCCTTGAACCCCACGCCGGGGAGCCGGTGGGACGCGAGTCCCAAGCCGGTTGAGGCGGAGTTCGTGCGGCGCCTCCGCGAAGCGGGCGTGTCCACGACGGTGCGCGATACGCGCGGCCAAGAGATCGACGGCGCTTGCGGGCAGCTGGCCGCTTCGGTCCGGGAGGCCGGTACGCCCGGTCGCGCCGGTGCGAAGCCGCTCGGCGCCTCCGGCGCCGCGGAGTAGGCGGAAAGGGTGGCTTGGTAGTGGCGAGTCATGGTGACCGGTTCCGGCGCCGGGCGTTGAGCCGGGGCTACAAGGTCGATGAGGTCGACGCGTTCCTGGACCGCGTGGAGGCGACGCTCGCCGGTGAGCCGGTGGGCAGCCCCGTCTCGGCGGACGAGGTCGACGACGTCGTCTTCAGGGTCCGCTTCGGCGGCTACGACGAGTGGCAGGTGGACGTCTACCTCGACCGGGTCGCGCGTCAGCTCGCCGAACTCGAGGAGCGCGGCGTCCTCGGCACCGCCCCCGCCCCCGACTACGGCAAGCCGGAAGCCGCCGCCTCGGCGCCGGTCGGCGGCCGCGGCTTCGACGAGCCCCCGATGCAGCCGGGCCCGGGCGCGCGCCGCGCCCCCGAGACCCAGGCGACCCAGGTCATCCCCGCGCACGACATGATGGCCGCCCGCGAGATGGCGCCCCCGCCGCCGGCCCCCGAGCCGGTCGGACGCGGACGCGGACCCGCCGCCCGGGCGGCGGCCGCGCCGCCCGACAACGAGGGCTTCGGCGACCTCCGCGGCGACGACGACGAGGGCTTCGGCTTCCTCGCCGGCCCGCCCGGCGACGACTACGACGACCCGTTCGCCAAACGCGGCGGCGGCCAGGACTTCGGTGCGCCCCGCCAGCAGGGCCGCGGCGACTTCGGCGGCCCCCGCGACGACTTCGGCGGTCCGCCCCAGGACCAGTTCGGCCCGCCGCAGGACCAGTTCGGCCCGCCGCGCGACGACTTCGGCCCGGCCGACTTCGGCCCCGGCCAGGGCGGCCCGGCCGACTTCGGCCGCGACGAGTTCGCCCCGCAGCGGGCCGCCAACGGCGCCAACGGGTACGGTCCGCGCGGCGGCGCCCCTGAGCCGGGCGTCTACGGCGGCAGCGAGTACGGCGGCCCCCGCGGCCCCGAGCCGGTGCGCGGCGACTTCGCGCCGCCCGCCCCGGCGGGACCCCGCGCCGGAGGCCCCGTGCACGACGGGCCGCAGGCCGGTCCCGTCCCGCACGGCGCCACCGAGCAGCTCCCGCTCCAGTCCGACCCGCGCCGCGGCGGTTTCGGCCCCGCCGACCAGCCGGGCGTCTACGGCCAGGGCCCGCGCCGCGGCGCCCCCGAGCCGCCGCCTCCCGGGTTCGGCGCGGCCTACGACGACGAGTTCAGCGACACCGGCAGCCGCCGCGCGGCCCCGCCGCACCAGTCGCCGATGCAGCAGAACCCCATGGGCCAGCCGCCGCACCAGACCGGCGCGATCCCGCGGGCCGACCGCTACGGCCAGCCCGAACCCGAGCCGATGCCGCCCGCGGCGCCGACCCAGGCGATCCCGCAGAACCTCGTCCCGGGCATGGGCGGCCAGCCCGGCGGCCCGATGGGCCGCCCCGAGCCGCCGCAGCCCGAGCCGTACGGGGCCCCGCGCGGCCGCGAGTACGGCCAGGGCGGCTTCGGCGGCCCGGGGCCGCAGGAGGACACCGGCTACGGCCGCCGCCCCGGCGTACCGAGCCCGCCCATGCAGGGCGGCTTCGACCGGGGCCCGCACGAGCCGACCGGCGGTTTCGACCGCGGGCCGCAGCACGAGCCGACCGGCGGTTTCGGAGGGCACGGCGGTGCTCCCGCGGGCCCGCCCCCCGGGCAGGACCCGACGGGCGGCTTCGGCGGACCCGCCGGACCCGGGCCGCGCGGTGCGGCCACCCCGCCCGACTTCGGCCGCCGCAACCCGTACGAGGGCCGCGGCGCGTTCGAGGCCCCCGGCCGGCACGGCCGCGAGGAGATGACCACGGAGATGCGGGCGTCGGACTCGCCGTTCACGCCCGACGACGTGCAGCGGCTCGAGCAGCTCCGCCGCGCGTTCCAGCCGCGCCGCTTCGGCTCCGGTTACGACCCGAGCCAGGTCGACCAGATGTTCGACGCGGTCTCCGCGGCCATGACCGGCCGCAACCCGGTCCCGCTGTCCGATCGCGAGCTCGACACGAGCCAGTTCTCGCTCGTGCAGGGCGGCTACTTCGAGGCCGAAGTGGACTCCGCGCTGCGCGAGGTCCGCGAGATGTTCGCCCGCCGCGGCATGATGCACTGAGCCGAAGCAGCAGACGACGAGACAGGGGCGGGGGGGGGGGGGGGCCCCCCCCCCCCCCCCCCCCCCCCCCCCCCCCCCCCGCGGGGGGGAGCCCCC
>NZ_WIAO01000044.1:12399-36002 GCF_009451885.1 Glycomyces albidus
CGCCGGGGCTTTGTGCCTGTGCGCGTACGCCCCTGCGCCCCCGCGGGGGGGGGGGCCCCCCCCCCCCCCCCGCCCCTGTCTCGCAGCTCTAGCGCAGGCCGGTCTTGCGCATCCAGACGTCGGAGACGATGACCGCCAGCAGGATCCCCGCGGTGAGGAGGAGGAAGACGTCCTCGACCCACCCCTGGTGGTTGCCGAACAGGTACGCCAGGTTGATGACGATGCCGACGCTCAGCGCGGTGTAGAGGGCCTTCCGGCTGGTGGGCTTGCGCTGATCGGGCGAGAGAATCTGCTCTTCGGCAGCCATTCGGGTTCCTCCAACCACTCGATTGATCGCCCACAGTCTCCCACGCCACAAGGACCGGCGTCCCGGCCCCGTCCGGGCTGTGACCGGAGCGCCTGCCGCCTTCCGGCCACCGGCGAGGCCGTCGCAGCTAACAGCAAATCCACCGTCATCGTGCGGCGGAGGAGCCCGATTGTAGGCTGGAGGGCGTCGTCGTCCTCATGTCCGGAAGGGTAACCGTGCGAATCACCGGTACTGGCCACGCCAGCATGTTCATCGAGACCGCCGCAGGATCGATCCTGTGCGACCCCTGGGTGAACCCCGCCTACTTCGCGTCCTGGTTCCCCTTCCCCGACAATTCGCAGCTCGACTGGGACACGCTCGGCCAGGCCGACTACCTGTACGTCTCGCACCTGCACCGGGACCACTTCGACGAGGAGAACCTCACGAAGCACATCAGCAAGGACACGACCGTCCTGCTGCCCGAGTACCCCACCTCCGAACTCGAGTCCGAGCTGCGCGCGCTGGGCTTCCACAAGTTCATCAAGACGGTCTCCGAGGAGATCGTGGGGCTCCCCGGCGGCGTCAAGGTCATGATCCAGGCGCTCACCAGCCCCACCGACGGCCCGATCGGCGACTCGTCGCTGTGGGTCGAGGACGCCGACGGCACCCGCCTGCTCAACCAGAACGACGCCCGCCCCACCGACATGAGCGTGTTCCTCCAGCACGGGAAGATCCACGCCCACCTGCTCCAGTTCTCCGGCGCGATCTGGTTCCCGATGGTGTACGAGCTGCCCGACAACGCCAAGCGCGCCTTCGGGAAGCAGAAGCGCGAGCGCGGCTTCGACCGCTCGCTGCGGTACATCGACGACGTCAAGGGCGACTGGGTCTTCCCGATCGCCGGCCCGCCGTGCTTCCTCGACGACGCGCTCTACCAGTTCAACGACGTCTTCGGCGACGAGGGCAACATCTTCCCCGACCAGATGTCGTATGTGGAGTGGCTCGAGGAGCAGGGGCACGACAACAACATCGTCCTGCTGCCCGGTTCGGTCGCCGAGGTCTTCGCCGACGGCTCCGCCTCGGTCGAGCACCCCGTGGACGACCTGCGCGAGTGGTTCGCGAACAAGAAGCAGCACCTCGACGAGTACAAGGAGCGGATGCAGCCGCGCATCGCCGCGGAGAAGGCCGCCTGGTCCCACCCCGAGATCGACGTCCTCGAGACGCTCCGCGAGCGCATCGAGCCGCTCATGGAGTCGGCCGAGCACATCGCCACCGGCATCGGCGGCCCGGTCCGGTTCGACCTGACCGCGCCGGACTCCGACGAGGTGGTCGAGTCGATCGTCTTCGACTTCCTCGAGCGCAAGATCCACCCCGACGACGGGGGCAAGGTCCGCTACCGCTTCCGCACCGAGCGGCGACTCATCGAGCACCTGCTCCACATCCGCGAGGTCGACTGGGTCAACTCGCTGTTCCTGTCCTGCCGCTTCACCGCCGCGCGCATCGGCCAGTACAACGAGTACGTGTACGCGTTCTTCAAGTGCCTCTCCGAGGAGCGCCTCCAGTACGCCGAGGGCTGGTACGCCGAGCAGCGCCCCGACGACGAGGACATCACCATGCAGGGCTGGCAGGTCCAGCGCCGCTGCCCGCACCTCAAGGCCGACCTGTCGGTCTTCGGCAAGATCGAGGACGGCGTCCTCACCTGCCAGATGCACGGCTGGAAGTGGAACCTCAAGTCCGGCAAGTGCATGACGTCGGTCGGGCACGACATCCGAAGCGCTCGCGCTGAGGATGCCTGAGCACGGCCGCAGCCGCCCCGCCGAGGCGGCCGCGAACTGACGCGAGTCGAAGGGCCTGGACGCGACCGTCCGGGCCCTTCGCCGTCCCTACTCGCCGATCCCGAACTCGCGCATGACCGAGAGGATCTGCGTCTTGTAGAACTCGTCGACGTTCTCCTGCACCGGCAGTGAGCCGAACGCCTCCATGACGACCAGGCCGAACACCCGCACCCAGCCGGAGGTGAAGGTGAAGACCCACGACAGCGGCAGCGGCTCGCCCACGATGAACGCGGCGCACTTCTCCATCAGTTCGGCCTGGAGCGCCTCGGAGAGCGGGGGGATCTCGACGGGGTTGGCCGACTCGACCTCGCCGGCCTCGACCCGGCGGTAGAACTTCGCCAGCTCCCGCCCGCACATCTGCGAGTGCTCCAGGGACTTCAGGGTCACCGGGTCGACGTGCTCGGGGGCCTGCTCGAGCCGGCGGCCGTCGATCGACATCGCCGAGCCGCCCTCCGGATAGGAGAGCATGAGCTCGAACTCGCGCCGGTTGGCCACGGCCCAGGACCGGAAGGACCAGATCCACGCCTTCATCCGTTCGAGGTGCGCGTCGGCGGGGTACGCGTCCATGGCGGCGGCGGTGCTGGCGATAAGTTCGTCGTAGAGGTCGCAGCAGATGGCGACGAGCAGGGCGTCGAGGCTGTCGAAGTACCGGTACAGGGCCGCCGGCGTGACTCCCACCTCGCGGGCGATCGCGCGGAGCGAGATCCCGCTCGGGCCGTGCTCCTGGAGCTGCTTCCGGGCGCTCGCCTTGATCTCGGCGATGGTCTCGGCGCGCATTCGCTCGCGACGGGTCGGGCCACCCGCGGTGTTGGAAGTCACTGCTCTCCTCGTGCTACAAGTTAGTTAACGGCGTTGACTCTATGAGGGGCGTTCATTAGAGTTAACGGCGTTAGCTAAATAATCAACGCTTACATCGTACCGCCGCCGGGGTCGCCGGCACCAGCGGTCGCAGTCTTCCTCTCCGCTTGAACACCCATAGGAGAAACCCATGTATTCCCTGCTAGGCCGAGCGGTCATCAAAGCGCGCTGGCTGATCCTGGCCGGCGTCGCCGCGGTCTTCGCGATCGGCGCCACCTGGGGCCTCGGCGTCTTCGACGAGTTCACCGACGGCGGCTACGTCTCCCAGGAATCCCGCTCGGTCGAGGACGCCGAGGCGATCGAGGAGGAGTTCGGCTCCATCGGTGCCGAAGTCGTGGTCCTGTTCGCGTCCGACGACCTCACCGTGGACGATGCGGCGTTCGCCTCCGGCGTCACCGGCGCGGTGGAGGACATCCGCGGCATCGACGGCGTCGAGGGCGCCGACTCCTACTACGAGGTCCTCGCCGCGGCCCCCGAGCAGGCCGCCGGCCTCGCCTCCGAGGACGGGCACGCCCTCATCGTGCCGGTCTCGCTCGCCGGCTCCTCCGCGGAGGATCGCGCGAACGAGTTCACCCTCATCGAGGAGGAGCTGCGCGACGCGGCCGAGGCCTCCGGCCTGGAGGTCAGCCTCGGCGGCGGCGCCGCGATCTTCGCGGACCTGAACGAGCAGGTCCAGCACGACCTCGAGATCGCCGAGATGATCTCCATGCCGATCCTGCTGCTCATCATGATCCTGGTCTTCGGCGCGCTCGTCGCCGCCTCGCTGCCGCTCATCATCGGCGGCATGTCGATCCTCGGCGGCTTCGCCGTCACCCGCGTCATCACCGAGTTCACGGACGTCTCGGTCTTCGCCGCGAACGTCATCACCATCATCGGCCTCGGCATGTCCATCGACTACTCGCTGTTCGTGCTGCGCCGGTTCCGCGAAGAGCTCGCGCAGGGCCGTGACAAGCGCACCGCCACGCTGAACACCATCGCCACCGCCGGGCGCACCGTCATGGTCTCGGGCCTCATCATCGTCCTGTCGATGGGCGGCCTGCTCCTGGTCGACGTCCCGTTCCTGCACGGCATCGCCTACGGCGTCATGTCCGCCGTCGGCGTCGCCATGCTCGCCGCGCTCGTCGCCCTCCCCGCGATCCTCTACCTCCTCGGCCACCGGGTCGACAAGGGCCGCCTGCCCTGGCGCCGCAACGCCGAACCGAAGACCGACGCGGGCTTCTGGCACGCGCTGGCCGCCGGGGTCATGCGCCGCCCCGTGGTCGTCCTGCTGCCGGTCCTCGCCTTCATGGCGCTGCTCGCGAGCCCGATGCTCGACATGCAGTTCGGCGGCGTCGACGAGCGGGACATGCCCGAGGACGCCGAGTCCCGCGTGGTCACCGAGACGATCGCCCAGGACTTCCCCGGCGGCGAGGAGGAGGAGTTCCAGGTCATGGTCGTCGGCGACGCCGCCGAGGCCGCCCAGGCCCAGACCGAGCTCGAAGGGCTCGAGCACGTCGACGCGGTGCGGCCGGGCGCCGAGCCGACCGGGGACGCGGTGCTCTTCGAGGTCCTCTACGACCTCGACCCGTTCAGCGCCGAGGCGCGGCAGCTCATCGAGGACGCCCGCGCGATCGACGTCGCCGGCGCCGACCTGTACATCACCGGTGGCGCCTCCGACCGGGTCGACATGCTCGACGCGATCGGCGAGGGCCTGCCCTACATGCTCGGCTACATCGTCATCGTCACGATGATCGTGCTGTTCCTCGCCTTCGGCTCGGTCCTGCTGCCGATCAAGGCGGTCCTGATGAACGCCGTCTCGCTCGGCGCCGCGCTCGGCGTCGTGGTGTGGATCTTCCAGGAGGGCAACCTGTCGGGCCTGCTCGACTTCACGCCCTCGGGGTACATCGACCCGTCGAACCTGCTGCTCATGATCGCGCTGCTGTTCGCGCTCGCCACCGACTACGAGGTCTTCCTGCTCTCGCGGGTCCGCGAGGAGTGGGACCGCGGGGCCGACAACCGCACCGCCGTGCTGCGCGGCATGCAGTCGACCGGCTCGATCATCACCGCGGCCGCGGCCATCCTCATCGTGGTGGTCGGCGCGTTCGCCTTCAGCGGCATCACGTTCATGAAGATGATCGGCCTCGGCATGGCCGTGGCGATCCTGCTGGACGCCACCGTGGTCCGGATGCTCCTCGTCCCCGCGACGATGCGCCTCCTGGGCCGCGCCAACTGGTGGGTCCCCGGCCCGCTGGGGAGGCTCTACTCGAAGTACGGCATCAAGGAGTCCGACGAGGCCGCCGCCCCGGCGCCGGAGCGGACCGCCGTCAAGGTCTGACCACTGGGGAAACCAGGGCCCGCCCGAAGCGATTCGGGCGGGCCCGTTCTTCGTTGCGGGAGTTGCGGCAGTGGCGCAGGGGCGGGCCCGGGGCATTCGTCTGCCAGGGATGCAGAAGATATCCAAGAATTTAAGTGGAGCCATTGACATTCGGCAAGCGGTTGCATAGATTGATGTGATTCAGGAGCCAACCCCCTCCGAAAGGTCCCAATACCCTATGACCGACAACGATGTCGCTGTGGTGCGCCCGAAGCAGCGCAGCTCGGGCCCACCTCCCGAGACCGCCGCCGCACCCGCGCCGCCGGCCCCGCGCAAGGGCCGCGGGACCATCCGCACGCGCGAGCGCTGGGCCGCCCTGAGCTTCATGTCGCCGTGGATCATCGGCCTGCTCGCCATCACCATCGGGCCCATGGTCGCCTCGTTCTACCTCTCGTTCACCGACTACAGCCTCGGCTACGGCGAATGGGTGGGCGGAGAGAACTACGCGCGGATGTTCGACGACCCGCGGCTCGCCAACGCCGTCAAGGTCACCGCGGTCTACACCTTCGTCTCCGTGCCGCTCCAGCTCGGGGCCGCGCTCCTCCTCGCGATCGTCCTCGACCGCGGCCTGCGCGGAATGGCCTTCTACCGCTCCGTGTTCTACCTGCCCTCGCTGCTCGGCGGCTCGGTGGCGATCGCCATCATGTGGCGCCAGATCTTCGGCACCGAGGGCCTGGTCAACCAGCTGCTGGGGCTCTTCGGCATCCAGGGCGAGGGATGGGTCTCCCACCCCGACTACGCGCTGGGCACCCTGATCGTCCTGCACGTGTGGACGTTCGGCTCGCCGATGATCATCTTCCTCGCCGGCCTGCGCCAGATCCCGGTCATGTACTACGAAGCCGCCAAGGTCGACGGGGCCGGACCGCTGCGGCGGTTCTGGAGCGTGACGATCCCGCTCCTGACCCCCATCATCTTCTTCAACCTGGTCCTGCAGATCATCAACTCGTTCCAGTCGTTCACCCAGGCGTTCATCATCTCCAGCGGCAAGGGCGGCCCGGCCGACTCGACCATGTTCCTGACGCTGTACCTCTACGACCAGGGCTTCACCCAGTTCGACATGGGCTACGCCTCGGCCATCGCCTGGCTCCTGCTGGCCATCATCGCGATCTTCACCGCGCTCAACTTCCTCATGTCGAAATTCTGGGTGTTCTATGGCGACAATGACTGAGACGACGGCCCCCGCCCCGACCCGCCGCCGCGCCGAGCGCGGCGCCGCCACCGGCCTCCGGCGCTTCGTCTTCCACCTGCTGCTGACCGTCTCCGCGATGGTCATGATCTACCCGCTGCTGTGGATGCTCTCGGCCAGCTTCAAGCCGCTCGACGAGATCTTCACCGACCCCGGGCTCATCCCGAACACCTGGGAGTGGAGCAACTACTCCGAGGGCTGGAACGCGCTGCCGCACCCGTTCGAGACGTACATCTGGAACTCGATGGTCATCGTGGCCGGCTCCATCGTCGGGAACCTGGTGTCCTGCTCGATGGCCGCCTACGCCTTCGCCCGCCTGCGCTTCCCCATGCGCGGCATGCTCTTCGCGGTCATGCTCGGCACCATCATGCTGCCGATCCACGTCGTGATCATCCCGCAGTACATCCTGTTCAACAACCTCGGCTGGGTCGACACGTTCTGGCCGCTCATCGTCCCCAAACTCCTCGCCACCGACGCGTTCTTCGTGTTCCTCATGGTCCAGTTCATCCGCGGCCTGCCGCGCGAACTGGACGAGGCCGCCTCGATCGACGGCTGCGGCTACTGGGGCACCTATCTGCGGATCATCATGCCGCTGTGCATGCCCGCGCTCGCGACGACCGCCATCTTCACGTTCATCTGGACGTGGAACGACTTCTACTCCCAGCTCATCTACCTGCGGGACGTGGACCTCCAGACGGTGCCCCTGGCGCTGCGCCTGTTCATGGACTCCACCGGGACGACCAACTGGGGGGCGCTGTTCGCGATGTCGATCGTCGCCCTGGGCCCGATCTTCGGGTTCTTCCTCGCCGGCCAGCGGTACCTCGTCCGGGGGATCGCCACCACCGGCATCAAGTAACATCCGGCATACCAACCCTCACATGTCCTGAAAGGACGGACTAATGCAGTCATCCAACCCCTCGGGCGTCTCGCGGAGGACGCTCGCGAAAGCCGGGATCTTCGGCGCGGCGGCCACGCCCCTCCTCGCGGCCTGCGGCAACGACAGCGGCGGCGGCGCCGACGAGGGCGACGGCGAACTGGACTTCTGGTGGTGGGGCTCCGACCCGCGCCACGAGTACACCCAGCAGATCATCGACGCCTTCCTCGCCAAGAACGACGGCATCACGATCAAGCCCAGCCCCAACGAGTTCGACTCCTACTGGGACGCCCTGAACGTCTCGGTCTCCGGCAACAACGCGCCCGACGTCCTCCAGCAGGACGACCGGTACCTGCGCGACTACGCCGACAAGAACGCGCTCCTCCCGCTCGAGGAACTCGACATCGACCTGTCGAACATCGAGGAGGGCACGCTCAAGACCGGCCAGTTCGACGGCCAGACCTACGGCATCCCGACCGGCGTCAACGCGCTCGCCCTCGTGGTCAACCCGGCGCTCGTCGAAGCCGCGGGCCTCGCCCTGCCCGACGACAAGACGTGGACCTGGGCCGACTTCATGCAGTTCACCGCGGACATCTCCGCCTCGGGCGCGGCGATCGGCAACTCGGCGATCACCTTCAGCAACGAGTCGCTGTTCAACGTGTTCGCCCGCCAGCGCGGCGAGAGCCTCTACACCGACGACGGCAAGCTCGGCTTCACCGACGCCACGATGAACGCCTGGTGGCAGATGGTGCTCGACATGGGCGCCTCCGGGGCCATCCCCGAGGCGAGCACGATCGTCGAGTCCTTCGCCGCCGGCCAGGACCAGGCGCCGCTCGCCACCGGCACCGGCGCCACCGAGTTCTACTGGACCAACCAGATCGGCGCCCTCCAGTCGGTGCTCGGCTCGGACCTGGTGCTCCTGCGCGTCCCCGGGGAGTCCGAGGGGTCGCAGCCGGGCCTGTACCTCAAGTCGGCCATGTTCTGGTCGGTCTCGCGCACGGTCTCCGACAAGGCGGCCGCCGGCAAGCTCGTGGACTTCCTGCTCAACAGCGACGAGTCCCTCGACCTCATGCTCGGCGACCGGGGCCTGCCGGCGAACACCGCGCAGCGCGAGCGGATCCTGCCGCAGCTCCCGCCGGACCAGGCGCTGGCGGCGGCGTACATCGCCGACCTCACGCCCGACCTCGCCGAGGGCCCGGTTGTGCCGCCGGTCGGCTCGGGCACGGCCGCCGACATCATGCTCGGCGTGTTCGAGACGCTGATCTTCGGCGACACGACCGTCGAGGAGACCACGGCGGCGTTCATGGAGCAGCTCAGCGCCGAAATCGGTGCGTAGCGTGAGTTGACAATCACCTTGAGTGAGGTATGATGGAGGGGAAGGGTGAACTCGAAAGAGTCCGCCCTTCCTCGCTGTCCGGCCCGCCACAGCCCGAACCCCGTCGAAAGCGACACCCGGTGCCGTTCCGTCCGTGACGGACGTCGATTGCCGCTCGCGCTCGGACTTCCGTATCATTGACCGGATGACCAGCCAGTTCGTGCTCACGCTCTCGTGCCCCGACCGCCTCGGCATCGTGTACGCCGTCTCGGGCTTCCTCACCCGCCGCGACGCGAACATCGAGGACTCCCAGCAGTTCTCCGAGCACGGCTCCGGACGCTTCTTCATGCGCGTCGAGTTCAAGACCGCCCACGACCGCGACGAGCTGGCCGTCGGCTTCGCCGAGATCGCCCGCGAATTCCACATGGACTGGCAGCTCCACGACCGCGCCGTCAAGCCGCGCGTCCTCATCATGGCCTCCAAGCAGGGCCACTGCCTCAACGACCTGCTCTACCGCTTCCGCATCGGCGCCCTCCACGGCGAGGCCGCCGCCGTGGTCTCCAACCACCCCGACTGGGCCGACCTGGCCGCCTCCTCCGGCGTCCCGTTCCACCACCTGCCCGTCGGCCCCGGCGGCAAGGCCGCCCAGGAGCAGCGGATCCTCGACCTCATCGAGTCCGAGCGGATCGACGTCGTGGTCCTCGCCCGGTACATGCAGATCCTCTCGCCCGAGTTCTGCGCCAAGCTCCCCGGCCGGATCCTCAACATCCACCACTCGTTCCTGCCGAGCTTCAAGGGCGCCAAGCCCTACCACCAGGCCCACGCCCGCGGCGTCAAGCTCATCGGCGCGACCTGCCACTACGTCACCTCCGACCTCGACGAGGGCCCCATCATCGACCAGGAGGTCGCCCGCGTCGACCACGCGATGAGCCCCGAGGACTTCGTCTCCGCCGGCCGCGACCTCGAATCGACCTGCCTCGCCCGCGGCCTCGCCGCCCACCTCGATCAGAGGATCCTCCTGAACGGGCACACGACGGTCGTGTTCCGGTAACGGATAATGGCCCCTGTGACCGACCAACGCGAGATCGTGCTCCTGGGGTCCACCGGCTCCATCGGCACCCAGGCCATCGACATCGTCCGCGCCAACCCCGACCGGTACCGCGTCGTCGGGATCGGCGCGGGCGGCGGCAACCCCGCGCTCCTGGCGGAGCAGGCGATCGAACTGGGCGTCGACGTCGTGGCGGTCGCCGACGCCACCGCCGTCGAAGACGTCCAGCTCCGGCTGTTCGCCGCCGCCACCAAGCAGGGCTGGACCTCCGGCGACGCCCGCATCCCCAAGCTCATCGCCGGCCGCTCGGCCATGACCGAGCTCGCCTCCTGGCCCTGCCACACCGTGGTCAACGGCATCACCGGCTCGATCGGGCTCGAACCGACCCTGGCGGCCCTCAAGGCCGGGCACCAGGTGGCCCTCGCCAACAAGGAGTCCCTGATCGCCGGCGCGTCCCTCGTCTGGGACGCGGCCGAGCCGGGCCAGATCGTCCCGGTCGACTCCGAGCACTCCGCGCTCGCCCAGTGCCTGCGCTCGGGCCGGCCCGAGCGCGTCGCCAAGCTCGTCCTCACCGCCTCGGGCGGGCCCTTCCGCGGCCGCACCCGCGACCAGCTCACCGACGTCACCGTCGAGGACGCCCTCGCCCACCCGACCTGGGCCATGGGACCGGTCGTCACCATCAACTCCGCGACCATGGTCAACAAGGCCCTCGAAGTCATCGAAGCCCACGAGCTGTTCAAGATCGACTACTCGCGGATCGAGGTCGTCGTCCACCCCCAGTCGGTCGTCCACTCCATGGTCGAGTTCACCGACGGCTCCACCATCGCGCAGGCGTCCCCGCCTGACATGCGCCTGCCCATCGGCCACGCCCTCGCCTGGCCCGACCGGCTCCCCGGGTCCGCCCGCCCGGTCGACTGGACGAAGGCCGCCGACTGGCACTTCGAACCGCTCGACGAGACCGCGTTCCCGGCCGTCGCGCTCGCCAAGGACGCCGGCCGCGCCGGGGGCCTGAATCCCGCGGTCTTCAACGCCGCCAACGAGGAGGCCGTCGCCGCGTTCCGCGACGGGCGGCTCCCGTTCCTCGGCATCGTCGACACCGTCGCGGCCGTCCTCGAAGCGGCGCCCGAATTCGGCCGACCCGCCAGTGTCGCAGACGTACTCGAGGCGGAGAAGTGGGCGCGCTCGAGCGCCCGGCGGCTAGTGTTGGACGCGTCCGAGCGTTAGAAGGAGTCGAACTTGCTGGCCTACATCACCGGGATCGCGCTGTTCGCGCTGGCGATCCTCATCTCCGTCAGCCTCCACGAGTTCGGGCACATGCTCACCGCGAAGGCGTTCGGCATGAAGGTGACCCGCTACTTCGTGGGCTTCGGGCCGACCCTGTGGTCCTTCCGCAAGGGCGAGACGGAGTACGGCGTCAAGGGCGTCCCGCTGGGCGGCTTCGTCAAGATCGTCGGCATGACCCCCCTCGAAGAGGAGGAGGAAGAGCTCGACGAGAAGGACCGGAAGCGGGTCTTCTGGCGCAAGCCGCTGTGGCAGCGCACCGTCGTGCTCGCGGCCGGCTCGGCCACCCACTTCGTGCTCGGCTTCGTCGTCCTGTGGATCCTCGTCGCCTTCGTCGGCATCGGCCAGAACCCCGCCTGGGCCGAGGCGGCCACGCAGGCGCAGGAGGACGTGGCCGTCGAGGTCGCCCCCTGCGTGGAGACCTCCGACCCCGCCACGGGCACCGCCGGCTCCTGCCCCGAGGGCCAGATCGCGGGACCGGCCGCGTCGGCCGGGATCGAGAACGGCGACGAGATCACCGCCATCGGCGGCACCCCGGTCGAGGACTGGGACGCGCTCCTGGCCGCCGTCTCCGACCTCACCCCGGGGCAGCCGGTCGCCGTCACCGTCGACCACGCCGGCACCGAGAAGACCGTCGAGGTCGTCCCGTACGCCGCCGAGGTCGAGAACGCCGACGGCAGCGTCGAGACCGCCGCCCGCCTGGGCGTGTACGTCTACGTCGACCCGTCGATCCCCTACACCGCCGCGGGCGCCGGGCCGATCGACGGCATCGGCGAGACCGTCACCTACACCGGCGACATGTTCCGTGAGACGTTCATCGCCCTCGGCCAGCTCCCGTCGAAGATCCCGCCGCTGTGGGACGCGATCATGGGGGAGGAGCGCGCCGACGACACGCCGGTCAGCGTCGTGGGGGCCTCGCGACTCGGCGGCGAGATGGTCCAGTACGACCAGTGGGCGATGTTCTTCATGCTGCTGGTGGTCCTCAACTACTTCATCGGCGTGTTCAACCTGCTGCCGCTGCTGCCGATGGACGGCGGACACATCGCCATCGCCTGGTACGAGCGGTTCCGCTCGTGGGTCGCGGCCAAGCGCGGGCGGCCCGACCCGGGCCGAGTGGACTACTTGAAGCTCATGCCGCTCACTTACGCTGTCATCGTCGTGCTCGGCGGGTTCATGTTGCTGACGATCACCGCCGACATCGTCAACCCGATCACGATTTTCAACTGACCAGCGAATCTGGGTGGAGACTAGCCATATGACCGCAGTGAACCTCGGTATCCCCACCAAGCGGCACGACCACGAGATCGAGCCGCTCGCGCCCCGCCGCAAGACCCGCCAGCTCAACGTCGGCGGCGTGCTCGTCGGCGGCGGCGCCCCGATCAGCGTCCAGTCGATGACCACCACCCGGACCTCGGACATCGGCGCGACGCTCCAGCAGATCGCCGAGCTCACCGCGACCGGCTGCCAGATCGTCCGGGTCGCGTGCCCGACGCAGGACGACGCGGACGCGCTCAAGGTCATCGCGAAGCAGTCGCAGATCCCGGTCATCGCGGACATCCACTTCCAGCCGAAGTACGTGTTCGCGGCCATCGAGGCCGGGTGCGCGGCGGTCCGCGTGAACCCGGGCAACATCAAGCAGTTCGACGACAAGGTCGGCGAGATCGCCCGGGCCGCGAAGGACCACGGCACCCCGATCCGCATCGGCGTCAACGCCGGCTCGCTCGACAAGCGCCTGCTGCAGAAGTACGGGCGGGCCACGCCGGAGGCGCTGGTCGAGTCGGCGCTGTGGGAGGCGTCCCTGTTCGAGGAGCACGACTTCCGCGACATCAAGATCTCGGTCAAGCACAACGACCCGGTCGTCATGGTCAAGGCGTACCGTCTGCTCTCCGAGCGGTGCGACTACCCGCTGCACCTGGGCGTCACCGAGGCCGGGCCGGCCTTCCAGGGCACCATCAAGTCCGCCGCCGCGTTCGGCGCGCTCCTGTCGGAGGGCATCGGCGACACCATCCGCGTCTCGCTCTCGGCCCCGCCGGTCGAGGAGGTCAAGGTCGGCAACCAGATCCTGGAGTCCCTGGGCCTCAAGGAGCGCGGCCTGGAGATCGTCTCCTGCCCCTCGTGCGGGCGCGCGCAGGTCGACGTCTACACGCTCGCCGAGCAGGTCACGGCCGGGCTCGAGGGCCTGCCGGTCCCGCTGCGGGTGGCCGTCATGGGCTGCGTCGTCAACGGCCCCGGCGAGGCCCGCGAGGCCGACCTGGGCGTGGCCAGCGGCAACGGCAAGGGCCAGATCTTCGTCAAGGGCGAGGTCATCCGGACCGTGCCCGAGTCGCAGATCGTGGAGACCCTCATCGAGGAGGCCGTGCGCCTCGCCGAGGAGATGGGCGCCGAACTCCCCGAGGAGCTCCAAGGGCTCGCGGGCCCGGTCGTCAAGGTCCACTGAGTGTCGGATCCCCGACTTCGGACAATGGACCGCTTCCCTAGGCTGGGACGCAGCGGCAGTTCAAGCCAGGTGTGAACCGGACACCGCGCTCATCTTGTGTGAAATTGCACAATCGTGACTGAAGGGATTCCGCCTGCCCGCGGTTCCGGTCCCCGCATAATGACTGTCGTGCCTGCGCCCGCACCGCGCCTGCCGACAAAGGGAGCACCGACATGGGCAAGATCGAACGCCAGATATCCGAGGGCGTCACCAAGTACTACTGGTACCCCGGCGAGAAGGCCGACTGGATCCGGGGCGTCCTGACGCTCCTCGGCGGCGGACTGCTGTTCGCGCTGATCTACGTCGTCACCAAGAACAGCCTCCTCGCCGCGGTCGTCACCGGCACGGCGGTCCAAGCGGTCGTCGGCGCCTACCTCGGCCGCCGCGACGCCGCCGGGCTCTCGGAGTTCCACGACCCGGCGACCGAGCGCCGCGAGGCCGTCGTCGACGGCACCCGCGCGGCCTGGCGCGGCACGCTCCAGGGCCTGCTGTGCGCGGGCTCGGCGATGCTCGTGCTCAACATGCCGCACGCGGGCTTCCTCGCGGACTGGGTCCTGCCGTTCGTGCCCTCGATCATCGGCGCCATCGCCCACTCCGGCGGGATGCTGTGGGAGCGGCTGTCCCAGGAGGTCACGGCCCCCGAGGCGGCGGCCGCCGCGGCCGGCGACGCGGACGCGCCCACCAAGGAGCTCGAAGCCGCTTAGCGCCTCAGGAGGCCCCTGGCTTCGCGCGACGGGGTCCGCGACCCGGACGGGGGGACGCGGGCCCCGCCGCCGCGGGTGTGGTGAGCCGACGCAGGGCGACTGCACGCCGCCTGGGTTGGACAGGCGGGGCGCTCGACCGCGGGAGGTGTCGTATACCGACGCGCCGGTGGGAACCGGGCGGCGGACTACCGCGGGAGCAGCGCCCCGCGTCGGCTCGGTAGGAGAGACTTCGCGGGGTCCGGCGGCCGCGTCCGTTCAGGTCGGACGAGGCCGGTCGGTGTCCTCAGGATGCCGATTCGGGACCCGGAACGCAAGAGGTTTTCGCATTGCGGGGCGCGGTTTTCGGCGTCGTCTCGGTAACGGAGCCACAGCGGCCCCGCAGGTCCCGCAGGGCGCGCGCGTTAGTCTGTCCCGATGAGCACCCGTCCCGCCCTGCGCCCTGGAAAGCAGAGTCCCCGCCGGAGCGTCCCCGACTCGATCGAGCGGCCCGAGTACGTCGGCAGGCCGGCGCCCGCCCCGTTCACCGGCACCGAGGTCAAGGACGCCGAGACCATAGAGCGGATGCGGATCGCCGGCCGGATCGCCGCCGACGCGCTCGTCGAGGCCGGCAAGGCCGTCGCCCCCGGCACCACCACCGACGCGATCGACGCCGTCGTCCACGAGTACCTGTGCGACCTCGGCGCCTACCCCTCGACGCTCGGCTACCGCGGTTACCCCAAGTCCTGCTGCACGTCCCTGAACGAGGTCATCTGCCACGGCATCCCCGACTCCACCGTGGTGCAGGACGGCGACATCGTCAACGTCGACGTCACCGCCTTCATCGGCGGCGTCCACGGCGACTGCAACGCCACCTTCCTCGCCGGGGACGTCTCCCAGGAGGTTCGCGACCTCGTCGAGCGCACCTGGAAGGCCACCTGGCGCGGGATCAAGGCCGTCAAGCCCGGCCGCCAGATCAACGTCGTCGGCAAGGTCATCGAGGCGTACGCCGCCCGCTTCGGCTACGGCGTGGTCCGCCAGTTCACCGGCCACGGCATCGGGACCGCCTTCCACTCCGGCCTCTACGTCCCCCACTACGACAACCCGAAGCTCACCACCGAGATCGAGACCGGCATGACCTTCACGATCGAGCCGATGATCAACCTCGGGGTCGCCGACCACGACATGTGGGACGACGGCTGGACCGCCGTCACCCGCGACCGCAAGTGGTCCGCCCAGTTCGAGCACACGCTCCTGGTCACCGGCGACGGCGCCGAGATCCTCACCCTGCCGTCCACAGGGGTCCCGGACGGAACGCCTGCGGGACAGCTCTAGTGGCATCCACTGCCTAAGCTGAGGCGGGCGGCGCCGGTCTTCGAGATGCCGATGTCTCCGAGGGGTTGAGCCGGCGCCGCCCCCGCAACTGTACGGATTCCCTCGCCGTGAACGGAAAGCGGAAAGGCCCGCCCGCGTTCGCAGGCGGGCCTTTCCGTCATCCTCGGGGGTGCTACGTGATCCGGCGCTCGCTCGGCAGCGCCGCCCTCGTGAACACGACCGCGCCCGCGGCCGCGATGACCGGCACCGCCAGCACCATGATCCCGAAGCTCATCCACGGCAGCTCCCAGCCGTACAGCACCGGGAACGGGTACTCCCACTGCAGCGGCCGGTTGAGCGCCTCGCGGATGAGCCCGTAGGCCACGACCCCGGCGGCGGTGCCGAGCCCGGCCCCGAACACCGCGATCACCACCGTCTGCCACATCGCGAAGCGCTTGCGCAGGCCCGGGGCCGCACCGACCGCGCCGAGGGTCGTCATGTCCCGCCGCTGCTCGGCGATGATGAGCCCGGTCGAGACCGCGGTGGCCCCCAGCGCGATGAGGGCGCACAGCCCGGTCACGGCGATCACGAAGTAGAAGTAGAACGGGTCCGTGTAATCGACGACCTGGAAGTTCGCCCAGACGTCGCCGCCGGCGATCTCCTGGTTGAAGTCGGCCGCGAGCGCCTCGACCACGGCGGGGTCGACCTCGCTCGGGGTCTCGACCAGGTACATCCGGCTCCAGTCCGTCTGCGCCATGCCCATGGCGGCGGCCGCCTCCGCGCTCAGGAGCATCCGGTTGGCGCCGAGCTGCCCCCGCTCGACGGCCATGGCGGGCAGTTCGAGCTCGACGGACTCGGGCGCGGGCTCGACGGCGTCGCCGTTCAGGTCGTAGACGTTGATGTCCTGGCGGAGCATCACCGTCCCGTCGCCGGTGAGCGCGCGCGGGTCCGCCATGAGGACGCCGCCCGCCTCGAGCATCGCGACCGCCCGCTCAAGCTCCTCGCCCTCGAGGTCGGTGTACGCGGCGACGATCTCGGGATCGGTCGAGACCGGGACGTCGTACTGGGTGCCCCAGGTGTCGGTCTCGGTCTCGTCGCACCGCGGGTCCTGGCGCGCCGCCTCGACGGCGGCCCGGAGGGCGTCCTCGTCCGGCTTCTCGGCGTCCCAGTACGAGCAGCGGTTCTCCTCGGGACGGACGATGTTCCAGATGCAGTCGGCCCACAGCTCCTCGTCCTCGGGCGGGACGACGCCGCAGCCCGTCTCGACGGAGTACAGGGGGACCTCGGTCAGCTCGACGTCGTCGAGGCGCGACTCCAGGATCGGCCGGGCCTCCGCCAGGGCGGCGTCCCAGTCGGGCCCGGCCTCGTCGCTGCTCTGGTTGTACAGCGACAAGGTCATCGCGTCCTGGTTCAGGACCCGTTCCCGGCTCTGCTCGTTGCGCACCGAGTCGGCGGTGACGATCATCGAGAACGCCATGCCGGCCGCGACGACGCCGAGGACGGCGGCGATCGCCGGCGCGGCGGAGCCGCGGTTGCGCCCCGCCTCGCGCAGCGCCATCCGCGGAGCGAGCGGCAGCCACCGCCCGAGCCGCGCGGCGAACGACAGCAGCGCCGGCGTGCACGCGACCATGCCGAGCTGCGCCAGGATGATCGCCGCGGCCATGAGCGGCAGGCTCCAGAGGGCGACGCCGCCGATGCCCGCGGCGACGCCCGCCGCGACCATGGCGATGCCGACGAACATCCAGCGCTTCGAGCCCTTCCGGCGTCCCGCGCGGCCGGTCAGCGCCTCGACCACGTTGACGCGGGAGGCGCTGATCGCGGCGGCGAGCGCCGAGAGCAGGCCCGTGGCGAGCGCGACCCCCACGAGCGCCGCCTGGAGGACCGGGAGCACCCGGACCCCCGCGCTGCGGTGGCCCACGAGCTGCTCCAGCAGCGGCAGTCCGACCGCGACCAGGCCGATGCCGAGCCCGATCGCCGCCACCGCCGCAAGGAGTCCGAAGAGGACACCGCCGGCGAGGACGGTGCTGCGGATCTGCCCCGGGGTCGCGCCGTTGGCGCTCATGAGCGCGAACTCGCGGGTCCGCCGCCGCGCACTGATCGCGAACGCCGGACCGGCCAGGAGCACGACCTCCATGACGACCGCGACCACGATGAGCCCGTAAATCATGAGCTCCGCGTTGTCCATCGCCACCGTCATGGTGCCGTAGCCGCCGGTGGTCGGCTCGTCGAGCAGCGACGGCGCCCAGACGGTCATGCCGAGCTCGTTGAGCGCGAGCGCCTGCTCCTTGGTGAGCGGCTCGGGGGTGTCGACCAGCCAGCCGGTGGCCTGGCCCGCGAACGGGCTCCCGATGGCGAAGCGGCCGTTGAGGTCCCAGGGCAGCTCGACGATGCCGCTGACCTCGTGCCCGCCGGTGCCCGCCCCCTTCGCGACCACGAGTTCGTCGCCGACGCCGAGTTCGAGGTAGTCGGCCGCGGCGGCGCTGATGACGACCTCGCCGCGGCCGGGCGCCGACCCCTCGCGGTACTCGAGCCCGGCGGCCTCGTAGAGGTCGTCGCCGAGGTCGTAGCCGTACGTGTGGATCGGACCGAGCCCGTCGGGGGTCTCGACCTGCACGGTGTCGCCCGCGCCGGCGTCGGGCGTGTACGGGGCGATCCAGCTCCCGACGGGGAGGGACGCGAGGATCTCGGTGTCGGTGACCGCGCGGCCCGGGTCGTCGTAGTCCTCCATGTCGTACAGCGGCCACTGGTCGTACCAGCTGTGCTGCACGAGCGGGGCCCCCGGGGTGGCGAACTCGATGTACGCCTCGTTCTCGCCGAGGTACTGGTGGGCGGTCTCCTCCCTCGAGAGCATGGAGGTGTCGTACGCGGTGGCGCCGATGGCGACGGCGAGCAGGGGCAGGCCGAGGAGCGTGATCGACAGCGCCGACCGGCCCTTGTAGCGCCATGCCTCGCGGCGCGCGATCCTGAACGCCAGGCGCCGGCCCGCGAACATCGCAGTGCCCATCTACGACCCCGCCCCTTCGAGGAGCGTCTCGACGTCGCCGAGGGGCGCGGAGGAGTCGACGACCCTGCCGTCGCGCAGGAACACCACGCGGTCGGCCCACCCGGCGTGCCGGGCGTCGTGGGTCACGAGGAGTCCGGCCGCGCCGGCGTCGCAGCGGCGGCGCAGGAGCTTGAGGACCTCTTCGCCGGTGGCGGAGTCGAGGGCGCCGGTGGGTTCGTCGGCGAGGACGAGGCGGCGCTCGCCGATGAGGGCGCGGGCGATGGCGACCCGCTGGGACTGGCCGCCGGAGAGCTCGTCGGGGAACCGGTCGCCCTGCTTCGCGTCGAGCCCGACCTCTTCGAGCGCGGCGAGCGCGAGGGTCCGGGCCCTGCCGGCGGACATGCCGTCGAGTTCGAGCGGCAGGGCCGCGTTCTCGGCGGCGGTGAGGCTGGGGATCAGGTTGTAGTCCTGGAACACGTAGCCGACGCTGCGGCGCCGCAGGGCCGCGAGCCGCTTCTTGTTCAGGGTCGCGAGGACGGTGCCTTCGACGAGGACTTCGCCGGAGGTCGGGGTGTCGAGGCCGCCGGCGAGGTTGAGGAGGGTGGACTTGCCGGACCCGGACGGGCCCATGATGGCCACCATCTCGCCGGCGGCGACCTGGAGGTCGGTGTCGATGAGGGCGCGGACGGCGTTGCCGCCGGTGCCGTGGACGCGGTTCACGCCCTTGAGCTGCAGAACGGTCATGGGGGTGTCACCGGTTCTCTCGGAGGATCTCTGGTTCGGGCCGGTCGGCCGGGCCGGGCTCGGGGTCGTAGGCGCGGGGGGCGGGCAGTCCGGTGCGGGCCACGACGGCCTCGGTGTGGTCGAGCCACCGGACTTCGGCCTCGGCGCGGAAGATCATGGACTCCAGGACCAGCCGCCAGGCCAGTTCCGCGTTGTCCTCGGCGGCTTTGAGGCGGGTGTACTCCTGGAGGAGGCGCAGGGTGGCCGTCCGCTGGCGCTGGATGACGTCGGCGACGTTCACGCCGGGCGTGGTGACGGCCAGTGCGAGCTTGATCGTGAGCTCGTCGCGGGGCCGGTCGGCGGCCTGCACGGGGGAGGCGAACCAGCCCGCGAGCTGGCGGCGCCCGGACTCGGTGATCCGGTAGGGGCGCTGCCCGGAGTCGTTCTCGGGCAGGGCTTCGACGAGCTGGTCGCGTTCGAGCCGGTTCAGGGTGGTGTAGACCTGGCCTATGTTGAGCGGCCAGGTGTTGCCGGTGGCGCTCTCGAACGCGGCGCGGAGCTGGTAGCCGTACGCCGGGCCGCGTTCGAGCAGCGCCAGGAGGCTGTGCTTGACACTCATGTGCAACCTCGCATCGCTGGGACACTCTTCACGTCGAAGAGATACTCAGTAGGGTATAGCGGGTATGCAAATGATGGATACGCGGTATGGGGTTCTCGTGTCGTCCGAGGTCGGCGGCTTACTCGGGCCGTCCGGGCCAGGGGTCGGCGACGGCCTGGCCGATCGCGAGGCGCCAGCGCGCCAGCGATACCGCCGAGGCGGCGTACATGTCCAGGCAGAGCCGCCGCTCGACCGGGTCGGTCGCGGCAACGCCCGCCCGCCAGGTGGCGGTCACGTTCAGTTCCACCCCGGTCAGCAGCTCCTGCGCCGCGGCGGCGTCGGCGATGACGCCGACGTCGTAGCCGGGCGCCGGCGCGGGCGCGTCGGTCCCCGTCGCCGCGTAGTGGTCCAGGAGCGTGTCGCGCCGTGAGCGGTGTTCGGACTCGAGGGCTTCGGCCAAGGTGCGCGGGTCGCCGTCGAGGCGGACCGCGGCCGCGCTGTAGGCGAAGATCGCCGCGTACTCGGCCGCCAGGCCGGCGTCGACGGCGCTCATGCGATCACCGCCGCGTGGGCCGCGCGGCTGGCCGCGATCTCCCCGAAGAGGACGGCGTAGTCCGACAGGGTCGTCATGGACGACTCGGCGGCCTCGGCGCTCCCGGCGGCCTCGGCCGCGGCGAGCGCCTCGGCGTCGGCGGGGGCCTCCGCCTCCTCGTCTTCGATGGTGCTCGGGCGCAGCAGCCGCTCGAGGGTCGCCGCGTGGGTGCGGTGGTCCTCGGCGATCTCGTTGTAGCCCAAGGCTTCAGCGCCTCGGGCCAGGGATCGCGCAGTGCGGAGCGCGGCGGTGAGGTCCGCGTCTGAGGTGATGATCTGCGCCTGCTCCGTGCAGCCGGCCGCGGCGAGAACGGCCGCGCCAATCAGGAGTCCGCGTCGGGTCGTGAACACAGCATCAGTTTCCCAGGCTGCCTTTCCATTCTGACTCCGGGCGGTTAATCTCGGCGAAATGGCCGATAGGAGAGGAGTGCGCATGGGATCCGAGCAGCGCGCCGAAGTCGAAGCGATCCTGAGCCCGGCGGTCGCCGCCGCGGGGTACGACCTGGAAGGGCTCACGGTGACGAAGGCCGGGCGCCGGCTCCTCGTGCGGGTCCTTGTGGACAAGGACGGCGGGATCAGTCTGGACGATGTGGCCGTTGTCTCGAAAGCGTGCTCGAAGGCCCTCGACGAGGCCGACTCCACGGGCGGGCCCTTCGCCGACACCGCATATACCCTGGAAGTGTCGTCGCCGGGCGTCGACCGTCCGCTGACCGAGCCCCGGCACTGGCGGCGTAATATTGGGCGCTTGGTAGCCGTGAACATCGGGGAGGAGCCCGTGAAAGGGCGGATCGCGGATGCCAGCGAGCGGGGGATTGAACTAGAGGCCGACGGCGTGCGCCGCTCGGCCACCTATGCCGAGCTGGGGCCCGGCAAGGTGCAGATCGAGCTGAGATGAGCGTCCGATGGCGACGTCGCCGGCTCGCACGCCTTGAACGGCCGCGGTGAGGACAACTCAAGACTTAAGGAGAACGGGTGCATATCGACCTGGCCGCGCTGCGGTCGCTGGAACGCGAGCGCGACATCCCTTTCGAGACAATCCTCGGCGCTATCGAATCGGCGCTGCTGACCGCTTACAAGCACACCCCCGGGGCCGATGAGCGCGCACGAGTCGTGGTCGACCGCGACAGCGGGATCGCCAATGTCTTGGTGCCAGTGTTGAACGAGGAGGACGAGGTCGTCTCCGAGCGCGACGACACTCCCGAGGGGTTCGGCCGCATCGCCGCCCAGACCGCGAAGCAGGTCATCCTCCAGCGGCTCCGCGAGGCCGCCGACGAGGTCAACTACGGCGAGTACTCCGGCAAGGAGGGCGACATCGTCACCGGCGTCGTCCAGGCCCACGGGGAGCGCAACGAGCGCGGCATCGTCACCGTCGACCTCGGCAAGATCGAGGCCACGCTGCCGCTGAACGAGCAGGTGCCCGGCGAGACCTACGAGCACGGGAAGCGCATCCGCGCCATCGTGATCCAGGTGAACCGCACCGCCCGCGGCCCGCAGATCACCCTCTCGCGCACCCACCCGGCACTGGTCAAGAAGCTGTTCGCGTTCGAGGTGCCCGAGATCGACGAGGGCGCCGTGGAGATCCCGGCGATCGCACGTGAGGCCGGTCACCGCTCCAAGATCGCGGTGCGCGCCACAACGAAGGACGTCAACGCGAAGGGCGCGTGCATCGGCCCGATGGGCTCGCGCGTGCGCGCCGTCATGAGCGAACTCGGCGGCGAGAAGATCGACATCGTCGACTGGAGCGCCGACCCGGCGCAGTTCGTCGCGAACGCCCTGTCGCCGGCGAAGACCCTGTCGGTGCGGGTCGTCGACGAGGCCACCCGGTCCACCGAGGTCATCGTCCCCGACTACCAGCTCTCGCTCGCGATCGGCCGCGAAGGCCAGAACGCGCGCCTCGCCGCGCGGCTCACCGGGTGGCGGATCGACATCAAGTCCGACGCCCACGTGTCCGGCGGCACGAAGGAGGAGACCGGCCCGGCCGGTGGCGCCCGCCGCTCCGGGAGGTAGACTGATTAGCGGATCGCAACGTGACGCAGCGGTAGTCCGCACCTGTGTGGGATGCCGCAGACGCGCTCCGGCCTCTGAGCTGCTGCGCGTCGTAGTTCGACGCTCTGAGGGTTCCGACAATCGCTTGATTCCGGACCCGCAGCGCCGCCTCAGCGGCCGCGGAGCCCATGTGCACCACTCTTCGAACTGCCTTGAACAGGCAGTTCGTAAGCGTGCGTTCGCCCGGGCGCTCAGAATAGAAGGAGCCGTGGACGTCGCCGCGGTGCGAACCCTTGTCGAGTCGGAGTCGGCCGAGAGGCCGACTCCCGCACACGAAGCAGGTAGAGACCGAATGAAGACCACGCGATGAAGTTCTCCCGATGAACTGGTTGCTAGTGGAAGGCTGAGGTCGGCGGGCGCTGCCCGTACGACCTCGAATGTGAGGAGTGCAGTGGCAGCAAAGCCCCGCGTACACGAACTTGCCAAAGAACTGGGCACGACGAGCAAGGAACTGCTCGCGCGTCTCGGCGACATGGGCGAGTTCGTGAAGTCAGCGTCGAGCACGGTCGAAGCGCCGGTGGCGCGTCGGCTGCGGCAGGAGTACGACGCCGCACAGGGCGCCCCGGCCGCGTCGGCCGGGAACAGTGAATCCCCGACGCCGGAGCCCGTGAAGGCGGCGGCCGCGAAGCCGCGCCCCGCGGCTCCCAGCCCGTCCAAGATCGCGAAGGCCAAGGTCGACGCGAAGGTCGAGTCCGCGGCCAAGAAGACCGCGAAGAAGGCGGCCCCGAAGCCGGGCGCGCCCGTCGCGGCCGCCCCCAAGCCGGGCCCCAAGGCCCCGGCCGCTCCGGCCCAGCCGGAGGTCAAGCCCACGTCCGCCCGCGACATCGAGGTGGCCGCGGAGCAGAAGCGCGCCGAGGAGCTGGTCAAGCGCCAGCAGGAGCAGGCCGAGGCCGCCAAGCGCGCCGCGGCGGCTCCCAAGCCCGGCCCCAAGCCCGCTCCGGCGGCCCGTCCGGGCGCGCCGAAGCCGGGTCCCAAGAACCCGTTCGGCGTCGGCGGCGGCACCGGTGCGAAGCCGCGCCCGGCCGCTCCCGAAGGCGGCGGCGACCGCCCCGGCGGTCCGCGTCCCAGCCCGCGCATGATGCCTCCGCGTCCGAACCCGGGCATGATGCCCGGTCGTCCGGCCGGCGGCGGCCGTGACGGCGGCGCCCGAGGCGCCCGC
>NZ_WIAO01000045.1 GCF_009451885.1 Glycomyces albidus
CGACCTCGACACCGACCGCGCCCGCGGCCGCTCCGGGCTCGCGCTCGCGCCCCGCGAGGCCGCGTACCGGCTGTTCTGGGGCTGGACCGGCGTGCGCCGCCGGGCCACCCGCCGCCTCGAGGAGCGCCGCGCCGCCGCCGCGAGCGGCGTCGACCGGCTCGCCGCGTCCTTCTGGAAGGCGACCATGGGCGACCGCGCCTGGCGGCGCCTCGACCCGGCCCTGTGGGACCTGGAGCTGTCGTTCGGGCCCGTCGTCGACGAGCTGCGGCCGGACCTCATCCACGCCAACGACTTCCAGATGCTCGGCGTCGGCGCCCGCGCGAAGCTCCGCGCCGCCGCGGCCGGCCGCGACGTGAAGCTCGTGTGGGACGCCCACGAGTACCTGCCGGGCATGAAGTCGTGGAAGAACCACCCGTGGTGGAAGGACGCCCAGCTCCGCCACGAGCGCGAGTTCGCGCCGCACGCCGACGCGGTCGTCACCGTCTCCGAGACGCTCGCCGAGATGATGCGCGAGCGCCACCGGCTCCCCGAACTGCCCGAAGTGGTCATGAACGTCCCCGACACCGGCGGCGCCGTCGAACAGCCCCGGCCGGGCCTGCGCGAGCGCTGCGGCATCGGCCCGGGCACGCCGCTCATGGTCTACAGCGGCGCGCCGCTGGAGCAGCGCGGCCTGCACATCCTCGTCGAGGCGCTCCCGGCGCTCCCGGAGGTCCACGCCGCGCTCATCGTGTCCTACCCGCAGTGGCGGTACGTCAAGCGCACCCAGGAGCGGGCCGCGGCGCTCGGCGTCGCCGACCGCGTCCACGTCCTCTCGTACGTGCCCCACCGGCAGGTGGTGCCGTTCCTCGCCGAGGCCGACCTCGGCGTCATCCCCATCCACCACTGGGGCAACCACGAGATCTCCCTGATCACGAAGTTCTTCGAGTACTCCCACGCGCGCCTCCCCGTGGTCGTCTCGGACGTGAAGACCATGTCGGAGCTCGTGCGCCGCACCGGCCAGGGCGAGGTCTTCACCGCCGAGGACACCGCCGACTTCACCCGCGCCGTGACCCGCGTCCTCGAGGACCCCGAGACGTACCGCAAGGCGTACGCCGAGCGCGTCCCCCTCGACGAGTGGACCTGGGACGGCCAGGCGAAGCGGCTCACCGACCTCTACGGGCGCATCCTCGGCGCCTGAGAAAGGAACACCAGTGAACGCAGACCGGCACGTCGCGGTCGTCACGCCCTGGTACCCCGACCCCCAGGTGACCTACGCGGGCGCCTTCGTGCGGGCACAGGTCGAGGCCGTCGCGCACGGGTGCGCGGAGCTGGCGGTGTACCACCTCAAGAGCTGGCCGGTCGGCGCCGTCGGAGCGCCGCTGGACGCGGACCCCGCGGTCGTCGACCTCCACGCGCGGCTGCTGGCCCGCTCGGACGCGCCGCTCGCGACCGCCGGCGGCGCCGTCCTCCACCGCGTCCCGGCCCTCACCCCGCGCGACACCCGGTGGATCACCCACTCCGACGCGTCGGCCCGCTGGCTGCGGGCCTTCCTCGGCGGCGCGCCGCTCAAGGCGCCGATCGTCCACGCGCACGTGCCCATCACCGGCGGCTGGGCCGCGCTCGAGAACGCCGCGCCCGGCGCCCGCGTCTACATGACCGAGCACGCCTCGTTCCTCGCCGAACTCCTCGAGCAGCCCGCCGCCCGCGCCCGCTACGACGAGATCCTCGAACGCGCCGACGGGTTCTTCGTCGTCGGCGAGCCCCTTTACGAGCGCATCGCCGCCGAGTTCCCGCACCACGCCGCGAAACTCGAGTACATCGCGAACCCGATCGACTTCGCGGCCCCCCGCGAGCGGCCCCCTGCGGCGCTGCGGCGGTGGCTCTCCGTCGCGGCCCTGAACGAGCGCAAGCGGATCGACTACCTGATCGAGGCGTTCCGGCGCTGCCGCGACCGCGACCCCGAGATCACCCTCACCCTCGCCGGCGACGGACGGCTCCGGGCCGACCTCGAGGCGCTCACCGCCCGGCTCGGCGTCACCGGCGCCGTCGAATTCCTCGGCTCGGTCGACCCCGGCCAGGTCGCCGGCCTCATGGCCTCCCACGACCTGTTCGTCCACACCAGCCGCCACGAGACCTTCGGCGTCGTCGTCGTCGAGGCGCTCGCCGCCGGCACCCCGGTCCTGGTGACCCGCTCCGGCGGCTCCGACCAGGTCCTGCACGGCATCGAGACCGAGGCCGGGCGGCTGTTCGACGTCGACCCCGACCCGGACGTCCTCGTCGACGCCTACCTGGAGCTGCGCGAGCGGCACCCCGCGGGCACCGACGTGGCCGCCGCGCGCGAGCACCTGCGCGCCAAGTACTCCTACGAGGCCGTCGCCCAGCGCCACTTCGCGGTCTGGGACCGGGAGGGGGACCGGTGACCGTCGTGTTCGTCGCTCCCAAGAGCGTGTGGCGCCAGGCGCTCGCCACCGAGACGCGCGCCGCGCTCGACGCCGGGCACCGCGTTCGCCTCCTCGCCGAAGAGGGACCCAGCTGGGACGAGACGCCGCTCGACGAGCGCGTCGAAGTCCAGTGGAGCGGCGCCACCGCGGTCGTCGCCCCCGAGCCGGCCCTCGTCGCGGTCGTGCTGAACCGCATCCCGCTGGGCGTCCTGCGCCGCGTCGGCCGCGGCCCGCTGCGCCGCCCCGCGGACGCCGCCGCGGCCTGGTGGCGGCGCACCGTCCTCGGCCCCTCGACGCGCCGCCGCAAGGCCCGGACGCGGGCGCTGCGCGACGCGCACCGCCGCGCGTTCCTGGCGGCCGCACTCGCCGACGGCGACTTCGACTGGATCGTCCTCCACGAGCCCCAGGCGGTCGAGCTCGGCGTCGACTGGCTCCCCGCGCTCCTGGACGCCCGCCCCGGCCTCGTGACCACCTTCTCCTTCGAACCCCGCACGGAGGACGCCGGTGCCTGACCGCCCCCGCCTGCTCTACCTGGCGTACTACTTCCCTCCCTCGCGCGCCAGCGGCGTCTACCGCGCCCGCGCCACCGCGAACTACTTCGCCGAGGCCGGCTGGGACGTGACCGTCCTGCGCGCCCCGGACCGGTTCTTCACCGACGTCGTCGGCTCGCTCGACGAGAGCCTCGTCGCCACGGTCGACCCGCGCATCGCCACGGTCCAGCCTCACCTGGACTTCTTCCCCTGGGAGCAGGACGTGCGGCGCTTCGGGGCCTTCCGCGGGAACTTCCCGTTCCTCGCCAAGCGCGTCCACGCCTGGAAGCAGCGGTTCAAGTTCCCCGACGTCTACAACTCCTGGGGCGACTCGGCGGTCGAGGAGGGGCTGCGGCTCCACCGGGAGCGCCCGTTCGACCTGGTGCTGGCCACGGGCAACCCGTTCTCGGCGTTCGCGGCGGCGTACCGGCTCGGCAGGCGCACCGGGCGGCCGTACATCGTGGACTACCGCGACTCGTGGACGCTCGACCTGTTCACGAACGAGGACGCGTTCCCGCCGGGCCACCGCGCCTGGCGCTGGGAGCGCCGCATCCTCGAGCACGCCGCCGGGGCGCTGTTCGTCAACGAGGCGCTCAGGACCTGGCACGCCGACCGGTACCCGAAGGCCGCCGACCGGATGCACGTCGTCCTCAACGGCTGGGATCCCGACGTCCTCGACTCCGACGTCCTCGACACCGGCGGTCCCGCCCCGGGCGCGGACCGGCCGCTCGCCTACGCGTACGTCGGCACCATCACGAAGGTCCAGCCGGTCAAGCCCCTGTTCGACGGGTTCGCCCGCATGGCCGCGGACGGCCGCCGCCCCGGGGCCCGCCTCGACCTGTACGGCCACCTCGGGTTCTTCGCGGGCAGCCAGGCGGTGCTGCGCACCGAGTTCGGGCTGGACGACGGCGTGCCGGACGGCATCGCCTACCGCGGCCCGGTCGCCAAGGCCGACATCGGCCGCGCCTACGCCGAGAGCGACGTCCTCGTGTTCCTCGCGGGCGGCTCGAAGTACGTGACCTCCGGGAAGGTGTTCGAGTACATGGCGACGGGCAAGCCGATCGTCTCGGTCCACGAGCCCGGCTGCGCCGCCGAGGAGCTCCTCGCCGGCTACCCGCTCTGGTTCGCGCCCGGCAGCCTCGACCCCGTCGACATCGCCCGGGCGATGGCCGAGGCCGGGGACGCGGCCCGCAGGGCGGACCCCGCGATCGCCGCGAAGGCCCGCGAGTACGCCGCCTCGTTCACCCGCTACCGGGCGCTGGAGTCCTTCGAGGCGCGGTGCCGCGCGATCGTGGAAGGGGGCCGGCGGTGACCGCGACCGAGACCGCGCCGCGCGTGGTGCTGCTGCTGTTCAGGAACGGCGCGGTCAAGCGCGCCAACCGGTACGCCGCGTACGCGTGCGAGCGCGGCGTCCGCGTGGAGGCCGTCGTCGCCGACGGCCAGCGCTGGGGGCGCGCGCTCGAACTCCACCCGTCGATCCGGGTGCACTCGCTCGCGGCGGCCGAGAACCGGATGCCGCTGGTCTGGCTGTACGAGACGCTTCTGGAGCGTCTGCCCGGCGGGCTCCTGCGCCGGCTCGACGGCCGCGTCCCGGGAGCCGGCGCCGCGGCCCGCGTGCACCGCAGGGGCGCTTCCTGGCTGCGCCGCAACCTCTTCTGGCGCGTGTACGGCCCGGTCCGGCACCAGGCGCTGCGCCGGCCGGCGGTGCGCCGGCTCGGCCGGCTCGACCTCGAGCACGCCGACCTGGTCGTGTGCGCCGACGAGTCGACGGTCCCGCTGGGCTGGTCGATCGCCAAGCGCTACCCGCACCTGGCGGTCACGAAGGCGGCCGACCCGCAGGTCTTCGCGGACCGCCCGGTGACGACCCCCCTCGGCGAATGGGACCCGACCGACCCCGACCGGCCGAAGCGCGACCCGTACCTCCCGCTCTGACCCCGCTGCTCGTGGTCGGGGCCCATGCTCCGGCCCTCGCCGTGGGCGCCGCGGGGCGCCGGCTCCGACCCCGCCGCCGGCGTCCCGGACCGCCCGCCTCGGTTGCGCCCAGCCCGTGAGCGCCCGATCCGACCGCCGCCGAATCCCGGGGCGCTCCGATCGCCCGCGGGCGTTCGGACCGCCCGCCCGGTACCGCCCAGCCCGGCCGCCAGGCCTGTTACCGCTCGATCCGGCCCGGCCGCGGGCGTTCCCGCGCGGCCCGATCCGACCGCCGCCGGTCCCCATGTCGCCGGTTCCGGCACCGCCGCCAGTGTCCCTGAGCGATTCGGCCGTGCGAGGCGGCACCGCCGTGCTGCGGTACTGTCGATCCCTTGGAGTTGCCCTCCCGGCCGCCGCGGCCGGGACCCGGGACGGAGGAGAAAGCCCATGGCCGACGCCGAGCGTCGCACCAGAGTGGTCATGCTCGTCGACACCACGATCGACGGCGACTCACGGGTGCAGAAGGCCGCCGTGTCGATGGCCGAGGCCGGCTGGGACGTCCACCTGATCGGCCGCACCGACGCCCGCAAGGGCGACCGGTACGACCTCGGCGGCGCCACCGTGTACCGGCGCACGCTCAAGCCGATGCCGCCCCGCCGGAACCTCCGCCAGTCGCTCGCGCTGCTGCGCTTCCCGCTCGCGTACCCGAACAACGTCCTCGCCGAACGCCACTGGGAGCGCCGCCGCATCGACCGCAGCGAGGTCGCGCAGCGCCGGTTCGCCGCGCAGCGCGGCGTCCCCGGCGGCCGGGTCGCCCCGCGGCCGCTGCACCGGTTCGCGGTCCGCCTGCGTTCCAAGTGGCTCCGGATCCGCCTGGACCAGACCCGCGCCTACGTCGACTGGCAGGCGCCGAAGGACGACGGCGCCATCGAGCGGTTCGAGACGGCGTTCTGGTGCCGGCTCCTCGGCGACCGGGCCTGGCGGCGGCTGGAACCGCTGCCGCTGCAGTACGAGCTGAGCTACGCCTCGCTGATCGACCGGCTGAAGCCGGACCTGATCCACGCCCATGACTACCGGATGATCGGCGTCGCGGCCCGCGCGGTCGCCCGCGCCGCGGTCAAGGGCCGCACGGTGCGGCTCCTGTACGACGCCCACGAGTTCCTCCCCGGAGTCCAGGCGCCGAACCCGAGGTGCCAGGCCGCCCGGCCGCGGTATGAGCGCGAGTACCTGCCGTTCGCAGACGCGGTCGTGACGGTCTCGCCGCGGATCGCGGAGCTGCTCGAGTCGACCCACGGCCTCGACGAGCGCCCGGCCGTCGTCCTGAACGCGCCGCCGCGGCCCGACCCGGGCCTGCCGGCGCCCGAGAGCGGCGACGTGCGCGCCGCCTGCGGACTCGCTCCCGGGACGCCGTTGGCGGTCTACTGCGGCGGGGCCTCGCCGGCCCGCAGCCTGGAGACGATCGTCGACGCGCTCGAGTTCGCGCCGGACCTGCACGCCGCGTTCGTCGTGCACACCGTCACCGGCCCGTACGTCGACGGCCTGCGCGAGCGCGCGGCCGCGATCGGCGCCGCGGACCGGGTCCACTTCATGGGCTATGTGGACTTCCGGGTGCTGCCGCAGTTCCTGTCGACCGCTGACGCGGGCGTCCACCCGCTGCGGTCGGGCCCGGTGAACCACGAACTCGCCCTGCCCACGAAGCTCTTCGAGTTCATGCACGGCGGGCTGCCGGTCGCGGTCACCGACGTCGAGGTCATGTCCGCGCTGGTTCGGAATCTCGGCGTCGGCGAGGTGTTCCGCTCCGAGGACCCCCGCGACCTCGCCCGGGCCCTGAAGGCCATCGTCGCCGACCGGGCCCGGTACACGAAGCCGTACGCCGAGCCGGGATTCCTCGACGAGTTCACGTGGGAGACCCAGGCGCGCCGCTACGACGAGCTGTACCGGCGCCTCCTCGGGCTGCCCGAGTCCGCGCCGCACGTGCCCGCCCCGCGGGCGGGCCGGACCGGCCAGGAGCAGCTCCAGGAGCAGTGAGAACCGAGGCCGGACCGCTGGTTCACCTTGGAAGAGGAGCGTTCCTTGGCATCCGAGTCTTGGTTTCCAATGTTGCGGCGCACGTGTTATGCCACCGTGACCTGATCCCGCATGACGGGAGGCTACGCTGCACTCATGCTGCGTTCTGTCATCCTCGCCGCTGCCAGGTCATCGAAGATCGAGCGCCTCGTCGGCACCGCGCCCGTCTCCCGGACGCTCGTGCGCCGCTACGTCGCGGGCGAGACCACCGCGCACGCGGTGGCCGCGACCCGTGCGCTGGCCGCCGACGGGCTGCTCGCGACCCTCGACTACCTCGGCGAGGACACCGTCGTCGTGGAGCAGGCCGACGCCGTCCGCGACGAGTACCTCGGCCTGCTCGCCGCCCTGAAGGGCGAGGGGCTGTCCAAGGCCGCCGAGGTCAGCGTCAAGCTCTCCGCCCTCGGGCAGCGCATCGACGCCGAGCTCGCCTACGACCGGGCCCGCGAGATCTGCGAGGCCGCCGCCGACGCCGGGACCACCGTCACGGTCGACATGGAGGACCACACGGTCACCGACTCCACTCTGGAGATCGTGCAGCGCCTGCGCGGCGACTTCGAGCAGACCGGCGCGGTGCTCCAGGCGTACCTGCGCCGCACCGAGGACGACTGCAAGGCCCACGCCGTCGCCGGCTCCCGGATCCGGCTCTGCAAGGGCGCCTACAAGGAGCCCGAGTCCGTCGCCTACCAGCGCGGCCTCGACGTCGACCGCTCCTACGTGCGCTGCATCAACGCGCTCATGGCCGGCGAGGGGTACCCGATGCTCGCCACCCACGACCCGCGGCTGATCGAGATCGGCATCGACCGGGCCCGCTGGTACGACCGCGACAAGGACTCGTTCGAGTTCCAGATGCTCTACGGCATCCGCACCTCCGAGCAGCTCCGCCTCGCCGCCGAGGGGTACCGGATGCGCGTCTACGTGCCCTACGGCGACCAGTGGTACGGCTACCTCATGCGGCGGATGGCCGAGCGCCCCGCGAACCTCGCCGTGTTCGTCCGGTCACTGTGGACCAAGTCTTAGAGGATTCCGATGCGGCCGGGCGTGACCTTCACCGCCCCGGCCGCGTTCACCTGCACCGCGATCGACGGACGCGCAGCGCAAGGGCCGCATTCGCGGCTCGCGCGATGAGCGAGCGGCGACTACAGTTGCGAACGTGACTCAAGCCCCCGAGGACTTCCCCCCGGCATCTCCCGAGCAGCCCGCCGCCGAGGCCGCGGAGGGCAGCCCGCCCGGTCCCGCGCCGCTCGTGCCCGGGCAGCGCAGCGGCGCTCCCGACGCGCACCGCTCGGTCGCCCCCGGGCCGGTCCTGCCGCAGGCCGAAGGGGCCGAGACCGCCCTCCCGCAGGCCGCGCCGATGCCGCCGATGATCGAGCCCACACAGCCGCCGTCGGCGCTCCCGGTCGACATGGCGCCCCCCGGCATGATGCCCCCGCCGCAGGCGCACGGGATGATCCCGCCGGGGGCCCCGCACCCCGGCGCGATGCCGCACGGGCCGATGCCGTCCGGCCCGATTCCGGTCAGCGCCATGCCGCCCTGGCCCGGCGGGCCCGCCGGCTACTACGCGCCCCGGCCCGAGCCCAGGCGCAACCGCCTGGTCACCGTCCTCGTCGTCGTCGCCCTCGTCGCCTCCTCGGTCTTCGCCGGCGCACTCGTCAACGGCTGGCGGCCCGGCTTCGCGGAGAACCAGACCGGCACGATCGAGGGCCTCGCCGTCGAACCCGGAGAGGGCACCGTCCCCAGCCCGGGCCCCGACGCCTCCGCCTCGGAGATCCTCGCCTACCTGCGCGAGCAGGCCCAGCTCGTCCTCGACGCCCAGTCCGAGTCGCTGCTCAACGCCAGTCTCGAAGGCTGGCTCGCCGCGTACGACCCGACCCTGCACACCCAGATGACCGGCCGGTACGAGTCGCTCACCCAGATGCAGGTCTCCCGCTGGGACTACCAGATCGCCTCCGGCCCCATCGAGGACGCCTCGGGCGCGGTCCCGCTCTACGACATCTCGATCGCCCTGTCGTACTGCTTCGTCGAGCCCGCCGAGACGTGCAAGGCCGCCGACATCGTCTTCGACACGCGCTGGCGCGCCGACGACGCCGGCATCCGGATGATCGAGGTCGCCAACTCCGAGTACGGCGAGGGCCCGCACCCGTGGGAGGTCACCGACCTCGTGGCCGCGGTCGGCGAGCGCACCGTCACCGCCGTCCCGGCGTCCATGGCGGCCCGCCTCGACGAGGCCCTGGCGATCTCCGAGGCGGCCGCCGAGAACGCGGACCAGTGGGCCTACTGGGAGAAGCCCGACCGGTACGTCATCTACATCGCCAGCGACGAGGAGTTCGACACCTGGTTCGGCGGCATGTGGGACTCCGAGGACGTCCTCGGCTTCGCGCTGCCGCTGAACGGGACGATCGACGGCGAGCGCCAGCCGTCCACATACGCCACCGTCATGGGCGTCGACCGCACCGGCTGGGGCGACGGGCTCGTCTCCGTCATCCGCCACGAGCTCGGCCACGCCGTGACGCTGTGGGCCGCGCCGTCCGAGCGGTACGCCGACGACACGTGGTGGATGGTCGAGGGCATCGCCGAGTACATCGACCACGGCGACCGCGCGCTCGAGGACTACGACCGGATGTGGGACGTCCGCGACTACGTCGCCCAGGGCGGCTGCGAGTCCGACATCCTGCCGCCGGACGAGGACGACGACACGCTCGCCGGCTCCGGCAAGTACGGCTGCGGCTTCCTGGGCGTGCACTACATGATCGAGACCTACGGGGTGGACGCGTTCGCCGAGTTCTTCGGCATGACCGCGCGCGAGGGCACTCCGGCGGTCGACGCCGCCCAGACGGTGTACGGCAAGGACTACGCCGGGCTGATGGAGGAGATTACGGCATTCATTGCCCAGACGGTGTGAGATCGGGTGTTGCCGGGTGGCGCGGACTGCCGTAACATGAGCAACATCCCAATCGAAAGACATCAACGTCACGGTCCGTGACGACCGACTTGTTTCGGTTCATATGGGCATTCGCGTCCACCGCACCTCTAACACATCACACAACCCCACGTCCTTGCACAGGCACTAGTGCTCGCAACAGCCCTCGACAGAACGGTGAGACACATGAGCGAACCCGGGGACCTCCTCGACGAGGTCAAGTTCTTGACGGTGACGGAAGTGGCCGAGTTGATGCGCGTCTCGAAGATGACGGTGTACCGGCTCGTCCACAACGGTGAGATCGCGGCGGTGCGGGTGGGGCGCTCCTTCCGCGTTCCCGAGAGCGCCGTCAAGACGTACCTCTCCGAGGCCCTCCAGACGGACGAGTGAACCCGGCCGTCGACCCTGGCCCCGCCACGCGCGAGCTGTGACGGGGCCTTCGCTCGAACTCGCCCGGCGCGGGGGCTGCCGAGGAGACGAGCTAGGCTGGTCGGGCTCAAAGTATTGTCTAGTGAACACCTGTGAGGAAGCTCTATGGGCTCGGTCATCAAGAAGCGGCGCAAGCGCATGGCGAAGAAGAAGCACCGCAAGCTGCTCCGCAAGACCCGCGTTCAGCGTCGCAAGCTCGGCAAGTAACCGAGCCGACCGGCTTTTGAGCACCTGCGGGTAGGCTGGGCCACATGCCAGAGTTCGATGCCGTGTTCGCCTTCGAGGTCCGGGGCGTGATCTCGCAGATCATCGGATACGGAGCCGCGCTCCTGTCCCTGATCGCCGTCATCCATTGCGCGGTGCAGAAACCGGAGGCGTTCAACGCCGTCGGCACCCTCTCGAAGGGCACCTGGCTCGGGCTCCTCGTCGTGAGCCTCATCCTGGCGCTCCTGTTCGGCGGCTACGCCCGGCTCAACCTGTTCGCCCTCGTCGCCATCGCGGCAGCGCTGGTCTACCTCCTCGACGTCCGCACGGGCATCAAGGACATCGGCGGCAGCATCTACTGACACTCCAGGGCCGGAGCGACATCTGACTTGCGACAAGCCGCGCCAGCATCGCTGGCGCGGCTTTCGGTGCGCCTCTTAGCGGACGACGCCGCGGGCCATCTCGCGCAGGCGCCGGACGCGCTGCTCGGTCGGCGGGTGGGTCGAGAACAGGCTCGCCAGGCCGCCGCCGCGCAGCGGCGACTCGATCATCAGGTGCGACTGCTCGGCGATCCGGCTGTCGGCGCGGGCGGGCATCCGGTCGACGCCCTTGGAGATCTTCTCGAGCGCGCTCGCGAGCGCGAGCGGGTCGCCGGTGAGGCGGGCGCCGTCGGCGTCGGCCTCGTACTCGCGCGAGCGCGAGACGGCCATCTGGATCATCCCGGCCGCGATCGGCCCGAGGATCATCGTCAGCAGCAGCACGAGCGGGTTCGGCCGGTCCTCGTCCTCGGAGGCGAAGAACGGCAGGAAGAACGCGAGGTTCGCGAGCATCGTGATGATGCTGGCGAGCGCGCCGGCGACGGAGGAGATGAGGATGTCGCGGTTGTAGACGTGCGACAGCTCGTGCCCGATCACGGCCCGCAGCTCGGCGGGCGTGAGCAGGTGGAGGATCCCCTCGGTGACGGCGACCGCCGCGTTCCGCGGGTTGCGGCCGGTCGCGAACGCGTTGGGCTGCATGGTCGGCGATACGTAGAGCCGCGGCATCGGCTGGCCGGCGCGCTGCGAGAGCTCGCGGACCATCGCGTAGAGCTGCGGGGCCTGCGCCTCGCCGACGGGACGGGCCCGCATCGCGCGCAGCGCGATCTTGTCGGAGTTGAAGTAGGCGTACGCGTTCATGCCGACGGCGATCACCGCGGCGATGACGACGCCGGTGGAGCCGCCGAGGACGTAGCCGACGGCGATCACGATCGCCGACATCGCGCCGAGCAGCACCGCCGTTTTGAGGCCGTTGTGGTGCTTCATGATGGTTGGGTTTCCCTCCTTGTGGGAAAAGCAACATCTCGATTACGGCCAGTATTTCCCGCGAGTCTGTGGATTTACCGGGAAAGCTCCGTGAAGTCCAGCACGACCTGCGGCGCGAGCGACACCGCGGCGACGGCGAGCCCGGCCAGGGCGACGGCAACCGCGTACCGGCGGGGCGCCGGGCCGGCGCGGCCGATCAGGAGGGCCCGCGCGAGCGGCAGGTAGTACGCGAGCCCGACGACGGCCCCGGCCGCGACCACGACGGCCAGCCAGACGGCCGAGGACGCGAGCACCTCGAGGACCGCGACCTTCGCGAAGGTCCCGGCGAGCGCGGGCGGCAGCCCGGCGAGCCCGACGACCGAGAAGAGCAGCACGGCGGCGGGCAGCGGCGCGGCCTTCCACAGCCCGGCCAGTTCGGCGATCCGCCCGCCGGGACCGTGCCCGCCGGCACGGTCCGCCGGCGTGCCCTCGGCGAGGACGCTCCCGGCGGCGGGGCGGACGGCGGTGAGCGCCGCGAAGGCCCCGGCCTCCAGGAGCACGAAGAACACCGCGTACGCGAAGGCCGCCGAGGCGGCGGGCCCGGCCTGCTCGCGTCCGGCGGCGGTCATGATGACGGCCAGCGGGGCGAGCGCGTACCCGGCGTGGGCGACGCCGGACCAGGCGAGCAGCGGGACCGTGCGGCGCTGGACGAGCGCGCCAAGGTTCCCGACCGCGATCGACGCGACGCTGAGGACGGCGATCACGAGTCCCGCGCTCGCGACGTCCGACAGTCCGAAGAAGACGACCCAGGTGACGGCGACGGCGCCGCCGAGCTTCGAGGCGCTGGCGAGGTAGGTCGCGACGGGCAGCGGGGCCCGCTCGAGCACGAGCGGCGCCCACGCGTGCAGCGGTGCGGCAGCGAGTTTGAACGCGAGCCCGGACAGGAGCAGGGCGGCGCCGGCGGCAGTGAGGCCCGGGTGGGCGCCGCCGAGGCCGGGTCCGAGGCCCGCGAGGTGCACCGTGCCGCTCGCGGCGTAGAGGAGCGCGGCGCCCATGAGGGCGGTCGCGGAGGAGGTCACGGAGGCGATCAGGAAGGTCGTCCCGGCTTCGGCGCCGTCGCGGCCGGGCCGGGCCACGAGGACGTACAGCGGCAGGGTGAGCGTCTCGACGGCGACGAGGAGCGTGATGAGGTCCCGCGCCCCGGCGAGGGCGATGCCGCCCGCGGCGGACGCGGTGAGGAGGAACCAGTACTCGCCGGTCTGGCGTCCGCTCAGGGCGGCGACGAGGACCGCGAGTCCCGCGAACAGCGCGGCGGCGCCCATGGCCGCGTCGTCGGCGACGTAGGAGTGCCAGTCGCCGACGGCGAACGTGGCCCGGTCGGGTCCGAGGCCGACCGCGACCGCGGCGACCGCGGCGGCGGCGAGGCCTGCCATGGCGGCGGCCTTCGCGAGCCGGCCCGCGAAGAGCGCGAGGACCGCGGCGGCGGACGCGAGGTAGAGCGGCAGCATCGCCGCGTGGTCGATCGCCTGGACCCGCATTAGAGGATCCCCTCCGCAAGCAGGGTCAGGAGCGGGCCGGGGACGAGCCCGAGGAGGAGCGTCCCGGCGACGAGCGGGGCCCAGACGGCGGCTTCGGCGGCGGAGACGTCGCCGATGCCGATCGCGGCGGGCGCGACCGGCCCGTGGCTGACGCGCCTGAGCATGCGCAGCAGGTAGGCGGCGGCGAGGAACGCCCCGAAGGCCGCGGCCGCGGCGAGCGCGAGCCAGGCGCCGCCGCGTTCGGCCGCCGCGTACACGGTGAACGCCTCGCCCCAGAACCCGGCCAGGCCCGGCAGCCCGAGGGAGGCGAGTGCGGCGAAGCCGAGGAGCCCGGCGAGGGCCGGAGCGGCCAGGCGCAGGCCGCCGAGCGCGCCGAGGCTGCCGGTGTGGGTGCGGGCCTTGAGGGCGCCGGCGAGGAAGAACAGGAGGGGCGTGACGAGGCCGTGCGCGAGGTTCCCGAACAGGGCGGCGCGGACGCCGGCCTCGGTGCCGGCGGCGAACGCGAGGACCACGAAGCCCATGTGGCCCACCGAGGAGTAGGCGATGAGCCGTTTGATCTCGGGGAGCCGCAGGCAGACCAGGCCGGCGACGACGATGCCGGTCGCGGCGAGGACGGCGAGGACCGGGGCGGCGTCGGCGGCGCCGTCGGGGGCGAGGCCGCCGGCGACCCTGATGAGGCCGTACGTGCCGAGTTTGAGGAGCACGCCCGCGAGGAGCACCGAGCCGACCGTGGGCGCGGCGGTGTGCGCGTCCGGGAGCCAGGAGTGCAGGGGCCACAGGGGCGCTTTGACCGCGAATCCGATTGCGAGGAGCGCGAACACGAGGAGCGAGACGTCGTTGCCGACGCCGCCGAGGAGGATGATCGCGCCGAGGTCGGCGGTGCCGGTGTCGGCGACGGCGACGAACAGGCCGGTCGCCATGAGCAGCGACCCGGCGACGGTGAACAGCGCGAACTTCGCGGCGGCCCGCCGCCGCGCGGCGGGGTCGCCGTAGCGGTGGATGATCGCCCACATCGGCAGCAGGACCGCCTCGAACGCGATGAAGAACAGCACGAGGTTGTCGGCGAGGAACACGAGCGTCGACGCGGCTTGGACGGCGAGGAGCAGCGCGGTGAGGACCGGCGACCGCCACTCGGGCGATTCGCGGCCGTCTCCGGCGGCGCCGGCGGGCACGCCGTGGACCTGCGCCGCCGCAGGTGAAGGGAATCCGGTCTCGACGCTGCCCGCGGGAACCCCAAGGGGATCCGAAGCAGCACTCCCGGCGGGCGCGCCGACGGCGCCGCCCGCGGCCGGGGAAGGGCCCCCGGTCGCGACCGTACCCGGGGCTCCCTGAAGGGGACCTGAAGCGGTCCGGTCGGCGCCGAGGAGGTCGGCGGCGCGCTGCTCGGCCCCGACGGCGTTGTGGATGCAGCACAGGACCCCCAGGAGCGCGGTCAGGAGTGCGAGGGTCCACGAGATGCCGTCGACCGCGAGCGAGAACTCCAGGTGCAGGGAAGGGGCCCAGGCGATCGAGAGCTGGTGCCACCAGCCGCCGGTGAGCTTCCCGTCCGCCGCGAGCCACGCGCCGCTGCCGCGTCCGACCGGGAGCAGCGCGATCGCCGCGAATGCGAGCCCCGCCGCGCCGGCGCCGACCCAGTGCGCATAGGGCCGGCGCCGCAGCCCCCACACCGCGAGCGCCCCCGCAGCGGGCAGTGCCGCGGCGAACACGAGCATCAACGCCATCGGGCCTCCCCGAGGACGGAAGCGCCTGCGAGCACGGTGGCCTCGGGGCCGGCGCCGCCCGTATGCGCGGCGGTCCCCGCAGAAGGCGGTTCGTTCAGCGCCACAGGCTCACTCCGATCGCGACCACGGCGAGGACCAGGGTCCCGGCCGCGCTCAGCCGCAGGTAGCGCACCAGGCCGCCCCGGTGAACGGCCGTCGTCTCCTCGGCCGCGACGACCGTGGCGCGGGCCGAGCCCTCGACGGCCGTCCGGTCGACCAGCCGCACGTCGAGCGCCGTGGCCGCCGCACTCGCCGCCGCAGCGGTCGCCACCGCGGCCTTGGCCGCCAAGCGCTCCGCGAACAGGCCCTCGGCGAACGCGCCGCGGGCGCGCCCGAGGATCCGCGCCGGGTCGCGGTCGGGGACCGCCTCGCCCGAGCGGCGGTCGCGCCACCACGAGTCGCCGACGACGGCGAACCCGCCGAGCGTCGCGAGCAGCAGCAGCGCCATCAGGTCCAGGTGCAGGGCCGGCACGTCGAACGGCCCCGAGTAGTACAGAGCGCCGACCGCCGCGGTCGCGATCGTCAACGCCCACAGGCTGAACGACTCCGCGAACGGCACCGCCGGCCGCTCCCGCGCGCCGGCGCCGCGCCAGAACAGCAGCAGCCACAGCCGCGCCGCGTACGCCGCCGTCAGGATGCTCGCGCCCACCCCGGCCCAGAACACGACGACACCGGCCGGCGTCCCCGCCTCGTACGCCGCGCTGAGCACGGCCTCCTTGGAGTAGAACCCGCCCAGCGGCGGCAGGCCCGCCATCGCGGCGAGCCCGATCGTCATCGCCCAGAACACGAGCCGCGAATCGCGCGGCCGCAGCCGCGTCGCCCGCAGCGACCCGTCCGTGCCCGCCAAGGCGATCACCACACCCGCCGTCAGGAACAGCAGCCCCTTGAACGCCGCGTGCGAGACCAGGTGGAACAGGGCCGCATCCCCGGCGGCGACCGCCACGGCCGCGAACATGAACCCGACCTGGCTCACCGTCGACCACGCGAGGACGCCCTTGACGTCGCGCGCCGCGAGCGCGCACAGGCCCGCGCCGGTCATCGTCACCGCCGCCACCACCGCGACGACCAGGAGCAGCCCGGCCGGCCAGACCGGCAGCAGCCGGGTGAGCACGTACGCCCCGGCCGCGACCATCGTGGCCGCGTGGATGAGCGCGCTCACCGGGGTCGGGCCGGCCATCGCCGGAGGCAGCCAGATCTGGAGCGGGAACTGCGCCGACTTCCCGATGCAGCCGAACAGGATCAGCAGCATCGACGCGGCTGCCGCGCCCTCGGGCACCTCCGCGAGGCCGCTGATGCGGAACGTCCCGGCGGCGGCGCCCAGCACCATGACGCCGAGGACGAAGGCGACGTCGCCGAACCGCGTCACCAGGAACGCCTTCGCCGCCGCGCCCGGCGCCTGCGGCAGCTTCGCGTAGTGGGCGATGAGGAGGTACGAGCAGGCGCCCATGACCTCCCATCCGATGAGGAGGAACACGAGGTCGTCGGCGGCGACCACCAGGAGCATCGCCGCGCAGAACAGGTTGACCTGGGCCGCGAACGGCGCATAGCGCGGGTCGTCGCGCAGGTACGCCGAGGAGTAGAGCTGCACCAGGAACGACACGGCCGCGGTCGCCACCGCCACCGCGCACGCCCCGGGGGAGAGGTCCAGGGCCGCCTCGACGCGGATCGACCCGAAGTCCGCGAGCGTGTACGCGGCCCGCGGGTTCGCGAAGGCGCACGCGACCGCGCACGCCAGTGCGGCGAGCGGTCCCGCATACGCGAGCGCGACCGCCGGTGCGCGGCGCCGCACCAGGAGCCCGGCGAGGCCGGCGGCGGCCGGGACCGCGATGAGGAGCCACGCGAAGGCGGTCACCGGCGCACCTCCGCGTCGTCGTCCGCCTCGGGCACGGGGTCCTCGGGCATGGCGTCGGTGTCGATCGAGGCGCGCTCGCGCCACAGGTTGAGGACGAGCGCGAGCCCGACGCCGACCTCGGCGGCCGCGATGACCACGATGAACAACGCGAAGCTCTGCCCGGTGTGCGAGCCGGCGACCAGGTCGGTGGTCACGAGGACGAGGTGGACGCCGCCGAGCATGAGCTCGGCCGCGGCGAGCTGGAGGACCGCGTTCCGCCGCGTGAGCACCCCGTAGAGGCCGATCGCGAAGAGCCCCGCGGCGATCAGGTACCCGATCAGCGGGTGCACTGGATCCTCCCCGGAGGGACGGGATCGGTCGATCGGGGCCACATGGCCCCATCTTGGACCACCGGACCTGCGAAAGTCCAGACTTGCGGCCGTGTCGATCCGCGGGAAACGGCGGCCCCGCCCCGGGCGTCGGCCCGCCGCGCCCCCCGGACCCCATGCGCCCCAAGACGAGTCCAGGGCCCCGGACCCCCGGCGCCAGTTCACCGGTGATTCACCGACCGGACACCTCCCGGGCCCTTTCCTGTCGGCGCCGGGTCGCGATGCCTCTCTACGCTGCCGGGATACCCCCGACGACCGTCCTCATAGATGAGACCATGGCCACGACCACCGCTCCCACCCCGGCCCGCACCCCCGCGCGGGCCGGCCACCGCGCCGTCCTCGACCGCGCCGTCCTCAATCCCGGGTTCCGGCCCGAGGTCGAGGGCCTGCGCGCCGTCGCGGTGCTCCTCGTCGCCGTCTACCACATCTGGTTCAACCGGGTCTCCGGCGGCGTCGACGTGTTCCTGTTCCTCACCGGGTTCTTCATCACCGGGTCCCTCACCCGGTCGGTCGAGCGCTCCGGCGGCGTCCGCGCCTCCCACTTCCTCTCCCGGCTCGCCCACCGGCTGCTGCCCGCAGCCGCGGTCGTCATGGCCGGGACGCTGGCGGCCTCGTACCTGTGGCTCCCGAAGTCGCGCTGGCCCGCGGTGTTCGAGGAGACCGTCGCCTCGCTGCTCTACTACGAGAACTGGGCGCTCGCCGGCAAGGCCGTCGACTACCTGGCCCGCGACGCCGGCCCGAGCCCGCTCCAGCACTTCTGGTCCCTGTCGATCCAGGGCCAGTTCTACCTCCTGTGGCTCGCCCTCGCCGCGTTCGCGGCGCTCCTGGCCCGCACCCGCGGAGTCCGGCTGCGCGAAGCGGTGTTCCTGCTGTGCGCCATGGTGTTCGCCGTGTCGCTGACGTACTCGGTGGTCACCACCGACACCCGGCAGGCGTGGGCGTACTTCGACACCGGGGCGCGGCTGTGGGAGCTCGCGCTCGGCGGCATGTTCGCGCTCGCCCTGCCCTACCTGCGGCTGCCCGTCGGGATCCGGGTGCCGCTGGGCTGGTTCGGGCTCGCGGCGCTCCTGTCGTGCGGCGCGCTCCTGGACGTCTCGACCCTGTTCCCCGGCGCGATCGCCCTGTGGCCGCTCGCGGCGGCGGCCTGCGTGATCCTCGCCGGGACCACCGGCCTGCCGTACGCCGCCGACCGGCTGCTCACCTGGAGGCCGGTGATGCGCCTGGGCGCGTGGTCGTACGCGCTGTACCTGTGGCACTGGCCGGTCCTCGTGGTCTACCTGCACCGCACCGGCCGCGACACCGCGACCCTTGCCGGCGGGGCCGCGGTCCTCGCCGCCGCGCTCGTGCTCGCCGCCGCCACGACCTGGCTCGTGGACGGCCGCGTCGCCGCGTTCGCGAAGCGCCGCCCCGGCCGCCGCTGGTCCCTGGCCGCCGCGGCGGCGTTCGCGGTGCCGCTGCTCGCGGTGACCCTCGCCGCCCAGCACGTCTACTTGCAGCGCAACGAGTCAGCGGCCGCGCACCTCGCCGAGCTGGCCGCCGACCGCGAGACCTATCCGGGCGCGGCCGTCCTCGCCGATCCCGCGCTCGCCGCCGGCCTGGAGGAGGCGCCGTTCATCCCGCCGCTCGAGAACGTCCAGGACATGCCGCTCATCTACGCCGACGGCTGCGACGCGGGCCTGAGCGGCAGCGAGGCGACCCCGTGCTTCTACGGGGACGAGGACGCCGCGCACACGGTCGCGATCGTCGGCGGCTCCCGCATCGGACACTGGTTCCCGGCGTTCCACGGGGCCGCCGAGCACGCGGGCTGGCGGCTCGTGTCGCTGACGAAGTCCGGCTGCCAGTTCTCGACCGAGGCGCCCCGCAACGACGACGCCGAGGAGGCCGCGTCCTGCGTGGAGTGGAACGAGCAGGTCGTCGACATCCTCGACGAGCTGCGCCCCGACCTGGTCGTCACGCTGTCCACACGTGCGTTCCTCGAAGGCGAGGGCACCTACCCGGGGTTCGCCGACCGCTGGCGCACCCTCGACGAGTGGGGCGTCCAGGTCCTCGCCCTGCGCGACCTGCCGCGCCTCGAGGAGCCGCTGCCGGAGTGCCTGGAGCGGCACGGGGTCGAGGAGTGCGCCACCCCGGTGAGCCTCACCCGCGCCGCCGAGGACCCCACAAGCGAGTACACCGACGTGCCGTCCAATGTGTCCTTCGGGGACCTGGTCGAGTACGTGTGCCCGGACGGCACCTGCCCGGCCGTGATCGGCAACATCCTCACCTTCCGGGACCACTCGCACCTGACGGCGACCTACGCCGCCACGCTCGCGCCGTACGTGGAGGACCTGGTCCGCGAGGTCACCGGCTGGTAGCTACCACTCCTCGCGCCGGCGCTCGAGGCCGTCGACGATGAGGCCGAGGCCGATCGCGAACTCCTCGCCGTAGTCGTACCCGGGTTTGAGGGCGTGCTCCACCGCGATCTCCGCCAGGTACGGGAACCGCTGCGCGAACTCCTCGGGGGGCGCCTGCTCCATCATCACCTCGACGACCGGTTCGAGGTCGTCGCCGCTGTCGAACGGCAGCGCGTGCTCCTGGACCGCGAACCCGTACACGTAGCTGTCGACCAGGGAGAACGCGTGCGCCGCGCCGGCCACGGTGAACCCGCCCCGGCGCAGGCAGCCCAGGACCGCATCGTGGTGGCGCAGGGTCGCCGGTCCGGCGTTCGCCCGCGAGTCCATGAGGCCGATCGCCCACGGGTGCCGCCGGAGCGCCTCCCGCATCGAGGCGGCGCGCCGGAGCATCCCGGTCCGCCAGTCCGCGCCCTCCTCTGGCAGCTCGATCTCGGCGAACACGAGGTCGACCATGCCGTCGAGGAGCTCGTCCTTGTTCTTGAAGTGGTGGTAGAGGGCCATGGCCCGCACGCCCAAGCGCTCGGCGAGCCTGCGCGTGCTCGGTACCTCCCCGCCCGCGGCGTCGGCCATCTCGACCGCGGCGCGGAGGACCTTCTCCCTGCTCAACGAGCCGCGGGCGGACGGGGTCGCGGTTGCATCGGTCACTCGGCTGCTCCTGTCCATCGCTGATCGGCAAGCCGTACTTTACACCGTACAGTTTTCCTGTACAGTGTAAAGGAGAACCCTCGGATGAGACCCTTCGAAAGGGGAGCAGTCATGGAATCCATCGAGCAGCACACCGGCAAGAAGATCTGCATCGTCGGCGCCTCCGGCAAGCTGGGGCGGTACATGGTGCAGCACGCGCTCGACCGCGGCTACGAGGTCGTCGGCGTCTGCCGCGAGCAGAGCGTCCACAAGCTCGACGACTTCGCCGGCCGCATCACCGTCCACGGCGGCGACACGAACGACCGCGCGGTGATCGAGCGCGCCGTCGAGGGCTGCGACGCGGTCCTCGCCGTCCTCGTCCCGTGGGGCGTGAACGACTACTCCTCGGGCACGGCCCGGGCCGTCATCGACTTCGCCGAGCCCGGTGCTCGCCTGGTCTTCTCCTGCGGCTGGCACATCACCCGCGACGGCCGGGACCGCTACTCCTGGAAGATCAAGGCGGCGGTCGCCTTCGCGAGGTTCCTGCGGTTCACCCGCCTGATCGACCTCGACGACCAGTACCGCGCCGCCGACCTGATCTTCGCCAGCGACACCCGCTGGACCCTCGTGCGCGGCAGCGACCTCGAAGAGGGCCCGAGCCAGGGCCTGCCGGTGTGGAGCCGCCACGTCGGCGACCCGGTCCTCGCGAGCAACATGACCCGCCGGACCGACTTCGCGCTCTTCATGGTCGAAGCCGCCGCCGACGACACCCTGGTCCATGAGGCCCCGGCCATCGTCGGCTGCCGAACCCCCTCGGCCTTGGCCCACAGGCGGCAAGCCGCCTGACGGGAGGCTCGACCGAGCGTCGTCTTCGAGGCCGATCGGATGGAATCGCGCGGCTTTCGCCGCGGGCCCGGCGGGTCGTCGCCGAATCCCCTGGATAAGCGGAGGAGCAGGTCCGCCAGGGCGAACGCGAACAGCGCGACCGCGACGAACCCGTTGGCGGTGAAGAAGGCCCGGTTGACCTTCGAGAGGTCGCCGGGCCGGACGATCGAGTGCTCGTAGACGAGCGCGACCGCGACCAGGGCCAGGCCGATCCAGTAGAGCAGGCCGAACCCGGTGAGCAGCCCGAACCAGGCGAACATCGCCAGCGCGACCACGTGGGTCGCCGAGGAGGCGTGGAGGGCGGCCTTCACGCCCCAGCGGGCCGGGGTGGAGTGGACGCCGATCCGGCGGTCGACCTCGACGTCCTGGCAGGCGTAGATGAGGTCGAACCCGCCGATCCACAGGCCCACGGCCGCGCCGAGGACGATCGCCGGGCCCGAGCCCGTGAACGTTCCGGTCGCGGCGAGCCAGGCGCCGACCGGGGCGACCATCTGGGCCAGGCCGAGGACTGCGTGCGGGTAGTCGGTGAAGCGCTTCGCGTACGGGTAGACGATGAGCGGCGCGACGGCCAGGGGGCTCAGGGCGAGGCAGAGCGGGTTGAGCAGGGCCGCGGAGGCCAGCAGGAGGACGAGGCTGACGGCGCAGCCGGCGTAGGCGGTCCGCAGTGAGACCGCTCCGGTCACGAGTTCGCGCTTGGCGGTGCGCGGGTTCTGGGCGTCGATCCGGCGGTCGATGATCCGGTTCGCGGCCATGGCGAGGGTCCGCGCCGACACCATGGCGACGGTGACGAGGGCGAGGTCCCACCAGCTGAAGGCGTCCTCGAGGGTCATCACGGTGAGCGTGGACAGGTACGCGAAGGGCAGCGCGAAGACCGAGTGCTCGAAGGCGACCAGCTTCAGGAAGTCCTTGACGTGGTTGGGGCGGGCCTCGACTGTCACAGCGCTGACTCCGGTTCGGGGCGGGGGGCGGACGGGGGCGGGAAGGCGCGGGGCTCAGCCAAGTCCGTACTCTCTCCAGCGTCGGTCCACTGTGGCCTTCACGGAGGCGCTCATGCGCATGGCCTCGGGCCAGCCGCGCGTGTAGCCCTCCTGGGGCCACTTGGCGGTCGCGTCGATGCCGGCCTTGCCGCCCCAGAACTGGTGGTAGGAGGCGTGGTCGAGGTGGTCGACCGGGCCCTCGGTGAGGAGGAGGTCGCGCGAGTAGTCCACGTTGCCGAGTGCGCGCCAGGCCACCTCGCGGTAGTCGTGCACGTCGCAGTCGGCGTCGACGACCACGATGAGCTTCGTCAGGCTCATCATCTGGAGGCCCCAGATCGCGCTCATCACCTTCTGCGCCTGCTTCGGGAACTTCTTGTCGATCGAGACGATCACGCAGTTGTGGAAGACGCCCTCGGCGGGCATGTCGTAGTCGACGATCTCGGGGATCATGATCTTGACCAGCGGCAGGAAGATCCGCTCGGTGGCCTTGCCGAGGCCGTGGTCCTCCTGGGGCGGGGCGGAGGTGATGATGGTGTGGTAGACCGGGTTCCGGCGCATGGTCATCGCCTGGACGCGCATCACCGGGAACGGCTCGACCGGGGTGTAGAACCCGGTGTGGTCGCCGAAGGGGCCCTCGGGGAGGCGCTCGCCGGGCTCGGCCCAGCCTTCGAGGACGATCTGCGAGTTGGCGGGGACCTGGAGCGGCACGGTCAGGCAGTCGACCATCTCGACCCGCTCGCCGCGCAGGAACCCCGCGAAGAGGTACTCGTCGATGTCCGGCGGCAGGGGTGCGGTGGCCGCGTAGGCCATGACGGGGTCGGGGCCGATCGCGATGGCGATCGGGAGGCGCTCGCCGCGGCGCTCGGCCTCGGCGTAGTGGCCGGTGGAGTTCTTGTGGATCTGCCAGTGGAGGCCGATCGAGCGCTCGTCGTGCTGCTGGAGCCGGTAGAGGCCGACGTTGCGCTTGCCGGTCTCGGGGTGCTTGGTGTGCGTGAGCCCGAAGTTGTGGAAGATCCCGCCGTCGCCGGGCCAGACCTGGAGGCCCGGGAGCAGGTTCAGGTCCACGTCGTCGCCGGTGAAGACCACTTCCTGGCATGGCGCCTTCTTGATCCGCTTGGGCGGCACCGATTTGAGCTGCATGAGCTTGCCGAGTCCGTCGCGGATGCCGGCCCAGCCGACCGGCAGCTCGGGCTTGGCCAGTTCGCCGATGCGCTGCCCGATCTCGTCGAGGTCGGCCACGCCGAGGGCCTTCGCCATGCGTCCTGTCGTCCCGAACAGGTTGATGGCGACCGGGATGTCGCTCCCGGCGGGCCGCTCGAACAGCAGCGCGGGCCCGCCTTCGCGGATCACCCGCTGCGTGATCTCGGAGATCTCCAGGTGCGGGTCGACCTCGGCCGAGATCCGCTTGAGGTCGCCGTCGGCTTCGAGGGCGGCCAGGAACGACTGCAGGTCGTCGTACGGGAACTTGGGTGCCACGAGGCCCATTCAACCACCCGGGGCCGGGCCCGCCCGGCGAGGCCGATGCGGAGCGTGATCGCGGACCTTCGCGCGCAGTTCACACGTCTGTCGTACCCCGGCGATACGCTTCCCGTGTGATCTACTTAACGAAACGGTACCGTATCGTTTCGGAATGCCGTAGAGTCGTCCGCAACACCACACCGCCCTGCGGAGCCCGTCAAAGGGCCCGAGCGAGCGGCACCCGCGCCCGGGCCGTCACATCGCCCGCCCGCGGAACGTCATACCGACGAGACCTTCAAACGACACCACCCGCGGTTTCGGCGCCGCGGCGACGACTCCGCACCGCCCCGCGGTGCGAGCACAGAATGGAAACCCTGTGAGCGAAACCCGTTCCGACCCGGTCCTGGAGGCCGGATCCGACGACCAAGGCCACCCGCGGCGGTGGGCCATCCTCGGCGTCCTCGTCATCAGCCTCATCGTCGTCGTCCTCGACAACACCGTCCTGAACGTCGCGATGAAGACCCTCGCCGAGCCCGCCCCCGTCGGCGTCGGCGCCACCCAGAGCGACCTCGCCTGGATGATCAACTCCTACACCCTCGTCTTCGCCGGCCTCCTCTTCGCCGCCGGCGTCATCGGCGACCGCATCGGCCGCAAGCGCATGCTCCTGGCCGGCCTCGTCGTCTTCGGCGTCGCCTCCCTGCTCTCGGCCTACTCCAGCACGCCCGACCAGCTCATCTGGTACCGCGCCCTCATGGGCGCCGGCGCGGCCATCATGATGCCCTCGACCCTCTCGCTCCTGCGGAACCTCTTCTCCGCCAAGGAGTTCCCGAAGGCCCTCGGCATCTGGACCGGCGCGGTCGGCATCGGCGGCGCCATCGGCCCGATCGTCGGCGGCGCCCTCCTGGAGCGCTTCTGGTGGGGCTCGGTCTTCCTCATCAACGTCCCCATCGTCGTCTTCGGCCTCGTCGCCCTCATGATCATGGCCCCCGAGTCCAAGGGCAGCCAGGCCCGCGCCGACTTCGTCGGCATGGCCCTGTCCATGATCGGCCTCGTCAGCCTCACCTACGGCATCATCGAAGCCGGCGACGCCGGCTCCTGGAGCGGCATCGAGGTCTGGGGCACCATCGCCCTCGGCGTCCTCGTCCTGACCGCGTTCGTCCTGTGGGAGAAGCGCATCCCGCACGCCTCGCTCGACATGAAGCTGTTCAAGAGCACCCGGTTCTCGGCCTCCTCGGCCATCATCACCCTGACCTTCTTCGGGATGATGGGCCTGATGTTCTTCATGACCTTCTACCTCCAGCTCCTCAAGGGGTACTCGCCGCTGGAGACCGGTCTGCTGTTCCTGCCGTTCGGCGCGGCCATGCTCGTCTTCGCGCCCCTGTCGAACACCCTGGTCAACCGCTTCGGCGCCAAGGCCGTCGGCATCGTCGCGATGCTCCTGGTGATCACCAACTTCACCGCCACCGCGTTCGTCCTCGAGGCCGACACCCCGGTCTGGGTCGTCATCGTCCTGTTCCTCATCACCGGCGCCGGCATGGCCAACCTCATGCCGCCCGCGATGAACACGCTCATGTCCTCGGTCCCCAGGGAGAAGGCCGGCGTCGGCTCCGCCCTCGCCAACACCCTGCGCCAGGTCGGCGGCGCCCTCGGCGTCGCCGTGCTCGGCACGATCATGGCCCAGTCCTACCAGTCCCAGATCGCCGACAGCGCGCCGCAGCTCCCGGACGAGGCCCGCGAGTCCTACGCCTCCACCTACGGCGCGCTCGAGACCGGGGCCCTCCCGCAGGACGCGACCGCCCGGATCGTCCAGGCCGCGAACGACTCGTTCATCCACTCCCTGCACACCACCGCGCTCGCCGCCATCGTGGTCGGCGTGGTCGGCCTGGTCATCATCGCGCTGTTCTTCCCCGGACGGCAGCGCCGCGACGGCACCGCGGCCCCGACCGAGGCGGCCGAGCCCGCCCTGGCCGAGGTCTGAGGGACAATCGAGCCATGACACCCGAGCTCCGCGATGCGACAGCCCACCCCGGCGCCCCTGCGGCGACGGCTCCGGCGGCGCCCGCCCCCGCCAAGGGGCGGCCCCGCAGCGAGGCGGTGAGCCACTCCATCCTGGAAGCCGCGCTGGACCTCATCGCGGAGCACGGGACGGTCGCCGACGTCAGCGTCGAGGCCGTCGCGGAGCTCTCGGGCGTCTCGAAGGCCACGATCTACCGGCGCTGGTCCTCCAAGGAGGAGCTCATCGCCTCGGCCTTCGAGAGCATCAAGGCCCCGCTGCCGGACTCGATGCCGCGGACCTCGCTGCGCGACGACCTCGTCCACCTGGGCAACACCATGCGCCGCACCTACGGCCCCCGGGACACGAAGGTCGTGCGGTGCATGATGACCGCGGTCAAGGACGACCCGGAGTACAAGAAGCACCACGAGCGGCTCGTGGAGCACCGCCGCGCGTTCGTGCGCGACACCTTCGCGCACTGGGTCGAACGCGGCGAGGTCGCCGCGGACCTCGACCTCGACCTGGCGGTCGCGATGTTCATCAGCCCGCTCCTGACGATCTTCGTCTACGGGCACTACTCGCACCTCCAGGCCGACGACACCGTCGAGCGCTTCGTCGACCACCTCCTGCGCGGCCTCGGCGGCCCGCTCTGCGAATCGCGCAACTGAACCGCGACACCGAACACGACGGAACACCGCGGCCCCGGCCGGTCGAATGACCGGCCGGGGCCGCAGTGCATGTCGCACAGGTTGCGACCGGGCCCCGCCGTCCCGCGGGGCCCGGTCTCCGGAAGGAACCGAGGATCTGGTCGGAAGGGGCCCGGCGATCCGGGGAGCGCCGGGCCCGGAGCCGCTACAGCGGCGGGTAGGCGTTCGCGAGCAGCTCGGCGAACTGCTCCGAGGACCAGTGGCCCGAGAGCGGCATGTCGTCGCGTGCGCCGCTGGGGTTGTTGCCGTTGCGGATGTTGCCCTGGTAGTCCGGGTCGCACATCTCGTCGAAGCCCTTGCCCTCGTTGTTCGGGATCTCCTCCGAGGCGCCGTCGGACTCGCCCGGGGGCTTGATCCACACGTAGGCGTCGATGCCGGGCTCGGGGTTGGCCTGCGGCCGCTCGCCGAGGCCCGCGCCGGCCTGGTTGCACCAGTTGCCCTTGTTGTAGCGCTGGTCGAGCCTGGACTCGTCCACGAACTCGATCGGGTTCGTCGAGGTCGACGGGCCGGTCGGGCGGTAGTCGCCGCCCCAGCCGTTGCGGCTGGTGTCGATCAGCATGCCGATGTCCTCGTTGAAGCCGTTGTCGATCAGCTCCTCCCGCAGCGCGGTGGCGAAGTCGATCTCACCGTTGTAGGAGTTCCAGTCGACCCACTTCACGTCGCCGTTCTGGTTGATCGGCCGGCCGCCCACGACCTGGTCGACGTCCCAGTACGGCTCCTCGAGCACCGAGTAGTTCGCGGTGTTCGTGATGAACCCGTGGACGTCGTCGGCGGTCATGCCGTTCTCGCCGATGAGCGAGCCCCACAGCTCCGCGGAGGCGTGGAAGTTGTCGTACTGCGGGTCGTCGTTCGTCCACCCGATCCAGCCGTGGTGGCCGGCGTCCAGGTAGTTGTACGTGTTCGGCAGGGCGCCGAGCTCGGCAGTCGCGTACGAGATGCCGTCGATGTAGTTGCCGTTGGCCTTCATCGTGTCGCAGTTGTCCGTCGCGGTGGCGCGGGGCGACACGTTGGTGACCAGGTTCGGCAGCGAGTCGATCTCGATGACGTTGACGATCTTGAGGTCGGCGTACTTCGACTGCCCCATGATGTCGACGATCGGGTCGATGTAGTCGTTCTTGTACTCGTCGATCTCGTCGGCGGCGAGCTCGCCGTTCGACGCCAGCGCGGCGCAGTCGCGGCCGGGCAGGTTGTAGATGACGACCTGGATGACGTCGGCGCCCTGCTCGAGCGCCTCGTCGAGGTGGTCCTCGAGGCCCATCGAACCGGTCGTCGGGGAGTCGTTGCCGTAGATCGCGGAGGTGCGGTCGAGCCACACGCCCGTGGGCTGGTCGGCGATCGCGTCGCCGCCCGGCTCGGCCGCCGCGTTGGCGGACCAGATCGGGTTGACGTAGACCTGCGCGCCGGCGTACGGGTTGTCGACCTTGTCGCCCGGCTCGCCGGGGGAGGTCGGGTCGTCGCTGGTGGGGTCGTCGCTGGTGGGCGGGTCGACCGGCCCGTTGCAGACGTCGCCGTTGACCGTGAACTGGCCGGGCGCCGTGGAGGAGCCGGAGCCGATGAAGCCGAAGACCTCGCGGCTCTGGCCGGATCCGATCGACGCGTTCCAGCCGACGTCCTTACCGGTGAAGGCGGTGCCGCTCTGGCTCCAGCTCACGTTCCACGCGCTGGAGACGGTGGTGCCCGAGGGGAAGTTCCACTTGAGCTCCCATCCGTTGATGGGTTCGTCGGCCGTGATGGTGACGTTGGCCTGGAAGCCGCTGCCCCAGGTGCTGACGACCTTGTAGTCGACCTTGCAGCCCTCTTCGGCGAGTGCCTGGTTCGCCGAAGCGAAGGTCAATCCGGTCGCGGCGAGCGCTCCGATGGCCACACCGGTGATGGCCATTCTCCTTCGTCTTCGAGATTCTTGCATTTTTCGATGTCCTTCGGGGTCGATGGGCCGCACGATGGGAGCCCGGAACGGGTGTCCATCAAGGGAAGCGCTCCCAAGATGTGCATTGATAATCTCCGATATATAGATGGACTGTCAAGAGGTGCGCCAGGATATTTCATGCAGGAGTCCGTTTCGGCCACCGCTTTCACGGGTTGCCTGCCGGGCGGCAAGCGCTTGAATCAGTGAAAACGCTCCCGCGGAAAACTCGAAGGGAAGCTCAGAAAAACCTCGCCCCGGACACGCCGAAGGCGGGGCCGCATGTGCGGCCCCGCCTCGAGGGGCGGAGTGCCGGTCCGCCCGCACCCGGCCGCTAGTTCAGCGGCGGGTACGCGTTCGCGAGCAGCTCCTGGAACTGCTCGGAGGACCAGTGGCCCGACAGCGGCATCTCGCCGCGCGCGCCGCTCGGGTTGTTGCCGTTGCGGATGTTGCCCTCGTAGTTCGGGTCGCACATCTGATCGAAGCCCTTGCCCTCGTCGTTCTCGATGTACTCGGAGGAGCCGTCGGACTCGCCCGGGGGCTTGATCCACACGTAGGCGTCGATGCCCGCCTCCGGGTTCACCTGCGGGCGCTCGCCGAGGCCGGCGCCGGCCTGGTTGCACCAGTTGCCCTTCTGGTAGCGCCGGTCGATGCGCGACTCGTCCACGAAGGTCGCCGGATCGGTGGAGCTCGACGGGCCGGCGGGCCGGTCGGGACCGCCCCAGCCGTTGCGGCTGGTGTCGATCAGCATGCCGATGTCCTCGTTGAACCCGTTGGCGACCAGCTCCTCCCGGAACGCGGTCGAGAAGTCGATCTCGCCGTTGAAGTCGTTCCAGTCGACCCACTTCACGTTGGGGTTCTGGTTGATCGGCTGGCCGCTCACGACCTGGTCGACCTCCCAGTAGGGCTCCTCGAGCGCCGAGTAGTTCGCCGTGTTGGTGATGAAGCCGTGCACGTGGTCGGCCGTCATGCCGTTCTCGCCGATGAGCGAGCCGAACAGGGCCGCGGACGCGTTGAAGTTGTCGTACTGCGGGTTGGCGTCCGCCCATCCGATCCAGCCGTGGTGGCCGGCGTCCAGGTAGTTGTAGGTGTTCGGCAGCGCGCCGAGCTCGGCCGCGGCGTAGGAGACCCCGTCGACGTAGTTGCCGTTGGCCTTCATCGTGTCGCAGTTCGCGGTCGCGGTGGGGCGCGGGGAGACGTTGGTGACCAGGTTCGGCAGCGAGTCGATCTCGATCACGTTGACGATCCGCAGGCCGGCGTAGGCCGGGTCCGACTGGATCTCGACGATCGGGTCGATGTACTCGTTCTTGTACCGGTCGATCGCGTCGGCGGGGAGCTCGCCGTTGGAGGCGAGCGCGGCGCAGTCGCGGCCGGGCAGGTTGTAGATGACGATCTGGATGACGTCGGCGCCCTGCGCCACCGCCTCGTCGAGGTGGTCGCGCAGGCCCATCGAACCGGTGGTGGGGGAGTCGTTGCCCTCGATCGCGCTGATCCGGTCGAGCCACACGCCGGTCGGCTGGTCGGCGATCGCGTCGCCGCCCGGCTCGGCCGCGGCCCGCGCCGACCACTGCGGGTTCACGTACACCTGCGCGCCCTCGTAGGGGTTGTCGACCTTCGCCTGCGCGGCGTCGACGGGGTCCTCTTCTGCGGCGCCGGCGGTGGTCACCGCCATGGCGCTGACGGCCGCCACCGCGGCCGCGGCCGCCAGTGCGGCCAGGCGCCGGTGTCGTCTGCTTCGGTTGAGCGTCATGTGCCTTCCCTTCCCTTGCTCACCGTCTGTTCGGAGGTGGCCGGGAGCGGCTCCGCATGTACCGGGTGACCACGGAAGCGCTCCCAACATCACATCGAAGTTTGCCTATGCGTGAGTGTGATGTCAAGAGTTCTGCGACCGGAGAATCCAGAAAATTCCGATTAGCGGCAAAAGCAATGACTCAGGGTATTGGTCCGGCTTCAGAGTGTGGGCAATTGCCCTAAATAGAACAATTCCACTCCGAAATGGATTAATGACGCTCGAGAATGCAGTGGAGCGCTGCGGCGGGCAAGCCGAAAGCCGGTCCCTGCGCGCGTCCCCCGCGGCCGGGCGGGCCGTGGTGCGCTGCGCTGGACCGGCTTGTGCCAGGCAGGTCTGCGGATGGCGGTCGCGGTGCGACCCTAAGACTGGGCGTTCCCCGATTCGAACGTGGTCTGCGCGCCGGGGTCCCCCTCGAGCAGGGCCCGGACCTCGGATTCGCGGAACCGACGGTGACCGCCCGGTGTGCGGATGCTCCCGATCCGGCCGGCCGCGGCCCAGCGCGTGACGGTCTTCGGATCGACGCGGAACAGCGAGGCTACTTCGCCGGGTGTCAGTAGGCGGTCCTCGGTCTCCATGATTTCTTCCTCCCCGTGATGAAGACTCACTTCGTGCGTTAAACCCATTACACCACTATTCAGTCAAACCTGCCATGAGTTCTTGGACATACTTTCGGTCGGTAGGTACTGCCTGAACGTACCACGCGTATGTCAACGGCGCTCTGAGCTGATTCCGGCGCTCTAGGAGTAGGCGGGCACGAGGTAGGCACAGGACGCAAGCGGTAACTCCCGTTATCCTCATGAAGTGGACGAGATCGACCGGACCATCGTGAACCTGCTGCGCGCCGACGGGCGCACCTCGTACGCCGAACTGGCGCGCAGGGTCGGCCTCACCGCGCCTTCCGTGCAGGACCGGGTCGTGAAACTCGAGCGGAACGGCATCATCACCGGGTACAAGGCGGTCATCGACTCCGAGGCGATCGGACTCGGGATCACCGCGCTCATCGGCATCATCCCCGACAATTCCGCCGACCACCAGGACATCTGCGAACGCCTCCGCGCCATTCCGCAGATCGAGTCGTGCTATTTCCTCGCCGGCGTCGAGTGCTACCAGCTCAAGGTCCGCGTCCCGAAGATGGCCGACCTCGAACGCCTGATCCACCGGGTCGGCGCGATCCCCGGCGTCGCCCAGACCCGCACCACCATCACGCTCTCCACCAAATGGGAGGACCGGCAGCAGCCGCTCCCCTCGGACGGGGAGGCCCGTGGAGTCGATTGACCGCTCCCGCGGCCGGGCCTGGACCGACTGGGCGATCACCACTGTGGAGGCCGATGCGAACCGCTCGGCCGACACCCACCTGCTCCCGTTCCCATTGCCGGCGGATTGGGGAGTGGACCTCTACCTCAAGGACGAGTCGGCCCATCCGACCGGTTCGCTCAAGCACCGCCTGGCCCGATCGCTGTTCCTGTACGCGATCTGCAACGGCTGGATCGACGAGGGCACGCCGGTCATCGAGGCGTCCAGCGGCTCCACCGCCGTCAGCGAGGCGTATTTCGCGCGCATGCTCGGCCTGCCGTTCACCGCGGTCATGCCCGAGACGACCAGCCGCGCCAAGATCGCGCAGATCGAGTTCTACGGCGGCAAGGCCCACCTGGTGCGGGACGCCGCCGCGGTCTGCGCCGAGGCCGAGCGCCTCGCGGCCGAGACCGGCGGGCACTTCATGGACCAGTTCACTTACGCCGAGCGGGCCACCGACTGGCGCGGGAACAACAACATCGCCGAGTCGGTGTTCGAGCAGATGCGGCTGGAGCGCCACCCCGTCCCGGCCTGGATCGTGGTCGGCGCGGGCACCGGCGGCACCTCGGCCACCATCGGCCGCTACGTGCGCTACCGCCGGTACGCCACGAGCCTGTGCGTGGTCGACCCCGAGCACTCGGCGTTCTTCGCCGGCTGGCGCGACCGCGACCCGGCGGCGGTGAGCGACCGGGGCTCCCGCATCGAGGGCATCGGCCGCCCGCGCGTCGAGCCGTCGTTCATCCCCGGGCTCGTCGACCGCATGGTGAAAGTGGACGACGCCGAGTCCATCGCCTGCGCCCGCTGGGCCTCCGAACGCCTCGGCCGCCGCCTCGGCGGCTCCACCGGCACCAACCTGGTCGCGGCCCTCGCGATCATCGCCGAGATGCGCGACGCCGGCCGCGGCGGCAGCATCGTGACCCTCCTGTGCGACTCCGGGCAGCGCTACGGCGCCACCTACTTCGACGACGACTGGGTCGCGTCCCAGGGCATCGACCTCGACGCGGCCGCCACCCGGCTCGCCCCGATCCTGCCCAACTGATCGGGTGGCGACAGCGGGGCGGCATGGGTCGTGTTCCCATGACGGTTTCCGGTCGTGTCGGTGTTCGATCAGGCGGCGACGAACCGGTGAGTGCGTGGCTGCGGGTGCGCGCCGGGGGCCGGGTCGCGATGCGTGCCCGGTCCGGAAGGGCATCCAAGGCGGGTTGAGCCGCGAGGACCGAGGCGTGTCGCCGTGGCCGGGTCCGCTCCGCCGGTGTCCAACCGCAGCAACGGCTTGCAAACCGGAGCGCGGTCAAGCCCTGGTCTGGTCGGTGCCGGTGTTCGATCGGGCAGCGACGAGCGGGTGAGTGCGTGGCTGCGGGTGCGCTCCGGAGGCCGGGTCGCGATCCGCGCCAGGTCCGGAAGAGCACCGATGGCGGGTTGCGTCGCGGGTGTCGAAGGCGGGTTGCCGCGGCCGGGTTCGCTTCGTCCGGCGTCGAACCCCATCACGTGCGTGCGAACCGGAGCCGGTCCCGCCCCCGGAATCGCCGGGATCCGTGTTCAACCCGGCAGCGACGAGAGGTTGAGTAGCGGTACGGGTCGTGCCTCCGTGGCGGTGTCTGGTCGTGTCCGGTGTTCGATCAGGCGGCGACGACAGCTGAGTGCGTGCCCGAGGTGCGCGCCGGGGGCCGGGTCGCGATGCGGGCAAGGTCCGCAAGGCACCGATGACGGGTTGAGCCGCACGCATCGAAGGGCGTCGCCGTGGCCGGGTCCGCTGCGCCCGGTGTCCAACCGCAGCAACGACCTGCGAACCGGAGCGCGGTCGCGCTCTGCTCTTGTCGGGGCCGGGGTTCGATCGGGCAGCGACGACCGGGTGAGTGCGTGCTCGATGTGCGCGCCGGGTCTCGGGTCGCGATGCGGGCAAGGTCCGGACAGGCATCGAAGGCGGGTTGAGCCGTGCGCATCGAAGGCGTGTTGCCGTGGCCTGGTCCGCTTCGGCCGGCCAGGATGCCGTCGGCTGCGCATCGAGTTCGGTCCGTCGCTGGAACGGTCCCCGCGGTGCGCCACGGCCCCGACATCGCCTGGCCTGGAGTGACCGGGCTCGGCAATGCATGCTCGGCCTTGGCCGCCTTGGCCGCCTTGGCCGCCTTGGCTGCCGCGCTGCTCTGCTCGGCACCGCTTCACGCCAGGCCGGAGGCGCTTCCAGTGCTCACGGCAGGCTCGCACACTCGCCAGCCCTCCCGACTCCGCCACTGTGCTCGCACCGCCCGCCTACCCGCTCTCGTGCAGCGATCAGCGCCTCACGGCAGGCCCGCGCACTCACCATCATTCCCCCACTCCGCCGCTGTGCTCGCGTCGTCTGGGTCTTCCCGCTCGCGTGCGGCGAGCCCGACACCGATGCGACCCTGGCGAACCACGATCACTCCGGGCGCAGCTGACTTCGTGCAGCCCTGATCCGATCTCGCCTGGTGCCACCGGGCATGCGGGCGTTCCCGGCTGCGGTTTGAGTGCGCGCTCGCGCGACGCTCACCGCTTGCCCTGGCCACTCGTGCCAGACCCGGCGCGGCCCTGTTCGCCTCCATCCACCCTGCGCGCCTCCATCCAGTGCGCAGCCCTGTGGCGGCGCTTCTTGGCGTATCCCCTGTTGAGTTGTGAAGGGCAGCAGCGACATCGGCTGGTACTCGCTCATGCCCCGGCCGGGCGCTATCGCGCAGGCCGCAGCACCGAGTCATCCTTGTCGTGCTTGCAAGTGTGTTGTCGTCTCCTGTGGTGGTCCGGTCTTGTGCCTCGTTGGAGCACTGCCGCCGGCGGGGTGATCCCGACCGGTCGATCCCCCGCCCGATCACCTCCC
>NZ_WIAO01000046.1 GCF_009451885.1 Glycomyces albidus
GTTCCCGGTCGGCGCGGCCTCGGCGACGGGCCTGGGCGCGGCCGGCAACACGGCCGCGGGCATGGGCGGCGCCGGCGGCGGCATGGGCATGGGCGGCATGATGGGCGGCGCCGGAGCCGGCGGCGCCCGCGGCATGGGCGGCGACACCGGAGCCGAAGGCGAGCACAAGGACTGGCTCGAGGAGGACGAGGAGATCTGGGGCATCATCCGCGATGCCGAAGAGGACCCGTACGCCTGACCGTGTCCTGGCGGGCCCGCGGTGTGCGCACCGCGGGCCCGATCGATTCGCGGGGACGGACGGATGACGGAGCTGTGACGGGCGGCGCGAGAGTCGGGGCCCCTGATCCCGAATCGAACGGAGCACCGCCGTGTCCATTCCGAACCCGCAGCAGCCGCACCAGCGCCCCGGCATGACCGAGGAGGAGCGGTCGCGGCACCGCACCCTCATCCTCGCCGGAGCCGCGCTGCTCATCGGGCCGATCCTCGTCGGCATGCTGCTCAGCGCAGCGCAGGCCCCGCTCGACCCGAAGTTCACGGCGCCGGTGTTCGGGGCGCTCATGGTCGCCGGCGCCGGCGCGCTCGGCCAGGCGATGCGCCTCAAGCGCGACGCCGGGCGCCGCGGCTGACAGCGGCCGGGTGCCGCGGATCCACCAGCGCGGCACCCGGTTCCCGTTCAGCCCCTTCCGGAACCCGCCGGGAGCCGTACGGCCGTGGACCCGTCAGGGGTCGTGCTTCCGGCGCTGGACGCCATCCGCGCCTGCGTCCCGGTCTGACGGGTCCCGGCTGCGCGTCCGGTCCTAGACGCCGTCGAGGACCGGCCAGCCGCCCTTCCACTGGATCTCCTCGATGCCCAGATCGAAGTGACCGTCCTCGTGGTACGAGTGGTAGGCCATGAGCCCGTTGTGGATCGACTGGCCGCCGGTCGCCACGTAGTCGCCGTGGGCGCCGAGGACGAGCGTGCCGCCGCCCTCGGTGAGCGCGACGCCGCTGCGGTCCGTGAACGGCCCGGTCGGGGAGGTCGAGCGGCCGACGCGGATGTTGTACGTCGAGTCAGCCCCGGCGCAGCAGACGTCCCACGAGGTGAAGAGGTAGTAGTAGCGGCCGTGCTTCACGAGCGCGGGCGCCTCGATGCCGGCGCCGCCGCGGCCGGCGACGTGGACCGGGTCGGCCCCGCTCGCCGCCTTCCCCGAGGGCCAGTCGAGCTCGAGCATGTAGATGCCGCTCCACCAGGAGCCGAAAGCCATGTAGCGGTCGCCGCCGGCCTGGAGCACCGTCGGGTCGATCGCGTTGTACGGGTCGCCCGGGTTCGACTCCCAGACCAGGCCCTGGTCGACCCACTCGTAGTCGGGGTCGGACGGGTCGAGGGTGGTGTTGGTCGCCAGGCCGATGACCGAGCGCTGGTTCCCGAAGGTGGAGGCCGAGTAGTAGAGGTAGAAATCGCCGTCGTCCTCGACGATCTCGGGCGCCCAGAGGTTGTCGACCCCGGGGACCGCCTCGGTCAGCCACGCGGGCTTGACGTCCCACACCGTGTCCACGTAGGCCCAGGTGGCGCCGTCGTCGGTGGAGGTGCGGACGGTGATGTTGCCGTCCCCGAGCGGGCCCCAGCCGGTGGCGAACACGTACCAGGGCTCGCCGTCCTCGCAGGGGGCGTACAGGCCGGGGTCGTGGGCTCCGAGGTCGCCGCCGATCGCGCCGGGCGCTTCGGCGTCGCAGGACCGCCCGCCGTGGCCGTCGCCGCCGCGCCCGGGATCGGCGAGCGCCGGCGATCCGGCGATGAGCACGGCGGCGCTCGTCACCGCCGCGGCGAGGAGTGGTATGCGCTTTCTTGTCATTGCGGCCCAACCTTGTCATGAATTGAGGAATTGAGACGACTCGATGTTAACGGGAACACGTGGTGCGGTCAAACACCCGGCCCCTGCACCCGAATCCGCGTCCGCCACGCGGGAACCCACCGCCACGGGCAAACGCGCAGTCCAGCCCGCCGCGGTCAGAACGTGCAGCCGAGCAGGCCGCAGCGGAAAGGCCGCAGCCGAACCGCCGAGTCGAACCCGCGCAGTCGACACCCCCGGCACGCGAACAGGGCGCCCGCCGCGGATGCGGCGGACGCCCCGTCCGAACCCTCAGGCGCTAACGCCCTCAGGTCGCGATGCTCACGTCGGTCCTGCCGATCACCTCGCCGTCCGAGGTGTACCCCAGGAACCCGAAGTAGCGCGAGTCCGCTTCCAGACCCGACCACGACAGCGACAGCGAGTACTCGCCCGCGGTCGTGACCGCCTGCTCGGCCGGGGACACGGCGAGGTTCTCCGCGTCCGCGTTCGGGACCACCCACGAGTGCAGGCGCGACTCGAGCGGACCCGGACCCGCGAAGTAGTCCACGAAGACCACGAACGTGTGGCCGCCCGGAAGCGTCACCGTCTCGTTCGAACCGCCCGCCGCCGAGTAGCCGACGAACGTCAACGTGTCGCCGGTCTTCTCGTAGACGAACAGGTCGAGGTCCGTCGCAGGCGCGTAGTCGTCGTCGAAGGTCGCGAACCGCACCTCCGCCGCATCGGCCGGCGTCGTGAACTCGTGCGAGACCACATGCGCGTTCTCGACCGGGGCGTCGGTCGGGAACGACCAGCCCGCCGGGGCCGGCCCGGCGATGGTCTCGGCCGCGACCTCCGAGGCCGTCAGGCCCGTGACCGCGACACCGAGCGTCCCGTCGAAGCCCGACGTGCCCGAGAGCTCCCCGGAACCCGAAGTGCCCGCGAACGTCACCGACTCGGCCGCCGACAGCTGCGACGCCTCCAGCACGATCGGCGAGAACACCTCGTGCACCGTGCGGCCGTTCTTCTTCTCCACCCACGTGATGCCGCCGAACGACCACTCGCCGAACGCCGCATCCGTGCGGGTGAACGTCAGCGTGTACGACGCCGACTCGCCCGGCCGCAGCGTCAGGCTCGACTTGTCGATCGCCACGTCGAAGCCCGCCGGGGCCTCGATCTCGGCCTTGTAGGTCGACTTCTTGTCCGACACGTTCGTGACCGTCCGGGTCACCTCGTACACGCCGGTCAGGTCCGCGACCGTGATCGACGGGTAGTTCAGCTGCGACGGCTCGATCGAACCGAAGATGTCGCAGGTCGACTGGATCTTGTACGCCTCATCGGTACCGCAGACGAACTGCACCCAGTCGGTCACGTCCGAGTCGTACACCAGGCCCGGATCGAACATGTCCGCGCCGTCCACGTGGCCGGCGCCGAAGTCGAACGGCGTCGCGTCCGCACCGCCGCGCTGGATCGGGTTCCCGTCCTGGTCGGTCTGGTACGACGTCGTCATCATGGCCGACTTGATCGCCATCGGCGACCAGTCCGGGTGCGCCGACACCATCAGCGCCGCCAGGCCCGCGACGTGCGGGCTCGCCATCGACGTGCCCTGCGCGGTCGCGAAGTCGTTGCCCGCGTGGTTGTCAGGGGTGATACCCGCCAGGACCTCGACGCCGGGCGCCGTGATGTCCGGCTTGAGCAGGTCCTGACCCGACGCGAGCCCCGGACCGTTCGACGAGAACGCCGCCATCACCGGCGCGTTCTGGTCCTCCAGCTCAGCGGTCTCGACCTCCACCTCGGGGTCGCTCTGCGACGCGATCCACTCGGCCAGCTCCTGACCGTCCGCATAGGACACGTGCAGTACCGGGACCGCCTGCGAGGTCACGACGTTCGCCGGACCGCGCTCGAACTGGTCGACCACGATCATGGCGACGCCGCCCGCCGCGAAGACGCGGTTCGCGTTGTCGGTGAACGTGTTCCCCCGCACGCAGACGATCGCGTACCCCTCGGTCTTCGCGGGGTCCAGCGTGTCGGCGTTGCAGGTCGCCGCGGCGGCCGGGTCGGCGTCGTCGAAGGCGGCGTCCACCGCCAGCTTCACGGGCCACTCGGCCTCGCCGACGAGACCCGCGACCTCGATCTCCGTGCGACCGAACTCCAGCTCGGTGCGGAAGGTCTGGTCGTGCGACGACGCCGCGACGGTCGTCGTCCACGGCTCCTGGTGGTCGACCGTCGAGGTCGGACCGTCGTTGCCGGCGCTGGCGGCGACGAACACGCCGGCCTGCGCGGCGGCGCGGAACGCCCACGCGGTCGAGTCGAGGAACTCGGGGGTGCCGGTCGAGCCGATCGAGAAGTTGATGACGTCGACGCCGTCGCGCACCGCGTCCTCGATGGCCTTGTTGATGTCGGCCGAGGCGCAGCCGCCCCAGCAGACCTTGTAGGCCGCGACGCGGGCGGCCGGGGCCATGCCGGAGAACGTGCCGATCTTCTCGCCGTCGACGACGACCTTGGTCTTGTAGTTGCCCGCGGCGGTCGTCGCGGTGTGGGTGCCGTGGCCGTCCTCGTCGCGCGGGGAGGCGTAGCCGTCGGCGGCCATGCCGCGCGAGTCGTAGTACCGGGCGCCGATGAGCTTGTTGTTGCACTCGATGTTGCCGGCCGGGTCCTCGTCGACGCCGGTGACGCACTCGCCGTTCCACTTGGCGTCGATGATGTCCTGGTCGCGCGGGTCGGACAGCGGCGCCAGGGCCGGGTTCTCGGGCCAGATGCCGGTGTCCAGGACGCCGACGATCACGCCTTCACCGGCGCGCTTGGGGGAGCCGAACTCCTCCTCCCAGGCGCCGTCGCCGCCCGAGAGGTCCATGAAGCCGGTGGTGTCGACCGCGCCGGTCGGCTGGTAGATCACGTCCGGGACGACCGACAGGACCTCGTCGCTGGCGGCGAGCTCCCGGGCCTCCTCGCCGGTGAGCTCCGCGGCGAATCCGTTCAGGACGGTGTCGTACTCGACCAGGGGCTCGACCCCGAAGTCGGCGATGACGTCGGCGCGCTCCTCGGCGAGGAAGTCGCCGTACTCCTCGACCGCGGCGGCTTCGAAGTCGATCGTCTCGCCCGCGTCGGGCGTGGTCGCGTCGAGTCCGGAGACGCCGCCGTCATAGGTGGCGATGGGGTCGGCGGCCAGCTGGACGATGTAGTAGCCGTCCTCGTACTCGATGGGGCCGGGGGCCTCCTTGAAGTACTGCGCGGCGATCTCGGGCAGGGACGACTCGGCCGCGGCCGGACCGGCCGCGGCCGTGGTGAGCGCGGCGACCGCCAGTGGGACGACGGCTGCCGCGGCTGCGGCTCTGGTTCCTGCTCTCGCGCGCCGCGGATCGCGGCGCGCTGTGTCTAGGGACGGAGATCCCATGCGATGAGCTCCTCTCAAGGGGGTGCGCACCGCGAGGGTGACTGGGGTCCTCCAGGGCAAGGTCACTTGCCGTGGTCGCGGCGCACGGAAAAGAGCCTATTGCGAGGAACGTTCGGTTGTAAACCCTCGTCGGAGCAGATCGAGGCGATCCGGCATGACTGTTATGGCGCCGTTACATTGGACGTTTCAGCGGCCGTCCATTCAGTGAATTCCACGTTTCCGCGGGAGCGGTCTACCAGCGCCACCAGAGGAATCGCCGCTCGTGGCGGAACGTCACGGAACTCGCCTTGGCCTTGCCCGAGAAGGTGAAGCGGATGCCCGTCCCTCCCTTGTAGGGGGCGTGATTCGAGACCGAACTCGCCATGACGTCCGTGTTGTCGTCCGTCGCAAAGGCGTTCTTCGGAAGGACCACTTCGAGCGAGGACGCGACGAGGTTGAGGTCGACGTCGATGGTGCCGGAGCGGATCACCGCGTGGCGGCAGTCGAGCTTCACGGAGCTCGCCTTGGCGTCGATGACCAGCTTCGGCGGGACCACCCAGTCGCCCTTGCGCTCCAGGTGCGACGCCTTCGGGGCGAGGCGCATCTCGGCGGGCGCGCCGGGCGGCGTCGCGGGGGCCGCGGCGGCGGGCGGGACGGCCAGCGCGCCGGTGGGCTCGGGGAGGTCGGCGAGGAGGTGCTCGACTTCGGCGTAGGTGCGGGCCTCGTACGCCTTCCCTGAGCGCTCGGCGAACTCGTGGAGGTCGAGGCGGCCTTCTTCGGTGGCGGCGTGGAGGCGGGCGATGACGGCCTCGCGCTCGGCGTTCGACATGCGCAGGTTCGGGTCGGGCCGGTTCATGCGCTCGGGGTCTCTTCAAGCGGTGCCATGGCTTCTCATCTTCTCGTCGGGCCGGGGTCGAGCCGCCGCGGCCGTCGCACCAGCCCGCCGTTGCACCATTCGTGGTAGTCGAACAGGTCCGGCTGGCGGATGAGCGCTCGGGTGTTGGCTGCCCATAGTCCAACATACTGGTCCCGCGACTCGGACGCCTTCTCGAGGAGGCGGTCGAGGTGCTTGCGCGGGTGGACGCGGAACTTGGTGCGGACGGCGTCGGCGGCGTAGATGTAGAGGACGTGCAGTGCGAACGACCGCTTCGGGCAGGTCGCGTCGCCCGCGAGGTCCAGCCAGGTGTCGACGAGCTCGTCGGTGGCGAGGGTGAGGTCCCACTGGCGCCCTTCGGGGGCCGTCGAGTACGGGTCGAGCGCCCACTCGGTGATTTCCTGCGGCGTGGGCTCCGCCGGGCGCGCGAACCCGCTGAAGGTCCCTCCAGCCACGTGCGCTCCCCGTTTCCCTTCGAACAATGCTCGCACCCGATCCTAGCCCGCCCGCGCCCGCGCGCCGGTCCTCGTTTTCAACCCATGGACGGCGCCGGTCCGCCCCGGGTCGAAATCACCCCCCGGGGGCCTCCCCCCCCCCGCCCCCACCCCACCCGCCCTCGCCCGCCTTGGCGGCGGCCGCGACCACCCTCCGCCCCTTTGCGGCTCCGCTGCCCGCGGTCCCCGTGCCCTGCTCACCCTCGTTCTGCGGGCTCACCCGCCGCTCTGAGCGCTCATCCCCTTGCCGTTGCGGCCTCGCTCGCGTCCTCGTCCCCGGGCCGCCTCCGGCGCCCTGATCGCGGGCCCTCTCCGTCGGGGCATTCAGCTCCGCTGCGGGACCTTGTTCCCCGGTTCCGCTCTGCGGTGCTCCTTTCCTCTGGTTCGAAAAGCCTGCTTCGATGGTCGGTGCCGGCGGAGTGGGCGGCGCCTTCCCCTCCCGCCGCGGTGCTCTCGCGCGTTATTGCTTCAGTGCCGTCGACACCGCCTCGATGCGTGCGTTGATGTCGTGGAGTTCGTGGGCGCTGGGGTCCCATCCCTTCTCGAGCAGGAGGTCGCGGAGTCTGGTCAGCCACGGCCGCGGGTGTTCCATCACATCCGAGGCGGTCAGGACTTCTACCTCCCAGCCGAGGGTCTGGAGCAGGTGGTGGCGGCGCCGGACGCCGGTCTCCGCCGTGAGGCCGAGGTGGGTGGCCATCCCGTCGTATTCGACGCCGATCCGCCACCGCTCCCAGCCGAGGTCGAGGTGGCGCGACCTGCCGTTCGGTGCGCGCACGCGGAGCTGGGGGACCGGCGCCGGCAGGCCCGCGTCGCCGATGAGGCAGCGGGTCCAGGACTCCATCGGCGATTCGGAGCGAGGGTCCGCGGCCAGGAGGGCGGCGTTCGCGCGGCGCAGCCGCTCGCCGTGCAGCGGCTCGAGGGCGTCCGCGAGGCGGTGGGCATCGACGCCGGCGCGCAGGATCTGGTCGGCGGCAGCGACCGCTTCGAGCCGCGGCAGATCGGCGGCGCAGTCGACCAGGGTGCGCGCGAGGGTGGTCACCGGGAGTCCGTCGACCACCGTGATGTCCGCCAGCGGCGGGTCGGAGGAGCTCTCGACCGGCCATTCGCGCTGGTCGGCTCCCGGTGGGAGGACGTCGAAGCCGTGGATCCAGGCCGCGGTGCGGCCCGTGGCGACCTGGCTGAAGTCGGATTCGAAGACCGTCTCGAAGCGCAGGAGCAGGTCTTCGCCGGGGTCGGGCAGGCGGCTCTCGGTGAACGGATCGGTCAAGGTCGCCGTAGCGGTGCGGTACATCGGTGTCTGCGTCATATACCAACAGTCGCCGATCGGCCACTCAGTGTCGAGAACTTCTTTTCGGCCTGTGGATAACTCGTCGGGAGATCGCGAATCCGCAGATGAAGCGGTGCCGTCCGACCAGGTGCCGACGCATGCGCCGGTGTCCCGGAATCCGACCGGCCCGCGGCGGCAGAACACAGCGCGGGGCGGCCCCCATCGGGAGCCGCCCCGCGTGATGTTCCGGTTCGCTAGCGCGTCAGTACTCGACGTCGCAGAGCTTCCAGGCGCCGTCTTCCTCGACCGCGGTGAAGGTGTAGCCGGAAGAGAGGTCGTCCTCGGAGTCCGGCGGCAGGTCGTCGAGGGTCCAGCCGGCCCAGACCTTGGTCTCGCCGTTCTCCTCCTTCGACATGCTCCACAGGAGGAACCCGTAGTCGCCGCCGTCGTACTCGAGCTCCCATTCGACGTCGAACTCCATGTTGTCGCTCGGGCTCGCGCACACGACCGACTGGAGCGCCGCGTCGTCGTCCGTGTCGGACGCGAGGCGGTAAGTGAGGGCCGCGCCCTCAGGGGTGTTCGCGTCGAACGACTCGGAGCTGACCGGCGTGCCCCACCCTTCGAGGGTGGCGCCGGAGTCGCCCCCGTCGGTGCTCTCCTCCTCGGTCGGTTCGGTCGAGGGCTCCTCGGACGGGGCGGGCTCCTCGGATTCGCTGGTGCTCGTGTCGTCGCCCTCGCCCGCCTGCGGGTCCTCGTCGTCCTCGGTCAGCGTCGGGATGAGGAGGACCGCCGCGACGCCGAGGACGACGACGAGGCCGACCACGACCGCGAGGATCACGCCGAGGTTGCCGCCCTGCTTGGCCGGCGGGATCGGCGGCGGCAGCACCGAGCCGGGCGCCGTCGGGTACGGGCCCGGCTGGACGCCCATGGGCGGGCCGGGCTGCGAGTACTGGGGCGGCGGCTGCGAGTAACCGGGCTGCTGCTGGTAGTAGTTCGTGGGAGGCGGAGGCGTGTTGTATCCCTGCGCGTAGGGGTCGCTGGGCTGCTGCGGCTCGGGTTGCAGCTGATACTGCGGGTTCTCGCCGCCGGGGGGCGGATACGTCATAGCTCTAACACGCCTCGTCTTCTCAGGGGCTGGGGCCGGACACGGGGGATGGGTTCCACCGGGTGCTTCCGATCGTACAGGCACGGGGCGACGATGTGGCACCCGCGAATGCGCAGGTCCAGGCGTCGATTCGGTGACGGCGCCGCCGAAGCCGCCCCCGGCGCCCGTCGCACACCCTGTGCGATCGCGGTTCGCATTGGAGGACTACGCTTTATGCCCCGGCCCTCTGCATCCGGGCCCGTGCCCTGGGCCCCGCGCGGCGCCGTACCGAGAAGTTCAGGCAGCAAAGATCACCGCTTCTACCCGAGGTTCAACGTATGGCGAACACCGATGCAATGGGGCTCTGGACGCTCAGGTTCTCCTCCGTCCTCGCCCCCGTCTCCGTAGTGGAGCTCCTCGAGATCAACCGGTTCTGGGGGTACGGGCTCCTCGGCCCGGCCATCGCCGCCACTTGGGCGACGAGCGTGTGGCAGCGCCGGCGCCAGCTCGCCCGCGTCGGACCCGTCGAGGCGCCCGGCCCCGAGGCCCGCCAGGGGTTCTGGGACGCCCGGTCCGAAGCTCCCGCCGCGGGCGGCCACGCCGAGCGCCGCGACCGCGCCATGACCAATCTCGTCGCGTCCATCAAGGACGAGACGCTCGACTCGGATCTGCGCATCCAGCTCATCCAGGACCTCGTCGACCTCGGCGGCGAGGACATGGCGCTGCGCCTCGCGCCCGTCGCCGTCTCCTCCGAAGTGGACGTGGAGGTGCGGCTCGAGGCCGCCGAGCACATGGGCCGCTTCAGCCTCGGCGACGCCACCGAGGCCCTCGAAGCGATCGCCACCGACCCCGGCGTCGGCGACAAGCACCGCCTCGACGCGGCCTGCGCCCTCGCCGACGGCGCCGCCCGGCAGGCCGCGATCGCGCTCATGCAGCTCGTCACCGACGACGGCGTCAGCGAGTACGTGCGGCACTCGGCCGCGAACGCGCTGCGCCGCGTCAACCGGCCCGCCGCGGCGATGGCGCTGCGGCACCTGGCGAACGCGCCGCTCGTCACCTCCCGGCTGCGGATCATCTGCGCCGAGCAGCTCGCCGACGACAACCTCGAGGACGCCCGCGACGCGCTCTGGCGGATCGTGAAGGGCGTCGAGGCGGTCATGGACCACCATCTCGGCATCGACGCGGCCGAGGCGATGCACGGGATCGACCCGGAGGCCGGCATCGAGGCGTACTCGGTGCTCGCGGTCGACTCCTGCTTCCACTGGTACGGGCGGATCGAGGCCGCGTACCGGCTCGGGCGGCTCGGCGTCGGCGACGGGTTCGACCTGCTCAGCGACTTCGCGTGCGCGGAAGGCGTGGACGACGTGTACGGGCTGGCCGCGCTCGACCGGCTGTTCCAGTTGGAGATCGAGTCGGGGACGCTCGACGCCGAGGAGTGACCCGCGCCGGCGCTCAGCCGGGTTTGACGGCCGTGTAGACCGTGTCGACGCCGATCTGGTGGAGGTCGCGGCGGTGACCGAGCCAGTCGGGGCCGTCCCGGTCGAGCAGGCGCGCCCACGCGTCGCGGTCCTCGTCGGTCAGGTACCGGTCGAACCAGCCGACCTTGGTGGTCAGGGCCGCGATCGCGCGCTCGAGATCGGCGCCTTCGAGCGGCGCCGGCTGCTCGACGAGCTCGTTCACGGTCCGCACCCCGGTGAGCCCGGCCCGTTCGAGCGCGAGGTTCCACCCGTAGGAGAGGGGCGTGCCGCCGTGCTCGGCGAGTTCGTCGGCGAGGCGACGCGTGCCGGCCTCGATGAGCCGCAGCTCCAGGCCGGGCCTGCCGACGCCCAGGTTCGCGGGCAGGTACTGGGCCGCCAGGCCGCCTTCGCCGATGGCGAGCCGCCCGCCCGGCGCCAGCAGCTCGGCCAGGTTGCCGAGGGCCGCTTGAGGATCGGCGGCATGGTGGATGACGTGCCCCGCCCACAGGAAGTCGGCCGGGCCGCCGACCGCGGCGGCGAGCGCCTCGGGGTCGTCGACCGACGCGAGGGCGGTCGCCATCGGGGTCCCGCGTTCGGCGGCGAGCTCCTGGACGAGTTCGAGCATCGCCGGTTCGGCGTCGACGGCGGTCACCCGGATGCCCGGGACGGTCTCGGCGAGCGCGAACGCCATGCTCGCGGCCCCGCACCCGATGTCGGCGGCCACGCGTGCGCCCGGGTCGGCCAGGGCCGCGGCGAGGCGGCGGTACCTGCCGGTCTCGGCGTCGGCGCGATCGCGGAACCGGGGCGCGGCCTCGGCGAAGTCGAACGCCGCCTGCTCGCCGCTGCCGTGGTGGTGTGCGTGGCCTCCCATGCGGGCCAACCTATCACCGGTCCAGAGCGCCGCCCGGGCGTACGCCGAAGGGCGGCCGCGCGACGCGACCGCCCCTTCGGAACCGCGGTTCAGGCCGCGGACAGGCGCTCCTGGACGCGGGTGACCTCGGCGTCGGCGGCCGCGGAGCGGACCGGGCCGTGCGGGCGGTCCGCTTCCGTCAGCGAAGCGAGCAGGCCGCGGGAGAGCCCGGCCTGGGTCAGTGCGAAGCCGCGCAGCACCAGCGGGAGCAGCAGGGCCATGACCAGGCCGCCGAGGACCGCGAGCGCGGAGACGGCGAGGTACGAGTCGCCCCAGCCGAGCCAGCGGGTGGCGTACTCGAGGCCGTCGCCGTCGCCCGAGGCGCGGCGGATCGCCCAGGCGTACAGGGGATAGACCAGGGACGCGACCGTGGCCGCCCACCAGGACAGGGCCACCGCGAAGCCCGCGATGGCGAGCGGGAAGTTGACCAGGCCCCACAGGAGGTTCAGCCACGACTGGCCGTCGGTGAGCGGGGTCAGGAACCGGCGCAGCGCCGACGCGCCCTCGGGGGCGCGTCGGTAGCGTGGCTGGACCACGGGGCCGCCGAGCACCGATTCGAGCTGGAACCGGCCCGCGGCGGCCAGGCCCCGCATGGCGAGCAGTGTCGCGGCCAGGATCGGGACGCCGACCCAGACGACGGCGGTGCCGATGCCGGCCGAGAAGCCGGCGACGGTGATCACGAAGGCCGGCAGGGCGATGGGAAACGCGGAGAGCAGGTACGCCGAGTCGGCGCCGAGCTGCTTGAAGATCTTGTTCATGTCTTCAATCCTCGGCCGCAGAGGGCGCTCGTTCGAGCCTGCGAGCAGGCATTTCACTGGTAGGGACAGCCTTACCCGGCGGTTCCGGCCTGCCCCGGCCCCGGAGCGCGAACGCGCCCGGGGGCGGGATCATGAGTCGGTCGCTGGTCGGGTCGGTCGTCGGCGGTCAGTATCGTTCGCCGCGCCCGGTCAACCGCGATATGTCCACCATGGACTCCCGGGTTCGCGCGGCAGCGGTATGGTCCGCCGCATGAGCTCGGCGTCGAGCGGAGCCAGGAGGTGTCGCAATTCGCGGGCCGACCGCTTCGGCAGCCGGTGGAGTGCCAGCTCCAGTGTCTCGCGGCCCGGTTGCGGTGGGCAGTTTTCGCAGCAGTCGCCGATCCTCGCGCCTCCGGTGCGGAGTCGTTTCGAAGGAAGGTGGACGGTGCGCTTCCATCTCAGGAACGCGTCGGCGATATCGCCGGGGATGAATCCGGCGTCGGCCAGTTCGAGCCGTACCACCGCGGCTGCAGGGCGCCCGAGGCGCCGGGGATTCTGGGGGTGGGGCGCCTTCTCCACTCCCGGGGGAGACGGCGGTCCCGCGGTGCGCGCACTCGCGCGGGCGGCCTACGCGGCATCGCCCTTTCTGTTGTCGTCCATGCCGACCATTATGTCGGGCCCGCGCCGGGAGAGGTGCGGCCCGGGTCGTTGACCTCGACACCGGGCCGCCATGTGCCACATAGTCGCCGCTGCGTACCTTGCCGGTAGCCGTTGAGGCTGCTGCTAGCATCGCGCTCTACCATTGAACTACCGCCGCATGTGGTGCGGCGGGGAGGATTCGAACCTCCAACTTCGATGACCTATAGAGCTACTCGCGGTACCGCGCGGCGTGGCGAATGCTGAAGCTGGAGCGAGAGTCTCAGTTTTGGCGGAGAACGTGTGCCCATCGGCTGCGGGGCTAAATTCCGCAGGGGACTCGTATCCCCAAGTGTTCCCGCCGTCTACTCGGACTGAATCTCAGTTTCAGCGTTGTTCGGCGCTTGCGCGCCAACCCCTGTCGCTCAACAGGGGGGTCTGTGTCCTACTCGCCGAGCAGGTATCCGAAGATCCTCGCGCCCATCTGCTCGTCGACGACCTCGGTCCCGTTGGCCTCCTCACGCGCGAACTTCACCGCGATCAGCAGCTTCTCCAACCGGTCCGAGAGCTGCGCGACGCGCTTGGCGGGAGCCGAACCCGAGAACTTCACCGTCGTCCAGTAGCCGACCGGGATGTCCTCGTAGTAGACCTCGACCTGCGCCGGGTGCTCCTCGGTCGCCTCGGCCTTCACGTGGTTGCGCGGGACCTTCTTCGTGCGGACCGTCCGCACCGGGTCGGTCGCGTAGCAGTCCGCGGCCTCGTTGAACGTCCACGACTCGGCCGCGTCCAGCACCGGGAGGGACTTCACGAACGCCTGGAGCTCCCCGAGCTGCTTCTCGAGGAACAGCAGGTAGGTGACGGGGACGTCGGCGGCCAGGGCCTCGCCGTCGACCGTGATGTCGGCGGTCGCGATCGCGTTGGTGCGATCCTTGGTGGCGGTGACGTCGAACAGGCGCGTCATCGCCGCGGAGACCTCGCGAAGCTGCTCCTCGACCCGCCGCTGCACCTTCGTCGACTCGGGCGGCAGCTGCTCGCCCTCCTCGTCCTTCGGCTGGTAGGTCCGGGAGATGCCCGACAGCAGCGGCGCCTTGCCGAGCTCGCGTCCGGCGTCGCCGAGCGCGCGGGCGGCCTTCGCCTTGACGCTCTTCTCGATCGCGATGATCTGGTTCAACTTGGTCACGGAGCAACCCTCACTTTCGGGGCCCACCATAGAGTGTCCCCGCCACTGCGGGCGACGCACCGTCCCTCAGCGGTCGCACCACCGCGCCGAGCGCGCCGAACCGAGGAAGCACAGGATCAGGATCGACAGGATGATCCCCGTGCAGTCGAACTGGAACGAGACCGACCGCCCGGGCTCGACGGGCACCATCGCCGAGAACAGCAGCACCTGCGCAATGACCTGGTAGCCGATGCTCACGCCCTCCAACGCCAGCGCGCCGGTGCGCGCCGAGGCGCTCCGCCGCATGATGCGCACCGCGAACAGGCCGCGCAGCGCCGCGAACAGGGCCGTCTGCACGAGCGTCACCAGCAGCACCAGCGGGATCCAGTCCGCCAGGCCCGGGACCGCCTCCGCGAACAGCTCCCGGCGGAACACCAGGACGAACGCCGAACCGAGCCCGCTGAACAGGCCGAGGCCGAAGAGGATCCACATCAGGACCACCGCGGCCGTCGTCAGGCCCGGCCGCCGCGGCGGCCCGGGAGGCCACGGCGCGGCCGGGTAGTACGGCTGCGGATAGGGGTACACGGGGTACTGCGGGGGGTCGGCCAACGATCGGCCCTCCAAGCGGTGGGGATGTTACTACCGAGTGTAAGTGCGGAGCGGGCGCGGCGGGGTCCCGGAAAAACCGGGCGGAGCGGTGCCGAGCGGTTTTCGGCGCACTGGTTTCGGGGTACTAGGGTGGTCGCGGGCCGCACGGCGGGCGACGCCGGCGGCACCCGCGGTAGGACGGAGACTCGACATGATCATGCGGCTGGCCCAGTCGCTCGGATACGAGGTCGTCGAGGTCGACGACGGTGACGGAACCCTGGCCGTGGGAGGGCACGACGGCGCCAGCGCCCTCAGGGTCGGGTGGCGGCCGCTGATCGTCGAGGGGTACACCGGCTCCGGGTCGATCGACCGGTTCGCGATCCGCACCCGCGACGCCCGCCACCGCGAAAGCCTGCGCGGCATGCGCGAACGGCTCCGCGGGGACGACCGCGACGACGACCCCGTCGAGTTGGCCGAACCGATCCTCAAGCTCCTCCAGCCCGGCGCGTACGGGGTCCGGCGCTGGCCGGACGCGAACGTGCACATCGAGCCGTTCGGGGAGAACCGCTCCGCCTGGTGGTACCCGTACGAGCCGATCGGCACCGAGGGGACGGCGGTGATCCCCACCGACAGCTGGCCGCCGCCGAACGACGCCACGGTCGGGATGTACGCCGATGCGATCAGTCGCGGCGACCGGCCGCTCTCGGTCCTGCTGCGCTCCGAACCGCCCGGCGACGAGCAGGACTGCGCCGCGTTCCTCATCGACGGCCACCACAAGCTCGCGGCGTACCGCCGCACCGGCGTCGCCCCCCACTTCCTCGACATCGCCCACCTCGCCGACCGGCGGCCCTGCGAACCGGACGATCTGCGCGACGTCATCGACGGCGACGGGCAGCTCGAGCAGTCCGCGGCGAACCTGATGCGGTACCTCGAGCGCGGTCGGCGCTGAACCGCTCGCCGAGCGCGTAGCAGCGCACGGCCCGTTCCGCTTCCAATGCCGGACGGCGCGTTCAGCTCCCGGGCCGCCAATGCCCCATCGGCACGCCGCCGGGGCGGTCGAGCGCCGCGAACAGCGCCGCCGTCTCCTCGTCCCGGGCGATGGTTCCCTCCGCCTCCTCGAGGTACTCCTCCAAGAAGGTCCGCAGGGCACCGCCGTCGACCGCTTCGCCGCGAGTGAGCTGCGGCGCGGCATGCAGGACCAGCAGGAGCATGCCGTGAACGCGCGCCCCGGGGCCGCCGATCCCCGGCTGGAAGTAGGGGACGTCCAGGACCTTCGCGCCCGCGGCCTCGTAGAACGCGAGCCGCCGGCGCGGGTCGCCGTGCGCCTCGTCGGCCGGTGCGTCCGGGTCCTCGATCTCGGCGAGGACCAGGCACGGGTCCCGGCGCGCCGCCCACGACCGGACGGCCTCCCGCAGCAGCCGTCCCCCGATCCCGCCGCCCCGCGCGGCGGGTCCGACCGCGAGGTAGGTGAGCAGTTGGACGCGTGCGGCCGCGGACCACTCCCCGAACGCGGCCGCCACCGGCCCACCCGCCTCGTCGACCACCGCGAACAGGCTCGCCGACCCGGCGTGCAGCGCCCGGGCGAGCGCGGCTTCACTCTCGAGCTCCTCGGGCGGGAATGAAGGCGCGAACAGCTCCCGGTACACCGCCGTGAACAGCGCATCCGGGCTCGTGCACTCCACGGTCCTCAACCCCATGCCGACCCCCTCCGGAACGCCAGTGTTCCACCCGGACCGGCCCGCAGGGCCGAAACGGCCGCACGATCGTTCCCTGACCTGCGTCGTTGCCGAAACTGGTTCCGCCGCAAGGAAACCCGACCCGGTCGAACGTCGACGCGGTGCGCTAAGTCCGGTCTGTTCGCTATTGACCTAGAGTGCGCTCTAGCTCCTAGCATGGAGGGGACTTCGACCCCGAACCGTGAAGGAGCGCATACGATGCGCGCGACCGTCGAACCGCACCACGTCCAACCTGCCAGGGCGACGACGCCCGGCCGAGCACGTCGCCTCCTCCTCGTTCCCGCCACCGCGACCCTCCTGACAGCGGCCGCCTGCTCCGCCGACGGCTCGGACGCCGAACCGGGCCTTGACCCCGCGCCGTCGGACGACGGATCCGTGGCGAGCATCCCGCAAGAGCCCGGCGAAGCGGTCTGGGAGGGCATGGAGTCGCCGGTCGGCATGGCCTTCGACGCCGACGGCACCTTCTACATCGCCAACTGGTCGGGCGGCACCATCGAGCGGATCACCGCGGAAGGTGAACGGAGCACCTTCGCGCGCGACCTGAACGGCCCGTCGGGCCTCGCGGTCTCAGGCGACGGCGTCGTCTACGCCGCCTCGTACAGCGGCGACGTGGTGTGGCGGTTCAGCGAGGACGGCGAACCCGAGGTGTTCGTCGAAGGGCTGGCCACCCCCGCCGGGCTCTCGTTCAACGCCGCCGGCGAACTGCTCATCGCCAACCGGCAGACCGACGAGATCCTCGCCGCCGACGCCGACGGGAACACCCGCGTGGTCGCCACCGGCCTGCAGACCCCGGTCGGGGCCGTCGAACTCGACAACGGCGACCTCATGGTCTCCAACATCGACGGCGGCGTCTCGCACGTCCCCGCAGGCGAGACCGAAGCCGTCCACGTCAACACCGAACTCGCCAGCCCCGGCCCCGGCATCGCCCCCGCCGGAGGGAACGCGGTCTACGTCGTCGACTACGGCGGCTCGACCGTCGACATGATCGAACCCGACGGCACCCGCACCACCATCGCCGACGGCTTCTCCAGCCCCACCGGCATCACCCTCGCCCCCGACGGTCGCCTCGCCGTCTGCGACTGGAGCACCAACTCCGTCTACTTCATCGACGCCGTCCACTAGCGCGAACAGCCTGGCGCGCAGACCGCGACGACGCCCTGCGCGTCAGGCGCCCGGACGAATCCCGAGATGCAGACCCGCCATCCGCCGCCCGGGCGACAACGGAAGACCGGCTCGTCCCGGGCACGCCTTTGTGCTTCGGGTTGAGGCGGATGGCCCCGGTCCCATAGGGTTGAGGGCATGGGAAGACTGTTCCGGCGAGTCGCTCGCAGCGCGCGGAGTCGAGCATCTGCGAAGCGCGGCAGCGCGTCGGTGGTCCGGGACGCCTCCGGCAAGCGGTACAAGGTCACGGCCGTCGACGACGTCGAGGAATCGAAGTACGCCGACCCGCCCCGCAAGTGGGGCCGCGTGGGAGTCCTCGCCGGCGGCTGGGCGATCGTCCTCGCCCTGGGCGCCTGGGTCGCCCCCGGCATCGCCGCGAGCGGCAACGAGGAGAACCAGGACCCGAGAGACGAGCCGGCGACCGACGCCGAAGGAGCGGCGCTCCGCTACCTGCGATACGGCTCGACTCAGGATCTCGAGCGCGCAGCGAGTGCACTGTGTGAAGATGCATCGCCCGAGCTCACGCCTGAGGATCTCGACGAGATCCGCCAGTCATACGCCGCTGAGCTTGGCGGAGTCACCGACGTTGATCTGGAAGTCGGCGATCCGGTGCCGACTTCCGACGGAATCGCCCTGGCCGGAACGGTTTACTACATCGCTGAGGGATCGCAGCGCTCCGAATACTTCCTTGTGACGGTGCAGGAGTCCGACGGAACCTATTGCGTTTCCGATGCGGTCCGACCGGAGGAAGAAGAACCTAGCTCCAGTGGCACCAGCGGACCGACGATCGACCCGCAAGAACTGGCTACTGAGTTCATGCGGGCGATCGTTGTGGATCGCAGTCCGCAGACCGCAGCCGCCGACCAGTGCGACACGTTCGAGGGCATAACTCCAGAGGAGTTGCACGCGGCGATCGATGAATGGGCCTCGACGAACGGCGACACCACTGCTTTCCTGAACGGCATCGAGCCCTCCGACGCGAGCGAAGGCTCAACCACCGCCTTTGCAGCCGAGGTCTCGCTGAGAGGCGAAGTGATTCAGGAGGACTTCACATTTCAGGTTGGAGTGCAGGGCGATTGCGTTGCATCACTGGAAGGAGGCGATGAACTGATGGGTGCGGCGAGCGACTAGATATCCATACAAGTCCAAGCGACAGTAGTTGGTGACAGACAATCGGCACCCGTCACCGTGAGGCCTGAATTGGTCGGCGCGCCGCGGTGGGGCGACGCGCCGACTTCTCAACTCTGGCATAGGGGCCCGACATGTGCTTCACCCGTATCGGCGCTCAAGCCCGCGAGCAGGCGAAGCCCGTCCTCGGCCGGACTGCCCGGGGCTGGGGAGAGCACCAGCAGCTCCAAGCTCGACTCGTCCGGCAGCGCGAAGTTCTCCTGGTGCAGCTCAAGCAATCCGACCAGCGGGTGCCGGTACACCTTGCGGCCGTGGGTGCGGGCGCGCACGTCAGCGCGCGCCCAGAGGCGGCGGAACCGCTCGCTGCCCATCGCCAGCTCGCCGATGAGCGAGGCCAGACCGGGATCATCGGGGTACTTGCCGGCAGCCAGGCGCAGGTGCCCCACCACGTCGAGCGTGCACTGCTCCCACTCCGCGTACAGACCGCGCTCGGCCTCGTCGAGGAACAGGTGCCGGGCGGTGTTCATCTTCGACGGCGGCCGCCCGAAGAGCAGCCCGGCGAGGCGGTTCCCCGCGAGCACGTCCAAGCGGTGGTCCATGATCAGCGCAGGTGCGTCGACGATCAGGTCGAGGACCCTCAGCACCTCCGGACGGACCCGCCCGACCGGTGCCTTCGCACGGCGCCGCCGCTGACGGGCGAGCCGGTAGAGGTGCCCGAGTTCGGTCTCGTCGAGACTGAGGACGCGGGCGAGCGCGTCCAGGACCTGCTCGGACGGCTGGGTCGCACGTCCCTGCTCCAGGCGCACGTAGTAGTCGACGCTGACGCCGGACAGGTGCGCGACCTCCTCGCGGCGCAGCCCTTCGACCCGGCGGCGCCTGTCGGCGGGAATGCCGACCGACGCCGGATCGACCCGGGAACGCCTGGTCCGCAGGTAACTCGCGAGATCGTCCATTCCCCAAGTATGGTCCCGTCGGCGCCGGTGAACGTGGTACTGCCGTTACCAGGAAGTCCCGTCCTACGGAAGAAGCGCCCCTGAACGCCGGCCGCCGCGGCGCCCAGACTCGAGGCACCAGAACGAAGCAGTGCCGAAGGAGTTCATATGAAGACGCTGATCGTATACGCCCACCCGGAGCCGAAGTCGCTCAACGGCTCGCTCAAGGATCTCGCCGTGTCCACCTTGGAGGCCGCCGGCCACGAGGTGCTCGTGAGCGACCTGTACGCAATGAAATGGAAGGCGGTCGTGGACGCCGCGGACTACGGCCCCCACGCGTCGAGCCCGCTGAAGGTCGCCCTCGATTCGGGCCGGGCCTTCGACTCCGGGACGCTCACACCGGACGTCCTCGCCGAGCAGGAGAAGCTGCTGTGGGCCGACACGATCATCTTCCAGTTCCCGCTGTGGTGGTACGCGCTGCCAGCGATCCTCAAAGGCTGGGTGGACCGGGTGTTCACCTACCACTTCGGCTACGGCGTCGGCGAGCACAGCGACACCAAGTACGGCGAGCGCTTCGGCGAGGGCACCCTCGCCGGCCGGAGGGCGCTGCTCTCGGTGACCGCAGGCGGCCCGGAGTCGCACTACGCCGCTCGCGGGATCAACGGCCCCATCGACGACCTGCTGTTCCCGATCCAGCACGGCATCCTCTACTACCCGGGCATCGAGGTCCTGCCGCCGTTCGTGCTGTACGGCACCGACCGGATGACCGACGAGGACTACGCGGACGTCGCCAAGGCATGGGAGCAGCGCCTGCTCACCCTTGAATCGACCGAGCCGATCCCGTTCCGGCGGCAGAACTTCGGCGACTACGAGATCCCGTCGCTGCACCTGAAGGAAGGACTGGAGCCTGAGGGCCGAACGGGATTCGGATTGCACACGAGCGGTTGAGCGCTCACGCGCAGCGGCCGGTGGACGCTCACCGGGACCGGCGATCGGCCGGACCGGTGAGCGTCACTGGCTCATCCGAGCGGGGCGCCCATCTGCTGCATGAACGCGACCGGGTCCACCGCGCCCGCGGGGCTGCGGTCGCCGTTGAGGTGGGTCTCGTAGTGCAGGTGCGGACCGCTGGAGCGGCCGGACGAGCCCACGTAGCCGAGGATCTGACCCGCCTGGACCACGTCGCCTTCCTTCACCAGCGGCGCGGACCCGAAGTGGCAGTACCGCGTCAGGTAGTCGCCGGCGTGGAGGATGTTGACGTACCAGCCGCAGCCGGCGACCTCGGGGGAGCCGTCGACGTCGCACGAGTACGGCGCCCCGTAGAGGCTGGCGTTGCACTCGGAGGTGATGACCGTGCCGCTGGAGGCCGCCACGACCGTCGCGCCGCGAGGCGCGCCGATGTCGACGCCGTTGTGCGTCGGACGCTCCGGCGTCTGGAAGCCTGACCACACCGGGCCCTCGACCGGGATCATCCAGCCCGCGGCCGACAGCTCACCGGGCTGCGCGCACGTGCCCAGCTCCGTGCTCACCGCGGACACGTTCGCGCCGCCGCCGGTCAACGTGTTCACGATCTCGGTGGCGAGCGGCTCGTGCTTCGCGTAGGCATCGGGGAACGCCGAGATCTGCACGCTCTGCGCGGCGACCGTCAGAGGGAGCGTCTCCCAGTCGTCGACCTTCACGAGCTTCTCGTAGAACTTCGTGGAGGCGTACACAGGGTCGGTGACCTGGTCCGGTGTCCCCCAGCCGGTCGAGGGGCGCTGCTGGAACAAGCCCAGCGAGTCGTGGTCGTTGGCATCGCCCAAGTGGCCGTGGTTCGTCAGGCCCGACTCCTGCATCGCGGTCGCCACCGCGATCACCCAGCCCCGGACCGGCACTTCGAGGTCCTGACCGACCGCGATGATGATGGCCGCGTTCCCGATCTGCTCGGAGTCGTACGGCCCGATCTCGGGGAACTCGGCGTTCGGATCGACGGTGACGTTCGTGCCGCAGCCGGCGAGGACCACGTTGCCGTCCTCGCCGTTCGACTGGTCGGACAGCAGCTGCACGATCGACACCACCGCGCCCAGGCAGCACACGCTGATCACGGTGAGCGTCCACATGAGCGGCCGGAGCCGCTTCCGGGCGCGGGGCGGCACGGCGTCGTCGACGCGTTCTGCGGAGTCCTCCCTGCTGACGATGCTCATGACTGCTCCCAGTCGATCGCCGAGACGAGCCAGCCGTGCTCGGTTGAGGGGTCGGCGCCTTCGACCATGGTGAGGATCAGCGTCCCGGTGTCCATCGGGACACTGACCTTGAAGCCCTCAGCGGTCGCCTCGCCGGCGATCTCCTCTGCGGGGACGGTGTCCGGATCCACGCCTTCCATCGCTTGAGCGGTCTCTTCGGTCAGGAAGGGACTGATCGCATCGTGCCAGCTTTGCGCCTGGTAGCCGTCGGGGTTCAACCAGACCTCGGCGAACTCGACCGCCCGGTCGATAGCCTCCTGCGGGAGCTCTTCAGCGGCGTAGCAGTCGTCGCCCTCGCACTCCTCGGTGGCGAATCCGTCATCGGCGGTCAACGCCTCGGAGGTGGCGTCGCTGATCGAGTCGTCCAGCCCCTCGGTCCCGTTGAGCGGGGTCTCCTGACGCCGGTTGGCGAGGGCGATCACTCCGAGCACCAGAACCAGGATGATGACGACGATCCCATAGCGGGAGAAGATGATCCGGAGGGCGCGGTTCATCCGTCAGTCCCTTCTCGCAGGCCGGTAGACCTCTCCACCACCGGAGCCGCCTCCGGTGGAAGTGCCGGGCCCGCTCGTTGAGCCCGCGGACCTGTCCGCGGTGGTCTGCTGCTCGGGCAGAGTGTCGCCCGAGCTGCTCCGAGGTGCACGGATCGTGTCGGAGCTCTCCTCGGGACGGGAGTTCTCCCGGCGCAGACGAGCACGCTCTTGCTCGCGTTCACGTTCGGCGCTCTGATCATCGCCGCCGCGCCGCCCCAGGAACGAGTCCGCAGGACCGCTGCCCCCGACCAGTCCCGCGATCCGTCTGCCTGGGCGCAGCAGCAGCCAGGCGGCGACGCCTAGGAGCCCGATCATGACCACCTGCAGCCATACCGGCATCGCCGTTTGGAGGATGCGGCTCGACGCCCATATGTAGATGACCGCGGCGAGCGAGAAGATCGCGACGTTGATGATGGCGCCGAGGACGGTGTTGACCAGGCGTTTGAACGGCCCGCCCGCGGGCCGCAGGAGGGCGATGGTGCCGATGATGGGCAGCGCCACGATCGCGAACCGCACGATCATGAAGCCCAGGATGATCAGGATCGACGCGGTGAGGTCGAACAGCGAGAAGAAGATCGCGGTCAGCAGGGCGAGCAGGCCGGTGCCGGTGCGCTCCCAGGCGCGCTGGCCGCTGAGGTTCGCGTACGCCTCGGGGTCCTCGGTCTGGATCTGGCCGACGAGATTCCGCCAGAGCTCCTGCTTCTCCTCGATCAGGTCGTTTCGATAGGTCGCCGAATCCTCGGCTTCCGCGTTCTCTCTCCAGGAAAGCGCCTGCGCAGCGAAGAGCGCCGGCCCGTACTTGTAGGCGGTGTTGGACTCGGTCACGACCGGGTTGCCTTCGGCGTCCTCGACGACCTCTCCGTTGCGCTCCTGGAACGTCACCTCTTCGCTCTGGCCGAGCATCGTCCGCAGCCAGTTCTGGTAGAGGACCTGGCCCGAGACGGTGTCCGAGGCGGTCACGGCCGCGCTGCGGGTGTCGATGCAGAAGTCCTCGCCGTTGAGCTCCTTAAGCTCGTCGTACCGGTCCTGGTCGATGTTGGCTTCGCGGATGCAGCCTTCGGCGGCGTCGTCGGCGATGAGGACGACGCTGAGGTCCATTCCGATGGTCAGGGCCTGGTCGGTGTACTCGGCGGCCCTCACCGGCCAGCGCACGACGGCCGTGACGAGCACCAGGATGAGCACCGCCCAGGCGACGGTGGTCACCGCGTTGTTCATGTCCGCTTGGCGCGAGCGCCAGAGCAGGTACAGGCCGATGAGGCCGACCGTGACCGCGCCGAAGACGGTGAAGATCTGGCGGTAGAGGACCTCGGTGCCCTGCTCCATGAAGCTGTTCGACCAGCCCCACATGGTGTCGGGCTCCCACGCGGCCTGCCGCATCGAGTTCGCGGCGCCGACGGTGGCGATGGAGAGGTTGAACTCCATGTTGGCCAGGGCGTTCGCGGTGTCGGCGCCGTTCGGGATCGCGACCGCGTCGACGCATTGGCCGCCGACGCTCATCTGCTGGGAGCCGTACATCGGGAGCTGGTACCCGGCATAGCCGTACCGGCTGTACGTGCCGATGCCCTCGCTCTTGTCGAGTTCGCTCGGTTCGGCGAACCAGCCGGCCATGCCCGAATCGGGCGAGGCGGGTTGGGGTGCCGCCTCGCATTGGAGTTCCTGGGCTTGCGGCAGTTCGTCGACGCATTGGGACCAGTACGTGTGCCACTCGTAGTCCGTGCATCCCTCCGCGTCGTCTTGCGCCCCGGCCGTTCCCGGCGTCAGGATCAGCGCGCCCAGGGCCGCCGTCAGGGCGAGGAGGATCCGGCCGGCCCGGCCCCCTAGGCGTGCGAGGCGGCCCGTTTGGTCGGCGGGTCGTGCGGGCGGGGCGAGGTCGTGGGCGGAGGGGTCGGTCACTGTTCCTCCCCGGGGGTGGTGTTGAGGTGGTCGAGGAGGCCGCGGACCCAGGTGAAGTCGGCGCGGATGCGTTGGACGCGGCCGTCGACGTCGCGCATGACGAACTCGCGGTACGGGAGCTTGCGGGTCTCGGAGGCGTCCACTTCGGAGAGGGAGGCGAGGACGGACTCGTAGCCGACGCCGGTGGGCACGCGCAGGAGCTTGAGGGCCTCTTCGGCGATCTGGGCGTCCTCCGCGATGCGGCCGACGAAGACCGTGGAGACGAGGTTCTGGACGTCGAGGCCGAGGATGTCCTTCGGGTTCTGGCTGGCGACCAGGGCCGCGAGGTTCCATTTGCGGGAGTCGCGGGCGAGGCGCACCAGGAAGGAGCGGCCGGACTTCCAGCCCTCCATGAAGTGGGCCTCGTCGAGGCCGACGAGTTTGCGGCGGTGCATGTCGCCGCCGTAGGCGCGGCGGACGGCGAGGCGGTGCGCGGTGTGGAGCATCGGGAGCGCGAGGGCCTCTTCCGCGGACCAGTACTCGCGTTCGATGCCGAGGTCGGGCAGGCGCAGACCCGACATGGTGATGACGGTGAGTGCCGTGTCGTCTTCGAGGACGCCCTTGTCGGGGTTGCCGAAGAACAGCTTCGCGAGCGGCATCTCGGCGGTGTCGAGGAGGAGCGCGGCGAGCTCGGCGCCGTCGCCGGTGACGTGGTCCTCGGCGTCCTGGAGGGATTCGACGAGGTCCTCGAGCGCGGAGTCCTCCTCGGCCGGTACGTGGCGGGCGGCGTGGCGCAGGAGGCGGGCCGTGCTCGCCTCGCGCTGGACCTGCGGAGGCAGGAGCATCGCGCAGATGTCCTGGACGAGCATGCGCCGCTCGGAGCGGGCGTTCGAGACGGCGATGTCGTACTCGCGCTGCCCCTCGGGGCTGTCCTCGTAGTGCTCGCGGCGCGGCGACGGGATGAGCGCGTACGGCGCGAGCGTCCCGTACTCGGAGCCGGTCAGGTTGAGCACCCGCGAGAACGGTTTGAGCTCGGGCATCTCGCACAGCTTCGCGAGCGGGCCCGAGGGGTCGAGGAGGGTCACCTGGACGCCGCGGCGGGCGGCGAGGTAGCCGATGGCGCCCATGAGGGTCGACTTGCCGCCGCCCGGTTCGGCGACGAAGACCGACAGGCCGGACTTCTCGCGGACCTCGGTGGCGAAGTGCAGGTCGAGGAAGACCGGGCTGCGCGAGGTGCCGGCGGTGCGGCCGATGAGGTCGCCGCGGCGGTCGCCGACGACCGAGGCCGCCTGCGGCATCGCCGCGGACATGAGCTTGACGGGCATGCGCCGGACGTACCCGGTCTGGGCGACCGGTTCGCCGGGGATGAACTCGCGGGCGAGCCAGTCCTGGTTCTTCGGGTGCTGGAGGCTGATGCGCATGTCCCGCTGGTACATCTGCATGAGGGTGCGAGCGCGCTCCAGGCACTCCTCCTTGGTCTCGGCGGTGACGGCGAGGCGGTGCCAGCCGTGGGCGCGGGCGGCGTCGATCGGCAGGCCGGTGGTCATCTCGTCGCCGACGCCGAGGGCGCGCTCGGCGAGGCGCTGGAGCTCGGGCGGGGCGTCCATCGCGTGCTCGTCGTAGTCGCGCTGCTGGGAGCGGATGAGCCGCAGCCGGTGGTCGAGGTCGCGGAACGCCTCGCCGGGTCCGAGGATGTCGATGCGGCTCGACAGCTCGACCGGCCACGGGCAGCGCTCGTGGAAGTGCAGCCACGGCTCGTGCCGCTGGGGGATCTCGAGCTCCTCCATGCGGCCGACGGTGAGGACGGCGGTGTGCTTCTCCTCGCCGGTGAGGCGGTTGACGAGTTTGACGGTGGAGCCGTACGGGCTGCGGTACCGCTCGATCGACTCGGTGAGGGCGAGGACGTCGCCGGGCTCCCAGTCGCTGTTGGAGCCCGAGAGCAGGCGCGGCGGCTCCATGCCGAGGGCCACGGACCGGTAGACGAGCCATTCGAGCTCGGCGGTGGTGGCGCGGCGGGCGCGGACGCCGAAGGAGCCGAGGACCTCGTCGAACTGGAGGCTGCGCTTCTCGATCTTCTCGCGTTCGGAGAGCTTGGTGCCGCGGCCGAACATGCGGCCGATCTTCTCGCCGAGCTGGTCGAACGCACCGCGGCGGGAGAAGGTGATGCCGAGGAACGTCTCGCCTTCGGCGTGGGAGAGCTGCTGGAGGTGGCGCTGGGCGGCCACGAGGTGGTCGGCCCAGCTGGTGCCGCCGGGGACGGTGCGCAGCGGGCGGGCGGTGTGGCGGTCGACGGTGCGGGCCCACTGGTCGGCCGGGAACGGCCGGGTGGTGCGGCGCAGGTGGACGCGCATGCCCGCGAGGCCGGCGTACTGCTCGGCGATGGCGGTGATGAGCGCTTCGCGCTCGAGGTCGGGCCGGAAGGACCAGCGCACGCCGGGCAGCTTGTACCAGGCGGTGACCGAGGCGGGCGTGAACGTGACGTGACCGGCGATTTCGGTGAGGCTCAGCTCCCGGAGCGGCTGCCGCTCCTTCTGGGCGCCGATCGGTTTGACGCGGACCGGTTTGTCGTCGGCCGTGTCCGGCACCGCCGCGGCGCGGGACTGGCGGACCGGGACGAGGTCCTGTCCGGGCACCCGTTGTGTACTGGTTTGCGCTGCCTGACGGCGACCTGTGGAAACAGTCCCGCGGGCCTGGTCAGCGGCCTGTGGATAACTTGGCCCCTGCTGTGGATAACTTCCGTTGCGCTGTGGATAACCCTGTGGATTCCCGCTGGTCGGAGGCGGTGTGTAACGCTGTGGATACCCCTGTGGATAACTCGGCTGATTCTGTGGATAACCCTGGGGATAGCCCTGTGGACGAGCGGTGGAGGGCGGCGTCATCGACGCAGGTGGCGACGCGTGTCGCATCGACTCCACTGGGGACGGCCGGGTGGGCTCCTGGGGCCGCGGCTCGCTCTGGGGCGCCCTCGCGGGCGGCGGCTGGCTCGGCGCTTGGGCCGGCTCGGTGCGGGCGGGCGCCTTCGCGGCCTCCGCCCGGCTGGACTCTCTGGCGGACTCCGTCCGGCCGGGCCCTCTTGCGGGCTCCGCCCTGAAGACCGCGTCCGCGAGGGCGGTCGCGTCGTCGCCGAGGTCGCCGGTCGGCCGCTCCCGGTCCCGCACGGGGGCGGGGGGCCGGGGGGCGGAGAACTTGGCGACGGGCTGACGGCGGTCCTCGCCGCTCATAGGCGCTCCTCAGTTCGGACGGGGTCCACGAGTGTGGGCCGCAGGCGGATCGAACGGGTCGTGAACGCCGGGATCCGGACCTCGTGGCCGTTGCCGCGCGTGTGCTTCCAGTCGGTGAGCAGCGTGCGGATGACCGTGGTCGCGGGCCGGTCGGCGTCGACGTAGCGGAAGATCAGCGAGGTCGCGACGAGGGCGATGGAGATCTCGATCGAGGGGAAGAGCTCGACGTCGCCGGTGAAGGCCCAGCGAATGAACATGAACAGGGCCAGCAGCGCGGCGAACGCGCCGTACTGGCCGTAGGGCAGGTGGACCGGGAGCGTGTAGCCGGGAGGGCCGAGGTACAGCAGGCGGGCACGGTAGATGTCGTCGTCGGTGCGCAAGCGCATGGGCGTCCTCCGTCCGGCCTTGCCTCAAGGGGCGATGTGGGGGCTTGCTAGTCCTCTTGACTGAACAGCACGTCGACCAGGCCGCCGCCGACGGCCACCAGGACGACGGCCCCGGCGATGAAGGCGATGCCGATGATCGCGATGGTCGACGAGGTGAGGACGCGGCTGACCTCGCCCTTGTTGGCGCGGGCGATGAAGATGAGGCCGAGGATGGCCAGCAGGATCGGCGCGATCCTCGACAGGAAGAAGGAGATGATCCCCTGCGTGTTGATCTCGGCGCCGGCCTGGGCGTGCGCGGCCACCGTCCAGAGTGTCTCTCTCACTGTCATCAGTCCCATCCTTCCGTCACACGAGCCACTACTACCTCACGTAACGCAATTTTCACTCATGATTCTTGTCTCCCAACCCATTGCGGGGTCTGCCCTCATCATATGCCGGGCCCCTGACGGAACGCACCTTCGTCGGCTCGAAGAGCGACCGCGGGGACGGCCCCGCTCCGAGTCCACCAGAACTGAAACAGATACGCCGCGAACTATCAATCCGATGGCCGCGATCACTGCCTGTCGGCAATCCGACACTAAACTGGGGGAGCCGGGTGTCCTACGATCAAGCCGCACAATAGAGCCCGACGGCCCAGGGCCGCCCGGCCCACGACGCACCAGCCCGAACCGCCGGCCACCAGGCCGACCACCGACCTCGCGGAGACCACCATGGACTACATCGACGACATCGCCGGCCGGCTCACCGCCGCGGCCGTCGCCTTCGCCGTCGCCGGTCTGGCCGTCGCCGCCCTCTCCGCCGCCGCCCTCGGCGGCGTCCGCGCCTCCGAGAAGTGGCCCTCCGCACCCGTCCCGCGACTCGGCCGCCCCGCCGTCATGGCCGGCGCCCTCGCCGGCCTCGTCGTCTTCGCCCTCGCCGCCGGACTGTTCTCCCTGGCGCGCTTCGGCACCGATTTGAACGCGAACGTCCGGGTACTCATGGCCGTGGGCGTGGACCTCCTCGCCCTCGCCGCCGGACTGTGGCTCGTCAGCTACGTCGCGGGGAAGGTCGAGATGCGCACGCTCATCGCCGTCCCCGACCACCAGCACGCGACCCCGCCGCCGATCCCGGTCTCCGGCGACCCGACCCGCTACCAGATCCCCGACTACACGGAGACGCCCGTGGAACCCGACCCGCAGGACCAGCCGCACCACTACCCGCCCGAACCGCGCCACCCGCAGGCCCCCTACGCGCCCGACACCTCCGCGACCGGCAGCCTCCCCGCCGCCGCCCCCCGCCCGAACGTCCCCACCATCCCCACCGACACCCGGCCCGGCTGGGTATTCCAGGACAAGGGCACCGGCGCGTTCTACGCCGCCGTCGCCCAGAGCCGCGGCGGCATCAGCCTCCTCGCCCTCGACGACTTCACCGTCGCCCGCACCGCCTCGCTCGTCGGCCCGCTCGAACTCGTCGGCTCCGTCGAAGCCACCGTGTGGCCCCTCGAGAACGGCGCCAACGCCGAATAGCGGCCCATACGGCGCCCGCCGCGGCGCGCCATCACGGGGTACCCACGCCCAGTGACCGTTCGCTACCCTCGGTGCAACCGTCTACGAAGCGAGCCGCCACCGTGACCGACGCCGCGCACACCTTCACCGACCTCGACGAATACGTGACCCTCCGCGTCGACGAAGGCGCCATCACCGTCGAAGTCTCCGTGCCCGGATTCCGCCAGCCCCCCGCCGTCCTCGCCGCGCTCCTCACCGAACTCGCCGCCCGCCTCCCCGACCCCGACGCCGCCGCCCGCGACCACCTCGCCGCCAGCGCCGAAGCCATCGGCCGACTCCGCCAGGCCGCCGCCGAAGGCGGCTACGAGGCGTTCGCCGCCATGATGCGCGGCCGCCTCGGCATCGACGCGGCCCCGGACACCCTCAGCCGCGACCCCGAGTTCGACCGCGCCATCGCCAACCGGCTCGACGGCGTCCTCGACGCCATGCGCTCCGCCCAGGCCCCGCGCCCCCGCCCGCCCGCCGAGGTCCTCACCGTCGAGGTGCGCAGCGCCGAAGGCGACCTCGTCGTCGCCTCCAGCACCGAGCAGGTCGTGGCTAGAGTCGAGATCGGGGCCGACGCCCGCCGGCGCGGCCCCGACGGACTCGGACGCGCGCTCACCGCCCTCATCGCCGAGGCGCGCGAGGAGCTGCGGCGCACCGCCGAGGCCCGGGCCCGGGAGGAGATGCCCGACAGCCACGTCAAGGCCGTCGACACCGCCCCCGAGATCGCGGAGAAGGCCGGCAGGGCCGCGACCATGATGACCGACCGGATCATGCAGATGCATGAGTCCCTGAACAGAAAGGCGGGCGGCCGATGACACGCGTCGTCGACGTCGACTTCCTCAAAGGACTCGGCCCGAGCATCACCGAGAAGGTGATCCCCATCCTGGAGTCCACCAACGAGGTCCTCCCCGAGCTCTCCAAGATCGACCGGAGCCTCTACACGACCGTCACCCTCCCGATGGCCGCCGCCTACTCGATGGCGACCGCCACGGTCACCGAGTCGATGGCCGGCGCCGCCGAGTGCTTCCGCGGCATGAACGAGGCCCTCGCCTCGTGCGCCAAGGACGCCGAGGAGTCCGACCAGGCCGTCGCCAGGCTCTTCAAGAACTGAGACGGGGGAACGGGGCATGTCCTTCGGGCAGGAAGTCTTCGACCTGGGCGACGCGATGGCGCCGGCCTGCAACGGCGTCATCAAGACCTGCGCTGTGGGCATCGCACCGCCCGCCATCGCCTTCGGGCTGTCGGTGCAGGCGCTGGCGACCAGCATCTACCTCAACCAGTGCAACCCCGGCGACCTCATGAAGGCCGGCGGCGCCTGGATCCTCCTCGCCGAGAAGAACTTCGACGCCGCGGACGCCCTCGAGGCCGAGACCGCCACGGTCAACGACGACAACTGGAGCGGCACCGACGCGACGGCGTTCAGGGAGGCGTCGGGCGACGTCGGCGCGCAGCTCCGCGAGATGGGCGTCATGGCCTACACGGTCGGCCTGCAGCTCATGGTGTTCGCGGGCATGTTCGCCGCCTACTGGGCGTTCCTCTCGGTGGTGACCCTGGTGATGGACGCGTACCTGATCGCCTACCTGGCCGCGCTCGCCGGCGTGCTCACCGCGCCCGGCGCGCCGGCGATCATGGCGAGCGCCCAGGCGACCGGCGCGACCCTGCTCGCGACGACCAAGACCATAGAGAAGGGCCTCCAGGCCGTCGCCGCCGTGTGCGCGGGGCTCCTCGGCTCCTTCACCGCGTTCACGCTCGTGTTCCAGAAGGCCAAGGGCAACCCGGTGTCGCCGCTGGACATCGCCGGGGCCGGGTTCACGAACATCGCCGAGGGCCTGCTCGTGTACGCGGTCAACGCGTTCACGATGACGCCCGGCGGGAAGCACGCGCTCAGCCCGCTCAAGAACCCGCTCATCCTGGGCGGGCACCTGTTCCAGGCCGGCTCCCCGTTCGCGCCGACCTACCAGGGCGACGGCGAGTGGAACGGCGGCTACGACGGCGGCGGCCCCGCGGCCGGCGCCCCCGACAGCCTCATGAACTGGTGGGAGGACGTCGCACCGCCCGCGATGACCAACCCTGAGGAAGTCGACTGGCGATGATCCGGGGAGGCAGCCCGCGGTACCGCACCCCCCGCCCCGGCTGGGAGGTCAAGCCGCTCAAGGAGCTCCGACCGCCCGCCGGACCTTCCGGCCGCATCGACCTGCGGATCGGGTACTGCGCGGACGCCGGCCCGAAGACCATCGCCGAGCAGGCGGCCGACCTCCAGCAGCGGCGCCTCGCCGGCGACCCCGTCGCGTCCATGAACGACCTGCGCTCGAGCCTCGTCCCGGTCGTGCTCGTCGACGGCGCGCCGGTCGCCGCCGGTTGGGGGCGGATCAGCGTGCCGGTGGCGGCGGGACGCCACCTCGTCGAGGTGCAGAGCCAGCACTCCCGGGCCTGGCGGGCCGTCGACGTCACCGCCGGAGCCGCGGTGAAACTCGACTACGTCGGCATGCTCGGCGACCGGCACCGCGGCTACGGGGAGGGCCCGCAGAGCGGCCGCCTCGGGCGCCTCACCGGGTACACGCTCGGGCCGCGCGGGCGGCTGACGTACTTCCAGTACCTGCCCGCCAACGCGAAGTACCGTCTCAGCGCGGCCGTGTTCATGCTGTTCCTCCTCTGCGGCGTGGCGATCATGTGGACGTCGGCGTTCACCGGCGCCCCCGAGTCCGCGACCTTCCCGATCGCGATCGGCGTGTTCCTGCTCGGCGCCTCCCTGTGGGGCGGCCGGGTGCTGTGGACCTGGATCCGATTCAACCGCGGCGCACCTGAAGCTCCGCTGAAGACGCCTGAAGCGCTCCTTCAGGTTCCCGGCGGGCCGGTCCTGGCCCCTGAGATCCTCGACCCGGCCGGGCCCGTCCCCGAGCCGCGGCCCGGGGCCGCGGTCCTGCTCGTCGACGCCCGGTTCCTCAAGGACGACCTCTCCTCAGAGGAGCTCGCGATGCAGCTCCCGCCGGGCCGCGAGCGCATCGAGCCGGGTGAGCGCCGGTCGCTCGACAAGGTCGGCGAGCTCGTCCCGATCGCCCACCGGTTCGCGGTGCCGCCGCCGCAGATCGCACTCGACGGCGCGCCGGTAGCCGCGACCTGGACCCGCATGCGGCTCGAGGTCCCGCCCGGCCCGCACCGGCTCACTGTGCGGACCCCGCTGCCGCCCTTGGCCGTCCCGCGCGCCGCCGAACCGGAGGAGCGCACCGCGGCCTTCGAGGTCCAGGACGGCGACGTCACCATGATCGGCCTGACCGTGTCCGTCCACGCCGTCCCCGACCCGGTCGAACCGCTGCTCCACCGCTGGGAGTGCCGCATCGACGGGTTCGGCCCGAGCGACCGCTCCGAGGCGGTTCCGGCCCCGCTCGCGGACGTGCGCGGCGGCCTGCGGCGGGCCTGGACCGGCCGCTGGTGGGAGACGCGCGACGACGCGTGAACGGTGGTTCCCCAAACCGGCGCGCTGTTGCTACCGTGAAGGGACCCGGCCGCCCGTTCCCCTCGCGAGGTGAGTATCTATGAGCGACGACCAGTCGTACCTGGGCCTCGACGCCGCGGCTCCGGTCGCGGCCGCACCCGCGTTCGGATACGTCGAGGCCCCTGCCGCAGACGCCCCGCCCGGGCCGGTCGAGACGCAGCCCGGCATCGTCGCCGTCCGGCCCCCGTGCTCGAACGCCGCGTGCGGCAACGCGACCGTGCACCCCGCCGAGCAGGCGTGGCAGCAGCTCGTGTCGGCCGTCCCGGTCGAACGGCAGCTCTTCCGGCTGCGCCCCAAGGAATCCGCGATGGCGTACCCGACCGAGGCCGACTTCCGCGCGGCCGTCGCCGCGGTCCGCCCCGAGCAGGCCGACGCGCACTCCCTGGAGCGGCTGCGCGGCGCCTGGACCGAGGAGGTCTCCGGCAGGCTCGCCGACTGGTCCGAGCAGATCCGCTCCAACCTCAACGACCTCGCCGAAGGCTGGTCCGGGGCCGACTTTGAGGCGTTCGAGGCGGCGTGCGGGCAGACCCGCGAACTCGTCGAGGACCTCATCGACGACGTTGACACCACCGTCGCCAGCCTCCAGTCCACTGAGGACGCCCTGTACTCGCTCCAGGGCGGCGACTCCGGCGAGATCCCCTACCCCGCGCCGCAGTTCTGGATCGACGGCGACTGGCACTCCTGGGTCTCGGTGCACGTTAGGCCCGCCTGGTGGCACGGCGACTGCATCCAGTACACCTGCGAGGAGGCCGAGCACGTGCTCGCCCTCGGCGGCGGCGACCCCGAGCTCGCCACCGAGATCATCGACTACATCGACGAGCGGATCCTCCACTACATCGACTACTACTCCAGCCCCGTCACCATCGAACGCGAAGGGCTCGACCCGTCCAGGGGCCTGACCGTCGAGGAGGCGAAGGAGCTCGCGGTCGCCGACGCCGTCGAGCACTACGGGACCCTCGTCGACCAGAACTGGGGCGCCTACGACGCCCGCCACGCCGAGATCGACGACGACATCGCCCAGCGCGGCGCCGACACCGACGCCGAGGACCGCTCGGTGAGGACCGTCCGCAGCGACAAGGAGTACCCGTCCGCCGCCGACCCCGCGTACATGGACCTCGAGCCGCCGCCCATGGACCCGCCCGCCGGCGCCGCCCAGCCCCAGGCCACCGAGGATCCGTCCCTGGAACCGCCGGTGGCCGAGACGCCGCCCCCGGCCGGCGAGGAGCCTGCCGAGGACGACCAGGTCAGCGGCGGCCTCGCCTCCGGCGGAACCGGAAGCGCCGCCACCGGTTCCGGCGGCGGTGCCTTCCCCGCCTCCGCCGCCGCGACCGCCGCACCGTCCGCCGGGGCGGCCACCGCCGCCGGCACGACCCTCGGCGCCGCCACCGCGGCGGGAG
>NZ_WIAO01000047.1 GCF_009451885.1 Glycomyces albidus
CGGCGCCCGCTTCGCGCTGCCCGCCGGCCGCGACGCCGAGACCGCACGCGAACGCGCCCGCGCCGCCGTCGGCCGCGGCTTCAACCGCATCGACGCGGCCCGCGCCGAGCGCGACCGGCTCGTCGCCGAGATCGGCGACCCGCCCCAGCGGCCCTGGATCTACCTCATCGTCGCCACCGGCGACATCTACGAGGACATCCCGCAGGCCCAGGCCGCCGCCAGGGCCGGCGCCGACGTCATCGCCGTCATCCGCTCCACCGGCCAGTCCCTCCTCGACTACGTCCCCGAAGGCGCCACCCGCGAAGGCTTCGCCGGCACCTACGCCACCGGCGAGAACTTCCGGCTCATGCGCGCCGCCCTCGACGAGACCTCCCGCGAGACCGGCCGCTACATCCGCCTCACCAACTACGCGTCCGGCCTCTGCATGCCCGAGATCGCCGCGCTGGCGGGCATGCACCGGCTCGACATGATGCTGAACGACTCGATGTACGGCATCCTGTTCCGCGACATCAACCCGATTCGCACCTTCGTGGACCAGCGCTTCAGCCGCCAGGTCCACGCCCGCGCCGGGATCATCATCAACACCGGCGAGGACAACTACCTGACCACCGCCGACGCCGTCGAGGCCGCGCACACCGTCACCGTCTCCCAGCTCCTCAACGAGCGCTTCGCCCACGAGGCCGGCCTCCCCGACCGCCTCCTGGGCCTGGGCCACGCCTTCGAGATCAACCCGGACCTCCCCGAGTCGTTCCGGCTCGAGCTCGCGCACGCCCTGCTGGCCCGCCAGTTGTTCCCGGACGCTCCGCTGAAGTGGATGCCGCCGACCAAGCACATGACCGGCGACGTGTTCCGCGGCAACCTCCTCGACGGCTTCTTCAACCTCGCCGGAGTCATGACCGGCCAGTCGATCCTCCTGGTGGGCATGATGACCGAAGCGGTCGTCACCCCCTGGCTGTCCGACCGCGACATCGCGCTCCAGAACGTGCGCTACGTCCTCAACGCGTGCGCCGGCCTCGCCGAGGACTTCCGCCCGCCCCCGGACGGGTTCATCGCCCGGCGCGCGAACCAGGTGCTCGGCGAAGCCGTCGACCTGCTCGAACGGATCGTCGACGACGGGCTCCTCGACGCCATCGCCGACGGCACCTTCGGCATCATGAAGCGCCCCGCCGACGGCGGCCGCGGCCTCGACGGCGTCGCGAAGCGCGCCGACGACTACTGGAACCCCGCCGCAGAGGTCCTCGACGCCGACAAGGAGCCCGCCCGATGAGCCGCATCGTCCGCCCCTACGGCGACACCACCGGCGACGGCATGGTCCAGATGTCCTTCACCCTGCCCGTCCCGCACGACAAGCGCGCCGAGGGCGCCGCCCTCCAGCTCGCCGCCAAGATGGGCCTCGACGGCGCGATGCTCGTGCACGCCAAGGCCATCGGCGAGTCCTACACCTTCTTCGTCGTCTACGGCGCGACCACGCACCTGGTCAACCTCGACGATGTCAAGGTCGTCGAACGCGACTACCCGCACCTGAGCCCCAAGGAGGTCAACGACGCCGTCCGCGAGAAGCTCGGCCGCAAGCTCTGCGTCGTCGGCGCCTGCATCGGGACCGACGCGCACACCGTCGGCATCGACGCGATCCTCAACATCAAGGGCGTCGCGGGGGAGAAGGGCCTGGAGTACTACCGCGAACTGCGCGTGGTCAACCTCGGCGCGCAGGTCGCCGTGCCCGACCTCGTCAACCGCGCCGTCGAGGAGGGCGCCGACGCGGTCCTCGTCAGCCAGGTCGTCACCCAGAAGGACGCCCACCTGCACAACACCCGCGAGATGTCGGCGGCCTTCCGCGAGGCGCTGCCGCCCGGCAGGCGCCCGCTGCTGGTCGTCGGCGGCCCCCGCTTCGACGAGAGCGCCGCCGCCGACCTCGGCGTCGACCGCGTCTTCACCCGCGGCACCACCCCCTCCGACGTCGCGTCCTACCTCGTCCACCGACTCGTCTTCAGCAGGGAGACCGCATGACCGACCACAACGGCACCACCGTGACCCACCGCCGCTACATCCCCTACGGCCACGCCCACTACGGCGGCGACCTCGTCGACGGCGCCTACGGGCTCGGCATGTTCGGCGACGTCGCCACCGAGCTGTGCATCCTCACCGACGGCGACGAAGGACTCTTCGCGTCCTATTCGGACGTCCAGTTCAAGGCGCCCGTCAAGGCCGGCGACGTCGTCGAGGCCACCGCCGTCGTCGTGCGCACCGGCACCCGCAGCCGCACCGTCGACTTCACCCTCACCGTGGTCTGCCGCGCCGACCCCGAACGCGGCGACTCCGCCGCCCGCGTGCTCGACGAACCCATCGTCGCCACCACGGCCACCGGCACCGTGGTCGTCCCCGGAGCGGCGCAACCGTGACCGGCGCGATCGTCTGCGTCGACGTCGGCTCGACCTACACCAAGGCCGCCGCCGTCGACGCGGACACCGGCGCGCTCCTCGGCGCCGCCGCACACCCGACCACCCTCGGCACCGACGTCATGGACGGCCTCCGCGCCGCCGCCGACGCCGCACTCCCGAAGGGCGCCGCCATCGTCGAGACCCTCGTGTGCTCCTCCGCGGGCGGCGGCCTGCGCCTCGCCGTCGTCGGCAACGAACCCCTGGTCACCGCCCGCGCCGCCTACCGGGCCGGACTCAGCGCCGGCGCCCGCGTCGTCGACGTCCGCGCCGGACACCTCGACCCCGGCGACTTCGCCGACCTCGCCGCCGCCCGCCCCGACGTCATCCTCCTGGCCGGCGGCACCGACGGCGGCGACGAGACCGCCCTCCGCGCCCACGCGAAAGACCTCGCCGCCAGTGCTTCTGCACAGCGCGGCCCGCGGACCCCGGTCGTCCTCGCCGGCAACACGAACGCCGCCGCCGACGTGACCGCCCTCCTGGAGGCCGCCGGCATCCCGGTCACCGCCGTCGGCAACGTCCTGCCGCGCATCGGCTCCCTCGACCCCGTCCCCGCCCGCACCGCGCTCCGCGAGGTCTTCCTCCGGCACGTCATCGCCGGCAAGCACCTCTCGGCCAGCGCCGACTTCACCGCCATGGTCAAGGCCGCCACCCCCGACGCCGTCCTCACCGGCGTGGAGATCCTCGCCGAACGCACCGGCGACCTCCTCGTGGTCGACGTCGGCGGCGCCACCACCGACGTCTACTCCGTCCTCACCCCCGACGCCGAACGCCAAGGCCCCCGCGCCGAAGTCGCCGGCACCGCCTGGCGCTCGCGCACCGTCGAAGGCGACCTCGGCGTCCGCCACACCGCCGCCGGCATCGCCGAGGCCGCCGCCGACGAGGACCTCCCGACCCACCGGGACCTCCCCGAAGCCGCCCGCACCCGCACCGCCGACCCCGGATTCCGCGCCGAGACCGACCGCGAACGCGGCTTCGACCGCGAGCTCAGCGCGCTCGCCGCCCGGATCGCGGTGCGCCGCCACGCCCGCGGAGAGCGCATCGGCGGCCCCACCGAGCCGCTGCGCGGCGGCAAGGACCTGGCCGGCGTCGGCACCGTCGTCGGCTCCGGCGGGATCCTCCGCCGCGACCCCGGCGCCGCCGAGTGGCTCCGCGAGGCCGTCGGCGCGGACACCTCCGGCGGCGTGCGGCCCCCGAAGGGCGCCCGCTTCACCGTCGACGCCGACTACCGCCTGGCGCCCGCCGGACTCCTCGCGGCCGAGGGCCGCCGCGACCTGGCCGTCCGCCTCCTCGCGGGACTCTGAGGCCGCGGACCGGGCCGGCGCGGCAACCGCCCGCACCGCACAGGACGTATACATACGCGACACCCCTGTTGCGACCCAACGAAAGGCCATCATGCAGCGACGCGATGTAGTCAAGCTCGGAGCCGCCGTCACCGCCGCGGGCACCGTCCTCGCAAGCGCCTCCGCGGCGCACGGCCAGGCCGCCACGGCCGCCGTCCAGGACACCGCCGCGGCCATCAGGGCCGTCTACGAGACCGAGTCCGCGAAGGCCGGCGGCACCTGGCAGGCCAAGGTCACCCTCCTCAACGGCGGCACGGCGACCACGGCCGTCGACCACGATTCGGCGGCGGCCAAGACCGCCGCGAGCGTCAACAAGCTCGGCATCGCGCTCGCGGTGCTCGACAAGATCGACCGCGGCGAGCTCGCGCTCGACGACCGGGTCACCCTGACCTCGGACATCATCCTCACCGGCTCCGGGTTCTACTTCCACCAGACCGCCTACGGCGACGAGCTCACGGTGGCGAACATCCTCGTCGCGATGCTCCTGACCTCCGACAACACCTCGGTGCGGCTGTGCGGTCTGGTCTGCCCGCCCGCGGAGATCAACGAGACGCTGGCCGCGAAGGGCTTCGAGGTCACCCGCGTCGTCCCCAGCGCCACCAACCCCAACCGGATGGGGCTGGGCGTCACCAGCACGGCCGAGACCAACGACCTGCTGCACCGGCTCGCCATGGGGCAGCTGCTGTCCACGGGCTCCACCCGCTTCTTCCTCAACGTCCTCAAGGGACTCTCGGGCTACCACGACGGCTTCCGCCGCAACATGTCCTCGGCCGAGCGGGCCCGCGTCGCCATGAAGTACGGCGCCGACGACGCCGAGCGCAACGAGTCCGGCGTCGTCTACAACACCAGCGGCGTGCCGATCCTCGTCTACTCGTTCATGTCCCAGTCCGCCACCAACTGGGGCAACTACGGCGCCACCCACCCGGTGGTCCAGGCGCACGCCCGGATGGGCCGCAAGATGTTCGACCTGGCCAACCAGGCCGGCGTCGCCGCCTCCGACGCCGTCACCCTGAACGTCGAGGACCCCGAGTCCATGAGCTCGGGCCTGTAGCGAACGCCCCCGTCCGGCCCCGGCGGCGACGCCGGGGCCGGAGTCCGTTCCGGGGCCCGCCGGTGTGCAGGTTGCAGCCGCGCCCGGTGATGTACGGTTCGGTGCGTATCCCACACAAGAGGAGTGATCAGCAGTGGACGTGGAGCGCACCGAGTTGCCCGGGATCGGCGTGCGGTTCGAATTCGAGACCAAGCGCGGGGTCCGCCTCGGCATCGTCGCCCACCGCGAGGGCCGCCGGGACTTCATCATCTACGACCCCGACGATCCCGATTCGATGCTCGACTGCATCGTCTTCTCGGCCGACGAGTCGGCCGCGATCGGCGAGCTCCTCGGCGGCGCCCGCATCGTCGAGAAGCTCAACCGCCTCCACCACGAGATCGACAACCTCGTCTCGCGGCAGCTCAAGGTTGGCGCGACCAGCCCGTACGCCGAGCGCCCCCTCGGCGACACCCGCGCCCGCACCCGCACCGGCGCCTCGATCGTCGCGATCGTCCGCACCGACGGCGTCGAGACCGGCCCGCCGCCCTCGGCGATCCTCCACGTGGGCGACCGCCTGGTGACCATCGGGACGCAGGAGGCCGTCGACGGCGTGGACAAGATCCTCCAGGGCATCGAGTAATGCACGGAACCGTCGAGCTCCTCCTCGAACTCGGCCTCCTCGTAGGAGCCCTCGGACTCCTCGGAGCCATCGCCGGCAAGGCCGGCATTTCCGCCATCCCGCTCTACCTCATCGCCGGACTCGCCTTCGGCCACGGCGGCATCTACGAGATGCACGCGATCACCGGCTTCCTCGACGTCGGCGCCGAGGTCGGCGTCGTCCTGCTGCTGTTCACCCTCGGCCTGGAGTACACCCCGCGCGAACTGCTCGGGACGATGAAGACCTCCTGGACCGGCGCCGTCGTCGACCTCGTGCTCAACGCCGCCCCCGGCGTCGCGTGCGCGCTCATCCTCGGCTGGGGCCCGGTCGCGGCCGTCGTGTTCGGCGGCGTCACCTACGTGTCGTCCTCCGGCATCATCGCGAAGGTCCTGTCCGACCTCGGCTGGCTCGGCAACCGCGAGACCCCCACGGTCCTCGCGCTGCTCGTCGCCGAGGACATGATCATGGCGCTCTACCTCCCGATCCTCACCACGCTCCTGGCCGGCCTCGCGTTCACGCAGGCCGCGTGGGGCCTGGGCATCGCGCTCCTCGCCGTCGCGGGCGCGTTCCTGGTCGCCTCCAAATGCGGGCACCTCCTCTCCCGGTTCCTCGCCTCACCCAACGACGAGATCCTGCTCCTCAAGGTCATGGGCATCGTCCTGGTCATCGCCGGCCTCGCCGAGCAGGTCCACGTCTCGGCCGCCGTCGGCGCGTTCATCGTCGGCATGGCCCTCTCCGGCGAGGTGTCGCGGCAGGCCGAGGAGACCCTCGAACCGCTCAAGAACCTGTTCGCCGCCATCTTCTTCGTCAACTTCGGGCTCGAGACCGATCCGACGGCGCTGCCACCGGTGCTGCCGGTCGCCCTCGCCCTCGCGGCCGTCACGATCGCCACGAAGTTCGCCACGGGCTGGTGGGCCGCGGGCAGGAGCGGCTCGGCGTTCACCGGCAAGCTCAGAGCCGGGCTCGTCCTCCTGCCGCGAGGCGAGTTCTCGATCGTCATCGCCGGCCTCGGCGTCGCGGCCGGACTCGACTCGCAGCTCGGATCGACCGCCGCCGCGTACGTCCTCATCCTCGCGGCCGTCGGCCCGCTCGCACCGCGCCTGGCGGGCCCGATCGTCGCCAAGCGCCGCAAGAAGGCCCGCGCCCGCCGCCTGGCGCAGGCCGCCGTCTGACGCACCCCGGTGGCGGGAGTGAACACTGCGACTCCCGCCACCGCTCGGTGCGGACCGGCACGCGGGCTTGATAGAAATCAGAGATGGCTGAAACCGCGAACCCCCGCCCCGAGGACGAAGTCGTCGAGATCGCCCGCGACCTGATCCGCATCGACACGACGAACACCGGCGACAACGCGACCGCGAAGGGGGAGCGCGCCGCCGCCGAATACGTGGCCGAGAAGCTCGCCGAAGTCGGCCTCGAACCCAAGATCTACGAATCCGCCCCCGGCCGCGCCTCCGTCGCCTGCCGCTTCCCCGGCGCCGACCCCGCCCGTGGGGCCCTCCTTCTCCACGGCCACCTCGACGTCGTCCCCGCCGAAGCCGGCGAGTGGACCGTCCACCCCTTCAGCGGCGAGATCAAGGACGGCTACCTCTTCGGCCGCGGCGCGGTCGACATGAAGGACTTCGACGCGATGCTCCTCGCCCTCGTTCGCGACTGGAAGCGCACCGGCAAGGTCCCCCCGCGCGACCTGGTCCTCCTCTTCACCGCCGACGAAGAGGCCGGCTCCGACTACGGCGCCCGCTTCATGGTCGAGCAGCACCCCGAGGTCTTCGAAGGCGTCACCGAAGCGGTCGGCGAAGTCGGCGGCTTCTCCATGACCCTCCCGAACGACCTGCGCGTCTACGTCGTCCAGACCGCCGAGAAGGGCCTCGACTGGCTGCGCCTGCGCGCCACCGGCCGCCCCGGCCACGGCTCGATGCTCCACGACGACAACGCCGTCACCCGCCTGACCCGCGCCGTCGCGAACATCGGCCAGCACCGGTTCCCCGTCGAGATGACCCCCACGGTCCGGCAGTTCCTGGAGTCGGTCTCCGAGCTCACCGGCGTCGAGTTCGACCCCGAGAACCCCGACGAGGCCGTCGCCAAGCTCGGCCCGATCGCCCGCCTCGTCGGCGCGACCCTCCGCAACACCGCCAACCCGACCCGCCTCGACGCCGGCTACAAGACCAACGTCATCCCCTCCACCGCCGAAGCCGTCATCGACTGCCGGTCCCTCCCGGGCCGCAACGACGAGCTCGAGGCGACGCTCAAAGAGCTCGCCGGCGCCGGGATCGACTTCGAGTACGAGATCCGCCAGCCCGGCTACGAGACCTCCTTCGACGGCGCCCTCGTCGACGCCATGGCCGAGGCCATCCGCCTCGCCGACCCCGGCGCCCGCACCGTCCCGTACATGCTCTCGGGCGGCACCGACGCCAAGGCGTTCGCGACCCTCGGCATCCGCTGCTTCGGCTTCGCGCCCCTCAAACTCCCCGCCGACCTCGACTTCACCGCCCTGTTCCACGGCATCGACGAGCGCGTCCCGCTCTCGGGCCTGCGGTTCGGCGTCGACGCCATGGACCGGTTCGTCTCGAAGTCCTAGACCCGCGCCCGAACCCGGGTCGGTGAGCACGCTCACCGACCCGGGCTCCGCCGCGCCCTGGACAGCCGCCCGCGAACCGGCTTACAATCGTTCGCGATGTTGATTTACTTCCTCTAGAAGCAGCCAGGTCACCGCGTCGAGCCGAGCTCCGCGACGACCGCCGCGGCACGCCTCTCGAAATCCCGAAGCACTGCGCTTCGATCCCGCGTGCCCTCACTCCCTTCTCGACAGACTGCTCTGGAGGCGCCCGCATGCTCCGCCATGTACACCTATCCCTTGTAGACATCACCAAGCGCTACGCCGACCACCTCGTCCTCGACCGCGTGAGCTTCGCCATCCGACCCGGCGAACGCCTCGGCGTCGTCGGCGACAACGGCTCCGGCAAGTCCACCCTGCTCCGGCTCCTCGCCGGCGTCGAAGCACCCGACAACGGCGAACTCACCGTCACCTCCCCGGGAGGCGTCGGATACCTGCCGCAGCAGCTCGACCTGCCCGCCGACCGCACCGTCGCCGACGCGATCGACCTCGCCCTGGCCGACCTCCGCGAGATCGAGGCCGCCATGCGCGAGACCGAGCAGGCCCTCGCCGACGACCCGGAGGCCGCCGAACGCTACGCCGACCTCCTCGCGCGCTTCGAAGCCCGCGACGGCTGGGACGCCGACCTCCGCGTCGACCTGGCGCTGGCCGCGCTCGGCCTGCCCGGGCTCGACCGCACCCGCCCGCTCGGGACCCTCTCGGGCGGGGAGCGCTCGCGGCTCATGCTGGCCGCGACCCTCGCGTCCAAGCCGGCGCTGCTGCTGCTCGACGAGCCGTCCAACGACCTCGACGACGCGGCCGTGGCATGGCTCGAGGCGCAGCTGCGGGACTGGTCAGGCACCGTCGTGGCCGTCACCCACGACCGGGCCTTCCTGGAGGCCGTCACCACCACCATGATCGAAGTGGCCGACCGCGCCGCCCGCCGATACGGCAACGGCTACGCCGGCTACCTCACCGCGAAGGAGACCGAACGGCAGCAGGCCCAGGCCGCGTACGAGCAGTGGAGCGCCGAGGTCGAACGCCAGCAGGGCATCGTCGACGCCAACGCCGGCCGCGCGGGCGCCATCCCGCGCAAACTGCCGATGGCGAACATGTCCACCGGGGCCTTCCGCGCCCGCAGCCGCAGCCACGGTGCCCAGAGCCGCATCAAGGTCGCCAAGCAGCAGCTCGAACGCCTGCGCGCCAACGCGGTCGCACCGCCGCCCGAACCGCTCCGGTTCACGCCGGCACTGACCGCGGCCACCGCCGAGTCCGACGGCCCCGCGCTGCGGCTCGAGGGCGTCCGGGTCGGCGACCGGCTCAAGGTCCCCGAGCTGACCGTGGCGAGGGGCGAACGCGTCCTCGTCACCGGGCCCAACGGCGCGGGCAAGACCACGCTCATGCGGGTCCTCGCCGGCGAGCTCGAACCCGACGAGGGGGCGGTCGAACGCACCGGCGCGGTAGGCCACCTGCGCCAGCTCGCCGGGCCCGGCTCGGGACGCACCTCGGTCCTACGGGCCTTCGCCGAAGGCCGCGTCGGCACCCTCGACGAGCACGCCGAGGCGCTCCTCGCCCTGGGGCTGTTCGCACCCGAGCAGTTCGGGACACCGGTCGCGGCCCTGTCCACGGGCCAGCGCCGCCGCCTCGAGCTCGCCCGGCTCGTGTCCCGGCCGGTCGACGTCCTGCTGCTCGACGAGCCGACCAACCACCTGTCGCCGGTCCTCGCCGAGGAACTCCAGGAGACCCTCGCGTCCTACACCGGCACGGTGGTCCTGGTCAGCCACGACCGCAGGCTCCGGGCCTCGTTCGAGGGCCGGCGCCTGGAGATGGACTCCGGTGCCGTCACCGGTGCGCCATGACGAGTTCCCGCCCGGCCGAGGCGCACTGCGCCGCGTACTCGGCCGGCGGGAACCCGATGAGGTCCTTGAAGTCGTGCGTGAAGTGGGCCTGGTCCGACCAGCCGAGCGCCGCGGCGAGCCGGGCCAGGTCCACGCCGGGGTCGGCCGCGAGCCGGTCGGCCGCGTCGTGGATCCGGTACCGGCAGATCAGGGCCTTCGGGCCGAGCCCGATGTACGCCTGGAACAGCCGCTGGAGCGACTTCTGCGACATGAAGAACCGCGACGCCACCTGGTCCACCCGGGTGATCGACCGGTCCTCGAGCATCGCGGTGACGATCCGCAGCAGCTCCTCGTAGCGCTCCTCGACCGCGCCGGGCATCCGGTCGACGAGGAACCGCGACACCAGGGCGACCGCGTCCCCGTCGCCGCCGCTCATCACGACCGCGTTCAACTCGTCCACCTCCGGGCCGAAGACCGTCGCCGCGCCGGCCACCCAGTCCGCGAACGCGGCGGCCTCGATCCCGGTGAACGCCGTGAACCCGCCCGGGCGGAACTTCGCCCCGAACACCCGGCCCGCGCCGGTGAGCGGGTGCCGCGCGACCGCCAGGCCCGGCCCGTGGACCTCCGCGCCGAGCACGGGCATGAAGCTGAGGTTCACGCACGGGTGGGGGATGAGCACCGACTCGTACGACGACCCCTCCGGCAGGTCCCAGCGCACCGACCAGAACCGCTCCACGTACGTCGCGAGCGGCCCGGTCACCGGGTACCGCCGCAGGTCGATGTGGTTCGCCGCCTCCTGCGGCCGCAGCATGCCCTTGTCGCTCGCGGTCGGTCCGTCCATGCCCTGAAACATAGCGCCGGGGTCCGTCGCTTTTTTACAAGCGAGCCCTACCCGGCTCGACCAGACTGGGGGACATGAGCGAAACAACAGTGAATCCGATCCCCGAGGGCTACCACTCGATCACGCCGTTCATCGTCGTCAAGGACGCCGCGAAGGCGATCGACTGGTACGGCGAGGTCTTCGGTGCGCGGGTGCTGACCCGCAACGACATGCCCGACGGCACCGTCGCCCACTGCGAGCTCCAGATCGGCGACTCGATCCTCCAGCTCGGCGACGTCAACGAGGCGTGGGGGATGGCCGAGCCCGACCCCGAGCACATCACCGCCTCGCTCGTCCTCTACGTCGAGGACTGCGACGCCGTCTACGCCAAGGCCGTCGAAGCGGGGGCGACCGTCCGCGAAGAGCCCTCGGTGTTCCTCACCGGGGACCGGTACGCCTCCATCGCCGACCCGTTCGGCCGCCGCTGGTCGATCATGACCCGCGTCGAGGACGTCTCCCGCGAAGAGGGCGAGCGCCGCGTCGACGAGTGGATCGCCTCCATGGGCGGCGACCAGGGGTAGCCGCCCCCGCGAGCGGGAACGGCATCGAGCCGCAGGCGGGAGACCGCCTGCGGCTCAATAGCTTTCGGGGTATCCGACCGTCGGCGCCGAGACGTCGTCCAGTGCCAGGCGGATCTCCGGCGGCAGGAAGAGCTGCTCGGCCGCCAGCGACGCCCGAAGCTGCGTCGCGTTCCGCGCGCCCACGATCGCCGAGGCCACGCCCGGCTGGTCGCGCACCCACGCCAGCGCCACTTCCAGGGGGCTCACGCCGAGCCCCTCGGCGGCCGTGGCGCACGCCTCCACGATCCCCGCCGACCGCTCGTCCAGGTACGCGCCCGCGAACCGCGACCACTGCGCCGACACCGCCCGCGAATCGGCGGGCCGCCCGAACCGGTACTTGCCGGTGAGCACGCCCCGGCCCAGCGGCGACCAGGCCAGCACGCCCAGCTCCATCGCCAGGCACGCCGGCAGGACCTCCCGCTCGACGCCGCGCTGGAGCAGCGAGTACTCGACCTGGCTCGCCACGATTGGCGTGCGCCCGGGCCACGCCGCCTGCCACGCGTACGCCCGCGCGGTCTGCCAGCCGGTGTGGTTCGACAGGCCCACGTACCGGACCTTCCCGCTGGCGACCGCGCTGTCGAGGACCGACATCGTCTCCTCCAGCGGCGTGTCCGGGTCGTACACGTGCAGGATCCACAGGTCGATGTAATCGGTGCCCAGCCGCCGCAGCGAACCCTCCAGCGACCGCATGAGCCATCCGCGCGAGGTGTCCCGCTTGCGCGGGGCGCCGTCGGTGCGCACGCCGGCCTTGGTCGCGATGTGCAGCTCGGACCGGGCCACCACCTTGCCGATGAGCTGGCCGATCGCCGCCTCGGCCATGCCCTGCCCGAACACGTCGGCGGTGTCCACGAGCGTGCCGCCGGCCTCCACGAACGTCTGGAGCTGCGCGGCCGCGTCCTCGAGGCCCGCTTCATCGGTGGTCCACGTCATGGTCCCCAGGCCGAGGGAGGAGACCTCGATGCCGCTGCGTCCAAGTGGTCGGCGTTCCATGAGTTCACAAGGTACATCCAACGTGAATCACGGGAAAGCCTCAGGTGCGCATGCGAGTCCGATCCGGTCCCGCTTCGCGCTGGCCGGTCGGCCGGTTTCCGAAATAGGATCACGGGCATGGAATCCTGGACCGCACCGCACGTACCCGCCCTGCCCGGCCACGGCCCCGCCCTGCGCCTCCACGACACCGCCACCGGGGAGCCGCGCGAGACGGTCGCCCCCGACGCCGAGGGCGCGACCATGTACGTGTGCGGCATCACTCCGTACGACGCGACGCATCTGGGCCACGCCGCCACGATGATCACGTTCGACCTCGTCCACCGCTACTGGCTCGACCAGGGCCTGGACGTGAACTACGCGCAGAACGTCACCGACGTCGACGAGCCGCTGTTCGAGCGGGCCGAGCGTGACGGCACCGACTGGCAGGTCCTCGGCCTGCGCGAGACCGCGCTCTACCGCGAGGACATGGAGGCCCTGGGCGTCCTCCCGCCCCGCCACTACATCGGCGCCGTCGAGTCCGTCCCCTCGGTCGGCAAGGCCGTCGCGCAGCTCCTCGCCAAGGGCGCCGCCTACCGCCACGACTCCGGTGACGTCTACTACGCCGTCGAGTCCGAGCCGGGGTTCGGCTCGGAGTCGAACTACGACCGCGAGACCATGCTCCGCTACGCGCGCGAGCGCGGCGGCGACCCCGACCGCGAAGGCAAGCGCGACCCGCTCGACCCGGTCCTGTGGAACGCGCCGCGCGACGGCGAGCCCTCCTGGGAGACCGAGGTCGGCCCCGGCCGGCCCGGCTGGCACATCGAGTGCACCTGCATCGCCATCGACTACCTCGGCGAGCAGATCGACGTCCAAGGGGGCGGCTCGGATTTGATCTACCCGCACCACGAGATGTCCGCCGCGCACGCGCAGTCCCTGACGGGCAAGCGGCCCTTCGCGAACGCGTACGTCCACACCGGCATGATCGGCCTCGACGGCGAGAAGATGTCGAAGTCCCTGGGGAACCTCGTGTTCGTCTCCAAGCTCCGCGCCGAAGGCGTCGACCCCGCGGCCGTGCGGCTCGCCCTCCTGGCCCAGCACTACCGGTCCGACCGGCAGTGGAGCGCCGCCGTGCTCGCCGAGGCCGAACTGCGCCTGGGCCGCTGGCGCGAGGCCGCCTCCCGCGAACTCGCCGTCCCCGCCGGGGCCGTCCTCACGGCGGTCCGCGAGCGCCTCGCCGACGATCTCGACACCCCAGGAGCACTCTCCGTGATCGACGCCTGGGCCGAGGAGACCCTCTCCGCAGGTGGCGAGGACCCTTCGGCACCGGCCCTCGCCCGCGACACGATCGGAGGATTGCTCGGCATAGACTGCACGCGCTGATTGTGCGAAATGCCGAGTATCGGTACGCTTTTCACTGAGCGTGGCCGACTCCCCATCCTCCTGGAGTCGAATTGAAGATCCTGCTGCTGGCGTCCGGATTCAACGGACTCACTCAGCGTGTCTGGTGCACCCTCCGCGAACAGGGACACGAGGTCGGCGTGGAACTCGCCCCGGCCCACCAGACCCCCGAGTCGCTGACCGCGGCGGTGGAGCGGGTCGACCCCGACCTCATCCTCTGCCCGTTCCTCAAGCACCGGGTCCCCGAGGACGTGTGGCGCCGGTGGACGACCGTGATCGTCCACCCCGGCCCGGTCGGCGACCGCGGTCCCTCGTCACTCGACCACGCGCTCCTGGGCATGAGCCCGCGCTGGGGCGTCACCGCGCTCTCCGCGGTCGAGGAGATGGACGCCGGCCCGGTCTGGGCCTCCTTCACCTTCGACGTCCCCGCCGGCATCACCAAGTCCGCGCTGTACAACAGCCGCGTCGCCGACGCGGCCATGGACTGCGTCGCCGCCGTCGTCCGCAAGGTCGCCGCGGGGGAGCGGCCCAGGCCCGCCGACGAGCACCCGCGCGCCGTTCCGGGCACCGGTGAGCTCCCGCTGCTACGCCGCCCCGCGTTCGCGCTCGACTGGCGCGCCCCCGCCGACGACCTCGCCCGCCGCATCGCCGCCGCCGACGGCGCCCCCGGCGCGCCCGCCGAACTCAACGGGCAGGGCTACTGCCTGTTCGACGCGGCCGTGACCGACGAGGACACCGGCGCCGAACCCGGCACGATCGTGGGCCGCGACGCCGAGGCACTCGCCTTCGCCACCGGCAGGGGCACCCTCTGGGTCGGCTACGCCGCCGTCCTCGACCGCCGCCGCGGCCCCAAGCTCCCCGCGTCGATGGTCATCGACCCCAAGGACGCCCCGTTCAAGCCGGCGCCCGCCGCGATCGCCGAGACCGCCTACCGCCGCGAAGGCGACATCGGGTTCCTCCAGATCCGCTCCTACAACGGCGCCATGCACACCGAGCAGTGCCGCCGCCTGACCCAGGCGGTCGAGAAGGCCCTCGCCGAGGACACCCGCATCCTCGTCCTCACCGGCACCGAGCACGCCTTCTCCAACGGCATCCACCTCGGCGTCATCGACGCCGCCCCCGACCCCGCCGCCGAGGCCTGGGACAACATCAACGCCATCGACGACCTCTGCGAGGCGATCGCCGGCGCCGACCAGCTCACCGTCGCCGCGTTCACCGCGAACGCCGGCGCCGGTGGCGTCATGGCCGGCCTGTGCGCCGACGTCAACGTCGCCCGCGACGGGGTCGTCCTCAACCCGTACTACGACATGGGCATCTTCGGCTCCGAGCTGCACACCTGGTCGGTCGCCGACCGCGTCGGCGAGCAGGCCGCCGCCCGCCTCCTGGGCGACAAGCTGCCGGTGTCGGCGTCCGCGGCCGCGCACATGGGCCTCATCGGCGCCGTCGGGCCCCGCGACTGGGACGAGTTCCAGCGCTGGCTGCGCGCGGTCGCCCTCGGCTACAACGACCCGGTCACGCGCGGACGCATGTTCGCCGCGAAGGCCCGCCGCCGCGCCGAGTCGAAGCCGCTGTCGTACTACCGGACGATCGAGCTGGCCGAGATGGCGCGCGACATGTTCGACGACCGGAACGGCTTCCACGGGATGCGCCGCGCGTTCCTGGGCAAATCGGCCCCCGCCGAGACGCCCGCGAAACTGCGCTTCGCCTCCTGAACGGCCCGGATCCTGGGGCCGAGCGCCCCGGGGTTCCGGCGACCGACCAGCTCGGATCCTCGAGCTGAGCTGCGGGATCGTTCTGGTGTGCCTCCTGGGTCCTGCGGCCGTGCCCCCTGGGTCCTTCGGCTGCGCTTCCTGAATCCTTCGACTGCGCCCCCTGGATCCTGCGGATCATCTCGACTGCGTTGACAGGTGGCGTCCCACCTGGTGGACTGGAGGCATGTTCGAAGAAGGACAGTACTTCGCGCCGGTCAACACCGGCGCTGACGGCACGGTCGTCGTGGAGCTGGGTGAGACCCACCCGGGCTTCGCGGACGCCGAATACCGCGAGCGGCGCAACGCCATCGCGGCACTCGCATTGGACTGGAGGCCCGGCCTACCCATGCCGACCGTCTCCTACACCGATGCCGAACACGAGATCTGGCGGCTGGTCAGTGCGGAACTGGCCGTCAAGCATCAAGCCCTGGCCGCACGCGAGTACCTGGAGGGCGCCGAGCGGCTCAAGCTCCCCGCCGACCACATCCCGCAGCTCCACGAGGTCTCCGAACTCCTGGAGCCCCTGACCGGGTTCAGCTACCTGCCCGCCGCGGGCCTGGTGCCGCTGCGCGAGTTCTACGGCGTCCTCGCCGACGGGAAGTTCCACGCCACCCAGTACATCCGCCACCACTCCGTCCCGCTGTACACGCCGGAACCGGACGTGATCCACGAGGTCATCGGCCACGCCAACGCCCTCGCCGCCCCCCGCTTCGCCGCCCTGTACCGCGCCGCCGGGGACGCCGCCCGCCGCGTCCACTCCGAGGAGGCGCTCGAGTTCGTCTCCCGCGTCTTCTGGTTCACCCTCGAATTCGGGGTGATCAGCGAGCCGGACGGCCTCAAGGCGTACGGCGCCGGCATCTGCTCCTCGTACGGCGAGATCGACGAGTTCCGGGACATGACGATCCTGCCGCTCGACCTGGTCACCATGGGCACCATCGACTACGACATCACCCACTACCAGGACAAGCTGTTCGACGCGGGCTCGATGGACCGGCTCGAGGACGTCGTCGGCGAGTTCTGGGAGAACTGCGACGACGACATGATCGAGCGGATGAAGGCCGACGCCGGGAAGGGCTAGTAGAGCTGCTTCGCGTACGTCTCGCCGTAGTACTCGACGAGCTCTTCGAGGGTCTTGTCGACCGTCTGGGTCTCCTTGACCATCTGCGCGTGCGACGGCAGGGCGTCGGGCGTCCACGTCTCGGGCTTCCACAGCCCTGAGCGCATCGACGCCTTGCCGCAGTGGAAGTAGATCGTGTCGATCTCGACCACCAGCGCCAGCACCGGCCGATGGCCCTTGACCACCATGTCGTCGAAGAAGGGCGCGTCCGAGACCACTCGGGCGCGCCCGTTGATCCGCAGCGTCTCCCGGCGGCCGGGGATCAGCGAGAGCAGTCCGGCGTGCGGGTTCGCGAGCACGTTGTGGTAGCCGTCGACGCGGTGGTTGCCCTTGCGCTCGGGGATCGCGATCGTCGCGTCGTCGAGGACGTGAACGAGCTTGCCGGCCGGGTCGCCCTTCGGTGAGGCGTCGCAGTTGCCCTCGGCGTCGGAGGTCGCGACGACGACGTACGGCGAGACCGCCAGCCATTCGCGGTCGCGCTGGTGGAGCCTCATCCGCTCCTTCTGCGCCGCCTGGGGTTTGACCTCCCCGACGATCTCCCTGAGCTTCTCGGGATCGGTGACTTCGGTCCACAGGCGACTGTCGACGGTGTCCATCGGGGTTCCTCTCTGGCGGGGGCCATTACGACCCGATGCTACGCCGCCGGGCGTCGTCGGGGCCAGTGCCGTTTCTCCGCTCGTCCGCGTCTTCGAGTGCATGGCGGACGGCGAGCCGGATGATCCAGTACTGAATGAACGATCCGATGAACGCGGTCGCGATGAGGACGAGAGGATCCATACCCTGAATCCTATTCGTCCCCGTGTGATCTTCGCCCGCCCCGATGCCCAACCTGTGAAACGCCCTTCCCACTTGGCGGCACCCGCAAGTACCCTAGGACCCGTGTCTGAGAAGAGCCTGTTCCTCGATGTCCTGAGCCGCCGCGTCGTCATCGCCGACGGGGGCATGGGCACGATGCTCCAGACCTTCGACCCGACGATGGAGGACTACGACGGCCACGAGGGCCTCTCCGACATCCTGAGCCTGACCAGGCCCGACATCGTGCTCGGCATCCACGACGCCTATCTCGCGGCCGGTGCCGACTGCATCGAGACCAACAGCTTCAACGCCAACTACGGCGGCCTCGTCGAGTACGACATCACCGACCGCGCCCGCGAGATCGCCCGCGCCGCCGCGACCCTCGCCCGGCAGAAGGCCGACGAGTACACCACCCCCGAATGGCCCCGCTTCGTCCTCGGCTCCATGGGCGGCGGCACCCGCCTGCCCACCCTCGGCCACGCGCCGTTCGCGCTCCTGCGCGACCACTACGAGGAATGCTCGGCCGGGCTCATCGAAGGCGGCGCCGACGCGCTTCTCGTCGAGACCGCCCAGGACCTCCTCCAGGCCAAGGCCGCCGTCATCGGCGCCAAGCGCGCCAACGCGCAGCTCGGCACCCAGATCCCGATCATCGCCCAGGTCACCGTCGAGACCACCGGCACGATGCTCGTCGGCGGCGAGATCGGCGCGGCCCTCACCAGCCTCGCCGCCCTCGGCATCGACATCATCGGCCTCAACTGCGCCACCGGCCCCGACGAGATGAGCGAGAGCATCCGCTACCTCTCCCGCCACTCGCCCGTCCCGATCTCGGTCATGCCCAACGCCGGCCTGCCCACGCTCGGCCCGAACGGCGCGGTCTACCCGCTCACCCCCGAAGAGCTCGCCGACGCCCACGAGGAGTTCGTCAAGAACTTCGGCGTCAACCTCGTCGGCGGCTGCTGCGGCACCACCCCCGACCACATCCGCGCCGTCCGCGCCCGCCTCAGCGCCCCTGACGGCACCGGCGCTCCCGAGGACCTCGTCAAGCCCAAGGAGCGCACGCCCGTTCCCGAAGCGGGCGTCTCCTCCTCCTACCACCACGTGCCCTACCGCCAGGACGCCTCGATCCTCAACGTCGGCGAGCGCACCAACGCCAACGGCTCCAGGGCCTTCCGCGACGCCATGCTCGCCGCCGACTACGACCGCTGCGTCGAGATCGCCCGCGAGCAGGCCGGCGGCGGCTCCCACCTCCTCGACCTCTGCGTCGACTACGTCGGCCGCGACGGCGCCGAGGACATGAGGGTCCTCGCCTCCCGCTTCGCCACCGCCTCGACCCTCCCGATCATGCTCGACTCCACCGAGCCCGACGTCGTCGAAGCCGGCCTCGAAGCCCTCGGCGGCAAATGCGTGGTCAACTCCGTCAACTTCGAAGACGGCGACGGCCCGAACTCCCGCTACCGGCGCATCATGCCCCTCGTCGCCGAACACGGCGCCGGCGTCGTCGCCCTCTGCATCGACGAGGAGGGCCAGGCCCGCGACCGCGACTGGAAGGTCCGCGTCGCCTCCCGCCTCATCGACGACCTCACCGGCAACTGGGGCATGAAGATCGAGGACATCTTCGTCGACGCCCTCACCTTCCCCATCTCCACCGGCCAGGAGGAGACCCGCCGCGACGGGCTCGAGACCATCGAGGCCATCCGCGAGATCGCCCGCCGCTACCCCGGCGTCAACTTCACCCTCGGCATCTCCAACATCTCGTTCGGCCTCAACCCGGCCGCCCGCCAGGTCCTCAACTCCGTGTTCCTCAACGAATGCGTCGAGGCCGGCCTCACCAGCGCGATCGTCCACGCCTCCAAGATCCTGCCCATGGCCTCGATCCCCGAGGAGCAGCAGCAGGTCGCCCTCGACATGGTCTACGACCGCCGCACCGAGGACTACGACCCGCTCCAGAAGCTCATCGAGATCTTCGACGGCGTCAGCCTCGCCGGCTCCAAGGAGGCCCGCGCCGAAGCCCTCGCCGCCCTCCCGCTCGGCGAGCGCCTCGCCCAGCGCATCATCGACGGCGACAAGAACGGCATGGACACCGACCTCGACGCCGCCATGGCCGAAGGCCGGCGCCCGCTCGACATCATCAACGACCACCTCCTCGAAGGCATGAAGGTCGTCGGCGACCGCTTCGGCTCCGGCCAGATGCAGCTCCCGTTCGTCCTCCAGTCCGCGGAGGCCATGAAGTTCGCCGTCGCGCACCTCGAACCCCACATGGACAAGGCCGACTCCACCGACAAGGGCACCATCGTCCTCGCCACCGTCCGCGGCGACGTCCACGACATCGGCAAGAACCTGGTGGACATCATCCTGTCCAACAACGGCTACACCGTCGTCAACCTCGGCATCAAGCAGCCGATCAACGCGATCCTCGACGCCGCCGAAGCGCACGACGCCGACGTCATCGGCATGAGCGGCCTGCTCGTCAAATCGACCGTGATCATGAAGGACAACCTCGCCGAGATGATGGCCCGCAGCCTCCACCGGCGCTGGCCCGTCCTCCTCGGCGGCGCCGCCCTCACCCGCGCCTACGTCGAGGACGACCTGCGCGAGATGTTCGAAGGCGGCCAGGTCCACTACGCGCGCGACGCGTTCGAGGGCCTCGACCTCATGAACAAGGTCATGACCGCCCGCAGGACCGGCGTTCCGATCTCGGACCCCGAGAAGGACGCGAAGATCGCCCTGCGCCGGCAGCGCCGCGCGAAGCAGGCCACGCTCGTCGCCGAGACCCTCCCGGACCTCGACGACACGTCCGTGCGCTCCGACGTCGCCACCGACGTCGAGATCCCGGTCCCGCCGTTCTACGGCTCGCGCGTCGTCAAAGGCATCCAGACGTCCGAGTACGCCGCGCTGCTCGACGAGCGCGCGACCTTCCTCGGCCAGTGGGGCCTCAAGCCCACCCGCGGCGACGGACCCTCCTACGAGGAGCTCGTCGAGACCGAGGGCCGCCCGCGCCTGCGCTACTGGCTCGACCGCCTCGCCACCGACAACGTCCTGGAAGCCAAGGTCGCCTACGCGTACTTCCCGGCCTACGCCGAGGGCAACACCCTCGTCGTCCTCGACGAGAACGGCCACGCCGAACGCGCCCGCTTCACCTTCCCGCGCCAGCGGCAGGGCCGGCGGCTGTGCCTCGCGGACTTCTTCCGCGCCAAGGACGGCGAGCAGCTCGACGTCCTCGGCATGCAGCTCGTCACCTTGGGCTCCAAGGTCTCGGAGTACACCAACGAGCTCTTCCAGGCCAACGCCTACCGCGACTACCTCGAAGTCCACGGCCTGACCGTGCAGCTCACCGAGTCCCTCGCCGAGTACTGGCACCGCCGCATGCGGCGCGAATGGGTCCTCCCCAGCGGCGGCACCGTCGCCGACGCCGACCCCGACGACCTCAAGGGCATCCTCGACGTCGACTTCCGGGGCTGCCGCTACTCCTTCGGCTACCCGGCCTGCCCCGAGCTCGCCGACCGCGCCACCCTCGTCGACCTCCTCGGCGCCGACCGCATCGGCGTCGAACTGTCCGAAGGGGACCAGCTCCACCCGGAGCAGTCCACCGACGCGATCGTCCTCCACCACCCCGAGGCGAGCTACTTCAACGCGAAGTTACGGCTCCGCGGGCGTCGCCGAGAGCGCGAAACAGCCCCGGTGAGTGCCCGGCGCCCCTGCGGCGCCGGGCACCAGCCGAGGAGCCGCGTTCACCACCGCGCCGCCCGCCCGGCACCATAGGCCCATGTCGCACGAACTCGTCGCCTACCTCGGCGTCATGGACGCCGGGAAGTCCACCCTCGCCCTCCAGTACCACCACTCCCTCGGAGGACAGGGCGTCGTCTACACCTCCATGGACCGCGGCGGCGAAGGCGTCGTCTCCAGCCGCCTCGGCCTCCACCACGAAGCCCGCGAGGTCAAACCCGGCTTCGACATCTACGACGACCTCGCCCTCATCCGGCCCCCGTACGTCATCGTCGACGAGGTCCAGTTCCTCGAAGCGCCCAAGCAGATCAACCACCTCGCCGACGCCGTCGACGGACTCGGCCTCGACGTCTACGCCTTCGGCCTCAAGACCGACTTCCTCGGCCGCCTCTTCCCGGCCTCGCAGCGCCTCATCGAACTCGCCGACCGCGTCGAAGAACTCCCCGTGCGCGTCAACTGCTGGTGCGGCGAGCGCGGCACCCACAACGCCCGCGTCCGCGACGGTGTCATGGTCTTCTCCGGCGACCTCGTCGAAGTCGGCGACATGGACTCCTACACCGTCCTGTGCCGCCGCCACCACCGCGCCGGCCTCGCCTAAGACCGGTCCGTTCGCCGGCCGCATGGCCGACCGACCGGTACACGGGCCCGGGCGACGCCCGCGAGCCGCGGTCCCGCGCGGCGAGCGGACCAAGGGACCCGCCCCGCGTCGACGCATTCGACGGGCCCGGGTGCCGCACCGACGGATCCGGCCGGCCGCTGCCCGCCGCCGAACGAACGCCCCCGAAGGCTGTGAGCCTCCTCGCCCGGAACGGGCGAAACCACCGTCCACGCCCCCGGCCCCGATACCGTTCTAGGCGTGACCGAGCAACTGAACGACCTGCCCCCGGAGGACGCGTTCCCGCAGGCCGTCTTCTTCGACATGGACGGCACCCTCCTCGACTCCGAGCCGAAGTGGGACGTCGCCCTCGAAGAGCTCGCCGTCCTCCTGGGCGGCACCCTCCGCCCCGAAGTCCGCGACCGCATGGTCGGCTCGAACGAGGACGCCTCGGTCATCCTGCTCCTCGACGACCTCGGCCTCCCGCTCGAGAGCACCCCCGAACACGTCGCCTGGCTCCGCACCCGCATGAAGCGGCTCTTCGCCGACGGCGTCGACTGGAAGCCCGGCGCCGAAGCACTCCTCCGCGAAGTCCGCCGCGCCGGCATCCCCACCGCGCTCGTGACCTCCACCCCGCGCGAACTCACCGAGGTGCTGCTCCAGACCCTCGACCCCGCCAACTTCGACGTCATCATCTGCGGCGACGAGGTCCAGGCGCGCAAACCCGACCCCGAGCCCTACGCCACCGCCGCCGCCAAGCTCGGCGTCGACATCACCCGCAGCATCGTCCTCGAGGACTCCCGCTCCGGCAGCGAATCCGCGCTCGCTGCAGGCGCGGTCACCTTCGCCATCCCCAGCGAGGTCGCCCTCCCCGCCGACCTGCCTGCCTACCGCCTCACCACCCTCGACGGCGTCACCCTCGACCGGCTCCGCGCGATCGCGACCGCCTGAAAACACCTTGACGCCCTTGGCGTTCCGGGCGATCGTGGGGCCATGGAACCCAGCCACGAGATCGTCAAGGCCCTCGCCGACCCGGCCCGGCTCCGCGTCTTCGCCGCGATCGTCCTCGCCGGCGACCGCGGCACCGGACTCGCCGCCCTGCGCGAGGACCACCCGAAGGCCGAACAGGCCCTGCCGCGACTCGTGCGCGCCGGACTCGTGACCGCGGCCGAAGACGGCTTCCGCGCCGACCCGACGGCGTTCCGCGAAGCCGCCGCCGCGGCCCGCGCGGCCGTCCCCGACGCCCCCGAGGGCACCGCCCCGGACGTCGCGCACCTCTACTCAGGCGGACGCATCACCGTCCTGCCCACCCGCCGCGCCACCCGCGTGGCGCTCCTGCGCGACCTCGCCGACCGGCTCTTCGCGTTCGACCGCGTCTACACGCAGCCCGAGATCACCGACGCGCTCGCCGAGGTCTACGACGACCCGCTGACCCTCCGCCGCGAGCTCATCGACGAACTCCTGCTCGAACGCACGCTCGGCGGTCGCGAATACCGCCGCCGCGAAGCGCCGCCGATCTAGCGCCGCCCCGGGCCCGGACCCACCGGACCGGACTCAGCAGGCCTCGACCTTCGGCCGCGGCTCCAACTCGTCGCGGTGCCGGTCGCCCCACACCTCCAGCGGCGCCAGCGCCTCGTTCAGCGACCGCCCCAGCGGCGTCAGCGAGTACTCGACCCGCGGGGGCACCTCCGCGTACAGCTCCCGGTGCACGATCCCGCTCGCCTCGAGCTGCCGCAGGTTCTCGGCGAGCACCTTCTCGCTCACCCCGTCCAGCTTCCGCCGGATCTGCCCGAACCGGACCGGCCCTTCGGCGAGCACCCACATCAGGTGCATCTTCCACTTGCCGCCGACCACGTCGATCGCGAGGCTCATCCCGCAGGTTTGATCTGCGCCACTCTCCGACTGCAACGGACCCCTCCCGGCCATATTTCGAACCTCGACGTAAGCAACCCCACCAGAAGGTGCGGTCTTGCCAGCGTACCCGGACCGACCGACGATGGATCCCGGAAGCACACCACGGGAAACACCACTGCCGAAGGGGCACAACATGTCTGCTCACAAGTCCGTTACCGTCGTGGGCCTGGGCCCGATGGGCCGCGCCACCGCCCGGGTCCTCCTCGAGGCCGGCGTCGACGTCACCGTCTGGAACCGCAGCCCCGGCAAGACCGAGGCCCTCGCCGAACTCGGCGCCAAGGTCGCCGCCACCGCCGCCGAGGCCATCGCCGCCAACGACACGATCCTGCTCTCCCTCATCCACTACGACGCCATGTACGGCGTCCTCGAGCAGGGCGACCTCACCGGCAAGACGGTCGTCAACCTCTCCTCGGACTCCCCGGCCAACGCCGCCAAGGGCGCGGACTGGGTCCTCGACCGGGGTGCGCGGTTCCTGACCGGCGCGTACATGACCCAGGGCGACGAACTCGGGCACCCCGCCTCGAAGCTGTACGTCAGCGGCCCCGCCGACCTGCACGAATCGCTGCGGCCGCTCCTCGAAAAGCTCTGCACCAACGTGTACCTCGGCGGCGACTACGGGGTCGCCCAGCTCTACTACCAGGCCGGGCTCGCCATGTTCAGCGCCTACCTCATCTCGGTCCAGCAGGCGTTCGCCATGATCGAGCGCTCCGGCGCCGACATCGACACCTTCCTCGAGCTCACCAAGGACGACGCCGGGAGCCAGCGCGACTTCACCCTCTTCTTCGCGCAGGCCGCGAAGGAGGGCGGCTGGGAGGACCTGGCGGCCCTCAGGATGATGCTCGCCGGCACCCAGCACGTCATCGACGCCAGCGAGGACGCCGGCGTCGACGCCGCGATCACCCGGACCATCAAGGACTACTACCAGCGCGCGCTCGATGCGTCCGAGAAGGCCGGCACGGTCGTCCCGGTCTACCGCATCCTCCGCGGCGAAGCATAGGAAGGCGCACACCATGCCGAAAGGCAACCTCACCGTCCTCGGCCTCGGCGCCATGGGCTCCGCGGTCGCGGCCCGCCTGCGCGAGTCGGGCTACGCCACGACCGTCTGGAACCGCACCGCCGCCAAGACCGAACCGCACGTGGCAGCCGGATCGACCGCGGCGGCGACCGTACCGGACGCCGTCGCGGCCGGAGACGTCGTCCTCGTGGTCCTCTTGGACCACGCCAGCGTCCGCGAGCACCTCGAACCCGCCGCCGCCGGCCTCAAAGGCAAGGTGGTCGTCAACCTGACGACCACCACCCCGAACCAGGCCCGCTCCACCGCCGCCTGGGCCGCCGAGCACGGCATCGCCTACCTCGACGGCGCCGTCATGGCCGTCCCGGGCATGATCGGCACCCCCGGCTCCCGCCTGCTCTACTCCGGCGACGAGAACGCCTACGCCATCGCCCGGCCCGCGCTCGAGACCCTCGGCGCCGCCGAGTTCACGGGCGCCGACCCGGGCGTCGCCTCGCTGAAGGACATGGCCCTGCTCTCGGCCATGGACCTGATGTTCCTGGGCTACCTCCAGGCGTTCGCCATGATGCGCACCGTCGGGACCAGCGCCGCGGACACCGCCGCAGAGGTCGAGGCATGGCTCGCCGCCATGCTCCCGCACGGCAAGGGCATCGCCGCGATCGTCGACGGCGGCACCTACGACACCGGCGGCCAGAGCGTCGACTTCGACCGCTTCGGCATCGCCTCGCTCATCACCGCCAGCCGCGAGCAGGGCGTCAGCGCAGTGCTCCTCGAACCGCACCGCAAGCTCCTCGAAGAGCTCGCGGCCGCCGGCCACGGCGACAGCGACTGGCCCCGCATCATCGACCGCCTCACCATCCACCGATAACGAACGCCACCAAGGAGACCACCATGAGCGAACCCACCATCGGCATCCTCGGCCTCGGCGCCATGGGTTCGGCCATCGCCACCCGGCTGCGCGAGTCGGGCTACGCCACGACCGTCTGGAACCGCACCGCCGCCAAGACCGAACCGCACGTCAAGGCCGGATCGACCGCCGCCGCCACGGTGGCGGAGGCCGCCGCGCAGAGCGACATCCTCCTCGTGGTCCTCTTGGACCACGCCAGCGTCCGCGAGCACCTCGAACCGGTCGCCGCCGATCTCAAGGGCAAGGTGGTCGTCAACCTGACCACGACGACGCCCAACGAGGCCCGCTCCACCGCCGCATGGGCCGCGGAGCAGGGTCTGACCTACCTCGACGGTGCGATGATGGCGGTCCCCGAGATGATCGGCACCCCGGCCTCGCGGCTGCTCTACTCCGGTGACCGGGACGCCTACGACATCGCGCTCCCCGCGCTGGAGACGCTCGGCGCCGCCGACTACGAAGGGCAGGACGCCGGACTCGCATCGCTCAAGGACATGGCCCTGCTGACCTCGATGTACCAGATGTTCGACGGGTTCATGCAGGCCGTCGCGATGATGCGGACCGTCGGCGTCTCCGCGGCGGAGACCGCCGCCGAAGTGTCCGGCTGGCTGGGCGCGGTCCTGCCGCACACCGAGCAGTTCGCGGCCGTCATCGACAGCGGCGACTACAGCGGCGGCCAGAGCGTGGACTTCACCCGCGCCGCCGTCGGCTCGCTCATCACCGCCGCCCGCGAGCAGGGCGTCGGCGCGGACTTCCTCGAGCCGCTCATGCGCCACCTCGACGAGCTGAGTGCCACCGGCCGCGGCGGCGCCGACTGGATCAGCGTCAACGAGCAGCTCGCGATCAAGTGACCGCCCGGGGCGGGCGGGGGACTACCCGTCCGCCCCCAGGAGCGCGAGCTTCTCGTACCCGTCCGTCCCCGGCGCCGCGGTCAGCGTCACGAGCATCTGCCCGGACCCGTCGGCGACCCGGAACTGGTCCTTGTAGAGCTGGAGCAGGCCGACCATGGGATGGTCGAACCGCACCCAGCCGATGTTGCAGTCCTTGACCTCGGCCTTCGCCCACATCTCCGCGAAGTCGCGGTGCGCCACCGACAGCTCGCCGATCATCGCCGTCATCTCGGCGTCCTCGGGGAACAGCGCCGCCATCTTCCGAAGCTGCGCCACGGTCTCGTGGGAGCACACGGCCTCCCAGTCGGGGAAGAACTCCCGCGAGTCCTCGTCGAACAGCAGCCGCGCGAAGTTCGGCCCCGATTCCAGGTCCCAGCCGAAGCCGCCGTAGAGCAGCCGCGCGAGCCGGTTCGACGCGAGCACGTCCTGGCGGTGGTTCATGATCAGCGCCGGGAAGTTGTCGATCGCCGCGAGCATCGTCTGGAGCGAGGGCCGCACACCCGTCCGGGCCTGCTGCGGTCCGAGCCGCGAGTTCCCCGCCAGCCGGTGCAGGTGCGCCCGCGTGGTCTCGTCGAGCCGCAGCGCCCGCGCCACGGCGTCCAGCACCTGATCCGACGGCCGCTTCGCCCGGCCCTGCTCGAGGCGCGTGTAGTAGTCCACGCTCACTCCGGCCAGCAGCGCCAGCTCCTCCCGCCGCAGGCCGGGGACCCGCCGGCGCACGTCCTTCGGCAGACCGACCTCGTCGGGATCCACCCTGGCCCGCCGCGCCTGCAGGAACTTGCCCAAGTCCGCGACGTCCTCGAGCTTGTGGATTCCGGTCGCATCAGATGACATCACTCAAACCTCCGCGGCAAGCATGCCCGCGTCCGCTCCGCGGTGCCTAGGTCTGTCAGTCCTAGGGTCGAACGACCCCAGGTCGAACAGACGTCTGGTAGCCCCGCCGGATCCGCCGCAGCATGGTCGGCATGCAGATCCACATCGTCTACGCCCACCCGCACAACGCCTCCCTGAACGCCGCCCTCCGCGACGAGGCCGTCCAGGCCCTCGAGGGCGCCGGCCACGTCGTCACCGTCTCGGACCTGTACGCCATGGAGTGGAAGGCCGTCGCCGACTACGACGACTTCGGCCCCACCGAGGACGAGCGGTTCATGTTCGCCGCCGGCGAGGCATGGGAGAAGGGCACGCTCACGGAGGACGTCAAGGCCGAACAGGCGAAGCTCCTCGCCGCCGACCTCGTCATCCTCCAGTTCCCGCTCTGGTGGTACACCGTGCCGGCGATCCTCAAGGGCTGGATCGACCGGGTCTTCACCAACGGCTTCGGCTACGGCACCAGCCGCGACTGGCCGCGCTTCGGCGACGGCGTCCTCGCCGGCAAGCGCGCCATGGTCCTCGTGACCACGGGCGCCGCCGAGTCGCACCTCTCCGACCGGGGCGTCAACGGCTCCATCGACGACCTGCTCTTCCCGCTCCAGCACGGCGTCCTGTTCTACACCGGCATGCAGGTCCTCCCGCCCATCGTGGTCACCGGCGCGGTCGTCATGGACGAGGCCGACTTCACCGACGCCGTCAAGCAGGTCCGCACCCGCATGGAGGCCGTCGCCGAGACCGAGCCGATCGCGTACCGCAGGCAGGCGGAGGACTACGACGACGCCAAGCGCCTCAAGCCCGGCCTCGAACCCGAGGGCACCACCGGCTTCGCCCTGCACATCGCCTGACATGAGACGAGCCGGAGCGGCTTGCGCCGCTCCGGCTCTGGCGAGTGACCACCGTCCAGCCGATGAAGACGGGATTACTCGAACGGGAACTTGTCCGCGAACGCGGGCTTCAGGTCGTCCAGCCACACGGCGTTCTCATCGAACTTCGCGTAGAACGGGATCCCGACGATGCCGGGGTCCCGCGCCTGGAGCATCCGCAGCGCGAACACCTTCTCGTCGCCGATCCGGACGACTCCGTCCACCGCGACCTTGCCCGGCGTGGCCGACATCGACGGGCCTCTCACGGTCCGGCACAAGCCGGAGACCTGGCTGAAGGCGTCCCGGTAGATCTCCCAGGCCCGCGCCAGCGGCACCGAGAAGTAGTCCCTCGGCCCGGTGTCGCGCTCCACGAACATGTAGTACGGGATCATCCCCAGCCGGTGCTGGGTCCTCCACATCCCCGCCCACTGGTCCGCGTCGTCGTTGATCGACCTGATCAACGGCGCCTGGGTCCGGATCACCGCACCCGTGGATCGGATGCGGCGCACCGCCTCCCGCACGATGTCGGAGTCGAGCTCCTTCGAGTGCGAGAAATGCGCCATGAACGCGAGGTTCCTCCCCGAGTCCACGACCTGCTCGAACAGCCGCAGCGTGTCCTCCGCGTCGGGATCCGACACGAACCGCTGCGGCCAGTACGCGAGCGCCTTCGATCCGATGCGGATCGACTCGACGTGGTCCATCTCCAGCAGCGGTTCGATGTACCGCCGCAGCACCGGCTCGCCCATGATCATCGGGTCCCCGCCGGTCAGCAGCACGCTGCTCACCTCGGGATGCTCACGCACATAGCCGGCGAGCTGGTCCACGTCGTTGTTCGCCATCTTCAGGTCGGCGATCCCCACGAACTGCGCCCAGCGGAAGCAGTACGTGCAGTACGCATGGCAGGTCTGGCCCTGCTGCGGGAAGAACAGCACTGTCTCGCGGTACTTGTGCTGGAGCCCGGGGATGGGCTCCTCGCCGGCCTTCGGGATGTTGAGCTGAAGCTGACCCGCCGGATGCGGGTTGAGCTTGAACCGCACCTCGTTGGCCGCGGCAGTCACCTCCTGTTTCGGAGCGTCGGCCTTGAGCAGACCGGCGATCCGGTCGACGTCCTCCGCGGGAAGCATGTCCTCCTGCGGGAACACCAGCCGGAACATCGGGTCCTCGAACGGGCGGTCCCAGTCGATGAGCTCATCGACCACGTACGCGTTCGTCCGGAACGGCAGGACCGACGCGACGGCCCTGGTGCGAAGCCGCTGCTCCTCTGACAGCGACGCTCGTTTGAGCAGATCGTCGAGATGACGGATGGTGTAGGCCTGGAACCGCCTACCGGTGTTTTCAGGAGCAGTCACGAGAACTCCCTCCTCTTGCGCTTGTCGGTTTGCAACGCGGCCGGCAGGGCCCCACTTGCAAACAAGTGCGCGAAACCAACGCTCACCCGGCCTCGACTGGCGGTTCCGCCCGTGTCGGCTCCGTGGTCTTTCAACCACGGATGGTGCACCCGATGCTTTCGCGCACACTGTGCGTGAATTATGAAATTTTCAGTTGTTTGCGACGACCCTAACCCAGCGTCGCCTCAAGGGAAATCGGGACCGCCTTCAGCGCCTGGCTCACGGGGCAGCCGTCCTTGGTCGCCGCCGCGATCTCGTCGAACTCGTCCTTCTCGATGCCGGGGATGACGGCCCGGACATTCAGGACGATGTCGGTGATCCCCGTGCCCGGCTTGAAGGTCACCGCGGCCTCGGTGACGATCTCCTCCGCGGTGTAGCCGGCCCGGCCGAGGGCGCCCGCGAACGCCATCGAGTAGCAGGAGGCGTGCGCCGCGCCGATGAGCTCCTCGGGGCTGGTCTTGCCCTCCGGCTCGTTCGCGCGGGCGGCCCAGGTCACCGGGGTGTCCGGGAGACCGGACGACACGAAGCTGGTGACACCGCCGCCGTCCTGGAGTCCGCCGGTCCAACGGGTGCGTGCATTGCGAGTGGCTGACATGCCTTCTCCTTTGATCGGAGGTACCTTCGCTCGCAGGCTAACAGCCGGACTCGACGCTGCAAGACGGTCCGCGACGACCGGCCGCGCCCGCAGACCTGCCGTCCTCGGTAACGAAAGTCTTGCCATCTCCCCAGGTCAGGCGTAACGTTGAACGACAGGTGACCCCCCTGGTTTCGGCCCCTCATGGGGTGTGTATATTTGTCTCTGCCCGCGGGGGAACGGAACGGCCAAGCCGGTTCGGAGATCACGGAGGCACGCGACAGGCTCAGAGAGCCCGGCGCGGTCCGGGTCGAAGCGCGGGGATCACCTGAGACTTCATAGAGGCTCAATTGCGTGTGACCAGGGTCAATCACCCCCGGTTGGACGACGCGGATTGAGACTAGTAATGTTGTTCGGGTTGCTCCGGCGGAGAACGAATCCCATGTACGGATGAGTCTTTGTTGTGGCGTGTTGTTTGAGAACTCAACAGGGTGTTTGGATGGTCAGCGTGCGGGCTGATCGAGGGGCTTGGCATTAGGTTGTCGGGTGTTCTTGGTTGGTACTGTTTTTGACTGTCTTTTCCTTGGGGCACTTGCTTGGTGTCCCGTTGAAAATCGGTCAGGACTGGCTTCGACACAACTGAAGTCGCTGGATCCTTTGTCAAGGGTTTGGTGCGCAACAGGTTTTTGTTGGAGAGTTTGATCCTGGCTCAGGACGAACGCTGGCGGCGTGCTTCACACATGCAAGTCGAACGGAAAGGCCCGCTTGCGGGTACTCGAGTGGCGAACGGG
>NZ_WIAO01000048.1 GCF_009451885.1 Glycomyces albidus
GCCGGGGGGGGTGGCGCGGAGGTCCGCACGTGGCGCGCGGGACGGCCCCGGGCCGTCCCGCGCACCGGTCAGGCGTCCCTGCGGCGCAAGGCGATCCACCCGCCGACGAGGGCTGCGGCCGTCCACAGCACGAGGAGGCCGATGCCCTCCCAGGCGCCGTAGTCCCGGCCGAATTGCGGGTCGCCCGGCACCGTCAAGTGCATGACCACCATGCCGACCTGGTCCGGCAGGTACTGCGCCCACGGCCGGATCGCGTCGATGTTCCCCAGGCCCTGCGAGGACAGGAACAGGATCGGCAGCAGCACCGACAGTGCGACCACCATGCTGCGGATCATCACCGCGAGCCCCGCCGCGAACAGGCTCAGCAGCGTCAGGTGGATCCAGCCGCCCAGGAGCGCCTCGATCGTCTCCCACTCGCCGATCGGCACCGCGTCGTCGCCGAGCCGCGACTGCGCCGTGAAGAACGTCGCCAGCTCCACCACGACCGCGACCGCCGCGACCACCAGGCCCGTCACGATCATCTTCGCCGCGTAGAACCGGCCCCGCGAGGGCACCGCCGCGAGCGAGACGCGGATCGTCCCCGTCGAGTACTCCGAGCCGACGAACTGCACCGCGAACGTGATGAGCAGGAGCTGACCCAGCAGCAGGCTGAAGAACCCGGCCGCCAGCGGATCCTGCTCCCGTGTCGAGTCCGCGAAGCTCCCGGCCACCAGCCAGCCGAGCCCGACCCCGACCACCGCGAACGCGCCCAGCATGATCGGCGTCGACCGCACCGACCGGACCTTCACCCATTCGGCCGCCGCCGCGGCCCCGAGCGCGCTCACCGCTCCCCTCCCGCCCGGTACTGGACCGATTCGCTGGTCAACCGCATGAACGCCTCCTCGAGGTTCGAACCGGAATGGGCCGCCACGAACTCCCCGGTCGGCAGGTCCGCGAGCAGCCGGCCGCGGCCGATCACGACCAGATGCGAAGCCGTCACCGCCATCTCGGCCATGAGGTGGCTCGACACGAGTACGGTCCGGCCCTCGCCCGCGAGTCGCTTGGCGAGGTTCCGGATCCAGATCACCCCCTCCGGGTCGAGCCCGTTCACCGGCTCGTCGAGGATGAGCACCCCAGGGTCCCCGAGCAGCGCCGCGGCGATCCCGAGTCGCTGCTTCATGCCGAGCGAGTACGCCCGCGCGTGCTTCCCGGCCGCCTCGGTCAGCCCGGTCTCCTCCAGGACCGCCGCGACCCGCTGCCGCCCGAACCCGTTCGACCGGGCCAGCCACAGCAGATGGTCGCGGGCGCTGCGGCCCGGATGCAGGTCGGACGCCTCCAGTAGCGCCCCCACCTGCGTCAGGGGCCGCTCCAGCGACGCATACGGGCGCCCGCCGATCAGCGCCGACCCCGCCGTGGGCCGGTCCAGGCCGAGGATCATCCGGATGGTGGTGGACTTGCCCGCGCCGTTGGGGCCGAGGAAACCGGTGACGCGGCCCGGTTCCACGGTGAAAGTGAGGTCGTCGACGGCCGTGCCGCCGCGATACCGCTTGGTCAGGTTGAGGACTTCGATCACGCGGCCAACCGTAGGAATCCCGAAGGGCGCGTGGACAGTCCCCGAACGTCGCCGATGCCCGAGACGAAAGTGAACGGCCGCGCGCCCTCCCCGGTGCGTACCCTGGCCCCATGAGAGGTCTCCTCGTGCCCGTGGCGGTCGTCGTGGCCGAGTTCGCCGTCCTCGCACTGCTCCCGGCCGGACCGGTACCTGCCTCGGTGCTGGCCCTGCTCGCCGCCGCCGTCGTCATCGCCCTGTGGCAGCGGCACCGCAGATCCGAGCGCGAACGCGAAGCCGCCGTCCACCGCGAGCGCCTCCGCCTGGCCCGCGACATGCACGACCGGATCGGCCGCCGCCTCGGCCTCGCGGCGGTGCAGGCCGCCGCCCTCGAAGTCAGCGAGACCGACCCCCGGCGCCGCGCCGAGGCCCGCCGCGTCGGCGACTCCGTCCGCGCCGCCGTCGACGACCTCCACGGCCTCGTCGCCGTCCTCCGCGGCGCCGAGGACACCGGCCCCGACTTCGACGCCGGCGCCGCCGCGGCCCTCACCGCCCAGTTCGTCGAAGCCGGCGTCCCCGTCGAACTCCGCCAACGCGGCGAACCCGGCCCCTTCCCCGCTGCCGGCTCCCGCGCCGCCTACGCGGTCCTCGAAGAGGGGCTCGCGAACGCCGCCAAACACGCCCCCGGCGCCCCCATCACCGCCTCCGTGACCTGGGAGGACGACGCCCTGCTCGTCGCCGTCGAGAACCCGGTGCCCGCCTCGGCGCCCGCCGCCCTCGCGGGCGGCCACGGCCTGACCGGCCTGCGCGAACGCGTCGACGCCGCCGGCGGCCTCCTCGACCACCGCGTCGAGGACGGCCGGTTCCGCTTGAGCGCCATGCTGCCCCGAACCGCGCCGCCCCGGGTCGCGCCGCGCGTGCGCGCCGCCGCGTACGCGACCCTGGTGGTCCTGCTCATCCTGGTCCCGCTCAGCTCGGTCGCGGGGGTCCGATGACGACGGTCCTCGTGGCCGACGACGAGCCGCTCGTCGTCGAAGGAGTCCGCACGGTCCTGGAGGCCGCCGGGTTCACGGTCGCCGCCACCGCCCACGACGGCCGCACGGCGCTGGCCGCGGCCGAGCGGCACCGGCCCGACGTGGCGCTCCTGGACCTGCACATGCCCGGCCTCGGGGGGCTCGCGGTGGCCGAGCGCCTGGCGGCGACCGCGCCCGCGACGCGGGCGCTGGTGCTCACCTCATTCGGCGACCAGGAGAACGTCCTCGCGGCGGTGGAGCGCGGCGCGGCGGGGTTCGTGCTGAAGTCGTGCGCCCCGGAGGAGCTGGTGGCCGCGGTGCGCGCGGTGGCCGCGGGCGAGGCGTACCTGTCGCCGGCGGTGACCCGGATGGTCCTGGGCCTCGTCGCCCCCGAGTCGGCCCCGCGCCGAAGAGACGCCGCGGAGCGCGTCGCGCGGCTCGCCGCGCGTGAACGCGAGGTCCTCGACCTGGTGGCCGAGGGTCTGGCGAACGCCGAGATCGCGGCCCGGGTCCACATGAGCGAGGCGACGGTGAAGACCTATGTCAGCCGCATCCTGGCGAAACTCGAGTGCGCGAACCGGGTCCAGGCAGCACTGCTCGCCCGAGACGCGAGCGGGTGAACACGGCACCCGGGCGCCACGGAGTGCGTGCGACACGAGCTGCTGAACGCCAGCGTCAGCGCCGGCGGCGGGAGCGCCGCAGCGGTTGTCCACAGGTCGCGAATCGGCCCTCGGCAACAAGGAGCCGCTGTGCGACGGTGGAGGGATGCGACAGTCGAATGCGGAGCGAAGTTATCCACAGGCCGGAAAAGGGTTCTTGGCAGACCCGGCCGGACCTGTGATTGTTGGTAGAGAAAAAACGTCTGCTCCGCCGGTGGTGGTGGAAGTGCGGAGTGGCGGACCGGTCCTGGCGGGACTGGCGGCGAATGTGGGAAACCCCGGGGGCCGCCCCCGAAGACCGCGCGGGAGTGCACTCCCGCGCGGCTCCTGCCAAGACACCTCGCGAGAAACACCGCGGGCGTCCGTCGAGAGACGGACGCCCGCGGCTCCACTCAGGATGCGCGCCAATACGACTCACCGGCCGGAACACCAATCCGACCCGACCGATCACGCCAGAGGCGCGCGAACCGGACTCGGCCTACCTGTCGACGGTGACGCTTGACAGAAACCAGTCCACTCGGATCCGAGCGATTACCAGCTACTCGGAACCGGCGCGCCTTCGGTGTAGCCCGCGGCTGACTGGACGCCGACGGCGGCCCGCTCGTGGAACTCCTCGAGGTTCGTCGCGCCCGCATAGGTCGCGGCGGAGCGGATGCCGGCCACGATCGAGTCGAGCAGGTCCTCCACACCGGGCCGCTGCGGGTCGAGGTACATGCGGCCGGTGGAGATGCCTTCTTCGAACAGGGCCTTGCGGGCCTGGTCGAAGGAGGTCTCGCCGGCGCTGCGGGCCTTGACGGCGCGGGCCGAGGCCATGCCGAAGGACTCCTTGTAGGGCTTGCCGTTCGCGTCGTAGTGCATGTCGCCGGGCGACTCGTGGGTGCCGGCGAACCAGGAGCCGATCATGACGTTCGAGGCGCCGGCGGCGAGGGCGAGCGCGACGTCGCGGGGGTGGCGGACGCCGCCGTCGGCCCAGACGTGGCGGCCGAGGCGCCGGGCGGTCGCGGCGCATTCGAGGACCGCGGAGAACTGGGGCCGGCCGACGCCGGTCATCATCCGGGTGGTGCACATGGCGCCGGGGCCGACGCCGACCTTGACGATGTCGGCGCCCGCGTTGATCAGGTCCATCGTGCCCTCGGCGGTGACGACGTTCCCGGCCGCGACGGGCAGGCCCGGGGCGGCGTCGCGGACGAGTTTCAGGGCGTCGAGCATCTTCTCCTGGTGGCCGTGTGCGGTGTCGACCACGATGACGTCCGCGCCGGCTTCGACGAGTGCCGTGGCCTTGCCGGTGACGTCGCCGTTGATGCCGATGGCGACCGCGACGCGGAGCTTCCCGTCGGCGTCGGTGTTCGGCCGGTAGATCGTGTTGCGGAGGGCGCCGGCGCGGGTGATCACGCCGTGGAGGCGGCCGTCGGTGTCGAGGACGGGCGCGAGCTTCACGTTCGCCTCTTCGAGGATCCGGAACGCCTCGGCTTCGGTGGTCCCGATCGGCAGGGTGACGAGCCGGTCGGAGGCGACCTGTTCGAGCTGGGTGAACCGGTCGACGCCGCGGCAGTCGGCCTCGGTGACCACGCCGAGGGGGCGGCGCTCGGAGTCGATGACGATGACCGCGCTGTGCGCGCGCTTGGGGAACAGCGCGATCGCCTCGGCGACCGTCGCGGTCGGCGGGAGGGTCAGGGCGGCGTCGCAGTCGAGGGGGCGGGATTTCACGCGCGCGATGACGTCGGCGACGACGTCGACGGGGATGTCCTGGGGGATCACGGCCAGGGCGCCGCGGCGGGCGAGGGTCTCGGCCATGCGCCGGCCCGAGACCGCGGTCATGTTCGCCGCGATGATCGGGATCGAGTTCCCGGTGCCGTCGGTCGTCGACAGGTCGACGTCGAGGCGCGAGGCCACGTTCGACCGGTTGGGGACCATGAACACGTCCGAGTAGGTGAGCTCGTAGTCAGGAGTTCCGTCGATGAAGCGCATGGCAAGGCCCCCTGTAGGGAGTGGTTCGGGTCGGGCGGCGATCCTCCGCCGCCGGGAACCCTAACCCGGTTTCGGTCGTCGGCAGCAGTGCTTGTGGTGCTACGCACAGCAACATCAATTGTCCCTCGCCGGCGTGGCGGCTGTAAGTCTGAGACCCGACAGATCCGTTACGGCTTCCCGTCAGTCCGAGATCTGGCAGATCGGCGCCCCGGCTGCTACGACGTCGCCGATCGCGACTTCGAGGCCGGAGACCGTGCCCGACTTGTGGGCCTCGATCGGCTGCTCCATCTTCATGGCCTCGAGGACCACGATCGTGTCGCCCTTGACCACGGACTGGCCGTCGGCGACGGCGACCTTCACGATGGTGCCCTGCATCGGCGAGGGCAGGCCGTCGCCGCCGATCGCCGGGCCCGAGTCGGCCCGCTTCTTCGCGGCGCGCTTCTTCGGCTTGCTCGACGCGACCGGGTTGAGCAGCCCGGCCGGGATGGACACCTCGAGGCGCTTCCCGCCGACCTCGACGACGAGGCTCGTCCGCTCCTCGGACTCGCCGGCGGCCGCGCTCGCGTCGAACGGTTCGAGCGTGCTGTCCCATTCGGTCTCGATCCAGCGCGTGTGGACGGTGAAGTCCTCGGCGAACGCCGGGTCCTCGACCACGAGGCGGTGGAACGGGAGGACGGTGGCGATGCCCTCGACCTCCATCTCGGCGAGAGCCCGCGCGGAGCGGCGCAGGGCCTCCTCACGGGTGGCGCCGGTGACGATGACCTTGGCCAGCAGCGAGTCGAAGTTCCCGTCGATGACGGATCCCTCGACGATGCCGGTGTCGACGCGCACGCCCGGCCCGGCGGGGAGGCGCAGCTTGGTGACGGTGCCGGGGGCGGGCAGGAACCCGCGGCCGGGGTCTTCGCCGTTGATGCGGAACTCGATGGAGTGGCCGCGCGGCTCGGGGTCCTCCAGGAGCGGGACCTTCTCGCCGGAGGCGATGCGGAACTGCTCGCGCACGAGGTCGAGGCCGCTGGTCTCCTCGGAGACAGGGTGCTCGACCTGGAGCCGGGTGTTGACCTCGAGGAAGGAGATGGTGCCGTCGACGGCGACGAGGAACTCGACCGTCCCGGCGCCGTGGTATTCGGCCTCTTTGCAGATGGCCTTGGCGGCGTTGTGGATCACGGCGCGCTGCTCGTCGGTGAGGAACGGCGCGGGCGCCTCTTCGACGAGTTTCTGGTGGCGGCGCTGGAGCGAGCAGTCGCGGGTGCCGACGACGATGACGTTGCCGTGCGTGTCGGCGAGGACCTGGGCTTCGACGTGGCGGGGCCGGTCGAGGTAGCGCTCGACGAAGCATTCGCCGCGCCCGAACGCGGCCTCGGCCTCGCGGACCGCGGACTCGTACAGGTCCGGGATCTCCTCGCGGGTGCGGGCGACCTTGAGGCCGCGCCCGCCGCCGCCGAAGGCGGCCTTGATCGCGACGGGCAGCCCGTGCTCGTCGGCGAACGCGAGGATCTCGGTGGCGTCCTTCACCGGGTCCTTGGTGCCGGGGACGAGCGGCACGTCGGCCTTCATGGCGAGGTGGCGCGCGGTGACCTTGTCGCCGAGGTCCCTGATGGACTGCGGGGTCGGGCCGATCCAGGTCAGCCCGGCGTCGATGACGGCCTGGGCGAACTCGGCGTTCTCGGAGAGGAACCCGTACCCGGGGTGCACGGCGTCCGCTTCGGACCGCTCGGCGACCCGCAGCAGCTTGTCGATCCGCAGGTAGGTGTCGGCGGCCGTGAGGCCGTCGAGGGCGAACGCTTCGTCAGCCAGGAGCGTGTGGGGGGCATCGCGGTCGCCGTCGGCGTAGACGGCGACGGACGCGAAGCCGGCGTCACGGCAGGCCCGGATGACTCTCACTGCGATCTCGCCGCGGTTGGCGATCAAAACCTTGCGCACGTCCCGCAGTGTAATGGCCGGACATCTGAGACCGGGGCGACGGCGACGCACAGTGGCCGGAAGAACTGGTATGAACCGGACGATATTTAGTGGGTCTCCACAACAAGCATTGTGTATTTTTTAGCGTGATTCCCTGAACGATCGTTTGAGTGGCGCGGGTCCGGGGCGGCCGGGCCGCGCCCCGTCACGAGTCCTCGAACACCGACTGCCACATTGCGGCCTCTTCGGCGAACTTCTCGCTGCGGATCGCTTCGCGCCAGTGCGCGGCCTGCTCCGGGTCGGGGTCGGGGCCGATCTCGAGGTCGCCGGACTCGATGCGCCCGGCCGTGTCCTCGCACCACTCGGCGTCCGAGTTCCACAGGTCGGTCTGGCGCTTGAGGAGTGCCCGCACGTGCGCGGGGAGGAACGCCGACTCCCGGTCCTCGGCGGTCTCGGGCGAGGTCGCGGCGAGGATGACGGTCACCGATTCGATGCGGTGGTAGAGGGTCTCGGCGCGCTGGCGCAGCAGGGCGATGTTCTCGGCGCGGGTGAGGACGGTCGCGAAGGACCAGGCGGTGTGGAAGGGGTCGTCGCCGCCGCTGACCTCCCACAGCTTCTCGCGCAGCGTGCGCTGGAACTCGGCCTCGCCGTGGGCGGTGATGCGGTAGGTGGTGCGCGCGGGGCGGGCGTCGACGGACTCGGTGCCGGCGACTTCGAGGCTGCCGTCGGCGGTGAGCCGTTTCAGCGCGTGGTAGATCGAGCCGGCGCCGATCTCGGAGATGCCCGGCATCCGCCACGAGTCGAGCTCCCGGCGGACCAGGTAGCCGTGGACGGGGCCGAGCCATCTGACCAGGCCGAGGACGAGCAGGCGGGTACTCCACATACCGGCAATATTATACCGTTGACTAATCTCGCGGATGGACTGATACCTGGTTGTGCCGTACACGACGCGGCCTATATAGTCAAACTTGAACAAGGAACCACGTTCATCGGATCCACCCACCCGTGAGGTACCCATGCTCATCGAGACCAGGGGGCTGAAGAAGACCTTCAAGTCCCGCGGCAAGGAGGTCGAGGCCGTGCGCGGCGTCGACCTCGCCGTCAAGGAAGGGGAGGTCTTCGGCCTCCTCGGCCCGAACGGCGCCGGCAAGACCACGACGATGCGGATGCTGTCCACCCTCATCGAGCCCACCGAGGGCCACGCGGTCGTCTGCGGCCACGACCTGGCCCGCGCCGCCGGCAGGGTCCGCCGCGACATCGGCTACGTCGGCCAGGCCGGCGGCACCTGGGGCGAGGTCACCGCCCGCGAAGAGCTCGTCATGCAGGGCCGGCTCTACGGCATGTCGAAGAAGCGCGCGCAGGCGCGGGCCGCCGAGGTCCTGGAGTCCTTCCAGCTCGGCGAGTACGCCGACCGCAACGTCAAGACCTACTCGGGCGGCCAGAAGCGCCGCCTCGACATCGCGCTCGGCATCATGCACGAGCCGAAGCTCCTGTTCCTGGACGAGCCGACCACGGGCCTCGACCCGCAGTCGCGCGCCCACATGTGGGACGAGGTGCGGGGCCTGCGCGAGCGCGGGACCGCGATCTTCCTGACCACCCACTACCTCGACGAGGCCGACGCCCTGTGCGACCGGCTCGCGATCATCGACCACGGCGAGATCGTCGCCGAGGGCACCCCGAACGAGCTGAAGAAGGAGGTCGCCGGGGACGTCGTCGCCGTCGGCGTCCCCGAGCGCGCCTCCGAGGCCCGGGACCTGTTCGCCGCCAAGGACTTCGTGCGCGAGGTCGAGGCGGGTGAGCCGGACCCGGCGACCGGGATCGCGGTCCTGCGCCTGTACGTCGACGACGGCGCCTCGGCGCTCCCCGAGCTGCTCCGCGCCCTCGACGCCGCGGACCTCTCCCCGGCATCCATCGAGCTGCACCGGCCGAGCCTCGACGACGTCTTCCTGAAGCAGACCGGCCGGTCCCTGCGAGAGGAGAAGTAGCGGTGAAGATCGTCCGCGACACGTGGCTCGTCTACTCCCGGGCCATGAAGCTCAACCTGAAGCAGCCGGTCTGGCTCATCGTCATGCTGGTCCAGCCGATCTACTTCCTGTTCCTGTTCGCGCCGCTCCTGGACCCGATGGAGGGCGCGGGCGTGCCCGGGTTCGAGAACGGCGCGATGGAGACGTTCGTGCCCGGGCTGATCATCATGATGGCGCTCTTCGGGTCCGCGTTCGTCGGCTTCGGCCTGATCGCTGAGCTGCGCCAGGGCGTCATCGAGCGGATGCGCGTCACCCCGGTGAGCCGGGTGGCGCTCATGCTCGGCCGGACCCTCTCGACGGTGACGACCACGGTGTTCCAGTCGCTCGCGCTGGTACTCCTGGCAGCCCTGACCGGGAAGCTCGACGTCTACTGGCCGGGCGTGTTCCTGATGCTCCTGATCGTCATGCTCACCGCGTTCATGCTCGCCGCCGTCTCGCTCGGCCTGGCGATCATCCTCAAGAGCGAGGACGCGATGGCGCCGACGATCAACACGCTGGTCCAGCCGATCATGCTCATCTCCGGCATCATGCTGCCGATGGCGATGGCCCCGACCTGGCTCCAGAGCGTGGCCGACTTCAACCCGTTCTACTACGCGGTCCAGGCGTCCCGCGACCTGTTCGCCGGGAACCTCGACAGCGACTTCGTGTGGCAGGCGACCGCGATCCTCGGGGTGCTGACGGTGCTGCTCGTGTGGTGGGCGACCCGCAAGTTCGCCCGAGCCGTGGCGTAGAGACCAGGGAAACCCGTATCCGGGAGGGTCCTGGCGCTTCGCGCCAGGGCCCTCCCACTGTTCGTCGCCGGGGTTCAGATCGTGGCGTGGTACTCGAGCTCGTAGGCACTGGCGTCGAGCACCATCTCGGTGACTTCGATACAGCGGTCCTCGCTGTCGAACGCCATGCGGGTGATGACGAGGACTGGTGTGCCGCCGGGGAGTTCGAGCGCATCGGTCTCGGTCGGCAGGGGCATCCGCGCCCGCAGGCGCTCGGTGAAACGGACCGGTGCATGCCCGATTTCATCGAGCCGCGCATACACGCCGCCCGGACCGGTGTCGGTGTAGACGATGGGGGTCGAGCGGACCAAGTCGAGCAGGTAGAACGAGTCGGCCAGTTGCACCAGCCGGTCATCGACGGCGAATCGGCGGGATCTGCGGAGCACCGGCGCGCCGGTGTCGATCGATAGTTCGGCGGCGACGGTCTCGCCCGCGGGCACTTCGCCGACGGTCACCTCCACCATCCGCGCCCGCTTGCCGGTGTCGGCATCCTGGATCGACTGGCCTTCGCGCCATGCGGCCAGCCGCGCGGGGAACGACCGACGAATCGGCTCGAAGGTGCGAACGAAGCTTCCCGAACCCGGTTTGGTGATGATGAAACCGGTCTGCCGCAACTGTGCGAGCACCCTGGCCGCAGTGCCGCGGTCGATGCCGAACTCATTGCCGATCGCGGTCGCGCTCGGGAGGCGCTGGCCAGGAGAGTAGGTGCCATCCAGGATTCGCCGGCGCAGCGCTTCAGCGGCTGTCGCCGCTGCGGAGCCCTGCTTGCCTTGCATGTCGATCGCACCTCCTCGCCTGATGACGCCTCAGCCTACCCAGAGGGTGATGGGGCTCGGGCGAGAGTCTCTCATTTCGATGGCATCAATCTTGACTGATGCCATCGGTTGTGATTTACTCGTGACAGCTTTACTCCGGGTCGCCGATTCGCGGTGCTCACTCGCAGTCCGCCTGCCTTGGTGGGGGCAGGCGGATGCCGCCGGTGATCCACGCTCGCCCCGAGGGTGAACCTCGGGGCGAGCGGAACTCGAACTCAATAGGGCCGCACACAGACAGCGGCCCGCCGGGAAAGCTTGGAACCTAGACCGGCGGGCCGCGTACACCAGGAGAAGAGCATTCTCATGGCGCTGACCAGCCTATCGCGCGATGCTGTACCCGCATGGGCCAAGATCGACCTGCAACTGCACCAGCCGTACCGAACCTGGTTCGGTTTCGGCCGCCTCCGCTGCGACTGGTGCGGTGAACGCTGGGGCAGGCACGGTTGCCACTTCCGCGGGTCGGCCGCCCGCCACTTCATCGCAACCGCCACCGTTCCCCAGCGCGAGGCAGCGCTGCTGTCAGGCGATATCAATCCCGAAGACCTGCGCCTGCATCGCCGGTACCGCCCCACCGGAGCACACCGGCGCAGGCCGAGCCCTTGGCCTGCTCCTGCATTGGGCGTTCAAGCGGCAAGATGAACATGGCTGACGACTGGTACTTGCTCGGCGAGTTCACCCGTGACATCGGCTTGGGCGACACCATCCGGTTCCTGGTGGAAAGGAACATCGAAGATCCGGCTCTGCATGGCATCAGCTGCGATGAAGGCACAGGGCTCGGTCCCCGCCCTGTCGCCGTCTTCACCGAGCCCGAAACCTGTCCCACAGTGTGGCGTCCCACCTGGGACGGCGATCCGATGAGCCCCGGCATCGAAGTCGACGCCAGGGACCTTGCACGCCGCGATTGGCGGGGGTCTGCTTCCTTGAAGCAATGTGGATGATCCAAAACGCCAGCTCAGGGACCCCGGAGTGTACGGAAGTGCACTTCCCGGAACTGTACTTCCGAAAGATCGGCCGAGGTGAGGCCCAAACGGAACCGCCGCGGACCGATCCGGTCCGCGGCGGCTTCTCTTTGCGTCTTACAGGGTCTCGACGCCGTCGACGCCCCGCAGCGCGCCCCGCGTGTCGAGCACCGGCACTCCGGCCGGGAGCGCGTCCGGCTTGTACTCGGCGTGGTTGGTGAGCAGGACGATGAGGTCGGCCTTGGCGGTGGCGAGGTCGGCGACCCGCTCGACCTCGTGCCCGGCGACGTTCCAGGTCGTCACGTGCGGGTCGTGGTAGGCGAGTTCGGCGCCGGCCTCGATGAGCTTGCGGCCCACCGGGGTCGAGGGCGACTCGCGCTGGTCGGCGATGTCGGGCTTGTAGGTGACGCCCAGCAGCAGGACTCGGGCGCGCGAGAGCGCGATGCCGCTCCCGTTGAGCTTGGCCATGGCCCGGTTGACCACGTACTCGGGCATCCGGTTGTTGATCTCCTGCGCCAGCTCCACGAACCGGAACGGGTAGCCGAGGGTGCGGACCTTGTACGACAGGTAGTTCGGGTCGATCGGGATGCAGTGCCCGCCGACGCCGGGGCCGGGGTAGAACGCCTGGTACCCGAACGGCTTGGTCTTCGCGAGGCCGATCGCGTCCCACAGGTCGACCCCGAGTTCGCGGCAGAACACGGCCATCTCGTTCACGAGCGCGATGTTGACGTGCCGGTACGTGTTCTCCAGCAGCTTCGCCATCTCGGCCTCGCGGGGGCCCTTGGCCTCGACGATGGTGTCGATGAACCGCGAGTAGAGCGCCTTCGCGGCGGCGGTGCACTCGGGGGTGAGGCCGCCGACGACCTTGGGGGTGTTGACGATCCCGTAGACCGGGTTGCCCGGGTCGACCCGTTCGGGGGAGAACGCGAGGCAGAAGTCGACGCCCGGCTCGAGGCCGGACTCCTCCTGCAGGATCGGGGCGACGACCTCTTCGGTGGTGCCCGGGTAGGTGGTGGACTCCAGGACGACGAGCGCGCCCCGCTGGAGGTGCTTCCCGGCGGCGCGGGAGGCGCCGATGACGGCCGCCAGGTCGGGGCCGCCGGCCTCGCCGAGCGGGGTCGGGACGCAGATGACGATGGCCTTCGCGCGCGCCTGGACCGACGCGTCGGTGGTCGCGGTGTACCCCTGGGCGAGCATCTCGGCGAGCTCGGCGTCGGAGATGTCGTCGATGTGGCTCGTGCCCGCGTTGAGCGCGTCGACCACGGACTGGGTGCGGTCGAGGCCGACCACGGTGAGGCCCTTGGCGGTCGCGGCCTGGGCCAGTGGCAGGCCGACGTAGCCCTGCCCGACCACGACCAGGTCGACCGGGGTCCCGGCGCGTCCTTCAGATGCCATGTCGTTAGCAGACACAGTGGAGTCCTTTGCGATTCGGCTGGTTGGGCTCGGGGGCGTGAACCGAGATTAGCAACGGCAACGCCCAGGGGTTTCACCAGGGCAAACGTAAATCTATGTTGGCTGCTTGTTCACGTATTGGTCATTTAATGTGAAGGAAATTGTTCGACCGCCGATCTGTTCACCGACTGCTCAGCGAAAATTCACCATTCCGTCCGGTGGTTCGAGCAGCGCCTGGCATTCCGCACACGCTCGAGGAAATTCGCCGTTCACATGCGTATTCGCATACGACGCGCCGGGGCGCCCATCCCATTGCGGGGCGGAGTGCGGGGCGCTCATAGGGCTACCATCAGTGCATGCCGTCGTTGAGCATTGTCATCCCCGTCTATGAGGCCGAGGCGTACCTCGCCGGGTGCCTCCGGACGATCGTCGGCGGGGGCGACCGGCTCGAGGTCGTCGTGGTCGACGACTGCTCCCCGGACGGCTCCCGCGCCGTCGCCGAGCGGTTCGCCGCCGAGGACCCCCGCATCCGGGTCGTCTCGACACCGGAGAACGCCGGCTCGGGCCCGGCCCGGAACTTCGGCCTCACGCAGGCCACCGGCGACTACGTGTGGTTCGTGGACGGCGACGACGAGCTCAAGCCCGGCGCCGTCGAGCGCGTCCTCGCCGCCGTCGAAGGACCGAACCGCCCCGACGTGGTGCTCGTCCAGCACGAGAAGGTCCGCGACACCGGCGCCGTCGAGATCGGCGAGCTCGCCGACCTCGCCGCCCGGAGTCCCGCCGACCCGGCCGGGTTCACGCTCGCCGAGTGGCCCCGCATCGTCGACTACACCCACACCCCCTGGACCAAGGTCTCCCGCCGCGAGTTCCTCACCGGCATCGACCTCGGCTTCCCCGCGGGCTGGTACACCGACATCCCCTGGACGTACGGGCTGCTGCGCCGCGCCGAGCGGATCGCCGTGGTCACCGAATGCTGCTACCAGTGGCGCCAGCGCGCGGGGTCCTCGATCACGCGGACCCGCGACGACCGCCACTTCGACGTGTTCACGCAGTGGCAGCGGGTCTGGGACGACTTCGAGGACGTCGACGACCAGGGCATCCGCGTGGCCCTGTTCAACCACATGGTGTGGCACCTGCTGCTCGTCATCGGGAACACCGAGCGGGTCGACCCGAAGAAGCGCCGCGAGTTCTTCCGCCGCACGTCGGAGCTGTACCGCCGGTACCACCCGGGCCCGGACGCGTGGCGGCCCGCCGACGGAGTGACCGGGTTGAAGCAGCGGCTGCTCGCGGCTCGCGCGTATCTCGGGTACGAGGCGCTGCGGCAGGTGTACCGGCTGGCCCGGCGGGTGCGGCACAGTGAAGCGAAGGGCAGGGGCCCTGCGTCGTCAGCGGCCGAGGCCGCGTCTGACGACGCGGCGGAGCGACCCGCCGAGTCCACGGTCCCGGCCGGCACCCGCGTCGCCGGGGGCTGAGGCCGCGCCGGCCGTGAACGCGTCGATCAGCGGCCCGGCCGTGATCCGTTCGGCGCCCCAGACGTCGTCGACGGTCGTGCCGAGGTGGTGTGCGCGGGCGGCGGCGGCGGTCCGTTCGAGGCGCACGGTCCCGTGCGGCAGTACCAGTTCGACGAGTCCGAGCCGGTGCTCGTTCGCGTGCGCGACGAGGGCGGTGACGGCGTCGGGGCCGGGTCGCGCGCCGGCGGGGACGTCGATCCGGTAGGGGACGCGGCGGTCGGGTTCGGGGTGTGCGGCGAACCGGACCCGGGCCTCGCCCTTGAACGATTCCAAGAGGATGCGGGCGTCGAATGCGGGGTCGTCGAGCGGCGAGTGGCGGCCGGTCTCGGGTTCGGGCCATTCGCCGGTGAGGGTGATGCGCACATCGCGGGCGGTGCCGCCGAGGAGTGCGTCCACGCAGGACTCCGTGTCCGGTCCGGCGGCCGCGATGGTGATGTCGGCGAGGGGGGTGTCCCAGCTCCGGTTCGCCCTGGGCCGTTTGAGGTCCACTTCGGGCACGCGGTTGGCGATCTGGGGCCGGCGGTAGGCCTTGGCGAGGTCGCCGCGGGAGGCGATCTGGCGGGGGCCGAGGTGCCAGGCGGAGGAGTCGTTGTCGGGGACGAACACGGCCCCGGCCTGGTGGAGCCGGTACCCGAAGATCGTGTCGGAGCCGAGGAGGACGTCGGCGTCCATGCCTCCGGCGGCGGTGAACATGGTGCGCCGCACCGAGAACGAGGCGCCGACGAGGACTCGGAACGCCCGGTGGTCGGCGTCGCGCAGGCCGGCGGTGGCGTCGATGATCTGCTCGATCCACTGCGGCTCGGAGCGGTCGAACAGGGAGGCGGCCTTGCCGGCGCGGACGGCGTCGTGCACCGCGGCCGGGTCGAGGTCGCCGGGCTGGTAGTCCGTGAACCGCTTGTGCCCGAGGACGGCGAGGTAGTCGGCGGCGTGGTGCCAGCGCATCTGCGAGGCGACGTGGTCGTCGAAGACGAGCATGTCGGCGTCGAGCCGCAGGACGACGTCGCCGTCGCTCTGCGCGACCCCGGAGTTCGTGGCGTGCGCGGAGGCCCACCCGCCGGGGAGGGGGGCGACGATCCGGGTCGACTCGGGCCGCAGGTCGGGCAGGCGCAGCGGCGGCTCGGTGCCGTCGTCGACCACGACGGCTTCGAGGAGCCCGGACGGGTAGGTCTGGGCCGCGAGGGAGGCGAGGGTGACGTCGAGCTTGTCCTGGTGGCCGTGCGCGGGGATCACGACGCTGACGCTCAGGGTCGGCTGCAGGTCGGGGCCGGGTCGGTCGAGCGGGCCGTAGTCGTTGCGGCGGAGGACGGGCACCGGCGGCTCCTAGCGCTTGAGCACGGCGCGCAGGCGGGCGCGCTGGCGGGCGTTGAAGTATTTGCGGGCGAACCGGCGCGCGATGTCGGCGGGGGGCGGGTTGAACACCGAGCCCTCCGGTTCGGGTGCGACGAGGTCGGTGAAGTTGGTGGCGCCCCAGATGCCGGCGACGACCTGGTCGATGTCGGCGGAGTCGTTGATGCCGGCGCTGTCGTTGCGGCCGGCACTGTCGCCGATGCCGGCGCCGCCGGTGCCGGTGATGTGGCGGGCGCGGGCGAACGCGGCGGTCCGCTCCAGGCGCGCGGGCGGCCCGCCGGGGATCTCGCCGAGGACGAGGCCGGCGTCGACGCGTTCCATGAGCTGGAGCATCCGGCCGACGCTCCTGGCGCGCAGCGGGACGGGCCTGGGCAGGAGCAGCCGGTAGGGGACGGCCGGGTCGGGTTCGGGGGCCCGGGCGGCGATCCGGACCCGCGATTCGCTGCCGTAGAGCTCTTCGACGAGGCGGAGCTGGGCGCCTTCGCCGGCGAGGATGGAGGCGCGGTCCTGCGGGGCCGGTCCCTGGCCGGTGACCAGGGTGATGCGGACGTCGCCGTCGGGGCCGCCGAGGACGGGCGCGACGGCCGCGTCCACTTCGGCCACGTTGGCGTCGCCGACGTGGACGACCATGTCGACCAGGGGGACCCGCCATGCGCGGGGGGCGGCGGTGCGGCGCCAGCCGTGGAGGGGGACGCGCTGCGCGATGTAGGGGACGCGCTGGCGCCGGCCCTCCTCCTCCTTCTCCTGCATCTGGGGGATGCCGAGGTGCCAGGCGGAGGAGGTGGTCTCGGGGACGAACACGGCGCCGGCCTGGGAGAGCCGGTAGGCGAACTCGGTGTCGCTGCCCAGGCGCAGGTCGGTGTCGAGGCCGCCGGCGGTCTTGAAGAAGTCGCGGTGGAGCGACCCGGTCGCGCCGATGAACACGCGGTAGTTGGTGGGGTGGTGGGCGGTGAGGCCGTCGGTGTCGGCGATGACCTTCTCGATCCAGTGCGTGGTCGAGTCCTCGATCGCGAAGAGGGCCTCGGCCTCGCCGACGAGGACCTTCTCGTGGACCTGCTCGGGGGTCAGGCGCCCGGGCTCCCATGCGATGAACCGCTTGTGGCCCAGGACGGCGAGGTAGTCGGCGGTGTGGTGCCAGCGCATCTGGGCCTCGACGTGGTCGCGGTAGGCGACCATGTCGGAGTCGAGGCGGAGGATCACCTGGCCGTCGGCGTGGGCGACGCCGGTGTTGACGCCGTGCGCGGAGCCCCACGAGTCGGGTGTGGTGGTGACGAGCCGGGTGTGCTCGGGGCGGAGTTCGGGCAGGCGCAGGGGCGGGGCGGAGTTGTCGTCGACGACGACGACCTCCATCAGGTCGGCCGGGTACGTCTGGGCGGCGAGCGCGGCCAGCGTGAGGTCGAGTTTCTCCTGCGCCCCGTAGGCGGGGATGACGACGCTCACCGCGAGACTCGGCTGCCACGATGCCGCCGTCGGCGGGTGGAGGGCCTTATAGTCGTTGCGGACGATGCGCGGGCGTTTCGGTGAGTCGCTCATTTCGCGCTCACGATATCTTGGGAGCGACAGAGGACATTGACCGGCTTCCCAGTTCAACATCTGTTTACGCAGGTGAAGATGTTCGTTCGTGTTCAGTTCAACTTACTTGCCATTCGGCGGGCGAGGATCTGGGCTGAATGCGACGCACAGATGAACGGACGAGATGACCCAAGCTGACGAGGGCTCGCGATACCCGGCCCGCCTGATCGACGACCAACTGGCGCAGTCGAAGGCCCGCCGGCGGGGCTCGCTCATGTCGACCGCGCTGCGGACCCGCTCCCCGGGGGGCCGGTACCTGCTCGCGGCGGCCGCGACCCGGTCGCTGTCGCTGCCGGAGCTGCTCGCGGCGGCCCGGGTGGGGCGGCGGGTCGACGCGGACCCGGCGGCGCTGTGCGACCTGGCCCGGGTGGTGGGCCTCCAGTTCGGGACCGAGGAGGACCGGCGGGACGCCCTCGCGCTGTTCGACCTCGCGTTGGAGCTGGGCGGCCCGAAGCGGGTGGCGCCCCGGAACGCGGCCGTGCACGCGCAGCTCGCGTACGCCTCGGGCGACCTGGAGCGGACGCGCCGGCTGCTGCGCCGGTACAAGCACCTGCCCGAACTGGAGCGGGACGCGCTCCTGGCCGACCTGGAGCACCCGGACGCGGGCGGGGACGAGCAGGCGTGGCTGGGGCGGCTCGGCGCGCTGTGCCGCCATCCCGAGCTGCGCCTGGACGGCGCTTCTGACGCGTCGCTGCCGTGGTTCGACCGGCTGCGCGCGGACGCGCGGCCGGGCAGCGTCGACGGCCCGAAGGTCTCGGTGGTCATGACCGCGTACCGGCCCGGCCGGGCGCTGCTCACCGCGGTCCGCTCGCTCCTGGAGGGGACGTGGGCGAACCTGGAGGTCCTGGTCGTCGACGACGCCTCGGGGGAGGAGTACGACGGGGTCCTGGAGGCGGCCGCGGCCCTGGACGAACGCGTCCGGGTCCTGCGCTGCCCGGTCAACGGCGGCACGTTCGCGGCCCGCAACACCGCGTTCGAGGCCGCGTCGGGCGAGTTCGTGACCGGGCTGGACTCGGACGACTGGGCCGCGCCCGGGCGGCTGGAGCGCTCGGTCGCGCCGCTGCTGGCGGACCCGTCGCTCCAGTTGACGTACGGCGAGGCGTTCCTGTTCAACGAGGACCTCACCGCGACCCGGCCCGGCCGGGTCCTCACCACGGCGTCGACGGCGTCGATGACGTTCCGCCGCAGCGCCCTCGAGCGGCTCGGCTACTACGACGAGATCCGCAAGGGCGCCGACACCGAGTTCCTGCACCGGTTCGCGGCCGCGTACGGGCCGGGCGCGGTCCTGCGCCTCGAAGGCGTGTGGGACACGCTCATGCGCCAGGCCCCCGGCTCGCTGTCGCGGGAGGAGTTCGGGCCCGGCTGGAAGCACCCGTCCCGCCGCGCCTACCAGTCCTCGTACCCGCTGTGGCACCGGCAGATCGCCGCGGGCGAGGCCGACCCGTACCTGCCGCGGCGCCCGCGCCGGCGCCCGTTCTGGGCCCCGTACCACGCGGCGACGGCCCGCGCGGACCAGCGGCGGCGCCGGTTCGACGTCGTGTTCTGCCTCGACTGGCGGCCCTTCGGCGGCCCCCAGAAGTCCACGATCGAGGAGGTCAAGGCGCTGCGGGCCGAAGGCCGGTCCGTCGCGGTCATGCACCTGGAGTCGTGGCGGCACATGACCACCGAGGACCGTCCGATGTGCGAGCCGATCCAGCGGATGATCAACGACGGCACCGTGGACCAGGTCCTGGTGACCGACGACGTCGTGTGCGACCTGCTCGTGCTGCGCTACCCGCCGATCCTCCAGTTCCGGTCCGGGGAGCGCTCCTCGGTGCGCCCGGAGCGGATGATCGTCCTCGCCAACCAGGCGCCGGCCGAGCGCGACGGCTCCGACATCCGCTACGACCCGGACGGGTGCCACGCGAACGCGGCCGACATGTTCGGCGTCGAGCCGCTGTGGGTCCCGCAGGGCCCGCAGGTGCGCGAGGCCCTCTCGGGGCTGACCGCGGGGCGGCTCGCCGACTTCGACATGCCCGGGATCCTCGACCCCGCCGACATCGCCCCGGCCCGCACCGGGTTCCGCTCGAAGCTGCCGGTCGTCGGCCGCCACTCCCGCGACGACGCCACCAAGTGGCCCGCCGCCGCCGACCTCCCGCTGGTCTACCCGGGCGACGGCCGCTGGGACGTGCGCATCATGGGCGGCGTCACGTCCGTCGCCCGCATCACCGGCGAGCCCGTGCCCTCCGAGTGGACCTGCTACGGGTTCGACGAGACCGACGTCGACTCGTTCCTGTACCAGCTCGACTTCTGGATCTACTTCCCGCACCCGATGCAGTACGAGGCGTTCGGGCGGGCCGTCCTGGAGGCCCTCGCCGCCGGATGCGTCACGATCCTGCCCCCGCGGTTCGAGCCGGTCTTCGGCGACGCCGCCCTGTACTGCGAGCCCCCCGACGTGATCCCGCTGGTGGACGGCCTGTACGCCGACCCCGAGCGGTTCCTCGCCCGCAGCGCCCTCGCCCAGCAGCGGGTCCGCGAGCGGTTCAGCCACGACTCGTACCGCAAGCTCGTGTCCGACCTGCTGGTCGACAGTGTGTCCTGAACCACCCCGCCGCCCGGGGCGGGGCGCCGCCTCCACTAGCGTTTCCCTGAACTGCTCCACCGCCTGACCGAGAGTGCGTCCTCAATGAAGAAACTGCTCAAGGCCGTCTACCGCCGCCTCGGCCGGCCCTCGCCCGCCCGCCTCGCCGCCGCAGCCGCGGCCCTCGCCGCCGCCGGCCTCCTGGCCGTCGCGCTCCTCGGCCCCCAGCGGCTCGTGTGGGCCGCTTCATTCGCGATGAGCCTGGTCACGCTGGCCGCGCTGGCGCTGGTCTGGAACGAGGCCCGCCAGGCCCGGCTCGAGGCCCGCGCCTCCGCCGAGCGCGCCGAAGTCACGTTCCGCCGGATCCTCGCCGCGTTCGAGGTCGAGCGCCTGGCCGCGGAGCGCCGCCACGCCAACGGCGGCGACCGCCTGCCCTGACGCGCGGGCCCGCGCCGCCGTGATGCGACCGGATCGGCCGTGATCTGCCGGTGAAGACCGGGCGGTAGTATTGGCGCGCCATCGCAAAGCTGCACCGCAACCACCTGTTCCGGGAGGGCCGCCCCCATGGAGGAGCCGATCATTCAGGCTCGTGACCTCGGAATCTGCTTCTCGAAAGGCAAGCAGAAGAAAGGCCGAATCAAGGACCTGTTCGTGCGGCGCGCCGTGAACAAGCAGGGTGCCCAAGCGCAGGACTTCTGGCCGCTGCGCCACGTGAACTTCGACATCTTCCCCGGCGACGCCGTCGGCATCATCGGCCGCAACGGCACCGGCAAGTCGACGCTGCTGCGCCTGATCACCGGCGTCCTCATCCCCGACGAGGGGTACGTGCGCCGCGAAGGCCGCGTCGCCCCGCTCATCGCCCTGTCCGCCGGGTTCTCCGGCGAGCTCACCGGCCGCGAGAACGTCAACCTGGTGGCCGCCCTCCACGGCATGACCACCAAGGAGATCAAGGACAAGTTCGACGAGATCGTCGACTTCTCCGAGCTCGAGGACTTCATCGACACGCCGGTCAAGTACTACTCGTCCGGCATGAAGGTGCGGCTCGGCTTCGGCGTCATCACCCAGCTCCCGCACCCGATCCTCCTGGTCGACGAGGCGCTCGCCGTCGGCGACGCCGCGTTCAAGCGCAAATGCCAGGCGGTCATCCGCGGCCTGCTCGACGAGGGCCGCACGCTCGTGTTCGTCTCCCACTCCGAAGGCGACCTCAAGACCTACTGCAAGCGCGGCATCTTCCTCGACGCGGGCACGCTCGTCACCGACGGCACCGTCCAGGAGGCGCTCGACTCCTACAAGGAGGCCGAGAAGCGGGACGCCAAGGCCAAGGAGGAGCGCAAGGCCCAGGCCGCCGCGAAGGCCGCAGCAGCGAAGGCCGCCGCGGCCCCCGCCCCCGCTCTCGTGCCGGGAGCGGGCGGTGCGGGCGCGTGAGCCGAGCCGTCGTCCTGCCGGCCCCGGGGGGCTACGTCGAGATCGAAGAGGACCGCACCGTCCTCGACCGGCTCATCGCGCAGATCCGCGAAGCCGGATGCGACGACGTCACCGTCCTCACCAGGCCCGGCACTGACCGGCCCGTCAAGGCGACCCAGGTCCTCTCGGCCGACGCCGACGCCGACCTCGCCCACCTCGGGGAGCTCGCGTTCGCGCAGGACGGCCCGCTGTTTGTGGCGTGCGCCGACCTCGTCGCCTCCCAGACGACCGTCGCCGCCGTCCTCTCCGACTCCTCGCGGCGCTCCGGCGTCCTCGTCGGAGGGGACGACCCGGCCGCGGCACCCGTCCAGGTCGAGCGCGGCCTCGTCACCGGCCCCGGGCCCGGCCCGACCCGCCTCGGCGGCCTCCTGAAGGTCTCCGCGGCGCACCTGGCCAGACTCGAGCGGCACTGGCCGCGCCACAGCCAGGGGGACGCCTTCGAAGGCGTCCTCGCCGCGCTCCACGCCCGCGCGATCCCCGTCAACGCCTACCGCACCGGCGGCCTCGAACACCGCCAGGTCGCCCGCGCCGACGAGGCCCGCGAGGTCATCGCCGCGTTCGAGGCCGTCGACATGGACGCGTGGCGGCTCAAGAACGCCGTCAAGCACGACGACGACTTCTTCGCCACCTACGCCGTCTCCACCTGGTCGCCGCGGCTCGTGAAGCTCTCGGCCCGCCTCGGCTGGACCCCCACCCCGATCACGTGGGTCTCGATCGCGCTCGCCGTCGGCGCCGCCGCGATCTTCGCCGCGGCCCCCGCGGCCCTGGCCGAGAGCCCCGCCCGGTGGGCGTACGCCGCCGCCGCGGCCCTCATGTACTTCAGCTTCGTGTTCGACTGCGTCGACGGCCAGCTCGCCCGGTACACCCAGAACTTCTCGTCCTTCGGCGGCTGGCTCGACATGATGGCCGACCGGTCGAAGGAGTTCCTCATCTACGCCGGCCTCGCCGCCGGCGCCGTCGCGGGCGGCGCCTCCGCCCCCGCCGCGTGGGGACTCGCCATCGCCGCCATGACCGTCCAGACCGTCCGCCACACCGCCGACACCTGGTACGCGGTCCTCCTCGACACCGCCGTGGTCCGGCAGGCCCGCAGACGCGAATCCGCGCCGCCCGCGGGCCGCGCCGCCCACCTCGGCGAACGCCTCGGCTCGGCCTCCGAGCAGGTCATGGGCGCCCACCGCTCGGTCCTGTACTGGGCCAAGCGCACCATCGTCGCCCCCGTCGGCGAGCGCTGGCTGCTCCTGGCCGTCGCCGCCGTCGCCTTCGGGCCCCGGGCCGCGCTCGGCGCGCTCCTGATCTGGCAGCTCCTCGCCCTCGGCTACACGACCGCGGGCCGCACGCTCCGGTCGCTCGCCGCCCGCACCGCCGCCCTGCGCCGCCCCGACCGGGCCGCGCACCGCGACGACGGGCCGCTCGCCCGGATCGCCCCGCGCCTGCGCGGCACCATGACGCCGTTCGCCGCTACCGCCGCCGCCGTCGCCGCCGCCGGCGGCGCCGTGACGGCGGCCGCCCTGGACGCGCCCGCGTGGGCCCCGTTCGCCCTCGCCGGGCTCGCACTGGTCCTGGCCGGCTCGGTGGCCCGCACCGACCACGAGGGCATCCTCGACTGGTACATCCCGGCCGGGCTGCGCGCGGTCGAGCTCGGCGCGATCTGCGCCGCCGGCCTCACCGCCGGGGTCGCCTGGCCGGTCCTGTACCTGCTGCTGACGGTCATCGCCCTGTACTTCTACGACCTTGCCGCGGGCCTCGACAAGGCCGCCTCCCCGGTGGCCCGCCGCGACCTCGGCCTCGGCTGGCCCGCGCGGAGCCTCATCGCGATCGCCGCCGCCGCGGTCGCCGTCGCGACCGCCCCGGCGGTGGCCACCGCGGTCTACGGGCTGCTCGCGGTGTACGTCGCGTCGGTGTTCGTCGGCGCGGTCGTGGCCGGCACGGTCCGCGCCTCGCGCGCGGCCGCCGCCTGATCCCGGCCGCGTCCGGGCCGTGCCGCGGGTCGCATTCCGGGCCGCGGATGCGGCCCGGGACCGCGATCCCCTTTGACAGTCAAGCGAACTCGTTCGGATTACATGGCCCGACAGGCGGGCGCCGCTGGCCGTCCGCGACTAAGGTGTACGTGTGCGCAAGTGTGGGCTCCGGCGTCTGGTGCTCGTCGCGTCCGTGATCGGGGCGGTGGGCCTGCTCTCCCTGCCCTGGTACGGCGCCGCCTCCCCGCGTGACGACTCCGCGGTATCCGAAGTGGACTGGGTGAACGCGGACGAGACGCAGCTGTGGCCGCCCGGCACCGACACGACCGAGAGCCCCAGCTACGACGGCGACGGCACCGCCGACAGCCCCGGCGGCGAGGACGGCGACGGCGACGGGGAACCGGACGGCGGCGGCGGGCCCTCCGGCGAGGCCGGCTCGCCCGGCTCCGGCCCGGTCGACGGCTCCGGCGGGTCCGAGTCCAGCGTCCTGGGCCTCTCGTTCCCAGTGCAGGCCGGCGTGAGCGTCGGGCTCCTGGCGCTGGCGTTCCTGGCGCTGCTGCCGGGCCGCCGGATGCCCGCGAACCTCCGCTGACCCGGCGCCCCTACAGCGCCGTGTACGTGTAGCCGCGGCGCTCGAACTCCTCGAAGACCGCGCCCATCGCCTTGCACATGTCCTGCTGGTTCGAGGCGCCGTCGTGGAGCAGGATGATCGCGCCGGGCCCGGTCCGGTCGAGCACGTGCTCGCGGATCTGCTTCTCAGTCGTCCTGTTGTCCCAGTCCGAGGGGTCCACGGCCCAGTGCAGCGACTCCATGCCGAGGTCGGCGGCGATCGCGATCGCCCGGTCGGTCCACTGCCCGCCCGGGTGGCGGAAGTACGCGACGTCGGCGCCGGGCGCGGCCTTCACGATCGCGTCGTTGGTGCGCTGGAGGTTCGCGCGGATCTCGTCCTCGCCGCGGTCGCCCAGGTCGAACTCGTGGAACCAGGAGTGGTTGCACAGGGTGTGGCCCTCGCGGGCGATGTCCGCGACGAGCTCCGGGTACGCCTCCGCGTACGCCCCGATCAGGCAGAACGTGGCCTTGATGCCGCGTTCGCGGAGCATGTCGAGGACCTTCGGGGTCCACTCGGGCGAGGGCCCGTCGTCGAAGGTGAGCGCGATCGAGTCGTCCCCGGTGTGGTTGCGGGTGCCCAGCGGCCCGTCGTACATGTTCCCGGGCGGCTCGGCGGCGGGCGACCCGGGCGCGTCGGTCGACGGGGACGCCGGCGCGGTCGCGGCGCTCGACTCCGTGCCCGGCCCCGTGTCCGGGGCCGCGGAGGTCTCGCCCGCGGTGGCGGGCGCCTCGGTGGACTCGTCGGCGGGCGACCCGGGGGACGCCGTCCCGGTAGGCTCGTTCAGGGTGAGCCTCCCGGCGGGCGGCGCCTCCGGCCACAGCCAGGCGAGCACGACCAGCGCGAGGAGCGCGGCCGCGATGCCGTACCTGTGGCGTCCCATGCCGTGATTGTAGGTGTCCCGGGCCGCGAGTCCGGTGATTCGAGGAGGCGCGAATGCGACTGGTCGTGGGGATGACGGGGGCGACCGGGGCGGTGTTCGGGGTGCGGCTGCTCCAGGCGCTCCGCGAGACCGGCGCCGTCGAGACGCACCTGGTGATGAGCCGCTGGGCCCGCACGACGCTGCGGCTGGAGACCGACTGGTCGCCGGCCGAGGTCGCGGCGCTCGCGGACTTCTCGTGGGGGCCGACCGAGCAGGCCGCGCCGATCTCCTCGGGGTCCTTCCGCACCGACGGCATGATCATCGCGCCGTGCTCGATGAAGACGGTCGCGGCGGTCCGCACCGGCTACACCGAGGGACTCATCGGCCGCGCCGCGGACGTGACGCTGAAGGAGCGCCGCCGCCTGGTGCTCCTGGCCCGCGAGAGCCCGCTCTCGGAGATCCACCTGGAGAACCTGCTGGCGCTCTCGCGCATGGGGGCGGTGGTGCTCCCGCCGGTCCCGGCGTTCTACAACCGGCCCGAGACGATCGACGACCTGGTCGACCACGTCGTGGCCCGCACCCTCGACCAGTTCGGGCTCGAGTACGCCAAGGCGAGGCGCTGGGACGGGTTGGGCGATAATGGCGCCGCTGACCCCGCCATTGAGGAGGAGTAGCCGGTGGACACGCTCATGTGGGAGGCGAAGGCCGCCGAGGGCCGCGGCATCGAACTGCTCCGCTGGGCCCTCGACGAAGGCGTGCGGGCCGTCGCCGACCCCGAGACCCGCACCGAGGTGTTCGTCTCCGGCGACCGGGTCGTCCTCATCGCGGTCGGCCCCCGGCCGCCACGGCGCCTCCCCGACCCGCCGGAGGAGCTCATCGCCCGGGCCCCGCACGCGTGGCCGTTCACGCGGGTGGCGCCTGCGGGCTGAGGGGGCGCGTTCCGGCGGTTCTCGTCCGCCTTCGCGTGCCCGGGCGCACGGCGTCCCAGGGTTCCGGTCGGAGCGGTCCCTGCCGAACCCGCCGTCCGTCGCGTCCGTGTGCGCGGTCGTCAGGCGCCGCACCGGAACATGCGAACCGCCCGGGCGCGGGGCGCTCGGGCGGTTCGGGGATTCGCGGTCTTGAAGGCTAGCGGCCGATGCCCTGGTACGTCCAGCCGTGCTTGCGCCACTGCTCGGGGTCGTACGCGTTCATGCCGTCGAGGATGCGGCGCTCGGTGACCTGGCGGCCCAGGGCCTCCGGGTCGAGCGTGCGGAACTCCTCCCACGGGACCATCGCGCACACCACGTCGGCGCCGGCGACCGCCTCGGGGAGGGTCTTCACGAAGCTCAGCTCGGGCGCGAACGCCTGCGCGTTCTCCAGCCCCTCGGGGTCGTAGACCACGACGTCGGCGCGGGCCGCGCGCAGGCGGCGGGCGATGTCGAGCGCGGGGGAGTCGCGGATGTCGTCGGTGTCGGGCTTGAACGTCGCGCCCAGGTAGGCGATGCGCACGCCCGACAGGTCCGGTCCGTTCGGGCCGGGGGTGCGGCCGACCAGGTTCGCGACCGCGCGCACGGTGTGGACGCGGCGGCGGGTGTTGACCGCGTCGACCTCGTCGAGGAACCGGAACGACTCGCCGACGCCGAGCTCGCCGGCGCGCGCCGAGAGCGCCCGGATGTCCTTGGGCAGGCAGCCGCCGCCGAAGCCGATGCCGGCGCGCAGGAACTTGTTGCCGATGCGCTGGTCGTAGCCGATCGCGCGGGCCAGGTCGGCGACGTCGCCGCCGGTGACCTCGCACAGGTCGGCCATCGCGTTGATGAAGGAGATCTTGGTCGACAGGAACGCGTTCGCCGCGACCTTCACCAGTTCGGCCGTGGCCAGGTCGGTCTCGACGACCGGCACCTCGCGGTCCTCGACCGCGGCGAGCTCGAGGATGCCGCGGTGGACGTCCTTGAGGAGCTGGGAGGCCCATTCGGACTGGGAGGCGTAGACGATCCGGTTGGGGCGCAGGACGTCGTGCATCGCGTTCGACTCCTGGAGGAACTCCGGGCTCCAGCCGACCTCGACGCCCAGGCCCTCGGGGGCGTGGCGGTCGACGAGCTCCTGCACCCACGAGGCGGTGCCGACGGGCACGGTGGACTTGCCGACGATGAGGACCTTGCGCGTCAGGTGCTGCGCGAGGTCGACCACGGCCGCCTCGATGTAGGACAGGTCGGCGCCGTGCTCGCCCTTGCGCTGCGGGGTGCCGACGCAGATGAAGTGGACGTCGGCGAAGTCGGCGACGGCCTGGATGTCGGTGGTGAACCGCAGCCGGCCCGACTCGAGGTTCTTCTTCAGCAGCTCGGGCAGGCCCGGCTCGTGGAAGGGGACGGTGCCGGAGGCGAACGACTCGATCTTGGCGGTGTCGATGTCGTACCCGACCACCTCGTAACCCAGCTCCGCGAAGCAGATCGCATAGGTCGCCCCGAGGTAGCCGCAGCCCAGGAACGAGATCCTGGGGCGGGTCGTCGGGTTCTGCGAGGGGGTCTGGTTCGCGTTGGCCATCAGATGCGTGCCCTGTCTGTGATCGGTGCAGTGCTGGTCGGGTGCGGGTCCGGGTGCGGAGGCGCCCGTCGAATGATCCCGCATCGCGCGGCGACCTCGAATTGTACGTGAACGCCCCTATGGCCTGCGCCATCGTATATTCAGCTCCACGCATGAACGCGCGGTGACGTTGCGGGGAACCCACGGCCAATTCACCGTGGCGGCCGTCACCGGCACGCGGGGCGATGGGTTACACTCGCCCTGGATTACTGACGAGTAACAAGAGCACACGATTGCCGGGAGCCACTGATGTCCACCGGGTTCAGCCCCTATCAGCTGCCAGACGACTACGCCGACATCCGCGCCGCCGCGCGCGGGGTCTGCGACACCGGGGTCGCCCCCCACGCGGCCGAGGCCGACGAGACGGCGACGTTCCCCGAGCAGTCCTACGCCGCCCTCCGATCCGCCGACCTGCACGCCCCGCACATCCCCGCCGAGTACGGCGGCGCGGGCATCGACGCGCTCGGCACCGCCATCGTCATCGAAGAGGTCGCCCGCGCGTGCGCGTCGTCCTCGCTCATCCCGGCCGTCAACAAGCTCGGCTCCCTGCCGCTCATCCTCGACGGCACCGAGGAGCTCAAACGCCGCTACCTGCCGCCAGTGGCCGCCGGCGACGCGATGTTCTCCTACTGCCTCTCCGAACCCGAGGCCGGCTCCGACGCCGCCTCCATGACCACCCGGGCCGTCCGGGACGGCGACGGCTGGGTGCTCGACGGCGTCAAGCGCTGGATCACCAACGCGGGCGTCAGCGAGTTCTACACCGTCTTCGCCGTCACCGAACCGGGCAAGGGCGCCAAGGGCATCTCGGCGTTCGTGGTCGAGAAGAGCGACCCCGGCGTGTCCTTCGGCAAGCCCGAGAAGAAGCTCGGCATCAAGGGCTCCCCGACCGCCGAGGTCTACTTCGACCAGGTGCGCCTGAGCGCCGACCGGCTCATCGGCCAAGAGGGCCAAGGGTTCTCGATCGCCATGCGCACCCTCGACCACACCCGCGTCACCATCGCCGCCCAGGCCCTCGGCATCGCCCAGGGCGCGCTCGACGCCGCCACCGCGTACGCCGCCGAACGCGAGCAGTTCGGCAAGCCCATCGCCGCCTTCCAGGGCGTCCAGTTCTTGCTCGCCGACGCCGCCATGAAGATCAGCGCCGCCCGCGAACTCACCTACGCCGCCGCCGCCCGCTCCGAGCGCGGCGACGCCGACCTCACCTACTTCGGCGCCGCCGCCAAGTGCTTCGCCTCCGACGCCGCCATGCAGATCACCACCGACATGGTCCAGGTCCTCGGCGGCTACGGCTACACCCGAGACTTCCCTCTCGAGCGTATGATGCGCGACGCCAAGATCACCCAGATCTACGAGGGCACCAACCAGGTGCAGCGGATCGTCATCGCCCGCGAGCTTGCTAAGGGTGTGTTGAACAGGTAAAACGCTCTACTAGCTTGAAGCTGGAAACGGAACGAGGCAGAACCGGGGGAGTCCCAGTTCTGCCTCAGTTCTGTTCGCCGAAAAGTTCAGGCCTCCGTCGCCATGGCGACGCGCGGGAATCCCATGTGGCGATCGATCGCCTCGCGCGCTCGCTCGAAGGAGTTCGGCAACAGGTGCGTGTACTGGCGGAGGGTGAAAGCGGGGTCGTGGTGGCCCAGGTACTCCGACAGCTCCGTGATGGACACGCCCGCCGCGAGCGTGATGCTCGCGTAGTAGTGGCGAAGCTGGTGGGTTCCCTCCTTGCGCGTCGTGAGGTACCGCTTCCGGCGTACGCAGACCCGAGCTTCTTGACCTGTCGCCGAACATGGATGACCTTGCGCTTGAAGTCCAGGTCTTCGAGCGCGAGCCCGAACCACTCGCCAGCGCGCATACCCGCGCCCGCCCCGAGGACGGGCAGGGCGCGAAGGCGTTCGGGATGGGCCGCGATGATCGCCTGTACGGTCTCGTCGGACCACACGGTGACCTTCTGGTCCTCCCGCTTGGGGTGAGGTGTAACAAGGATGTTGGACACGGATCCTGATTTGAGAGGATCGTGTCCATGCCCGCGAAGCGCCGGAAGTTCAGCCCGCAGTTCAAGGCGGAGGCTGTGCAGATGGTCGTCCAGACCGGTC
>NZ_WIAO01000049.1 GCF_009451885.1 Glycomyces albidus
GGGAGCGGGCCGCGGCCTCGCGCCGCCGCTTCGCCGCGAGGTCGCCGGCCTCGGTCTCCTGCTGCGCGGCCCGGTTGCGCTCGCGGCGCGCGGCCTCGCGGTCGCGCGCCCCGTTCTCCCTGGCCCGGTTGTCCTCTCCCGCCTCCGCCGCCTCGCGGACGGTCCGCCCGCGAGGCGTGTAACGGCGCGCCCGGCTGATCGAGGAGGGGTCGCGGCGCCGTCGGGGGTCGGATTCGGTCATCGGACTCCTCTACTCCTCGTTCCAGGGCACCTCGACGGTCTGGCCGCCCGGCAGGTACAGGAACGTCACCAGGTCCGGGTTGACCATGCCGTACTCGGACGCCTTGGCCTGCAGGTTGTTCGGCGAGTTGAGCTGCGTCAGCTCGTCGGCCAGCGCCTGCTCGGTCTCGTCCAGCTCGTTCGCCTGGGACCGCAGCTCCTGCAGGTGGTAGGCGTCCTCGTTGATGACGGTGTTGAGCAGCAGCAGGCCGACGATGCCGGCGACGACGAGGGCGACGATGCCGCCGACGAACGCCGGGCGCGGCACCTCGACCGGCTCGGGCGCGGGTTTGGCCGCCGGGCGCTCCGCGATCTTGGTCCGCGGGATCACGACGGTCTCGCGCTGCGGCGCGGCCGGGGCCGCGGCGGGCGCGGTCTCGGCGGGGGCTTCCACGGGGGCGGGCTGGACGGCCAGGTTCCCGTCGAAGGCAGGGGCGGCGTCGGCTTCGCCCACGAGGGATCGTCGCCGCGAGGACGCGGCGCGCGCCCGGCGTCGGGCGGCCTTGATGATCTCCTCGGGGTCGGCCTGAGCGCGACGGTACTGGTCGCTCATGTTGCGCCTCCTGCTCTTCTGGACGGTGCGATGCGTTCGGCCGCGCGGAGCCGGGCGGGCGCCGATCGCGGGTTCCGATCGAGTTCGGTCTGGGTCGGTTGCTGGGCCTTCTTCGTAAGGAGTCGAAAGGTGGGCTCGGTGCCGGGGAGCTCGACCGGGAGGCCGGCCGGGCTGTTGGAGCGGGCGCGTCGCGCCAGTTCCTGCTTGGTGATGCGGTCTTCCAGCGAGTGGTACGAGAGGACGACGACGCGGCCGCCGGGGGCCGTCGCGTCGAGGGCGGCGGGCAGGGCCCGCTCCCAGGTCTCGAGTTCGCGGTTGACCTCGATGCGCAGCGCCTGGAACGTGCGCTTCGCGGGGTTGCCTCCGGTGCGGCGGGCGGCCGCGGGGATCGCGTCCCGCACCAGGTCGGCGAGGGCGCTGCTGGAGGTGATCCGGGCTTTGGCGCGGGCGTTCACGATGGCGCTGACGACGCGGGGTGCGAACTTCTCCTCGCCGTAGACGCGGAGGATGCGCACGAGCTCGCCGGGCTCGTAGGTGTTGACGACGATCTCGGCGGTGAGGTCGTCGTCGGGGTTCATGCGCATGTCCAGGGGCGCGTCCTGGCTGTAGGCGAAGCCGCGTTCGCGCTGGTCGAGCTGCATCGAGGAGACCCCGAGGTCGAACAGCACGGCGTCGAGTTCGTCGAAGCCGTTGGCGCGCAGGACCTCCGGGATCGCGTCGTAGACGGCGCGGGCCGGGATGAACCGGTCGCCGAAGCCGGCGAGTCGCTTGGAGGCGAGTTCGAGGGCGTTCGGGTCGCGGTCGATCCCGATGACGGTGAGGTCGGGGTGCGCGGTCAGGAGGGCCTCGGTGTGGCCGCCGGCGCCGAGGGTGGCGTCGACCGCCAGCGCGCCGGGCCGGGATGCGGCGGGCGCGAGGTGGTCGAGCACCTCGTCCAGCATGACGGGCACGTGCGGGGCGTCGTTCATTCCGCTCACCTCCTTCTCACAGTCCTTCGGGCAGGTCGCCCTCTTCGATGTCGGCGAAGGCTTCTTCCGAAGCCTCCAGGTACTCGTCCCAGGTCGGGGCGTTCCAGATCTCGACCCGGGTGGAGGCGCCGATGACGACCAGGTCGCGGTCGAGTCCGGCGTAGTCGCGCAGGCGCGGGGGGATGGTGACGCGGCCCTGCTTGTCGGGGACCTCGTCGTGGGCCGAGGCGAAGAACACGCGGCTGTAGGCGCGGGCGGTCTTGCTCGACATGGGGGCCTGCTGGAGGGATTCGGCGATGCGCGCGAACTCGGCCTCGGGGAACACGTAGAGGCAGCGCTCCTGGCCCTTGGTGATCACGACTCCTTCCGCCAGTCCGTCCCGGAATTTGGCGGGAAGGATCACGCGGCCCTTGTCGTCCAGCCGCGGGGTGTGGGTGCCGAGGAACATCGGCGCCACCCCCCGTGACTCTCAGGCTGCGCGGCCTCCCCGACCGCTGTGGCGGGTCACCTGCCCCGCCATTGCGCCCCACCTTACTCCACTCTCCCCCACCTTTGGGGGTTGTTTCCGCGTGGCATCCGTGTTGGGTGGGGTGTCGGGGCTGGTCAGAAGTGGTGGAGGACAGTGGAGCGACGGTTGCGCAACAGGGGGCGCCGAAGCCGAGTTTCACTCATTGTTCACTCCCCGGAGTGGCTTGGGGCGCAGGGGATCCGACGCAGCGCGACGGATGGGGCACGGGGTGCGACCGATCGCGGACACGGGCCGTCGGCGCGCGGTCACTGTGGAGTGGCGGGAGGGAGCGGCCGGGCGGGGGTCCGGAGGCGTCGCCGCCGCCAGGCACGCGATGGGCATTCGCGTCCGTCACTTTCCGGGCGTGTCGGGGGCGGCCGGCCTCACCGCGATCGGCAGCTCGTCACGCCTTCGGGGACTGGTGTGACAAACTCTTCTGCATACTCGTCGCGTCCGTTCAAGCCGAAAGCGAGCCCGCATGAGCGCGAATCTGACCCCACGCGCGAAATTCGCCACCACGCTCCTCAGGACCGCGGCAGCGCTCTCACGCGCCACGGGCCGGGGCGACGGGTCGGTGATCGGCGGCCGAGTCGGATTGATCGTCGAACCGCGGCTCCTGGAGCTCCTGGCGGAGGGCCGGCACGTGGTGCTGATCTCCGGCACCAACGGCAAGACCACGACCACGCGGTTCACGACGGCGGCGCTGGAGGCGATCGGCCGGGTGGCGACGAACTCGTTCGGCGCGAACATGCCGACCGGGCACACGACGGCGCTCGCGAAGGCCCCGAAGGCCGAGTACGCGGCGCTGGAGTGCGACGAGCACTACCTGGGGCAGCTCCTGGACGCGGCCCGCCCGAAGGTGGTGGCGCTGCTGAACCTCTCCCGCGACCAGCTCGACCGGGCCATGGAGGTGACCGCGCTGGCCGCGAAGTGGCGCCAGACGCTCGAGGCGTCGGCCGGGCAGACCACGATCGTGGCGAACGCCGACGACCCGCTCATCGTGTGGGCCGCGTCGGTGTGCGAGCGGGTCGTGTGGGTGGCCGCGGGCCAGAGCTGGACCGCGGACTCGGCGATCTGCCCGAACTGCGGCGCGCACCTGGACCGGTTCGGCGAGTTCTGGCGGTGCACGAACTGCGGCCTGAACCGGCCGAGCCCGCAGTGGTCGGTGGCGCACCAGGGCGAGGCCGTGGTGGGCCCGGACGGGCGCCGCTACGAGCTGAACCTGCAGCTTCCGGGCCGGGTGAACCGGGCGAACGCGGCGACCGCGCTCGCAGTGGCGAGCCTGTTCGGGGTCGACCCGGCGCAGGCGGCGCCGCGCCTGTCGGAGGTCGCTTCGGTGGCGGGCCGGTACGCGCGGGTCGAGCGGGACGGGCGGCAGCTCCGGCTGCTGCTGGCGAAGAACCCGGCGGGCTGGCTGGAGTCGTTCGACATGATCGACCCGGTCCCGCCGGTGGTGCTGTCGCTGAACGCGCGCGAGGTCGACGGCTTCGACACCTCGTGGATCTACGACGTGGACTTCACGTCCCTGGCGGGCCGGAAGGTGGTCGTCACCGGCGACCGCCGCACCGACCTGGCCGTGCGCCTGGAGGTCGACGGGGTCGACTTCCTGGTGGTGGACGACATCCGGGCCGCGATCGCGGCGGTGCCGCCGGGCCCGGTGGAGGTCGTCGCGAACTACACGGCGTTCCAGGACATCCGCGCCGAATTCAACCGGGTCAACTAGCGAGAGAGAGCGACCGACCGTGGCACTGAGCACCCTGCGCATCGTCTGGCTCTACCCCGACCTCCTGTCGACCTACGGGGACCGGGGGAACCTCCTGGTCCTGGCCCACCGGGCCCGCGCCCGCGGGATCGACGTGGAGCCGATGCAGATCCGCAGCGACCAGCACATCCCGCACACCGCGGACATGTACCTCATCGGCGGCGGTGAGGACGGCCCGCAGGCCGTCGCGGCCGACCGGCTCCTCCAGGACGGGGCGCTCAGCCGCGCCGCGGAGGCCGGGAAGCCGATCCTGGCGATCTGCGCCGGCTACCAGCTCCTGGGCTCGTCGTTCTACGCGAACGGCCGGGCCTACGAGGGCCTGAACATCCTCGACCTGCGCTCGGACCGGGGCCCGTCGCGCGCGGTCGGCGAGATCGCCGGCGAGGCCGCGCCGCAGCTCGGGATCGGGTCGATCACCGGGTTCGAGAACCACGGCGGGCGCACCCACCTCGGCGAGGCGGTGCAGCCGCTCGCGCGGGTCACGGCCGGGGTCGGCAACGACGGGGCCACCGAGGGCGCCTGGGCCGGCCACGTCATCGGCACGTACATGCACGGGCCGGGGCTCGCGCGGAACCCGAAGCTCGCGGACCTGCTGCTGGGATGGGCGGTCGGCGTGAACCCGGCGCAGCTGCCGCCGCTGGACGACACGTGGCCCGAGCGGCTGCGGTACGAGCGCTTCCAGGCGCTCCAGACCGCGTCGCAGTAGCCTGCCCGCCAACGGAAGACGTGGACCACTCGCATTAGGCTGGGCAAAACCCCCAGATGCCGTTAGTTTTGTCAGGCAACTAACGATCCCTTTTGCGTGAGGAGTCCCCATGGAGTGGCCCCGAGGCCTCGACGGCCTGAGCTACGGCGGCGACTACAACCCCGAGCAGTGGCCCGAGGAGGTCTGGGACGACGACGTCCTCCTCATGCGGGAAGCCGGGGTCAACCTCGTCACCGTCGGCGTGTTCTCCTGGGCCCGGCTCGAACCCCGTGAAGGCGAGTACGACTTCGCGTGGCTCGACACGGTGCTCGACAAGCTCGACGCGGGCGGCGTCCGCGTCAACCTCGCCACTCCGACCGCCTCGCCGCCGCCGTGGTTCACGCTCGCGCACCCCGACGCGCTCAACGTGCGGCCCGACGGGGTCCGGCAGGTCCACGGCTCGCGCGACACGTACGACGTCTGCGCGCCCGCCTACCGGGAGGCGTCCCGGCGCATCGCCGCCGCACTCGCCGAGCGGTACGCCGAGCACCCGGCGCTCGCGATGTGGCACGTGCACAACGAGTACGGGTCGATGACCCACTCCGAGCACGCCGAGCGGGCGTTCCGGACCTGGCTCCAGGAGAAGTACGGGACACTGGACGCGCTCAACGCCGCGTGGTGGGGCTCCTTCTGGAGCCAGCACTACACCGAATGGGACCAGATCCTCGCCCCGCGCGCGACCCAGTACCTCGCCAACCCCGCCCACGAGCTCGACTTCAAGCGCTTCACGTCCAGCTCGTGCCTCGAGCACTACAAGGAGCAGCGCGACCTCCTGCGGGCCGCGAACCCCGACGTCCCGATCACCACCAACTTCGTGTTCGGCCAGTGGGTCCCGGTCGACCCGTGGAAGTGGGCCGGCGAGGTCGACCTCGTCGCGTTCGACTCCTACCCGTCCGCGCCCGACGAGCGCGCCGAGCAGCAGAGCGCCCTGCACGCCGACCTCTCGCGGTCCTGGGCCGGCGGCGGCGACTGGCTCCTCATGGAGCAGGCCGCGGCCACGATCCACTCCAAGGACGGCTCGATCGCCAAGACCCCCGGCCGCATGGCCCGGCACTCGATGATCCACATCAGCCGCGGATCCAAGGGCGCCATGTTCTTCCAGTGGCGGGCCGGGCGCGGCGGCGCCGAGCAGTGGCACTCCGCGCTGCTCCCACACGCGGGCAAGCAGACCCGCATGTTCCGCGAGGTCGTCGAGTTCGGGAACACCCTCCCGGGGATCGCGCACACCGTCGAATCGCCCGTCGAAGCGGACGTGGCGATCCTGTGGAGCCCCGAATCGTGGTGGGCCACGGCGGGACCGCACCTGCCGGCCCCGGTCGACTACCTCGAGAACGTGGCCCAGATCCACCGGGTCCTGCGCGACCGCGGCGTGGTCGCCGACTTCGCCTCGCCCGAAGGCGACCTGTCGAAGTACGCCACCGTGATCGCACCGACGACGTACGTCCTCTCCAAGGCCGCCGCCGAGAACCTCCGCTGGTTCACCGCCGGCGGCGGGCGACTCGTCGCCTCCTACCTCACCGGCGCCGTCGACGAGCACTGCCAGGTCTGGCTCGACGGGTACCTCGGCGGACTCACCGACCTGTTCGGCATCCGCGTCACCGAGCACCTCCCCCAGCCCGCCGGCGAGCGGCGCGCCCTGTGGAACTTCGGTGCGGCCGAACGCTTCTGCGAACTCGTGGAGCTGCGCGGCGCCCAGTGCGTCACCCAGTACGCCACCGGCGACCTCATCGAGGGCCAGCCCGCCGTCACCGTCAACCCGTTCGGCGAGGGCGAGGCGTGGTACGTCTCCTGCAAGCTCGGCGACGACGCCTGGGACCGGCTGTTCGAGGAGTTCGAGCTCACCGGCCCCGGCGGGCCCGGCCTCGACGTCGTGGACCGCGGCCAGTGGCGGTTCATCGTCAACCACACCGAGAAGGAGGCGCAGGTCGGGCACGTCATCGTCCCGGCCGGCTCCTGGGCGGTCGACAAGAAACCCGAATGAGCCGTTTCGGCCCGCCTCCGCGGAGGCGGGCCATACGCTCGCACCTATGGGCGAACCGGCCGGCGCCGCGAGCATGAGCCGCAGGGAGCTGTACACGCTCTTCGGCGCGCTCATGCTCACCATGCTCCTGGCCTCGCTCGACCAGACCATCGTCGGCACGGCCCTGCCGACCATCGTCGGCGACCTCGGCGGCATGGGCGACTACACGTGGGTCGTCACCGCCTACCTCATCGCCACCACGGCCTCGACCCCGCTGTACGGCAAGCTCTCCGACCTGTACGGGCGGCGGCCGGTCATCCTCGTCGCCATCGCGATCTTCCTCGCCGCCTCCGCGCTCGCCGGACTGTCGCAGAACATGCTCCAGCTCATCCTCTTCCGCGGCTTCCAGGGCCTCGGCGGCGGCGGGCTCATCTCGCTCGCGTTCACCGTCGTCTCCGACGTCGTCTCGCCGCGCGAACGCGGCAGGTACCAGGGGTTCTTCGGCGCGGTCTTCGGGATCTCCTCGGTGGCCGGGCCGGTGCTCGGCGGCTGGCTCTCCGAAGTGGACTGGCGGTGGATCTTCTACATCAACCTGCCGCTCGGCCTCGCCGCGATGATCGCCGTCGACCAGGTCCTGCGGCGCCACCGCTTCCCGACCCGGCAGCGGAAGATCGACTACCTCGGCGCGGCCTGCCTCGTCCCGGCCGTGGTGTGCCTCCTCCTGGCCGTCACCTGGGGCGGCCACGAGTACGCGTGGGACTCGGCGGTCGTCATCGGGCTCTTCGCCGCGGCCGCGGTCCTCACCGCCGTCTTCGTCGCGGTCGAGACGCGCGCCGAGGAGCCGATCCTGCCGCTGCGGATGTTCCGGCAGGGGACGTTCGCGCTCGCCGGCGTCATCGCCCTCGTCTTCGGCGTCGGCATGTTCTCGGGGATCGTGTACATCCCGCTGTTCTTCCAGATGGTGCGCGGCTACTCCCCGACCGCCTCGGGGCTCCTCATGATCCCGATGATGGCCGGCATGGTGCTCACCTCCGTGTCCTCGGGGTTCGTGATCTCCCGGCTCGGGCGCTACAAGTGGTTCCTCGTCGCCGGGTCGATCGTCATCACCGCCGGACTGGCGCTGTTCACGCAGCTCCACGTCGACACGCCGCTGTGGACCGGCGGGGCGTTCCTGCTGGTCCTCGGCGTCGGCATGGGCATGTTCATGCAGCCGCTGGTCCTGGCCATGCAGAACATGGTCCGCGTCGAGGACCTCGGCGCGGGCACGAGCACGAACAACTTCGCGCGGTCGCTCGGCGGCGCGGTCGGCACGGCCGTGCTCGGCGCGGTCATGACCGCGAGACTGAACGACGAACTCGCCGCGAACCTCCCGGGCGCCGTCGCACAGCTCCCGCCGCAGGAGGCCGCGGGCCTCAGCGAGACCGACCTGTCGGCGGTGATGGAGTCCCCCACGGTGGTCGCCCACCTGCCCGAGCCGGTGCGGGCCGTCGTGCAGCAGGCGTTCACCGCCGGCCTCGACCAGGTCTTCCTCGTCGCCGCCTCGATCGCGGCCGTCACGATCGTCCTGACGCTGTTCATGCCGAACCTGACGCTCCGCGGCAGCAGGCCGCCCGTCGACGACCCCGACGCCAAGGCCGGCGAAGTCCGCGCCGAGACCGCCCCCTGACACCGGCGCGGCCTCGCGCGCCGCGGGCACAATGGGTCCATGCGCACCATCGGATTGATCGGCGGGATGTCCTGGGAGTCCTCCGCCGAGTACTACCGGCTGATCAACGAGGACGTCCGGAGCCGGCTCGGCGGGCAGCACAACGCCCGGAGCCTCATGGCGACCGTCGACTTCGGCGAGATCGAGGCGATGCAGCGCGCCGGGGACTGGGACGGCGCCGGGAAGGCGCTCGCTGACGCGGCCGTCGGACTGGAGCGGGGCGGTGCCGGCCTGATCGCCTTGTGCACCAACACCATGCACCTCGTCGCGGACCGGATCGAGGCGGCCGTCGACGTGCCGTTCGTCCACTTGGTCGACACGACCGCCGACCGCATCCGCGAAGCCGGAGTGGACCGCGTCGGCCTCCTCGCGACCCGCTTCACCATGGAGATGGACTTCTATGCCGAGCGCATGGCCCGCAACGGCATCGAGGTCGCGGTGCCGGGCGAGGACGACCGGACCGCCGTGCACGAGATCATCTACGGCGAGCTGACGCTCGGCGTCGTCACGGCCGAGTCCCGGCAGGTGTACCGGCGGGTCATGGCCGACCTGGTCGCGCGCGGATGCCAGGGGATGATCTACGGCTGCACCGAGATCACGCTCCTCGTCGACGGCACCGACACGACGGTCCCGGTCTTCGACTCGACCCGCATCCACGCCGAGCGCCTCGTGGACCTCGCCCTGGAGTGAGCCTCACGCGGTCGAGTCGGCGATGAAGTCGCGGCCGAGGCCGAGCAGGACCCGGTCGGCCGTCAGGAGCGTCAAGCGGTGCAGATGCGCCTGCGAGACGATGAGGCGGTCGAACGGGTCGTGGCGCAGCAGTTCGGGGAAGTCGCGGATCCCTTCCGCGTGGTCCGCGGAGACCTCGAGGAGTTCGAAGCCGCCGGACTCGACCTGGGAGGCGAAGTCCGCGGGGATCTTCAACTTGCCGAGCATCGACTTGATGGTCAGCTCCCACACGGTGGCGACCGAGACGTGCACCGCCGCCGCCGACTCGATGCGCTGCCGGGCCCGCGGCCCGAGCCTGGGGTTGTCGTCCATCGCCCACAGCGCGGTCTGACTGTCAAGCAGGAGCATCGGCGTCACCGTAGAACATCGCCTGGATGTCGGGATCGATGTCGAAGGCGGCGTCGTCGTACTCGAGCCGGCCGCGCAACCCGCCGAGCACCACGGGCCGTTCACGGTGCGGGATCAGATCCACCACCGGCTTGCCGGCCTTCGCGATGACGATGTGCTCGCCCCGGGCCGCCCGCTCGATCAGCCGCGACAACTGGGTCTTGGCCTCGTGGATGTTCACGACGTACGACATATGACGAGTCTACCAGATTAGCCAGACTTAGCTAAGTCGGTCGCGTTCGCGAACCGTCGGTGACACGGATGCGGAAGCCGATGGCGCGGTAGGCGGTCTCGGTGAGGAGGGACTGCTTGGGCTCGGCGATGTCGCCGAAATGGACCGCCGCGCGCAGCCAGGCGAGCCGCGGGTCTTCGAGGATGCCCTCGACCGGGCCGCCGGTGACGAGGGCGTCGAACCCGGCGTTGCCGAGGACCGCGAAGGCGGCCTCCCGGGCGCGCTTCTCGGCGGCGTGGGCCTGGCCTTCTCGGCGGCGCGCGAAGCGCTGCTGGGACTGGCCGCCGGCCTTCGTCTTGCCTTGGACGTAGGCCGAATCGGTCTTGGAGGCGGTGATGCGGCCGTCCTCCAGGATGCCGACGGAGAAGGCGCCCTTGCGGGCGAGGAGGACTGCGATGCGGCGCGGTTCGAGGGCGTAGTCGCGGAGGTGTTCGGCGGCGGTGACGGGGTCGTCGTCCAGGAGCCAGCCCGCGGGGAGGCCGTCGGCCAGTGTCCAGCGGACACCGGCCGACGCTCCCTCGTTCGATGCGATCGTCCAGTCGTTCCCGTCCGCGCGGTGGGCGGCGATGCCGCCGTTGCGGGCGGCGAAGTTCGCGACCCAGCGCGGGAGCCGTTCGGGTTCGACCTCGACGATCCTGCCGCCGCCGGAGGCGGGGCGGATCTTCACCATGGGGCCGGCTTCAGACGTTCCCGTGATTCATCGTTCAAGTCCGACTTCGTCAGACGTTCCTGCGCCACTCCGTTCAAGTCCGACTTCGTCAGACGTTGAACCCGAGCGCGCGGAGCTGGTCGCGGCCGTCGTCGGTGATCTTGTCCGGGCCCCACGGCGGGATCCACACCCAGTTGATCCGCAGGTCGGAGACGAGGCCGCCGTCCGGGCCCGAGCAGAGGGCCGAGCGGGACTGGTCCTCGATGACGTCGGTCAGCGGGCAGGCCGCGGAAGTCAGGGTCATGTCGAGCGTGGCCACGTTCGACTCGTCGACGTGGACGCCGTAGATCAGGCCCAGGTCGACGACGTTGATGCCCAGCTCGGGGTCGACCACGTCTTTCATGGCCTCGAGGATGTCGTCCTCTTTGGCCTTCACGGTGTCGGTCATGCGTCGGTCCTTCCGGGGATCGAGGCTTCGGCTCTCACAAGGGCGTCCTTGAACGCCATCCAGCCCAGGAGCGCGCACTTGACGCGCATCGGGTACTTCGAGACGCCCGCGAACGCGACGGCGTCCTCGAGGGTCTCCTCGTCGCCCTCGCTCTGGCCCTTGGAGTTCATGAGCTCGGTGAACTCGGACAGGCGGGCCAGCGCGTCGTCGACGGTCGCGCCGTTGACGAGCTCGTACATCACCGAGGCGGAGGCCTTGGAGATCGAGCAGCCGACGTTCTCGTAGGAGACGTCGCCGATCGTGCCGCCGTCCACGTGGACCCGGAGGGTGATCTCGTCGCCGCAGGTCGGGTTGACCTGGTGGGACTCGCCCTCGTAGGGTTCGCGCAGGCCGGCGCCGCGCGGGCGCTTGTAGTGGTCCAGGATGACTTCCTGGTACAGCTCGTCGAGATTCATCAGCCGAACACCTTTCGCACCTGTCCCAACGCCGCCACGAGCCGGTCTATTTCCTCGTGCGTGTTGTACACGTACGCGGAGGCGCGGGTGGTGGCGGTGACGCCGAAGCGCACGCAGGTGGGTTTGGCGCAGTGGTGGCCGACGCGGACGGCGACGGCTTCGGCGTCGAGGACCTGGCCGACGTCGTGCGGGTGGACGCCTTCGAGCGTGAAGGAGACGGTGGCGCTGCGGCCGATCGGGACGCGGGGGCCGACGACGGTGAGGCCGTCGACGGTCTCGAGCCGCTCGAGCATGTACCCGGCGAGTTCCTTCTCGTGGGCGCGGACGTTCTCCATGCCGAGCTGGTCGAGGTAGTCGACGGCGGCGGCGAGGCCGACGGCCTCGGCGATCGGCGGCGTGCCGGCCTCGAACTTGGCGGGCGCGGCGGCGAACGTCGTGCCCTCCATGGTGACGGTCTTGATCATGGAGCCGCCCGTGAGGAACGGCGGCATGGCCTCGAGGAGGTCGGCTTTCGCCCACAGGACGCCGATGCCGGTGGGTCCGAGCATCTTGTGTCCGGTGAAGGCGATGAAGTCGACGCCGAGCTCGGTCACGTCCACGGGCAGGTGCGGGACGGACTGGGAGGCGTCGAGGCCGACCAGGGCGCCGACCTCGCGGGCGCGGGCGGTGATCTGCGAGGTCGGGTTGACCGTGCCGAGCAGGTTCGCCACGTGGACGAACGAGATGATCTTGCAGCGTTCGGTGATGACCTCGGGGATCGAGTCGACGTCGAGCCGGCCGGCGTCGGTGATGCCGATCCACTTGAGGGTGGCGCCGGTGCGCTGGGCGAGCTGCTGCCACGGGACGAGGTTCGCGTGGTGCTCCATCTCGGTCACGACGATCTCGTCGCCGGGGCCGAGGCGGAACCGCGGGTCGGCGCTCGGGTCGAGCGAGCCGTTCTGGAACGCGTAGGCGAGGAGGTTGATGGCCTCGGTGGAGTTCTTGGTGAACACCACTTCGTCGGCGCTCGGGGCGCCGATGAAGGCGGCGATCCGGGCGCGGGCGCCTTCGTACGCCTCGGTGGCCTCGGCCCCGAGGGTGTGCACCGAGCGCGAGATGTTCGCGTTCGAGTGCTCGGTGAATCGGCGCATCGCCTCGACGACCTGGACCGGTTTCTGCGAGGTCGCAGCGGAGTCCAGGTACGCGAGCTGCCGGTCCCCGATCATGCGCTTGAGGATCGGGAAGTCGGCGCGGACCGCGTCGACGTCGAGTTTGGTGACAGCCTCCACGGGCTCCTCCTGGTCTAGGCGGCCTTCGCGCCGACGTAGGACTCGTAGCCTTCGGCTTCGAGCTTCTCGGCGAGTTCCGGGCCGCCTTCTTCGGCGATCCGGCCGTCGACGAAGACGTGCACGAAGTCGGGCTTCACGTACCGCAGGATGCGGGTGTAGTGGGTGATGAGGAGGACGCCGGAGTCGGTGGTCTCCTTGGCGTGGTTGATGCCCTCGGAGACGACCCGGAGCGCGTCGACGTCGAGGCCGGAGTCGGTCTCGTCGAGGATCGCGAACTTGGGCTTGAGCAGCTCCATCTGGACGATCTCGTGGCGCTTCTTCTCGCCGCCGGAGAAGCCCTCGTTGACGTTGCGGTTGATGAACGCCTCGTCCATCTTCAGCTCGGCCATGGCGCCCTTGAGGTCCTTCATCCAGGTGCGGAGCTTGGGGGCCTCGCCGTCGACCGCGGTCTTGGCGGTGCGCAGGAAGTTGGAGACGCTGACGCCGGGGACCTCGACCGGGTACTGCATGGCGAGGAAGAGGCCGGCGCGGGCGCGCTCGTCGACGCTCATCTCGAGGACGTCGTCGCCGTCGAGGAGGACGGTGCCGCCGGTGATCTCGTACTTCGGGTGCCCGGCCAGCGAGTAGGCCAGGGTCGACTTGCCGGACCCGTTGGGGCCCATGATGGCGTGGGTCTCACCGGAGTTGATGGTGAGGTCGACGCCGTGCAGGATCGGCTTGGCGCCTTCGTCGGTGTTGACCGAGACGTGCAGGTCGCGGATCTCGAGCTTGCTCATTGCTGGTTTCCTTCGGGCGTTGCGTGCGAGCCCGTCACGGGCTCAGCGGCGGTTTCGGTGGTCTTGGGCTTGAGGCTGAGGTAGACGTCGCCTCCGCGGAGCTCGACCGGGTAGGTCGGGACCGGCGTGGTGGCGGGCGGCCCGGACGGTTTGCCGGTGCGCAGGTCGAAGGTGGACCCGTGCAGCCAGCATTCGATCGAGCAGTCGTCGACGTCGCCCTCGGAGAGCGCCACGGCCGCGTGGGAGCACTCGTCGTACAGGGCGTACACCTCGTCGGACTTGCGCACGAGCACGATCGAGGTGCCGTGGATGTCGGCCGCGACGGGCTCGGAATCCGGCAGTTCGTCGAGCGCGCACACGCGCAGGTAGTCGTCGTCCGTCATCGGTTCGCGGCTCCGGCGTCGGGGCCCTGGTCGAGGCGGGCGACCACGAGTTCGGTGAGCTCCTCGCGGAGGGCCTCGTCGGGGACCTTGGCGATGATCTCGTTGAAGAAGCCCTTGACGACCAGCCGGCGGGCCTCGGCCTCAAGGATGCCGCGCGACTGGAGGTAGAACAGGTGCTCCTCGTCGAAGCGGCCGGTCGCGGAGGCGTGGCCGGCGCCGGCGATCTCGCCGGTCTCGATCTCCAGGTTGGGGACCGAGACGGCGCGGGCGCCGTCGGAGAGGACGAGGTTGCGGTTGATCTCGTACGTGTCGGTGCCGGTGGCGGCGTCCTGGATGAGGATGTCGCCGACCCAGACGGTGCGGGCGGTCTCGCCCTGGAGGGCGCCGCGGTAGTTCACGTTGGAGCGGCAGTCGGGGACCGAGTGGTCCACGAGCTGGCGCTGCTCCAGGTGCTGGCCGGTGTCGGCGAAGTAGAGGCCGTAGGCGTCGACGGAGCCGCCGCGGCCGGCGTAGTCGACCGACAGGTACTGGCGGACCAGGTCGCCGCCGAGCGTGACGGCGATGTGGTCGAGCCGGGCGTCGGTGCCGAGCCGGGCCTTCTGGTGCTCGACGTGGGTGGACTCGCGGTCCCATTCGGCGAGGACGACCAGGCGCAGGTGCGCGCCGTCGCCGACGGCGATCTCCACGTTGTCGCCGAGGCGGGCCTGGCCGGTGTGCCGCACGATCAGGGTGGCGTCGGCGTGGTGGCCGACCTCGATGAACGTGTGGGCCCAGGTGGCGCCGTCGAGGCCGCCGCCGGTGACGTCGATCCAGACCGGCTCGGAGACGGCGGTCTCGGGCGCGACCGACACGAGGAGGGCCTTCTCGGTCTTGGCCCAGGCGACCGCGCTGGGGCGGTCGAACGGGGTCAGGATCGAGCCCGGGCGGGGGTCGTCCTTGCCGACGGCTTCGGCGGTGACCCCCGCGGGCAGGTTGCGGACCGCGTACTCGGCGGCCTTGGCCGCCAGGGCGGTCTCGTCGCTGTCGAGTCCGGCGAGGCGCTTCACGGGCGTGTAGCGCCAGTCCTCCTCGCGGCCGGTCAGGGCCGGGAAGTCGGCGGGCTCGAACGAGCGCAGCAGCTGCGACTTGGTCTTCGGGGGCACCTCGCCGAGGCCGTGGGTGTGCGCCGTGGGCTTCGGGGCGACTTCGATGCTCATAAAATCTCGGTTTCCTAGTCCTCGCCGGGCCGCTAGCCCACGGCGCCTTCCATCTGGAGCTCGATCAGGCGGTTGAGCTCGAGGGCGTACTCCATCGGGAGCTCCTTGGCGATGGGCTCGATGAAGCCGCGCACGATCATCGCGGCCGCCTCGTCCTCGGTGAGCCCGCGGCTCATGAGGTAGAACATCTGGTCCTCGCCGATCTTGGAGACCGTGGCCTCGTGGCCCATGTCGACGTCGTCCTCGCGGATGTCGACGTACGGGTACGTGTCCGAGCGCGAGATGGTGTCGACCAGGAGCGCGTCGCACTTGACGGTGGACTTCGCGTGGTGCGAGCCCTCGTCGACCTGGACGAGGCCGCGGTACGAGGTGCGGCCGCCGCCGCGCGAGATCGACTTCGACACGATGGTCGAGGACGTGTGCGGCGCGGCGTGGGTCATCTTGGCGCCGGTGTCCTGGTGCTGGCCCGCGCCGGCCATGGCGACCGACAGGACCTCGCCCTTGGCGTGCTCGCCGACCATGACCACGGCCGGATACTTCATGGTGACCTTCGAGCCGAGGTTGCCGTCGACCCACTCCATGGTGGCGCCCTGCTCGGCGACCGCGCGCTTGGTGACCAGGTTGTAGACGTTGGACGACCAGTTCTGGATGGTCGTGTAGCGGACGCGGGCGTCCTTCTTGACGATGATCTCGACGACCGCGGAGTGCAGCGAGTCCGAGGAGTACACCGGGGCGGTGCAGCCCTCGATGTAGTGCACGAACGAGCCCTCGTCGGCGATGATCAGCGTGCGCTCGAACTGGCCCATGTTCTCGGTGTTGATCCGGAAGTAGGCCTGGAGCGGGATCTCGACGTGGACGCCCTTGGGGACGTAGATGAACGAGCCGCCCGACCAGGTCGCGGTGTTGAGGGCGGCGAACTTGTTGTCGCCGACCGGGATCACGGAGCCGAAGTACTCCTTGAAGATCTCCGGGTGCTCGCGCAGGCCGGTGTCGGTGTCCATGAAGACGACGCCCTGCTGCTCCAGGTCCTCGCGGATGGAGTGGTAGAGCACGGTGGACTCGTACTGGGCGGCGACGCCGGAGACGAGCTGCTGGCGCTCGGCCTCGGGGATGCCCAGCTTGTCGTAGGTCTTCTTGATGTCCTCGGGCAGGTCCTCCCAGGACTCGGCCTGCTTCTCGGACGCCTCGACGTAGTACTTGATGTTGTCGAAGTCGATGCCCGAGAGGTCGGCGCCCCAGTTCGGCATGGGTTTGCGGCCGAACAGCTTGAGGCCCTTCAGGCGCAGGTCGAGCATCCACTCGGGCTCGTTCTTGCGCGCGGAGATGTCGCGGACGACCTCTTCGGTCAGGCCGCGCCGCGCGTTCGCGCCGGCGACGTCCGAGTCGGCCCAGCCGTACTCGTAGCGCTCGAGGGAGGCCAGGGCCTCCTCCTGGCTCAGCGGCTCGCTCTTCTGCGTGTCGGTCATCTGAAGTCTCACCTTTGACCTGTCGGGTTATCGGTCTGCGCGCTCGGGGTCGGGCAGCGGAACGGATCCGCCTCCCCTGGCGCCGTGCGCGGCCCTGCGGCCGCTCGTGCCGGGCACGTGGGTGGTGCACACCCCGTCCCCGTTGGCGATCGTCGCCAGGCGCTGGACGTGGACGCCCAGCAGGCGGCTGATCACCCGCGTCTCCGCCTCGCACAGCTGCGGGAACTCCGCGGCCACGCCCGCCACCGGGCAGTGGTGCTGGCAGATCTGCCCGCCCGAGGCGATGACGGACGCCGTGGCGGCGTAGCCCTCGCTCGACATGGCGGTGGCCAGCGCCTGGGCGCGGGCCACCGGATCGTCCGAGTCGACCGCGTCCAGGGCGGCCCGGCATCGGGCCTCCAGGCGCGCGACCTGCTCGGCGGCGAAGCCGCTGACGGCGCCTTCGCCTTCGAAGCGGCGGATCCAGCGCAGCGCCTCCATCGCGAGGTCGTCGTAGGTGTGGCCGAGGTTGGTGCGGGCGGCGGGCGTGAGCTGGTAGCTCCTCGCGGGCCGTCCGCGACCGGCGGTCTTGACCACGCGGGTCTCGACCTGGCCTTCGGCCTCCATGGCGTCCAGATGGCGGCGGGTGGCGGTGGCGGTGATGCCGAGCGCGCGGGCCAGCTCGGCGGCCGTGGCGTGGCCGCGTTCGAGCAGGAGCCGGGTCACTCGGCGGCGGGTGTCCCCGTCCGTCGAGTGGCTGGCCGCCCTCGTCACCATTTCCACAAGGTAAATGTTACTTAATTCGCTGCGGGCCGTCGAGGACGCCTCGCGGTGAGACGGGGCACGCAGGGTTGCCTAACCTCACCCGTCACGGGCGGGCCGCGAGGTCACACGCCCGGGCACGGCATGCGGTCGGATCGGCCCGCGGGGCTAGATTCGCGGGGTGAACCTGTTGCAGCGGTGGTTCAGCAAGCCCGGCGCGGTGCGCCGGTGGGCGCTGGCCAGTGTGATCGCGAACGTCGGCATCATCGTGACCGGCGGCGCGGTGCGCCTGACCGAGTCGGGCCTGGGCTGCCCCGAGTGGCCCAAGTGCACCGCCGACTCGCTTGTGGCGACCCCTGAGATGGGGATCTACGGCGTGATCGAGTTCGGGAACCGGGTGCTGACCGGCGTGCTCATCGCGGTGGCCGTGGGCGCGCTGCTCGCGGCGTGGCTGCGGGTGCCGCGGCGGTCCTCGCTGGTGAAGCTGGCGGCGGCGGGCCTGATGTACGTGCCCGCGCAGGCGGTCATCGGCGGCATCACGGTGTGGACGAACCTGAACCCGTGGGTCGTGGGCCTGCACTTCCTGGCGTCGATCCCGCTCGTGGCGCTCTCGGTGGCGCTGTACGTGCGCTCGGGCGAGCCCGACGGCGAGGCGGTCCCGCTCGTGCCCCGCGCGGTGGTGCTGCTGGGGCGCGGCCTGGTCGCGGTCGCGGCCGCGGTGATCGTCATGGGCGTCGTCGTGACCGGTTCGGGCCCGCACGCGGGCGACGCGGACACGCCGCGCAACGGGATGGACCCGGCCCTGATGTCGCAGTTCCACGCCGACCTGGTGTGGCTGCTGCTGGGGATGACGGTGGCCCTGATCGCGACGCTGCACGCCGTGAAGGCCCCCGAGGGCGCGATCCGCACGGCGTACGCGCTGCTCGCGGTCGAGCTCCTCCAGGGCGTCATCGGGTACACGCAGTACTACCTGGACCTGCCGGCGCTCCTGGTCGGGATGCACATGCTCGGCGCGGGCGTGCTGTGGGTGGCCGTGGTCGCGGTGCCGTTCAGCCTGCGCAAGCGGATCCCGCACCCCGGCGCGGTGCCGCTGCACTACGAGATCCACGGCGAGCGCGAGGGCGACCGCATCGTGGAGGCGGCGGAGAAGGAAGCGGTCGAGCCGGCCGTCTGAGGCCGGAAGCGGCCCGCGGCGGACTTCCCTGGTCCCGCGGGCGAATGAGGACCACTCGCGTTCCCGTTGCGAGCGGGAGCTAGAGTCGAAGCGCTTTGCCACCCTAGCGAAAATTGGCACCCCGACATGAATCTCCCCAAGCGGGACGGCTGGGCTGACGTCGCGAAGGGCGTCTGCATCATCCTGGTCGTCTTCTGGCACGTCATCACCAAGCACGTTCACTTCGTCGACTGGGGCTCGGCCGACGGGATCGCGTCGCTGTGGGCGACCTTCAGCGCGCAGCTCCTGCCGCTGCGGATGCCGCTGTTCTTCCTGGTCTCGGGCATGTTCGCCGCGAGCGCGGCGTTCGCGCCCGACTGGGCCAAGGCCCGGCGCCGGGTCGGACTGCTGTGGAGCCTGTACGTCCTGTGGCTGACGATCCAGACCTTCGCCCTGTGGCTGACGGCCCCGGACTTCGACACGGCCCGGGCGCACGACGTCGGCGACTACTTCCTCGAACTCACGATCAGCCCCACGAACCTGTGGTACCTGCTCGCACTCGGGTGGTACCTGGTGATCGCGCGCGCCACCAGGAAGGTGCCGACGCCGGTCGTGCTGGGCCTGGCGTTCGCCGTGTCGGCCGTGGCGAGCATGGACGTGCTGCCGGACCTGGGCAACATGTGGCAGGTCCTCCAGAACCTGTTCTTCTTCGTCCTCGGCCTGCGCATGCGCGACCTGGTGCGGCGCCTCGCGGCGTCGGTGAACGTGTGGAAGGCGATCGCGGCCGGCGCGGTCTTCGTGGTCGGGCTCGGGGCCGTGGGCTACCTGAACGCGCGCGCGTGGCCGGCCGTCTGGCCGCTGCTGTGCGTCTCGGCCGTGTACTTCGGGATGGCGTGGTGCATCCTGTTCGACCGGTGGCTGCCGCGGGGCACCTCGGGGCTGCGCTGGATCGGGCAGCGGACGCTCCCGATCTACGTGATCCACATGCTGCCGCTGGCGGTCATCGACCGGGCGGTGCGCGCGTCCAGCGTCGAAGGGGCGCTGGCGAACGTCCCGGCGGCGCTGGTGTACCCGCTGTTCCTGACGGCGCTGGTGATCGCGGTCTGCCTGCTGCTGCACAACGTGCTGAACCGGATCGGCCGCGGGTTCCTGTTCAACCCGCTCGTGGTCCTGCCGAAGCAGGAGCCCGTCGCCGCGGCGATGAGCGACGCGACCCTGATCCTCCCGCGGCAGCGGCCGGTGCCGCCGCCGTACGGACCGCCCGCGGGGCAGCCGGGCGGGCAGCCGCCGCTGGACGACGCGACCGTGATCCTCCCGAGGCAGCGCCCGAACCCGCCGCAGTACGGACCGGACGACCGCCGGATGCGCTAGGCGCCGAGCGGAAGCGGCCCCGGGAGGCGACCTGCGCGGTCGTTTCCCGGGGCCGCTTCGGCGTCAGCCCCTGCCTTGCGGCCTGAGGGTGATGAAGGTGACGGAGTACGGCTCGAACTCGTAGGTGAAGTCGTTGCCGAGCCCGCGGACCTTCTCGGTGACGGGGTAGACCACCTGCTCCTGGCCGAGGATGTTGTCGCAGCCGGGGTCGCAGGCGATGGTGGTGACCTCGCCGCGGTCCTTGAGGGCGCGACCTTCGAGGACGACGTCGGTGGTGACGGCCCGGTCCTGGGCATTGACGACCTTGAGGGTGATCTCGCCGGTGTCCTCGTCGCGGGTGACGACCTGGTAGAGCGGCTCGATGCCGCCGTCGTCCTCGATGCTGAACACCTGCTCGCCGTCCACGTAGCCGGTGACGGTGCGGCCGGCGACCTCGAGCCTGAGGTCGTAGGTGCGGCCGGTCTCGATCACGGTGTCGTGGTTGACGAGCGTGGACTTGCCGCCGGCGGAGGACTTCTCGACGGCGCTGGTGGTGTTGTTCCAGCCGCCGAGGTTCCACCAGTAGTAGTCGTCGGTGCCCTCGACGCCGAACATGACGAGGAAGCCCTCGCTGCCGGCGGTCTTGGTGGCCTTGACCTCGTAGGTGTAGTTCGACCAGTCGACCGAGCCGGCGGTGGAGCGGGCGTCCTCGACGATCGCGGTCTGGTGGTACGCGCCGTCGGCGACCTCCCATGCGCCCGTCGGGGCGCCGCCGGGGCCGGTGACGGTCCAGCCGTCGCTGCCGGAGGCGAAGTCGTCCTGGAGGAGGACGGTGCCGTCGGCGGCGGTGACCTTGACGTCGTCGTAGGAGGCGGCGGTGTTCCAGGTGGCGAGGCCGACGCCGCCGGCGATGTCCTCGGGTTCGAGCGGCGCGGCGTCCAGTGCGGAGGCCAGGACCTGGTCGCCGGCGTGGTTCGCGAACAGGTGCTGGACCTCGTAGCTGGCGGACTTGACCGTCTGGTGGTTGTCGAACCAGATCATGTCCGGCGCCCAGTCGACGTAGTCGATGTTGGACAGCAGCGGCGCGTACGAGGCCATGTCGACCACGTCGCCGTTGCGTTCGAGGCCCGTCAGGTAGGACGCCTCGGAGAGGGCGCTCCACCAGGTGTTCGAGCGGGAGGCGTACTCGCCGACGAACACGTGCGGGCCGCTGCGGTCGTAGGAGTCGTAGCGGTCGTTGTTGGCGAGGAACCACTCCGGCGAGTTGTAGTAGTGCTCGTCGACGAGGTCGGCTCCCTGGGCGCGGGCGAACTCCCAGTTGCGGTCGAAGACGTCGCCGGAGTCGTCCACACCGGAGTTCGCGATGATCTCGATCTCGGGGTGCGCCTCGCGGATCGCGTCATGGAACGCCGGGTAGTTGGCGTAGTACTGCTCCTTGTACTCCTCGTTGCCGAGGCCGATCATCTCGAGGCCGAAGGGCCGCGGGTGGCCCATCTCGGCGCGCAGCGACCCCCATTCGGAGGTGACGGGGCCGTTGGCGAACTCGATGAGGTCGAGGGTGTCCTGGACCCAGGCGTCGAGCTGCTCGGGGTCGGTGATCTCCGGGGAGTCGCCGCAGCCGGTCACGCCGACGGGGACGACCGGGAGCGGTTCGGCGCCGATGTCCTCGGCGAACTGGAAGTACTCGAAGTAGCCCAGGCCGTAGGACTGGTTGTAGCCCCAGAAGTTATGGTTGGTCAGACGCTCCTCGACGGGCCCGACGGTGTCCTTCCAGTTGTAGGCGCGCTCGCGCGAGCCGGGGTCGTAGGAGCCGGTGTTGACGATGCATCCGCCGGGGAAGCGCAGGAACGACGGGTCGAGGTCGTCGATGAGCTTCGCGAGGTCCTTGCGCAGGCCGTTCTCGCGGCCTTTGAAGGTGTCGTCAGGGAAGAGCGAGACCATGTCGAGGTCGACCGCTTCGGCGGTGGCGAGCGCGAGGCGGCCGGTGGTGGTGTCGGCTTCGGCTTCGAGTTCGGCCTCGTACTTCGTCCACTCCCCCCGGCTGTCGATGGGAACGGTAACAGCGTCGGCGACGGGCGTCCCTGCGGCGTCGGTGAGCACCGCCCGGATCTCGGTGGCGCCGCGGGCCCAGAAGCTGAGATCGTAGTCGTCGCCGGCGGTGAAGGCCATGCCGGAGTTGTAGCCGCTGTTGACGAGGGTGGCCCCGGCGGCGGCGGTCGCGTAGGTGGTGTTGCGGTCGTTGAGCGGGTCGGCCGTGGCGGCGGTGACACCGGTCGCGGTCCACGCGGTCAGTGCGTGGTAGCCGGCGAGGTCGGCGGGGAGGTATTCGAAGGAGCGGTTCTGGACCAGCTCGGCGTAGAGTCCGCCGTCGGCGGCGTGGTTGATGTCCTCGTAGAAGAGGCCGTACAGGTCGTCGGAGATGTCGGTGGCGGCGTCGAGGTCCACGGCGATCGCCGCCTCGGCCTCGGCGGCTGACGCCCCGGACGCGGTGAGGGAGGAGAGCACGACGGCCGCCGCTGCTGCGACGGTCACCGCTCTCGTTCTGGTCGGAGGCTGCATCGTCTCCCGTTCCTAAAAGGGTTGAAACATTTCAATGTATTGTGCATGTGAACGGTCACTCGGTCAAGCGGCCCGCACCGGCGGCCGATGACGGACCGGCAGGGGCGCCATAGAATCCCGGCGTGACTCAAGCGATCACGCGGCACGACCGCGTCCTCGGCTGCCTCATCGGCGGCGCGGTGGGCGACGCCCTCGGATACCAGGTCGAGTTCGACGCCTGGCGGTTCATCGAAGCGGAGTGGGGCCCGTCCGGCGTCACCGAGATGCGGGTCAACCGCGTCTCGGACGACACCCAGATGACCCTGTTCACCGTCGAAGGACTCCTCCTCGCCGGCCCCGGCGGCGAAGTGGAGGCCGTCCGCGAGGCGTACCTGCGGTGGCTCCGGACCCAGCGGGAGCCCATGCCGCCCGCGGGCGCCGAAGGGCTCGCGGCCCAGCCGTGGCTGTACGCGCGCCGCGCCCCCGGCAACGCCTGCATCTCCGGCCTCCGCGACGGCGCCCGGCCCGGCGTCAACCCGGACTCGAAGGGCTGCGGCACCGTCATGCGCTCGGCCCCGTTCGGCCTGCGCCACTCCCCCGCCGAGGCGTACGCCCTCGCCGAGCAGTGCTCGGCCCTCACCCACGGGCACCCGACCGCCGGGGCCTCGGCCGGCGCGTTCGCGATGATCGTGGCGCACTTGATGAACGGCGAGACGCCGCAGCGCGCGGTCTCCGAGACCATGCTGCACCTGCGCCGCAGCCTCGACCGCTCCGAGACCGCCGACGCGCTCCAGGAGGCCTACCGGCTCGCCGGGAACGTCCCGCCCGGGCCGAACACGTGCGCCCCGCTCGGCGAGGGGTGGGTGGCCGAGGAGGCCCTCGCGATCGCCGTGTACTGCCTGCTGGGCACCGACGACGTGCGGTCCGGCCTCGTCGCGGCCGTCAGCCACGGCGGCGACTCCGACTCGACCGGCGCGATCCTCGGCAACCTCTACGGCGCCGCGTACGGGCACGCGGCCCTGCCGCGGGAATGGGCCTCGCAAGTGGAGGGACGTGCGGTGATCGCGGCGCTGGCGGACCTGCTGGGCGCGGCCTCCTGAGCACCGCTGAATCCCAGCATTCTACCTGATCAGGGCCGTGGCACCCGGGTTCGCGGAAGGAGGGCCCCAGCCCCGGAAACCGAACGATAATCGCGTTTGAGGGAGGTGTTTGGCATGGGCCAGGCCAGAGAAGTACTCGACCGACTCACCGAGTCGGCGATCGAGAACCACGACCTGCAGGCGGCGGTCGATCTGTACGCCGACGACGCCGTGGTGGTGACGCCCGACGCGGGACCGGTCACCGGGCACGACAAGATCACGACGTACTGGCAGCAGTTCCTCGACGGTTTCCCGGACAGCCACTTCGAGTCGATCGCGAAGCTCGAAGCCGACGGCCGGGCGGTCGACGAGGGCTACTTCATCGGCACCAACACCGGGCGGATCACGATGGCCTCGGGCGAGACGCTCGAGCCGACCGGCAAGAAGGTGAAGCTGCGCAGCTGCGACATCGCGACGGTGGAGAACGGCAAGATCACCGAGCACCATCTGTACTTCGACGAAGCGGAGTTCATGCGCCAGCTCGGGCTGGCGGACCGGTAGCACGGCAGACGAACGGCCCGGCCGGGATCCCGGCCGGGCCGAAGATGCGCTTACGCGGCGGCCTTGACCGCGGCGGCGACCGCCGGAGCGACGCGCGGGTCGAGCGGCGAGGGCACGATGCGGTCGGCGGCGAGGCCGTCGGCCGCGATGTCCGCGATGGCCTGGGCCGCGGCGAGCTTCATCTCCTCGGTGATCTGCCGGGCCCCGGCGTCCAGGGCGCCGCGGAAGATCCCGGGGAACGCGAGCACGTTGTTGATCTGGTTCGGGTAGTCGCTGCGGCCGGTGGCGACGATCGCCGCGTGCTTCAGCGCGATCTCGGGGGCGACCTCGGGGGTCGGGTTCGCGAGCGCGAACACGATGGCGTCCTCGGCCATGCCGGCGATCGCGGACTCGGGGACCGAGCCGCCGGAGACGCCGACGAGGACGTCGGACCCGCGCAGGGCCTCGGTGACGTCGCCGGAGCGGCCGGCGCTGTTGGTCGCCGACGCGAGGCGGGCCTTGACGGCGTTGAGGCGGCCGCGCCCTTCGTGGATGATCCCGGTGGAGTCGCAGACGATGACGTCGCCGACGCCGGCCTCGGTGAGGATCTTGGCGATCGCGACGCCCGCGGCGCCGGCGCCCACGATGGTGACCGTCAGGTCCTCGGGGCGGCGGTCCTGGAGGCGGAGCGCGTTGGTGAGCGCGGCGAGGACCACGACGGCGGTGCCGTGCTGGTCGTCGTGGAACACCGGGATGTCCAGGAGGGACTTGAGCCGGTCCTCGATGTCGAAGCAGCGCGGCGCGGCGATGTCCTCGAGGTTGATCCCGCCGAACGACGGCGCGATCGCGGCGACCGCCGCGACGATCTCGTCGGGGTCCTTGGTGCCCAGGCAGATCGGGACGGCGTCGACGTCGGCGAACTGCCGGAAGAGGGCGGCCTTGCCCTCCATGACCGGCAGCGACGCGGTCGGGCCGATGTCGCCGAGTCCGAGCACCGCGGTGCCGTCGGTGACGACGGCGACGACGTTCGAGCGCCAGGTGTGCGTGCGGGCCAGGGACTCGTCGGCGGCGATGGCCTCGCAGACCCGGGCCACGCCGGGCGTGTAGGCGATCGAGAGGTCGTCGCGGCTCTCGAGCGGGACGGTGGTCGAGGTGCGGAGCTTGCCGCCGCGGTGGGCGAGGAAGATCGGGTCTTGCAGGTCGATCACGGATTCAAACGGCATTGCCAAGCCTCATTGCTTCGAAAGTGAATCGCCGACTCTGCGAGGGAACGGATGGTCCCGGTGAGATTCGAGTGGCTCGTGTTGTGGCTGGGGATCCCCCAAGAGACGCTTAGTGTAGCTCAGCGGTGACCAGCATGCGGACGGTGGCGGCCGTCCAGGCCGTGCCTTTGGCGGTCTCGTCCTCATCGGCCAACGCTTTGGACAGGTGCACGAAATCCGTTGCGGCCCTTTGCAGGCCGACCCGGCTGAGGGCCGCGGCGGCGGCCTCGACGCGGACCCGGGAGGGCTCGCGGGAGCGGCGCAGCCCTTGGTGCGCGAGGTCGGCGCAGACGGCGATCGCGTGCTCGATCGCGGCCGCGACGGGCTCGGTCACCGCGTGCTCGCCCGCGGCGGCGAGGTCGGCGGAGTCGTCGCCGGGCGCGAAGTCGGGGACGACCGGGCCGTCCGCGGTGAGGATCGCGGTCGGCTCGACGATGAGCTCGCCGCGGTGGCGGTGGACGTGGCCGGCGACGGCGAGCGGGCCGGCCGTGAACGCCTGCTCGGCGGCCTCGAGCGCGCCGGGGGCGGCCGAGGCGTGGGAGACGCGGACGCGGGCCGAGCCGCCGTCCGGACCGGTGATCAGGGCCTGGAGGCACTGCGAGGCCGGGTCGTAGCCGAGGAGGCGGGTCTCCTCGACGGCGAGGACCCGCAGCGACTCGGCGGCCACGCGCGGGCGGACCAGCGCGGGCGGGCGCTCGGCGAGCTCGTCGGCCAGCGCGGCGAGGTCGGTGGAGCGCAGGGTGGACGGGAGGTCGTTCCAGGCGAGGCCGAGCGGCAGGACCTGGGTCTTGGCGAGCCGGCCGGTGCCGAGTTTGAGGGCGCGGGCGGCGGTGCGGGTGGCGGCCTCGGTGACGGTGTTGCCGGCGGCGAGGGCGCCGATGCGGCAGCCGGCGAGGCGGCGGGAGGCGACGTCGGCGCCGGTGATCTGCTCCCCTTCGGGGATCGGCCAGTCGCGGGTGATGGAGAGGACCATGCCGGTCTCGGGCTGGGCGAGGTAGACCTCGAGGGTGCGGCGGTCGCCTTCGGTGCCGACGCGGGCGCCGAGGCCGGTGAGGCGGACGAGGGTGAGCGGGGTGGCGTCGGCCTCTTCGCTGCCGAGGACGTGCGCGGCCGGGGTGCCGCCGGGGTGGGCGGCGGCGCGGGCGCGGGCGGGGATCTCGGCGAGGAGGACCGCGAGGCGGTGGGGGTCGTAGGCGGCGGAGCGGTCCTCGTAGCGCTGGAGCTGGTCGATGAGGTCGTTGACGGCGCCGGCGGGCCAGTGGGCGCGGCGGCGGGTGAGGGCCTTGGACTCGCGTTGGAGGGCGGCGCGGAGGACGGCGTCGGCGCCGGCGGCGCCGTCGAGGAGGACCTGGCGGGCGAGGTGGACGGTCTCGGCGAGGGTCTCCTCGGGGTCGGCGCCGCCGACGCTGACGGTGGCCGCGCCGGGGTCGGCGGCGGGGTCGGCGCCGTTCTCGAGTGCGGCGCGGAAGGCCCAGACGGCGAGGACGATCGCGGTGTCGCGGGCGGGGCCGGTGGCGTCGGTGTGGACGTAGCCGAGGCCGGGGACGAGGAAGCTGACGGTGGCGGCGGGGAGTTCGGCGGCGGCGGGCCGGTCGGGGCCGGGCCAGGTGAGGCGGGCGGTGTAGCCGGCTTTGCGGGTGGCTTCGGCGGCTTTGAGGGCGTGGGGGCCGAGGGCGTCGCGGAGCTGGTCGTCGGTGATGGCCGCGGGGGTGGCGGTTTCGGCGGGTTCCGCCTGGGCCGTGGCGGTCTCGGTTTCGACGGCGGGGGCGTCGGCGTGTTCGCGCTGGTAGGCGAGGACGGCGCCGACGCGGTGGCGGCACTTGCCGGCCGCGCCGCAGGTGCAGGTGGCGGTCTCGAGGCCGCCTTCGGCGGGGAGGACCGCGGTGGCGCCGTCGGGGAAGACCGCGGTGAGGGCGCCGCCGTCGAGGGCGAGTTCGGGGGCGGCGCCGGCGTCGAGGTCCTTGACGGCGCGTTTGACGAGGCCGCGGTTGGCGAGGGCCGCGAGGGCGTCCTGGGTGAGGGCGAGGAGGTCGCTTCTGGACACTGGTCTACTCCGGTTCAGGGGAGGCGGGGGCGCGGCCGGCGGTCAGCGGCGCGCGGCGGTGCGGGTCACGTGCCGAGCCGCTCGGCCACGAATTCGACGAGGTGCGAGGGGGTCATCGCGCCGATGTGGGCGCCGACGGCGGCCATGCGGCCGGCGAGGTTGCGGTCGTACGAGGGGTTCGCGTCCTCGTCGAGGGCGGCGAGGCCGAGGAACTGGGTGCCCTGCTCGCAGAGCTGCTTCGTGGTGTGGACGAGCCGGGCCTCGCTGCCGCCCTCGTAGAAGTCGGTGATGAGGGCGACGATGGAGCGGCGGGGGTTCTCGATGAGGCCGGCCGCGTACTCGACGGCGCGGGCGATGTCGGTGCCGCCGCCGAGCTGGACCTTCATGAGGAGTTCGACCGGGTCGTCCACGTCGGAGGTCATGTCGACGACGCTGGTGTCGAAGGCGACGAGGTGGGTCTTCAGGCCGGGCAGGGCGTACAGGCACGCGGCGGTGACGGCCGAGTGGATGACCGAGCCGGCCATGGATCCGGACTGGTCGACCAGGAGCACGAGCTGCCACTGCTCGAGGCGCTTGGAGGTGCGCGAGTGGAAGTAGGGGCGCTCGATGGCGACCTGGCGGTCGTCGGGCCGGTAGTGCTTGAGGTTGGCCTTGAGAGTGCGCTTGAGGTCGAAGTCGCGGGCGCGGCGGTGGAAGCTCGGGCGGCGGTTGCGGCTGCCGGTGAAGACGGTGCGGACCTGGATCGAGAGCTTCTCGACGAGCTGGCGGACCACTTCTTCGACGATGCGGCGGGCCGCGGCGAGCACCTGCGGGTTCATGAGGTGCTTGGTCTGGAGGACGGCTTTGAGCAGGGCCGGGTTCGGTTCGATGCGGGCCAGGACGTCGGGGTCGGTCAGCACGTCGTTGATCTGGTAGCGCTCGATCGCGTCGCGTTCGAGGCGCTCGATCGTCTCCTTGGGGAAGAGCCGGTGGATGCTGTCGAGCCAGTCCACTGTGGTCAGCATCGAGGGCTCGGACCCGCCGCGGCGGTCGCCGTCGCCGCGCGCCCCGCCGCGGCGCACGTCCCGCTTGCCCAGGTCGTCGTCGCGGCCGTAGAGCCAGTCGAGGGCGGCGTCGCGGCCGGCGTTCTCCTCGCCGAGGCCGCCGGTGCTGCGTTCGGCGGCGGGGCCGAGGATGAGCCGCCAGCGTTCGAGTTCGGCGCTCATGAGGTCTCCATCGGGTTCGGCGTCTCGGCGAAGTGCAGGTTCTCGCGGCCGAGGACGGTGTCGACGCGCGCTTCGAGCGCCATCGCCGCGGCCACGGTCATGGGGTCGACGTCGAGGCGCATGGTCAGTTCGGTGGCGTCGCCGCCGCCGCGGAGGGCGACCAGCCGTTCGGCGATGAGGCCGCGCTCGCGGGGCGGGAACATCGCGAACGCGTGCCGCAGCGCGGGGAGCGCCTCCAGGAACTCGGTCTCGGTGAGGTCGCCGACGAGCTCGTCGACGGCGGCGATGACGCCTTCGTCTTCGGCGACGACCTCTTCGCGGGCGAGCGAGAAGAGGCCGGCGAGCCAGTCGCCGAGGCGGTCGGGCGCGGCCGCGCCTTCGGCCGCGGCGGCCGCGTCGG
>NZ_WIAO01000005.1 GCF_009451885.1 Glycomyces albidus
TACATCCGCTGGTACAACACCGAACGCATCCACACACGGCTTGAGGGCCTGACCCCGGCTGCATACCGGGCCCAGACCCTCATGGCCTAGCCTTCAAACACCAGTCCAACAATCGGGGACCAGTTCAATCAGCCCGGCGCCCCTTTCCGCTTGCGTCATGGCCCTACCGGGTCCGGGCGGCGTCCATCTCGGCCGTGTCGGAGAGTTCGCGGTCGAGGTCGTCGAAGAGCTCGCCCGCGGCGAACCAGGCCCTGGCGGCGCGGGTGCGCAGCAGCAGGAGCACGGCGGTCGGGAAGGACCCGCAGACGACGAGCATCGCGGCGGCGCTCATGTAGAACGGGGCCTCGTCGGGGAAGGTCGCGAAGTACGCCCGGGCGAGGATCCACAGGTACATCGCGGCCGGCACGATCGCCAGCGCCCACCACGCGATCGTGACGACCCGGGCACGGCGGCGGCCGATCCCCGCGGCGATGTACGGCATCGACACCGTGATCGCGACGCTGAGGGTGATCGTCACCAGGTTCTCGGCGCCGATGGAGCCGATCACGTCGAGCATCGTGTCGTGGCTCGACGCCGAGCGCGTCGCGTCGAACAGGAAGCGGAGCCCGATGGAGTAGATCAGCATGATGACGAGGAACTGGAGCCAGAGCACGCCTTGAGCGGCGAGGACTGCCTTCGGTTTGGCGCTTGTTCGCACTGCGCCCCCTTCTCGGCGGATCGCAGCACGCCGGAGGTCGGTACCAGGAGGAGGCCCCCTGGGGAGGGCCGCCTTGAACGATAGCGAACCGGGGCAACCCGCACGTACTCGGTGCGCGCGGGAACACAGGTGAATCGGGTGGTGGGGGTCAGTCCGTGAAAGCGGTGGTGTCGAGCTCGAAGTCGAACGGCGCGGGGATCTGGACGGGTTTCCCGAACTGGACCGTGGTGTGGGTCCGGTACCCGCGCTCGGAGGGCTCCGAGTACACCGTGAGTTCGCGCTTCTTCATGTCGAAGAGCAGGTAGACGGGGACCGACCTGCCGTAGATGTCGAGCTTCACCGTCAGGTCGTTGCCGCGGGTCGAAGTCGAGGTCAGCTCGCCGACCAGTGCGAGCGATTCGCATGGAGCGAACGGCGTGTCGTTCTCCGCGGCATCCAAGTCCACGACGTAGACGTCCGGGCCGATCGCCGCGTGCGATGCGGGGAAGATGAACTTGAAAGGGGCGTCGAGCGCGTTGTAGCCGTCAGGGGCGTTGGCCTCCAGTTGGCGTACCAACGAGTGCATGGGTTTCGCATACGACCACCGGGAAAACGGCGACATTACAATGTTCCCCCCGAACACCTCGACGTTGTGGCCGGGAGCGTCGATGTCGTCCGCGATCGCCAGTTGTGCGCGGAACTCCCGTTCCGGCCCATCATAGTCAACTGCGTGGTTTGTCTCCCGTGCGAGGGCCATGACCATCGTGCCTCCTCGATCACCGTGCGCTCGTATATACGCCGGGTTCGATTATGGCAGGCGCCGCGTCAGGCGTCGCGTTCGATCATGTAGTCGCAGATGTCGACGAGGGCGCCGCGCGCCGCGCCTTCAGGGAGGGACGCGGCGAGTGCCCTGGCGCGGGCCTGGTACTGGCGGAGGGTCTCCTTGGCGCGGTCGAGGGCCTTCGAGGCGCGCAGGAGTGCGAGGGCCTCGTCGAGGTCCTCCTCGGGGACGGGTCCGGCCACGAGTTCGCGCAGGCGCGCCCCGGCCGGGTCGTCGTCGGCGAGGGCGTACAGCACCGGGAGGGTCGGGACGCCTTCGAGGAGGTCGGTGCCCGGGGTCTTGCCGGAGGCGTCGGAGGTGATGTCGATGATGTCGTCGGCGATCTGGAACGCGACCCCGATGACCTCGCCGTACTCTTCGGCGATGGCGGTGACGGCTTCGTCGGCGCCGCCGAACCAGGCGCCGAACTTGGCGCAGGTGGCGATGAGCGATCCGGTCTTCTCCGAGAGGATCTCGAGGTGCCATTCGACGGCGTCGATGCCCTCGGGCCGGGGCATGGTCTCGTTGATCTGGCCGCGCACGAGCCGCGCGAACGTCGCGGCCTGGAGCCGCACCGCGTCGGTGCCGAGCTCGGCCATGATCTGGGCGGCCTGGCTGAACAGGTAGTCGCCGGTGAGGATCGCGACGGAGTTGTCCCAGCGGGCGTTCGCGCTGGGGGCGCCGCGGCGCACGAGGGCCTCGTCCATGACGTCGTCGTGGTAGAGCGTCGCCAGGTGGGTCAGCTCGAGTGCGACGGCCGCTTCGAGGATGTTGGGGCGGTTCGGGTCCCCGAGGTGCGCGCACGCGAGGGTCAGCATCGGCCGGAAGCGCTTCCCTCCGGCCCGGATCAGGTGGGACCCGGACTGGCGAAGCAGGGGCTGCTCGGTGTCGACGGCTTTGAGCAGCCGCTCTTCGACGAGGTCGAGCGAGGCGCGCATCGCCTCGGCGAACGCCTCGTCGGTGAAGGTCAGCGCGGTCTGCGCACGTCGGGTGGTCACCACAGCCTCACCTTATCGTGCGAGCGGTGTCGGATGAGACGCGGCGGTTTCCGGAGTCGTCCGCGCCGCAACGAGGAACGTCAATGCCGGGGCCTCGCGAAGACCGTGCTGCCGACGACGATGAACAGGGCCGACGCGGCCATCGCGGCCGCGACGGCGATCCATCCGGCGCCCCAGCCGGAGTGCTCGGCGATGAGCCCGAACCCGATCGGGCCGACGGCCCCGCCGAGGAAGATCCCGGTCTGCGTGACCGACGTCGCCACCGCGGGCGCGTCCGGGTACTCCCTGGTCACGGCGTGGTTCATGAGTCCCGGCCAGGCCCAGCCGAGCGCGTACGCGGCGACGGTCCCGAGCGGCAGGAGCCACGGCTGCTCGAGCAGGAACGTCGCCACCCCGGCGGCCCCGCCGACGAGCATCAGCGTGATGACGAGGAATTCGCGGCCGTTCTCGCGGTCGCCGACCGCGCCGAACGCGGTGCGGCCGATGACGCCGGCGATGCCGCCGATCGTGAGGTTCAGCCCGGCCCAGCTCTCGGATCCGCCGATGTCCACGGTGTACGTGGTGAGGAACGAGCCGATGGGCGTCGCCGCGGTCGCCCCGAGGAACGTCGCGACGGCGAACACGAGGAGCTGGGCGCTGAACGCCTTCGCGCCGGGCACCTTCGGCCGGGTCGCGGGCCGGCCGAGCCCGGCGAGCGGGATCAGCGCCGCGAGCACGAGCACCGCGCCGAACCCGAACGCCCACCGCCAGCCGAGGGTCAGGGCCACGAGGGGCACGCTGAGGCCGCCGAGCATGATGCACAGCGGCACGGACGCCTGCTTGGCGCCGAACAGGAGCCCCCGCCGCTTCGCGGGCGCCCATTCGCTCAGGACCGTGTTGGACGCGAGCTGCCCGAGCCCGTTCGCGGGCGCGCACAGGACCATGAACGCCGTCAGCGCGACCGGGTGGTGGGCCGCGGCCGCGATGCCCAGCAGCGCGGCCGCCGAGAGCCCGACGGCCGCGCGGGCGGTCACGAGCGCCCCGAACCGGTCGACGAGCCGTCCTGAGGGGACGGTCGTGAGCGCGGAGACCGCGAAGTACAGGCCGGAGATGAGGCCGATCTCGCTGACGCCCATGCCGAGTTCGCCGGCGATCTGGACCGCGAGCCCTCCGAAGAGGAACAGCGGGAGCACGGCCGCGACCTGGACGCTCATCGCGGCCGCGATCGTCACGGAGGTCTTGGGCCTGGAGGGGTCGAGGACGGCGGTGGGCACGTTGGCAACCGTACTCCAAGGGGTCCGGTGTGCCCAGGTTCGCGTTCACATCGAGGGATTCGGCCCGTGCGTTCACGGATACGGGTGACTGACCTTGACTGGGGCACGCAGCGTGTGCGAACGTTGAACCCGGCGTGATCAGCCGGTACAGGTCGGGATCGCCGCGGATCGCCTTGCGCCGCAGGCTTGTGCACTGTGGGGGGACGCGAAACGCGGCGGCCCTGGTGGGAGGGAGCCGCCGCGTTTCGGTTATTCGAATGTCCGCGGCTTCGACGAGGAAGTTTGGTGGGGACTCGACGCCGCCGCCGCGGTTTGTCCGCGGCCGGCCGGAGCCGGTTCGCGAACGGTGCTGACACATAGATACTGCCCTGTATGCGACGACTACGCAACCGACTGTTGTTTATATAGTTAGAACACGGCCGACCTGGCCGGGCGCCGCACGGCGCCGCAGCCGCCAGGTCACGGGTGTGCAATTGGAGCGGCGGCATGGTGGACCGGCAGCGACCAGGGATTCCTTCGGAGCGGCGACCCTTGGAGGGGGCCCGCGAGGGCGACTCCGCCGGATCGTCGGGCCCGAAGGCCGGCGGGCGGGCGGAGCCCACGAAACTGATCCAGAGCGTCCAGCGGGCGCTGCGCATCATGGAGCTCGTCGGACGCCACGCCGGCGGCGTCACTGCTCCGCGCATCGCGTTCGAGTGCGGCCTCAACCGCGCCACCGCCTACAACCTGCTGCGCACGCTCGTCTACGAGGGCTACCTCCGCCGCGACGCCGAGGGCCGCTACTCGCTGGGCCTGGAGGTCTCCGACCGCTACTCCGAACTCACGCGCGCCATCTCGGGCCCGAAGACCTGCGGCGACTACATGCGCCGCCTCTCGGTCGAGACCGGCTACTCGACGTTCGTGGCCCGCTTCGTCGAGGACCGGCCCGCGGTCACCGAGGTCATCGAAGGCACCCGCAGCCCGCACGTGGAGGACCTCATCGTCGGGTTCGACGACGGCGCCCACGCCACCGCGCTCGGGAAGGCCCTCCTCGCCACGCTCCAGCCGGGCGACCGGGCCCGCTTCCTCAGGTCCGCGGGGATGCGCCGCTTCACCGGCCGCACCCTCACCGAGCCCGACGCGTTCGAGTACGACCTCGCCGTCTACGGCGAGTCCGGCGTCTACGCCGAGCTCGGCCAGTTCAAAGAGGACGTCGCCTGCGCCGGCGTCGTGGTCCGCCGCGACGGCAGCCCGGCCGAACGCGTGGTCTTCGCGGTCGCCATGCCCCTCTCCGACATCCGCGACCGCTGGGAGCCCATGAGCCTGCGCCTGCGCGAGGCCGCGGCCGAGCTCCAGCCCCTCGTCTGAGGCACGGAACGCGGAACGGCCGGGCCCTCGGGCCCGGCCGTTCCATTCGTCGTCCCTAGAGCACGGTCCAGGTGTCGCCGGCGTGCAGGAGCCGGTCGAGGGCCTCCTTGCGGTCGACGCCGGCGGCGGCCTCGTCGACCTGGCTGCGGACGCCCTGGTCGTACGTGGGCCGCTTGACGTTGCGGAACACGCCGATCGGCGTGTGGTCGAGCGCGACGCCCGACAGCCGCGAGAGCGCGAACGCGTACGCCGGGTCGTCCACGTCGGCCTTGTGGACCACGACCTCGGACTCGTCCACCTCGGCGGCGTCCTTGACCTGGAGCCCGTAACCGGACTGCACGACCACCTTGTCGCCGAAGCGGATCGGCTGGCCGTCCTGGAGGCGGATGATCGACTCGTCGCGGGTCTCGGGGTTCTTCAGGACCTCGAACGCGCCGTCGTTGAAGATCGGGCAGTTCTGGTAGATCTCGACGAACGCGGAGCCCTCGTGCTCGGCCGCGGCGCGCAGCACCTCGTGCAGGTGCGCGCGGTCGGAGTCGAGCGTGCGGGCCACGAACGTGGCCTCCGAGCCCAGCGCCAGCGACAGCGGGTTGAACGGCGCGTCGATCGAGCCAAGCGGGCTCGACTTCGTCAGCGTGCCCGGCGCGGAAGTGGGGGAGTACTGGCCCTTGGTGAGCCCGTAGATCCGGTTGTTGAACAGCAGGATCTTCAGGTTCACGTTGCGGCGCAGCGCGTGGATGAGGTGGTTGCCGCCGATCGACAGGGCGTCGCCGTCACCGGTGACGACCCACACCGACAGGTCGGGGCGCGAGACCGCGAGGCCCGTGGCGATCGCCGGGGCGCGCCCGTGGATCGAGTGGATCCCGTACGTGTTCAGGTAGTACGGGAACCGGGAGGAGCAGCCGATGCCGGAGACGAACGCGATGTTCTCGCGTTCGAGGCCGAGCTCGGGCAGGAACGACTGGACCGCGGCCAGGATGGCGTAGTCGCCGCAGCCGGGGCACCAGCGCACCTCCTGGCTCGACTTGAAGTCCTTGGCCTTCAGCTTCGGCGCGTCGAGCTTCACGTCAGCCATTCTTGATGACCTCTTCCAGGGCGTCCGTCAGTTCGTTGGAGGTGAACGGCAGGCCGCGCACCTTGTTGTACCCGACCACGTCGGTGCCGGGGAAGTTCCCGCGCAGCAGCAGCGCGAGCTGCCCCAGGTTCATCTCGGGCACGACGACCTTGTCGTACTGCTCGAGCACGTGGCCGGTGTTGCGCGGCATCGGGTTCAGGTAGCGCAGGTGCGCGCGGGCGATGGAGACGCCCTTCTCGCGCAGGGCGCGCACGGCCGCGCCGATCGGGCCCCACGTGGAGCCCCACCCGAGGACGAGCACCTTCGCGTCGCCCGTGGGGTCGTCGACCTCGAGGTCGGGGACCTTGACGCCGGCGATCTTCGCGGCGCGGGTGCGGACCATGTGGTCGTGGTTGACGGGGTCGTACGAGATGTCGCCGGTGCCGTCGGCCTTCTCGATGCCGCCGATGCGGTGCTGGAGGCCGGGCGTGCCCGGGACCGCCCACGGCCGCGCGAGCGTCTCGGGGTCGCGCTGGAACGGCAGGAAGATCTCCTCGCCCTTCGCGTCAACGGCGTTCGGCTCGGTCGCGAACTCGACCGACAGGTCCGGGAGGTCGGCCAGCTCCGGCAGCTTCCACGGCTCGGCGCCGTTGGCGATGTAGCCGTCCGAGAGGACCATGACCGGGGTCCGGTAGGTCAGCGCGATCCGCGCCGCCTCGAGCATGATGTCGAAGCAGTCCGAAGGGGACTGCGGCGCGAGGACCGCGATCGGGGCCTCGCCGTGGCGGCCGAACATGGCCATCACGAGGTCGGCCTGCTCGGTCTTGGTCGGCATGCCCGTCGAGGGCCCGGCGCGCTGCACGTCGACGACGACGAGCGGCAGCTCCAGGGACACCGCGAGCGAGATCGTCTCCGACTTGAGCGCGATGCCGGGGCCCGAGGAGGTGGTGACGCCGAGCGCCCCGCCCCACGAGGCGCCCAGGGCCGCGCCGGCCGCGGCGATCTCGTCCTCGGCCTGCACGGTGGTGACGCCGAAGCGCTTGTGCTTCGACAGCTCGTGCAGGATGTCGCTGGCGGGGGTGATCGGATACGCGCCGAGGAACACCGGCAGGCCCGAGGCGACGCCGGAGGCGGTGATGCCCCACGCGAGCGCGGTGTTGCCGGTGATGTTCCGGTAGGTTCCGGCGGCGAGCTTCGCCGGCGGGATCTCGAACCGGACCGCGAACGCCTCGGCGGTCTCGCCGTAGTTCCAGCCGGCCTTCAGCGCGGCGATGTTCGCCTCGGCGATGGCGGGCTTGGACTTGAACTTGCCGCGCAGGAACTCCTCGGTGGCCTCGGTGGGCCGCGAGTACATCCACGAGACGAGGCCGAGCGCGAACATGTTCTTGGACCGCTCGGCGTCCTTCTTCGAGATGTCGAAGTCGGCGAGCGCGGCGATCGTGAGGCTCGCGAGGGCCACCGGGTGGAGCTGGTAGTCGTCGAGCGAGCCGTCCTCGAGCGGGTTGTCGTCGTAGCCGACCTTGGTGAGGTTCCGCTTGGTGAACTCGTCGGTGTTGACGACGATGGTGCCGCCGGGCTTGAGGTCGCGCAGGTTGGCCTTGAGCGCGGCCGGGTTCATGGCGATGAGCACCTCGGGCTGGTCGCCCGGGGTGAGGATGTCGGTGTCCGCGAAGTGGATCTGGAAGCTCGACACGCCCGGGAGCGTCCCGGCGGGGGCCCGGATCTCGGCGGGGTAGTTCGGGAGGGTCGACAGGTCGTTGCCGAGCTTGGCGGTCTCCGCGGTGAAGCGGTCACCGGTGAGCTGCATCCCGTCGCCGGAGTCCCCTGCGAAGCGGATGACGACCCGGTCGAGCTGCCGGACGGTGTTCACCTAGTTCTCCTCTTGCGGGTGCTTGGGCGCGCAGGGACTGCGGCTTTCTTCGGGCGGCGGAGCAGGGCTCCGCCATGTCTTACTTGCGATGCTACGCGGGCGCGCCTCCGCGGTGCCAACGCAGCGCGGCGCGCGCGATGTAGGCGACACCACTAGGTGCGTCGTCTCTCACTGTATGGGACCTGGAGCCGTCATGAGTGACCCAGACCTCTCGTTTCGGCTGTCTCGGCGGGGTTTCCCGCCCGTGAGGCCGTCTCGGATACTGGACGGCGCGGCGTGCCGCGGTGTCGCCGGACCGGTCCCCGCCGCGGCCCGGTCGGGCCGCCGCGGGTTCCCTTCAGGACCCGTCCGCGCCCGAGGTCCCCGCCGTCGTCCCGTCCGACGACGGCGTCTCGGCGGGCGTCGAGGTGCTCTCGCTCGGGTCGGCGGTCGGCTCGGAGGTCGCGCCGTCGTCGACGAGCGTGAAGACCGCCTGCTCGGGGTCCCACGCGTACGTGACGGTCCAGACCTCCCCGGTGGCGCTGTCGACGCCTTCGAGGGTGACCGCGCCGGCGTCGACGGCGGTCACCGCGGTCGGCGCGTGGGCGCCGTCGGGCTGCCAGACCCACCCGAAGGACGCCAGGACCGGCTCGCCGGCCTCGTCCTCGGCGGCGCTGAACGCGGCCACGCCGGTCTGCTCGCCGCAGGTGAGGGCCAGGACGGTGTCGTTCTCGCCGTCGCCGTCCGCGTCGCCTTCGGCGGCGAACGCGATGCTCCAGCCGGTGTCGCCGGTGATCTGCCAGGACTCGAAGTCGGCGTCCTGGAGGCCCGGCGCGCAGTCCTGCGCCCAGTCGCCTTCGAACGGGCCCGCGATGAGGAGCGCGTCGATGTCGTCGGCGGGCGGGGACGGCGTGAACGTGGTGGCGCCGCCGTCGTCGCCCTCGTCGCTGGACGGGTTGCCGGGGGATCCGGTCGGGTGCTCGTCCGATTCGGCGGAGGACACGGATCCGGTCGAGGTCTCGGCCGCTTCCGGCTCGTCCTTGAGCGGCCCGAGGGTCTGGGCGACGGCGAACCCGCCCGCGGTGACCGCGGTGCAGGCGCCGACGACGGCGGCGAGCGAGACGAGGCGGCGGCGTCGCAGGGCGGCCGGGCCGCGCATGATCAGCTCGTCGACGGGCGGGGGCGGGAACTGCGCGGAGGACTCCGCCTTCAGGCGCTGGAAGGCCGCCGCGACCGTCTCGTGCTCGCGGTCGAATTCGGAACTCATGAACGGTCCTCCTTCACGGAAGCTCGGCGGCCCGCGGCGCGCGGCAGGCGCGGGGCGGCCGCGCCGCCGCGGATGCGGATCGGCATGGTGTCGGGGTCGGCGGCCGGGGCCGCGTCGGTCTTGCGGGCACCGGTCCTGATGACCGCGGTGTCGTCCGGGTCAGCGAGGAGCGCGGCCAGTTCCTTGCGGCCGCGGTGCAGCCAGGACTTGACGGTGCCCTCGCGGGCGCCGGTCTCCTTCGCGATCGCGCTGATCGTCATGTCGGCCATGTAGTGCATGACGAGCGCCTGCCGGCGCTTGGCGGGGACCTGCTTCAGTGCGGCGACGAGCGCGACGTGGTCGGGGCTCGCGGCGGGGGCCGCCTCGGGGGCGGACGACTTCTGGAGGAACTTCCGCGCGACCTGGTTGCGGCGGTGCCGGCTGGTGGCGAGGTTCCATGCGACGCGGCGGACCCACGCGACCGGCTCCTCGTAGCCGCCGACCTTGTCCCAGCGCTGCCACGCCCGCAGGAACGCCTCCTGGACGAGGTCCTGCGCCTCGGCGGCGTCACCGAGATAAGCGCACACCTGAGCGGCGAGCTCCGAGAAGTGATTCTCGTAGAGGTCGGTGAACTCCGCCTCCGTTCGCACATCCGCTCCTGCGCAGGTAGGGGAAACTAGGGCATTCAACGGGCCCTGATGTTCGTGCCCGGCGGCAACCATTGTCGCTTTGGCGCGCCCGGAGACACGAGGGGGGGTCGCTATGTCGACAATAGTGTCGGCGGCCCGATCGCGGGGTCCCCGAACCCCATTGTCCGCCCAATTGCCGACGACCAGGGCGAATTCGGCCTGGACCGCGGCGTTGTCGCGGAGCGGCGGTGCGCTGGCAGCGGTCACGGGCGGTGACCCCTTTCTGAGTGTCGGCTCGTCTTCCCGCCTATGGAGACCTCCATAGGTCTGCATAGGTGTGTACAGCTCCAACACGTGTGTGAGTGCCGCTCGGTTGCGGCTCCGCTGCGAAGATCCGCGACGGCCCCCGGCCGTCCGCGGCTCGGCCCGGCCGCGGCTTTCCGCCCCCGAACCGGCGCGCACGGGTATCGCAGAACCCCTGTGCGGCATTAGGGTGTCGATATGGACACCTCCCGCCTCGGCGAGTACGTCACGTTCGGGGTCCTGCTGCTGGTCGGATTCGCGTTCGTGGCCGTCGCCATGACCGCCAACCGGATCCTGCGCCCCTCGGCGCCGTCCGCGGCCAAGGGCGCGGCGTACGAGTGCGGCGTCGACCCGGTCGGGAAGGACTGGGCCCAGGTCCAGATCCGCTACTACGTCTACGCGTTCCTGTTCGTGCTCTTCGCCGTCGAGGCCGTGTTCCTGTTCCCGTGGGCCGCGGTCTTCCGCGCCTTCGGGGCCGCGGCGGCCGTCGAGATGGGCCTCTTCGTCGGTGTGCTCGCGCTCGGCCTCGCGTACGCCTGGAGGAAGGGGGTGCTGCGGTGGCGGTGAGGCTCCCGTTCCCGGCCCGCCCCGGCGACGAGTCGAGCATGCTCGGCGACCCGATCCGGTTCGTCCTCAACTGGGGCCGCAAGTACTCGCTGTGGGTCTTCAACTTCGGGCTGGCGTGCTGCGCCATCGAGTTCATCGCGGCCTCGATGAGCCGCCACGACTTCATGCGCCTCGGCGTCATCCCGTTCGCGCACTCCCCGCGCCAGGCCGACCTCATGGTCGTCTCGGGCACGGTCACGGACAAGATGGCGCCCGCGATCAAGCGCCTGTACGACCAGATGCCCGAACCGAAGTACGTCATCTCCTTCGGCGCCTGCTCGAACTCCGGAGGCCCCTACTGGGACTCGTACTGCGTCACCAAGGGCGTCGACCAGATCATCCCGGTCGACGTGTACGTTCCCGGCTGCCCGCCCCGCCCCGAGGCGCTCCTGTACGGCATCGGCGAGCTCCAGAAGCGGATCGCCGCCGAGCCGCTCCGGAAGGGCCCGCGAGCCGGCCAGGGCGCACAGCGGCGAAGCTCGCGAGCCGATGCGACCGCGCAGGGCGACACCCCGCGGGCCGAACCCGGCTCGCAGCGGAAGCCGAGTCTTCGTCCGCCGCTGAGGAGGCCCGAATGACCGACTGGAACGAGCGGGTGCGCGGCGCCCTCGGCGTCGAGCAGACCGGGACGGACGGCCCGCGCGCGGTCGCCGACGTCGACCCCAAGGACTGGCACGAGGCCGTCCGGGCCTGCCGCGACGTCCTCGGCTGCGACTTCTTCGACTGGCTCTCGGCCGTCGACGAGGGCCCCGAGGGCTTCCGCGTGGTCGCCCACGTCTGGTCGGTCGCCGAGAAGCGCGGCGTCCTCCTGCGCGCCCTCCTCACCGAGGGCGCCCTTGCCTCCGTCACCGACCTCTATCCGGGCGCGGACTGGCACGAGCGCGAGACCCACGAGATGTTCGGTGTCGACTTCCCCGGCCACCCCGACCTCAAGCCGCTCCTCCTCGCCCCCGAGTTCGAGGGACACCCGCTCCGCAAGGACTTCGTGCTCGCGTCCCGCGTCGTCAAGCCATGGCCCGGCGCGAAGGAGCCCGGCGAGGGCCACGGCACGGCCCGCAAGCGCGCCCCGAAGCGGCCGCCGGGCGTCCCCGAGGACTGGATCGAGCCGGAGCCGCAGGCGGCCGGCGGCGACCCGCGGGAACCGTCCGCCGGTCCCGGGGAACCGAAAGCCGGACCGCCGGCGGCCGCTTCCGGCGGCGCCCAGGCCCCCGCCGATCCGCAGGAACCCGCATCCGATCGGCGGACCGGGCGGCCCGATGCTCCTTGAGATCGCCGTCAAGGTCGCCGCCGTCATGGCCGCGTTCCTGGTCCTGCCCCTCCTCGTCGGCCAGACCGAGCACAAGCTCATGGCGCACATGCAGGGCCGGCTCGGGCCCATGCACGCCGGCGGCTTCCACGGCTGGGCCCAGCTGATCGCCGACGGCGTCAAGTTCGCGCAGAAGGAGGACCTCGTCCCGGACGCGGCCGACAAGCCCGTCTTCAAGCTCGCGCCCGCCGTCGCGCTCCTGCCGTACCTCCTGGTGGTCCTGTTCATCCCGCTGGGCCCCGGCGACCTCGTCGGCTCCTCGCTCGACATGGGCCTGTTCGTGGTGGTCGCGCTCGTCGGCGTCGGCGTGCTCGCCGTCCTCATGGCCGGCTGGTCCTCCGCGAACAAGTACACGCTCATCGGCGCCCTGCGCGGCGCCGCGCAGCTCATGGCCTACGAGCTGCCGCTCGTGCTCGCGGCCGCGTCGGTCGCGGTCGCGGCCGGCACCCTGAGCCTGCCCGCGATCGTCGAAGCGTGGAACCCGTGGTGGCTCCTGTGGCAGGCGCCGGCGGCGCTCGTGTTCTTCACCGCCGGGCTCGCCGAGATCCGCCGGCCCCCGTTCGACGCGCCCGTCGCCGACTCCGAACTCGTCTTCGGCTACCTCACCGAGTACGCCGGGCTCCGGTTCGCGCTGCTGCTCCTCGCCGAGTACGTCGGCATCGTCGTCATCTCCGCACTGACTGCCGTCCTCTTCCTCGGCGGCTGGCGGGGCCCTGGCCCCGAGTCGCTCGGCTGGCTGTGGACGCTCGTGAAGACCGGCGCGCTCGCGGCGGTCGTCATCTGGCTCCGCGTCGCCTGGCCGCGCCTGCGCGTCGACCAGATCCAGGCGCTGTGCTGGAAGGGCCTGGTCCCGATCGCCCTCGCCCAGCTCGTCGTCACCACCGCGGTCGTCCTCGCCATCTGAGACCGGTCCGTCACGCTTCGGGTTGCCATGTGCGGCTTGGCAACCACTGCCTGAAAGCAGCGCGTCTAACGGGGTATGGCAGGCCGACACAGCGCGCGCCGCACTGCCGCGGACGCAGCGAAGCAGCCGGATCCGAAGCGGCCGGGGCGGCGGCGCCGGGGACGCCGGCGCCTCATCGCACTCGGGCTGGTCCTGGCGATCCTCTCCGGGGCCGCGGTGGTCGTCGGCTCGGTCTTCTACGCGAGCGTGGACCTCCCCGACGAACTCGACTCGGCCCTCAGCCAGGGATCCACCGTCTACTTCAGCGACGGCGAGACCGTCCTCGGCGAACTCGCCGCCGAGCGCCGCACCTCCGTCGGCCTCGACGAGATCGCCGACGACGTCCAGTGGGCGCTCGTGGCCGCCGAGGACGCGGGCTTCTACGACCACCCCGGCGTCGACGCCAAAGGCGTCCTGCGGGCCCTCGTCAACAACGTCTCCGGCGGCGACCGGCAGGGCGCCTCGACCCTCACCCAGCAGTACGTGGGCCTGGTCGCCGACATCCGGGGCGACGGCTCCTACCTCCGCAAGGCCCGCGAAGCCGCGATGGCCATGAAGATGGAGGAGGAGTACACGAAGGACGAGATCCTCAACCACTACCTGAACATCGCCTACTTCGGGCGCGGCGCGTACGGCGTCGAGGCCGCCTCGCAGGCGTTCTTCGGCAAGCCCGCCGCCGACCTCTCGACCTCCCAGTCCGCGCTGCTGGTCGCCCAGCTCAAGTCCCCGGACGGCCCCTACGACCCGCGCGACCCCTACGGCCAGGGCGGCAGCGTCGAGGACGCCGCGGACCGCTGGGACTACGTCCTCGACCAGATGGTCGCCATCGGCAGGCTCGACCAGGTCAAGCGTGACGCGATCACCGAGCTCCCCGAGACCCTCGACCCCACCGACGACCCCGAGGGCCTCGGCCCCGAAGGGTTCGTCACCAACGGATTCGTCCTGCGCGAACTCGCCGACGCCGGGATCACCACCGACGAGGTCATGCGGGGCGGCCTCGACATCACGACCACCCTCGACGCCGACCTCCAGGCCCTCGTCCTCGACCACAGCGGCATCCGCGGCGTCGCCGCCGCGGACGAGGACCTCGCGGCCGCACTGGCCGCCGTCGAGTCCGGCACCGGCCGCGTCCTCGCCTACTACGGCGGCGAGAACGGCGCCGGGCTCGACCTCGCCGACGACGTCGGGCACCTCCCGGGGACCGCGTTCAACGTCGTCCCCGCCGTCGCCGCGATCGAGGCCGGGTACGACCCGTGGACGCAGACCCTCGACGGCTCCTCCCCGCAGCGGTTCGCGACCTACCTCGACGAGGACGGCGAACCGAGGGATCTGGTCAACACCGGCGGCGCGTCCGACCCCGAGACGACCCTGCTCGCCGCGGTCATCGAGAAGCTCGACACGCCCGTGTACGCGGTCTCCGAGGACCTCGGCGGCGACCTGGTCGCCGCGACCGCCGAATCCCTCGGCGTCCGCACCTTCTGGGACCCGCACCGCCCCGACGACCAGGGCGTCCTCCCCGAGGTCGCGCCCGGCGGCGGCGCGTTCCAACCCGACGTCGGCATCGGCGCCTACCCGGTCACGACCCTCGACACGGCCTCGGTGTACGCGACGCTCGCCTCCGGCGGGACCGCCGCCGAGCCGTTCTTCGTCGAGCGCGCCGACGGCCCCGACGGCGTCGTCTACGAAGCCGAACCGCAGGTCACGGAGCACGCCGTCGATCCCGCGGCGGCCAACCTGACGGCGGGCGCCCTCCTCGAAGGCACGCTCGCGGACCAGGCGGAGCTGGGACTGCGCCCCGATCTCGGCGTCGGCTCGAACGCCTCCCCGACCTGGCACGCCGGATTCGCCGGGAGCCTCGCGCTCGCGGTGTGGGCCGGCGACGAGACCAAGGAGGGCGACGGCAGTTCGCCCGAGGGCACGCTCGCCGAATCGATCTGGTGGTCGATCGTGCGCGAGCGCCCCGACCGCTATCTCGGGGAGCTGCCGCTCTGGGGCGGCGAAGGCGAGTCCGGAGTCGCCAACGAGTCGCCGGTCGACCCCGAAGGACTCGCCGGCTCCGAGGAGTCGAAGGCCGAGGAGAGCCGAGCCGAAGTGGAGCAGAGCCTGGAGGAATCCCAGCAGGGCTCCGACGAATCCGCGGAGTCCCCCGACGAGGCCGAGCCGGGCGCCGGCGGGCACGGCACCCGCTGAACACGCCGGTGCCCGGCCGCGTTCGCGACCGGGCACCGGGGGAGATTCCTGGACCGCGCGGAGCGGCCCCAGTTGTGCGGCCTGCCGGCGAGCCGCTCGGCAGTGCATTTCGGCAGTGCTTCTCGGCCGTGCTTTCTCAGCAGCTTCTCGGCCGTCCTGCTCAGCCGTGCGTTCGGCCGGACGCGCCGTCCGGCCTCCGGCCGTGCAGGCCGCCTATGCGGCCTTGGCGGTGGAGCTGGTGCTGGAGGACGCCGCCGCGGGCTTCGATTCGCTCTTCGAACCGCTCGCGGCCGAGGACTCCGACTTCGACTCGCTCTTCTTCGCGCCGTTCTGCGACCCGTTCGAGCTGAGCGAGGACGAGTCCGTGGAGCGGGAGTCGGTGCGGTAGAACCCGCTGCCCTTGAAGGTCACGCCGACGTTCCCGAAGACCTTGCGCAGCGCGCCCTTGGCCTCGCAGTTCGGGCAGTCCGTCAACCGCGCTTCGGCGAACGACTGGTGTTTGTCGAACTCGTAACCGCACTCCTTGCAGCGGTATTCGTAGACAGGCACGTCCAACCTCCAGGACTTCACACGGGACCGGATCGACATTAGCACTCAACACCGCCGAGTGCTAATCCCATCCGGTGCGCAAGTGAGGCATCGGCCACGGGCCCGCGCCTCAGCGCAGCGACACGAACCCCTTCGCCGGCGTGATCACGCCCGTCACCGGCCGGTCGTGCGGCTCCGCCGGGACCTCGATCCCCAGTTCGGGGTCGCGCAGCAGGGCCACGACCGGGACCTGCGGACCGACCCGGGCCAGCGCCCGGTCGTACGAGCCGCCGCCGCGACCCAACCTGATCCCATCATATGAGACGGCGAGGCCGGGGACGATCACCGCCGCCGCGTCCTCGATCCGGGCCGGCTCCGGCGCCTCCCCGGGGTCCCCGGCCGCGGCCGCGTCCTCTTGCGCCCCATCGGCTTCGACCCGCTCCCAGGCGAGGTCGTTGTCGGGCAACAGCACCGGCAGCAGCACCCGGTAGACCACGGCGAGCCGTTCGGGCAGTTCGGGTTCGAGCGTCGAGCCCGGTTCGGCCCCGAACGGCCGGTACGCCGCGACCGTCGCGCCCTCGTCGACGACCTCGATCAGGAAGTCCCGCAACGCCTTCCACGTCGCCACGTCGGCGGCCGCGCGGGCCTCTCCGGGCATCGCCGTGCGCGCGTCGAGCAGCGCGCGACGCGCCGCCTGCTTGCTCTCATGCATGCCAATTCCCTCCATCGACCTGTGTCACCTGGAAGGATTCCCCCGAAAAGGCGATCACACTCGTCCTTTCGGCCAGACTGCTGGAAAACCAGATGCCGTGTCGTGTCCGGTCGGTAGCTCTAGGTAGTCTTCTAGGGAGTGAACTTGAGGGGGCTTCGGTGTCGCTGCGCTCACGGCTCACCACGGCGTTCCTCGTCGTCGTGCTCGGGCCGGTCCTGGTGGGGGCCGTCTTCGTCGCTGCCGTCATGTCCCAACTGGCGGACTCCCGCGGCGAGGCGCTGGCGAACTCGGCGGTGACGACGGTCGACTCGACCCTCGGGACCATCTGCGAGCGCATCCAGGCGTCGGCCGCGGTGGTGGCACTCAGCCACAGTAGCGGCGGGAGCGCCGACGCGCTCGAAATGGCGCAGCTCGTCGTCGACCGCAAGGTCGTCGACGGCGTCGTCTTCACCAGCCTCCAGGACGCCGGGCAGGTCGCGAGCCCCGACGTGGGCGCCGAGGCCCCCGAAGGCGCCTGGGTCGACTGCGGCGAGGCCGCCGCCTCCGCCGGCACCGGCCCGATCGTCGCCCTCGGCGCGCAGGCCGAGGTCCAGAACACCGACGGCACCACCTCCGTGTTCAGCGCGTTCCGCGTCGTCGACCGGGGCTTCCTCGACCGGATCGCGAACGTCGCCGACGCCGACCTGGTCCTCCTCGACGGCCGCTCCAGCCCGCTGCGGGTCGGCGACGTGGACGCGGGCCGCTGGGACTCGACGAACGCGTTCCTGCCCCTGAGCATCGGCACCGTCGCCACGAACGTCACCCCCATGTACTGGACGCTCGCCGCGATGGTCGCCGTCTCCGCCCTCTGCGCGATGGCCCTCGCCGCCTGGCTCGCCCGCTCCACGACCCGGCCCCTCCACGAGGTCGCCGCGGCCGCCGAGCGCGTCTCCGAAGGCGACCTGGACGTGCGCGTGCCCGTCCACGGCCGCGACGAGGTCGCCAACCTCGCGCTGGCCTTCAACCGCATGACCGCGCAGACCCAGGCGTACGTGAACGCTCTCACCGCCTCCCGGGACCAGATGCGCGGCCAGCTCGGCCGCCTCGGCCAGACCCTCACCGCCACGCTCGACCTCGACCGGATCCTCGAGGTCATCCTCGACACCGCGATGGTCACCGCCGGCGCCGAGGCCGGCGTGATCATGCTCGTCGACGTGGACGACGCCGACCAGCTCCGCCAGCGGGCCGGCGAAGGCGACCTCGGCATCGACCAGCCCGCGACGATCCGCCTCGGCGAGGGCATCATCGGCTCGATCGCCGCCAGCGGCGCCCCCGCGCACGGCCGCATCGTCGGCGGCCGGCTCGGCGACCGCCGCCGCGCCGACACCGAACCGGACGCGCGCACGATCGTCGCCGTCCCCTTCGAAGGCCGCGCCCCCGCCGACCCCGAGGACGCGGACGCCCCGCGCACCGACTCCGGCGTCCTCGGCGTCCTCGCCCTCTACAACCGGATCGCCGACGACGACTTCGAGCCCGGCGACGTCGACACGCTCCGCACCTTCGCCGGGCAGGCGTCCGTCGCCGTCGAGAACGTCCTCCTGCACCGCCAGGCCCAGCGCCTGAGCCTCACCGACCCGCTCACGGGCCTGTGGAACTACCGGTTCATGCAGACCTCGCTGCGCCGCGAGGCCGAACGCGCCCGCCGCTACCAGCGGCCCTCCGCGCTCCTCGCGATCGACCTCGACCGGTTCAAGGCCGTCAACGACACCTACGGGCACCCGGTCGGCGACCAGGTCCTCATCGAGCTCGCCCGCCGCATCACCGGCCAGATCCGCGAGGTCGACCTCGCGTTCCGCCACGGCGGCGAGGAGTTCATGGTGCTGCTGCCCGAGACCGACGCCCTCGGCGCCTCGGCGGTCGCCGAACGCCTCGGCCGCTCCGTCGCCGCCCGGCCGTTCAAGGTCAACGACGCGTCCGGCGGCCGCGAACTGCGCGTCACCGTCTCCATCGGCGTCGCCGTCCTCGGTGAGCACGCCGACACCGCGAACGACGTCCTCGCCGCCGCCGACGAGGCCCTCTACGCCGCCAAGGCCGCCGGACGCGACACCTGGCGCGTGGCGGCGGTCTAAGGCCGGGACGAGGCGATCGGAGCGGCCCGGGCCGGTGGGCGCCCGGCCGCTCCCGGGAAGCGAGCGGAAGGCGGGGCGGCAGGCGCCTCGAGTGGCGCCTGACATCGCGGAATCCGGCCGTTCACGCGCTGTTCTCCAGGGTGGCCGAGACCTGACGCTGCGTGCCCACGATACCCTCGCCGTATGTCAGATACTGCGCCTCGCGCCACGAAAGCCGTCATTCCCGTTGCCGGTAACGCCACGCGCTTCCTGCCGGTGACCAAGGCCGTCCCGAAGGAGCTTCTGCCGATCGTCGACAAGCCCGTCCTCCAGTACATCGTGGAGGAGGCCGCCGCCGCCGGGCTCGACGACGTCACCCTCATCACCGCCCGCGGCAAGGGCCCGATCGTCGACTACTTCGACACCCGCCCCGACCTCGAGGACGCCCTCGCCGAGAAGGGCAAGGACGACCTGATCGACGTCATCAAGGCCCCCGAGCGGATCGCCGAGATCCACACCATCCGCCAGGGCCGCCCCAAGGGCCTGGGCCACGCCGTCGGCCGCGCCGCCGCCCACGTCGGCGACGAGCCCTTCGCGGTCCTCCTCGGCGACGAGTTCTACGAGATCGACGACAAGCTCCTGCCGCGCATGATCGACCTCCAGGCCGAGACCGGCGGCATCGTCCTCGCGCTCCTCGAGGTCCCCGAAGACGAGGTCTCCCGGTACGGCGTCGCCTCGGTCGAACCCACCGACACGCCCGACATCGTCGCGATCACCGGCCTCGTCGAGAAGCCCGCCCGCGAGGACGCGCCGTCCAATCTCATCCTCATCGGACGCTACGTCCTCCCCGGCGCGATCTTCCCCGTCCTCGACAGGACCAAGCCCGGCAGCGGCGGCGAGATCCAACTCACCGACGCCATGGACGCCATGCGCGCCAACGGAACCCCAGTCCACGCGGTCATCCTCCGCGGCCGCCGGTACGACACCGGCCAGCCCGTCGAGTACCTCCAGACCCTCGTCGAGCTCGCCACCCAGCGCGACGACTTGCCCGGCTTCAACGCCTGGCTGCGCGAATTCAGTGCGACACTGGACTGACCGCACCGCCGCCAGGCGGCGCACGTGAGCGATTGACCAGCACGGGGGGATGAGGAGAGATGGGGACCGGCGACGCGACGCCTTTGGCCGACTTCCTGTCGAAGGCGCTGGCGCTCGTCCGCCCCCTGCCCCCGGTCGACATCGACATGACGCAGTCGACGGGCGCGGTCCTCGCCGAGAACGCGGTCAGCCCCGGGCCGCTGCCCGCCTTCGACTACGCCGCGATCGACGGGTACGCGTGCGCCGCCGACGACATCGCCGGCGCCAGTCCCGAGCGCGGCGTGGGCCTGAAGGTCCTCGGCGACCTCGCCGCGTCCTCGTGGCGGCCCGTGCGGCTCGTCGCCGGCACCTGCTTCTCCGTCGCCGCCGGGGCCCCGCTCCCGGTCGGCGCGGACATCGTCGTCCCGCTCGCGTGGACCGACGAGGGCATGGCCACCGTCGACGTCCGCCAGGTGCCCCGCCGCGGGCACGGCGTGCGCCGCATGGGATCCGAGCGCTCCGCCGGCGAGATCCTCGCCCACGAGGGCCGCCGCGTCACGCCCCAGCTCGTCGGCCTCCTCGCCGCCGCCGGCATCGCCGACGTCGTCGTCCGGCCCACGCCGCGCGTCGTCGTCATCGCCACCGGCGACGAACTCGTCGACACCGGCCGCCCCTCCCAGCCCGGCCAGCTCATCGACGTCAACTCCCACCTCGTCACCGCCGCCGCCTCCGAAGCCGGCGCCCACGCCTACCGGGTCGGCATCTGCGACGACGAGCCCGACGCGCTCCGGAACGTCCTCGACGACCAGATCCTCCGCGCCGACCTCGTCATCACCACCGGCGGCACCGGCACCGGCCCCGGCGACATGGTCCGCCGCACCTTCTCCCGCGACGGCGCGGTCGACTTCACGCCGATCGCCGTGTACCTGTGCGAGACCATGGGCTTCGGGACCATCGGCCCCGAAGAGGTCCCCGTCGTGTGCCTCCCCGGCGACCCCGTCGCCGCCACCATCGCGTTCGAGGTCGTCGCCCGCCCGCTCATCCAGCGGCTCGCCGGCGCCGAGCCGGTTTTCCGGCCCAGCGTGCGCGCCAACCTGACCGAGCCCGTATCCTCACCGAGCGGACTCAGGGAATTCCGCCCCGTCCGCGTCGCCGAGCGCCGCGGCGGCGGCTACACCGTCGCCCCGCTCGGCTCGAGCTCGTACACGCTCTCCGGCCTCGCCGAGGCCACCGGTCTGATGACGATCGGCGAGAACGCGACCCGGGTGCCCGCCGGGTCCACGGTGGACGTGCTCCTGCTGGACAGGAACCGATGACCCGTACGAGCCGCCCCGCCCGCCGATCGCTACGCTCGCTTCCCCGAGCCCGTCCGGACGCCCCGCATCCGGGCCGCCGCCGACGTTCCGCACACCGACGGCCTCCGACGACCGTCCCACTACCGCAGCTGGACCGAGACCGATGACCCTTTCCAACCCCGGATGGCCGGTGCACCTCAGCCACGAGCAGGTGAGCGTCCGGCCCTTCCGCCGCTCCGACGCGAACCGCTGGTCCGAACTGCGACGCGCCAACGAAGCCTGGCTCGCCCCATGGGAACCCGGCACCGGCACCACCTGGCACGAAGCCCACTCCCCGGCCGCGTTCCGCGCGATGCTGCGCGGCCTCAAGCGCTCCGTGAAGGACGGCACGAGCTGGCCGCTCGCGGTCTGCTGGGAGGGGCGGCTCGTCGGCGGCCTCACCGTCGGCAACATCGTCCGCCGCGCCTTCGGGTCCGCATACGCCGGCTACTGGATCGACCGCGGCCACGCCGGGAAGGGCATCACCGCCACCGCGCTGGCGCTCGTCGTCGACCACGCGCTCACGGTCGGGCGCCTGCACCGCATCGAGGTCAACATCCGGCCCGAGAACGGGCCCTCGAACCGCGTGGCCGAGAAACTCGGCCTGCGCCGCGAGGGCCTCCACAAGCGGTACCTGTACATCGACGGCGACTGGCGCGACCACTACGGGTACGCCGTCACCGCCGAGGAGATCGTCTCCGAGCGCATGATCGACCGCCTGGAGCGCCTCAAGCGCGCCGAGGCCGACCGCTAGGCGGCCCGTGCCCGGGCCGGATCCCGGCCCGGACGCCCCCGCCGCCTGCTTCGAACCGCGCTAGTCCCTGGCGGTCAGGATGATCGGCGGCCCGTCCTCGGTGATCGCGACGGTGTGCTCCATGTGCGCGCCGCGGGAGCCGTCGGCGCTGCGCAGCGTCCACCCGTCCGGGTCGTAGACGATCTCGTCGGTCGTCTGCAGGAACCACGGCTCGATCGCGATGACCAGGCCCGGCCGCAGCTTCATGCCCCGGCCCGGGCGGCCGTCGTTGGGGATGTGCGGGTCGCCGTGCATCGTCCGGCCCACGCCGTGCCCGCCGAACTGGGTGTTCACGCTCAGGCCGTCGCCGCGCGCGACCGTCGCGATCGCGTGCCCGATGTCGCCGACCTTGTTCCCGGCCCGCGCGGCCGCGATCCCGGCCTCCAGCGCTCGCGTGGTCGTGTCGATCAGGTGCAGGTCCTCTTCCCGCGGGGTGCCGACGACGACCGACAGCGCCGAGTCCGCGACCCACCCGTCGACTTCGGCCGCGAAGTCGAAGCTCACCAGGTCGCCGTCCTTGAGCTTGTAGTCGTGCGGGAGGCCGTGCAGGACCGCGTCGTTCACCGAGGTGCACAGGACCTTCCCGAAGGGGCTGCCGCCGAACGACGGGTGGTAGTCCACGTAGCAGGAGACCGCCCCGGCCTCCTTGATGCGCCGGGCCACCAGGTCGTCGAGTTCGAGCAGGTTCATGCCGACGTCGGCGACCCGCGCCAGCTCGGCGAGCGTCGCGGCGACGAAGCGGCCCGCGGGGCGCATCGCCTCGACCTCGGCGGGGGAGTACAGCTCGATCATGGACGGCCTCTCAGACGGTTCCGGTATTTGTATACCGGTACTATAATACCGGTATGATCCGACCGCCGCTGAGGCCCGACGAGCACGACCGCGGCCGCGCGCTGGGCCGGGCGCTGCGCACGGCCCGCGGCCCGCGCAGCCTCCCGGACGTCGCCGCCGAAGCCGGCATCTCCCCGGAGACGCTGCGCAAGATCGAGACCGGCCGCATCGCCACACCGGCGTTCTTCACCATCATGGCCCTCTGCGGCGTCCTCGGCATCGACCCCGACGAACTCGCCGCGGTCTCCCGCCCCGAACATCCGATCACCGGGTGACACAACGAATCCCCGGCCCGCAGACCCCCGCAAGGACGCAGGTCACGCCGCGTTCACAATGCGGTCCCGCGCCCATATGCACGCGTTAGGCTCAGCCCGTGGATGCCGCGACCCAACTCCCGACCGTGGGCATGATCGGAGCCGGCCAGCTCGCCCGCATGACCCACCAGGCCGCCATCGCCCTCGGCCAGAGCCTCAAGGTGCTCGCGGGCGACCCGGCCGAGAGCGCCGCCGTCGTCGCCCCCGCGACCGTGCTCGGCGACTACCGCGAACTCGAGGACCTCCGCGCCTTCGCCAAGGGCTGCACCGTGGTCACCTTCGACCACGAGCACGTCCCCCAGAGCGTCCTGCGCACGCTCGTCGACGAAGGCGTCGACGTCCAGCCCCGCCCCGAGGCCCTCCTGTACGCCCAGGACAAGCAGGCCATGCGCACCCGCCTCGCCGAGTTCGGCCTCCCGCAGCCGCGCTGGGCCCCCGTCGACTCGATCTCCGACGTCGAGGCGTTCGGCCTCCCCTGCGTCCTCAAGGCCGCCACCGGCGGCTACGACGGCAAAGGCGTCTGGATGATCGACACCCTCGCCGACGCCCAGGCCGTCCTCGCCTCCGGCATCCGCCTCATCGCCGAGGAGCGCATGGCCCTCCAGCGCGAACTCGCCGTCCAGATCGCCCGCTCCCCGCGCGGCGAGACCGCGGTCTACCCCGTCGTCGAGACCGTCCAGTCCGGCGGCATCTGCACCGAGGTCATCGCCCCCGCGCCGCATTTGGCCCCCGAGACCGCGGACGAGGCGAAGCGCATCGCCGAGACCATCGCGACCGGACTCGGCGTCTGCGGCATGCTCGCCGTCGAACTCTTCCAGACCTCCAAGGGCCTGTTCATCAACGAACTCGCGATGCGCGCCCACAACTCCGGCCACTGGACCATCGAGGGCGCCGAGACCAGCCAGTTCGAGCAGCACCTGCGCGCCGTCCTCGACTACCCGCTCGGCTCGACCGCGACCGTCGCCCCCTACACGGTCATGGCCAACGTCCTCGGCGGCCGCGCCGGCGGGCCCCGCCTCGACGAGCGACTCCAGCACCTGCTCGCCGACGACCCCGGCGCGCACGTCCACCTCTACGGCAAAGCGGTCCGACCCGGCCGCAAGATCGGGCACGTCACCGTCCGCGGCGACGACCCCGAACTCCTCCGGCGCCGCGCCCTGCGCGCCGCCGAACGGCTCCAGGAAGGCGAGTAATGGCAGACCGCAAGCCCCGCGTCGGCGTCATCATGGGTTCGGACTCGGACTGGCCCACCATGGAGCCCGCCACGGCCGCCCTCGACGAGTTCGGCGTCCCCTACGAAGTCCGCGTCGTCTCCGCCCACCGCACCCCGCACGGCATGCTCGGCTACGCCGACTCCGCGGCCGCCCGCGGCCTCCAGGTCGTCATCGCCGGAGCCGGCGGCGCCGCCCACCTCCCCGGCATGGTCGCCTCCGCGACCCCGCTCCCGGTCATCGGCGTCCCCGTGCCGCTCAAGCACCTCGACGGCATGGACTCCCTCATGTCCATCGTCCAGATGCCCGCCGGCATCCCCGTCGCCACCGTCTCGATCGCCGGAGCCCGCAACGCCGGCCTCCTCGCCGTCCGCATCCTCGGCGCCACCGACGAGGCCCTCCGCGAGAAGATGGCGAACTTCCAGGTCGACCTCGAACGCATGGTCACCGAGAAGGACGCCGGCCTCCGCTACAGGCTCGCCCACCCCGAATAGCGCCCGACACCGCCGCACGGCCCGGCGAATTCGATTGCCGGGCCCGGCGGCGGTGCATAGCCTCGGGGCGTGTCGAAACCTGAACTCCACCCCACCGGCGGCTACGAGCACGTGACGATCGTCGAGGCCGGGCGCCTCGCCTTCCTCGCCGGGCAGTGCCCGGTCGACGCCGACGAGCACGTCGTCGGGGTCGGCGACCTGGAGCGGCAGATCGAGCAGGTCGCCGCGAACTGCCTCGCCGCGCTGGCCGCGGCCGGAGCGCGGCCCGAGGATGTCGTGCGGTCGGTCGTCTACGTGGTGAGCAGTGAGAGCAACACCGTCGGCGGCGCCTGGCACCGCCTCGCCGAACACCCCGAACTCGGCCCCGCGTTCAAGGCCGCCAGCACCGTGACCGGCGTGACCGCCCTCGGCTACGCGGACCAGCTCGTCGAGGTCGACCTCACCGCCAGACTCCCAGACCAGCCTGAGTCCGAGAACCGGGCTGCTGATGCATGAGACCGGGAGACACGCCGAGAACACCGCCCGACCACTCGAGCGTCGGAAGCGTCTCAACACGTATGCATGAGGTAGCATACGCACATGGCAAAGAAGAGGACCATGGTCTACGCGGACGAGGAAGACCTGGCGATCATCAAGGAGGCGGCCAAGCGGTACGGCGTGTCGGAAGCGGAGATCATCCGCAATGCGATCCACCGAGCCGCGATGTCCAGCCGGATCTGGGATGAGCCGTTCTTCCGAAAGACCTATAAGCGAATCCGCGATGAGAGCTACCAGGAGGCGAAGGAAGCCATCTGGGAGGAGCGACTCGACCGGTACCACGCTTCGCGGGACGAGCGCGCGTGATCGTCGTCGTGGCCGACACTTCCGGTCTTCTCGCGGCGCTGGACGAGGAGCACCCCGACGGCGAGGGGGCCCGCGAGGTCATGCGCACGGCCGGTGTGCTGGTGATCTGCCCGGCTCTCTTCTCCGAACTGGACCACATGGTCACCCGGGATTTCGGGCGCGAAGCATCCTTGGAGGTGCTCGACGACCTGAGGGTCCGGGTCGACGAGGGGCGCGCGGTGATACCACATGTCTCGGCGCGAACGTTGGATCTGGCACAAGATGTTCGCCGCCAATATCGCGGTCTCGACCTCGACATCGCGGACGCGTTCAACGTTGTCATCGCCGCTGAATACGAGACCGACGCGATCCTGACACTCGACCGTCGAGACTTCAGGGCGATCAAACCGCTCGCGCAGTTCGCGGCGTTCCGACTTCTCCCCGACGACCTCTAGGCTTCGCCGCAGAGCAGGGCCGCGTGGGACTCGCCGATTCTTGTCGCCACCAGCGTGGCTTCTTCGGGTCCCTTCAGTTTCAGTTGCTTTCGGAGGGCCGCCGGGTCGATTCCGGTTCCTCTTTGCTTGATCGTGAGGCGACCGATGCCTCGGTCTGCCAGGAGCGCCTTGAGTCTCCTGGGGTGCAAAGGCCAGACCTCTTCGACCTTCCAGGCTCTGGCGAACGGGGTTTCGATCAGCTCGTCGCCGTAGAGGTACGCGATGTGCTCGTTCGCGGTGTGCGCGTTCAGATCTTGAGCGAGTTCCGCCACCAGGCCCGCTCTGATGACCGCGCCGTCCGGTTCGTAGAGGTAGGTCGCCACCTCGCCCACCTCGGCCCGCTCCTCGCCGGTGCCGGTCAGTTCGTGCCACTCGCCGGCCTTGAGCAGACTCGCCCTCCGCTCGACCTGAGCGGCCTCGCCGAGCCACAGGCACGCCTCGACCACGTCCCTCTCGACCGAGACCCATTCCGCCTCGGCTCCTTCCGGGATCCACTCGTGGCCGATGCCCGGCCCCAGTTTCACCGCCGCGAAGCGCGCTCCGCGGAGGTGTTCCAGGAGCTCGTCCAGGGGCGGCGAGTAGTCGGCCGGGTTGAAGTTGCGGCCGGCGCCCGACCGCCTCGCCGGGTCGGCGAACGCCGCATCGGCGAGGGGCGTCCGCAGCGCGTCGCCCACCTGCACGTCCACGGCCAGTCCCATCGCCTCCGCGTTCGCCCGCGCGTACGCCGCGGTCTCGGCGCTCATGTCGACTGCCTCGACCGCCAGGCCCGCCTCCGCGAACGCGAGCGCCTCCGTACCCAGCCCGCAGCACAGGTCGGTCACCCGGCCCGCCGCGGCCGCGAAGCGGGCCGCGCGGCGCTCCGCGACCGGCCACCGCGTGGCCTGCTCGAGCCCCGGCCGCGTGAAGTAGAGCCGGTCCGCCCGGTCCCCGAACTTGGCCCGCGCGTGGCGCCTCAGGTCCGCCAAGGTCAGGGCCGCCGCGGCCAGGTCCGGTTCGACCCCGGCCTTGCGGAGCGCCAGCGGGGCCCGGTCGCCGTCGCGTTCGAGGACCTCGGCGGCGCGGTCCTGGAGCCCCGGATCGGCCTTGAGCGCTTCGAGCAGGCTGGTGTGCACGAGGTCCATGCTATGACGATGGAGACCCGGGCTTGACGCCCCCACCTGGGCGAACTAACCTCTGCCTTAGCACTCGCAGGGCGAGATTGCTAAGCGCTATGATCGCATTGGCACTCTCTCCGTGAGAGTGCCAGCCACGGGCCGGTGCCTCGGCACCCGCGACGACGAGACCCGCGCTCTCGTGGCGGACATCCGTATCGAACACGTCAGGTTTGGAGAAACCAAGTGAGCAAGGCTGCCATCAAGCCGCTGGGCGACCGCATCGTTGTCCAGGCGAACGAGGCCGAGACCACCACTGCCTCGGGTCTCGTCATCCCGGACACCGCCAAGGAGAAGCCGCAGGAAGGCACCGTTCTGGCCGTCGGCCCGGGCGCCTTCGACGACAAGGGCAACCGCCTCCCGATCGATGTCAAGGTCGGCGACGTGGTCATCTACTCCAAGTACGGCGGCACCGAGGTCAAGTACAACGGCGAGGAGTACCTCGTCCTGTCCTCGCGCGACGTCCTCGCGGTCGTCGAAAACTAACTGCCGAGCAGTGGCACGTTCGGGGCCCTCTCTCGCGGAGGGCCCTTCCGTGTCTTAGGAAGGGAAACCATGCCGAAGATTCTCAACTTCGCCGAGGACGCGCGGCAGAACCTGCTGCACGGCATCGACCACCTCGCCGACACCGTCAAGGTCACGCTCGGCCCGAAGGGCCGCAACGTGGTCCTGCAGCGCTCGTTCGGCGCGCCCCTGATCACCAACGACGGCGTGACCATCGCCAAGGAGATCGAGCTCGCCGACCCGTACGCCAACCTCGGCGCGCAGCTGGTGAAGGAGGTCGCGACCAAGACGAACGACGTCGCGGGCGACGGCACCACCACCGCGACCGTGCTGGCCCAGAAGATGAGCCGCGCCGGCATCAAGGCGGTCACGGCCGGGGGCAACCCGATCGCGATCCGCAAGGGCATCGAGGCCGCGGCGAACGCCGTGTCCGACGAGCTGCTCCGCCAGGCGATCCAGATCTCCGACCACGAGCACATCTCGCAGGTCGCCGCCGTCTCGGCGCAGGACCCGGAGATCGGCGAGCTCATCGCCAAGGCCATGGACGCGGTCGGTGTCGAGGGCGTCATCTCGGTCGAGGACGGCTCCAGCCTGGAGACCGTGCTCGAGGTGACCGAGGGCATGCAGTTCGACAAGGGCTTCATCTCCCCGAACTTCATCACCGACCAGGACTCGCGCCAGACGGTCTTCGAGGACCCGTACATCCTCATCACCAACGCCAAGATCTCCTCGATCGAGGACCTCCTGCCGGTGCTGGAGAAGGTCGTCGAGACCTCGAAGCCGCTGCTCATCATCGCCGAGGACGTCGAGGGCCAGGCCCTCGCGACCCTGACGGTGAACGCCCTCCGCGGGACCCTGCGCGTGTGCGCCGTCAAGGCCCCGGCCTTCGGCGACCGCCGCAAGGCGATCCTGGGCGACATCGCGACCCTCACGGGCGCCGAGGTCGTCTCCTCGGAGATCGGCCTCGACATCAAGGCCGCCGACCTGTCGCACCTGGGCCGCGCGCGCCGCGTCACCGTCTCGAAGGACGCCACCACGATCGTGGACGGCGCCGGCGAGAAGGAGGCGGTCGACGCCCGCATCGCGCAGATCAAGCAGCAGGCCTCGACCACCGAGTCGTCCTGGGACCGGGAGAAGCTCGAGGAGCGCCTCGCGAAGCTCTCGGGCGGCGTCGCCGTCATCCAGGTCGGCGCGGCCACCGAGGTCGAGCTGAAGGAGCGCAAGCACCGGATCGAGGACGCGGTCAACGCGACCAAGGCCGCGGTGGAGGAGGGCATCGTCGCCGGCGGCGGCGCCGCCCTGGTCCACGCGATCCCCGTCCTGGAGAAGGTCGAGCTCGACGACCCCGAGGCCCGTGTCGGCCTGCAGATCGTCGAGGAGGCCCTCTCCGAGCCGCTGCGCCGCATCGCGGTCAACGCCGGCGAGTCCGGCGACGTGGTCGTCAACGAGGTCGCCGGCAAGGGCTGGCGCGAGGGCTGGAACGCCGCCACCGACGTCTACGAGGACCTGGTCTCGGCCGGCATCCTCGACCCGGTGAAGGTCACCCGCAACGCGCTGCTCAACGCCGCCTCGATCGTGGGCCTCGCGCTCACCACCGAGGTGACGATCGTGGACAAGCCCGAGGAGGAGCAGGAAGCGGCCGGGCACGGCCACTCCCACTCCCACGGGCACTCCCACTAGGCCCGGGATCGCCTGAGCCGCAGTACGACCCGACCGAGGGCCGCCGACACCGTCGGCGGCCCTCCGGCGTTCGCACAGGCGGACTGGACGCCGGGAGAACCGAAAGTGTCAACATCCCGACAGTTTGTCGCGGAGCTGTCGGGAAACCGATAGAGTTCAAGTGCCTTCGCGGCCTTTGGGGATCGGAGCCGCGAAGGCACTTTCATGTCTACGTTTCGGACGAGTGTTCAGTTCCGCCCCTGCCGCAAACCAGCCCGTCGCCGCCGGCCCTGTCGCAGCGGCCCCGCCGCATCGCCTGCCCCGCTTCGCCCGGCGCCGTCGGTCCGCTCACTGCCGCACCCGCAGCTCCCGCATCCGGTTGAGCGCCGCGGCCACCTCGAACCGCCTCGGGATCGCGAAGTCCACGTCCCGGATCCGCAGCAGCTCCGCCTCGCCCCCGGCATCGAGGGCGGCGTCCAACCGGTCCAGCGCCTCCGCGACCGTGGCCTTCCCGTCGATCCAGCCCCGCCGCACCGCGGCCTCGAGCGCGAGCCCGATCCCGGCGGTCATCGACGGGTCGGTGATCTGCTCGACCGCCCGCACGTCGATCTCGGACTCGCCGAACCGCAGCCCGTCGGTGCCGCCCGCGCGGATCTTCTGCCTCCCCCGCGACTCCGACGACACCGAGCCCGCGTCGATCACGCGCGCCCGCGGCATCCGGAACCCCTCGGCCTCGACCCGCCGCCCGGTCGGCTTCGCCGCCAGGGACTTCGCGCGCTCGGTCACGTCCTCGGGCACGTACGCGTCCATCAGGATCACCCGGTCGGCGACGTCCATGTAGTCGCCGGAGCCGCCCATGACGAGCACGACCGCCACGCCGTGGTCGTCGGCCATCGACCGCACGACGTCGACGAGCGGTGTCAGCGGCTCGCGGTCCTTCGCGACGAGCTCCTGCATCCGCGCGTCGCGGATCATCAGGTTCGTCGCGGCCGTGTCCTCGTCGATGAGCAGCACCCGCGCGCCGGCTTCGAGCGACTCGACGACGGCGGCGGCCTGCGAGGTGGAGCCGGAGGCGTTCTCGGTCGAGAAGTGCCGCGTGTCGTCCCCTGACGGCAGGTGGTCGACGAACGCGTGGACGTCGACGCCGGTGACGGACCGCCCGTCCTCGGCGCGGATCTTCACGGTGCTCCGGTCGGCGACGACGAAGTCGCGGCCGTCGCTGGGGACGTGGTCCCACACGCCGGCTTCGAGGGCCCGCAGGAGGGTCGACTTGCCGTGGAAGCCGCCGCCGACGATGAGCGTGACCCCCGGGCCGATGCCCATGCCGCGCACGGTTCCCGCGTGCGGCAGTTCGACCTCGACGGCGAGCGAGTCGGGGGAGCGGAACGGCACCCCGGACGCCATCGGCCGGTCGTCCACTCCGGACCGCCGGGCGAGCATGGACCCGTCGGCGACGAACGCCACGAGCCCCTGCGCGGCGACCGCCTCCCTCAGGGCCGCGACGTCGTCGGCGTGCCGCATCCAGGTCCCGGCCTCCTCTTCGCCCACGGCGAGCGCGTCGTCGGCGGCGCCGGGGAGGTCCTCGCACAGCAGCCGCGCGGCCTGCCGTCCGGCGATGCGCCGCCCGTGCCCGGGGAGCTGCGCGCCGAGGCGGAACACGACGGAGCCGTCATCGCCGACCTCGCATGAGGACCGGCGCAGGATCTCCTGGCCGCCGGCGTCGATCCTGAGGTCCCTTGTCGGGCAGGCCCGTTTGAACCGCTTCGCGAGGAGCACCGCGATCGCGCGGCGCCGCTCGGGGGTCGCGTGCCACTCGGGGAGCAGGTCGGCCGCATCGGCGTCGAAGTGGAGCTCCACGCGGCTCGGCGGGGCGTAGGGATCCGACTGGACCTTCGATATGTCCAGAATCGCCAGACCTGTCCGCCATTTGCCACGCAAGGATTTATATCGGCCGTAACTCGTACCTTCCAGGGCCGTTAGTTCGTTAGACAGGTCATGGCGAGGTGGATGTGAACGATGATCACCAAAATCGCTGGACTCGGCCCAGTGCTGTCGTCCGCCTCTTCGCTGTGTCATGCCCCCAGTTTCCCATCAGGGTCGAGGTCTTCGCGTCAGCGAACCCGAACACCAAGCGTCCACGCCTCTTCCCGGAAACCTCGAAAAGTCACTCGAAAATTCGCGCGAACACGCGTCATGGCGGCGGATCGCCTGCGTGCTGGAACTAGAGAGACACGCACGGCCTACCGCACCGAAAGGTAGAACAAAGTGAGAACCGTACTGGTCTGTGTTAAGACTCCTCAAGCCGGACAGAAGATCTCGGCCTGCGCGACCCGCATGGGCCTGGCGCAGGCGGTCAAGTCGGTCGAGGGATCGCCCGAGCTCTTCATCGAGCTCGGCCGCCGCCAGGTGGACGTGGTGCTGGTCGACGTCGGCCTCGCCGCCCCGGACCCGGTCAAGTTCGTCAAGACCGTCCGCGCCCGTTCGCCCCGCACCGGGGTCCTGCTGTCCGGCGCGGCGGACCCCCGTACCGCCGCGATGGTGGTGGCCGCGGGCGCCCGGGGCGTCATCCGCACGCCGTCCAACAACTCCGACGACCTGCTGGTCGCCCTCGCGCAGGCGATCATGTTCGCCTCCCCGAGCCTCCAGCGCGTCACCGAGACCGTCCCCCGGCAGCGCTCGACCCTCCAGGGGATGAAGCTGACCGAGCGCGAGCTCCAGGTCCTCCGCGGCATGAGCGAAGGCAAGTCGAACGCCGAGATCGGGCGCGACCTGTTCGTCTCGGAGGACACCGTCAAGACCCACGCGCGGCGCATGTTCCGCAAGCTCGGCGCGCGCGACCGGGCCCACGCCGTGGCCGAGGCGTTCCGCTCGGGCCTCGTCTGCTGACGCGTCGACCGCGGATCCACTGAGGACCGCAGCCGGTCCCGCCTGGCAGGACGGGATACCGCGCGGTCCGACCCGGCGCCGACGTCGATCCACCGAGGACCGCAGCCGGCCCCTGGCAGGACGGGACGGTACGCGGTCCGAGACGACGCCGCGGCAGCGAAGCTGAATCAGTGCGGATCGGCAAGGGCCAGCAGGGCCTCGTCGCCTCCCGGAGTGGCGACGAGCTGCAGGCCCACCGGCAGGTCCTCGACCGTGCCCGCGGGGAGCGCGAGCCCGGGGGCGCCGGCGAGCCCGGCGATGCACGTCAAGCGCACGATGGCCTCGCGGTCGGGCTCCTGCCCGATCAGCGGCGCGGGTCCGGGCGCGGCGGGGATCGCGAGCGCGGTGCCCTCGGGGAGCCGGTCCCTGACTAGCGCCACCACGCCGCTGCGGACCCGCTGCGCCCCGGTCACGTCGGCGCTGCCGAGCTTCGACGCGGCCGCGAAGCGCGCCTTGACGCCCGGCCCGAACTCGGGCCTCGACGCCTCGATCCACGCGCCGTGCGCCTGCCACGCCTCCCACGCCTGGAGCGCCGCATAGGCCCGGCGGGCGGATTCGAGGGGCGTGACCGCGCCCGCGGCCGCGCCGGTGTCGTGCCGGACGCCGAAGTGCGGGTCGTCGAAGAACGGGGAGGTGTCCACTTCGAGCCCGAGCGATTCGACGGCGGGCATGACCGCCGCGCGGGTCGCCTCTGACTGCTCGTCCCAGATGTCGCGGGGTGCGAGCAGCCGGGTGATCGGCGCGTGCGCCTCCTCCGGTGCGCCGAGGAGCACCTCCATGGCGAGGCGCAGCGTGCGCGCGTCGCGGGTGAGGACCCCCGCCGTGTCGAATGTGGGCGCGAGCGGCACGACGCCTTCGAGGCTCACCCGCCCGTGCGTGGGCCGCAGCCCGAACAGGCCGCAGTAGGAGGCGGGCACGCGGATCGACCCGCCGGTGTCGGTGCCGAGCCCGATGTCCGCGAGGCCCTGCGCGACCGCGGACGCCGACCCGGACGACGAGCCGCCGGGGACGCGCCCGGGCGCGGCCGGGTTGTCCGGGACGCCGTAGTGGGCGTTGCTGCCGTTGAGGCTCCACGCGAGCTCGTCGGTGACGGTCTTGCCGACGACGCGCGCGCCGGCCGCCCGCAGCAGTGCGACGGCCTCGGCGTCCTTCTCGGCGGGGCCGTGCGTCTCCAGCCAGCGCGGATTCCCTGCGCCCGTCGGGGTTCCGGCCAGGTCGAACAGGTCTTTGACGGCGAGGCGCAGGCCTTCGAGCGGCCCGGAGCCGCCGGCGTCGTCGACGAGGGCGATGAACGGATCGGACACGGTCGGTCTCCTTCGGCAGCATGGGGCGGGCGCCTTCGACGCGGCCGTCCTCGTTCCGTCGCACTCGGCTCGGACGCGGCCGGCGGTGCCGCGGCGTCGTGGTCCAGTGTTCCCCGGTTTCGCGGCACGGCCCGCGAACGCCGCGGCGAGTTTCCCCACAGCCCGGTCCGGCGGACCGGAGTGGACGGTCGCGCTCCCCTCAGTCCTCGGACTCGGCGAGGAACGCGGCCAGTTCCGCCCGGAGGTCGCGGGACCTGGTGGCGCTCCTGCTCGTCATCAGGTCGACCGCCTCCCAGGCGAGCCGCCAGTCCGCTTCGGCGGCCGCGTTCGTCAGGGCCCTGAGGTCGGCGTGCTCGCGGATGCCGCTGTAGGCCTGCTCGGCGGAGAACGCGTCCATGGTCTCGAAGTGCCCGGGCAGCGGCTGGCGGCCGGGTTCGCCGAAGGACAGGAGCGTCAGTGCGATGAGGTGCCCGGTCCGCGCCACGGCGAACACCTGCCCAGGGAGGATCTCGAGCGGTTCGGCCGCGGCGGTGATCTCGGCTTCGATGCCGGAGGCGGCGAAGATCAGGTCGACGTCGAGGTCGCGCTCGCCGGTGTCGTCGACGAGCCGCGCGCCGGCGACGAGGCCGTTCGGGTGCTGCTCGATCTCGATGTTGAACGGGTCGGCGGGTCGGCCGTGCTCGTGGTCCCAGTCCTTGACCGACATCTGGTCGGTGACGCTGATCGTGCGGAGCCCGGCTTCTTCGAGCGCGTCCAGGATCGCGTGCGCGACGTCCTCCTCCTTGACGGCGAGGATCACGCTGGCGTGGGTCATGTACGCGGGTTCGATCCGGGCCGAGACCGCGAGGCTCCCGCCGAGCGCCCAGGGCGCTTCGAGCGCGTCGAACGCGACGGCGAGCCGCTCGTACGCGCGCTCGAGGCCGTTCGACTCGGGTCCGGCGGGGCGCTCGCCGGGGGCGCCGAAGTCCTGGATCCCGTCGGTGCTCATCCATTCCAGGAGGGCGCGCTGCTGCTCCCGCACGCCGAGGCCCGGCCGTTCCCGCAGCACCTTCATGCGGTACATGCGCAGACGGGTCTCGTCCATTTCCCGGGCCAGCCGCAGGCGGTCCTCCGGCGTGAGTGATGCCATACCGCCAGGGTAAATCGGTTCCCCCGCCGACCTCAAACGGCCGCACCCGCGGGTTCGGCTCCCGGCGCGCCCCTCAGTCGATCTCGCCGTGGGTCCGCAGCCAGCAGTCGGAGAAGCCGCGGGCGTAGTCCCAGGTCACGTAGTGCGCGGGGTCGGGGTCGAAGGCCGGTTCGTGCACCTGGGCGCAGTTGGCCTCCAGGAGGCCGCGGAGGTTCGCCATGAGCAGGCCCCAGGTGAAGTAGTGCGATTCGTCGCAGTCGGCGCAGTCGACCACGACGCCCCGGTAGCCCTGCGGTTGCAACACCTTCTCGAACGTCTCCAGTTCGTGGAGGTCCTCGAGGAGGTCGGCGCGGTCGTCGTCGTCCAGCTCGGGTTCGAACGCGAGCGCCTCCGCGTGGTCGGGATCGTCGGCGAACGGGTCGCGAGGCTCCTCATACACGGTTCAAGCCTAACGCCACGGCGCCGCCGCGGCCTGCTCCCGGCGCGGCGGCGCCTGGTGGGCGCGGGTGCGGGGCGCGGGACTCCCGGATGCGTGCCACCATCGCAATCGGGTGCTGACACGGCGTACCCCGCTCGTTAGCATGGGCTGCAAGTCAACCCGATGGATGCGAGGAGACGGCATATGGACAGCTTCGGCGAGAACGTGGAAGAGATCTTCGACGACGTGGTGGACGGGGTCGCGGACACGGTCACCGACATCGACGCCACCGAGGTGTTCGAGGACGTCAGCGAAGGCGTCGGCGACGCGTGGGACACCGTGTCGGACGAGGCCGGGGAGCTCTTCGAGTAGCCCCGCCCCGCGAGCAGCACACCCTCGGCACACCCTTGGCACTCTCTTCACCCGCGACCTGATTCACCCGACCGGTTCACTCATACACCCGGTTCACTCATGCGGCCCCGGGGACGCCCGTCCCCGGGGCCGCTCCACGTCCCGCGGAATTCAGTCCCTCGAATTCAGCGGATGACCGGATGCCCAGCTCCCGCCGTGAATCACACCCCACGGGGACGTGTGCGACGCGGGGGGACGGCCGTTGCGGCACTACCATTGCCCCATGGCGTTCTCAGGGGATTTCGGAATTCAAGGGCTCGAAGGCGCTGCCGGCGAGCGGGTCGGAGGCACCACGGTGCCGATGGGCGCGGCCGGCGCCATTCCACTCGGCCTCACCTATGACGACGTGCTGCTGCTGCCCGGCGAGTCCGAGGTGGTTCCCGCGGAGGTCGACACCTCCTCCCAGCTCACCCGCAACATCCGCATCTCGGTGCCGCTCCTGACCGCGCCGATGGACACCGTCACCGAGGCCCGCATGGCGATCGCCATGGCCCGCCTCGGCGGCCTCGGCATCCTCCACCGCAACCTCCCCGCCGAGGAGCAGGCCCAGCAGGTGGACCTCGTCAAGCGCTCCGAGTCCGGCATGGTCGCCGACCCGGTCACATGCTCGCCCGAGGACACCCTCGACCAGGTCGACAAGCTCTGCGGCAAGTACCGCATCTCCGGCCTCCCCGTCACCGACGAGAAAGGCAAGCTCGTCGGCATCATCACCAACCGCGACATGCGCTTCGAGACCGACCTCTCGGTGAAGGTCGCGACCGTCATGACCCGCGATCACCTGGTCACCGCGCCCGAGGGCGTCTCCAACGAGGAGGCCCTCGAACTGCTCAAGAAGCACAAGATCGAGAAGCTCCCGATCGTCGACGGCGACGGCTACCTGCGCGGCCTCATCACCGTCAAGGACTTCGCCAAGCGCGAGGAGTTCCCGAACGCGTCGAAGGACGACTCCGGGCGCCTCCGCGTCGGCGGCGCCATCGGCGTCGGCGAGGACCAGTACGCGCGCGCCGGGCAGCTCGTCGAGGCCGGCGTCGACCTCCTCGTGGTCGACTCCTCCCACGGGCACTCCCGCGGCGTGCTCGACATGATCGCCTCCGTCGCGAAGGACTTCGGCCACAAGGTCGACATCATCGGCGGCAACATCGTCACCTCCCAGGCGGCCGCCGCCCTGATCGACGCGGGCGTCGACGGCATCAAGGTCGGCGTGGGGCCCGGCGCCATCTGCACCACCCGCGTCGTCGCCGGCGTGGGCGCCCCGCAGGTCTCGGCGATCATGGACACCGTCCGCGTCGCCCGCGAGCGCGGCGTCCCGGTCATCGCCGACGGCGGCATCCAGTACTCCGGCGACATCGCCAAGGCCATCGTCGCCGGCGCCTCCACCGTCATGATGGGGCAGCTCTTCGCCGGCTGCGCCGAGAGCCCCGGCGACCTCATCTACATGAACGGCAAGCAGTTCAAGTCCTACCGCGGCATGGGCTCCCTTGGTGCGATGCAGTCCCGCGGCCAGGCCAAGTCCTACTCCAAGGACCGCTACTTCCAGGACGCGGTCGACTCCAACGACAAGCTCGTCCCCGAGGGCGTCGAGGGCCAGGTCCCCTATCGCGGCACCCTCGCACAGGTGGTCTACCAGCTGGTCGGCGGTCTGCGCATCGCGATGGGCTACACCGGGGCCGGTACCATCGAAGGGATGCATGAGCGCGGCCGTCTGGTCCGGATCACCGCTGCGGGCCTCAAGGAGAGCCACCCGCACGACATCCAGATGACTGTGGAAGCGCCCAACTACCACACCCGGTAGTCGGGACCTGTAGGAGGAGAGACTGTGCGGGAATTGGTCGAGATCGGCCCCGGCAAGATCGTGGCGCGGGGCTGGCGTCTGTCCGAAGTGGCGCTCGTGCCGACCCGGCGGACCCGGGACATCGACGACGTCTCCACCGAATGGCAGCTCGACGCCTACCGGTTCGAGATCCCTGCCGTCGGGCACCCGTCCGACGCGACGATGAGCCCGGCGTCCGTGATCGAGATGGGCCGCCTCGGCGGCCTCGGCGTCCTCAACGGCGAGGGCCTCTGGTGCCGCTACGTCGACCCGACGTCGCTGCTCAAGGAGCTCGCCGACACGCCGGCGGAGAACGCGATCGAGCGGCTCCAGGAGATCTACGCCGAGCCGGTGAAGCCCGAGCTCATCGCCGAGCGGATCGCCGAGATCCGCGCCGGCGGGATCACCACCGCGATCCGCTTCAGCCCGCAGCACACGGCCGAGCTCGCGCCGCTCGCCGTCGAGGCGGGCGTCGACCTGCTGGTCATCCAGGGCACCATCGTCTCGGCGGAGCACGTCTCCTCCGGCGGCGACGTCCTGAACCTGAAGCAGTTCATCGCCGACCTGGACATCCCGGTCGTCGTCGGCGGGGCCACGAACTACAAGACCGCCATGCACCTGATGCGCACCGGCGCGGCCGGCGTCATCGTCGGCGTCGGCTCCGACGACTGGTCGACCACCGACACGGTGCTCGGCATCGACGTCCCGATGGCCTCCGCCATCGTCGAGGCCGCCGCGGCCCGCCGCGACTACCTCGACGAGACCGGCGGGCGCTACGTGCACCTCATCGCCGACGGCGAGATCACCAACTCGGGCGCGATCGCGAAGGCCGTCGCCTGCGGCGCCGACGCGGTCATGCTCGGCTCGATCCTCGCCGACGCCGCCGAGTCCCCGGCCGCCGGCGCCTGGTGGCACTCCGCCGCCTCCCACCCGAAGCTGCCCCGCGGCCGCTTCCGCCCGGGCGACTCCGGCGACATCGAGGTCCCCGACCTCGAGGCCATCCTCTACGGACCCAGCAACTCCTCGGACGGCTCGCAGAACCTCTTCGGCGGCCTGCGCCGCGCCATGGCCAAGACCGGCTACACCTCGGTCAAGGAATTCCAGAAGGCCAGCCTGGTCACCGCCTAGACGACCAGCGCCGAGGCCCGGGACGCGCGGTGCGAGTCCCGGGCCCCAGCGTTTCGTTCGCGCACCCTGGAATCGGACACGACACCGGAGGTGATGACATGACGACCAAGGAACTGCTGCACCGGCTCGTCGACGACCTCGGAGAGCCTCAGGCGGCTGAGGCGCTCACCTGGATCCGCGCGCGCTACGGTATGCCAGACCCGTGCCGGGACGACACCACCTTGCCCGAATGGGTCGGCTCGTTCTCCTCTGGCCGCGGTGACCTCGCCGAACGCCATGAGGAGACCCTGCGTGACGAGGGCGACGGTCGTTGATGGTCGTTGACACCGGGCCGCTTCTGGCGCACTTCACCATCGTCCGGCCCGTCCGCGTGGACGCCTTCAGCCTTCTTCCCTGAAACCCTGCTTCGGTTCGTCTTGGAGAAGGAGATCCACCAGGGTCCTCCAGTCTTCGCGGTTTGCCCAGAACCGCTTGAACGGCAGCTTCTTGCGTGCGCCGTCGCGGGCGACTTGATAGATCCGGCCGTCATAGACCGAGTACTCGAGCCGCTCGAATCCCCGAGACGGGTACCGGTCTCTCCGTGAGCGCGGATCAATCACTCTGCGGCGCTGAGCATCGAAGAAGAACATCCGCCGCTGGGACAGCAAGATGATCGAGCCGCCGATCCAACCATAGGAGCAGCCTCGTGCGAAACCCTGCATGAATCGTTCGAGGGTCGACTCTGCGGTGGGCCAGAACCAGCAAGCTGCGGCGAGGAGTAGCGCAGCCGCGAGGCTCCACCAGGCAAGGGGTTGATGCCATCGAACCGCTTGGAGTGTTCGCGCCGCTTCGGCGGCGTCGACCGGCCGCATGGGGGCAGGGTCGGTGGGAGGACTCATATGGGGGTCTCCGTCCTAAGCTCGAGTTAGGGGCGGCAGGCGCTCGGTGAAGGCGTCGCAGTCGTGGAACGGCGTCGAATACACGAGGACGACGCCCGCCCCGATCCCGACTGCGCCTATCGCGAACAGGAGCAGGCGCCTCGGCCTGACACGGATCATCGCCGTTCACCGCTCGCAGCGGCGGGAACCGTGTGGTCGCTCCGGAACCGGTCGACGAACGCCTTCCATGCGACCTGCTCCCGCGCCCAGCCCGTGGCGACGCGGCGCCGTCTGCCGTCGGCGCGGACTTCGTAGAGGACGCCGAGGTACACCGAGTACTCGAGCCGCTCGTAGCCCGGGCGTGGGAACTCCCGGGCCGGAAGACCGAGTGGTTTCTTGCTCACCCGGCCGGTGCCCGGCTCGAACGAGAGTATCGGCCTGACGATGAGCGGGATCGCGCCGAACAGGCCGTATCCCGTCGCGACCAGTGCCATCGACCCGAAGGGGCCGTAGCCCTCGGGGGAGGAGCCCAGCCAGATCGCGACCTCGATGGCAGCGGTGCCGAGCCCTACGAGCAGCAGTCCGCCGAAGAACCGCCAACGGACGCCGACGCTGATCTCTCGTTCCGGTTCCGATGCGGACGGGGTGGGCACGCCGGCCGTAGGCGGCTCGCCGCCCTCATGACCTGCCGGCCGATCGCTCTGGTGCTCGAGGAAGACGTCGGCGAACGCGGTCCAGGCGCGCTGGTCGACCGTGAACGAATTGCGGGCGACGCTCCGCCGCCTGCCGCTCGGTCGGACGATCTCGAGCCGCCCGAGGTAGATCGAGTACTCGAGGCGGTCGCCGTCACGCCACCGCTTGAGTGCCCGCCGGATCTGACCGGTGCCGCCTGTGAGCCGTCGCCGGCGCACGTCGTACGTGAACAAGGATGGCTGCGCCAGCAGCATCGTGCCGAAGACCGCGGCGAACATCGGCGGGAATTGCACGAGGTACAACAGCGCCGAGCCGCTCTCGACGCCGAAGGACGCCGTGAGGTAGACGCTCAGTACGAACGTCGAGGGCGTCAGCGGCCAGGCGATCGCGACGATCCACCAGAGCAGGCGCCGGTTCGAGCGGACGACGATGGTGTTCCGGTCGGGCTCCTCGAGTTCCGCGGGAGGAACCGATGTCGCCTGCGGCCGCCGGCGCGGATGCAGCTCGTCGTCCGGGATGGGCGGCATGGGCGGGAGGTCGGCGAGAGGGGCCATATGGGGTGTCTTTCGTGTGCGGAGCCGCCGGGGCCGGCTCGTTGCCGCTGATGTTATCGGGGTCGGCGTCGCCGGTGGGTCCGCGCAGCCGGCGGGACCCCCGCCCGGTCCTCTGTTCGGGTGAGGGCCCTCCCGCTGTCGGGGAATTGTGCCGCTGCACACAGGTATCTGTCAGGTAGGCCACGTATCCTTGCCACCGTGAAGCGCAAGAAAGCCCCCCTTCCCACAAGGAGTGGGGAACAACACACCCCCGTCTCGGTGTTGGTGCTGCTGTGACCTGCCCGTTCTGTTCCGTGCCCACCGTGCCGGGCGCGCGCTACTGCCACAACTGCGGCGCGCCCCTGTCACCCGAAGCGACCGCTCCCCAGACGGAGCGGCGCTATGTCACGGTGCTCTTCGGCGACCTCTCCGACTTCACCACCTGGTCCGAAAGCCTCGACCCCGAGCGGGTCTCCTCGGTCACCGACCGGCTCCTCGCCGAGTGCGTGTCCGCGGTCAACGAGTTCGGCGGGCACGTCGACAAGCTCACCGGCGACGGCATCATGGCCGTCTTCGGCGCCCCCCTCTCGCACGAGGACGACGCCGAACGCGCCGTCCGCGCCGCCCAAGCCATGCAGAAGCGCGTCCGCCGCCTGCTCAAGGCCGAATCCGGCGGGGGCCTCCCCATCGGCCTGCGCATCGGCCTGCGGTCCGGGCTCGTCGTCGCCGGTATGCAGGCCAACCTCGAGTACACGGTCATCGGCGACACCGTGAACACCGCCGCCCGCATCTGCGCGATCGCCTCCGTCGGCACCGTCTGGGCCGGCGAGGAGACCGTGCGCGCCACGAAGCACACCGCCGCCTGGCGCCGACTCACCCCCGTGCGCCTCAAAGGCAAGCGCGAGCCCGTCGAAGTGTTCCAGCTCCTGGGCCTCGAAGACGAGCCCGGGACGCGCGCGAGCCTCGGCGACACCGCGCCGTTCATCGGACGCGACGCCGAGATCGGGCGCGTCACCGGCCGCCTCGAGGCCGTCATCGACCGCAGCGAGCCGCTCGTCCTCATCCACACCGCCGAAGCCGGCATGGGCAAGACCCGGTTCGCCCGCGAAGTCCGCACCCTCGCCACCGAGCGCGGCGCCCGCGTCCTCACCGTGCGCGTCGCCCCCTACGGCGAAGGCCGCCGGTTCGGGCCCCTCGCCGACCTCGTCCGCAAGGCCGCCGGCCTGCGGTTCGACGACGACCGGGCCACCGCCGAAGCGAAACTCCGGCGCATCGCCGACGGCCACCCCGACCACGGCGAATGCCGCCTGAACATCACGCTGCTCCTCGGCCTCCTCGGCCACGGCCGCCCCGGCGCGGCCGACCGGGTCGGCGGGTTCACCGGGCAGCAGTCCGACGCGTACACGATCCCCGAGGCCGTCGCCGAGCTCATCACCCACATGTCGACGCACGGACCGCTCGTCCTCATCATCGACGACCTGCACACCGCCTCCAAGGACGGCATCGACGCCCTCGGCGTCGCCCTCGCCAAGATCCACGGCCCCGTCCTCGTGCTCCTCTACGGCCGGCCCGAGCTCACCAGGTCCTCCGGCGTCCTCAACCGCATCTCCGAAGCCGAGGTCCACCCGCTCCCGCCGCTCGCCGGCGCCGACGCCGCGCGCCTCCTCCGCGAGTTCCTCGGCGGCGGCCGCCTGCCCAAACCCGACGAGGACCGCCTCCTCGGCTTCGCCCAGGGCAACCCCTACTACCTCGCCGAACTCGTCACCCTCCTCACCGAGCAGGGCCTCCTCACCGGCACCGGCGACCAGTGGCGCCTCGCCGCCGGGTCCCTCACCGGCAAGGTCCTCTCCCGCGACCTCGCCCAGGTCCTCGGCGCCCGCATCGACGCCCTGAGCCCCGCCGCGCGCTCGCTCCTGCGCGCCGCCTCGATCTTCGGCGACGCCGTGCCCCCCGAAGCCACCCAGCTCCTCGAGAAGGAGGTCCCCGGCGAGTTCGACCTCGCCCTCCAGGAGCTCCTCGACCGCCGCATGCTGCGCCGCCGCTCCTACGGCGGCTACCGCTTCGTCACCCCGCTGCTGCGCCAGGCCGCCTACGCGCCCATCGGCAAGGCCGACGCCGCCCACGCGCACGCCGAGATCGCCCGCTGGGCCGCCGACACCGAACTCGAGGGCCAGAGCGCCGACGACCTCGTCGTCTTCCACGCCGAGCAGGCCGTCACCCTCGCCCGCGAAGTCGAGATCGAAGCGATCGACGAGGTCTGGAACGTCCTCCCGCTCGCCGTCGACGCCGTCCGCAAGCAGGCCGACCGCGCCATGGACGCCTCCGAACCCGAACGCGCCGTCGCCCTCCTCAACGGCGTCGAGCGCATCGCGTCCCTCTCCCACGACGACCGGCTCCTGCGCGCCCGCGCGCTCACCCGCCTCGGCCGCACCGTCGAAGCCGAAGCCGAGATCGAGGGCCTCGCCATCGACATCGGCCTCATCCCCGCCGAGGACCACGCCGGCGACGAGCACGACGACCACGACCACCCGTCCGGACGGCTCTTCGGCGACGACTTCCCCGAGGACGCCTCCGAACTCGTCGCCCAGCTCCTCCTGCTCCGCGGCCGCCTCCACCGCTACAAGGGCGAACTCGCCGAGGCCCGCGGCACCTGGACCGCCGCGCTCGCGCTGTCGCGCCGCGAGGGCCTGGCCGGGCCCCGCTGCGACGCCCAGTGCCGCATCGGCCTGCTCGACTTCCTCGCCGGGCACCTCTCCGAAGCCGAGGCCCGCTTCCTCGACGCCTACGACACCGCGCTCGGCGTCGGCGACGACAAGCGCCTCGCGTGGGCCCTCCAGCACCGCGCCTGGGTCCTGGTGGCCCGCGGCGACTTCGACGGCGCCGACGACGTCCTCCGCGAAGCCGCCAAGGCCTTCGCCCGCCAGATGGACCTGGTCGGCCGGGCCTGGGTCCGCGGCGTCTCCGCGTTCGCGCTGCTCATGGCCGGCCGCTTCACCGAGGCGAAGCGGCTGTCGGACGTGTTCATGCCGATCGGCGAGCGCTCGGGCGACGTGTTCGCCGTCGGGCTCCTGCGCGCCATCGGCGCCGCCGCCCAGATCGGCCTCGGCCATCCTGAAGGCGCCGACGCGCTGGCGCGCAAGTCCTTCCGCGACTTCGAGCGGATCGACGACGACTGGGGCCGCGGCTTCGCCAAGTACGTCCGGGCCCTCGCGGCGCGCTCGATCGGCGCGCTCGACCACGCCCTCGACCTCGCCGCCGGCGCCGAGGAGTACGGCGCGAAGACCGGTCACCCGCTGCTGATCTCCTTGGCGCACAACCTGAGAGGTCGCTGCGCGCTCGAGGCCGGGGACCCGGCGACCGCGGAGGACGCCGCCCAGGAGGCCCTCGCGCTCGTCACCGACGACGTCCTCGAACCGGGCCGCGCCGCCAACACCGCGCTCCTGGCCGACGTGCACGCCGCCAAGGGCGACCGCGCCGAGGCCCTGCGCCTGCTCGAAGCCCTCGCGGCCCACCACGACGAGCCGTCGCTCGGCCTCCCGCGCCGGGCCATCGTGGCCCGCTACGCGCGGCTGCTCGACGAGGACGGCCGGTTCGACGAGGCCGCGAAGTGGGCCGGGATCGCGCTCAAGTCCTTCGGCGAGGACCCCGAGGCCACCGCCTGGGCCGCGCGCTACCTCGACACCGCGCGCGTCGCAGGGGCCTGAAGCCGATGACGGCCGGACGCGGCGGGCGGACGGGCGCCCCGGCGAACGCCGGCGCACCCGTCCTCCCGCGCGCTACACGGGGGATGCGTTCACTATGCGCCACCGACACTTCGCCCTCGGGAAGCGACATATCATCCGTTCGGCCAGTTATCGTTGGCTTTTCGTCTAGGGGTATACAGAATCGAGGGCGCGTTGCCGTAACGTTATTCGTCAAAGGTCCCACGACTCGGTTCCCCCAGGCCCGAGTCGCCCTCAAGACGCAGCGGCGCGCACCTGAGCGCTGACACGCGCATGCGACCTGACACATCACGACCTGAACATGCTCGACCCAGCGAGCTCGACACCGGCTCGACACCCAGACAGATTTTCGGCTTGCACGCTTGCCGAGAACGGAGGCTGCTTCCAGTGGACACCATCTCGTCCTACGGTGCTCCAACCGGTCCACTCGCCCCGAACGCCACCTTCTCGCCCCCGCGGACCCGCCCCGAGCCCGACCCCGAAGCCCTGCTCCACGGCATCGAGCGCCTGACCGGCTTCACCGAGATCGACCGCGGCGCGTACTCGACCGTCTACAGCGCCACCCGCTTCGACGACGGCGCCGAAGTCGCCGTGAAGATCGAGTCCCGCCCGCTCACCGACGACGCCTCCCGCGAGCGCTTCCGCCACGAGGTCCAGACCGCCGGGCGGCTCTCCGACCACCCGTGCGTCGTCAAGATGCTCTCGGCCGGCCTCACCCACCAGGCGAACCCGTACGTCGTCATGGAGCGGTGCCGCGGATCGGTCGCCGACCTGCTCGACCGCCACACGACCATCCCGCCGCACCGCACGATCGAGATCGGCATCCGCATCGCCGACGCTCTCGCCGCGGCCCACGACGCCGGGATCGTCCACCGCGACATCAAGCCCGCGAACCTGCTGATCGACCACCACGGCCACGCCGTGCTCGCCGACTTCGGGCTCTCCAGCCTCATCCCCGTCCCCCGCCCGGGCGAGCGGTTCACGATGATGGCGACCCCCGCGTACGCGCCGCTGGAGGTCTTCCAGATGCGCGAGATCGGCCCCAGCGCCGACGTCTACTCGCTCGCGGCCACCCTCTACGCGATGCTCAGCGGCAACCCGCCGCGCTTCCCCGCCGACGGCGACCTCGACATCAACGAGGTCGCGGCCCTGTTCGACCTGCCGATCCCGGCGATCCCCGGCATATCGCCCCTGCTGCTCGAGATGCTCCGCACAGCGCTCATCAACAACCCCGACGGGCGCCCCACCGCGGTCGAGTTCCGCGAGTTCCTCGCGAGCATCCCCGAGGCGTCGACCGGGATCATCCCGCGCGTCGCCGACGACCCCCCGCGCGCGTCCGTCTCGCCTGCGCCCCAAGGGGTCTACGGCGCGTACAGCTCGCCGCCCACGGACTTCCGCGAGCCCGGCTCCAGGGCCGGCCTCGGCTCCGACCGCGGGTTCGGCGCCGCCCCCGCGCCCGGCTACGCCGAACTCGACGGGATGCCCGACTCGCCTTCGACCCTCCGCCTGGCGCCCTCGAAGCGCCGCGACGGGAGCCCCGACACGGCGAACCCGTCCTCGACCCGCCGCGCCGCACGGGCCGCGCGCTCGACCGCCGCCGCGCCCGCCTCCGCGGGCACCGCGCGCATCCCCAGCCCGCCCGTGAGCCCCCCGGTGAGCCCGGTCGCCTCTCCGGCGCCGTCCGGCGACTTCGGGAGCGAGACGTCCCGCTGGGAGTCCTTCGGCGCCCGCGACGACGACCGCGACTCGCGCCTGCCCGTCCCGGTCCCGCGCAACGAGACCGGCCTGACCCGCCGCGAGCGCCGCCTCAAGGAGGGCGACACCGGCTCCGGCATCGGGCGCCTCATCGGCATGGGCGCGGTCGGCCTGGTCGTCCTCGGGCTCCTCATCACCGGCGCCGTATGGCTCTTCGGCGGCGGCGACGAGCGGACCGACCTGGCCTCGCAGTCCATGGCCGACGACTACGTCTCCGAGTGCACGCTCGCCGTCGAAGGCGCCGGCTGCGTCACCGAGCCGACCTGCTTCGACGCCGCGTTCGCCTCGGTCGACTGCGAAGCCGCCCACCTGTGGGAGGCGTACGCGACCGGGCAGCTCCCCGAGGGCGTCGCCGACGCGGAGGCCGCGAGGGCCGACGCGACCGTGGCCGCGGCCTGCATCGACGGCCAGGCCGACGGCGGCCCGCTCTCGCAGCTCGTCTCCAGCGAGGCGGTCGACTGGGTCACCGACGTCCACGTCCCCGGCGACGGCACGTTCCTGTGCGTCGCCCAGCTCAGCGACGGCACCGAGGCTTCGGGCGCGACCTTCCCCCGGGCCGGGTAGCCACCGCAGCCCGAGGATGAAGCCACGCCCCGGCGCACCGCCGCCGGACCGCGTGCGAATCGACGCGCACCGACCCGGAATTCGCGCGGCGGCGACCGTCCCGAGTACGCAGCAGGCCCCGGCACCGCGAGGTGCCGGGGCCCGGCTCAGCCGCGCGCGGGGGACTGGGTTTCCTTCACGGCTCGCAAGCTTCACCGCTGTGCTCATGCACGGCCGGCGGGCTTCACCGGCCGTGCATGAGCACGGTTCGCAAGCGCACCGCTGCGCAGCCTGGGATCAGAACTCCTCGTCGAGGTCGACCTTGCCCTCCACGGCCACTTGGTAGGCGGTCGGCCGGCGTTCGAAGAAGTTCGTCAGCTCTTGGACGTCCTGGAGCGCCATGAACGGGAACGGGTTCTCCGAGCCCCACTTCTTGGGCATGCCGAGGCGCACGAGGCGCTGGTCGGCGGCGTACTCCAGGTACGACTTCATGTCCTTGACGGTCATGCCCGGCATGCCGTCGCCGATGAGGTCCTCGGCGAACTGGAGTTCGGCCTCGACGGCCTCTTCGAGCATGTCGGTGACCTGCTGCCGCATCCGCTCGTCGAACAGCTCGGGTTCCTCCTGGCGCACCACGTCGACGACGCTGAACGCGAAGTTCATGTGGCAGGACTCGTCGCGGAACACCCAGTTGGTGCCGGTCGCGAGCCCGTCGAGGAGGCCGCGGCTGCGCAGCCAGTACACGTACGCGAAGGCGCCGTAGAAGAACAGGCCCTCGATGCACGCGGCGAAGCAGATGAGGTTGAGCAGGAACGTCCGGCGGTCCTCGGCGGTCTTGAGCTCCTGCAGGTCGAAGACGGAGTCGATCCACTTGAAGCAGAAGTCGGCCTTGCGCTTGATCGACGGGATGTTGTTGACCGCGTCGAACGCCTTGGTGCGCTCCTCCGGGTCGGGCAGGTACGTGTCGAGCAGCGTCAGGTAGAACTGCACGTGCACGGCCTCCTCGAAGAGCTGGCGCGAGAGGTAGAGCCGCCCTTCGGGGGAGTTGACGTGCTGGTACAGGTTGAGCACCAGGTTGTTCGCGACGATCGTGTCGCCGGTGGCGAAGAAGGCCACGAGCCGGTGGACGAGGTGCTGCTCCTGCGGCGTGAACTTGGCCAGGTCGGTGAGGTCCGAGGCCAGGTCGACCTCTTCGACGGTCCACGTGTTCTTGATGGCGGCCCGGTACTGGTCGTAGAAGTCCGGGTACTTCATCGGTCGCAGGGTCAGGTCCATACCTGGGTCGAGCAGCATGGGCGGTCCTCTCGGTTGTCGGTTCGCGTCGGGGGTGGCGGGCAGTTCGAAGGCGGTGGCGGTGCAGGAGCCGCGGCGGCTCGGCGGCCGGCGGTCCTGCGGCCGGGCGGCAGCGGAGAGGGCCGGACCCCGCGGGGTCCGGCCCTCGCGGTCCTACTGGCAGGCCTCGCAGCTCTCCGGGTTCTCCAGGGAGCAGGCGATGTCGGCCGGGATCACTTCGAGCGCCGTCGCCGCGGCGGCGGTCTCGGCGGGCCGCTCGGCCGCTCCGGCGGCGCTCACGGTCGTCTGGTTGATCCGCGTGGCGGGACGGCTGCGCAGGTAGTACGTGGTCTTCAGGCCCTGCTGCCACGCGTACCGGTACATCGACGAGAGCTTGCCGATGGTCGGGCTGGCCTGGAACAGGTTGAGCGACTGGGCCTGGTCGATGAACGGCGTGCGGGCCGCCGCGAGGTCGATCAGGGCGCGCTGCGGCAGCTCCCACGCGGTGCGGTACCGCTCCTGGAGGTCGGCCGGGATTCCGGCGATGCCCTGGACGGAGCCCTCGGCGACGACGATCGCCTGGCGGATCTGCTCGTTCCAGATCCCGCGCTCCTTGAGCTCGGCGATCAGGTGCCGGTTGACCTGGAGGAACTCGCCCGAGAGGGTCTCGCGCTTGAACACGTTGGAGACGACCGGCTCGATGCACTCGGCGCAGCCCGCGATCGACGCGATCGTCGCGGTCGGCGCGATCGCGATCATGAGCGAGTTGCGCAGGCCGTGCTCGGCGATCCGGCCGCGGACGGCGTCCCACCGGTCGGTGAGCGTGATCCGCGCGTTCGGGTAGTGGTCGATGTGGAGCACGCCGTCGGCGGCGCGGGTCTCCCCGAAGTTCGGGTGGGCCCCGAGCTGCTCGGCGAGCCCGGTGGAGGTCTCGAACGCGACCAGGGCGATCCGCTCGGCGATCGCGGTCGAGAGCCGCAGCGCCTCCTCGGAGTCGAACGCGAGCTTCAGCTTGAAGAACACGTCGGCGAGGCCCATGCAGCCCAGGCCGATCGGGCGCCACTTGCGGTTGGCCTTCTCGGCCTCCGCGGTCGGGTAGAAGCCGAGGTCGATGGTGCGGTCGAGGAACTTGACGGCCGAGCGGACCGTCGCCTCGAGCCGCTCGAAGTCGAAGCCGTCGGGCGTGCAGTGCTCGGCGAGGTTCACCGACCCGAGGTTGCACACGGCGGTCTCGGAGTCGTTGGTGACCTCGAGGATCTCGGTGCACAGGTTCGACAGGTGGATGACGTTCTCGCGGCGCGCGGTCTGGTTCGAGGTCCGGTTCGCGGTGTCGGAGAAGGTCATCCAGCCGTTGCCGGTCTGCGCGAGGGTCCGCATCATGCGGCCGTACAGCTCGCGGGCGGGGACGGTCTTGCGGGCCTTCCCGGCCGCCTCGGCGGCCCGGTACGCCTCGTCGAACTCGTCGCCCCACAGGTCGACCAGCTCGGGGGTCTCCTTGGGGTCGAACAGGGACCACTGGGCGTCGGCCTCGACCCGGCGCATGAACTCGTCGGGGATCCAGTTCGCGAGGTTCAGGTTGTGGGTGCGGCGCTCGACGTCGCCGGTGTTGTCGCGCAGCTCCAGGAACTCCTCGACGTCGGCGTGCCAGGTCGCCAGGTACACGCACGCGGCGCCTTTGCGGCGCCCGCCCTGGTTCACGGCCGCCACGGACGAGTCGAGGGTCCGCAGCCACGGCACGATCCCGTTCGAGTGGCCGTTGGTGCCGCGGATGAGCGAGCCGCGCGAGCGCACCCGCGACCAGGCGATGCCGATGCCGCCGGCGTACTTCGACAGGCGCGCGACCTGGCTGTACCGCTCGTAGATCGAGTCGAGCTCGTCCTTGGGGGAGTCGAGCAGGAAGCACGAGGAGAGCTGGGCGCGGCGGGTGCCGGAGTTGAACAGGGTCGGCGAGGACGGCAGGTACGCGAGGGCCGACATGAGCCGGTAGAGCTCGGCGGCCTCCTCCACGGACTGGCTCAGCCCGCACGCGACGCGGAGCATGAAGTACTGGGGGCGTTCGAGGACGGTGCGGTGCTCGGGGTGGCGCAGCAGGTACCGGTCGTAGACGGTGCGGAGTCCGAAGTACTCGAAGCGGTCGTCCGCGGCGTCGTCGATGACCGCGTCGAGAGCCTCGGCGTTGGCCTCCACGAACGCGACGAGGTCGTCGGCGAGGAGACCGTTGTCGCGGCTCGCCGCGATCGAGGTGGTGAACGAGGTGACGCCCTCGCCCGCGGTCTCCTCGGCGATGTGCTCGGCCAGGAGCCGCGCCGCGAGCTTGGAGTAGGTCGGCTCGGAGGCGACGCTCGCAGAGGTGATCTCGACGGCGCGCTCGCGCAGCGCCGCCTCGGTCGCGCCGGGCCACAGGCCGGCCTCGATCTGCGCGACGACCCTCTCGGCGTCCACATCGGGCAGTCCCGCCGCGTGGGCGCGGATGCGCTCGGCGATCCGGGCCGCGGGACCCGGCTCGGGTCCCCGCTGCTGCGGCGCGGTGGTGGTGGCGGATGGCGTGGTGGCGAGCCCGGTCATCTCTGCATCCCCTCATGGTGTGCGGTCCCTGCAGACCGCACGGTTCTGGACGGCGCGTGGCGGCACGGCGGCACTGCGGCCCCACGCGGTGGGAACGCGGTGAGAGCGGAGTGCGACGGCACCGACCTTGACAGAGGGGAATCATACATGTTGTGGTCGAGCCGTGGGGCCTCCCCAAGATGTTGCGTTTCTCAGTCGATTCGCTGAGTGAAACCGCAGCGTGTCCGCTAGGCTCGGACGTTTCGGCGGAGTCAGACTATGCCCGTCCACCGACACTGCGGCCGCCGAATCGCGGGACCGGCGGAAGGTGTGATCCTCACCGGGCAAACCGCCTTCGGCCCCCGCGCCGGAGGCTGGTAGCATCGTTCCGTCCGACGCGTCGGGCGATTGCACGCCTCCGTAGCTCAGTGGATAGAGCACTGGTTTCCGGGACCAGGTGTCGCAGGTTCGAATCCTGCCGGGGGCACGAGCATCACAGGCCATCCGCAAACTGCGGGTGGCCTTTTTGCTGCGTGTTGGACGGTCGATAGTTCCGGAAGTTTCAGCGCCAGGTTGAATGCGTTTACCGGGTTCTGGATGACGGATTTCGACGGTTCTCGTTTGACCGGACTCGTGAGCTGGTGGAACATCGGGAGTTCGCAACCGCTCCGACCCGAAAAGTTCCGAAAGTTTTCCGGAAGTCATTGACATGTTCCGGGCTGAGGTCCACGATGGTCCCTATCGAAAGATAGATGGCTTTCGATTCGGCTTTGCGAGTCGCATGCCGGTCGGCACCCTTCCAAGGAGTTTGGATGTCCACCTACAATCCGCCCCCCAGCATCTTCAGCCGGCGGAACCTGCTGCTCGGCGGCACGAGCGCGCTCGCGCTCGGGGCCACCGGGATGTTCCTCCCCAACGCGGCGCAAGCGCAGCAGGTGATCACCACCAACCAGGAGGGCACCCACAACGGGTACTACTACTCGTTCTGGACCGACACCCAGGGCCGGGCCTCGATGACCCTCGGCGCGGGCGGGAACTACAGCTCCCAGTGGAACGGCGCCAACAACTGGGTCGGCGGCAAGGGCTGGGCCAACGGCGGGCGCCGGACCGTGAACTACAGCGGCTCGGTCAACCACGGCAGCAACGGCTACCTCGCCCTCTACGGTTGGACCTCCAACCCGCTCGTCGAGTACTACATCGTCGAATCGCACGGCCCCTACAACCCCAGCAGCGGCGCCTCCGGCCGCGGGACGCTCACCACCAGCGGCGGCACCTACTGGCTCGGCGTGTCCACCCGCACCAACGCCCCGTCGGTCGAGGGCACCAGGACCTTCCAGCAGTACTGGAGCGTCCGCCAGGGCAACCGCAGCTCCGGCACGATCAACACCGGAGAGCACTTCGACGCCTGGGCCCGCGCGGGCCTGAACCTCGGCGATTTCCGGTACTACATGATCATGGCGACCGAGGGCTACCAGTCCACCGGCAGCTCCAACATCACCGTCGACAGCACCGGCGGCAACCCCGACCCCGATCCCGACCCCGGCACCGGTCCCTGCACGGCCGTCCTCTCGGCCGGACAGCGCTGGGGCGACCGCTACAACCTCAACGTGAACGTCTCCGGCTCCAGCAACTGGAGGGTCGTCCTGAACATGCAGGGCGCCTCGCGTGTCAGCTCCTACTGGAACTGCAGCGCCACCTGGCCCACCGCGACGCAGATGGTCTGCACGCCGAACGGCAGCGGCAACAACTTCGGCATCACCGTCATGGCCAACGGCAACTGGAACTGGCCGACGGTCTCGTGCGGTTAGCCGAGCGACGGGACCCGGCACCCTGCCGCCGGGGCCTCCGCTGAGACCGCCCGCGGCCGCGGGCGGTCTCTCCCGTTCCGCCGCCCGGCCGCGGCCGTCCGGCACGGCCGCGGCGGCGGACCTGTTCTTCATGTGCGCCTGGTCTTTCTCGGTTTCCCGCCCGAATCCGCGGGGCATAGGATCCCCCTATGCGATCGAAACTCCCCGTGATCGGCGCCGCCGCCCTCGCATTCCTGGCCGCCTGCTCGGACCCCGCGGACGAGATGCCCTCCGGCGACGAGGTGGTGCCCAGCGCGTCGGCCGTCATGGCCGAGGTCGAGTCGGTCCACTTCGAACTCGACGTCGAGGGCGAGGTCGAGGGGTTGACGGTCAAGGGCGCCGACGGGGTCGTCACCGCGGACGGGGAGGCCGAGGGGACCGGGACGATCACCGCGCTCGGCATGGACCTCGAGGTCGACTACACGATCATCGGCGAGCGCGCCTACGTCAAGGGCGTCACCGGCGGCTACCAGGAGATCCCGGTCGGGGACGAGATGCTCCCGTACGACCCGACCGTGCTCCTCGACCCCGGCCGCGGCATCTCGGCGCTCCTGGACGCGGTCGAGACCGCCACCCCGGAGGACACCGAGGCCGTCGGCGGCTACGACACCTACCGGTACGACGTCGTGTTCGACCCGGCCGCGTTCGCGGAGTTCCTGCCCGCCGCGGGCGACTGGAACAACGCGACGGTCTGGTTCGACGAGGAGACCCTCCGGGTCGTGAAGGCCGAGTTCGCGCAAGGCGACGCGACCGTGACGCTCCTGTTCGACGACTACAACGAGCCGGTCGAGATCGTTGCGCCCTGACCCGTACTCCGCCTCGCGCCCCGGGCGCTCGCGGCTCGCCGTGGGCGCCGCGGGAGCCGCCGTCCTGCTCGGCTCGATCGACGCGTACGTCCTGGTGAGCGTCCTGGTCGACATGATCGGCGAGCTCGAGATCCCCGCGAACCACCTCGAGCGGGCCACGCCGCTGGTCACCGGCTACCTGCTCGGCTACATCGCCGGGATGCCGCTGCTCGGGCGGGTCTCGGACCGGTTCGGGCGCCGCATCGTCATCCACGTCTGCCTGGCCGCGTTCGCGATCGGCTCGATCGTCAGCGCCGTCGCCCTCGACCTGGCCCCGCTCGTCGCCGGCCGCGCCCTCCAGGGGCTCGCGGGCGGCGCGCTCCTGCCGGTGACGATGGCGCTCGCCGCCGACCTGTTCGCCGCGGAGCGGCGCGCGGTCGTCCTCGGCTGGGTCGGCGCGGCCCAGGAGCTCGGCGCGGTCCTCGGGCCGCTGGCGGGCGCCGGGATCGCCGCGCTCGTCGGCTGGCGCGGCATCTTCTGGATCAACGTCCCGCTCGCGGTCCTCGCCGCCCTGGCCGTCCACTTCGCACTCCCGTCGGAGGCGCCCCGCCGGGCCGTGCGGGTCGACTTCCTCGGCGGGGGCCTCCTCGCGGTCGCCTTGGCGCTGTTCACCGTGGGCCTGTACAACCCCGAACCCGAGGACTCGGTGCTCCCCACGTGGGGGCCGCTCGCGATCGCCGCCGGCCTCGCGGTGCTGGCCCTGTTCGCGCTCCAGCAGCGCCGCTCCCCGGTGCGCCTGCTCGACCCGGACGGCGTCCGCTGGCGCCCCTATGCGGCGTGCCTGACCGCGAGCGCCGCGGCCGGCGCGGTCCTGATGGTGACGCTCGTCGACACCCAGCTCCTCGCCCAGACCCTCCTGGGGCTCGACTCGGCCGGCGGCGCGCTCCTGCTCATGTGGTTCCTCGTGGGCCTCCCGATCGGCGCGGTCGCGGGCGGGGTCCTGGCCTCCCGGTACGGCGAGCGGGCGCCGGCGCTCGCCGGGTTCGCCGCTGCCGCCGCCGCTTACGCGTGGATCGCGGACGCGGTCCCCGACGTCGGCCTCGGGCTCGCCTTCGCGGGCGCGGCCCTGGGCCTGACGATCGCCCCGCTGTCGTCGGCGTCGCTCCGCGCCGTCCCGGAGGACCGCCACGGGACGGCCGCGGCCCTCGCGGTGGTCGCCCGCATGATGGGCATGCTCATCGGCGTGGCCGCCCTCACCTCCTGGAGCCTCCACCGCTTCCAGGAGTCCACTGCCGACCTCGACACCCCGCTCCCGTTCGGGATCTCCGAGACCGAGTTCCTCGAACGCCAGGAGGTCTACCTCGAAGCGATCGACCGGGCCCTGGCGGCCCAGTACGCCGACGTGTTCACCGCGGCCGCGTTCATCTGCCTCGCCGGGGCCGCCGCCTCGGTCGCGCTCCCGGGGCGGGCGAGAGTGACGAGCGCCGTCTAGGCGCGACTGCGCGGCGCCCGGCCGGATATGGTTGCGCCATGGCGGATCTTTCTGTCGCCGAGAACGGCGACGAGCACCGGTACGAGCTGCTGGACGACGCGGGGACCGTGCTCGGGTACCTCGAGTACCTCGTGCGCGAGGACTTCGTCGTCCTGCCCCACACCGAGGTCGACCGCTCGCTGCGCGGCCAGGGCTGGGGCGACCGGCTCGTGCGCCACGCGCTGGACGACCTGCGGACCAAGGGCGCGAAGGTGTACCCGACCTGCCCGTTCGTGGACCGCTGGATGCAGCGCCACGAGGAGTACGAGGACCTGCGCTACCAGCCCTGACCGGCCGCGTCCCTCCCGGCGGCGCCGGACCGGCGGCGATGAACCTCCGCGTTCAACCCGGCTGCGCCCCTGCCGCCCGATGCCTTGAGCGCTCCGCACCGCCTTGAGGGCTCCGCATCCTCGAGTTCGCGCCCCGTCGCCTCGAGCTCCCGCTCCGCGCGGTCCAGAGCCCCGTGTTCAACCGCCCTCGGCCGCTCCGCCGCGGACTGTTCACCTCCGCGCCAACTCCGGGTTCAACTGTCGTTCATCTCCGAATGAAGCATTCTCAATATGCGTCTCCCGGTTCCCTCCGTCCGGCCGACTCGATGCCGTGTCGCGCCAGCCCGCACCTCCGCGAACGGGGGCCGCCGATGCTGTCCGCGCTGATCCTGCTGCGCCACGTCTCCGACGGCGCCGCCGACGCGCCGCTCACCGACGCCCAGATGCGCCGGGCCTGGGCGCTCGCCGACTTCCTCCAGCTCTACAACCCGACGACGCTCCTGAGCGGACCCGGCCGCGCCTGCGCCGACACGCTCGCGCCGCTCGCCAGCCGCCTCGACCTCAAGGCCGCCCCGACACCGGACCTCGCGGCCGACGCGCCGAAGCTCGGCCCCGCGCACACCGCCGTCTGGCTCGCCGCCCGCGCCCTGCGGTGCCTGCCGGACCCGCGGCGCACCAGCGTCGTCTGCGCCGAAGCGCCCGTGCTCGCCGCGCTCCTCGTCGCGGTCGCCGCCGTCGACGGCCACGACCTCGCCGCCCGCGCCCAGGAACCCGCCGAGGACCTCCCGCCCGGCGCCGGCTGGGTCCTCCACCGCGACGACGGCCGCCTGGTCGACGTCAAGCCGCTGAGCGTCCGCTAGGACGCGCGCTAAATCGATTGCGACCCCGCTCCCGGCCCCGGTAGGGTCGACGGTTCGCCTTTCCGCCGAAGCCGTGCGCAGCCCGTGCCGCGCTTGAGCGCGTCCGCGGACGGGCAGATCAGCGACCTGACAAATCCACCGGGGAGACTCCTGTGTCAGAAGCCGAACTCCAAGAGGAAATCGCACACCACGAGCGCGCGCGCGAGTACATGGCCGCCATGCGCGCGACCACCGAGGCCATCCACCGCACCTACGCCGGCGAGGTCGACGAGTCGGGCAAGAACCTGGGCATCGGCGACGTCGGCATCGACCAGCACTTCGGCTGGGTCATGGCCAACTACACCGTCCCGCGCCTCGCCGACCTGACCGACCGCGGCATCGCCCTGTTCTTCGGCCGCATCTGGATGGACGACGGCGAGGACTTCCACATCGGCCGCCGCCACATCCGCGACGAGCACGGCGACCCGCTCGTCCTCGACTGGCGCGCGCCGCTCTCCGAGCAGTACTACCGCGCCTCCGCCCACGACCGCCGCGACGTCGCCCGCCGCCGCCGCTTCGGCTTCCAAGGCGCCCGCCTCACCGGCTTCGAGGACGAGAACCTCCTCTTCGGGGAGGAGGTCGCCTCCGACATCCTCACCGCCGAGATCGAGCGCCCCCGCACCGGGCCGATGCGCGACATCGTCGCCACCATCCAGCCCGAGCAGGACGAGCTCATTCGCCGCGAGGCCGGCACCAACCTGTGCGTCCAAGGCGCGCCCGGCACCGGGAAGACCGCCGTCGGCCTCCACCGCGCCGCCTGGCTCCTCTACAACTACACCGACAAGCTCACCAAGTCCGGCGTCCTCGTCGTCGGCCCCAACGAGGGCTTCCTCTCCTACATCTCCGGGGTTCTCCCGACCCTCGGCGAGACCTCCGTCTGGCAGACCACCGTCCACCAGCTCACCGGCGCCCACACCGCCGCCGCGACCGACAGCCACGAAGCGGCCCTGGTCAAGCACGACGAGCGCATGGCCCTCGTGTGCGAGCGGGCCGTCTGGGGACACGTCGGCACCGCCGCCGACGGCGGCGTCACCGCCGAGGAAGGGCTCCTGATCGCCGACGGCGGCTGGCGCTGGCGGCTCGGCCTCAACTTCCTCGAAGACGCGATCGCGAACGCCCGCAAGCACACCCGCACCTACACCGCCGGACGCAAGGCCGTCGAGGAGGCGATCGTGCAGGGGGTGCGCCGCCAGGCCGAGATCCGCTCCGGCCACTCCCCGGACGGCAAGTGGGCCACGAAGCTCAAGCGGACCCCGTCGGTGCAGGCGTTCCTGGACGGCGTGTGGCCCAAGCTCAACGGCAAGACCGTCATGAAGAAGCTCTACGGGAACCCGGACTTCCTCGCCGACGCCACCCGCGGGATCCTCACCGAGGAGGAGACCGCGCTCCTGACCGGCAAGCCCGGCAGGCCCACCGCGGCGGACCTGCTCATCATGGACGAGATCGAATCCCACCTGAAGCTGCGCGACCCTTCGGACTCGTACGGCCACATCGTGATCGACGAGGCCCAGGACCTGTCGCCGATGCAGTGCCGGGTCATCGCCCGCCGCTCGGGGAAGGGCTCGGTCACCGTCCTCGGCGACCTCGCCCAGGGGACCACGCCGTGGGCCGCCGCCTCATGGGAGGACCAGATGCGGCACCTGGGCAAGGAGCAGGTCGAGCACACCGAGCTCACCACCGGATTCCGCGTGCCCGCGGTCATCATCGAACTCGCCAACCGGGTCCTGCCGCACCTCGGCGTCGGCGTCGCCCCCGCCCGGTCGATCCGCTCCGACGGGTCCCTCGACATGGTCGCGACCGCCGACCTCGAAGCGGGCGTGCGCGACGCGGTCGCCAAGGCCCTCAGGGAGGAGGGCCTGGTGGGCGTGATCGCCGCGGACGAGCGCGCCGCCGCGCTCCGGCCCGTGCTCGAGGGGACCGACCGGGTCGAGCTCGTCGCCGCCAGCCTCGCGAAGGGCCTCGAGTATGACCACGTGGTGGTCGTCGAACCGGTCGAGATCGTCGAAGCGCCCGCCACCGGCGGCGCCACGGTCGAGGGCGTCGGCCTGCGGCACCTGTACGTCGCGCTCACCCGCGCCGTCTCCCGGCTCACCGTCGTCCACGCGCGGGACCTCCCGGCCGAGATGCGCCCCTGAGATACCCCCGGTTTGATACCGATTCGATCACAATCCTCGGGCGCCACGGTGAACGCCGGGATTGTCGCGCAAAGGAATGAAATCTACGGGTCCTTTCCAGAGATGTCCTTTTAGGCCCACTGCCAGCGCTTTCGCCCGCCCCAGGCGCCTCATCCGTATCCAATGGACGGTCAATGAGGACACTTGGGGCGGGCTGGCATCGCATGCTCATATTCGCCTAGAACCGTGCGAAGGGCACTCCGCACGGTCTCCGGCGGACCGCCGGAGGCCGCGCGGCGACGAGCATGAGGAGTGGGATGTTGCGAGCAGGACGACCTGGACTCGGCGCCATCGGCGCGGGCGCCGCCCTGGTCATGGTCGCGGGCGGCACCACCGCCTGCGGAGTCGGAGCGGGAGCCGGCGACCCCGGCTTCCAGGACTGCGCGACCGACCCGGTCGCGTGCAACTCCGGCGAGCGCGCCGACGGCGGCGAGATCACCTGGGGCATCGACGGCTCCTGGACCGGCTGGAACCCCAACCTGAGCGCCGAGTACACCGTGTACACGCTCCAGGTCACCGCCCCCTACTGGCCCGCGGTCGGCCAGTTCGACCAGAACGCCGAGTTCGTCGTCAACGACGCGATCTTCGCCGGCGAGCCCGAACTCGTCAACGAGAGCCCCATGCAGGTCGAGTACACGCTCAACCCCGACGCGAACTGGGGCGACGGCACCGGCATCGGCCTCGACGACTTCATCTACACCTGGTACGCCCGCTCCGGCGACGGCGACCTCTGCAAGGACTGCACCCCCGCGGCCGCCACCGCCGCCGAAGTCGTGTCCATCGAGGAGGGCGCCACCGCCGACAAGATCGTCATCACCTACAGCGACCGGTACGCGTCCTCGGAGTGGAAGTACGAGCCCGTCCTCTCCAACCCCGCGCACATCGCCGACGAGCAGGGCCTCGACTGGAAGCACGACCCCGCCGACATGGCCGCCGCCGAGACCTACTTCTCGCAGACCGTCCCCACCTGGTCCGCCGGCCCCTTCGAGATCCAGGACGCCGTGACCGGCGAGTACGCGATCTTCACCCCCAACGACGACTGGGCCGGCTCCACCGAGGTCACCCTCGACAAGCTCACCCTGAAGTCCTTCGACTCGGTCGAGTCGATCATCACCGAGATGCGCCAGGGCACCGTCGACGGCGCCAGCCCCGGCAGCATCAGCGCCGAGAACGTCGCGCAGCTCGCCGGCGAGGGCGAGATCGACTTCAACGTCGACCGCGGGCCCCTGTGGCACCACATCGACATCAACGTCGGCAACGAGTTCCTCTCCGACCCGGCCCTGCGCACCGCGGTCTTCCAGGCCATCGACGTCGAGGAGATCATCGCCCGCACCTACGCGAACGTCCAGTCCGACGCCGCCCGCAAACTCAACCACCTATACCGCAACGACTCGCCGAACTTCGAGGACCACCTCACCGCCACCGGCCAGGGCGCCGGCGACATGGAGCTGGCCCGCGACACCCTCGACGCCGCCGGGTACACCTGGGACGGCGAGGGCCGCCTCCTCGACCCCGAAGGCGAGGCCGTCGCCTTCGACTACCGGTACGCCGACGGCTCGGCCGACCGCCAGACCATGGCCGACCTGGTCGCGTTCAACCTCGCCGACATCGGCATCGAGGTCGAGCTCAGGCCCTTCCCGGCCGCGGAGCTCGGCCCGACGCTCGACGAGTCGAACTTCGACATGATCGCCTTCGGATGGACCTCCCAGCCGGTCATCGTCAACTCCGCCCGCCAGTTCTGGGCCTCCGACGCCCCCACCAACTACGGCCGGCTCGACGACCCCGCACTCGACGCGCTCATCGACAGCCTCGCCCTCGAACCGGACCCCGAGAAGGCCGCCGAGATCGGCAACGAGATCGCCCGCCAGGTCGTCCAGGACGCCTACCAGCTCCCGCTGGTGAACACGCCCGTCGCGATCATGGCCTCGCCCGAGCTCGTCAACGTCCGCGACAACTGGGCATCCCAGCAGCGGGCGCTGTACAACGTGGCCGAATGGGGCCTCCGCGCCGCATAGCCGAACGAGACCGCCGATCGGGACCGCCGATCGGGACCGCCGGCGGGGGCCGCCCGCGCCCGGGCCCCCGCCCCCCGAACCGAACCCCGGCGGCCACGCTGCCCCTTTCGCCTGAAGTCCCCGAAATCGCCCCTCCCAGGTGTCACGATGAACCGGTCGCGCCCGCCGAGGTGCGGCCCACAAGGGATACACAGGGGGAGTGGTCATATGCGACCTGCAAGGGCAACCGCGCTGGCCGTGGCCGGTGCGGCGGCGCTCGCGGCCGGGGCGCTCGGCGCCTGCGGCGGAGGCGATTCGTCGAGCGGCGGGGACAGCGAAGTCACCTGGGCGATCAGCTCGGGTTGGGACTCGTGGAACCCGAACACGAGCACCGGCAACAACAGCTACCTGACCCAGGTGCTCACCCCGGGGGCTGCGTCACTCGGCGACTTCGACCCGGACGGCGAGTTCGTCTTCAACGACGCGATCCTCTCCCAGGCCCCCGAGCTCACCTCCGAGGCCCCGCTGACGGTCGAGTACACCCTCAACGAGAACGCGCAGTGGAACGACGGCGAGCCCATCCGCGCCGAGGACTTCATCTACATCTGGTACCAGATGTCGGGCAACGCCGAGTACTGCAACCAGGACCAGTGCGCGCCCGCGACCACCGACTGGGGCGCCAACGTCGCCTCCATCGCCGAGGCCGACGGCGTCGTCACCGTCACCTATGTGGAGGGCTACCTCAACCCCGAGTGGGAGTTCGCCTTCCCGAACCTCATGCCCAGCCACATCCTCGAGGCCAACGGCTTCGAGAACTGGCAGAGCGACCCCGCGGTCATGGGCGCCAGCGCCGACTGGCTCGGCACCACCGCCCCGACCTGGTCCGCCGGGCCGTACACGCCGACCGACGCGGCCGTCGGCGACTACGTCATCTACGAGCCCAACGAGAACTACCAGGGCAGCGTCGAACCCGGCCTCGACAGGCTGACGCTGCGGGTCGTGGAAGGCACCGACGCGATCGTCACCGCCCTCCGCAACGGCGAGATCGACGGCTCCTGGCCGAGCGAGTTCAGCCAGGAGGCGCTCGACGAGGTCGCCGGCGACGACGCGATCGCCACCGAGGTCTACGAAGGCAGCATCTGGCTCCACATCGACACGAACACGAACAACCGGTTCCTGTCCGACCAGGTCCTGCGCCAGGCCGTGTTCACCGCGATCGACAACGAGGAGCTCATCACCCGCGCCTTCCCCGACACGGAGGTCTCGCCCCGCACGAACCACTTCTTCAGCGAGACCAGCGAGTTCCACGAGGACTTCCTGAGCCAGACCGACCCGCCGCAGGGCTCGGGCGACGTCGAGGCGGCGAACGCGGCGCTGGCCGCCGCCGGGTACACGACCGGTGAGACGCTCACGACGCCCGACGGCGAGGCGGTGACGCTGACGTTCCGCTACGGCGAGGGCGACGCGACCCGCACGCTCATCGGCGAAGTGGTCCAGTCGCAGCTCGCGGAGATCGGCATCGAGGTGTCGCTGTCGGCGATCCCGGACGGCCAGCTCGGCCCGGTCCTCGCGGAGGCCGACTTCGACCTGGTCATCTACGGCTGGTCGGGCACGCCCGCGTTCACGACCGCGCCGTTCCAGTACTTCGGCTCCGACTCGGGCTCGAACTTCGGGAACTACCAGCTCGAAGGGCTCGACGAGGCGATCGCTCGCGTCACGTCGACCACGTCGCTGGAGGAGGCGGCCGGGTTCGCCAACGACGTCGAGGCGATGGTCATGCCGGCGGCGTTCACGCTGCCGCTGTTCGACGAGCCGCAGTCGACGGTCTACAACCGGAACCTGCTGACCGGGGTGACCGTGAACGGCAACAGCCAGTCCGGTCCGCTGTGGGACGTGCAGAACTGGCAGCCCGCATAGGAGAGACGCGCACCGAGAACACCGGTCGAGGGGCCGTCCCGGAAGGGGCGGCCCTTCGCCGTGCCCGCCGCGGTGCGTATCGGTCGGGTAACAATGATCCGCCAAATCCGTACCGAGGCGTTCCCTTCGCCCGGTCGACATGGCACCGTTTGTCGCAGTACTGCCGAGGCGGCCGTCCGCCCCCTCTGCGGCCGCGCTGCCGGCGACGGCGCCACCCCGCGGCCGCTCATGGGCGTTCACCTCGGCCGACCCAATGGAGGAGAACAGCAATGGCTCTTACCCGTAGAGCATTCGGCGGTCTGGCCATCGGCGGGTCGTCCGCTCTCATGCTGGCGGCCTGCGGCGGCGACGAGGAGGACGGCGGCGAGCCCAGCGGCGAGCTCGAGTGGGCGATCGCGTACCCGTGGGAGGCCTGGAACGAGAACACGAGCACCGGCAACAACTCGGCCGGCCACCTCGCGATGACCCCGATGATCCCGCTCGGCCAGGTCGGCTACGACTTCGACCCCGAGGGCAACGTCGTGTACGACGACGCCCTCTTCGAAGGCGAGCCGCAGCTCATCAGCGAAGCGCCGATGCAGATCCAGGTGACCCTCAAGGAGGGCGCCCAGTGGTCGGACGGCAAGCCGGTCCGCTTGGAGGACTTCATCTTCCAGTGGTACTCGCAGTCGGGCGACCCCGCGCACGCGAACCAGGAGAAGGCCCTGCCGGCGAGCACCGCCTGGGGCTCCACGGTCGCCTCGATCGAGGAGACCGAGCCCGGCGTCATCGTCTTCACCTTCACCGAGGGCAACGTCGACCCGGAGTGGCCCTTCACCGGCGGCGTCTACCTGCCCAGCCACTACGCCGAGGAGAACGGCTTCGCGGACTGGCAGACCGACCCCGAGGTCATGGGCGACGCCATCACCTGGTTCAACGAGAACCTGTGGACGGTCGTCACCGGCCCGTACAAGCCGGTCGACAGCAAGCTCGGCGAGTACATCGTCTACGAGCCCAACGAGACCTACCAGGGCTCGAAGAAGGCCAAGTTCACCAAGCTCACGATGCGGCCGGTGACGGGCATCGAGGCCGAGGTGACCGAGCTGCGGCAGGGCACCATCGCCGGCTGCTGGCCGAACGACTTCAGCCTGGAGGTCCTCGAGCAGCTCGACGAGAACCCCGAGGAGTGGAAGTACGAGACGTACGCGGGCGCGACCTGGTCGCACTTCGACATCAACGTGCGCAACGGCTTCCTCAAGGACGTGAACCTCCGCAAGGCCGTGTTCACGACCATCGACATCAACGAGATCAAGGAGCGGGCCTTCCCCGGCACCGAGGTGCCGTGGCTGGGCAACCACTTCTTCACCGAGGAGAGCCCGTACTACCAGGACTACCTCACCCCGGCGAACTACGGTCTCGGCGACATCGAGGCCGCCCGGACGATCCTCACCGGCGCGGGCTACACCTGGAACGGCGACGAGAAGCTGGTCAGCCCCGACGGCGAGGTCGTGGCGTTCAACTTCCGGTTCGCGACCTCGAACGAGATCCGCAAGCTCACCGGCGAGGTCATCCAGGCCCAGCTCGAGCCGCTCGGGATCGACCTGGAGCTCAAGGGCTTCGGCGACGAGGACTTCTCGGCGACGCTCGCGAGCGCCGACTTCGACATGATCGTGTTCTCGTGGGTCGGCAGCCCGGCGTTCACGACCAGCCCGAACCAGTTCTTCGCGACGGACTCGGCCTCGAACTACGGCGGCTACGACGACCCGGTGATCAACGAGCTGCTGCCGAAGGTCCGGGCCACGTTCGACCTGGACGAGTCGGCCGACTTCGCGAACCAGATCAGCGCCCAGGCGGTCGCGCAGGCGTACACCCTGCCGCTGTACTCGAGCCCGCTGTCGGTCATCTGGAACGCGAAGCTCCTCGACCTCCCGACCCCGGTGAACCCGGCCAGCCAGGCCGGCCCGGTGTGGAACGTCCGCGAATGGCAGGCCCCCTGATAGGGCGTTTCATTCACTGAATTCCCCCGTGGGGCCGATGCCACATCGGCCCCACGGTCCATTCAGACCACACGGCCGCAGGCGCAAAGTCACGAATACATCACGAATAAACTCCAGTTGGACCCTGCGCCGTGTCAATCCGCTCACGTCTGTGCCAGTGTTTGTCACAACACCGCCGAGGGCAGCACGCCTTCCCCCAATCCCGTTCATCCGGACGCGAGGCATCGGCGCCTTTCGCTGCCGGCCGGAGGCCCCTCGGCATCGATATCTGGAGGAGAATCACTCATGGCTCTGACCCGTAGAGCTCTCGGCGGCCTGTCCCTCGGCGGCGGCGCCGCCCTCACCCTTGCGGCCTGCGGCGGCAACGAGGACGAAGGCGGCTCGGGCAAGACCGAGCTGGTGTGGGCCATCTCGTCGGCGTGGACCTCCTGGAACGAGAACACGCAGGCCGGCAACAACTCCTACGGCCACCAGGCGATGTACCCGATGGCCGCCGGCACCGGCGACTTCGACCCGGACGGCAACTTCATCTACGACGACGCGATCTTCGCGGCCGCCCCCGAGCTCGTCTCGGAAGCGCCGATGACGATCAAGTACGTGCTCAACGAGAACGCCCAGTGGTCGGACGGCAACCCGGTCCGCCTCGAGGACTTCATCTTCCAGTGGTACTCGATGTCCGGCAACCCCGCGCACGCCAACCAGGAGAAGGCCCTCCCGGCCTCCATCGACTGGGGCTCGAACATCGCCTCGATCACGCAGGAGGCGGACGGCTCGATCATCGTCACCTACGTGGACGGCTACATCGACCCCGAGTGGCTCTTCTCCTCGACGATCTACCTGCCCAGCCACGTCGCCGAGGCCAACGGCTTCGCCGACTGGCAGACCGACCCCGAGGTCATGGGCGACGCTATCCAGTACTTCGAGACCACCGCCCCGACCGCGGACGGCGCCGGCATCATCGGCACCGGCCCGTACCAGGTCGTCGACGCCAAGCTCGGCGAGTACGTGGTCTACGAGCCGAACCCGAACTACCAGGGCTCGGTCAAGCCGTCCATCCAGAAGCTGACCCTCCGGGTCATCGAGGGCACCGAGGCCATCGTCACCGAGATGCGCCAGGGCACCATCGACGGCGCCTGGCCGAGCGAGTTCTCCGAGGAGGAGAACGCCAAGCTCGCCGAGAACCCCGACCTCGAGATGCACACCTTCGCGGGCGCGGTCTGGCTGCACATCGACTCGAACTGCCAGAACGAGTTCCTCTCGGACGTCGAGCTGCGCAAGGCGGTCTTCACCGCCATCAACGTGCAGGACATCTGCGACAAGAACTACCCCGAGACCGGCGTCAAGCAGAAGCTCAGCCACTTCTTCCAGGAGGGCAGCCCCTACTTCGTCGACCACATCGGCCCGACCGGCCAGGGCTCGGGCGACATCGCCGCCGCCGCGCAGATCCTGACCGCCGCCGGCTACACCGGTGCGGCCGAGGGCGAGACCCTCACCACCCCCGACGGCCGCGCGGTCACCTTCCGGATGCGCTACGCCGACACCAACCCGGTCCGCAAGCTCGCCGCGGAGCTCACCCAGGCCAGCCTGGCCCAGATCGGCATCACGCTCGAACTGGTCGCCATCCCGGACGGCGAGCTCGGCAACGTCCTCGCGCAGACCGACTTCGACCTGGTCATCTTCGGCTGGATCGGCTCCGCCGCGTTCACCGTGCAGCCGAGCCAGTACTTCGAGTCCACCTCGGGCTCGAACTACGGCAAGTACTCGAACCCGGACGCCGACGCCGCCATCGCGCTGGTCCGCTCGACCTACGACATCGACGAGGCCGCGGACTACACCAACGCGGTCGACGCGATCGTCGCCCCGGACGCGTACACCCTGCCGATCCTCGACGAGCCGCAGGTCTTCTACTTCAACCCGGCGGTCCTCGAGGGCCCGACGGTCAACCCGGCCAGCCAGGCCGGCCCGCTGTTCAACATCCGCGAGTGGAAGCTGAAGTAGGGGTTCCCCGAGCCCTAGCGGCGGAGCCCTTTCCAGGGCTCCGCCGCTTCACTGATTTCTGAGCGGAGCGAACCGCGGCTCTCTCGGCGGAGACGCGAACCGCGCCCCGGCGACGCCGGGGACCCGCTCGGAGCCGGACGGTCGGTGCACCGCCCGGCGAACCGCACCCGCTCTCATCGTCGCGACGGGTATTTCCCTGACAGGCTGCCCACCCAGCCAGAACGCTGAAAATCCCACCTTTCGCCGTCATTCAGGGAATGAACATCACGGGAACATAACGAACGAAGCTCATCTCTGGTTCGGCCGTGAGAAACCTGCGATTCCCGTGGAAGGCTGTACCTCGCGTCACCCGACCCGCTGCTCGGAGGCCCCTTCGCGGAGCCGCCGCCCGCAGTGGCCTCGGCCCGGCAGGCACAAGCCCCACGGTGCCCTCCCCGCCGTCCGGTCCGGCGGCGCACACCCACGAGAGGAACCATGAAGCGACACCACATGGCGGCCGTCGCCGCCTTCGCCTGCACCACCCTGGCCCTTGCGGGCTGCGGCCAGGGGAGCACGGCCACGTCCAGCCTGGACGACTGCGTCACCGAACCCGCCGACTGCAACACAGGCGACCGGGCCGAGGGCGGCGAGATCACGTGGGCCGTCGACGCCGGATGGAGCAGCTGGAACCAGAACACGGCCGACGGCAACAACGCCTACGTGAGCCTCGCGCTCGCGGGCATGTGGCCCTACACCGGCCAGTTCGACCCCGACGGCGAGTTCATCGTCAACGAGGGCCTCTTCGCCTCCGAGCCCGAGCTCGTGAGCGAGAGCCCCGTGACCGTCGAGTACACCCTTAAAGAGGGCGCCAACTGGGGCGACGGCACCGAGATCGGCGTCGACGACTTCATCTACCACTGGTACGCCCGCTCGGGCGACGAGTCGCTGTGCGCCGGCTGCACCCCGGCCACCACCACTTACGGCTCCCAGGTCGCCTCCATCGAAGGCGACGGGAACACCGTCACCGTCACCTACGTCGACTCCTACCACTCCGCGGAGTGGAAGTACGAGGAAGTCCTCTCACTGCCCGCCCACGTCGCCGAGGCGCAGGGCTTCGACTGGAAGAACGACCCGGAGCAGATGGCCGCGGCCGAGCTCTACTTCTCCGAGACCACCCCCACCTGGACCACCGGCCCCTACAAGGTCACCGACGCGTCCATGGGCGAGTACGTCATCTACGAGCCGAACGAGGACTGGGCCGGCGACACCGACGTCACCCTCGACAAGCTCACCTTCCGCGTGATCGAGGGCATCGAGAACATCGTCACCGCCCTCCGCAACGGCGAGATCGACGGCTCCTCGCCGTTCTCCGCCACCGCCGAGGCCATCACCCAGCTCGAGACCGCCGAAGGCGTCGACTACTCCGTCGCCGGCGGCCCCAACTGGGAGCACATCGACCTCAACACCCGCAACGAGTTCCTCCAGGACGTCGCACTGCGCACCGCCGTCTTCCAGGCCATCGACCTGGAGAACATCATCGAGCGCACCTACGCGTTCGTGCAGTCCGACATCGAGCGGAAGAACAACCACCTGTTCCGCAACGGCTCCGAGTACTACGAGGACCACCTGACCGCCACCGGCCAGGGCACCGGCGACATCGAGCAGGCCCGCGGCACCCTCGAGGACGCCGGCTACACCTGGGACGGCGACGGGAACCTCCTCACCCCCGACGGCGACCAGGTCACCCTCGACTTCCGCTACCTCGAGACCCGCGAATCCCGCAAGATCACCGGCGAACTCACCCAGGCCACCCTCACCGACCTCGGCATCGACGTCGAACTGCGGGCGATCGCGCCGGACGCGCTCGGCACCGTCCTCGCCGAGGCCGACTTCGACATCATCAACTTCGGCTGGAGCTCCGACCCGCTGTTCGTCGGCTCCCCGTCGCAGTACTGGTCCTCCGAGTCCGGCTCCAACTTCGGGCACCTCGAAGACCCCGAACTCGACGCGCTCATCGAGGACATCAACGGCACCCTCGACATGGACGAGGCCGCCGCCCGCGCCAACGAGGCCGTCAAACGCGTCATCGAGGACGCCTACGTCCTTCCCATCGTGGACGCACCGGTGATGGTGATGGTCTCCGATAGGTTGGTGAACGTCCGGGACAATTGGGCTTCCCAGCAACGAGCCGCCTACAACATTGCAGAGTGGGGTGTGGCAGACACTGAGTAGTTTTCGCTCTTTGAGTGGTTTCATGTACGAATCGCCCACTCCCGATGCGCGCCCGGTCGGCTCACGCGAGCAGCGCCCAGCTCCGCACGGGAAGCAGATGTGAAGAGAGTGCCAGAAGCTCGCCGGCCCGGCCCCCGAAACGGGGAGCCGGTGAGCCCAATGAGGAGCCGCGCGCCAGCGCGGCCGGACCGGTCGGCAGGCGGACCGGTCCACAGCAGAGAAACCGTTAACGAGGCATTATGGTTGTATTCATAATCCGGCGCACCCTGATGATGATCCCAGTGCTGCTAGGGGCCACCATCCTGTGCTTCGCCCTGGTCGACTTGTCGAACGACCCCGTGCAGGACCGGGTCTTCGAGATCGAGCAGTCCACAGGCGAGCCGGTACCCCAGTCGACCATCGACGCACTGGAATCGTCGTGGTACTACGACCGATCCGTGCCCGAGCGCTATTGGATCTGGCTCACCGGGCTCGGTGACACCAACGGCGACATCGGCCTGCTCCAAGGCAAGTGGGGCCCCTCCATCGAGGGCTCCGCCATGGACATCAGCTACGAGGTCTCCACCCGCTTCTGGATCACGCTCCGGCTGGTCCTCTTCGCCACCCTCGCGTCCATCGGCATCGCCATTCTCGCCGGTGTCGTCAGCGCGGTCAAGCAGTATTCGAGGACCGACTACACCCTGACGTTCGTCGGCTTCCTGTTCCTCGCCATGCCCGTCTTCTGGCTCGGCTCCCTGTTCAAGGAGGGCGCCGTCCAGATCAACAAGGTCCTCGGATCCACGGTCTTCCAGACCTACGGGTCCGGGACGACCGGCTTCCGCGGCAACGGCTGGGAGGTCTTCGTCGACTCGCTGCCCTTCCTCATCGTGCCCACCCTGGTGCTCATGCTCGGCGGCTACGCCGCCATCTCCCGCTACCAGCGCGCCAGCATGCTCGAGGTCATGAACTCCGACTACGTGCGCCTCGCCCGGGCCAAGGGCGTCCGCAACGGCACCGTCATGCGGCGCCACGCCCTGCGGACCGCCCTCATCCCGGTCGCCACCTTCGCGCCGCTGGCCCTCTCCGGGGCCATGGGCGGCGCGATGGTCACCGAGAGGATCTTCGGCTGGAGGGGCCTGGGCGTCTACTCGCTCGACGCGATCAACGCCGGCGACACCTTCGCCGTCATGGCCTACGTGCTCATCTCCGGCGTCGTCGTCCTCGTCGGCGTCCTGATCTCCGACATCCTGTACGGCGTGCTCGACCCGAGGATCCGCTATGAGTAACACCGCTGCACCCCGCCTCGACGCCGAGGCCATGGCCACCAAGGAACGCGGCCAGTGGGAGATGGTGGCCCGCCGCTTCTTCCGCCACCGCGCCGCCGTCGTCAGCCTCGTGATCTTCCTGGTCATCGTGCTGTTCGCCTACGTCGGCCCGTTCCTGTGGAAGTGGGACTACAAGATCCACTCGGAGATCCCCTCGTGGGCCTCCCCGAGCCTGGACCACCCGTTCGGCACCGACAAGGCCGGGCGCGACATGCTCGGCGCCATGATGCAGGCGACGAAGCAGTCCCTGAACGTCGCGCTCGTCGTGGCCATCGGCTCGACCGTGATCGGCGCGCTCTACGGCGCCGTCGCCGGCTTCTACCGCGGCTGGGTCGACTCGGTGCTCATGCGCTTCCTCGACATCATGTTCGTGATCCCGTTCCTCGTGATCACCGGTGCGCTCGCCGGCGCCATCGACACCTCGGTGCGCTGGTACCACATGGCGATCATCCTCGCCGTGTTCGGCTGGACCTCGATCGCGCGCGCCGTGCGCGCCGAAGTCCTGTCGCTGCGCGAGAAGGAGTTCATCGAGGCCGCGCGCTCCGCGGGCGGATCGGACTGGCACATCATCACCAAGCACCTGATCCCGAACACGATGAGCGTCATCATCGTGTCCGTGACCCTCCAGATCGCCTTCGCCATCCTCTCCGAGACGACCCTGTCGTTCCTCGGCCTGGGCATCCAGAGCCCCGACACCTCCCTCGGCCTGCTCATCGAGGCCGCGGGCGCGTCGGCGTTCAACGAGCACTGGTACCTGTTCTACATCCCGGGTGTCATGATCATCCTCATCGCGCTGACGATCAACTTCATCGGCGACGGCCTGCGCGACGCGATGGACCCGCGACAGACGATGGTGAGGCGATAGGAATGTCGAACATCTCGGTCTCCACCAGCAACGGGGACTCCCGCGCCGTCGGCGCGAAGGGCGACACCGTCCTGTCCGTGAAGGACCTGGCCGTCTCGTTCCCGACCGACGACGGGCTCGTGCACGCCGTCCGCGGCGTGTCCTACGAGCTCCGCCGCGGCCAGAGCCTCGGCATCGTGGGCGAGTCGGGCTCGGGCAAGTCGGTCACCTCCATGGCGATCATGGGCCTGCTGCCCAAGACCGCCCAGATCACCGGCTCCGCCAAGCTCGAGGGCGACGAGCTCCTCGGCCTCGGCGACGCCGAACTGTCCCGCATCCGGGGCAAGAAGATCTCGATGATCTTCCAGGACCCGCTGACGAGCCTCAACCCGGTCTACACGGTCGGGTTCCAGCTCGGCGAGGCGATCCGCACCCACTACGGGGACCTCTCCAAGCAGGAGGTGCGCACCCGCTGCATCGACCTGCTCGACTCCGTCGGCATCCCGAACCCGCAGCAGCGGGTCGACGCCTACCCGCACGAGCTGTCGGGCGGCATGCGCCAGCGCGTCGTCATCGCGATCGCCATGGCCAACAACCCGGACGTCATCATCGCCGACGAGCCCACCACGGCCCTCGACGTGACCGTCCAGGCGCAGGTCCTGGAGGCCCTGGAGAAGGCCCGCGAAGAGGTCAACGCGGCGCTCATCCTGATCACGCACGACCTGGGCGTCATCGCCGGGCACACCGACGAGGTCCTGGTCATGTACGCCGGGCGCCCCGTCGAGCACGGGTCGGTCGACGAGATCTTCTACGAGCCGCGCATGCCCTACACGCTGGGCCTGATCGGTTCGCTCCCGCGCATGGACGAGAGCCGCGACCAGCGGCTCACCCCCATCCACGGGACGCCGCCGTCGATGCTGAACCTGCCGGTGGGCTGCCCGTTCCGTCCGCGCTGCCCGATGCACCAGGACATCTGCGCCGAGGTGGAGCCGGGCCTGCTGCCCATCAACGGCTCGGGCCACGTGGCGGCCTGCCACTTCTCGGACCAGCTCGAGGGCAAGGCCCCCGACGAGGTGTTCGCGCCCGTCGCCACCGACCTGTCGGTGGAGGCCGAGGTCGAAGCCGTCGAGGCCGAGGCCGCCGCGCTCCACGAAGAGGAGGACAAGTGAACGCCATGCTCGACACTCCGCAGACCGCGGCGAACCCGGTCATCGCCGGGAGGAACCTGGTCAAGGAGTTCCCCGTGCGCTCCAAGGGGATCCTCCGGCGCAAGGTGGGCGCGGTCCACGCCGTCTCCGGGGTGAGCCTGGAGATCGGCGCGAACGAGACGCTCGCGCTCGTCGGCGAGTCCGGCTGCGGCAAGTCCACCACGGCGCGGCTGCTGATGAACCTCATCACGCCGACCTCGGGTGAGGTCCTCTACGAGGGCAAGGACCTGACGAAGCTGTCCCGCAACCAGATGCGCCCGATCCGCCGCGACATCCAACTGGTCTTCCAGGACCCGATGGCCTCGCTGGACCCGCGCATGACGGTCTTCGAGATCATCGCCGAGCCGCTGCGCGTGCACGGCATGTTCAAGAACGGCGGCCGGGACCGGGTCAACAGCCTGATCGAGATCGTCGGCCTGAACCCCGAGCACCGCAACCGGTACCCGCACGAGTTCTCGGGCGGTCAGCGCCAGCGCATCGGCATCGCCCGCGCGCTCGCGCTCCAGCCGCGCGTGCTCATGCTGGACGAGCCGGTGTCGGCCCTGGACGTGTCGATCCAGGCCGGCGTCATCAACCTGCTCGAGGACCTCCAGGACGAGCTGGGCCTGTCGTACCTGTTCGTGTCGCACGACCTCTCGGTGGTGCGGCACATCGCGGACAAGGTCGCGGTCATGTACCTGGGCAAGATCGTGGAGGAGGGGACCACCGACCAGCTTTTCGCCGGTCCGGCCCACCCGTACACGCAGGCCCTCATGTCCGCGATCCCGCTCCCGGACCCGCGCAAGGAGCGGACCCGCGAGCGGATCGTCCTCCAGGGCGACGTCCCGAGCCCGTCGAACCCGCCTTCGGGCTGCCGGTTCCGCACGCGCTGCCCGCTGTTCAAGGAACTGCCGGAGAACGACCAGCGCAAGTGCATCGAGATCGAGCCGCTCCTGCGGACCGACCACGACGGCCTCACGCGCGCCGCCTGCCACTTCGCTCGGAAGAAGCAGCTCGTCTGATCGTCAGAACAGTTGGGCGTCTGAGCGTTGGGCGTCTGAGCGTCTGAACGGACAGCGTGAAGCGAATCACTGAACGGCCGCTCCTCCTCTGGGGGAGCGGCCTTCGGCTTGCTCCGCGGGCGGGGGAGTGAAGTGTCGTGTTCGGCTTTGCAGTGCAGTGCAGTGCAGTGCAGTGCGGTGCGGTCTCCGGTGCGGTGGAGTTCGGTTCGGAGCAGTGGGGTGCGGTGCGATGCCGTCGGGTTGCGGTGCGCCGCTTCGTTTCGCACTGAGGCCGACCGGGTCCGCTGCGGGCCGGGTGTCCGGCGGCCTTGCGGGTCCCGTCCGGTGCGGGTCTTTTGGCGGCGACAAAGAGGTGGAGGGGCGGCCGGGGTCGGACTCGGGCCTTGGGGCCCGTCGAGGTTGCCAGGGCGGGGGAGGCGATCAGGTCCCCGGTGTCGCGATGGACGAGCTCGGGAATCGACCGGGACCGACCTGCGGGACTCGGGTGCCGGGTCGGGGCTGGTGGCCGAGCCGGCGAGGTGAGTGTGCCTATTGCGGCGGGCTTCGGGGCGGGTGGATCGGGGCCTGGACATGCCGAGGGGCCCTATCCCGCAAGGGGAGTCGGGCTGCGCGTCGGTGGTGGACCTGTGCTCCCCCTCGGCGGGCGACCGCCGAGGGCAGGGTAAGAAGGGCGGCCCGCCGGAGTCCTCCGCCTGCTCCTTCACCCTGAACTTCTCTCGGGCTCGGGCGATCGCAGTCTGCATGTTCTTCTGAGCGAACCAGATCGCGTGCTCGGTCAGCTCGCGTTTGAAGGCCGGCGACCATTCGTCCGTACTGTGGCCGTTCGGCAGGTCCTTGAGGAGATCCGCTTCCCACTCGGTGTCGGTGGTGCCGTTGATGTGGGTGATCGTCGCCGTGCCGGGGCCGGTCTTCTCGATCCGCCACTTGTCCGTGTGGATCCTGCCGTGGTGGAACCGGCAGAGGAGGATCAGGTTCTCGGCCGTGGTCTCGCCGCCGTCGGCCCAGTGCCGGATGTGGTGGGCCTCGGTCCAGGAGACGGGGGCGCGGCAGCCCGACCAGGCGCACCCGCCGGGCTGCTCCAGCTCCAGCTTGTGCCGGAGGGCCGTGTTGGGGAGGCGCTTCTCCCGGCCGAGCTCCACGGCTTCGCCGGTGGTGTAGTCGAAGACCGAGGGGATGACCCCGGCCTCGCAGGCGAGGAGGCGGGCCCTGGCGACCGAGATCGGGCGGCCGTCGAGCATCGGCAGCCGCCCCGTCTTCTCGCCCCGGAGGGTCTCGAGGTCGCAGGTGAGGTTGAGCGTCGCCGTGTGGCCGTGGCGCCTCGGGGCCCGGGGTTCGGTGCCGTAGGCCGCCACCATCTGGTGCAGGGCCTCGGCGTTCCGGTTGGAGGCGGAGGGAAGCAGGCCGTCCGCGTCGGCCTCGTCCTGCCGGGGAGGAGGAACCGCGGTCTTCAAGGCGTTGCTCAGCAGTCGGCCGGTGTCCCCGGTGAGCCGCCCGTCCAGGTCCCACATGCCGTCGGGCCGCTCGTAGACTTCGAGCCAGGCCAAGGTCTGCTGGCTCATCTCGTCGAGCAGGGACTGCTGGTCGAACAATTCGGCGCAGATCCGGTCGAAGTGCTCGGCGAGTTCCGAACGGGCCGCGTGGATGCAGTACTCCCGGATCAGCTCTTCGGGAGTCCGACAGGAGATCTCGCTGTCATAGGGGGACTCGACCGGAGTGGGGTATGGGACTCGGGAGTGCACCGCCAGGCCCTCTCGCTCGATGCGGCGCATGGCGTATGCAATGGAGTCGAGACTGGCGATGCCGGAAAGGGCCGCCGCTGCCAAGTGCTTGAACTTCGGGGCGAGTCGTGCAATGGACGCCATCTGACCGGCGCTGGAGGCATTGAAGGAGAAGGACTCCATGATCCAGTCGCGAATGCCGGAGAAGCCGTCGCAGGTCTTGTGCAGACCGGCCGATGTGTAGTCGATGACCGCTTTGAGCGCCGCCGCCTCGAGAGCGCGTGCTTGGGAGGCAAGGGATTCGATTCGTGGGCGGAGGAGAGCGGCCTGGTGGTCCCGGTTGGAAATGGTCGAGATCGTCATCGGATGGCTCACCTCCTCGGTCCTATCCTCTTGTGGCTTGTGTTGCGGTAGTTCGATTGTGACAGGTCGTGGGGGTGGTGGCATCACCTGAACGAGTGAAATAGGGTCCAATGTAGACCGGAGTGGCCGGGTGCCGCCTTTCGCTCCGCGGGCCGAAAGCCCAGGTGGGACATGGAAACAGACGACCCCTTTGTCGCCGCCGCTTGAACCTTGTGGAGCGACGAGCCGCAGGCCGAAGTGCGGACCACGGGCCGATCCAGTCTTGTGTCGGGATGCTGACACTTTGCCGTCTGCGCAGGTCAGGGGCATAGTTGGGTCGAGTGGTGTAATCCACGGAGCGTCAGGAACCGATAGCGTGGCAGCATACGGGCCCGAGTGGTGGAATCTGGTAGACACAGTCGGCTTAAAACCGGCCGTCGGGAGACTTGCGGGTTCAAGTCCCGTCTCGGGCACGGGGGCTCTGCGGGCCAACGGAAGCGGCTCGGGGTCCTGCGGATCGACGGGAGAGGGGCGGGACCGGACGAGGTGGGACTGTCCGGTCCCGTAGTGTCGTATCTCGCATCCAAGAGCATCTCCGGCCATCCCCGGGCCTTCCGCCCGAACGGGTGATCGCACCGGTGTCCTACGGAAGGCGTGGCGCTCGGCCGCCGAACGGCCGCTGACCTGGACGAGAACCACTGTGACCGGACCATTTCACGCGTGCGTCAGAATGCATCCGCAGGTTGACGGCACAGGACCACCGTGATATCCAGGGGACAGAGCGCTGATACCATTCTGTCGAGCCAGCCGGTGGGGGCTAAGCCCTTCCCTTCTGCTGCAACGACTTTGTCACTTCCCGGTATCGCGGAAGCCGATAAGCCAGTGTCGTGAGGATGGCGATGCCCGAAACACCTCGGTCCACAACTCATACCTTTCAACCCTCCGGGCCAGCGCCCCAAGGCTTCTCCGGCGAGGAAGCAGGCGTCCCCGTGAGACTCAAACCCCGATTGATGCGCATGGCGCTGCTGCCGCTCGCGGCCGCAGCGGTTCTCGGCGCCGGCGTCGCCGGCGTCATCGCCGCGACCGGAGCCGATCGTCCTGTATGGATGATCCCCGCGGTCGCCGGCATCGCCGTGGTCCTGCTCGGTGTGGTCGCGTACATCGCGTCCAGCGCCGCAGGCAAGGCCGAATCCGACCTCAGCCGCCAGGTCGAGGCCGTGCGGCGCTCCACTGTGGAGACGCACTACAAGGTGTGGCAGATCCTCGACGACCTCCAGCGCGAACTGCCCCAGGAGCAGCGCTGGTCCGTGCCCCTGCCCAACCCCGGCGCCGGCGCCGCCTCGCCCGAGGAGGCCCTGCGCCTCCTCGCCTCGGAGGCCCGCCACCTGCGCGCCGCCGCGGAGGCCGTCGCGGCCCGCGGCGTCCGCCCCGTCCAGGCCGCGCCCCAGCAGCGCCCGGTCCCGCAGCAGATGGTGACCTCCGGTCCCATCGACGCGGTCGACGTGCACTCCCGCGTCGGCATCTTCGTGAACCTCGCCCGCCGCCTGCAGTCGCTGGTGCACCGGGAGATCGAGCAGCTCGACGAGCTGGAGAACCAGGTCGAGGACCCGGACCTGCTCAAGGGCCTGTTCTCGGTCGACCACCTGGCGACCCGCATCCGCCGCCACGCCGAGAACCTCGCGGTCCTCGGCGGGGCGACCTCGCACCGCCAGTGGTCGCGCCCGGTCAACGTCTACGAGGCGCTGCGCTCCGCGGTCGCCGAAGTGGAGCAGTACGCCCGCGTGAAGCTGGTGCGGCCCATCGAGGGCACGCTCAAGGGCCACGCGGTCGCGGACATCATCCACCTGGTCGCCGAGCTGGTCGAGAACGCGACGACGTTCTCGGCGCCGGGCACCCAGGTGCTCATCCGGGTCCAGCGGGTCCGGACCGGGCTGGCCGTCGAGGTCGAGGACCGCGGTCTGGGCATGGAGAACCACGAGCGGAACCGGTACAACACGATGCTGGCGACGCCCGACCAGGTCGACCTGGACGAGCTGCTCGCGGACGGCCGCATCGGCCTGTACGTGGTCTCGTCGCTGGCCCGCCGGCACGCGCTGACGGTCCAGCTCCAGTCCAACATCTTCGGCGGCACCCAGGCGATCCTGGTGGTCCCCGAGGAGCTGCTCGGCGACGACACGCCGCCGCCCCGGGCCCCGGAGGTGCGCGAGATCCCCGCGGCGGCCCGCGAGATGCCGGTCCGCCAGCCGGGCGCCCAGGCGCCCCCGCAGCTGCCGTCGGTGCAGCTGCGCCCCCTGCCCACGGCGGGGAACGCCCCGCAGCACGCGTCGATGCCGCAGCCGAGGATGGACGCCTCCGCCCCCGGGTACGCGCCGGTCTCGGTGGTGGACACCGGCGCACTGCCGGTGACCGCCGAGATGCAGGCGATCGAGGCGCCCCGGCCCAACGGCTCCCGTGCGGCGTTCGACGCCGACGGGCGCCCCGCCCTGCCCAAGCGCAACAAGCAGACGCACCTCGCACCGCAGCTGCGGGACGAGCCCGCTCCGGGCTCGCGCGGGTCGGAGATCGGCCACGACCCCGGTCTCATGGCGGCGTTCCAGCAGGGCCAGCAGCGCGCGGACGCCGGTCCGCAGATCCCCACCGATTCCGTTTCTCCGTACAGGAATGAGGAGTTCTAATGGCAGGCGACGAGGCAGGCGCGCACACGGATCTCAGCTGGCTGCTGGCGGGCCTCATCAGGAAGGTCCCGCACACCCGCAGCGCGCTGCTGCTGTCCTCGGACGGCATCAAGAAGGCGTTCCACGGGATGGGCACCGACCAGGCCGACCAGTTGTCGGCGATCGCGTCGGGCATGTTCTCGCTGGCCCGCAGCGCCGGCGCCCAGTTCGGCTCGGCCGGCGGGGTGCGGCAGGTCGTGGCGGAGCTGGACGACACGCTGCTGTTCGTCTCGACGGCGGGCCAGGGCGCGGTCCTGGCGGTCGCGGCGGGGCGGGAGGCGGACGCGGGCGTCCTCGGTTACGAGATGTCGATCCTCGTCAAGAGCGTGCGTCCGTACCTCGAGACGCCGGTGCGGAGACCCAGCGGCGAAATGGTGGGCTGATGGCCGACTTCGAGCACCGGCCACTGCTCGACGAGGACGCGGGGCCGCTGGTCCGGCCGTACACCGTCAGCAACGGGCGCACCGCCCCGACGGCGAAGCTGGACCTGCTGTCGCTGGTCCGCTCCACCGGGCAGCTCCGTCCCTCGCAGTTGGAGGCCGAGCACGCCGAGGCGCTGATCCTGTGCCGGGAGCCGATCTCGGTCGCCGAGGTCTCGGCCCACCTGCGGCTCCCCGCCATGGTCATCAAGGTCCTGCTGTCCGACCTGGTCGACTGCGGGGCCGTCACCGCCCACTCACCCGATCCCGCCGTCGACCCCACCGACAAAACCGTATTGGAGGCACTCCTCAATGGCCTACAACGGCGACTCTGACCGATCGCCCGCACAACAATCAGCCCTGCCCACCGCCATCAAGCTGCTCGTCGCCGGGGGGTTCGGGGTCGGCAAGACCACCTTCGTCGGGTCGGTCTCCGAGATCGAGCCGCTGAGCACGGAGGAGACGATCACCACCGCCTCGATCGGCACCGACGACCTGACGGGCGTCGGGGACAAGACGACGACGACGGTGGCGCTGGACTTCGGACGGATCACGCTCGACCCGCAGCACATCCTGTACCTGTTCGGCACTCCCGGGCAGGACCGGTTCTGGTTCATGTGGAACGAGCTGTCGGACGGGGCCTTCGGCGCCGTGGTGCTCGCGGACACGCGCCGCCTGGAGGACTGCTTCCCGGCGCTGGACTTCTTCGAGCGCCGCGGCACCGCGTTCATCGTGGCGGTGAACGAGTTCGAGACCGGCTACCACTACGAGCCGGAAGAAGTCAGGGCCGCACTGGACCTCAAACCGAATATCCCGATCGTCTGCTGCGACGCACGCGATCCACGTTCCGCAACCTTGGTGCTGGTCACCTTGACCAAGCACCTGATGTCGGCCGCTGCTTCGAGCGTCCGGTAAAGGAGCCATCAATGTCCATGCCCGAGAACGAGTTCCGACTCACGATCACGCCCGACGACCCGGGCGCCCCTGAACGGGTCAAACGCCTGCGCCAGCTCGGGATCGGCGATCTGCCGGACCCGGAGTTCGACGAGCTCGCCAAGGAGCTCACCGAGCTCACCGGCGCGCCCTACGCCATGGTGAACTTCATCGACGAGGACCGGCAGTACTTCGCGGGCCTCGCCGCCCCGGAGGCGGACACCGGGAACCAGGCGATCGCGGGCGCCGGCGAGGCGGTCGAGGTCGGCCGCGAGATGGACCGCGACCACGGGTACTGCCCGCACGTGGTGGTCCGCGGGAAGGCGCTCGTGCTCGGCGACGTGTGCGACTACCCCCGGTTCGCGGGGAACCCGGTCGTCGACAAGATCGGCATCCGCTCCTACCTGGGGGCGCCGCTGATCGACGACGAGGGGAACACGCTCGGCACGGTCTGCGTGGTCGACACCGAGACCCACGACTGGGGGCGGCCGGGCCTGGACATCATCAAGGGCATGGCGGCCAAGGTGATGGACCGCATCCGTGAACGCAGCGCGCAGGAGCGGCGGGACCCGTACGGGAGCGAGAATCCGCTCCAGGGGTGAAAAAAGAGAGGAGGCGGTTCCCGCCTCCTCTTCGCGCCGCTCCGGCCGATCCCTCCGGATGGCGCGCTCTAGCTCACCGCGACCGCGCCGCCGTTCGCCGTGATGCGCTCGGACCACTGGCCCTTGGTCCGTCCCATCGCGGCTTCGGCGAGTCTGAGGCGTTGCACGTCGGAGGTGCCTGCGGGCGCGAAGATGTGGTACGCGTCCCGGAGGAACCGCTCGACGGGCCGTTCGGTGGTGAGGCCGACGGCCGCGTGGATCTCCATGGCCTCGCGCGCCGAGTCGAGTGCGGACTCGACGTTGACGAGTTTGGCGTTCATCAGCTCGATGTCGCAGGGCTCGCCGCGGTCGAGCAGGTGGGCGGCGTGGTAGGCGGTGATCCGGGCCGTCATCAGCCTGGAGGTGATCTGTCCGATCTTCTGCTTGATGTTGTCGAGTTCGGCGATGGGCTTGCCGTAGAGCTCGCGCCCCGAGGCGTAGGCGATCGTCTCGTCGAGGATCGCCTGGTGGATGCCGAGTGAGACCGCGGTGAGGTTGGCGCGGCCGTAGAGGATCGACGACGAGTAGGCGACCGCGAGGCCGTCCCCCTCGTCGCCGAGCCGGTTCGCGGCGGGCACCCGGCAGTTCTCGAACAGCAGCTCGCCGAAGCTGAAGCCGTGCAGGCCCATCGTGGACTGCTGCGGCGCCAGCGCGAACCCGGGCCGGTCCGGTTCGACGAGGAAGGCCGTGAGCCCCTTGGGGCCCAGGCCGGTGCGGACGACCACGCCGTGCAGGTCGCCGACGTGGCTGTTGCCGACGAAGACCTTGTGGCCGTTGAGGATGTAGTCGTCGCCGTCGCGGACGGCACGGGCGCGCATGCCGAGGACGTGGCCGCCGGAGGCGGTCTCGGTGACGGCGATGGTGGGGAGGCACGAGCCGTCGGCGACCTTGGGGAGCCAGGTCTTCTTCTGCTCGTCCGATCCGAAGTGGAGGATCTTGGCGACGCCGAGCTGCGACGCCTGGACCATGGCCCCCATGGCGCCGGAGACCCTCGAGAGTTCCTCGATGATGATGGTCTTCGCCAAGTGGCCCCTGCCCATCCCGCCGTACTCGGCGGGTATGGTGACGCCGATCCAGCCCTGTGCGGCGATGAGTCGGGACAGCTCGTGGTGGACGGTCTTCCGGGTTTCCATTTCTGGGATGAGCGGGCGCACTTCGCGTTCGGCGAAGGCCCGCACCTGGGCTCTGAGGGCGTCATGCTGTTCGGTCGTGAAATAGCCGGTCGTCAACGGGTAACCCCCCTGTGGGCGTGTCGCTCGTCGATGTCCGCACGTTGGTGCGGCGGTCCCCACCAAGTGACAAGCTGTATATGCGAAATGTTCTCGCAGTGACTGTAGCAACCGTTATCGCATGGGGCAAGGGTCAGCAATGTGGACATAAGTCGGTTACGTGGCAGTAACGAATTGTTGTGGCCCAAGGGATCAGAATGTTCCCATATCCCGGGAGTGAGGGTGTGCGAACGGTCGCGCTGTGCTACCGACCGGGATGTTGCCGGACCTTTCCGGAGGCGTTATCCTGCGGTGACTCGCGGGCAATCGTCCCATGATTGGATCAGGCCGGGACGTCCTGCCCCGCCCATCGACCCCACCCCGTATGGAGAGCCATGTTCAACTTCAAACGCCGCGCGGCCGCGGCCGCCGGGGCGCTCGCCCTCGCGGCGGCGACGGTCGCCGCCGGCGCCTGGTCGTTCGGACCGGACCACGGCAGCGGCCACGGCCGCGAGGTGGACCTGCAACTGCTGGCGATCAACGACTTCCACGGCAACATCGAGGCCTCCTCGGGCCTGACCTGGCCCGGGCACACCGCCCCCGTCGGTGGCGCCGAGTACCTCGCGACCCACCTCGAGCTCGCGCGCGAAGGCGAGGACCACTCGACCACCGTCGCCGCCGGCGACCTCATCGGCGCGAGCCCGTTCCTGTCCGCCGTCTTCGACGACGAGCCGACCATCGAGTCGCTCAACGCGATGGGCGTCGAGGTCTCCGCCGTCGGCAACCACGAGTTCGACGCCGGCATCGACGAGCTCAACCGCATCATCGAAGGCGACGACGACTTCGAAGGCGCCGACTTCCCCTACCTCGGCGCGAACGTCGTCGACGAGGCCACCGGCGAACCGGTCCTCGACCCGTACTGGATCAAGGACTTCGGCCGCGGCGTCAAGGTCGGGTTCATCGGCATGACCCTCGAGGGCACCGGCGACATCGTCTCCAAGTCCGGCATCGAGGGCCTCGTCTTCGAGGACGAGGTCGCGACCGCGGAGCAGTACTCCCGCGAGCTCAAGCGCAAGGGCGTCAACGCGATCGTCGTGCTCCTGCACGAAGGCGGCGTGCCCGTCGCCGAGGACACCGGCCACGACTGCGAGTCCGCCGCCGGCACCGCGACCGGCATGTCCGGTCCGATCGTCGACATCGCCGAGACCATGACCCCGCTCGTCGACGTCATCGTCTCCGGCCACACCCACCAGGAGTACGTCTGCTCCGTCGACGACCCGGCCGGGAACCCGCGCCTGGTCACCTCCGCGTCCAACTACGGCCGCGTGTTCACCGAGATCGACGCGACCTACGACAGGCGCACCAAGGACATCGTGCGCTCCACCGTGGTCGGGTCGAACACCGTCGTCACCCGCGACGTCGACGCCGACCCCGACCAGACCGCGATCCTCGAGGAGTACGGGCCGCTCGCCGCGGAGGCCGGGAACCGCCTCGTCGGCTACATCGCCGAGGACATCAAGCGCGGCCAGACCCGGGCCGAGGAGTTCCCGCTCGGAAGCCTCATCGCCGACGCGCAGCTGTGGAACACCGCGAGCGCCGACACCGGCGGCGCCGAGATCGCGTTCATGAACCCCGGCGGCGTCCGCGACGACCTCCTCTACGCGGAGGGCACGCCCGGCGAGGCCACGTACGCCGACGTGTTCGACGTGCAGCCGTTCTCGAACTACGTCGTGACGCTCGACCTCACCGGCGCGCAGATCCTCGAGGCGCTGCGCCAGCAGCTCCCGAGCGCGGCCCGGTCCACGACTCTGTTCCTCCAGGTCTCCGAGGGCTTCACGTACACGTGGGACAAGACGAAGACCGGCACCGACCAGATCGTGGCGGACTCGTTGGCGCTCAACGGGGAGCCGATCGTGGCCGACCGGACCTACCGGGTCACGGTGAACTCGTTCCTCGCCGACGGCGGCGACTCGTTCACCGCGTTCGCCGACGGCGAGAACCGCCTCTTCGGCGAGCTCGACGTGGACGCGTTCGAGGACTACATCACCGAGTTCGGCACCCAGGCGAACCCGCTGGAAGCGCCGGACCTGGGCCGGGTCACGGTCGTCTCGTAGATTCCTGAGGACATTCACAGGCGGCGAGGGCCCTTGCGGCCCCGCCGCCTGTCGTCATCGGGGCACGGACCGGATAGTCTTGTACCACCCTGAACATTTGACGGAGGACCGCACGTCATGGCAATGCAGAGCAGGAACTCATCCCTTCGCAACATGGTGAAGGCGCAGTACAACGACCAGCAGCAGCACATGGGCGCCGCATACGGGCCCTACGGGCAGATGACCCAGGCGCCGCAGGTGCAGACCATGACGATCGACGACGTCGTCGTCCGCACGGTGGCCCTCGTCGGCGCGACCTTCGTCGCCGCGCTCCTGACCTACGGCATGGTCGGCAGCGGCGACGCCGCCTCCGCCGGCACGGCCGGGCTCCTCATGGCCGTCGGCGGCGTGGTCAGCATCGGCATCATCCTCTTCTCGATCTTCAAGCCGATCACCAACCCGTTCATCGCGTTCGCCTACGGCATCGGCCAGGGCTTCCTCCTCGGCGGGTTCAGCGCCGTCATGGAGGCGCAGTTCCCCGGCATCGTCGTCAACGCCCTCGTCGCGACGATCCTCGTGTTCTTCGGGATGCTCGCGCTCTACAAGTTCCGCATCCTCAAGAACTCCCCGGTGTTCACCAAGGTCATCGTCGGCGCCGGCTTCGGCATCGGCGGCCTGCTGCTGGTGAACCTCGTCGCGAGCCTGTTCGGCGTCAACCTCGGCCTGTTCGCGGCCCCCGGCGGCGACCCGACCACCCTCCAGTGGATCATCGCGATCGCCCTCACCCTCTGGGCCGCGTTCTCGTTCGTCCTCGACTTCGACATGATCGAGTGGTCCGCCCAGAACGGCGCCCCGAAGAAGTACGCGTGGGCCGGCGCCTTCGGCCTCACCGCGGGCCTCATCTTCCTGTACTGGAACCTGCTGCGCCTGCTCTCGTACTTCCAGGGCGAATAGCCTCGGAACCGAAGCACGGACAGGGCGAACCACCGCATTGAGCACCGAACTCGAGCGGGCGATCGGGCGCGTCGTCGAAGGCACGCGCCACTGGTCGCCCGCTCGCTGGTCCTCCCGCGGCGACGCGATGCACCGACTCGTGCAGGCGCTCGCCGACCTCGCCGCCGACGTCGAGGGCCGGCCCCGCCGACCCGTCCCGCGGCTCCCCAACGACATGAGCCTGCCCGACCAGCTCCAGGTCGTCGGCCTCGACCTCATCGAACTCGAACCCCTCGACGAGGCCCGGCGGCGGGCCGCCGAGCGGGCGATCACCGAAGCCCGCCGGGCCCTGTTCTAAGTCGATCCACGCGGCCATGAGCAGCGCCGCGTCGTCGAGCGCGTCCACCAGGTTGTCGGACTCCCAGCGCAGCACGTTCCGCCGGGTCCGCGTCTCCCGGTCCTCGACCGCGCCGAGCCGCAGGTCCAGCCGTTTCGCCGCGTCACTCAGGTCGATGCCGCGCGGCGGCGCCGCGTTCCGCGCCAGCGCCGCCAGCCGCTGGTACGCCGCGTCGAGCGAATCGGCGAACTCGTCCACCCCCGCCAGGCCCGGCGCGTCCTGGTCGCCGCGGCCGAGGGTCGCGTTCACCGCCACCAGGGCCCGGGCCGCGCGCGAGAGCGCGGCCTCGGCGCCGAGCACGTCCGCCGACAGCGGGCCCGGTCCGGCGACCGGCTCGGCCTTGGCCTGGTCGGCGGCCTGCGTGAGCGCGGACCGGCGGGCCCGGACCCGGTCGATCGCGGCGTGCATGGTCTTGCGGTCGTAGTCGGACGGGTGCGCCTGGCGGTCGAGGGCGAGGCGCGCGTAGTCGCGGTAGGCGTCCACGAGGTCGCCGAGGAGGTCCCCGAGGCGGCGGGTCTGCCAGGTCGGGACGAGCACGTAGAAGCCGATCGCGAGCGCGGCGCCGGCGAGGGTGCACGCGCCCCGGTCGATCGCGCCGAGGACCGGGTTCTCGCCGGTGAGGTCGATCTGGAACACGGTGAAGCCCGAGACCGCGGCGGCGAACACGAGCATCGACACGGGCCGCAGCAGGTAGGCGACGAGCGCGAACGCGAGGATCGTGAGGCTGATCCACACCTGGCCCTCGGGGATCAGGAGCCCCAGGAGCGAGGCGACGACGACGCCGCCGGTGGTGCCGACCGCGCGGGTGGTGCCGCGGGTGAGCGTCCCGGAGAAGTCGGCCTGGAGGACCAGCCAGGCGGTGAGGGGGATCCAGTAGCCGTGGTCGGTGGGCCACATGAGGCCGATCGTCATCGCGAGCGCGATGACGCCGGCGCGGCGCAGCGCATGGTGGATGACCGGGTCGTGCCGGTGGAGGCGGGAGCGGAGCTGGCCGACGGCCTGGCGGGCGGTCGAGGTGGCGTGGGCGAGCGCGGGGTCGGCGACGACGGCGCCGCCGCCGGCGGTGATGCGCTCGGCGAACCCGCCGGTCTCGTGGAGGACGCGCAGGAGCCCGCCGATCTCGGTGGGCATGGTGCCGGTGGCGGTCGCCATGGGGTTCTGGGAGAGGCCCGCGAGGAGCTCGTCCCAGTCGAGGTCGGCGGGGCGGCGGGCGGTGATGCGCTCGGCGAAGTGGGTGAGCAGGCGCGCGGCCATCTCGAGGGCTTCGGAGTAGAACGCGACCGTGTCGCGGTCCTGGGCGTCGGCGCGGGCGCGGGCGGAGGCGGTGCGGCCGATGGCGGCCGAGATCGCGTAGATCTGGCGGCGGGCCTCGAGGATCGAGGCGGGCAGGGCGCGGCGGCGGTCGAGTTCGCGGGCGGCCTCGTGGAGCGCCTCGGTGTCGAAGGGCGCGTTGGGGTTCGAGGCGAGGGTCTGGGCTTCGGCGGCGAGGGCGAGCCAGGCTTCGGCGAGGGTGCGGCGGTCCTCGGCCCACCGGAAGTACGGGGGCAGGAGCGCCATGACGGCCTGGAGCGCGCCGCCGGCGACGACGGCCCCGGCCGCGAGCAGGGGCGTGGTGCCGGTGGTGATGTGCTCGGCGAGGAAGAACATGATGCCGGAGACGGTGAAGGTCACGCCGGCGACGTGCGTCACGGAGCCGATGAACGTGAGCGTGAACGCATACGCGGCCGCGGCGGCGACCAGGGCGACCGGCTGCTCGATGGCGCCGAGGGCGACGCCGAGGGCCCCGGCGAGGCCGACGAGGAGCGGCAGGGCCGGGCCGGTGCGGGTCCCGGGGGTGAGGAGGGCGACGCCGCCGAGCCACGCGCCCATGATCGCGGCCTGGCCCCAGGCGGGGTGGCCGGCGAGGCCGACCGCGCCCATGGCGATCGCGATGCCGCAGGCCGCGCGGACGGCGAGCACCGGGGCGGCCTCGCCGGGGGTCCACGACCGGAGGTCGTCGCCGACCCGGCGGAACGACTCGTCGACGCCCGGGTTGTTGAGCACGTCAAAAGCGTAGCCGCGCCTACGGGTGTGAGGCCGACTACCGGTTACGCTGGTGTCATGCGACAAACGGTGCTGGTGGTCGACTTCGGGGCCCAATACGCGCAGCTCATCGCTCGCCGCGTCCGGGAGGCCCACGTCTACTCGGAGATCGTCCCGTCTTCGATGCCCGCGGAGGAGATGCTCGCGAAGGAGCCCGCCGCGATCATCCTGTCCGGCGGCCCTTCGAGCGTGTACGCCGAAGGCGCCCCGCAGGTGGACCCGGCGCTGTTCGCGGCCGGGGTGCCGGTGCTGGGGATCTGCTACGGCTTCCAGGCGATGGCGGCCGCCCTGGGCGGGACCGTCGCGAAGACGGGCGTGTCGGAGTACGGCGGGACCGAGCTCGACGTGGTGTGCCCTTCGAAGCTCCTCGCCGGGCTGCCCGAGCACCAGTCGGTGTGGATGAGCCACGGCGACTCGGTGACCGAGGCGCCCGAGGGCTTCCAGGTGGTGGCGACCAGCGCGGGTGCGCCGGTGGCGGCGTTCGAGAACCTCGAGTCGCGGCTCGCGGGCGTCCAGTACCACCCCGAGGTGGCGCACACGCCGCACGGCCAGGCCGTGATCCGGCACTTCCTGCACGACATCGCCGGGATCAAGCCGAACTGGACGAACGCGGCGATCATCGACGAGCAGGTCGAGGCCATCCGGGCGCAGGTCGGCGACAAGCGGGTCCTGTGCGCGCTGTCGGGCGGCGTGGACTCGTCGGTCGCGGCCGCGCTCGTGCACCGGGCCGTGGGGGACCAGCTCACGTGCGTGTTCGTCGACCACGGGCTGCTGCGCGCCGGCGAGGCCGAGCAGGTCGAGAAGGACTACGCGCAGCTCACCGGCATCGACGTGCGCACCGTGGACGTCTCGGAGCAGTTCCTGGCCGCGCTCAAGGGCGTCACGGACCCCGAGGAGAAGCGCAAGATCATCGGCCGCGAGTTCATCCGCACGTTCGAGGCGGCGGCGCGCGGGATCGCCGAGGAGCAGGGCATCGACTTCCTCGTCCAGGGCACGCTGTACCCGGACGTGGTCGAGTCGGGCGGCGGCACCGGCACTGCGAACATCAAGAGCCACCACAATGTCGGGGGTTTGCCCGAGGACCTGCAGTTCGACCTGGTCGAGCCGCTGCGGACCCTGTTCAAGGACGAGGTGCGCGCGATCGGCCTGGAGCTGGGCCTGCCCGAGGCGATGGTGTGGCGCCACCCGTTCCCGGGCCCGGGCCTGGGCATCCGCATCGTCGGCGAGATCACGCGCGAGCGCCTCGACATCCTGAAGGCCGCCGACGCGATCGCCCGCGCGGAGCTCACCGCGGCCGGCCTGGACCGGTCGGTGTGGCAGTTCCCGGTGGTCCTCCTGGCCGACGTGCGGAGCGTCGGCGTCCAGGGCGACGGCCGCACCTACGGGCACCCGGTGGTGCTGCGCCCGGTCTCGTCCGAGGACGCGATGACCGCCGACTGGTCGCGGCTGCCGTACGAGCTGCTCGCGAAGATCTCCACCCGGATCACGAACGAGGTCGCCGAGATCAACCGGGTCGTGCTCGACGTCACCTCGAAGCCGCCGGGCACCATCGAATGGGAGTAGTGGTCCCGTGAACACGCCGTACAGTTGAGGGATGCAATTCCGGATAGCTGCGTACGGGGAGGTACGTGACGAGAACGGCCGAGTCCTGCTGACGCGCCGGAAGCGCGCGGGGAGAGAGTCGGGGCCGTGGCACCTGCCGGGCGGGGTCATCGACCACGGTGAACCGCCGAAGCGGGCCGCCGGACGGCTCGTGACCGAGCACACCGGGTACGAGGTGACCGTCGGCAGGGCCCTGGAGGCCGTCGCGGTCGCGCGGCGCGGCGTCCACACCAACGCGATCATCTACTCCGCCCGGGTCCAGGGCGGAGCGGACTCCGGCGCCTTCGACGAGCACGGCGGCGCCGAGGCCGCCGAGTGGGTCGACCCGGCCCGGGCGGCGGCCGAAGCCCATTCGCCGTTCGTCTCGGCCGCCCTGGGGCTGGCCGACGACCGGCTCGCCGGGCGCGTCGACAAGGCCCCGCAGGAGGCGCGGCCCGTCCCGCCCGCGAAGGCGAAGAAGGGCCGCCGCAGGCGCGGCCAGCGCTTCGGCGCGTACGGGGTCGTCGCGGACGGCGGCGGCCGGATCCTGCTCGCCCGCATCGCCGAGGGGTACCCCGGCGGCGGCACCTGGCACCTGCCCGGCGGCGGCGTCGACTTCGGGGAGTCCCCGGAGGCCGCCGTCGCGCGCGAGATCTACGAGGAGACCGGCCAGGAGGCCCTGGTCGGGACCCTGCTCAACGTCACGTCGTTCCGCCACCGCCGCGCGATCGGCCCCGAGGGGTACCCGCTGGACTGGCACGGTGTGCGCGCGATCTACTCGGCCACGGTGCCCGACCCGTCGGCCGCGCAGGTCGTGGAGGCCGCGGGCGGGTCCACCAGCGAGTCCCGCTGGTGGGACGCGGCGGCGCTCGACGACCTGCCGCTCTCGGCGGCCGTCGAGGACGCGCTCCAGGTCGTCGACTTGAAGAACCTCGCCGCCCAGGCGTGAGCGCGGGTCGCCGGCACCCTCGGCGGCGGACCGGACTCGGGACGCTTCCTAACGCCAGCGTGCGATGACCGTCTCCCCGGCGCGGATCGGCTCGCCCGGGACGACCGCGGCTTCGGCGGCTCCGGCCGGCAGGTACACGTCGGTGCGGGAGCCGAACCGGATGAGGCCGTAGCGCTCGCCCTTGGCGAGGGACGCGCCGGGCTTGGTGCGGTTGACGATGCGGCGCAGGACCGCGCCGGTGCGCTGGGCGATGACGACGCGGCCGCGCGCGGTCGCGACCACGGTGTAGCAGGCGGCGTTGTGCTCGGCCTCGGCCGTGGCGACCTTCGCGTAGCCGCCGCGCTCGGTGAACACGTCGACGACCTCGCCGGCGACCGGTGAGCGGTTGATGTGGACGTCGGTGAGCGAGAGGTACGCGCTGACGCGGAGCCATTCGGCGCCGGCCGCGCCGGTGGCGGCGCCGAAGCGCTCGTCGGCGACGGTCTCGACGGCCATGATGCGGCCGTCGGAGGCCGCGAGGACCGCTTCGGGCTCGTCGTCCTCGCCGCGCAGGTCGGCGTCGCGCTGCGGGTCGCGGAAGAACGCGGCGACCGGGACGGCGGCCAGGGCCGGCAGGAGCCACGCCTTCGAGGAGGGCCGGATCTTCCTCGCGGCCCAAGCGGTCCCGAGGAGGAGGCCGGCGGCGATGACGCCGTTCGAGTCGAGGTGGACGTTCGGGGTGACCGCGACCGAGGAGGCGCGCCAGGCCGGGGCCAGGTCCTCGGCGGGGGCGATCGCGCGCGGCTCGCCCTCGTGCTTGGAGGCGGAGCCGATGCGGAGCTTGTGGATGCGCACCGGCGGGAGCGAGCGCACGATCAGGTCGGTGCCGATGCCGTAGTCGGCGACGAGTTCGGCGATCTCCTCGCGCGCGGGCGCGGTCAGGGTGGCGGCGAAGGAGAGGACCCCGCCGGGCTCGACCTTCTCGCGCAGGAGCGCGAGGCGCTCGATGAACTCCTCGGCCTCGACGGTGACCGGGGCCGCGAGCATGACGTCCTCGGCGGGCTCGGCGTCTTCGAGGTCGGCCACGGTGGTGACGTTCCCGGCGGTCCAGGAGCCCTCCGCGGTCAGCGACGCGCGAAGATCCTCAATGGAGTGGGCGTCGGCGACGACGGTGAGCCGGTCGGCGGGCATGAGCGCTTCGAGCGCGGCCGTCAGCACCGGGTTCCCCCAGGACGCGCCCACGACCAGCCCGGTCTTGGGGCCCCTCCGCCGGGCGAATTCGTCCGTGATGCCGCGAGCGGCGGCTTTCGAGATCGGCATGACTCCGACTATAGAGCGCGCCGGGGAATGCCCCGGCTTGCGCTCGCGTGTTGCGCGAGTGCAGAGAGCGGCCCTTGCCCCGTTTCGTCCTCGTACTTTCGGCGGATTCTCCACATCGTTCGGACGAGTGCCCGCGCCGCCGCGTCGGGGGCCCTCGTTTCCCCTCTTGAAGGCGGCCCCCGCAGCCCCGCACCGCAGATCCACTCCCAGGAGGACCGAATCACGATGAGACTCAAGCCGATCCGTACTCCGCTCGCCGCAGCCGCGGTCCTCGCCGCCGCCCTCGCCGGCGGCCCCGCGTTCGCGCAGGAGGAGCCCGAGCCGATCACCGGCGACCCCACGGCCGAACCCGGCCTGGAACTGCGCGGCGAACTCGACGGCGACCGGTACGACGTGTGGGCCAACGTCCTCGGCCTCACGCCGCACGGCTCCGAGGAGACGTACACGGTCTACTGCATCGACATCCGGACCCCGCTCGACACCGAGAGCCCCTACGCCGAAGGCGACTGGGAGGAGTCCGGGGTCGCGAACCTCGAATCGGTCCGCTGGGTCCTGTTCAACGGCTACCCGAACGTCGGCGCCGAGGAGCTCATCGAGTCGTCCGGCGGCGAGGTCAACCCCGAGTGGACCGACGCGGAGACCGCCGAGGTCGCCTACGCGGGCACCCAGGCCGCCGTGTGGCACTTCACCGACGCGTGGGAGCTGCTGAGCGACAACCCCGTCAAGGGCGGCAACAGCGGCGAGGACGAGGCCGTCCTCGCGGTCTACGAGCACCTGACCGAGGACACCGGGCGCGTGCCCGACCCGTCGGAGTTCATCGTGGACCTCGAAGGCGAAGCGGAGGCCGGATACGAGGGCGGCCGGTTCGGCCCCTACACGATCCGCTCCAACGCCGGGCCCGTCGAGCTCGAAGCCGACGGCGGCAGGCTCGAGAAGGCGAACGGCGACATCGTCGAGTCCCTCGAGGACGGCGAGGAGTTCTGGATCGCCATGGACGAGTCCAGCAGCGAGGTGACGATCACCGGCACCGCCGCGTACGACCTCCCGGTCGGGCGGGTCTTCCTCGCCACCACCGAGGCGTCACTGTCGGGCGACGCCGCCAACCGGGTGATCTCCGGCGAGTCCCAGAAGCTCATCCTCGCCGAGCCGCGCGCCGGCGAGGTCCCCGCCGAGTGGCGATTCGCCCTCGACGCGCCCACCGACGAACCCGAGCCCGGCGGCGCGCAGCTGCCGAAGACCGGGACCGGCCTCACCGTCGCGTTCGCGGCCGGCCTGGCGCTCCTCGTCGGCGGCCTCACCGCCACGGTGTTCGCCAAGCGCCGCACCGGCTCGGTGCACTAGACCTCGGGGATGCGGACGGGCCCCGGCCCGTCCGCTGCCGCAGGAGCGTTCCGGACCACCTCGACCCGGTCCGGACCCGGGCGCGCTCCAGCGGCTCGCACATCGGCCCGGCGCATGATGCGGCCGGAACCGGGGCAAGCGATCCGCCCCGGTTCCGGCCACTCGCGTCCCGGCAGTCGCGTCCCGTCACGGCCCCCGCCGCACCACCCCAGTCGATACCGAATCGTTATAGTGGCGCGCCTCCCCGAGGTCGCGCCGTTTTCGTTGCCCCGCAAGCGGACCACCGCTCAGAATCTCCCCCGTCCCGCGTGCAACCGGCGGGGTGCCGCTAACGTGTCGGAGGAAGATTCAACGCGTCAATCCCTCGGAAAAGCAAAGGGACTTCAACGAATGATGAGCAAAGCCCTCAAAGGGACGCTCGCTGTCGCAGCGGGCACCATGCTCGGCCTCAGCGGTCTCACCGCAGCCCAAGCGCAGGACGAGGAACCCACGCCGTCGGGTGCGTCCGGGACCGTCGTCCAGGAGCCGGGCATCACCCTCCACGGTGACACCCAGGACCCCACGGCCGTCATGCTCGGCCTCGACCTCGGCGACGGCGAGACCCGCACCGTCTACTGCATCCAGATCGAGGTCGGACTCGAAGACGACCTGATCCACGAAGAGCGCCCCTGGGACGACATCCCGGTCGAGGACCTCCCGCTCGTGCTCGGCGTCCTCCTCAACGGCTACGACGGCACCAACGCCGCCGAGCTGCTCGAGGCCGCCGGCGTCTCCGGCGAGACCATCGACCCGTTCACCGCGGAGCAGGTCGCCTACGCCGGCACCCAGGCCGCCATCTGGGAGCTCACCGACGGCTGGGCCATCACCGCCAGCGACCCCACCGAAGGCGAAGCCGGCGTCGACACCGCCGTCCTCGCGGTCCACGACTACCTGATCGCCGAGTCCGAGCCGGTCGACGAGCCCGACTTCGAGCCCTACTTCGAGGTCGACGACTCCGCCGCCGTCACCGACGGCGCCAAGGTCGGCCCCTTCACCGTCGCCACCAACTTCGACAAGCTGACGTTCGCGCAGCCCGAAGGCGCCACGATCGTCGACGAGAACGGCGACGCCGTCACCGAGTTCACGAACGAGCAGACCTTCTACGTCGAATTCGACGAGGCCGCCACCAGCAGCGTCACGCTCGTCACCGACACGATCACCTGGACCACCCCCGCCGGCCGCACCTTCGTGCCGGTCGACGCCGAAGGCGCCGACGTCGAAGGCCAGCGCCTCATCCTCGCCGAGGAGTTCGCCTCCGAGTACGCCGCCGAGATCGAGTTCGAGATCGTCGTCGAAGAGGTGCCCTCCGAGTCGCCCAAGCCGCAGCTCCCCGTCACCGGCACCAGCCTGACCTACGTCGCCTCCATCGGCGGCGCGGTCCTCGTCGCCGGCGTCGTCGCGATGGTGCTCATGCGCCGCCGCGCCGCCCGCGCCGACTGGGGCTCGGACGCCTAGGCAGAAGGCACCGCGACAGCAGGAGAACACTGCGATCACCACCACACGCCCGCTGGTCCGACCGGCGGGCGTGTGGCATACTTGCGGCGTGACCCAGAGCGCGCGATTTTACTTTTACTACGGCACGGACTCCCCGAGCCGTGGGTCGTCGCGCTGACACACAGACCTACAGCCCCGGGCGGATCCGCCCGGGGCTTTTTTCACGCCCAGGGCCACCGCCCGGACACCGATCCGCATCCGCTCGCAAGGAGGCCCTGATGACCGCCAAGACCGAAGTGACGACCGACGAGCTCGACGACCTGCGCACCGAGATCAACGCCATGGACGACGAGATCATCCGACTCTGGCGGCGCCGCGCCGCCGTCTCCAAGCGCATCGGCGAGATCCGCATGGCCAACGGCGGCACCCGCCTGGTCCTCGACCGCGAACGCGCCATCCTCGAGAAGTACCGCGCCGCCCTCGGCGAAGACGGCGTCCAGATCGCCATGCTCGTCCTCCGGTCCGGCCGCGGACCGCTCTGACGAGTGACGGCCGCGCCGGAGGAGTGTCGTACCCGGCGCGGCATAATTGATCCCGATGAACGACCTTCTGACCGGCCTCAACGAACCGCAACGCCAAGCCGTCGAGCACGCCGGATCACCGCTGCTCATCGTCGCAGGCGCGGGCTCGGGCAAGACCCGCGTCCTCACCCACCGCATCGCGTACCTCCTGGCCGAACGCGGGGCCCACCCCGGCGAGATCCTCGCGATCACGTTCACGAACAAGGCCGCCGCCGAGATGCGCGAACGCGTCGCCGACCTCATCGGCGCGCGCTCGCGCGCCATGTGGGTCCTCACCTTCCACTCCGCGTGCCTGCGGATCCTCCGCCGCGAAGCCCACCGGCTCGGCTGGAAGTCCAGCTTCACGATCTACGACACCGACGACGCCCGCCGGCTGCTCACCCAGATCGTCAAGGACCTCGGCCTCGACTCCAAGAAGCACTCCCCGCGCTGGCTCGCCGCCGAGATCTCCCGGTTCAAGAACGAGCTCATCGGCCCCGAGCAGGCCGCCGCGGCCGCCGACGACGCCCGCGCGCAGCTCGTCGCCGACGTGTACGCGCAGTACGACGAGCGCCTGCGCCTGGCCCAGGCGGTCGACTTCGACGACATCATCGGCTCCACGGTCCACCTCTTCCGGGCGTTCCCGGAGGTCGCCAAGTCCTACCGGATGCGGTTCCGGCACGTCATGGTCGACGAGTACCAGGACACCAACCACGCCCAGTACACGCTCGTGCGGGAGCTCGTCGGCACCGGCGACGACCGGGCCGAGCTGTGCGTCGTCGGCGACGCCGACCAGTCGATCTACGCGTTCCGCGGCGCCACCATCCGCAACATCATCGAGTTCGAGCGCGACTTCCCGGACGCGAAGACGATCCTGCTCGAGCAGAACTACCGCTCCACGCAGACGATCCTCGACGCCGCGAACGGGGTCATCCGCAACAACACCGAGCGCGGCCGCGAGAAGCGGCTGTGGAGCGACGAGGGCCCCGGCGGCCGGATCCTCGGGCACACCGGGGACAACGAGCACGACGAGGCCGCGTGGGTCGCCGCCAGGATCGACCAGCTCGTCGACGAGAAGGAGACGAGCTTCGGCGACACCGCGATCTTCTACCGGACCAACGCGCAGTCGCGCGCGTTCGAAGAGGTGTTCGTGCGCCGCGGCATCCCGTACAAGGTCGTCGGCGGCGTCCGCTTCTACGAGCGCAAAGAGGTCCGCGACATGCTCGCGTACCTGAAGCTGACCGCGAACCCGGACGACACGGTCTCGGCGATGCGCGTCGTCAACACCCCGAAGCGGGGCGTCGGCGACCGGGCGGTCGCCGAGGTCGAGGCCCTCGCGGCCCGGCTGCGGATCTCGTTCCCCGAAGCGCTCCACCGCGCCGACGAGGCGCCCGGGATCTCCGGGCGGGCCCGGCCCGGCATCAAGCGGTTCTGCGAGATCATCGACGCCGCCACGGAACTGGCGAAGACCGCGCCGCCCGAAGAGGTCCTCGACCGGCTCATCACCGACACCGGGTACCTCGAAGGGCTCGAGCAGTCCAGCGACCCGCAGGACGAGGGCCGCATCGAGAACCTCCAGGAGCTCGTCGCCGTCGCCCACGAGTTCACCGAGTCCGTCATGCGCGGCACGACCGAGGACGACGAGCAGGACCTCGCCGCCGACGTGCCGTCGTTCCTGGAGCACGTCGCGCTCGTCTCCGACGCCGACTCCATCCCCGACCCCGACGCGCAGGAGGGCGGGGTCGTCACCCTGATGACCCTCCACACCGCGAAGGGCCTGGAGTTCGACACGGTGTTCCTCACCGGGCTCGACGACGGCCTGTTCCCGCACGAGCGGTCCATGAACAAGCCCGGCGACCTCGAAGAGGAGCGCCGCCTCGCGTACGTGGGCCTCACCCGCGCCCGCAAGCACCTGCACCTGACGCGGGCCGGGACCCGGAACATCTTCGGGCAGCCCGAGTACTACGCCGCCAGCCGGTTCCTCGCCGAGATCCCCGCGGACCTCATCGAATGGTCCGAGTCGGCGCCGCCGCCGCGCGTCGTGAAGTCGAAGGCGCCCTCGTTCGGGCAGCCGATCGTCATGCGCAGCTCCGGCGACGTGCCCGTGCTCGACGTCGGCGACCGCGTCACCCACGACAAGTGGGGACTCGGCCGGGTCGTCGAGCTCAAGGGCTCGGGCCCGCGGGCCCAGGCGCGCATCGACTTCGGCGACGGCGAACCCAAATGGGTGATCCTGCGCCTCGCGCCGATCACGAAGCTCTAGCGCAGGTCCAGGCCGGCCTCGGAGAGGTAGCCCAGCGGCTCCACCGGCCGCCCGTCCACATGCACTTCGAAGTGGACGTGGGAGCCGAACGAGAACCCCGTGTTGCCGGCGTCGGCGATGCGGGTCCCCGAGTCGACCCAGTCGCCTTCGCTGACGTGCAGGGCCGAGTTGTGCGCGTAGTAGGTCTCCACGCCGTCGCCGTGGTCGATGATCACGAGGTTCCCGAAGCCGGACTCCCAGCCGGCGTGCTTGACCGTGCCCGGGTAGGCCGCGTAGACCGGGTCGCCGGTCTCGGCGTCGAAGTCGACCCCGTTGTGGTTGCGGCCCCAGCGCTGCCCGAACAGCGAGGTGATGGTGATCTCGTCGAGCATGGGCCGCCACTGGATCTGCGCGTCCTGGCCCGTGACCGGGGTGGCGCGCTCGGTGTCGGACGCGGCCCCGTCGGCGGCGGCCGCCGCGGGCTGCGCCTCGGCCTCGACGGACTCCTGCGGAGCGCTCGCCTCCGCGGCGAGGGCCGCGATGTCGTCGACGGCCCGCGACGGGGCGGGGGCCTCGCCGGACGGCATCCCGGCGGCGGTCGCCATCGCGACGACGGAGGCCCCGGCGACGGCGGAGCCGACGACGGCGGTGTAGCGGCGCTGGGTCCCCGCCAGCAGCGGAGCGAGTTCTGCGGCCCACGAGGCGCGGTGCTGGCCCCTCGTGCGGTGCGGCCGGGCGGCGTGGCGCCTGATCGCGGCGACGGCAACCGGTCCGGTGTCGGACAAGACATCCTCCGGGTCAGTGGCTGACTCATCGGACGGGGCGGCGGGCCGCGGTCTCGCGCGGGCTCCGGGGGGCCGTCCGTGAGCATGGCAACCGGGCCACGGTAACGCCGCGGGCCCCGGGCGGGCGAGATTCGTCACCGCGCGGCGTGTCGCGACAATCAGGACAATCCGGAACGGTAAGGCGTCAGGCTTCGAGGAGCGCCTTCGACTCGGTGAAGATCCGGACGATCTCGGGGCGGACCTCGGCGCGCTCGGTGAGCGGCCGGGCCCAGGCGATGCGGATGGGGACCTCGCCGTCGCCGACGGCGGCCGCGAAGTCGGCGCCGTCGCCGTCGAAGCCGGTCATGCGGGCCGCGTGCGCCTCGGGCCGGCCGCCCGCGCCGCGGCAGATGACGAGCGTGTCGGCGGCGTGGTCGTGGTTCATGTGGTGGCAGACCGCGGCGACGACCTTGGGCTCGAACGGGTTCCGGTCCAGGTTCGCGCCGAGTTCGGCGAGCACCGCGCCGTTGTGGTCGTAGGCGGCGAGGACCTCCTCGACGAGCCGGGACTTGGCGTCCTCGTCCAGGCCGATCGCGTCGAGGCGCGAGCGGTACTCGTCCTTGAACGCCTTGGGGCTGCCGATCCCGGTGAACTCGTAGAAGGACGCGCCGGCGCCGTCGAAGCCGTAGTTGCGCCGCGCGGCCTTCCCGAACGCCTGGCCGCCGGAGAGGTCGCCGAGGTAGCGCGTGTACGCGTGGGCCACATAGCCGGCCGGCTCGGCGGCGGCCTCGTGGATGCGTTCCACGTACGCGCGGGTCGCCGGCAGCGGCTCCGCGCCCGAGCGCCACTTCGGTCCCATGAGGAATCGCAGGTCCGCCTCGAGCGCGCCCAGGCGCGCCAGCTCGGGGAACACGAACGGCCCGGCCACCGGATCGGCCGCGAGACGGTCGCCGGCGGCCTCGATCGCCTCGTAGGCGAAGAACTGCTGCGCGTGCCAGCGGGTGTAGTCCGCGAGGGAGAGGGAGCCGTCGAAGAGGCGGTCGAACAGGCCCGGCTCGCGATCCGCATCGGACGAAGGGTCGAGGCGCCGGTGCCGCGACCACGAGGCCTCGCGGATCCGGGCCGAGAACGACATCGCGGCGGCGGTGTCTGCAGACATGGGCGAGTTCCTTATCGCGAAGTGACCGCTGTGACAGTAAGGCAAGCCTAACCTATACGGCCCGGCGTGTCGTGGACTGCGATCGGCCGACCCGTCAGCGAACGCCGGCGGGGCATCGGCGAGAATGATCTGAGTCCTACTCACGCGTAAGGCTGAACCAGAAAGAGCGCGAGAATCACGGTCGCAAGCCTTCCCTAGTGCGATCCGACTGTGGCACCATGGGCTCAACTGGTCCCCTGACTGAACGTACCCACCACTCACGGGAGGCCCTGTGAAACCGGCCAGAATTTTGAAGATGCTCGGCGCCGCGATCGCCACGGGCCTCATCGCGCTGGGCATCGTCCTCGGAGCGTCCGCGGTCGCGTCCGCGGGCAACTCGGGCGACGTCTCGGACGCCGAAGGTGGGAACTCCGGAGACGTCTCCGCCGTCCTCGCCGAAGGCGGGAACTCCGGCGACGTCTCCTACGTGATCGCCGAAGGCGGGAACTCCGGGGACGTCTCTGGATCCGACACGGACGAGGCCGCTCCCGGCAACTCCGGCGACGTCTCTTGACGGCGGTAGCGCCGCCGCTCCGTTAGGCGGGTCGCCCATGGACCGAGAGCGGTATCCATCGCTGTTCCGCATCCTCCCGTGGGCGCTGACCCTCATCATCCTCGCCGTCGACGCGGCGGTCATGGTCGCGCACGGCATTCCGGGCGAACTGCCGGTGGGGCAGGTCGTCCTCTTCGTCGCCGCCTTCATCGTCGCGCAGAACCTGCTGATCCAGCAGGACGTCCGCGGGCTGAGGATCGCGTTCAACCTCGCCGACGTCCCGCTGATCCTGGCGCTGTTCTACCTCGACCCGTTCTGGATCCTGGTGGTGCGCGCGGTCTCGGCCGTCGCGTTCTACGCGGGCCGCTACCTCCGGTCCGACGTCGGACTGCTCAAACCGCTGTTCAACATCGGGATGTCCCTGTTCGGCGCCGCCACGGCCGCCGCGTTCGTGCAGTACTTCCAGATCGGCGCCGCCGCCGACCCCCGCACGTGGCTGGTCCTCGTGGGGGCGATCGTCTCCGCGGGCTTCACGACCACCATCCTCATCTCGATGCTGCTGTTCCTCATCAACAGCTGGAGCAGCGTCGTCAAGGCGTGGTCGAGCTTCGCGATGACACTCGCCGGGCCCATCATGGCCTCCTGCGTCGGGTTGATCTTCCTGGTGCTCCTCGAGGCCGCTCCCTGGGCCTGGGTCCTGATCGTCTTCATGCTCCTGACGATCGTCGCCCTCGCCCGCAGCTACATGAAGCTGCGCGGCCAGCGGCACGTCCTCAACGAGCTCAACAACTTCACGCACCTGGTGGCCGGCTCCGTGCGCTCGAACCGGCTCATCGACGCGACCCTGGGCCGGTTGCGCGAGATCCTCTCGGCCGAGTCGGCGACGGTGTGGGTCCCGGCCGACGGCCGCAACCCGGAGATCCGGCTCACGTCCTCGGTGGACGACGTCGGGCTGACCGACCTCGACCCGGTGCCCGAAGCGCTCCAGCGGGAGGCCATCGACGCGAACCGACCGATCCTGGTGACCCCCAAGCACGGCAGCCAGGAGCACCGCGACATCCTCGCCGGCGCGGGGCTGCGCAACGTCCTGCTGGTGCCGCTGCGGTCAGGCGACGAGGTCTACGGGTGCCTGTCCGTGGCCGACCGCATCGGCGGAGAGATGTCGCACTTCGACACCGCCGACCTCCAGCTCCTGGAGACCGTCGCCGCTCATGTCAGCATCGCCGTCGACAACTCGCGCCTGATCGACCAGCTCCGGTACGACGCCTACCACGACCCGCTCACCGGCCTGCCGAGCCGCAGACGGTCCCTCGAAGCGCTCCAGGAGGCGCTGTCGATCACCGTCCCCGGCGAGGTCGTCGCCGTCCTCATGTTCGATGTGGACTCACTGCACGAGATCAACGACGCGCTCGGCCACGAGGCCGGGGACACCGCGCTGCGCGAGTTCGCGAGGCGGCTCCAAGAGCACGCGCCCGCGGCGTCGTTCATCGGGCGGATCGACTCCGACGAGTTCATCCTCCAGACCCGCCTGGCGTCCACCGAGGCGGCGATCGAGACCGCTCGGCGGCTGCGCGAGGGGATCCAGGGGCCGTTCGAGGTCGGCGGCGTCTCGGTGAGCCTCTCCGCGGCCGTGGGCGTCGTCACCCACCCGGACTTCGCGGCCGACGCCGACGAGCTCCTCAAGCGCGTCGACGGCGCGACCCGCCAGGCCAAGGACGCCCCCGACGGCGTCCAGCTCTACCACGCCGGGCTCGAATCCGAGAGCCTGCGGCGCATCGGCCTCGCCGCCGACCTGCGCCGGGCCCTCGACAAGGGCCGGCTCGAGGTGCACTTCCAGCCGAAGGTCCGCCTCGACCGCTCCCTCGAGAACGGCGGCGCGGTCATGGGCGCCGAAGCGCTCGTGCGCTGGTCCCACCCGACGTACGGGACCGTCGCGCCCGAGGAGTTCATCCCGATCGCCGCGTCCACCGGGCAGCTCGGGCAGCTCACCGACACCGTCCTCGACCAGGCCCTGCGGCGCTCCGCCGAATGGGCCGGGGAGGACGGGCCGCTGCCGATGTCGGTCAACCTGTCGCCGCGCACGCTCGCGGACGCCGAGTTCCCCGGCCGGGTCGCCGCGCTGCTGGAGCGGCACGGGGTCCCGCCCGAGCGGCTCACGTTCGAGATCACCGAGGACGACGTCGTCTCGGGCGAGCCGAGGCTCACGCCGGCGCTCGACCGGCTCCACGAGATGGGCGTGCGGCTGTCCGTGGACGACTTCGGCGCCGGGTACTCCTCGCTCGCGTACCTGCGGCGGCTGCCCGTGCAGGAGATCAAGATCGACCTCCGGTTCGTCCAGGGCATGGCCACCGACGACGACGACAAGGCCATCGTCGAGGCGGTCCTCGGCCTCGCGCGGCACTTCGCCATCGACGTCGTCGCCGAGGGCATCGAATCGCACCAGACCGTCGAGCAGCTCCGCGAGCTCCACTGCGAGGCCGGCCAGGGGTACTACTTCTCGCGGCCGCTGCCCCCGGACCGGTTCGCGGCGTGGCTCGACGGGCAGGGCTGGACCCGCGGTCAGGCGCGCCTGCGGGTCGTCTGAGCGGGGGCTGTGGCGCGCACCGCAAGGCGGGCCCCGGCTCGGCGCTCCGGTCGCGATCATGTACTCTTGTCAAGGCCGCGCGGGAAGCCGCGCGAACGCCCCCTTAGCTCAGTCGGCAGAGCGTCTCCATGGTAAGGAGAAGGTCTACGGTTCGATTCCGTAAGGGGGCTCGGAGACACCTCGAGGCGCAAGCCGACCGGTGTCGGACTGCTCAACCAGAGCCAATCTGGCGGCAGTGAGCACACGGCGGTGTAGCTCAGTGGTAGAGCAAACGACTCATAATCGTTGTGTCGGCAGTTCGATCCTGCCCATCGCTACTTTTGGCAATCGGCGACCACTGCGTTACGCTGGTCGCCGTTTTGTTTTGCAAGGAAGAACCCCGCCGACCGGCGGGTTCCGTTAGAGGAAGGCACTCATCGTGGCCAAGGCTACCGACGTCCGCCCCAAGATCACCTTGGCGTGCGTGGAGTGCAAGGAGCGCAACTACGTCACGAAGAAGAACCGGCGGAACAACCCCGACCGGCTCGAGCTCAAGAAGTACTGCCCGCGCTGCAAGACCTCGCAGGTCCACAAAGAGACCCGCTAGTCTTCCCCGCTTCCGGTACATGCTCAGCACTTCGTATGTGGGCCGGTCCTTGCCGACCACCCCGCCGGTGACGGTCACCGCCGAATCGGTGACCCGCTTCGCCGAGGCCCTCGGTCTCGCCGACACCGGACTGGTTCCGCCTACCTATCTGATCTCGCTGACGCTGCCCGCGGCGGACCGGCTCATCGACGACCCCGATTTCGGTCTCGACTGGAGCCGCGTCCTCCACCGCGAGCAGCGTTTCGCGTACCACCGGGAGCTGCGAGCCGGCGCCGAGGTGACCTGCACCGTCACCGTCGAGTCGATCAAGACCGTCGCCGGGAACGACCTCCTCGCGCTGCGCACCGAGGTGAACGACGCCGAAGGGCTCGCCGCCGAAGTGTGGACGACCCTGTTCGTGGGCGCCGCCGAGGAGCAGAGCGCCGGAGGCCCCGCATGATGCAGCCCGAACTCGAAGTCGGCGCCACCGTCTTCTCCACCTCGTTCCCCGTCGAGCGCGCGGACCTCGCCAGGTACGCCGACGCCTCCGGGGACCACAACCCGATCCACCTCGACGAGGCGGCCGCGAAGGCAGCCGGACTGCCCGACGTCATCGCCCACGGCATGTACACGATGGGCCTGGTCTCCCGCGCGATCCTCGAATGGCTCGCCGCCGCGGGCGTCGACGCGAGGATCACCGAGTTCTCCGCCCGCTTCGCCAAGCCCGTGGTCGTGCCCGCGACCGGGACGAGCGTCGAGGTCGAAGGCAAGGTCCGCAAGGTCGAAGGCGCGACCGTCGAGATCGCCGTCACCGCCGTGAGCGGCGGCGAGCGGGTGCTCGCACCCGCCCGCGCCACGCTCGCTGCGACGTTATCCACAGGTCTGTGGACGACCGCGGCCGGTGAGTCGACCGGTCCGGTGAATCAACACCAGGTGCCTCACGCGGTGTAGTCGAAGAACCCCTTGCCGCTCTTGCGGCCGATCTCGCCCGCGGCGACCAGGCGGCGCAGCAGCGCCGGCGGGAAGAACTGCGGGTCGGCCGTGTCGTCGTAGATGTTCTCGGTCGCGTGCGTGATCACGTCGATGCCGGTGAGGTCGGCGGTCGCCAGCGGCCCCATCGGATGGCCGAAGCCGAGCCGGCAGGCCGTGTCGAGGTCCTCGGCCGAGATGACGCCGTTCTCCACCAGCCGGGCCGCCTCGTTCACGAGCGCGCAGATCAGGCGGGTCGTCGCGAAGCCCGCGACGTCCCGGTTGACGACCACGCAGGTCTTGCCCGCCGCCTCGGCGAAGGCCCTGGCGGTCGCGAGGGCCTCGTCGCTGGTGTGGATGCCGCGCACGAGCTCGCAGAGCTGCATCATCGGGACCGGCGAGAAGAAGTGGGTGCCGACCACGCGCTCCGGGTGGGTCGCCGCCGCCGCGATCTCCGTGATCGGGATCGCCGACGTGTTCGTGGCGAGGACCGTCTCGGGGCTGCAGATGCCCGAGAGCTGCCGGAAGACCTCCTGCTTGACCGGGAGGCGCTCGAAGACCGCTTCGACGGCGATCGACGCGCCCGCGGCGGCCTTGAGGTCGGTGGAGGTCGTGATCCGCGCGAGCGCCGCGTCGGCGTCCTCCGCGGTCACCTTCTCCTTGGCGACGAAGCGGTCGAGGGAGGAGCGGATCGCCGCCAGCGCCCGGTCGAGCGCCCCCTCGTCCGTGTCGATCAGTGCGACGTCGGAACCGCCGAGGCTTGTGACCTGTGCGATGCCCGAACCCATGAGTCCCGAACCGATTACCGCGACTTGTGTCATGGGGGGAGGCTATATGGTCGGGGGTATGGCGGTCAATCTCACCAGGATTTACACGAAAACCGGCGACGACGGCACGACCGGGCTCGCCGACTTCACGCGCGTTCCGAAGACCCATGTGCGGCTCGCGGCGTACGGGGACGTGGACGAGGTGAACGCGGTGATCGGTTCGGCGCTCGCGCTGCACACCGGGGAGATCGGGGAGCGCGAGGGCGAGATGCTGCTCGCGGTGCAGAACGACCTGTTCGACGTGGGGGCGGACCTGTCGACGCCGGTCGCGGCGGACCCGAAGTACCCGCCGCTGCGGATCGACGAGTCGTACGTGGCGCGGCTCGAGGGGTGGATCGACGAGGCGAACGCCGATCTGGAGAACCTGCGGTCGTTCATCCTGCGGGGCGGGACGCCGGGGGCGGCGCTGCTGCACCAGGCGTGCACGGTCGCGCGGCGGGCCGAGCGGTCGGTGTGGGCGCTCCTGGAGGCCGAGCCCGAGACGACGCACGCCGTGCCCGTGACCTACCTGAACCGGCTGTCGGACCTGCTGTTCGTGCTGGCGCGCAAGGCGAATCCGGGCGGGGACGTGCTCTGGTCGCCTCGTGCGTCGCAGGAGTTACCGAGCGGGCGCTCGCGGCGCGTTGTGAAATCGTTACGGCACCTGAGGGGCCGCCGAGCTTGACGAGACCGATAACACGGGTAAGGATATGAGCGGTAACATGCGTACTCGCAAATATCGACAACCCTCGTGAACACCGCTCTCTCGAAAGGCGAACCCCCAAGTGCTTAAGCAAGTTCTGGCCGGCATCGGCGCCGGTGCACTCCTCTTCGGCCTCACCGCATGCGGCGGGGGTGACGACTCGGGCGACGGCGGCGGCAGCGGCGACGGCCTGGTGGTCGGCTTCGCCCAGGTCGGCGCCGAATCCGCTTGGCGCACCGCCAACTCCGAGTCCGTGCAGGCCGCCGCCGAGGCCGACGACCGCATCGCCGAGCTCAAGTTCGTCGACGCGCAGCAGGACCAGGAGAAGCAGATCGAAGCGGTCCGCAACTTCATTACCCAGCAGGTCGACGTCATCGTCCTGGCACCGGTGGTCGAGACCGGCTGGACCGACGTCCTGCAGGAGGCCGCGGACGCCGGCATCCCGGTCGTCCTCGCGGACCGCGGCGTCGAAGCCGCCGACGAGGACCTCTACGTGACCCGCCTCGGCTCCGACTTCGCCGAGGAAGGCCGCAAGGCCGGCGCGTGGGCGGTCGAGACGTTCGCCGAGGACCCCGACGGCACCACCCGGATCCTCGAGCTCCAGGGCACCACCGGCTCGGCCCCCGCCAACGACCGCAAGGCCGGCTTCTTCGAGGTGCTCGACGCCGAGGGCCTGCCCTACGAGCTGGTCGACTCCCAGTCGGGCAACTTCACCGCCGAAGAAGGCAAGGCGGTCATGGAGACCTTCATCACGACCCACGGTCTCGACGGCATCGACCTGCTGTACGCCCACAACGACGAGATGGGCCTCGGCGCGATCCAGGCGATCGAGGAGGCCGGCTACCAGCCCGGCACCGACATCCAGATCATCATCGTGGACGGCTCCAAGGCCGGCTTCCAGGCCGGCGTCGACGGCAAGCTGAACTACATCGTCGAGTGCAACCCGGTCTTCGGCGAGCAGCTCATGGACGTCGTGGTGCAGGTCGCCAACGGCGAAGAGGTCGAGAAGTTCACCCCGGTCGAGGAGGGCGTCTTCGACGCTTCCCAGTTCGAGGCCGAACTCCCGAACCGCAAGTTCTAGAGCCGAATGACGATGCCGCCGCCCGGGCCGGAAGGCCGGGCGGCGGCTCCGCTCCAAACGAAGGACGAGTCCATGCCCGCGACAGCCCCGCCCGGTGCTGCCCTGGTCCAGATGACCGGCATCGTGAAGGACTTCACCGGCGTCCGCGCCCTCGACGGCGTCGACTTCACCCTCAGGCCAGGCGAGATCCACGCCGTCATGGGGGAGAACGGCGCCGGGAAGTCCACACTGATCAAAGTGCTGACCGGCGTGCACGGCCACGACGCCGGCGAGATCCTCCTCGACGGCGAGCCGGTCCGCTTCCACAGCCCCAAGGCCGCCCAGGCCGCCGGCATCTCCACGGTGTACCAGGAGGTCAACCTCACCGACAACCTGTCGGTGGCCGAGAACCTCTTCGCCGGGCGCGAACCGCGCCTGGGGCCGTTCATCAACTTCCGCGCCATGCGCCGCAAGGCGAAGGCGCTCCTCGACGACATCGGCATCGACCTGAACGTCGCCGCGCCCCTGTCGTCCTACTCGATCGCCATGCAGCAGCTCGTCGCGATCGCCCGCGCCGTCGACATCGAGTCGAAGGTCCTCATCCTCGACGAGCCCACCTCCTCGCTCGACCGCGACGAGGTCGAAGTGCTCCTCGGGGTCATGCGCCGCCTCGCCGCGGACGGCACCGCCATGGTGTTCATCTCCCACTTCCTCGACCAGGTCTACGAGATCAGCGACCGGATGACCGTCCTGCGCAACGGGACGCTCGTCGGCGAATGGGCCACCGCGGACCTGCCGCAGAGCGAGCTCATCGGCCACATGCTCGGCCGCGAGGCCGCGACCCTCGAGCAGATCGAGCGGGCCGCCTCCGCGCACCGCGTCGAGGACGAGGAACCGCTCGTCGAAGCCCGGGGCCTCGGCCGCAAGGGCTCCATCGCCCCGTACGACCTGACGGTCCGACGCGGCGAAGTCGTCGGCCTCGCCGGCCTCCTCGGATCCGGGCGCACCGAGACCGTCCGGCTCATCGCCGGCGCCGACCGCGCCGACTCCGGCGCCCTGCAGTTCGAAGGCAGGCGCGTCGGCGGGCACAACTCGCGCACCGCCGCCGCCCGCGGCATCGCGTTCTGCCCCGAGAACCGCAAGACCGAAGGGCTCGTCGGCGACCTCACCGTCGCCGAGAACATGATCCTGGCGATGCAGGCGTCCCGCGGCTGGGCCCGGTCCATCCCGGTCGCCCGCCGCGACAAGCTCGTCGCCGAGTTCATCGAGAAGCTCGGCATCCGCCCGGCCGACCCCGACATGCCCGTCAAGAACCTCTCCGGCGGCAACCAGCAGAAGGTGCTCCTGGCCCGCTGGATGCTCATCGAGCCCAAGCTCCTCATCCTCGACGAGCCCACCCGCGGCATCGACGTCGGCGCCAAGGCCGACATCCAGCGCCTCGTCGCCGAGCTCTCCGCCGACGGGCTGTCGGTGCTGTTCGTCTCCGCCGAACTCGACGAGGTCACCCGCCTGTCCGACCGGATCGCGGTCCTCCGCGACCGGGAACTCATCGCCGTGCTCGAATCCGAGGCCGACATGACCACCGAACGCATCGTGGACACCATCGTGGCCGGAGGGCGCGAGTCGTGAACTACGCGAAGCGCCTGATGTGGCCGCTCATCATCCTGCTGGCCCTCATCGTCGTCAACATCGTCGCCACCGGCGTCGACTTCATCGTCCCGAGCGTCAACGAGGACGGCCGCCTCGGCGGCGCCTTCGTCAACATCCTGCGCCGCTCGGCGCCGCTGCTGCTCATCGCGCTCGGCATGACCCTCGTCATCGCCACCAAGGGCATCGACCTCTCGGTCGGCGCGGTCTACGCCATCGGCGCGGCCATCGCCTGCCAGACGATCATCGACGCGCCCGACCAGACCGCCGCGGGCCTCGTGTTCTCCGCCGTCGCCATCGCGCTCGTCGTCACCGCCGTCATCGGCGCGTGGAACGGGGTCATGGTCGCGTACTTCGGCATCCAGCCGATCGTCGCCACGCTCATCCTCATGATCGCCGGGCGCGGCATCGCCCAGCTCGTCACCGGCGGGCAGATCCCCAAGGTGCAGGACTCGAGCCCGTTCACCGAACTCGGGCGCGGCGCGTTCCTGGCCGTCCCGATCCCGATCTGGATCGCGGCCCTCGTGCTGACCGCGCTCGCGCTGCTCACGCGCCGGACCGCGCTCGGGATGCTCCTCGAGTCCGTCGGCGGGAACCCCGAGGCCAGCCGCCTCGCGGGCATCCGGTCCAAGGGCATCACCGTCCTGGTGTACCTGGTGTGCGCGCTGTGCGCCGGCCTGGCCGGGCTCATCGGCGCGGCCAACCTCGGCAGCGCCGACGCCAACAACGGCGGCCTGTGGATCGAGCTCGACGCGATCCTCGCCGTCGTCATCGGCGGCACGGCACTGCTCGGCGGCCGGTTCTTCCTGCTGGGCACCGCGATCGGCGTCGTCATCATCGGGACGCTCGAGGACACCATCATCAACGTCGGCCTCTCCAGCCAGTGGCAGTTCACCGCGAAGGCCATCGTGGTCTTCGTCGTCGCACTGCTCCAGAGCCCCGAGTTCCGGGCCTGGATCCTGAAGCCGATCAAGCGGCGGCCGGCAGCCCCGGCGCCGGCGCCCGCCGAGGAGGTCCAGGCGAAATGACCACCCAGACACTGACCGAGCGCCCCGCGCGCTCGACCCTGTTCGACGGGCTCACCCGGTACGTCCCGATCGGGGCGACCGTGGCGCTCCTGATCGCCCTGTACCTCGGCGGCGTCGCGAACTACCCGAACTTCGACAGCCCGCAGGTCGTCGCCAAGCTGTTCATCGACAACGCGCCGCTGCTGGTCATCGCCGTCGGCATGACGTTCGTGATCCTCTCGGGCGGCATCGACCTCTCGGTCGGCTCGGTGATGGCGTTCTCGACGATGGCGTGCGCGTGGCTCACCGTCGACGCCGGGATCCCGGCCCCGGCGGCGCTGGTCATGGTGCTCGCCTTCGGGACGCTGTGGGGCCTGGCCATCGGCGCGGTGATCCACTACTTCAACGTGCAGCCGTTCATCGCGACCCTGGTGGGGCTGTTCCTGTTCCGGGGGCTGACCCTCCAGATCAACAGCGAAGACGTGTCCATGCGCGAGATCGAGTTCTGGCAGTGGGGCATGACGCACGTGGACTTCGGGGAGATCCGCGACGGCGGCTTCTGGCTCCCGTACCTGTCGTTCGTGGCGTTCGCGGTCGTCATCGTCGCCTTCGTGACGCTCCACTACACCCGGTTCGGGCGCGGCGTGTACGCCGTCGGCGGCTCGGAGTCCTCCGCGCTCCTCATGGGCCTGCCGGTGGCGCGCACCAAGATCGGCGTGTACGCCGTCAGCGGCTTCTGCGCGGCCCTCGCCGGGGTCCTCGCCGCGTTCGCGACCAAGAGCGCCAACCCGCTCGCGAACGTCGGCGCCGAACTCGACGCGATCGCCGCCGTCGTCATCGGCGGGACGCTGCTCACCGGCGGGGCCGGGTTCGTCCTCGGGACCGTCGCCGGCGTCATGGTCTGGGGGATGCTCAACACGCTCATCGCCTTCCAGGGGAACCTGTCCTCGTGGTGGGCGCGGATCGTCATGGGGATCCTGCTCCTCGCGTTCATCCTCCTGCAGCGGGTCCTCGCCCGCTCCGGGGAGAAGCGGCGCACCTAAGCTCTCCTCTTCGCACCAGAGGGGCCGTTCACCGACGTGTGAACGGCCCCTCGTCTTATACGGCTCGACAGAGGTGTCGGACGAGATGTAGCATGAGTGCTATCGAAGAACGAACACCTGCAACGGAGCCATCCATGGGACACCCCCGACCGCACGCCGGCCCCGCCATCGCGGTGTCCGACCTGCGCATGCGCTACGGCGACAAGGACGTGCTCACCGGCCTCGACCTCCGGGTCGAAGCGGGCGGCGTCACCGCGCTGCTCGGCCCCAACGGCGCCGGCAAGACCACCACCATCGAGATCCTCGAAGGCTTCCGGGCCCGCTCCGGCGGCGACGTCGAAGTCCTCGGCGTCGACCCCGTCAGCGGCGGCGAGGCGTGGCGGGCGCGGCTCGGCGTCGTCCTCCAGGAATGGCGCGACAACGGCAAGTGGCGGGTGCGGGACCTCCTGCGCCACTTCGCCGAGTACTACCGGCCGTACGCCGACCCGTGGGGCGCCGACGAGCTCCTCGAACTCGTCGGGCTCACCGCGCAGGCCGGGCAGCGGATCCAGACGCTCTCCGGCGGCCAGCGCCGCCGGCTCGACGTCGCCATCGGCATCATCGGCAGACCCGAGCTCCTGTTCCTCGACGAGCCGACCACGGGCTTCGACCCGCACGCGCGCCGCGAGTTCCACGAGCTCATCCACCGGCTCACCGACCTCGACGGGACCACGATCCTGCTGACCACGCACGACCTCGACGAGGCCGAGAAGCTCGCCGAGCGGATCGTCATCCTCGCCGGCGGCCGCATCATCGCCGACGGCTCGCCCGACCAGCTCGCCCGCGCCGCGGCCACCGTCGCCGAGGTCTCGTGGACCCAGGACGGGCGGCGGCACGTGCACGCCACCGAGGACGCGACCGACTTCGCGCGGGGGCTCCTCGCCACCGACGACGGCGCGGTCACCGACCTCGAGATCCACCGCGCCAGCCTCGAAGAGGCGTACCTGACGCTCGTCCAGCAGTTCGAGACCGGCCAGACCGAAACCGCCGTCGACACCTTCAGGGAGGCGACGAAGTGAACACCACCGCACACGAGTACCGGACCGGCTGGAAGCGGGCCCTGATCGAGACCCGCAACACGCTGACGTCCCCGAGCGACCTCGCCGGCCTGGTCGTGCCCATGCTCGTCGCCGTCGCCGTGCTGTACTTCATGCGCGGCGTCGAGGTCGAAGGGGCACCGGTGTCCCTGGGGGCCATGAACATGCCGGGCCTCATCGGCATGAACGTCGTCTTCGGCGGCATCATCACCCTGGTCAGTATGCTGGTCATGGACCGCGTCAACGGGACCCTCCTGCGCGCCAAGTCGATGCCCGGCGGCATGACCGGCTACCTCGTCGGGCAGATCGGGTCGGCCGCGATGTTCCTGTCGCTCACCTCGATCATCCTGCTGGCCGTCGGCCTGCCGCTGTTCGACGGACTCGAGTTCGCGACCCCCGACCGGTGGCTGCTGTTCCTCGCGGTCCTGGCGATCGGCCTCGCGGCGGTCATGCCGCTCGGCGCCGTCCTCGGGGCGCTCATCAACAACCCCAAGAACATGAGCCTGGTGATGTTCCCCGTCATGGCGTCCGTGGCGGTCTCGGGGATCTTCTACAAGATCACCGCGCTGCCCGAATGGCTCCAGTGGATCGGGCAGGCGCTGCCGATGTACTGGATGGGCCTGGGGATGCGCCAGGCGCTGCTGCCGGACTCGATGGCGGCGGTCGAGATCGGCGGCGAGTGGCGGACCCTTACGATGTTCGCCGTGCTCGCGTTGTGGGCGGTCGCGTCGATGGCCCTGGCGCCCAGGCTGCTGCGGCGCATGTCGCGGCGGGAGTCGGGCTCGGCCGTCGCGTCGCGGCGGCAGCAGATGCAGCAGCAGTGGGGATAGGGGCCGATGGCCGACGACGTCGTCTACAACCGGATCGCGGTGCTGCGCGCCGAGCGGGGCGTCTCGCGCCGCCAGCTCGCCGACGCCCTCGGCGTGCACTACCAGACCGTCGGCTACCTCGAACGGGGTGAATACAGCCCGAGCCTGTTCCTGGCGCTGAAACTCGCCGAGTACTTCGAAGTCCCCGTGGAGGTCGTCTTCTCCACCAAGCCCTTCCCGCGCATCGGCGCATAGCGGTCGGGCCCGCCCCGCGCTCCGGAAACACCCCGGCCGACGGCCGTCCGGAGCGCGGGGCTTTCAACGTGCGGTGACACCATACGTATGGCAGAATGGGAGCATGTTCAAGACCACCGTGTACCTCACCGACGAGGAGAAGGACGGCCTTCGACGAGGTGCAGCCGAGCGCGGAGTCTCGGAGGCGGAGCTGATCCGTGAGTTCATCGACGCCGGCCTGGCCTCTACCGCTCCGCAATGGGATCTACTGCCGGTAATCCACAGCCCGGAACTCGCTCAGGTCGACGACGAGGAGGAGTTCCTCCGCTCGAACGGCTTCGATCGGTGATCATCTGCGACACGAATTGCCTGCTCAGTCTGGTCAACGACGCAGATCCGCACCACGAAGAAGTCCGCAAGATCGCGACCTCCGAGTCGCGCCCGCTCGTCGTAAGTCCGCTTGTGCTCGCGGAGTTCGATTACCTCGTGCGCAAGATCGTCAGCGGCGCTGTCGCCCGATCGCTTCTGGAGCGGCTGCTCCAAGGCCGGATGATCGAGGTGGCGGCGATGTCGCACACCGACCTCCTAACCGCGGTCAAGGTCGACGCCAAGTATGCATCGCTCGAACTCGGACTCGCCGACGCGAGTCTTGTCGTGCTCGCCTACCGCTACAAGACTTTCGATCTGCTCACCCGTGACGAGCGGGACTTCCGCCCCATCGTCCCGCTCCAAGGCGGCGCATTCCGGCTGCTGCCCAAGGACCGCTGAGCAGGGCCTTACTGTTCACTCCTGTGACACCCGTGTGTCGACCCCGCCTGAGAGCGTGAGGTCAAACGACCCCCACGGTATTGGAGAGACCAGAGTGCACATCGACCGACGGCGGCTGCTGTCCGCCGGGGCGGGGAGCGCGATCGTGCTGGGCATGCCCGGCATCTCGTACGCGTCCTCCCGTCCCCAGCTCACCCACGGCGTCCAGTCCGGCGACGTCAGCGAGAACGGCGCGGTGCTGTGGACCCGGGCCGATCGCGGCTCGCGGATGCGCGTCGAACTCGCGACCCGCCCCGACTTCAAGCACGCCCGCGAGATCACCGGCCCCGCGCTGACCGAGGCGACCGACTACACCGGGAAGCTGCGCCTCAGCGGCCTCCGGTCCGGGAAGACGTACCACTACCGGATCCGGGCCGAAGGCGAGCGCGGCTCCGAACCGCTCGAAGGGTCGTTCACGACCGCATCGGACGAGCCGCGCGACACCACCTTCCAGTGGTCGGGCGACCTCGCCGGGCAGGGCTGGGGCATCAACCCCGAGTTCGGCGGCTACCGGATCTTCCAGGCCATGGCCGACGCCGAACCGGACTTCTTCCTGTGCTCGGGCGACTTCGTCTACGCCGACGGGCCGCTCGTGGAGACCGTCGCGCTCCCCGACGGGACCACCTGGCGCAACACCGTCACCGAAGAGAAGACGAAGGTCGCCGAGACCCTCGAGGAGTACCGGGGCCAGTTCAAGTACAACCTGCTCGACGACAACCTCCGCGCGTACCTGGCGCGGGTGCCGATGGTGAACCAGTGGGACGACCACGAGGTCACCAACAACTGGTACCCCGGCGAGATCCTCGACCTGCCGCAGTACACCGAGAAGAACGTCGACGTGCTCGCCGCTCGGGCCCGCCGGGCGTTCGCCGAGTTCACGCCCGGCGGGTTCGACGCCGAAGGGCGCATCTACCGGAAGATCTCCTACGGGCCGCTGCTGGACCTGTTCGTGCTCGACATGCGGACCTACAAGAGCGCCAACCCGGACGCCGACGGCGCCGCGGGGGCGGTCCTCGGCGAGCGGCAGCTCGCGTGGCTCAAGCGCGAACTGCGCCGCTCCAAGGCGACCTGGAAGGCCGTCGCGGCGGACCTGCCGATCGGGCTGATCGTCGGCGACGGCACCGGTGCGCAGGAAGGGGTCTCCAACGGCGCCGAGGGCGCCCCGGGCGGCCGCGAGAGCGAGATCGCGGACCTCCTGTCGTACTGCAAGCGCGAATCGGTCGCGAACATGGTGTGGCTGACCGCGGACGTGCACTACACGGCCGCCCACCACTACAGCCCCGACCGGGCCGTGTTCCAGGACTTCGACCCGTTCTGGGAGTTCGTGTCCGGGCCGCTGAACGCCGGCGCGTTCGGGCCCAACCGGCTCGACGGCACGTTCGGCCCCGAAGCGGTCTTCGTGAAGGCCCCGCCCGCGGCGAACACCTCGCCCGCGGTCGGGTACCAGTTCTTCGGCGAGGTCCACATCGACGCCGAGACCGAGGTGCTCACCGTGTCGCTCAAGGACATCGACGGTGAAACCCAGTTCACCCAGTCGGTCGAACCGGTCGCGTAGACGGGGAACGCCCGCTCCGGTGAACCGGGGCGGGCGTCGTTCATTCCCTGTCGCTGTAAAAAGCCGCCCCGGGCGGGGCGGCTTCGAGCCAGCTGAGGAATCCGGTCACGGCCGAGGTCGTCATCGCGAGCTCGACCTCGCCGGAGGAGTTCTTGCAGCGGAGGATGGCGACCTCCGGGGGGAAGATCTGGGCCTCGGGGCCGGCCGGCACGCGCCGGTCGGCGATCTGGAGGTCCTCGCGCGAGAGCGAGTAGCGCGGCCCGAACGCCAGGGAGAACATGCGGTACCAGCGGAGCGTGCCGCGCTCGTAGACGGCGAAGCCGGGGGCCCAGCCGCGGCCCTCCATGTGCTTGGAGAGGCGGGCCGCCATCGCGACCGAGCCGGATCGGGAGAAGAACGAGCGCCGGACGTACGTCAGCACCAGGAACACCGCGACGGCCGCCGCCAGAGCGGCGACGACGAGCAGTGCCTTCAGCATGGTCAGACCGAAGTGGAGGCGACCGCTTCGGCGGTCTCGGCGAGGATGGTGACGCCGTCGGTGGTGACCGACAGGAATCCGCCTTCGATCTTCCAGGCGAGTTCGCCCCCGTCGAGCGGCTGTACCCGTACGGTGCTGTCGATGCGCAGCTCGCCCAGGAGCGGCTGGTGACCGGGCAGGACGCCCAGTTCGCCTTCGGTGGTGCGCGCGTAGACGGCCTTGGCCGTTCCGGACCACACCTTCGAGTCGACTGCCACGACTTCGACGTTCAGTTGCCCTGCCACAACGCTCCTTCAGTCAGACTCCGGGGATGGTTACCGGAAGTCTAAACGGCCGGACCTGCGGGCGTCTAATCGGCCAAGCGCGGGAGGGGGAGTGATCACCCTTACGAGCTGGAGAACCGCGAAGGCCCCCGGCGATGCCGAGGGCCCCGAAGTCCGACCGGAGGCGTTACACGCGGGCCCGGCGGGCAAGGCGCTCCGGGTCCATGATGATGACGCTCTTGCCGTCCAGGCGCAGCCAGCCGCGGCCGGCGAAGTCGGCGAGGGCCTTGTTCACGGTCTCGCGGGAGGCGCCGACGAGCTGGGCGAGCTCCTCCTGGGTGAGGTCGTGGGTGACGCGGAGGACGCCGCCGTCGCGGGTGCCGAAGCGGCTCGCCATGTGCAGGAGGGCCTTGGCCACGCGGCCGGGCACGTCGGTGAAGATGAGGTCCGCCATGGAGTCGTTCGTGCGGCGCAGCCGGCGAGCTATCACCCGCAGGAGCTGCTCGGCGATCTCGGGCCGGTTCGCGAGCCACGGCCGCAGGGCGGTCTTCGAGAGGCGGGCCAGGCGGGTGTCGGTGAGAGCGGTGGCGGTGGCGGTGCGGGGGCCGGGGTCGAAGAGCGCGAGCTCGCCGACCATGTCGGACGGGCCCATGACCGCGATCAGGTTCTGGCGGCCGTCGGCGGAGCGGCGCCCGAGCTTCACCTTGCCGGACATGACGATGTACAGACTGTCGCCCGGCTCGTTCTCGGTGAAGACGGTCTGGCCCTTGTTGACGTCGATGTACTCCATCTCTTTGATGAGCGACTCGACAGCTTCCGGGTCGACCCCCTTGAAGAGGGCGGCTCTCGCCAATACGTCTTCCATGTCCGTTCGCACCTTTCTTCAACGCACCGCTAGTGCAAGTACTGAGTCTATGCCTCTTGTCCGCATTGCGGGAGCGAGACCCCCGTAAATCCACATGCGCACTGCGACGCCGAAATCGACATTCGTATCCGGATGAATGCGTTCCGTCCGTTCCGCGCGTCACCGCGTGAGACTCGCCGCGCCGTTTCAGCAGGGGGTTCGTCCGGGTGAACGGAATGCGTCGACGGCGACCGCTACAGCCTACCCGCATTGTGACGCGAGGCCCAACATCAGGCAATGGCGAAAATCCCCAAGATCGCACATCTCACGTGCAGGAACCGGTCCCGACGGGCCCGTCGGCGGTGCGGCCGGCCTCGAGCACCGCCGCGGACTCGTCCATCGTGAGCGCGTAGCCGGTCTCGGGATCGTCGACCGCGGCCGCGAAGATCACGCCGATCACCTCGCCTTCGGGGTTGAGGAGCGGGCCGCCGGAGTTGCCGCCGATGATCTCGGCGTAGAGCTGGTAGACCTCGCGGGTGACGGTGCCGTCGTCGTAGATGTCGGGGCCGGTGACCACCCGCGCCTCGCGGATGCGCGCGGCCGTCGGCGTGTACGGCCCGCCGCCGGGGTAGCCGAGGACGATCGCGTCGTCGCCGGAGGCGGCCGTGGCGTCCTCGAGCGGCAGCGGGTCGACGTCGAGATCGGGGACGCGGAGGATCGCGAGGTCCTTCTCGGGCTCGAACACGATCACCTCGGCTTCGAGGAGGTCGCCGTCGGACTCGACGCGGACGTCGTCGGTCCCGGCGACCACGTGCGCGTTGGTGACCACGAGCCCGTCGTCGTAGACGAAGCTGGAGCCCTCGATCTGGCGGTCGCAGGAGCCGGCCGAGCCGTGGACCTTGAGGACGGACTCTTCGGCGTTCACGACCACGGCGGAGGCGGCGAGGGCGGGGTCGGGCGGGTCGACGTCGCGGACCTGGGTCGGGTCGATGCCGTAGAAGATGTTGGGCATCCCCGAGGTGTTCAAGGACTCCTGGAGCCGGTCGTAGACGCCGCGGACCGCTTCGGGCATGTTGTCGTCGATACCGCCGACGATGCTGGAGTTGCGGATCGCGGCCGAGATCGCCGGCAGCGGCAGGCTCGCCAGGGGCGCGGCCGACATCCACGTCACGAGCAGGACCGCGGCGACGGAGATGATCGGGCCCAGGAAGCGGTCGATCCGCCTGGAGCCGTTGGTCTTGAGCCGCTTGCGCATCCGGTAGCCGATCGCGGTCATGAGGGCCTGGCCGCCGAGGGCGAGCGCGAAGACGATGACGAGCGCGACGACGAGCTTCGCGATCGGCTCGCGGTAGAAGTCGGCGGCCCACGGGGCGATCTGGATGCCCAGGAGCGCGCCGCCGAGGAAGCCGAGGAACGTCGCGGCCGAGAGGATGAAGCCCTGGCGGTAGCCGTTGATGGCGAACAGAAGTGCCAGCAGCACGATGACGACGTCGACCAGGAGTCCCGCACCACTCGCGCTCATCCGCCACACCCCGCAATCGGTCGAGAGCCGCCGGCGCCGTCCGCGTCTTCCTTAGCGCCCTTCGAGTTTCATCGTGCGGCCGCGGTCCCAGGGGCGGGACCAGCCGCCCAGGTCCAGTAGCCAAGACAGTACCCCGGCGGTGAAGCCCCAAATCAGGGGTACGCCGGCGACTTCGAAGCCCGGGCCGCTGCGCCCGGACGGGTAGTCGACGGTGCCGCGCGAGGCGGGGTCGGCGAGGACCGGCAGCGGGACCTGGTGCGCGGCGGCGACTTCGGAGGCGGCCTGCGGGGCGACCGTGTGCGGGCGCGTCCACAGGGCGAGCACCGGCGTGACCGCGAAGCCGGACACCGGGATCCACAGGGGCGGGAGGGTCGCGCCGACCGCGACCGAGCCCGGGTCGACCGCGAGTTCCTCGGCGGCCTCGCGCAGGGCGGTGGCGGGCGCGTCGGCGTCGCCGGGTTCGGTGGCGCCGCCGGGGAACGCGACCTCGCCGGGGTGGTGGCGCAGGGTCGCGGCCCGCTGCTGGAGCAGGACCGACGGGCCGGATTCGGTGTCGCACAACAGGACCAGGACGGCCGCGGTCCGGGCGTCCTCTTCGGCGTACGGGAGGAGGTGGCCGCTGACGACGCGTTCGGCCATCGGGCCCTCCGCTTCGGCGGCCGCCTTCAGGAGCGGGCCCCACCAGGCCGGCCGGTCGCCGTTCACGCGAGCTCCAGACCGAACGCGGCCTCGGCGGCCTCGGTCAGGCTCTCGGTGGTGACGCCGGGTTCGACGATGAGCCGCTCGACGGCGCCGTCCGGTGCGACGAGCGCGATCCCGGGGAGGGCCGGGACGCCGAGGCCGGTCCGGACCGCCTCGTCGGGGTCGGCCACGGAGGGGAAGGTCATGCCGAAGTCGTCGGCGAACCAGCGGCCGCGGTCGTCGGTGTCGGCGGTGTCGACGCCGAGGACGTCGACCTGGTCGCCGTGGGCGGTGTGGAACGCCTCGATCTCGGGGGCCTCGGCCTGGCAGGGGACGCACCAGCTCGCCCACAGGACGACGACGAGGGGCTTCCCGGTGGTGCCGACGGCGGTCGCGGCGCCGTCGCCGAGGCAGTCGAGTTCGAGGCCGCCGACGCCTTCGATCGGGGTGGAGCCGGCGGTGCACGGGACCGACCAGGTCGGTTCGCCGGCGTCGCGCGGGGTCTGGGCGTCCGTCGACTGGCCCGAGCAGGCCGCCAGGGCCAGGAGCGGCAGCGCCGCCAGGAGCCGCCTCATGCGCCCACCGCCGGCTCGCCGAGCCCGTCCCGGCCGCCGCCGGCGGCGGCCGCCAGGCGGATCAGCTCCTCGACGTTGTCGCCCTTGAGGAGTTTCGCGGCCTCGGCCGGGTCGGTCGGGCCCTCGCCGAACGAGGGGCAGAGCGGGGCGAGCGTGCAGGCGCCGCACGCAGGCTTGCGGGCGATGCAGACGCGGCGGCCGTGGAAGATGATCCGGTGGGAGAACATGGTCCACTCGCGCGGCTCGATGAGCCGCTGGAGCTGGAACTCGAGCTTGACCGGGTCTTTGCCGTCGGTGAGCCCGAGCCGGTTCGTGATCCGGATCATGTGGGTGTCGACGGTGATGCCGGGGACGCCGAACGCGTTGCCGCGGATGACGTTCGCGGTCTTGCGGCCGATGCCCGGGAGCTTCACGAGCGCGTCCATGTCCTCGGGGAGCCTGCCGTCGTGGTCGGCGACGAGGGCCTTGCCGAGGCCGATGATCGATCGGGCCTTGTTGCGGTAGAAGCCGGTGGGCCGGATGATCTCCTCGACGTCCTCGGGATTCGCCTCGGCGTAGTCGCCGGCGTCGCGGTACTTCGCGAACAGCGCGGGAGTGGTGAGGTTGACGCGGACGTCGGTGCACTGCGCGGAGAGGATCGTGGCGACGGCCAGTTCGAGCGGGTTCCCGTAGTCGAGTTCGCAGTGGGCGTCGGGGTGGGCCGCGGCGAGGAGCCGGTTGATCCGGCGGGCCCGGCGCTTCTTGGCGAGGTCGCTCTCGGTGCCGTCTCGGCGGGACTTGCGAGCCATCAATTGATCCTGCGGGCGTCGGCGGCGTTCACCCCGCCATGGTACGCGGACCGGCCGGTCCGGCCGCCTCGGCCGCGGAGCGCCTCGGGCCGGTCGCGGCGCCGCCAGGAGCGGGGGTCCGCGGGCCCGGTTCGCACGTCATCGCCACGGTTGCGCGGCGGCGCGCCTGCGGCCGCGCATGAGCAGGGCGGTGACGCCGATCAGGCCGCCGCCGGCCGCGGTCGCCGCGGCGCTCCAGGCGGCCGGCACCGGTTCGGCCGCCTCGGTCGGCGCGATGTCGGCGGCCACGGCCGCGCCGGCGTCGACGATCCCGGCCCCGAGGTCCCCGCCCCCCGGGGAGGCGGTCGAGACCAGGGCCCGCCGGACCTGGTCGGCGGACCAGTCCGGGTGCGCGGAGCGGACCAGGGCCGCCGCGCCCGAGACGAGCGCCGACGCGAACGAGGTGCCGGTCACGGTCTTGTGGCCGCCGCGGGCGTCGGCCGCGGTCAGCTCCGCGCCCGGTGCGGCGAGGTCGGTGCCCTCGCCGGCGACCGCGGTGCGCCACCGCTCGCCGTCCCGGTCGGTGCCGGTGACCGCAAGGACCTCGTCCATGCGGGCGGGGAACCACACCTCTTCATCTTCGCTGCCCTGCGCACCGTCGCGGCTCCGGTTGCCCGTGCAGGCCACCACGACCACGTCGTGGTGCTCGGCGTAGGCGATCGCCTCGGCGAACGGCGCGGAGTCGTACTGGCCGCCGAGTGAGAGATTGACGACGTCGGCGCCGTTGTCGACGGCCCAGCGGACGGCCGCGCCGACCATCGCCGAATCGTGGTACCGGTTGTCGTCGTCGAGGACGCGGATCGGGAGGATCTGGGCCTCCGGGGCCATGCCGGGATGGCCGCCGCCGGGGCGGCCGGCGATGAGGCTCGCCACGGCCGTGCCGTGGCCGACCGGGTCGGCCTGTCCGAACGCCCGCTCGTAGACCGGGCCCTCCTCGGCGCCGACGGCGAGCAGGCGCGGCTCGGCGCCCGAGTCGGGGTCGACGTAGCTGCGGCCGGGGAGCACGGCTCCGCGGAGGTCCGGGTGGTCGGCGTCGACCCCGGAGTCGATCACCGCGACGACGACCCCCTCGCCGGAGGCGACCGGCCAGGCCCGAGGCGCCCCGGCCGCGGACACGTGCCACGGGACCGGCGCGGCGGCCTGGCCGGGCGCGGACAGCAAGAGCGCCAACAGCGTCGAGCAGACGCAGGCCATCATGAATCGAGCAGCGCGGTTCCCCATAAGAGCGGGATCGTTACACAGCGACAGGTCCGCAGTGTGGGAACGACACGCGTTCTCCTTTATGATTTCGTTATTGTCAGCCTACTGAACGAAGCTTGACAACGCCCTCGCGTTACGGTGACCATCGCGAGGGGACGCCGCGTTCGCTCGACACCGCCCCATCCAAGACCGGTAGGGGGGAAGGGCTGAGTGGGATCGATGTGGGAACCCAGTAACGAGATCGAGCACCGCCTCCGAGAAGCGCTGCGAGCCGAGGACCAGGACGGATACTTCCGCATCCTGGCGCAGATCGAACTCGTGCTCCCACTGTCCTATGAGGGCGTGAACGGCACGGGGGCGGACACGTGGGCCACGTGGACCACGGACGACCGCACTCATATCCTCGCGTTCACGTCGGAGTCGGCGCTGCAGATCTGCCTTCGGGACAACGCCGGATCGTCGCGCCGGGTGACGTTCCAGTCGCTCGCCGAGGCGTGGCCCGACGAGGAGTGGTGGCTCGCGGTCAACCCGGGCCTCCCGATCGAGGGCTACCTGCCGGCGTGGTTCGTGCTGCAGGTCGCGCAGGGCATGACGACCGTGCCGGCCGACCCGGCGCCCGCGGAGCCGTACCAGGACGACCGCTTCGCGTCGGCGACCCGCAGCGACCCGTTCGCCGAGGGCCAGTCCGACCCGTTCGCGAACCCGATGGCGCAGTCCGCGCCCCCGCAGCGGGAGAGCTTCATGCCCCCGCCGCCGCCGGTCCCCGACGTCCCGCCCGCGCCGCGCCGGTCCTCGGACCTCAACGGCTCGTCGTCCCTCAACAGCTCGTCCCTCAACGGCTCGTCGTCGACCGTCGCCGGGACGACCCCCGCGGGCCTGCCGCTGCGCCAGCCGCCGCGCGAGGACGCCGAGCCGCAGGGCTTCGGCGACCAGTTCCAGTCGCAGCCGCCGGCGCAGTCGTACCAGCCCGAGCAGTCGTTCCAGCCGCCGCAGGGCTTCACGCCCCAGCGGGGCCTCGGATCCCAGTCGCAGGGGTTCGGTTCGCAGCCGCAGGGCTTCGGGTCCCAGCCGCGGCACCAGTCGCAGCCGCAGGGATACGGCACTCCGCCGCAGGCCCACGACTCGCAGCCGCAGGGCTTCGGGTCGCAGCCGGGCGCGGCGGCCTTCCCGGCCGAGCCGAACTGGCCGTCCCCGCAGGACCAGTGGCCCGACGCCCCGGACTGGCTGCGCGAGCAGCAGTCCGACCCGATGGTGCTCCCGACCCGCGAGCCGGGCCCGGTGGCCGACCCGGGCGGCTACACGTCCGGCGACGCGTTCGGCACGCCGCCGGCGCAGGAGGAGCCCCCGCGCACGGCCGAGGCGTTCGCGTCCATGTCGAGCGCGTTCGGGCGCCGGCCCACCGGCGGGGCCGAGCCCGAGCCGGTCAGGTCCGCGCCCCAGCCGGTGGAGCTCACCGGCGAGGAGGCCGAGCCGCTCCTGGCCGAGGCCGCGTCCCGCGGCGACACCGCCGGGTTCCTCCAGACGCTGCTCTGCGCCAGCGTCGTCCTCCCGGTCGGCGACCCGGCCGCCGCGCACATCCGCGTGGGCGACCCGGCGTTCCGCTGGGCAGACGACGTCGTCGACGGGAACATCGGGATCACGGTGTACACCACCGAGGCCCGGATGGCCGCGCGCGCCGGCGAGGACACCCCGCACACGACCGTCCCGTTCGGCTGGCTCATCCAGCACTGGCCGTCCCCGGACTACGCGCTCTACGTCAACCCCGGCACCGAGGTCGGCGCGAACATGTCCGGTCCCGAGATCGAGCCGCTCCTGAAGTGGGCCGAGGCCAAGGACCTGCTCGTGTTCGCCCGCGAGATGGAGAAGCGCCACGCCGCCGCCGCGCGGGCGGCCTCGCCCGCGCACCGCGTGCAGCCGATCCTGTGGCAGAAGACCATCCCGCACCACCAGGTGTCGTTCTACCTCGAACGCGGCTACGACCGGGTCGGCGGCTTCGTCCACCCGGCCGAGGCCGTCGACCACCTGCGCACGCCCGCGCAGCTCTACCTCGCGCTCGGGCTCATCCGCTCCAGCGAGGACTTCAGCCCCACCGACGACTCGGTGCACGTGCTCCGCTGGATCGGGTACCGCACCGACCTGTACCCGGCCGCGATCGGCGGGAACGACTTCCCGAGCGCCGAGGCCCGCGGCGGCACCGTCGTCGAGCCCGGACCGTTCCGCGGGGACGGCTTCGCGCCGTCGGAGTCCCCCGACGAGCGGATCCCCGAGCACAAGGTCCACTCGGTGCGCCTCCCGCACGGCGCGAAGATCCTCCGGATCGACTCGCGCGGCGAGGTCGCCGAGATCGCCGTGTACGACTCGGACACCCGCGAGTGGACGCCGGTCGACGGCGCCTACGGCGGCCCGGCCGCGATCGAGGCGCCCTCCACGCCGGCGCTGCCGCCCGCGCCGCCGGCCGACGGGCCCCCGCCGGCCGGACCGATGGGCGAGGCGTTCGGGTACGACAGCGCGCTCGGCGACGCCTGGGGCGACGCCGACGGCCACTACGACCTGGTGCGGCCCAACCCCGAGGACCGGGCCGCGTCCGTCCTCGACCACCGCACGAGCGATTGGAAGGACGCCTGATGCGCGACGGCTACATCGCCCGCTGGAAGGGCGCCGAATACGACTCCAGCCCCGACGGCGCCCACGTGCGGCTCTACTCGCCCACCGGCGGCGACGGGTTCGTGCAGGTCGCCGAGGGGCGGTACCGCCGCGGCGTGCCGATCGGCGAGCTCGAGGACTTCTTCTACGTGCGCACCGTCTGCACCTGGCGCGGGCAGCCGTTCCTGCTGCTCGGCGCCTCCGGCGAGTGGTACCGGCTCGAGTACAGCGGCGGGCGCTCCGACGTGGCCCGCTCGCTGGGCCTGGAGCCGTACGACAACGGGGTGTACCAGATCTGGGCCCCGGCCGAAGAGGTCACCGACATCAGCGAGCAGTACCTCTAGGCACGCGAGCGGACCCCGGCCCGGGCGGCCGGGGTCTCGTGCTGTCCGGACGCTGGACGGGACGCATTCACGTGTGTAAATCTGTTTAGGAACCGCTTTCAAACCAGTGCGCGTGTGCTGTATGCTTCACAAGACTGTATGAAAGCGCTTGCCTAATCACCTGGAGCAGATCCCTATGGCAGAGAGAATCACCGTCGGCATCGCCCTCAACGGGGTGACCGGGCGCATGGGCTACCGCCAGCACCTCGTGCGCTCGCTCCTGGCCATCCGCGCGCAGGGCGGCGTCGAGCGCGCCGACGGCAGCGTCATCTGGCCCGAGCTGACCCTGGTCGGCCGCAGCGCCGACAAGCTCGCCGCGGTCGCCGAGCGCCACGGCCTCGACAAGTACACGACCAGCCTCGACGAGGCCCTGGGCGACGAGTCGATCGACGTCTACTTCGACGCGCTCACCACCCAGCACCGCCTCGCCGCCGTCAACGCCGCCATCAAGGCCGGCAAGCACGTGTACACCGAGAAGCCCATCGCGACCAACCTCGAGGACGCGCTCGCCCTCGCCCGGACCGCCCGCGACGCCGGCGTCAAGAACGGCGCGGTCGCCGACAAGCTCTACCTGCCCGGCCTGCGCAAGCTCAAGCGCCTCGTCGACTCCGGCTTCTTCGGCCGGGTCCTGTCCGTGCGCGGCGAGTTCGGCTACTGGGTCTTCGAAGGCGACTGGCAGGAGGCCCAGCGCCCCTCGTGGAACTACCGCGCCGAAGACGGCGGCGGCATGGTCCTGGACATGTTCCCCCACTGGTCCTACCTGCTCGAAGGCACGTTCGGGTCCCCGATCACCTCGGTCATCGCGAACGTCGTCACCCACATCCCCGAGCGCTTCGACGAGCAGGGCCGGCCGTACGCGGCGACCGCCGACGACGCCGCGTACGCGATCTTCGAACTCCAGGACGGCACCGTCGTCCAGATGAACTCCTCCTGGGCCACCCGCGTCGACCGCGAGGAGCTCGTCGAGTTCCACGTCGACGGCGTCGAGGGCTCGGCCATCGCCGGGCTCCGCAAGGCCCGCGCCCAGCACCGCGCCCACACCCCCAAGCCGGTCTGGAACCCCGACATCGACCAGCCGATCCCGTTCCGGCAGCAGTGGCACGAGGTCCCCGACAACGAGGTGTTCGACAACGGCTTCAAGCTGCAGTGGGAGGAGTTCCTCCGCCACGTGGTGGACGACGAGCCGTGGCACCATGACTTCATGGCCGCCGCCCGCGGCGTCCAGCTCGCCGAGGCCGGCTACCGGTCGGCCCGCGAGGGCCGCCGCATCGAACTCGAGGAGCTGGTCCTGTGAGCCGGGAGTTCACCTCACGCGTCATCTACTCCGCCGCGCACGTCGTCGCCGACCCCCTCGCGGACAACGGCCCCGGGCGCCCGGCCGCGGTCGACTGGGATGCCACCATCGCGTTCCGCCGCCACCTGTGGGACCTCGGCCTCGGGGTCGCCGACGCCATGGACACCGCCCAGCGCGGCATGGGCCTCGACTGGGAGGCCACCAAGCAGCTCATCCGCCGCTCGGCCGAGGCCGCCGGGCCGGACGACCTGCTCGCGTGCGGCGTCGGCACGGACCAGCTCGGCGCCGGCCCCGCGACGCTCGACGAGATCCGCGCGACCTACCTGGAGCAGCTCGCCGTCGTCGAGGACGCGGGCGCGGGAACGATCCTCATGTGCTCGCGCGCGCTCGCCGCGAGCGCGAAGGGCCCCGACGAGTACAAGGCGCTGTACGCCGAACTCCTCGGCGAGGTCAGCGGCAAGGCGATCCTGCACTGGCTCGGTCCGATGTTCGACCCGGCGCTCGAGGGCTACTGGGGCTCGTCGGACCTCGAGGAGGCCGCCGACACGTTCGTCGAGATCATCGCTGAGAACGCCTCCAAGGTGGACGGCATCAAGATGAGCCTGCTCGACGCCGAGGCCGAGATCGCCCTACGCCGCAGGCTCCCTGAAGGGGTCCGCTGCTACACCGGCGACGACTTCAACTACCCGCGCCTCATCGCCGGCGACGAGTTCGGCTACTCCGACGCGCTGCTGGGGATCTTCGACCCGCTGGCGCCGCTGGCCTCGCAGGCGGCCAAGCGCCTCGACGACGGCGACGTGGCCGGGTTCCACGCGATCCTCGACCCGACGGTGCCGCTGGCGCGCAAGGTGTTCGAGGCGCCGACGTTCAACTACAAGACCGGCGTGGTGTTCCTGGCGTGGCTCTCGGGCTACCAGGACCACTTCAAGATGGTCGGGGGCCTCGAGTCGGCCCGGTCGATCGAGCACTTCGGGCAGATCGTCGACCTCGCGCTCGAAGTGCGGCTCTTCCCCGACGAGAACCTCGCCATCGACCGGTTCAACGCCCTGCTCAAGACCGCGGGCCAGCCGCCGAGGACGCTCGCATGAGGGCCGCGGACCGCTTCTCGTTCAACCATGCGACCGCGAAGTTCTGGGACCAGCGCGAAGCCGTCGAGGCGTGCGCGCGCGCCGGCGTCGGGATCGGGCTGTGGCGCGAACCGGTGCAGGAGATGGGACTCGAGGCGAGCGCGAAGCTCGTGCAGGACGCGGGCGTGGCGGTGACGAGCCTGTGCCGGGGCGGCTTCTTCACCGACCCGACGCCGGCCGCGATCGACGACAACCGGAGGGCGATCGACGAGGCGGCCGCGCTCGGTGCGCCCGCGCTCGTGCTCGTGTCGGGCGGGATCCCGGCGGGCGGCACCATCGACGGCGCCCGCGAAGGCGTCCAGGAGGCCCTGTCGGTCCTTGCGCCGTACGCGGGGGAGCGGGGCGTGACGCTGGCGATCGAGCCGCTGCACCCGATGTTCGCGAGCGACCGGTGCGTCGTGACGACCATCGGCGAGGCGCTCGACCTGGCCGCGCCGTTCCCGGCCGAGCAGGTCGGCGTCGTGGTCGACACCTACCACATCTGGTGGGACCCCCAGGTGTGGCAAGGGATCGCGCGCGCCGGCCGGGAAGGCCGCATCGCGTCGTTCCAGTTCGCCGACTGGGTCACGCCGCTCCCGGCGGGCGTCCTCACCGGGCGCGGCCAGCTCGGCGACGGCTGCATCGACTTCAAGCGGTACCTCGCCGAGGTCGACGCGGCGGGCTTCACCGGCCCGATCGAGGTCGAGCTGTTCAACGACGCGCTGTGGGCCCGGCCGGGCGCCGAGGTGCTCGCGGAGACCAAGGCCGCGTTCGAACGCGTCGTGTCCTGACGTCCGGAGACGAGAAACAGGGCCGCCCGGACGGGCGGCCCTGTGTTCGCTGTACGGGCTGGTAAGGCGATCTCGCCGGTCTTGATGGCGGCGATCAGGCCGGTCCAGGTCGCGGTGTCCACAAGGAGGTGCGGGAAGTCGCCCTCGGTGGGCAGCTTCGAGTCCCGGACCGCGACCGTGGAGGCCACCGGGGCGACCTCGATGCAGTTGCCGTTCCCACCGCTCCGGCTGGACTTGCGCCACGGCGCATCGTGGACGCACGCGACCTCGACGCAGTTGCCTGTGCCGCTGCGGCTGGATTTGCGCCATTGAAGTGAAGGAATCATGTCAGCACCCTCAAATCTTCCTCGGTTGATTCTCAGCCGATGGTACTGATCAGCACGCGGATGCGGTCCAGTGACTCCTCGGGGGAAAGGGAGAGCTTGCGAAGTCTGGAGTGAACGTCCTGGTAGGCGGTGAAGTGCTCGGGTTCCTCCAGAACCTGTCCGCGGGTGAAGTTGTCGAGGTAGACGATCGGCTCGTCGAGGGCGTCGGGGAACTTGATGACCATGAACGGGCCGGTCATCGCGGCGTGGCCGCCGGCGGCGAACGGCAGGACCTGGATGGAGACGTTCGGCAGCTCGAACAGCCCGGCCAAGTGCTCGAGCTGGGCGCGGAACTGCGCGGCGGTGCCGACGGGCCGCAGGAGCACGGCCTCGTTGAGGACGGCGGTGACCTCGACCGGGTCGGCGCGGGTGAGGATCTCCTGGCGGCGCAGGCGGGCGGCGACCTTCGGTTCGATGTCGCTGTCCTGAGTGGTCAGACGGAAGATCTCGCGGGCGTAGTCGGCGGTCTGGAACAGGCCGGGGACGATCTCCGACTCGTAGGTGGCGATCGAGGCGGCCTCCTCCTCGAGTCCGACGTAGAACCCGAACCAGTCGGGGAGGACGTCGCCGTAGTTCTGCCACCAGCCGCGTTCGGTTGCGCCGCGGGCGAGTTCGACGAGGGCTTCGGCGTCGTCGCCGGTGACGCCGTACAGGGCGAGGGCGGCCCGGACGACGACGGGACGGGCGGTGATCTCGCGGTTCTCGATGCGGCCGAGGTTGCCCGGGCTCATGTCGAGCGCTTTCGCCGCGGCGGCCCGGGTCAGGCCCGCCCGCTCGCGGAGGGTGGCCAGCTCCTTGGCGATCCGGCGTCGCTTGACCGTGGGGCTGCGAAGCTCGTACATGCGCAGAGTATTCCACGCTAGGTATGGGCAAGCAAATCTCGCTCACTCGATCGAGTGTGGTGCAACTTGCATGGGTTTGGGGTGGCATGTATGGTCTATGTCACGGCCAGTGAGGCCGCAGGCTTGAAGCGGGCCGTTCGCGGGCGTTGCTGACTCGCAGGCCGCCCGGTCACGGTGGAGGACCGGTCGGCGCAGCCGCCGGGCGGCCGCGGCCCGCTCCTTCGGAGGCTACGACCGAAGGAGCGGGCCGCATGAGCAGTCTTCCACCGGCACAACCGCATAGGTCGCACAGGCGGCGGCCCACCGGGATGTCTCGGCGGAGATGCCGGCGGGCCGCCTCAACCAAGAGAGGCGCGCTCTCATGGCAGCTCTGACCCTATCCCGAGATCAGGTCCCCGCCTGGGCCGCGATCACCGTCCGCGACCTCCGGTTTCCGCCGCGGGGGCGCCGGGATGGATGAGGGCGAATGGATCTACCTCGGGGAGTTCACCCGCGGCATCGGCATGCGCACCTGGGTCCGGTTCCTGGTCGAGCGCTCGACCGCCGACCATGCCCTGCACCGGATCCGCTACGACGAAGGGTTCGGCAGGGAGCCGTCGCCGGTCGCGACGTTCACCGAGCCGGCGGGAACCGGGACGGCGTGGACGCCCGCCTGGGACGGCGACCAGCTCAGCCCCGGCATCGAGAGCGACGCCAGGGCGATCGCCAAGCGCAAGTAGCGGTCCCGGGGTCAGTGGCCCGCGAACACGCAGAACTCGTTGCCGTCCGGGTCGGCCAGGGTCGTCCACGTGAGGTCGTCGACCCCGCGGTCCGCGACGTGCTTCGCGCCGTCCGCGACCAGGCGCGCGACCGCGCCGGGCACGTCGTCCGTCACGATGTCCATGTGGACCCGGCCCGGGGCGGGGTTCTCCACGTACTGGAAGCCCATGCCGGGGCCCTCGCCCGCGCTGATGAAGACGTACTGGCCCCAGTCGGCGGTGACCTCGCCGTCCAGGGCGGCGGCCCACCACTGGGCCAGCTCCTTCGGGCGCTCGGTGTTCACGGTGATGTTCGCGATCTTCAAAGCCATGCCGGAACGCTACCGGCGGGGTCCGACATCCGCCGGCGGAACCGCTCAGCCGCCGAACGCGTCCCGACCGTTCAGCGGGCGCGCGAGGTCCGCCCCGGTGGCCCGCCGCCGGCCCGCGTAGTCGGCGAAGACCACCGTGTTCTCGGTGTAGTCGCCGGTCCCGCGGTCAAACACGCCGCCGCAGGTGATCAGCCGCAGTCCCGGCTCGGGCCCGACCCCGAAGACCTCCTCATAGGGCAGGCGCCCCTTCGGGAACGACTCGACGGCCGCGACCTCGTAGACCACGACGATGCCGTCCTCGCGCGTCACCTCGATCGCGTCGCCCTCCTCGAGGCGCTCCACCGCGAAGAAGACGGCCGGGCCGCGCGCGGTGTCCACATGGCCCAGCAGGACCGCCGGGCCGAACTCGCCCGGGGTCGGGCCCGGCTCGAACCAGCCGGCCTCGTGCGGGCGCCGCATCGACGGGACCTCGAAGTCCCCGTCCGAGTCCAGGCCGAGCGGGGTGAGCGGGGCGTGGACGCCGAGGCGGTCGATGTCGACCCGGACCGGCTCGGACCGGTCGAGCCAGTCGCCGCCCGCCGGATCGGCGACCGCGAACGGGTCGCCGGCGAACGGGTTGCGGAACTCGGGCCAGTGCAGCGAGGGGACCGGGGTGACGCTTCCGAGCATGAGACCCAGGCCCCCGGCGAGAACGAACGCGAGCGCAGCGGTGGCCACCGGCCGGAACGCCGGCTCCGGCCGGTGGGGCCCGCGTCCGTTCAGGCGGTCGCGCCGCGGCGCTTCAGCAGCCACATGCCCGCCGCAGCGGCCAGGACGAGCGCCGCACCCGACCAGAGGACGACCGTCGCCGCGTCCGAGGCGGCCGCGCCGCCGCCGGTCGCCGGGGCCGCACCCGACGTCACGATGAACTTCGCCGACGCCGTGTCGCCGCCGCAGGTGACCGCCACCGTGTACGTGCCCGGCTCCAACTCGTCGGTGACGGTGAACGTCCCGGCCGCGTTGTTGTTGCGCTGCAGCAGGTCGAAACCGACCGCGGTCCCCTCGACCTCGCCGGTCGCGTCCTCGGCGCAGTTCGCCGCGAGCACGTCCACCGGGGTGCCGATCAGGCCCGCCGTCGGCGAGAGCGTGACGGTGACGGCCGCGTTCGCCGGGGCGGCGGACAGCGCGACCGCGGCACCGAGCGCGATCGCCGCGACCACCCCCCGGATGAGCATTCGTATGGGCACGGTTCCTCCCCGATCGACACCGGGACCGCCCCGGCGTTCGCGACGTGTCAAGTGCTCACGGTAACGGCTGCCGCCGGCGGTGCAGGCGCGATCGACGGAACCCGCGGGGCCCAGGGGAGTCGGGAACCGGACAGGCGACCGGGCGAAGCGCCCGTCGGGGCTGGAAAACCGCGGTGGCATCTGCCACGATGAGGACATGAGGGTTCCCGGAAGCGGTCTGGTCAGCGGTCTCGCCGCGACCGCGCGTACCGCCACGCGCCGCGCCGTCACCCGCCAGTACCCCGAGCGCGAACCCGATCTGCCCGAGCGCACCCGCGGCGTCATCGCCCTCCACGAGGGCAACTGCACCTCGTGCATGCTCTGCGCCCGCGAATGCCCCGACTGGTGCATCTACATCGACTCGCACAAGGAGACCGTCGAAGCCGAAGGCGCCGCCCGGCCCCGCCAGGTCAACGTCCTCGACCGCTTCGACATCGACTTCTCACTGTGCATGTACTGCGGGATCTGCGTCGACGTCTGCCCGTTCGACGCCCTCTTCTGGGCCCCCGACTTCGCGTACGCCGAAGGCGACATCCGGGACCTGCTCCACGACAAGGAGCACCTGGGGGAGTGGCTGGGGCACGTGCCCCCGGGCGCACTGCCCCCGGGAGAGCGGTCCGAGGAGGACTCGTGACCCTCGCGGACGTACTGCTCGCCGCGTTCGGCCTCCTGGCGCTCGGCGCCGCCCTCGCGGTGGTCACCACCGACCGGATCGTCCGGGCCGGGCTGTGGCTCGCCGTCGCGTTCGCCGGGATCGCCGGGGCCGCGCTCGTGCTCGCCGCCGAGTTCCTCGCGTGGGTGCTCGTCCTCGTCTACGTCGGCGCGATCGTGGTGCTCCTGCTGTTCGCGACCATGCTCACCAAGGCGCCCACCGACCCGTCGGACGACCTCGACCGGTCGCGCTGGCCCGGGGCGGTCGTCGCCGGCGGGGTCGGGCTCGGGCTCGGGGCCGTCATGGTCGGGGCGTTCGGCTGGACCGAGGCCGACGTGCGCGGCCCGGGCGACGCGGCGGCCATGGGGGAGGCGGTCTTCGCCGAGTGGGTGCTGCCGTTCGAGGTGCTGTCGCTGCTGCTGCTGGCCGCGCTCGTCGGCGCGGTGGCGGTGTCCACGCGGGCGAAGTGAGGCAGGATCTTGAAACGAATCCTTCCTAGCCGGGCGGTAAGCTAACCGGCATGACCTCACCGATTTTCGCTCTCGCCGACGAGTACATCACCTCGTACGCGCAGCTCGACCCCATGTTCGCCGGCTCCGTCGGCATCAAGGGCGACTTCGGCGTCGCCACCGACTTCGGCCCCGACGCCGAGGCCGAGCGCGCGAAGCTCTACCGCGACACCCTCGCCCGCCTGAACGCCCTGGAGTCGACCGGGCCCGCCGACGACCTCGCCCGGATGCACATGGCCGAGCGGCTCCAGGTCTTCATCGACAAGCACGAGACCGGTGAGTGGCGCCGGGCCCTGCGGGTCCCGTACGGCCTGCTCCAGAGCCTGGTCGGCTACATCGACATCGCGCCGCGCGCGACCGAGAACGACTGGCGGCTCAACGTCGCGCGCATGCGGGCGATCCCCGAGATGCTCGCGACCTGGCGCCAGACCATGAACGCCGGCATCGACGCGGGCACCACCGTCGCGGTCCGCCAGGCCGTCGAAGGCGCCAAGCAGGCCCGCCGCAACGTCGAGTCCCGCGTGTTCGACAAGCACCTCAAGACCTACGGCGACGGCCCGCAGGCCGGGGACCTCCGCGAGGCCGCCGAGGCCGCGTACGCCGCGTTCGCGGCCGCCGCCGACTACCTCGAGCACACGTACGCCCCGCACGCCGCCCCGGGCGACGGCGTCGGCGCGGAGCGGTACCAGCTCGCCGCCAGGGCCTCGCTCGGCGCGGTGCTCGACCCGCACGACGCGTACGCGTGGGCGTGGGACGAGCTGCACCGCATCGAGGACGAGATGGAGGCCGAGGCCGCGCGGATCCTCCCCGGCGCCGGGCTCGCCGAGGTCATCGCGCACCTCGACGCGACACAGGCCGTCGAGACCTCCGAGGAGTACCTCGCGTGGCTCGAGGCGAAGCACCAGGGCGCGCTCGAAGCGCTCAACGGCGTCCACTTCGACATCGACCCGCTGCTGATGAACCTCGACGTGCAGCTGGTGCACGGCTCCTCGGCCGGGTCGGCGTACTACACCGGCCCCAGCGAGGACCTGACGCGGCCGGGCCGCACCTGGTGGCCCGTCGCCGACCGGGAGCGGTTCCGCACCTGGGCCGAGCTGACCACGGTGTTCCACGAGGGCGTCCCCGGCCACCACCTCCAGATCGGGCAGGCGAAGGTCGCCGGCGACGGTATCTCGCGGTTCTCCAAGGTCTTCGGCTCGGTCTCCGGCCACGCCGAGGGCTGGGCCCTGTACGCCGAGCGGCTCTCCGACGACCTCGGCTGGTTCACCGAGCCCGGCACGCGCCTGGGCATGCTGAAGGGCTCGGCGCTGCGCGCCGCCCGCGTCGTCATCGACATCGGCTGGCACCTCGACCTGCCGCTCCCGGCCGCCGAGGCGAAGCGCCACGGCGACCGGTGGAACTTCGACGTGGCCCTCGACGTGCTCACCGGTCGCGGCCGCATCGCCGAGCACCGCGCCCACCCGGAGATCGTCCGCTACGCGGGCTGGCCGGGCCAGGCGATCTGCTACAAGCTCGGCGAGCGCGCCTGGATCGGCGCCCGCGACGAGGCGAAGGCCGCCGCCGGCTCCGCCTTCGACCTGAAGGCATGGCACACCGCGGCGCTGAACCTGGGCCCGATCGGCCTCGACAACCTCGCGTCGGTGCTCCGCGCACAGTAGGAATGCGACAGGGCCGGTTCCGGCCCGCAGACCGCGGCGGGCGCCCGACTGGCGCCCGCCGCGGTCGTCCCAGAGCTACCGCCAGCGCTCCGACATCTCGGTGATCGCGGCGTCGATCTGCTCGCCGAGCTGGCGCAAGTGCTCCTTCTCGAGGTCGGCGAGGCTCGCGGTGAGCCGGTCGGCGCGGTCGGCTCCGGGGAGTCGCAGGAGCCAGTTGCGGGCCACGATGGTCTGCCGGTACTCGACGAGGAGATGGCCGAGAGCGGACACCGGCTCGATGATCTCCTCGGCGGCGCGGCCGAGTGCGGGCGCGGCGGCCTCGGCGAGGAGGTGCGTCTCGCGGGCCGCGGTGCGGGTCGCGTCCCGGGCCGCGACGAGGTCCGTGGCCTGGCTCAGCTTCGCGTAGGTGTCGAGCAGGTGGAGCCTCGACTTCGAGAGGACGTCCATGAGCGAGGACGCGGGCTTGTCGCCGTCGCGGGTGAACCGGGCGTGCTCGGCGAACAGCCGGACCTGCTCGAGCAGGACGGCGACCCACGCCTGGGAGTGGACCCGCTCGATCTGCTCATACGACTCCTCGACCTCGCGATCGAGGGCCGCATACCATTTCGGGTACTCCGCGGCGGTGAGGCCGAGCTGTTCGAAGCGGTCGGCGAAGTGCACCTCGAGGCGTTCGAGGTCCTCGGTGTGCTTGAGGGACGCCAGGAGCTGGTCGAGCTGCGGGCCGCCGTGCGGGGTCTCGGTGAACAGGTGCGCGTATCCGCGGATGGCGGTGCGCAGGCGGTGGATGACGCCGCGGACCTCGGCGGCGGAGCCCGGAGCGTGGCGTTCGGCGGCGGCGATCGCGCGGTTGAGCGCGTCGACCTGGCTGGAGATGTAGTGCTGGATGACGGCGCCGGCCCGCGTGGACGCGGTCATCGGCTCTGACGCGGCTCTCATGGGGGCCGCTGCGGCTGCTGACATGGTTCCTCCCCCCGGAAGACCTGCTGGGTTCGAGTATTCCAGCGGGTTCCCGGAGGGAGGAGCGGAAGCGGCGATTTTTCGACGATTATTCAGGTTTCGGTCGGGTCGGCGCCGCCTGACCGATCACCGGGGCGTCACCCGGGGATGCAGTCCATGGTCGGCATCGTCGTCAGGTTGCCCGTGACGTTGAAGCCGAAGGTGGCCGTGCCGTTCGCGTTGATGGTGCCGTTCCAGGCGGCCGGTCCGGCCATCTGCATGTCGCCCATCACGGAGATCGTCGAGCTCCAGCTGTCCCTGATCGTGATCCCCGAGTTCGGGGGCCACATCCAGTGGATCATCCAGTTGCTCACCGGCGTGGTGCCGTTGTTCTTCACCGTGACGTTGACCGTCGCGCCGCCGTTCCAGGACGAGATGGAGGCCGTCGCCGAGCAGGCGCCGGTCGGGTTGCCCGTCGGGTCGTCGCTGGTCGGGTCGTCGGTGGGGTCGTCGCTCGTCGGCGGGTCGACGACGCCGCCGTCGTTGCCCGGGAGGTCGGCGCCGGGGCGGATCCCGGAGATCTCGCCGTTGCCGCCGTCGAAGACGACGTCGGAGCAGGCGTAGAAGTTCTCGGTGGAGTCCGAGCGCACCCAGTGCGTGAAGACCACGTGGTAACCGGACTTCTGCGGGAGCGTCAGGTTCCCGTAGTAGTAGTGGTCGTTGCTGCCGGGCCCGCCGTTGGAGGCCGGGTTGGTGAAGGTGTGGAACTTCTCGAGGTCGTCCCACGCGATCGGCTGGTTCGGGTCCCACCCGTTCTTGGTGATGTACAGGTCGAACCGGCCGGGGTGGTGGGCCCAGTTGTTGTAGCGCCACTGGACGGTGTCGCCGGCGGTCACGTGGGTCTTGGGCCAGTTGCCCGGGTCGTTGAACGCCGAGAAGTCGTACGGGCCGCGGCCGCCGCCGTCGCAGATCTGCCCGTCGGGGACGTACCCGACGGTCCGGCCCGCGCCGTTGGAGTCGAGGTTGCCGAACCAGTTGTAGAACGGGGTCGGGCCTCCCTGGTCGAACGCGGCCTGGCACGCCTCGTTGTACGGGTCGAGTGCGCCGTTGGCGCTGACCGCGTCGAAGTAGCACAGGTACTGGCGCGACCCCGGGAACACCGTGGCGCCGTGGGCCTCTGCCTCGGATTCAGTGAACAGCGTCGAAATCGTCATGGCCGCGACGGCGGCCAGGACCATCGACATGACGACGGCGATGCGGCGGCGTCTGCCGCCGAGAGCCGCCGTGGCGGTGGTGGACATGGAGTTACTCCTCTGCCGGACATGGAGCGCTCCCAACCTGGCCCTGCGAGCCTGCGCGATCTTGTGGACTGCTGCTGACGCGAATTGCTACATTCAAGTGTATCTATCTTGTGGGGCGGAATGCAATCGGCCCCCCTCGTAGCGTTCGGCCAGGGACTCCGCGCCCGGGCGCGGATAGACTGGGCGTCATGGACATCGGAGACATCGCCCCGGCATTCACGCTCCCCGACGAGACGGGAGCGCCGCGCAGCCTCGACGACCTCGTCGCGGACGGGCCTGTGGTGCTGTTCTTCTACCCGCTCGCCATGTCAGCAGGCTGCACCGCCGAGGCGTGCCACTTCCGTGACCTCGTCGCCGAGTTCAAGGCCCTCGGCGCTACCCCGGTCGGCATCTCGCGCGACGCCGTCGAGCGCCAGGCGCAGTTCGCCGGCAAGCACTCCCTGGGCTACCCGCTCCTGTCCGACCCGGACGGCGCCGTCGCCGAGCAGTTCGGCGTCCGCCGCAAGATCGCCGTCGTCGCGACCAGGCGCAAGTCCTTCGTCATCGGCGAAGGCCGCAAGATCATCGGCGTCGTCAAGAGCGAGCTCAACATGAACGCCCACGCGGACAAGGCACTCGAGATCCTCCGCGGGCAATGAGAGAGGCGGCCTCCGGCCGCCTCTGAAACCAATCGCGGCCGCTGGGAAGGGGCGCGCGGACGGCGCAAGTGACCGTCCCGCTACGCTCGCAAGCTCGGGACCGCTACTTGATCCTGATCGCGGTCGTGCGGCTGAGTTCCGCTCGCAAGCTCCCGGCTGCGCTACCCGATCCCGCTCGCAGGCTCGCGACGGTGCTACCCGATCCCGCTCGCAAGCTCGCGACCGTGCTACTTGATCCCGCTCGCAAGCTCGCGACCGTGCTACTTGATCCCGCTCGCAAGCTCACGGAATGCCTTCCCGCGGTGCGAGATGGCGTTCTTCTCGGCGGCGGTCAGCTCGGCGCTGGTGCGGTCGTGGCCGTCGGGGACGAACAGCGGGTCGTAGCCGAAGCCGTTGGCGCCGCGGGGTTCGCGGATGACGCGGCCGGGCATCTCGCCGTGGACGACGAGTTCGCGCCCGTCGGGCCAGACGATCGCGGCGGCGCAGACGAACCGGGCCGTGCGCTGGTCGTCGGCGACGTCCGAGAGCTGGTCGAGGAGCAGGGCGTTGTTCGCGGCGTCGTCCTTCTTGGCGCCGGCCCAGCGGGCGGAGAGCACGCCGGGCATGCCGTTGAGGGCGTCCACGGCGAGACCGGAGTCGTCGGCGATGGTGGGGAGGCCGGTGTGCTTGACGCCGTCGCGGGCCTTCAGGAGGGCGTTGCCAGCGAAGGTCAGCTCGGTCTCGGGGGTCTCGGGGTACGCGTCGACCGCGTCGAGTCCGACGAGTTCGACGTGGGGGGCGGCTTCGGCCAGGATCTGGCGCAGCTCGTCGACCTTGCCCGCGTTGCGGGTCGCCAGGAGCACCCTCATGGGCTCAGGAGGGTCCGGGCCTGGAGGCCGGCGAGCTCCTTGCAGCCCTTGAGGGCCAGGTCCAGGAGCTGGTCCAGCTCGGTGCGGTTGAAGACCGCCTCCTCGCCGGTGCCCTGCACCTCGACGAAGTCGCCTTCGCCGGTGCACACGACGTTCATGTCGACCGAGGCGGCGACGTCCTCCTCGTAGGGGAGGTCGAGGACCGGGACGCCGTTCACGACGCCGACGCTGATCGCCGAGACAGAGGTGGTGAGGACCTTGTCGGGCTTGCGGGCGAGCTTCTGCTCCTTGAGCCAGTCGACGGCGTCGTGGAGGGCGACGTAGGCGCCGGTGATCGACGCGGTGCGGGTCCCGCCGTCGGCCTGGAGGACGTCGCAGTCGAGGGTGATCGTGTTCTCGCCGAGGGCCTTGAAGTCGACGCAGGCGCGAAGGCTCCGGCCGATGAGGCGCGAGATCTCGTGCGTCCGGCCGCCGATCTTGCCGCGGATGGACTCGCGGTCGGATCGCGAGTGCGTGGAACGCGGCAGCATCGAGTACTCGGCGGTCACCCACCCCTCGCCCGAACCGCGCCGCCAGCGGGGGACGCCCGGCGTCACCGACGCCGTGCAGAGCACGCGGGTGCGACCGAATTCGACCAGCACCGACCCTTCCGGGTGGTCGGTCCAGGAGCGGGTGAACTTCACGGGGCGCAGCTCGTCGGCCGCGCGCTTGTCAGGTCGAGTCATCCCCACCAGCCTACGGCAGCGTACAGGCGTGTGACACACTAGTTGCTGCTCAAATGAGAGCGTCGGCACGCGACCCGACCGGCCCCCATCCCCGGCGGACCACGTGCCCCGCGCGAACGGCGGCCGACCCTCCGGCCGGCCGGCATCGCGCACGCGCGAGTGGCGGAATTGGCAGACGCGCAGGATTTAGGTTCCTGTGTCCTCGGACGTGTGGGTTCAAGTCCCACCTCGCGCACGGAATTTCCTATCCGGACCCGGCATGTTGTCCTGCCGGGTCCGGTGTTCTCGTTACCAGTCCTGTTCGAAGCTGTCTTCGTCGTCTCGGGGTCGGCCGTTGTCGATGATGAGCATGTCACTGAGGAAACAGGTCACGGCTCCGGTGTCGTCTCGGCCGATCCAGGTCGGGTAGGAGCCGTCCCCGTAGTAGCAGCTGTAGGCATAGAGATTGTGGTCGGTTCCGGGGATCGCGAACTCTTCGCGGAGCGGCAATTCGTCGTGCAGCTGGTAAAGGTCGCCGTCGAAATGTGCGATGAGTGGCTCTTGGGCGGCGTCGTCCATGAGGCAGCCCAGACCTGCGTCGACTCCGAAGCCGTAGAAGTGGCCCTCTTCGAGAAGGCTCATGTCCTGCCCTGGGCGGAGAGCCATCTCCCAGGTCGAGGTCGGCTGGTCGGAGATCCTGAGCAGGTACCCGGCGCCGGCCCAGTGGTCGCCCGTTTCGTCGTGGATTTGGATCTCCACGACGGGGTAGTCGGCGGGCTCGACGGATACGGTGAAGGGTTCGAGCCTCTTGAGCCAGGTCGGATCACACGCGACCAGCTTCCCTGTGGGAAGGCCGAGAAGACCCAGGTATTCATGTCGGACCCGCATGCGTGAGCCGGAATCTTCGTGGACGACGCCGGCCCCCTCGACCAGCAGTTGGTCGAGGTAGGGGGCTTGGAGAGGCATTGGTGGGTTCCAGGGTCGTTTCGCGTGCTCGTCGAAGGGAAGGTGCTGGATTGGCGTGCCGAAGGTGAGGGGCAGCGAGTCTGCACCTCCCAGCACGGCGCCCCAGCGTTCGAAGGACACAGTTGGGCGGACGAACTGTTCGAACGGCTCTTGCTTTGAAGTGTGCCTGCCTCCACCTCCTCGGGAGCGGTGGTAGATCTGGGTAAGCCCATTGAACTGCCGCTTGAAGGTTGTGCGAGGGACAGATGGCGTCCCGTCTGGTTCACCGTCGTCGTACTGCCATTCGGTGAGTTTCCGCTCGAAGAGCGAGCCGCTACCCAACCGGACGTAGACCGCCCGGGTGCTGCGTCGTCCATGGTCATCGAACGTCCATCGGGCCAGGTAGTTCTGCCGCCAGGCGATGTCGAGGATGAATTGCGGACGGTCGTCGTCGACGATCAGCACCGAGTAGGGATGGCCCATCTCGTTTCTGCTTCGTGCTTCCTCACGGTTGAGGAGACCGACCGGCCTCGATTTCCCACCGTCCCAGCCTTCGCAGTACATCGCCGTCCAAGTGTCACTCATGTGAGGGATGTTATGGAAGAGGTCCGACACTCCTCCTGTGGGCAACTGGTCGAGGTTCGATCTCTTCCCGTGCTCGGAGGACTCCGGCTGCTGGGCTTAGAGAGAAGGGACCCTCGGCCACAGTTCCGTTGCCCTGGTTCTGAATTCTGGATGGTTTGTGGATCTGTTGCGATGCTTGGCGAGATGTCAGACTCACTTGCATGGGTCTTGCGGATCGAATCTTCAGCAGCGGAGATCGCCGACAGTCGAGGGAGCCTGGTCCCCTCTTCGCATCGAGTACTCCGTTGCGCCGATTTCGCAGTGTCTTGACTATGTGAGGCGTGTTAGGGCCGGCGGAATCCGGACCGCCTCCGGCGTCCAATGAAGTGATGATCTTCGATCGGCTCATCAATATGGCCACGGAATGGAACCGAGCGTTCTTCGACAAGCTCGGACTGCCTTCGAGCTAGCGACCGGCCCTCATTTGAAGAGGCCGGCGACGACTCCGACGGCCGAGACGATCAAGGCCAGAGTCGCGACCTGCTGCTGCGCGCCGCTGAACCAGCCCCGGAGGGCATCGCCGAGGGTGCCCAATCGAGTGAGCGCCTTGAACCGCTGCCACTTGTGCTGGCGAAGTTTGCAGCCGCCGAGGAGTCCGGAGGAGTTGTTCCGGCAATAGCCCTCGCCCCGGTTCTTCGCCCCGCACCATGTCGGCGCTGCCACGAGCATCCATGTGAAGCACAACGCGAACGCTCCCGAGACGACGAGCGGTCCGACATCCCGCGCGAAGAGCAGGATTACTGCGGCGACGAGCAGCAGGTAGCCCCAATAGCGATACAGTGGGGATTTCTTTCTTACCATGGCAACGGAACGTAGCGAAATCGGTATGTCTGGTAAAGATCCTTGTCGCCTTTCGGACATTGCGGCGGGCGAACCAGCGCCGTGAAAACGCCAGGGTCGGTCATCTGTCGGCCGGTTTCCCGTGTCGGCTGCCGGACGCGCTCGTTGTTCAGAGGACGGAAAGGCACGGGGGAACATGCGCATTCAGATCATCACGGCGGGCACGACAGGGTCGGTGCTGCCGTACACCGGGCTCGGGCACCGGCTGCTCGCGGAGGGGCACGACGTGGAGCTGGTGGTGCACGCGAAGTTCGCGGCATCGGCGGGCTGCTGCGGGCTTCGGGTGCGGCCGATGGAGACCGATCCGTTCGAGGCGCTGATGGGCGTCCACAGCCGCCTCCGGAAAGCGGGCCGGTCGCCAGGAGCCCTGCTCGAGTTCACCCGCGCCGCCGGGCGGGCCGCCGTGTCCCTGGCCGACGCGATCATCGACGCGGCCGACCCGAAGGCCGACCTCATGCTCCTCTCCTCGATCGCGGCGCCCGCCGGTCGGGCCGTGGCCCGGTACCACGGCGTCGACAGCATGGGCGTGTTCCTCCAACCCGAGACCCCTACGGCCGCGTTCTCGCCCTGCCTGACGGCGCTCCGCGGCCCGAGCCGCCTCAACCGGCAGCGCGGCAGGGCCGTCAACGCCGCCCTCGACCTGCTGTCTGCGGGCGTCTACCGGCACCTCGGCCGCAAGCTCGGCTTCCCCGGCCTGAGCGGCGGGCGCGAGCGCCGCGACCGGGAGCGCGAGCGCTGGCCGATCTGGCACGGCTTCAGCCCTTCCGTGGTGGCCCGGCCGAGGGACTGGCGGCCCGGTCTCGAGGTGGCCGGGTACTGGTGGCCGCACGAATGCCCGTCCTGGGAACCGCCCGCCCGCCTGCGGGACTTCCTCGCGTCGGGCCCGCCGCCGGTGTTCGTCGGATTCGGGAGCATGATGCCCGGCGATCCCGAGCGGCTGGCGGACCTCACCGTGCGCGCGCTGCGCCTGGCGGGCGTGCGCGGCGTCGTCCAGTCCGGCTGGGCCGGGCTCGACGCGAAGGACGACGACGTCATCACCATCGGGTCCGTCCCGCACCACTGGCTCATGCCGTGGACGGCCGCAGCGGTCCACCACGCGGGCGCCGGGACGACCGCGGCGGGCCTGCGGGCCGGGGTCCCGGCCGTACCGGTACCGGTCTTCACCGACCAGCCCTGGTGGGCAGCCCATCTGGTCCGGCTGGGAGCGGCCCCCGCGGCGCTGTCGTACCGCGACCTGACCGCCGAGCGCCTCGCGTCCGCGCTGCGCCAGGCCGTCGGCGAGTCCGCGTTCGCGCACCGCTCGGCCGCACTGGCCCGGCGACTGGCCAAAGAGGACGGAGCGGGCGTCGTGGCCCGAGCCATCGCCGCCAGGTGATCCCGCACGGCGGTCATTCGGTCGGGGAGAGGCACACGACCGGGACCGTCTGGATCATGTTGTTGGCGAAGCCGCCCCGGTTCCAGGGCTGGCTCGAGGGCTGGGTGGTGCCTTCGGCGTCGGTGGCCCTGGCGCTCAGGAGGTGGCGTCCCGGTTCGGCGGTCCACTCGAAGCGCCAGGCGCGCCAGGCCCACGGGTGCGGTAGTTCGTCGCGGAGAACGGCGCCGTTCCAGGTGCGTCCGCCGTCGGTCGAGACCTCCACGGACGTGATCGGCGCCCGCCCGGACCAGGCCCGGCCTTCGAGCACCACCGGGCCCGGCCGGACCACTCGTTCGCGGGACATGAAGTCGGGGAACCCGGGAGGGATCATCAGGGCGCGCGGGGCGATGCGCGTGACCGGCTCGCCGAGTTCGTCGGGATGCCGCCTGAACCGGTACGCCACGTCCTGCTGGAACCCGGTGAAGCGCTCCGGTGCCACATGAATGTCGCTGAGCCACTTGACATGCGCCATGCCGTACCAGCCGGGGACGACGAGGCGGAGCGGGTAGCCGTGCTGCGGCGGCAGCGGTGCGCCGTTCATCTCGTAGGCGACCAGCACTTCGGGTTCATCGCCCGACGCGACGCCGACGGGGAGCGCCCGCTGGTAGTCCTGTTCGACGCCCCGTTCGGCGCCGTGGTCCGCGCCGGTGAAGACCACGTCGACGGCTCCGGCCTCGACGCCGGCCTCCTCGAGGAGGATGCGGAGGGGCACGCCGGTCCAGTCGGCGGTGCCGACGGCTTCGAGCAGCCACGGCTGGCTCACCGGCCGGGGATCCAGCCGGGCGCGCCCGTTGCCGGCGCACTCCATCGTGACGCGGACGGTGGCGGTCGGGTAGGTGCGGAGGTCGTCGGCGCCGAGGGCGAGCGGCCGGCGGACGGCTCCGCGGACGGTCAGCGTCCAGTCGGCGTCGTCCGCGACATAGGGGATGTCGTAGTGGGTCAGGACGTAGTGCAGCCCGGGCGGGGTGACGTCGTAGCGCAGCGCCTCCAGCGGCAGGCCATGGTTGCGGGCGGCGAGCGCCAGCTCGTCCTCGCCGATGCCCGATCCCGGGTCGGCCAGCCGGGCGGGCCGGCTCGCGTCGCCGATTCGAGGGCTCATCAAGGGATGGTATCGCCGGGCGGGCCGGGCCGGGATCGAAGCGGCCGGAATCCGTCGGAGGACGCGGGCAACCCGGCGGGTCCCTCCGCGCGTAGGACAATGGACGCCATTGTGGGCGGTTGCGGTTGCTCCGATGCGGGAAATAGGATGTATTGCACATGTTCATGTACTTGTGAGCATGGATCTCCTATAAAGGTAGAGCAGTGAATGGTTCTACCGAAAGGTGATCTTCATGTCCGCTCTCAAGAGCACCGCCAAGCGCACCGCAGTCGCCGCCTTGGCGATGGCCGCGGTGTTCCTTCCGGCCACCGCCGCTTCCGCTGAGGGGAAGAAGGAGATCCCCAAGAAGGGCTGGGAGTACTCGGCCGACTGGGACTTCGTCCGGGACGAGTACACCGAGTCGTTCCAGGCCGACGTCGAGGAGGCCCTCGAATCGCAGTTCGGCGACTGGACCTTCGACAACAGCCTGGAGGCCGTGCGGCTCCAGAACTACTACATCGACGGCGAGAACGAGACGCCCGTGCAGCGCAAGTTCCGCGCCGACTTCTGGGTCGAGGAGACCGGCGAGGGCTTCGAGACGGCGATCTACCTGCCCGGCGGCCTCGAGCCCGGCATTCAGGAGGTCGAGGACAGCGAGTTCGACATGCACTACCTCCTGCACTGCACGGAGAACGACACCGAGTGCGAGTCGACCGAGCTCGAGGACGGCACCGTGGTCGCGTACACGACCGACGGCACCTACGTCGAGGCCGCGGCGTTCTACCCCGACGGCTCGGCGAGCTGGTCCTGGTGGGGCGCCTTCGAAGGCCCGCTCCAGGTGACCCCTGAGGACGTCACCGCGCTGGTGCTCGACCTCGACACCGAGCCGGTCTGGCACGCGCTCGAGAACGACTAGCGAACCGAGGACGACGGCCCCCGCCACCCTCCCGGCGGGGGCCGTTCTCATTGCGGCAGACGGGACCGCACCGCGAGCGCCGCGCAGGCGACCACGGTGAGGCCGCCGAGGACCGTCGGCAGGCCGAGGGGTTCGCCGAGGAGGAGCGCGGCCCAGGCGATGCTCATGACCGGCTGCACGAGCTGGACCTGGCTGACCTGGGCCATCGGGCCGAGGGCGAGGCCGCGGTACCAGGCGAAGAAGCCGAGGTACATGCTCACGGCCGCAAGGTAGGCGAACGCCCCCCACTGCACCGGGGTCGCGGACACCGGCTCGTCCGCGACGGCGAACGCGGTCGCCGCGGTCATTACCGGGGCGCCGAGGACGAGCGCCCACGAGATCGTCTGCCAGGCGCCGAGTTCGCGGGCGAGGAGACCGCCCTCGGTGTAGCCGACCGCGGCCGCGGCGACGGCGGCGAACAGGAGCAGATCGGGCCAGCCGAGCCGGCCGAGGCCCCCGTTCCCCAAGGCCGCGAACGCGACTGCGGCGACGGCACCCGCGCCGGCGGCGAGCCAGAAGCGGGACGGCGGGTGCTCGCGGGTGCGGAGCACCGTCGTCGCGGCGGTGGCGGCGGGCAGCAGCGCGACCACGACCGCGCCGTGGCTCGCCGAAGTGTGCTCCAGGGCGAACGAGGTCAGGAGGCCGAAGCCCGCGACGACGCCGGCGGCGACGAGCGCGAGGCGGCGCCACTGGCTCCACGTCGGCGGCCGCTGGCGCGTGACGGCGAGCGCGGTGGCCGCGAGCGCCGCCGCGATCACCGCGCGGCCGGCGCCGATGAACAGCGGGGACATGCCTTCGACGGCGATTCGGGTCAGCGGCAGGGTGAACGAGAACGCCGCCACGCCGAGCAGCCCCCACCAGAGCCCCGTGCGAATGCGCGATAGCGGTGGCGTCGCGAGCGCGGTAGCGCTACTGTGGTCTCTCATGTTCAACGATAGCAGTGCGCGGATCGTCGCGGCCCTCCGCGAACGCATCGACCGGTCGCCGCCCGGGACCAGGCTGCCGTCGACCAGGGAACTCGTCGCCGAATTCGCGGCCGGCCCGGTGACGGTGCAGAAGGCGCTGCGCACGCTCGCCTCCCAAGGGCTGCTGGAGAGCCGGCCCGGCGTCGGCACGTTCGTGCGGGCGGTGCGCACCGCCCGGCCCAGGGACTACCGGTGGCAGACCTCCGCGCTCGGGGCGCCCCCGGTGCGCGTCCCGCGCCTGCCGACCGCGCTCAAGACCGCCCCGAACGACGTCATCGCGCTCCACTCGGGCTACCCGGACCGGGAACTGCTGCCCGAGCGCCTGGTCCGCGCCGCGTTCACGCGGGCCGCGCGCGGCGACGCGGCCATGAGCCGCCCGCCCGCCGCGGGCCTGCCCGAACTGCAGCACTGGTTCGCCGCCGAACTCGGCGAGACCGCCCCGGCGGGCGTCACGCCGCCCGCGCCGAGCGACGTCATCGTGGTGCCCGGCAGCCAGACCGGCCTGTGCTCGCTGTTCCGCGTCCTCGTCGGGCCCGGCCGGCCGCTCCTGGTCGAATCGCCCACGTTCTGGGGCGCGATCGTCGCCGCCGCAAGGGAGCACGTCGACCTCGTCCCGATCCCGGTCGGCCCGGACGGGCCCGACCCCGAGGTCCTCGCCGAAGCGTTCGAGCGCACCGGCGCCCGCGCGTTCTACGCCCAGCCGAACTTCGCGAACCCGACCGGCGTCCGCTGGACCACGGGCCTCGCCGAGCAGATCCTCGGGGTCGTGCGCGCCCACGGCGCGTTCCTCATCGAGGACGACTGGGCCCACGAATTCGGCATCGGCGCCGACGCCGCCCCGGTCGCCGCCCGCGACGACGGCGGGCACGTCGTCTACGTCCGCTCCCTTACCAAGAGCGTCTCCACCGCCGTCCGCGTCGCCGCCGTCATCGCCCGCGGACCCGCCCGCGACCGCATCCTCGCCGACGCCCAGGCCGAATCGATGTACGTCAGCGGGCTCCTCCAGGCCGTCGCCGTCGACGTAGTCACCCAGCCCGGCTGGCGCGCCCACCTGCGCGGCCTGCGCCACCAGCTCGCCGCCCGCCGCGACCTCATGGTGCAGAGCCTGCGCGAACACGCGCCGCTCGCGCATCTCGAAGCGATCCCCCAAGGGGGCCTGAACCTCTGGGCCCGCCTGCCCGACGCCACGGACCTGCCCGCGCTCGCCCGCGCCTGCGAGGACGCCGGCGTCCTCGTCGTCCCCGGCGACGAATGGTTCCCCGCCGAGCCCACCGGCGCCTACCTGCGGCTCAACTACTCCGGACCGAACCCGGGGGCCTTCCCCGACGCCGCCCGCACCATCGGCCGGGCGCTCGGCGGAGGATGACGCCGCGATCGAGTCCGCCCCGTGCGCCGTCGTTCACCTCCGGTTCGCCTTGCGGCCCATTCGGTCGCGGAGGTTCGGGGTATGAGTGCTGTCAATGAGGTGGACCGGGTCGCGGACCGGGTCGCGGCCCTGGCGCTGGCGGTGCAGCGGTCGGGGCTGCTGCCGCTGGAGGAGCAGGCCGCGCTGCTCGACACGTACCGCAGGGCCCGAGAGCGGGTGCTGCGGCAGGGGACCGACGAGGACCTGCGGCGCCTGCGCGAAGTCGACGAGGCCATGGGTCCGGGGATGGTCCTGAGCCGGCTCTGAGACGGTCGGCGGACGAATCGGAGCCCGGCGGCGCCCGCATGGTCGCCGGGCCGGGCCGCGGCATCGGGTCTGAGGGCCGCCGGGTGGGGCGGGCGTCCAGGCAGCGGGTGCCGACTCCGCTGCTCATCCGATCGTGTGCGAGTTCGCCTCGGCCGGGCCGCGCGGCGGGTACGCCTCAGCCGGCCGCGCGGAGGACGGGCCCCGGCACCTGTGCCGGAGCCGTCAGCCGTCGAGGCCGAGGTGCTTCTTCAGGCGGGCGACGTGGCCGGTGGCCTTCACGTTGTACTGCGCCGTCTCGATCTTGCCCGACTCGTCGATGACGAAGGTCGAGCGGATGACGCCCTGGATCGTGCGGCCGTAGTTCTTCTTCTCGCCCCAGGCGCCGTACTCCTCGAGCACCTTGTGCTCGGGGTCGGACAGCAGCGGGAAGGTCAGGCCGTCACGCTCGACGAACTTCGCGAGCTCCTCGGGTTCGTCGGGGGAGATCCCCAGCACCGCGTACCCGGCGGCCTGCAGGCTCGCCAGGCTGTCGCGGAAGTCGCAGGCCTCCTTCGTGCAGCCGGGGGTCATCGCCCGCGGGTACGCGTAGAGGATCACCTTGCGGCCCTGGAGGCTCGACAGGGTCATCGTGTCGCCGGTGTCCGTGGCGAGCGTGAAATCCGGTGCCGTCTCACCGGCCTGAAGTCGTACGTTCACAGATCGCAACCTTACATTCCGTCCCTGACAATCGCCTGGGAGCACGCTTGACGCTCGCTGTTCGCAGCGGCGCGTCCCACATGGCGCCGATCGGGTTGACGATAAGGCCACGCTATTGCAAAATGATTGCAATAGCCCAACGGTGGGTTGTTGATTCCAGCGTGGGCGCCTTGCAGCCGGCAGGGCGGCCGCCAAAAATCCTCCCGGACACATAACCGAAAGGCGCGCTCCCTGTGGAAGCCCTCGCGCTGCACATCCCGACCGACGTGATCGACGGCCCCACGTCGCTCGTCTTCGCCCTCATCGCCGTCCTCGCCGTCGGCTGGTGCACCGTCGCCGCCCGGCGCGGACTCGACGACCGGCTCGTGCCCCTCGCCGGCCTCGCCACCGCGTTCGTCTTCGCCGCCCAGATGCTCAACTTCCCGGTCGCCGCGGGCGTCTCCGGGCACCTGCTCGGCGGTGCCCTCGCCGCCGCGCTCCTCGGCCCCTGGCTCGGGGTCCTGTGCGTGACGGTCGTCATCGCGATCCAGGCGCTCCTGTTCGCCGACGGCGCCGTCACCGCGCTCGGCCTGAACGTCGTGAACATGGCGGTCATCGCCACCTTCACCGCGTACGGCGTGCTCGCCCTGGCGCTCAAGGTCCTCCCGCGGACCCGCGTCGGCGTCGGCGCCGCGGTCTTCGCGGCCGCGATCGTCAGCGTCGTCGCCGCCTCCGCCGGGTTCGTGCTCCAGTTCTGGCTCGGCGGCGAAGAGGTCGGCCAGTCCCTCGGGGCCATGACCGCCGCGATCCTCGGCACCCACGTGCTCATCGGCATCGGCGAAGGCGTCATCACCGCCGGAGCCGTCACCGCGGTCGCGGTCGCCCGCCCCGACCTCGTCCACGCCCTCCGGGGCACCGCGCTCGCCCGGCCCGCCGCCGCACGATAGGACGCCAGCATGAAGAAGTTCCTGATCACCGGTACCGTCGTCACGCTCGTCCTCGCCGGATTCGTGTCCCTGTTCGCCTCCGCCTCGCCCGACGGCCTCGAATCGGTGCTCCTCACCGGCTGCGAGACCACCGACGGCGAGATCACCGGCGGCTCCTGCGTGCTCCAAGCCGCCGGCGAGCACGAGATCGGCGGCGCGTTCGCCGACTACGGCATGTCCTTCCTCGACAACGAGATCCTCGGCGCGTCCCTGGCGGGCATCCTCGGCGCGCTCTTCACGCTCGCCGCCTCCACCGGCCTGTTCTGGCTCCTCGCCCGCGGCAGGAAGGCCCCCGAGACCGCCGACGACGGCACCGCGTGAACACCGGCACGCGTCCGGCCGGCCGCCCGGTGCGGCCGAAAGGAAGCGCGAACTCCGTCGTCGACGGGCTCTACCGGCCCGGGGACTCGCCGCTCCACCGGCTCCGGCCGCAGGTGAAGATCGTCGGCCTCGTCGTCTTCACGTGCGCGATCGCCGCGACCCCGCGGGAGGCGGTGTGGGCCTTCGGGGTCCACGCGGCCGTCCTCGCGGGGCTGTTCGCGCTCGCGCGCATCCCCGCGGCCTGGGTGCTCACCCGGAGCCTCGTCGAATCGCCGTTCCTGGTGCTCGCGCTCGCGTTCCCGTTCATGGTCGAAGGCCCGGCCGTCCACATCGGCGTCCTCACCGTCTCCGAACCGGGCCTGTGGGCCGGATGGAACCTCCTCGCGAAGGCAACGCTCGGCGTGTGGGCCGCACTGCTCCTCGCCGCGACCACGCCAGTCGCCGGCGTCCTCGCCGGGCTCTCCCGGCTGCGCTGCCCCGAGATCCTGCTCCAGATCACCGCGTTCGCGATCCGCTACGCGCACCTGACGGTCGCGGAGGTGACCCAGATGCGGCTCGCCCGCCTCGCCCGCTGCGACGACCCGCGGTTCCTGTGGCAGGCCGGGGCCCTCGCACGCAGCCTCGGCACGGTCTTCATCCGGTCCTTCGAACGCGGCGAACGCGTCTGGCAGGCGATGGCCGCCCGCGGCTACACCGGGCGGCTCCCGCTCGAAGTCGGGCCCCGGCCCGCGAGCGCACTTCAGTGGACCGCCGCGATGACCGCTCCCGCGGTCGCGGTGGCGGTCGCGGCATGGACGGCGGCGACCCTGTGAGCGCGTTGACGATCCGCGGCCTCAAGCATGCCTACCCGGACGGGCACCGGGCGCTCGACGGCGTCGACCTGGACGTGGAGGAAGGCGAACGCGTCGCGATCCTCGGCCCCAACGGCGCTGGCAAGACCACGCTCATGCTGCATCTCGCCGGGCTCCTGACGGCGACCGAAGGGGAAGTGTCGGTGGGCGGTGTCAGAGTGGAGCGGAAGACGCTCACCGAGATCCGACGCCGCGTCGGCATCGTCTTCCAGAGCCCGGACGACCAGCTGTTCATGCCCACCGTCGCCGACGACGTCGGCTTCGGGCCCGCGAACCTCGGCCTGCGCGGCCCCGAACTCGCCGAGCGGGTCGCCGCCGCGCTGAACGACGTCGATCTCGCCGATCTCGCCGACCGGCCGCCGCACCACCTGTCGGTGGGCCAGCAGCGCCGCGCCGCGCTCGCCGGCGTCCTCGCCATGCGGCCCGACATCGTCGTCTGCGACGAGCCGAGCGCGAACCTCGACCCCGCCAGCCGCCGCGACCTCGCCGCGATCCTCCAGCGGACCGCGCCGACGCTCCTGCTCGTCACCCACGACCTGCCGTACGCGCTCCAACTGTGCGAACGCGCGGTGATCCTCGACGCGGGCCGCGTCGCCGCCGACGCGCCCACCGCCGAGATCCTCGCCGACACCGAACTGCTCGAACGACACCGCCTCGAGCTGCCCTTCGGCTTCTCGCTGGAGACGGCCCTGGCCGCGCTCCGGACCTGACCGCACCCAGGCGGCGAACCGGCCTGCGGCCGGGGGCAGGGCGCCGCCCAAGCGGTCGAATCGGGGCGACGCTGACCGGCCCGGTCGGCGAGCCCTGCCCGGGAACCGGTCGTCTCCCTGAACGCCTCCCCGGACGCCGTTGGGGCGCGGCCGGTCGGCCGCGCCCCAACGCTCCGTCCGTGGTCAGCCGGCGTTGATCGCGGCCTCCACCTCGTCGGCGAAGGCGGCGTTGTCGACGACCTCGCCGTTGACCATCGCCGTCGGGGTGCCCGAGACGCCGCCGTCGCCGGTGGCCCATTCGGTGCCCTGCTGGACCCAGCCCTTGTACGTCCCGTCCTCGACACAGGACTGCCAGGAATCGTCGAGGCCGATATTGGTTCCGATCGATATCAGCTCGTCATCGGACAGGCCCGTCGTGTTCTCGGCGGGCTGGTTCTCGTACAGCGCCAGCGTGTAGTCGAGGAACTGCTGCTGACCGGCGTCGGCCGCGCAGACCGCGGCCGCGGCCGCGCGCGTCGAGTACTCGGTGCCCTGGCTGAGGCGGTCGAGAATGGTGATCGGGTGGTAGTTCACCGTGACCGAGCCGGCGTCGACCCACGACTGGATGTCCGCCGCGTACGCCGCCTCGAACTGGTTGCACGCCGGGCACATGTAGTCGATGAACAGATCGACCTCGACCGGCCCGTCCCCGATCCGCACCCCGTACGTGTCGCTGACCGCCGCGGACGGCTCGTTCACCTCGAAGTCGCCGCCCCGGCCGTTGTACCAGATGCCCCACCCCAGGAGCCCTCCGATCAGCAGCACCGCGGCGCCGATCGAGACCCACAGGAGGGTCTTGCGGCGCCTGGCCTCCGCGGCCTGCTGCCGCCTCAGGGCCTCGGCGGCCTTCCTGCGCTCGGTCTTCCGCTCTGATGAGCCCATGTGCCTCGCTCAGCCTTTCTCAGGTCCAATACTCGATTCACGAAGCGGTTTCGAGTACGCTCAGCGGCGATGCTGTGCCGTCCGACCACCCAAAGCCGTCTGGCCACGCCGCCGAGCACCCGACGCCGCACCTCCGCCCCGGACCCCCGCACCTCCCGGCATGGCGCGGCCCCCGGGCGGCGGCTCGCCGTCCGCTCCGCCTGGTCCTCGCTCGCGGCGGCCCTCATCGGGGTGCTGTGGGCCTCGGCGGCCTCAGCGCACGCAGCCGCCACCGAGACCGACCCGGCGTCCGGAGCGGTCCTGGACGCGGCCCCGAGCGAAGTCGTCGTCGAGTTCAACGAACCAGTCACCCCCGTAGACGCGGGCACCGGCGTGGTCGCTCCCGATGGTGACCGAGCAGACACCGGCGTCGCCCAAAGCGAGGACGGCACCGCGATCACCATCGCCGTCGACGCCGACCTCGAAGGCACCTACCTCGTCGGATACCGCGTCGTCTCCGACGACGGCCACCCCGTCTCCGGCACCTTCACGTACTCCGTCGTCACCGAGACCGAACCGCCCGGCGCCGAGGCGCTCACCGCCGCCGGCACCGACCCGTTCGTCCAGGCCCTCCTCTACGGCAACCGCTGGTTCGGCTACGCCGCCTTGGCACTCGCGCTCGGCGCGGGCATCCTGCTGGTCGCCGGCGCCCGGCCCCGCGAGGCCGCCGCGAAACTCGTCGCCTCCGGCCTCGCCGTCGTCGCGATGACCGCGGTCCTCGGCCTGCCGCTCCAAGCGGCCTACGAGACCGGGACCGGCATCGCCGACCTCGACGCCGCCGGGCTCCAATCGGTGATGCAGTCGAACATCGGCCTCGCCGCGCTCCTGCGGCTCCTCCTCGTGCTCCTCGCGCTGCCGCTCATGCGCACCGTCGTCACCGGCGAGGACGAACCGGGACGGCCCCTCACCGCAGGGCTCGCCGGCATCGGCCTCGCACTCGGCGCGACCTGGCCGCTCGCCGGGCACCCCATGGCGTCCGACCCGGTCGTGGTCGCGTTCGTCGCCGACTGGGTCCACCTCGTGACCGCGCTGGCCTGGGGCGGCGGCGTGTTCGCGCTCCTGATCCTGGCCCTGCGCAAGGACACCGAGATCCCCGACCGCACCGCGGAGCTGTGGATCGCCCTGGTGCCGTGGCTCCTCGCGAACCTCATCGTCGCCGGGATCGCCTCGTCGCTGCTCCACATCGACTCGATCGAGGCGCTGACCCAGACCCGGTACGGGCGCCTCGTGCTCCTCAAAGCCGGGATCCTGATCGTGCTCGTCGCCGTCGGCCTGCTCACGCGGCGCGCGATGGTGCGCGGCGCCGAAGGGCGCGGGCGCCTGCGGCTCATGGCGGGCGTCGAGACCGTGTTCCTCGCGGTCGTGCTCGGCGCCGTGGCGGTGCTCGTGCAGGCCGTGCCGGCGAAGACCGCGCTGCTCGAGGCCGAGACGACCGAGTCGGCGTCGACCGAGACCGCGACGCTCGTGGCCACCGAGGCGTACACCGCGCAGGTCGTGCTCGAACCGGGCCGCCCCGGCGCGAACAGCGTCCGGATCCTCGCCGACGACCTCGAAGGCGCCGCGTTCGCGGCCGTCGAATGGGAGGCGACCTACGGCCTCGAAGGCGAAGAACCCGAAGAGCTGCGGCTCATCGAACTGCGCACCGGCATCCTCGCGGGCGAGGCGAACCTCGGCGAAGCCGGCAGATGGGTCTTCACGTTCACGCTCACCGACGACGCCGGGAACACCGCCACGGCTGAAGCGGTCGTCGACATCTCCTGACGCACGGGTCCGCAGCCCTCGGACCGGCGCCGTGACCCGTCGGGCGTCCTGCGGCCCGGCCGCACCGGCGCTCGACCGGGTCGCGGTTCCGCCCGGCCCGCTACCAGTCGCCGAACGCGGCCTCGGTGTTCCTCCACAGCCGCTCGCACCACGCCTCGAGGTCGCGCTCGAGGTACTCGGCGAGGAACCGGGCCGTGTAGTTCGTCAGCGCCGGATGGTTCCGGTGGCCGCGCACCGGGATCGGGGCCATGAACGGCGCGTCGGTCTCGACCAGGACGAGTTCGGGCGGGGCCACCGAGGCGGCGTCGCGGAGGTGCTGCGCGTTCTTGAACGTGACGTTCCCGGCGAAGCTCATGAAGAAGCCGCGCCGCGCGCATTCCTTCGCGAACGCGAAGTCCCCCGAGAAGCAGTGGAGCACGACCCGGTCGGGCGCGCCGTCCCCGTCGAGGATCGACAGGACGTCCTCGTGGGCGTCGCGGTCGTGGATGACGAGCGTCTTGCCGCGGCGCTTCGCGATCTCGATGTGGGCCCGGAACGACCGCTGCTGCGCGGCGCGGCCGGCCTCGTCGGTGCGGAAGTAGTCGAGCCCGGTCTCGCCGAGGGCCGCCACGCGCGGGAGCGCCGCCAACTCGTCGATCGCGGCGAGGGCCGCGTCGAGGTCGGCCAGGCGCGGCGCGTCGTTCGGGTGGAGCGCGGCGGCGGCCAGCACGCGCGGATCGGCGGCGGCCAGTTCGGCGGCCCAGCGGGACGAGTCGACGTCGGTGCCGACCTGCACGACCCGCGCCACCCCGGCGGCCTCGGCCTCGGCGAGGCGCGCGAGGACCTCGGGCGCGCCGGGCGCGGGGACCGGGAGCTCCTCCTCGGCGCCGAACGTGTCGACGAGATCGAGATGGGTGTGGCTGTCGGCGATGGGGAACGGGAGCGGCTCGGGCGGCGGCGCGGGTTCGGATCGGTACACGGCTCAACGATGCCACGGACCGCCCGACCGCGTCCGGCGACCGGGCGCGGCCTCCGCGAACGACGACCCGGGCGTGCCGCTCCGACCGCGCACGCAGCCGCGTGTGCCGCCCGTAACACTGTCTTCACATGTCGGACACGAGGGCCTGACAGGACCGGCCTACGTTGGCGGGCAGTCGACTCACTGGCAGTAGAGCGACCGCTACGAATACAAGCCTTTCGATACCTTCGATATCAGGCGACATCGCCGTCGCACCAGCGCAGACGAATCGAGCCGCACATGACCCGCGATCTCGCGTCCCGCCGCAACCGCGCCGCAGCGCTCCAGCAACGCCGCCCCGCCGTCCCGGCCGACCAGGACCAGCCCCTCCCGATCAGTACCGTCGAATGGCAAGGTGAGAAGTACCCCGGCGCACCCTACGCGGACGGCGCCGCCTGGGAGCTGTTCTCTGCGCTCCCGCGCCCCGACTTCCTCCCCAACCACCGGCAGGGCAGCGAATACCCGTACCGGCAGATCGTGCACTGCAGCGAGATCCTCCGCGACGGCGTGCCGGTCGCGGTCGCCGACGACCGGTCCCTCACGGTGCCGCTCGCCCCCGGCGTCGACCTCGAATACGTGCGCCGCCTCACCCAGACCCCGCACCTCGAACCGTCCTCCAGGGTCCTGCTCGACCGCGTCCGCGGCTCCGCGGCCCCCGCCGCCGGCGAGGTCATGGAGCGGCCCGTCACCGCCGCGCAGGTCGCGCGGCTCATGGAGACCGCCGCCATCCCCGGCGGGTTCTGCTACCGCCGCTGGGACATCGCCCACCTGTGCACGCCGTCCGCGCGGTCCGCGCTCGGCGGCGAGGTCGACCCGGGCGAGCCGTGGGCGCTCGCGCTGCGCTGGCCCGCCGCCGACCCGGCCGACTACGAGGCGCCCGTCGCGCCCGACTACGAAGGGCTCACCGCGATGCCGTCCTCGGACCGGCGCGGGACGCCCGTGCTCGGCACCGGGTTCGCGATCTCGGCCTCGCACCTGCTGCCCGAGCACGTCACCGCCGACCTCACCGACCTGCCGCTCCCGGAAGGCGCGCAGATCATCGCGTACACCGCGAACGGCACCGAGACCGCGCTGTTCTCCTACTCCGGGCAGCAGTGGACGCCGCTGACGCTCGAACGCCGCGTCGACATCCCCGGCGTCGAGATCGGCCGCGCCTACCAGGTGCGGCGGGTCCTCCGGGAGGCCACGCGCGTGGTGTGGAACGGCATCACCGGGTCCCTCGTGGATGCCGATGACGACTGGGCGCGGTTCCGGCTGTCGCGGCCCAGCCCCGAGGTGCTCTCGCGCACCGGCGCCGAAGCCGTGCGGCGCGGGATCTACGAGAAGTGGGTGTCCCGCGCCGAGGTCGCCGCGGCGGTCTGAAACGGCGGCGGTCTGAGACGGCACCGTCCGGCTCGAACGCGCAGCGGCCCCCGGCGTCGAGCCGGGGGCCGCTGCGTTCGCGTCAGGAGTTCAGGCGCTCGATCTCCTCGTCGACGATCGACGGGTCGAGCTTCGTGAACACCGGAACCGGCTTCTCGAGCGGCGTGCCCGGCGCCAGCGGCACGGACTCCCACTTCGGGACGTCCGAGTAGTCGCCGGTGAGGATCGGGTACGGACCGCCGGTCACGCCGCCCTCGTCGAGGTCGGCGACCTCCTCGATCCGCGGCATCGGCGCGAACACGCCCTCGCCGCCGAGGAGCTCGTGCACGCGCTGCGACGAGTGCGGCAGGAACGGGCTCATCACCGTCTTCAGGTCGGAGACCGCCTGGAGGACGGTGAACAGGACCGTGCCCTGGCGCTTCGGGTCCTCCTTCATCTTCCACGGCGCGGTGTCCGCGAGGTACTTGTTCGCGGCGCCGACGGTCTTCATCGCCTCGCCGATCGCGGCGCGGATCTTGTTCTGCCCGATGAGGTCCCCGACCGCGTCGAACGACGCCCGGGTGGCCTCCAGCAGCTCGCGGTCGACCGCCTCGAGCTCACCGGGCTCGGGGACGGCGCCGAAGTTCTTGGCCGCCATCGCGATCGACCGGTTCACCAGGTTGCCCCAGCCGGCGACGAGCTCGTCGTTGTTGCGGCGCAGGAACTCCGCCCACGTGAAGTCCGAGTCCTGGTTCTCCGGGCCGGCCGCGCAGATGTAGTACCGCAGCGCGTCGGGGGAGTACCGCTCCAGGAAGTCCCGCACGTAGATCACCACGCGGCGCGACGACGAGAACTGCCTGCCCTCCATCGTCAGGAACTCCGAGGAGACGACCTCGGTCGGCAGGTTCAGCTTCCCGAGCCCGCCCGGCTCGCCGCCCTTCGCGCCCTCGCCGTTGGCGCCCAGGAGCATCGCCGGCCAGATCTCGGAGTGGAAGACGATGTTGTCCTTGCCCATGAAGTAGTACGAGACCGCCTCCGGGTCCTGCCACCAGCGCTTCCACGCGTCCGGGTCGCCCGAGCGGCGCGCCCACTCGATCGTGGCGCTCAGATACCCGATGACGGCGTCGAACCACACGTACAGGCGCTTGTCGGGGCGCTCCCGCCACCCTTCGAGCGGGATCGGCACGCCCCAGTCGAGGTCGCGCGAGATCGGGCGCGGCTGCATGTCGTCGAGGAGGTTCCTGGTGAACCGCAGGACGTTCGTGCGCCACCCGGTGCGGGTGTCGAGCCACGCGTTCAGCGCGTCGGCGAACGCCGGCAGGTCGAGGAAGAAGTGGTCCTCCTCCACGAACTTCGGGGTCTCGCCGTTGATCCGCGACTTCGGGTCGATCAGGTCGACCGGGTCGAGCTGGCGGCCGCAGTTGTCGCACTGGTCGCCGCGCGCCGAGTCGAACCCGCAGTGCGGGCACGTGCCCTCGATGTAGCGGTCCGGCAGCGTGCGGCCCGTCGACGGGCTGATCGCCCCGAGCGTCTTCTTCTGCAGGATGTACCCGTTGCCGTAGAGCGTCGTGAACAGCTCCTGCACGGTCTTGTAGTGGTTCCCGGTCGTCGTGCGCGTGAACAGGTCGTACGACAGGCCCAGGGCGTCCAGGTCCTCGACGATGATCCGGTTGTACTTCGCCGCGGCCTCGGCGGCCGTCAGGCCCTCCGAGTCGGCCTGCACGAGGATCGGCGTGCCGTGCTCGTCGGTCCCGGACACCATGAGCACGTCGTGACCGCGCATGCGCATGTAGCGGGCGAAGACGTCGGCGGGTACCCCGAATCCTGCTACATGTCCGATGTGCCGAGGGCCGTTGGCGTAAGGCCAGGCCAACGCGGTCAGTACGTGAGTCATGCGCCCCATGGTATCCGTCCCGGAATCTGGGCGGACGGCGTCCGATGGGCACCGACCGCCAGGTCGCGGCCGGTGGTCCCGCATCCGGCGGACGACGACACACTATCCCTGCGCGATTGCGCCCGGCTTCGGCGATTCGGTGATGCAATAACCGGTATGTCTGGAACGAACCGAGCGGCGGATCCCCAGCCCCAGCCCGCCGGCCGCGACGCGGGCCGCGAGCGCCCCGTACCCGAGGTCCCGGCCGCCTACGGCGCGATCGAGCGCCCCGAGCCGACCGGCGTCGAACCGATCGGACCCGTCGACTGGGAGCCGGCCGCCGAGCCGCCGCCCGTGCCGCACCCGGTGCCGCAGCGCAGCCCGCTCGGCTCCCAGTACGAAGGCATGGCCGCGATCCGGGCCGTATGGGAACGCGCCGCCGAGACCGAGAAGCGCCGCCCCGCCCGCCCCGGCCGGCCCGAGCCCCGCCGCGAACCCAAGCGCTACGCGCCCGCGCTCCTCGGCGTCCTCGTCTGCGCGTGCCTGCTCATGTTCTTCGCCTGGACCGCCGCCCCCGCACTCTGGATCAGCGTCGGCCACGCCGACGAAGGAACCGTGACCGTGGCCTCCTGCCAGGAGGGCTTCGCGCCCTCGTGCACCGGACTGTTCACAGCGGACGGCTGGTCGAAGGCCCTCTCGCTCACCGGCGACGTCACCGCCGCCGACGTCGGCACCGAACTGCCCGCGCGCGCGACCGGCCCCGGCGCCCACAGCGCCTACGTCGGCGGCGCCGGCGGGCTGCTGCTGCGCTGGGCCCCCGCGCTGGTGCTCTTCATGGCCTCGGCGTTCGCGCTCGTCGCCGCCTCCGGCGCCACCCGCCTGTACGACCACCGCGCCGGCGCGGTCGGCCTCTGCTGGGCCTTCGCCGGCGCCGTCCTCGCCGCCGCCCTCGCCTTCGCGTGGTGACCGGCGACGCACCACCGGTCCGTCCCCTTCCCGTAGCAGCGGGTGCATGATCGCCGCTGACGGCGCGCCCGCGGGCGCGATGAGCTGTAATCGCCCCCACCCGCACCGGGCTGCGTCAGAACCGCCCCCCTCGCGCGTCGTAGAGTTGGGGCGCCCCCGGACTCCGCCTGACTCGGCGCTGCGACGCGCCCAACTGAATTGACCGACCGTTCCTTCCCCGTTGCGGGGCTCCTCGGGAGACAGCGTGAGTGATTCCTCGAAACCGGTGGCGCAGACCTGGTTCGGACCCATCACCGCCGTGCAGCGACGCGCCATGTTCGCGCTCGTGCCGGTGGCGGTCGCGTTCGGCCTCGTCGTCGGACTGGCGTTCCTGCCGGTGACCAGCGGCATCGGCGGCCTGGCCAAGGTCGGGTCCGAGGCCGTCCTCGACCTCCCCGACGAACTCGTGCTGCCGCCGGCGCCCGAATCGTCCACCCTGTACGCCGCCGACGGCACCACCGAGATCGCGACCTTCGGCGACCAGTACCGGGTCCAGCTCGAATACGACCAGATCCCCGACTCCGTGACCGAGGCGCTCATCGCCACCGAGGACTCGAACTTCTTCGAGCACAACGGGGTCGACCCCGAAGGCGTCATGCGCGCCCTGGTCACCAACATCGCCGCGGGCAGCACCTCCGAGGGCGCCTCGACGATCACCATGCAGTACGTGCGGCAGGTGCTCTCCTACACCGCGACCACGCCCGAAGAGGTCGCCGCGGCCAGCGAGGTCACCATCGACCGCAAGGTCAAGGAGATGGGGTACGCGCTGGCCCTCGAAGAGGAGATGTCGAAAGAGGATATCCTCACGAACTACCTGAACACCGTCTACTTCGGCAACGGCGCGTATGGGATCGGCGCGGCCGCCCAGGTGTACTACGGGAAGGTCCCCGCGGACCTGACGGTCGCCGAGTCGGCGATGCTGGTGGGCCTCATCCAGTCCCCGAGCGTCTACGACCCGATCAACGGCTCCTCCGAGGCGGCCCTGGCCCGCCGCGACCACGTGATCAACCGGATGGTCGACGTCGGCTACCTCACCTCCGACGAGGGCGAGGCCGCCCGGGCCGAGGGCCTGAACCTGAACCCGCAGGAGGCCAACAACACCTCCGGCGGCGCGATCGACTCCCCGTACGGCTTCTTCGTCGACTACTTCGAGAAGTGGTGGGAGCAGCAGGAGGACTTCGGCGAGACCGAGGAGATCCGCAAGGCCCGCCTCTACCGCGGCGGCTACGAGATCGTCTCGACCCTGGACGTCGACCTCCAGGAGGCGTCGCAGGACGCGATCGAGAAGCAGCTCGAGACCGGCTCGGAGTACGCGCTCGGCTCGGTCGTCGTGCAGCCGGGGACCGGCGCCATCCAGGTCATGGCCGTCAACCGCAACTACTCGAACGACGTGTCCGACAACGGGCCCAACACCGCGAACGACGAGTACAAGGGCTCGTACCCGAACACCACGAACCCGCTGCTGAGCGGGAACTCGGACGTGCCCGGGTACCAGGCCGGCTCGTCGTTCAAGATGTTCACGATGCTCGCGGCCCTCGAAGAGGGCATGCCGCTGGACACCACGATCTACTCGCCGTACCAGTACACGTCGCAGTACGTCGTCGGCGACGGCGCGGCCGCGTGCGGGGACTACTGGTGCCCGAAGAACGCCTCCGAGTCCGAGGTCGGCAACTACAACATGTGGACCGGCTTCGGCGAATCGGTGAACACGTACTTCGTGCAACTCGCCGAGCGCGTCGGCGTCGACAAGGCCATCGACGTGGCCAAGCGCCTCGGCATCAAGTTCCGCAACGCGACGGACCTGAGCCACGTCGAGAACTACCCGGAGACCTACGGGCCCTTCGTCCTCGGCGTCACCCAGACCACGCCGCTCGACATGGCCGCCGCGTACGCGGCGCTCCCGGCCGACGGCCTCTACTGCGCGCCGATCCCGGTGACCTCCGCGACCACCAACACGGGCGGGACGATCGCGTTCGGCAGCGAGTGCAACCAGGCGATCAGCGTGGAGGTGGCGCGCGCGGCCGTGGACGCGGCCCGCTGCCCGACCGGGGACGGCGCCGTCGCCGGCAACTGCACCTGGGGCACCGCCGAGCAGGTCGGCGACGCCGTCGACGGCCCCGTCGCGGGCAAGACCGGCACCACCGACTCGAACTCCACCAACTGGTTCGTGGGCTTCACTCCGAACGCCGCCGCGGCCGCGTTCGTCGCCGACCCCGACAGCCCGCAGAACTTCGTGGGCCGCTCGAACCTCGGCAAGCCCGCTAACGCGGTCGCCGACATCCTTGCGGCCCAATGGGAGATGAACGGCGAAGGGGACTTCACGCCCCCGACGGAACTCGTGCACTGACGCCTGTCGGAAGGCTCCGCCAGGTCCTGTTCTGCGGGCCGGAACGGCCGACATCCGGCCCGTTCGCGCGCTCGCCGCGTCGCCGGGGCCTCCAGATGCAACACCGGTACCTGCAGCCCCTCCGCCTTGCGAGCGAGCGAACGGACCCGGACACCGCCTCGCCCTGGCCCACAGGGCAGGCCCTAGACTCGGGCCGGTGAGCGCCACCGCAGTCCGGCCCGAGCAGCCGCCCGCCGCCTGGCGGCCGACACCGCTCCCCGGCCCCCTCCCCGCCGTCCGGGCGCGCCTGCAGAGCACCCTCCCGGACGACCGCCGCCGCGCCCTGTGGGTGACCGTCACGGTCACCGGGATCGCCGCGGTCCTGCGCCTGATCGGCCTGAACCACCCCAAGGGCCTGATCTTCGACGAGGTCTACTACGCGCAGGACGCGCACTCGATGCTGTCCCACGGCGTCGAATGGGACCCGGGCACGACCGGGTCGGCGTACGTCGCGCACCCGCCGTTCGGCAAGTGGCTCATCAGCCTCGGGGAGCTGGCGTTCGGCTACGACGAGGTCGGCTGGCGCATCAGCGCGGCCGTCGCCGGCGTCGTCGGCGTCGCGGTCCTCATCCGGCTCATGCGCCGCCTCACCGGCTCGACGCTCCTCGGCGGGACCGCCGGTCTCCTGCTCGCCGTCGAAGGCAGCCACTTCGTGCTCTCGCGGACCTCGCTGCTCGACATCTTCATCGCGACGCTCCTGCTCGGCGCCATGTACTGCGTCGTGCGCGACCGCGACTGGCGCCGCGCCGGGTGGCTCGCCGCCGTCGACGACGGCCTCGACGTCCTGCGCCGCCGCCCGCGGCTCGGCGTCCCGTGGTGGCGCATCGCGTGCGCGGTCCTCCTCGGACTCGCCATGGCCACCAAGTGGTCCGCGCTGTGGTACATCCTCGCCGCGATCCTGCTCTTCGTCGTCTGGGACTGGCGGCTGCGCGCCGACGCCGGCGCCCGGAAGCCGTTCCGCGACACCGTCATCTACGAGTTCGGGCAGAACCTGTGGTTCGGGCTCCTCGCGATCGGCGTGTACCTCCTGTCGTGGACCGGCTGGTTCCTCAACGACACCGGTTCCTACCGGCACTGGCTCGCCGACCAGGGCGAGAGCGAGCCGCCGGTGATCGGCGCGCTGCGCAACTGGTGGGAGTACCACCTGAGCGTCCTCAACTTCCACGAGACGCTCTCGTCGGAGCACGCCTACCAGTCGTGGCCGTGGCAGTGGCTGTTCGACCTGCGGCCGGTCGTCTTCTACTGGAGCTCCGACGTCAACTGCGGCGCCGCCGACTGCGCCGCCGAGATCCTCCTCCTCGGGACGCCGCTGCTGTGGTGGACGTTCGTGCCCGCCGCCCTCGCCCTCCTGCTGTGGGCGGTCGCCAAGCGCGACTGGCGGGCCTGGTTCCTCCTCACCGGCATCGGCGCGGGCATCATCCCCTGGTTCTTCTACCCGGAGCGGACGATGTTCTTCTTCTACACCGCTCCCGCCGTCCCGTTCTTCATCGGCGCGGTCACGTGGTGCCTCGGCCTCATCGTCGGCCGCCACCGCCGCGGCGAACCGGCGCTCGGCTCCCCCGAGCGCCGCCTCACCGGGGCCTTGATCGCCGGCGCCTTCGTCGCCGTCGTCGTCCTGTGCTTCGCCTACTTCTGGCCGATCTACACCGGCGAGGCCCTTCCCCGCGACGAATGGCAGGCCCGCATGTGGCTCGACTCCTGGATCTAGCGCGCAGGGTCCCCGGACCTCCGCCCGCCCCTGATGCGAGACGCGGCCCACACCGCTCCCTCGCAGCCGCCTCCGGGCGCCGTGCTAATCTTGTCGCCGCAAGGGGCTTTGGCGCAGTTGGTAGCGCGTCTCGTTCGCAATGAGAAGGTCAGGGGTTCGAATCCCCTAAGCTCCACCATGGGGTTCAGACTTGAACTCCGACACATTTGAACATCGTTGTCGTCAGCGGTACCAGCCTCCGGGTTGGTGCCGCTTTCGCGTGTCCGGTCGCGGTAGGCCAGGAGCGGGGCGATGGTCGCTGTCGTGGCGGTGGTGGTGACGACTGGCTGGTGGGTCTCGTCGGCGTCGAGGGTGAGCTTGGTGAAGCAGATCGAGTTGAGGGTCTTCCGCTCCTCGTCCAGCAAGCCTTCGTAGAGCCCGCGGGGGTCGGCCAGGAGGTCGAGGAGGGGTGCGACGATTCCGGCGGCCTTGTCCAGGTGTGGTCGGTGGTCGGTGGCGAGTTGGGCGTCGATGGCGTCGCGCTGGGTGCGGATGTCGCTGATGCGGGAGGTGAGTTTCTCGGTGGGCCAGTCGGGGTGGCCGAGGAGTTCGACGATCTGGCTCTCAAGCGCGTCGAGGCGGGTGCGTTCGCGTTTGAGGTTGCGGCGCAGCGTTGCGGTGGTCGCTCGGTTTGAGGAGGCCACGTCTGCGAGGCCCTGTTTCGCCTCTGCGGCCTCGGCGGGGCTGAAGGCGATGGTCGCGTAGTGCGCGGCGACGGTTCGTTCGACGGTGGCGGTGGCGAACCGGGGCAGGTTGCAGCCGCTTCGTTCGTTGCGGCCCATGCATAGGAAGTAGAAGTAGAGGCGGCCGGTCTTTGACTTGGCGCGCTCGATGATGAGTCGTCTGCCGCAGCGTCCGCACCAGACGAGGCCCTTGAGGTAGTGGTCCCATTTGCGGTCGCGGGTGCCTGCGCCGTGCTGCTCGTAGAGCACGGTCTGCACCTTGTCGAACAGCTCGGGGGTGATGAGGGGTTCGTGGCGGCCGGGGTACTCGGTGCCGTTGAAGGTGACGTATCCGAGGTAGTAGCGGTCGCGGAGCATCTGGCCGATCTTGTTGATCGAGACGGCGGTGCCCGCCGGATACCTGCGAGTGGGCCGGGTGCGCAGGCCCGCGCTAGCGGCGAGTTTGCGGAGTTGGGGAAACGAGTGCTGTCCGGTGGCGTACCGCTCGAAGAGCATCTTCACCAGCGGGGCCCTGTCGGGGTCGAGGGCGACGGTGCGGACCTCGTGGCCGTCGACGCTCTCGCGGACGTTCAGGTACCCCAGCGGGGCTCTGCCGGGGGTGCCGCCTCGGGCGGCTTTGGCTTCCATCTTGTAGGCGATGTCCTGGCCGGAGACGCGGGACTGGTACTCGTTGAAGCCGTCGACCATGTGCGCCATGAGGTCGCCGGTCGGGGTGTCGTCGGTCGGGTCCTTGACCGACAGGATCGACACCCCGAGGCTGCGGAGTTCGCGCTTGGTGAGCCCGGCGTCGGTGGCGTCGCGGAACAGTCGCGAGCGCATGTAGACCACGACGTGGTCGACGTCGTGCTGGTTGCGGATGCGGCCCATCATCCGGCGGAACGCGGGCCTGCCGTCGATCGAGCGGCCAGACTTCCCCGGCTCGACGTACTCCTCCACCACGGTCAGCCCCAGGCGCTCGGCCAACTGCAGGCAGGCTTTCCGCTGGGCGGGGATCGAGTTCCCTTCAGAGTCGTAGTCGGTCTCCACCTGCCCCTTGGAGGACACCCGCAGATAGATCACGGCCCTGCCACCGCCCTGCGGGCCCGTCTGGTCGTTCATGTCGCTGCTTCCCCTTCAACGTCGTCTGCATGGCTGTCAGGGGCCGCTGGACCTGCCGTCGCCTGGTCGGTGTCGTTGTCGGCGATGCGTCGAAGCGCGACACGCAGCAGCAGCGCGGCCAGACGATCGGTATCGATGACATCGCGCCGTTTCCCGGTCACACGGATGTGCCGACTGGCCCGGCTCATCGCACCCACCGCCCGGTGAATGCGCAGGTAGAGACCCCTGTGGGGACGGTAGCGCGGACTCGTGGCGAATACGAGCGTTCAACACGGACGGGTGACGGGACTCGGATTGCGCGCTGAGCGAGGACCTGCCGAGCGAGTGCGGTGCATGCGGACGGGCACGACCCGACTGTCCATGTGTGCTGCGGGAAGAGAGTTGACCAGTGCAAGGGAGGCGACGTGCCGTCACCCGTGGTCTCAGATGCACTCTAGGTTAGCGGAGCATCACTCAAGACACAAGAGGCCGGAGTGGCAATCGGTGCTGATGTGGAGGGACCCGCGGAGCGGGGCGGGTACCGCTTGGTGTGGTCGTAAGACGCTTTGGGGGGAAATCAGAATGTATTTAGTAGGACCCGCACAGCGGAGACACTCTATTCACAGCGAGCTGGGGAAACGCGGCGGTGCGGGTACCGGAGGCGTCTCGGGGGCGCTCGCGGAAGTGGGCACGGGGCCGTTCCCGGAGCTCCTTCCGGGACTCCTCGGGCGCATCCTGGCCCGAGCCGTCACAAGTGGCGGAACGTGTAGACCTCGTCGAGGCAGCGCATCTCGGCAGGCGAATCCCCGGCGCACCACCAGACCGGGCCGAGTGGATCGCTGCTCCTCGCCGTGTTGGTGGTGGCGACCAAATCGCGTCCGCCCGCGGCAGTGAGCCGGTCGTGGAGGTTCGCCTCCCGTCCGGGTTTGGTGAACTCGATGAGCATCATCCGCGGCGACGCCAGGGCGAGGACCTGCTCACGGCTGTACTTGCCCTCGTTGATGTCCCTGCTCCGGATGCCCTGCCGCCGCGCGACCTCTTGGTTGTACCAGTCGACTTTGCGCACCAGGCGCTCCAACGGCTCGGTCCCGGTGTCGTACTCAAAGGTGAACTCGCGCTTTTGCCCGGCGAAAGCGAGGTCGAAGCAGCCGTCCGGGCGCTGGCCCATAGCGGGGGAGACTTTCTCGGCCTCGTGCTCGACGTACCAGTACCGCAGCACCGCCTCGATATCGCCGCGGCACGAGGAGGCCAGGCGGGTGTAGAAGTCGTTGACGCCTTCGAGGTGCGAGCGGTGCGAGGAGAAGAACAGCGTGTCCGCGTGCTGCCGTGCCTTCAGCTTGGTCGGAGCCCTGCCGGGCTTCGGCTTCTCTGATTTGCCGAAGAGATCAATCCCCGGATCGTGTTCGAAGTCGGCAACGGCGATCGCATGCACCAGGCACAGACCGAGCCAGCCCAGGAAGTACCGGTACGCCTCGTGCGTCGAGGGACGCCGGCGGTCGAGCAGGCCCTTCTCGCACAGCGTCTTGATCCGGTCGTACGCCGAGGAGGCCGAATCGAAGAACACCCGCTCCAACTGCACGATCGTGAGCAGACGGAACCGGCTCAAGTGATCGACGATCGCGAGATCCCGCTCCGTCAACTGGTGCGCGACCTCGCCCAGGGATGCCGCCGCCCGCGCAGGTTTGCGCCATGAACTCATTGACCCACCTCCGCCTCACAGCGGCGGGTACTCCTCTGAGCGACGCCGCTTCCGCGGGGCCGCTTCACTCTCACCTCGTACTGGATCGTTTGAGCTCCTCTCGTCGCATGGGACAGTCCGGCACAACCGCTCGTACTGCGAGCGCGAGCATGACTCGAAAACCTCATCAAGGCAAGCGTTCGTGCGGGTCTGTGCGGGTGCTCCACCCTCACAGACCCGCACCGCACCCGCACCGCTCAACTGTTCGTGCCAAGATGTCCGAAACTTGAGGCGGGCTAGGATCGTCGGGTGCAACCGGGCATGGCTGATCGCGCATGGGGTATCGCGGAGCTGAAGTTGAGCGAGGTGCTGCCTCGTCGGTGGCGTCATGTTCAAGCGGTTGCTGCTCGCGCTGATCGGGTGGCCTCGATCCTGGCAGAATCGAATGACCGCGAGCTGCTCGTGTCGGCGGCGGTGCTGCACGACATCGGCTACGCCCCCTCGATCGCCAAGACTGGATTTCATCCCCTCGACGGGGCGCGCTGGCTCCGGGACGTCGAGTTCGATGACCGCGTGGCAGGGCTGGTCGCGCACCACACCAATGCCGTGGTCGAAGCGGAGCTTCGCGGCCTCGACCGGGAGCTCTCCGGCGAGTTCGATCGTGAGGAGTCTCAGGTTGCTGATCTGCTCTGGTACTGCGACCTGACCACCGGGCCGGACGGGCAGGAGTTCACGGTTGGGGAGCGCCTCGCCGAGATTCGGGAGCGCTACGAGCCGGGCTCGGTTGTTGCCGAGTTCATCGACCGCAGCGCTGGGGAGTTCTTCGAGGTTGTGAAACGAGTCGAGGACGAGTTCTCTCCGACTTAGCCAATGTAGGGCTCACTGCGGTTTGCGAGGCCGTGCTCGATCCGCAAGCGCATCGAAGGGTTGATGGGCAGATCGCCGAGTTCGTCCGATCCCACCCAGGCGACCTGCGTCGATTCGGAGCTCGTGCGCAACCGCCCACCGATCGGCTTGGCTCGGAATGCGATCGAGAACTGCTGGCGTACTTCGCCGTCGCTGTACTCGATGAGGTGTCCGGGATCGGTGTAGAGGCCGATGACGCCGGTGATCTCGATGTTGAGGCCGGTCTCCTCCTGCGTCTCGCGGATCGCGGTGTCGGCGATGCGCTCGCCCAGGTCATGCCCGCCGCCGGGGAGTGCCCAATCGCCGTTGTCCGAGCGCTGGATCAACAGCACTCGGCCCTGGTCGTCGGTCACGAACGCGACCGTCGAGGGCACGACGCTGTTGGGGGCCGGGGCGTCGGGGTTGTTGATGTGGTCGATGCGGCTCATGGCCTCACCTTGCCATGATCGCCGCCCCAGGCGTTGCGTGAAGCGGTCCAGACTCGGTCGAAACTGTCGGCGTAGGAGTTGAACAGTGTGCCTCCGGCCAGGCGGCGCAGATGCAGGACCGGGGCGTGCGCGGCGGGGAAGCCGTAGACGTGGGTGTTGACCAGCATCTCGTCGTCGTACCGGTAGATGCTGTTGTACAGCGTCGTCGAGTGGTAGCCGACGAAGACGCCCTCGGTGCCCCGCAGCTTCTCGTAGAACGACAAGACGTTGCGGACCTTCGCGGCAAGCGCATCGCCGATCCCCTCTTCCCGTCCCCGCACAGCCACGGCCTCGCTGTCGGGGTCGCCGAGCAGGATCGTGATCCTGGTGCCGGCGGCGGCCTTCTGCTGCAGCGCCTCGATCAGGCCCGGATCGTGCTCGGGCAGGAACAGCCCGGAGTACACGAGGATGCCGATCCGCTCGGTGGCGTTGTCGAAGAGCCGTCGCCACAGCTCCGGTGGCACTTGGAACCGTCGTGGGTAGGTCCGGATCACCTCGGACTGGGAGACGCGGGCTTGGCGTTCGGCGGTGTCGATGTTCGGCCACAGGTATTCCTCGGTCTCATCGAGCATCGTGGCGACCGCCGAGCGGTGCCGCGGATACGGCACCCGCCCATTGCTGATCCAGCGCCGCACCGTCTTCGCATCGACTTCGAGCTCCTCAGCCAGCCCCTCTGGTGTCAGTCCCGCCACCTGCATGGCTTCCTTCAATCGCTCATTCGGCATAAGGGCTCCCGTCGGGGACGACTTCGGATCTGGAGGACGTCTCTTCGCGTCCCATTGTGTAGTTCAGTCGTCCCGCTCTGTCAACCACCCTGTAGATACACCGCTTCTTAGACGGCACCAAGCCGAAGCGAACGACCGCGCAACAGGGGGACACGCATGACGCAGGCACAGGCGCCCAACCAGACCGCCAAGTCGGAAGTGCTGGGCGAGTGGACGACCGACTACGGCAACCGCCTCACCCTCATGGCCCGCCGCGCCACCGGCTACGCCTCGATCTGGCTGACCCACCTCGGCAAACCCGCCAAGATCGGCTCGGTCGCACACGCAGGCGGTGTCCTACGCGAAGTCCGCTGGGAAGAGCCCTGGCGCGAGCAGACCGACGCGTGGAAGAACCAACAACGCCACCACATCGCCTCGCTCATCGCCACCTGGTACGCCGAGGGACACGAACCTCCGAGACAAGCCGCCATGCCCTCGACCGTGATCGGCACCTTCGACTGCTTCGGCTTCCGCTTCGCCGTCGAACCGACCGCCACCTCCGAGCACGCCATCCTCAGCGTCATCAACGTCGCAGGCACCCTCACCCCCGTCGCGGACCTCCTCCACGACCGAGGCCGCATTTGCGGCATCAGCACCCGCCCCGGCTGGAAGAGCACCCCCGACGACCGCAAACGAACCTGGCGCCACGAAGCCGAAACCATCCTGACGCGAGCAGCCCAACAAGGCCGACTCTAAGACCTTCCTCCAACAGGTGGGGCTCGCTGGGTGGAGCGAGCCCCACCTTCAACACTATTTGTAGATCAAGGCTGAAAACTGCCGTCTATTGCCAAGATTGGTCGCTATCGAGTGAAGTCATTGGCGCGGATGGGGCAAGACGAAGTCTATGTTGCGAGGTATAGCACCTGGTTTGAAAAATACCTCTGATGGTCTTCAGGCGGAAGAACACAATTTGGCAGGAAAACACAGCATTCAGCTGGTAGCCAATTTTCAACCTAATGGTTAGTTGGATGTCGACCTTTAGTCTCAAGCCAATCGTGATCGCCGCCAGCATCCTGTCCGTGGTGTAGGCTTCCTCCATTCATCCTCGCGGAGACGGAGGCAAGCTGTTGCGGGTAACCACAGTCAAGGTCAAAAATTTTCGCCTGCTTCTCGACACAGACCTAGTTCTGTGTGATTCCGCAACTCTACTAGTGGGTAGGAACAACACCGGCAAGACTTCGCTCGCAGAGCTTATCGAGCGGTTTTTGAACCCAAGCGAGTCCCGGTTTCGGATCGCCGACTTCTCCGAGGATTCTTATTCAAAATTCCTTGATGCATACCAACATTTCCAAGCTGGAGACATTGATCTTGCTTATGCAGCTCTTCCGTCTATTTCGATGGAAATGACAATCAAATACGATCCCGAACTATACGAATACGGCCCACTTGCTCCGCTAATCCTGAACTTTGAATCCGACAGCGACGAGGCTCTGGTTAAGTTTGAGTATGCGATCCTGAACGGCAAACTGGGAGACTTGTTTGCAAGTGTCCCAGCGTCATCGGATCAGGAAAGTATCACTGATATTGCCGGTTTGCTGAAACATGTAATGGATCGAATCAAAGTTGCATATCGAAGAAAGATCACGGCAGTAGACCCCTTGGATGAAGCTAACACCAGGAAGCTCACGATAGAGCAAGTCCGCGAGTTGATCACGTTCGACTTCCTCAAGGCGCAGCGAGGCCTCGATGATGACAAAGAAAAACCAAAAGATCTGATCGCGCGCATTTTTGAATCGCTGTTCGCAGCCGCTGCTAAATCTGACGATGAGTCTGCTCATCGCCAAGTAATGGAAGGTCTAACTACTTCTGTCAAACGAATCGAGGCGGAGCTCGAAGTCCACGTTAAGAAGATGGTGGACAGTCTTGTTCCCACATTGAAGAAGCTAGGCTATCCTGGCCTTGGAAACCAGGAGCTCTCTACCCAAACTCGACTCAATGTCGAAAGGATTCTGACCAACTATACCAGTGTGCATTATAAGGGCTCTACCGGAGTTTCGTTGCCAGAAAGTTACAGTGGGCTTGGCTCCCGAAGCTTGGTGTACATTCTTCTGGCATTGCTTGGATTTTATCGAGAGTTCACCTGCCGTGGAAACTTGCCCGGCATCCATCTAGTGTTCATTGAAGAGCCTGAAGTTCACTTGCATCCACAAATGCAAGAGGTTTTCATAGACCAGATAACAAACTTGAAGGCACTCTTTGCGGAGCTGGACAAGGAGTCGATTCCTTGGGCAGTCCAGTTCCTCGTCTCAACCCATTCTTCACACATTGCAAATAAGTCTTCATTTGAGAACGTACGCTACTTTAGAGTGCGTATGGATGAAAAAGTCAACATCCGGTCACATGCTGAGATTCTGGATGTTAGCAAAGCACCTAATCTTGACGAGGAATTTCTGCACCAGTACCTTACGCTTACGAGAGCCGACTTGTTCTTCGCTGATAAGGCGATCTTGGTGGAAGGAACTAGCGAGCGCCTTCTCATTCCGAAAATGATAGCTGCTCTCGATGAAGAGGAGGGGACGGATCTCTCAAGTCAATACATCACGCTAATGGAAGTCGGCGGTGCATACGCAAATCTCTTCTTTCCTCTCCTGGATTTCATCGGACTTCCAAGTCTGGTGATAACGGACATCGACGCTGTTCGGAAATCGGAGGGGGACACAAAATTCAGAAAATGCCGCGTTCACCAGGGTGAAAAGACTAGCAATACGACCATTAAAACCTGGTTCGGCAAGAAAGATGCCTCGATTTCGAGCATCCAAGCACTTGCTGAAACTGGCGAAATTGTTCAAGGGATTCGTTATCTCGCGTATCAAACACCGGAGCTTGATAGATCGGAGTGTGGAAGAACCTTTGAGGACGCCTTTATTCTAGCCAACCGCGCTAGGTTCGAGCTCGATGCTGAGGCGACTCGTGAAGAACTAGAAGAGAGGGCATTCGAACTGGCCTCTGGGCGAAGCAAGAGTGAATTCGCGCTTTACTATGCAATTCACGATCAAGACTGGAATATACCGAGGTATATTCACCGAGGGCTAGTTTGGCTCAGCTCAATTTCTGTCAACCGTGATAGCAAGTCTGGTAGTGAAATCATGGAGGCGGGAAAGTTATGGACCGGAACACCTCTAACTTGACAGCCGAGCACCAGCTAACTTCAGCGCTAGATGATGTACTTGAAGCAGTCCGTAGCAAGAGAAGTTTCAAACTCGAAGCCGGGGCGGGCTCTGGAAAGACGCACGCCCTCATTATTGCACTCCAGGAGGTCTTGGACAATCGAAGCTCATACCTGGATCGCCGAGATCAGAAAATTGCATGCATAACTTATACTAATACGGCCAAAGATGAAATTGTAGAGAGGCTCGGCGAAAACGATTCCGTTTTTGTTGATACCCTCCATGGGTTTCTTTGGGAACTTATCTCTCCGTATCAAAAAGTTCTGTCAAGGCTGGTCCTTGCAATGGAAAAATGGCAGAGCTTGATAGAACCTGGAACTACCTCCGACAAGATTCAAGTTAAGTACTCGTTGGGAATTAGGCGGCTGACTGACGATGTCGCCTACCTGCATCATGACGACATTCCTTTGCTTGCGAAGGAGATGTTTAAAATTAAGAGATTTCGCGCGTTGACTACTGATCGCTATCCGATCATTTTTATTGATGAGTACCAGGATACACCCAAAGGACTTATTGAAACCATGCTTACTAGCATGGCTGATGACCTCCGCAAACCTGTATTTGGATTTTTCGGAGATGACTGGCAGCAAATCTATGATAATACCTGTGGTACTGTCAGTGACCCCATGCTGCTCAATATCAGTAATCAAGCAAACTTTCGGTCGTCGCGATCAGTCGTAGCGTTTCTCAATCGCCTCAGGCCAGAGTTGCCGCAGTTTCCATCTTCTGAGGCAACTGAAGGATCTGTACTTGCATTCCATACAAATGGATGGAACGGCGAGAGGCTAAAAGGCCAGTGGAAAGGGCAAGTCCCTCATGACGTGAGTAGAGCGGCTCTACGGTTGGTGTTGGAAGAGCTAAGCGAATGTTGGGGTTCAGGCAGTCTCGCCGACACGAAGGTTTTGATGCTAACCCACACTGGTATCGCGAATGAACTTGGATATGGTTCCCTGCCATCCATTTTCAAGTACAATGATTCATTTGCGAAGAAGGAGAATGATGTAGTCGCGTTCCTAGTTGATGTGCTGGAACCTGCGCTAGCCGCGTACCGTTCGCGACAGTATGGAAAGCTTTTCGATATCATCGGAGGAACGAAGCCTTTGATCTCGAATAAGAACGAGAGAACCGCATGGTCCAGCCTTTTGGCGCATCTGGATGACTTGCGTAGCACGGGATCTGTCGGCGACATAATTGATATCCTCCTGACGCAGCGACTATTTTCAACCCCGGATGCTCTCGTCAGGTTGCAACGAGGCCTAACGGAACTTCTGGATTCTTCTGGCGATCAAGAAGCCCAGGAGTGGCCTCGAAGAATCCTCGAGTATCAGCAGTTCCGAGACGTCGACTACTCTGAAGTCGTCGCGCTTTCGAACTTCATCTCGAGTAGTACAGTTTTTTCAACCCAACATAACGTAAAGGGAGATGAATTTTCCAATGTTGTAGTTGTGGTGGGGCGCGGGTGGAGTAAGTATGATTTCGCGGATATGTTGCTTTCGTACTCGAACGGGCCCGGTTCAAAATCTGTAGTGAAACCTAGTTTTGTACGCTCTCGGAACCTGTTCTATGTGGCAAGTTCTCGTGCTAGGGTCAACTTGGCTTTCCTTTTTGCTCAGGAGCTGTCGAATGAAGTGGTAGATTTGCTCTCGGCATGGATTGGTGAAAAACGAGTTAGATCAGTCAATTTCTGAGCCACAGTTTGCAAGCGGTTAGGGCTGCTGCTTGCAAACTCGACTGCATCATACTGTGCGCGATCTCTATGGCGGGCGTCTGTGCGCTTGCACAGGAGTGATCATTTCGATAGCCCCAGGCAATTAATCAGCGTAGGTTGCACGGAAAGCTTTGCCTGGCCGGTGCCATTCAACCGGATGTCGATCATGACATTATGCAGGTCGTGCGTAATCATTCGAAGCACGAGTCCTCAAGGCACATTGCTCGTGGCTACAGGCCGTCAAGTTGGTCCTGGATGATCAGCGGCGGAAGTCCGGCGGGCAGGTAGGGCTCGGCGATCTGCACACCTTCGTACTTCCCGATGGACAGCAATTGCCGGTCGCTGGTCAAGAACACGTCGCTGTGCGCGTACGCTGCGGAAGCGATTTGACCGGCGTCGAAGTTCTTGAGCTGAGGGTATTTCGACAGCAGATCTCGGCCGATGCGACCAACGGCCAAGTTGAACTCGACCGGGATGCAGTATGGACGCGTGATCAGGCTCAAGGCTTCGCGGTCGCGGTCGTCGTCATAGGCGCCGCTGGGCCAACCGCGCACCTCGAGGAAGCAAAGAGTCGGCACGTGGATCTCAAGGCGGCCAGCCTCGGCGTGGCGCAGTAGTGACTCGACGATTAGATGGGGGCCGGCACCGTTGAGGAAGTTGATGTAGAGATTGGCGTCGAAGCACACCGTGTCGGGATTGTCAGGAAGCGTCACGCATCCGCCTCACGAGTTCGATGGGGTCCGCGCCACCAGTGAAATCGGGGTAGCGGCCGTGGTAGTAGTTGAGGCCGGGAAGCTCTTCGAGCTCAGGGAGCGGGGTCAACTCCCCCACCTTGATCTCGACCGGTAGGTCGAGCCAGTTCCTGGTAACCCGCCCGTGCGCCTCGACCCGGCGTCCAAGCGATTTTCTGATGCTGTCCACCAGTGTCTTGTCGAATCGCAGTTTCACCGGGGTGTCGCCCAAGTCCGTCCACAGGGTGGCGCTGAGCTTCTTGTGAAGGCTTGCAGTGCCCAACTGGCCGACGACCGATCCGATCGACACTTGCTTGACGTCGACTAGCGCTTCGAGGTGGTCGCGGACCCGGCCGGTGATAGCCGCTTCCTTGATCTTGACGCCGTCAACTATCCACGTGAACCGCGCTCCGCTGAAATCGTCGCTGATGAGACTCTTCGCCAAGGCGTACGCGTCTTCGACGAGCTTGCGTTCGCGCCAGGCCTTGGGTACCCCTTCGCGACGGTCGGCTTCGATGAGTCCATCGATCACTGCCTCGACCGAGCGCTCTGCCGAGCCGTCAGGCACTGCGTCGATGACGAGACTTCCGCTTTCGGCACCCTCGAACAGCCACTTCACGGGCCGTTCGTCCGAGGCCATCTCGACCCGGTGAACGAACCTAAGCATCTTGGCGGCTGCGTCCAACGAGCTGCGCGCGTCCATGCCGCCTTCAGGGCCAGGCAGGAAGATGCGCAGAGTACTTGGCATGCCACGATAATCCCACACTCGCGCCGCTTATGGCTCCCCCAAACAGTCATCACAGCGATGGTGATTCTGATGGTCTCTCTTGGCCTGAACATCGCCATGAAGGTGGATCAGTGAACTACACGAACGAGACGTTTGATGCTAGAGAGACTGATTCCATAACGATCGGCCAGTGTTCGTTGGCGGGTCCCCGTCCGGTATGCGACAACGATGGCTGTTCTGGTTTCTTCGGTTAGGCGGCGGTTCATCGCCCAAGGCGTACTGGTCTGGTTGGTGGTCCTGGGATCAGGATTATGGTTGAGTCGGGATGTCAGGTCAGGGAGTTCCTTTGTGTGCTGCTTAACCTGGGTTGACGTGTTCAAGTATGCCGTTGCAAGCTCCACCAGCACAGGGCCGGTTTCCCATCACGGGGAACCGGCCCTGAACGTTTTCGCGGCGGCGATTCACCGCATGGCCGGCCGCTGCTCCACCGGTGTCAGCGGCTCCGCCTCGCGCCGGTTTCGGCGCCCGCGGCGACCGGGCGTCCGGACCGTTGGCGCTGAATGCGGCGGGCCTGTCGGTCCCCGTGCGTAGGGTGTGGCTGTGGAACTCGTGGAGTTGGCGACCGCGCTGCTCGGCGCCGGGTACATGGGGATCGGGATCACCGGCGTGGTCTCGCCGGAGAAGGCCGCCGGCGGGTACGGGGTCGCGGTGGGGGATCCGGACGCGAAGGCGTGGGCCGGCGCGGCCGCCTGGCGGGACATCGTGATCGGGGCCGTGATGGTCGTGGCGGCGTTCTGGGTCGGCGGCGGCGCGGCCGCGGCGATCCTGTTCGCGGTGGCGCTGGTGCCCGTCGGCGACGTCGTGACCGTGCTGCGGCGCGGGGTGCGCGAGCCGCGGGTGTACCTGCCGCACGCCGCGGGGGCGGCGATCACGCTGGCCGTCGCGGTCTGGATGCTCGTCGCCGGCTGAGGGACTCGACCCGTCCCCGGTCCAGTGCCGCCCTATGCGGCGACGGGGAGGCGGCGGAGGTCTTCGACGGCCGTCGCGTACGGGAGGTCGCCGAGCTCCTCGCCGGAGAAGAAGCGCGTCATGAGGTCGACGAGCTGGGCCGGGCGCTCGAGGTGGATCAGGTGGTCGGCCCGGGCGATCTCGACGTACCAGCTTTCGGGGCAGGTGAACGCGAGCTCGCGGCAGAGCGCGGGCGGGGTGAGGGTGTCGTGCTCGCCGGTGGTGAACAGCATCGGCGCGGCGGGCGGGATCGACGGGTCGATGAGGTCGCGGGTCAGCAGCCGGTTCGTGTTGGCGATGAACTTGGCGAGGTCGCCCTCGTCGCAGGAGCCGAAGCGCATCGACATGATGCGGCGGACCACGGCCTTGCCGGCGATGTCGGGCTCGGGGCTCATGAGCGCCTCGATCGCGGCCGGGCCGAAGCGCTCGCGCGGGCCCGACTCGGCGAGTGCGACGGCCGCGCGCATCATCGGGCGCGACTCGCGCGGGATGCCGCCCATCGTGCCGGCCAGGACCATGCGGCCGATCCGGTCCGGGTGGGTCTGCGCGAGGCGGTAGCCCACCGAGGAGCCGTAGGAGCCCGCGAAGACGTTCGCGCGCTCGATGCCGAGGTCGTCGAGGAGGCGCACGAGCGCCTCGACCGGGACGTCCGGGCCGAGGTACGGCGGCAGCAGGTCCGCCTCGCCCCAGCCGGGCAGGTCCGGGCAGAGGACGTCGGCGGCGTCGAGCATGCCCTGCTCGACGCGGCCCCAGTCCTCCTTCCGGTGCATCGCCCCGCCGATGAGGACGACCGGGTCGAGGCGCGGGGCCTCGGCGCAGGTCAGGCGCGACCAGTACGTGTAGCCGGCCCAGCGGTGCTTGCGGACGTGCGGGGGGAAGGTCGTGCGCGGCATGGAGGCTCCCGTTCCAGATTCGCGGCTCGGGCGCCGCGGGTACGGGGGACCACCTTAATGTCGGAAATACGAATTACCGGTATTTTGTGGCGCGCCTAGGCGTATGTCCTTTAGGCGGCGACGCCCTTCCATGCGGTCCACAGCTTCGCGTACACGCCGCCGGAGGCGAGCAGGTCGGCGTGCGTGCCCTCTTCGGCGATGCGGCCGTCCTGGACGACCGCGATCCGGTCGGCCGACTCGGCGGCCTGGAGCTGGTGCGCGATCGCGATCACGGTGCGCCCGTGGAGGGCCGCCGCGAGGGACGCCTCGACGTTGCCGGCGCTGCCCGGGTCGATCCCCGCGGTGGCCTCGTCGAGGATCACGACGTCCGGGTCGGCGAGGATGACCCGCGCGAGCGCGAGCTGCTGTGCTTCGGCCAGGTTGAGCTCGTGGTGCTCCTCGCCGAGCATGGTGTCCAGGCCGTCCGGCAGGTCGGCGACCCAGCGGGCGTCGACGGTGGCGAGCGCGTCGAGGAGCGCCTCGTCGCCGGCGTCGGGGGCGGCGAGGTCGAGGTTCTCGCGCAGGCTCGCGGTGAACACGTAGTGCTCCTGGGTCACGAGGATGACCTTGCGGCGCAGGACTTCCAGTGGGACGTCGGCGACGGGCACGCCGCCGAGGGTCACCGAACCCGAACGCGGGCGGTCGATCCCGGCGACGAGGCGCGCGATCGTGGACTTGCCGGCGCCGGACGGGCCGACGACGACGAGGCGCTCGCCGCGCTCGGGGTGGAGGCTGAGCCGGTGCAGGACGTCGGGGCCGTCGCCGTACCCGAAGGTCACGTCGTCGAGGCGGACCTCGCCGCCCTCGGGCCGGGCGTCGCGGGTCTCGTCGGGCATGAGGTGGACGCCTTCGACGCGGGCCATGGCGGCGCCGCCCATCTGGAACTCGCTGAGCGCCATGGTGGTCCGGAAGACCGGGCCGTCGAGCCGGAGCGTCAGCATCGCGACCGCGACGACCTGCCCGACGGTGACCCATCCCTCGAGGTACCACAGGCTGCCGACCACGGTGACGAACACGGCCGGGAGCAGGAACGTCAGGTCCACGGACGGGAAGAACCAGGTCTGGAGGCGGATGATGCCGCGCAGGCGCTCCATGTGGGTCGCGGCGCGCGCGTACCCGGCGGCGCCGCGCTCCTCCTGCATCCGGTAGGCGGCGACCGTGGTGGCGCCGGCGGCCGAGGCGGTGAGGGTCTCGGCGATCTCGCTCATCGCGGCGCGCTCGCTCAGGAACACGGGGCTCGCCAGGCGCAGGTACCGGCGCGCGGTGAGGATCAGGGTCGGCACGCCGACGAGGAACAGGACGCCCAGGAGCGGGCTGACGACGAAGGCGGCGGCGATGAGCACGACCGCTTCGATCGAGGACACCGCGACTTCGGGGCCGGTCTTGCGCAGCAGCTCGGCGACGGCGCCGACGTCGCCGGAGGTGCGGGTGGCGAGGTCGCCGGTGCCGGCGCGCTCGACCGTGCCGAGCGGCAGCCGCAGGACCCGGTCGATGAACGACTCGCGCAGCCGCGCGGCGGCCCGCTCGCCGAGCCGGTAGCCGAGCTTGCGGCCGGTGCGCATGAGCACGAGCTGCACGAGGACGAGCGCGACGATGACGCCGCAGACGAGGTCGACGCGGGCGGCGGTCCAGCCGCCGCCGATGCCGTCGATCACGCGGCCGAGCATGACCGGGAGCGCGGCGCCCGCGCCCGCGGCGGCCGCGTAGAGGGCCACGACGCCGGCGAACGCGGCCTTGTCGTCGAGGACGAGGCGCTTGATCGCCGTGAACATGGCGGCGCGGTCGGCGACGGGCAGGCGGCCCGGGGCGGTCGTCAGGTCGCTCATCGGGACTCCTGTCGCGAGGTGAGGGCGCGGTACTCGTCGTGGCGGGAGAGTTCGGCGTGGGTGCCGGCGGCGCGGACCTTGCCGTCCCACATCCATACGACCGTGTCGGCGCGGGCGAGCCACAGCGGGGAGGCGGTCAGGACGGCGGTGGTGCGGCCCTGCCGGGCGGCGCGGACGCGCGAGGCGATGAGGTTCTCGGTGTGGGCGTCCACGGCGCTCGTGGGCTCGACGGCGAGGAGCACTTCGGCGTCGGCGGCGAGGGCCCGGGCGAGGCGCAGGCGCTGCCGCTGGCCGCCCGAGAGGTTCCGGCCGCCGTTGTGGACCTCGCCGTCGAGGTCGGAGCCGAGGCTGGAGTGGACGTCGCCGGCGCACGCGGTCTCGATCGCCGCGAGGGCCCGCTCCGGGTCGACGCGGAGGGTCTCGCCGAGGGTCTGGGCGAACAGGTAGTCGTCGCGCAGCAGGAGGATCCGCTCGCGGACCTCGTCGAGGGCGAGCGCGTCGAGGCGGGTGCCGCCCCATTCGGCGCCGGACTCGCGGTAGCGGGCGAGGCGCTCCATGGCGGCTTCGGCGGGTTTGCCCTCGGCGCTGACGACGACGGTGAGCCGGCCGGGTTCGATCGCGAGCGCGGACTCGGGGTCGCGGAGGGTCCCGTGCGCGCCGCGGCCGGTGCCGTGGTCGGCGATGTCGCTGCGGGTGCCGAAGAACGCGGTGAGGCGCCGGGCCGCGACCTGCGCGGCGATCACGGCCTGGGCCATGCCGATCATGGCGCCGGAGTGCTGGGCGACGAGCGCGGTCATGCCGAAGGAGGCGGAGAGCTCGCCGACGGTGATGGTCCCGGTGAGCGCCAGGCGGGCCGCGACCCAGGTGATGGCGGCCATGAGCGCGAGTGGGAGGCTGGTGCGCAGGCCCTGGACCCACGAGTCGGCGCGGGCCACGCCGTACCCGGCTTCGCGCAGGTCCCTGGAGGCGGCGCGGTAGCGGCGGGAGAACTGGTCCTCGCCGCCGACGCCGCGCAGGACGCGCAGGCCCCCGACGACGTCGGACGCCTGCCCGGTGAGGGTGGCGACGGAGGACCGGTAGGCGATCTGGTGGTGCTGGAGTCGGCCGAGGACGGGGCCGACGACGAAGCCGATGAACAGGACGCCGCCGAGGATCACCGCCCCGAGCGCGGGGGCGATGTTCCAGAGCATCCCGGTGCCGACGCCGAGCATGACCACGCCCATCCAGCCGAAGCCGAGCTGGAAGATGAACGACCCCGTCTTGTGGGCGTCCTCAGTGGACAGGTTGACCATCTCGCCGGGGGAGATCGCGCCGCGCACGCCCGTCCCGGCGCGGTTGAGGTGGTCGGTGAGGTTCCGGACGGTGCGCACGCGCGCGTGCGACTCGGCCATGAACAGCGCCCGGTACCCGGCGATGAAGACCCACGACGACGCGAACGCGACCGCGAGGAGCACGAGGGTCCAGCGCAGCAGGGGCTCGGCGCTCCCGGCGGAGATCACCTCGTCGATCACCTTCGCGATCGCCCACGGCAGCAGCACCCACGCCGTGCCCGAGACGCTCAGGCCGACGAAGCCGAGCGCGACCAGGCCCGTCTGGGCCCGCGCGACGTAGAGCAGGTACCGCCACGGGTCGGCGGGGATGTCGGTCGAGGACAGCCTCGGGGGGCGCAGCGGGTTCACAACTCTCAAACGTAAGGGCGCGCCTTGCCGGGCGGCAAGGCCATTTGCGGTGGGGGCCGGTGTGATCCCCAGCCCATCTCGACCGCGGCTACCGCTGGACCCTGACCAGGGCCTCCGCCGCCGCGTGGAGGCCCGCGGTGAACCGCGGGTTCTGCGACATCACCGGCTCGGCGCGGGCGATCGCCCGCCACGCGTCGTCCTTGTACGTCTCGTCGCCGGTCACCTGGTACGCCTCCAGCAGCGCGGCCGCCGCCAGCGCCCAGCCCGACGCGGTCGGCCCGTCGTGGACGTCCGCCGGCCGGGTGACGAGCTCCTCGGCGTCGGCGGCCGTGTCGTAGAAGCCGCCGAGGCCGTCCCCGAAGTGGCGGCGGACCTGCTCGAGCAGCGCCTGCGCCCGGCCGGTCCAGTCGCCGCCCAGGCGCAGGAACCCGAGCGCGACCGCCGCGTAGTCCTCCAGGATGCCCGGCGCCTCCGACGCCGTCCCGCCGAGCGAGGCCCGCGCCAGCCGCCCGTCCGCGCCGATGTGCGCGTCCGCGAGGAACGCCGCGGCCCGCTCGGCCGCCAGGAGCGAGTCCCGGTGCCCGGTCCGGGACGAGTACTCGGCGAGCGCCGCGATCGCGAGCCCGTTCCAGGCCGCCACGACCTTGTCGTCGCGACCCGGCTGCGGGCGCTTGCGGCGCGCCTCCAGGAGCCGGTGCCTCACCGCCGCGAACCGGGCCCCGTCGTCGGGGTCGCGCGGCAGCTCGAGCACGTTCGCGCCATGCTCGAAGTTCGGGTTCTCCGGGTCGATTCCGAACGCCTCCGCGGCCCAGGCCGCGTCCTCGCCGAGAACGGCCTCCAGCTCCGCGAACGTCCACACGTACGTCTTGCCTTCGACGCCCTCGGTGTCGGCGTCGAACGCCGCCGCGAACGCGCCCTCGGGGGTCGTGAACCGCTCCAGCAGGAACGCCGCGGTCTCGTCGGCGACCCGCGCGAACAGCTCGCCCTCGCCCGCCAGGCGCGCGTACAGCCACAGCAGCTCGGCGTTGTCGTACAGCATCTTCTCGAAGTGCGGCACCGTCCACGACGCGTCGACGCTGTAGCGCGCGAACCCGCCTTCGAGCTGGTCGTAGATCCCGCCGCGCGCCATCCGCTCCGCCGACAGCCGCACGTGGCCCAGCAGCCGCTCGTCGCCGGTGCGCACGTACGCGTCGCACAGGAACCGCAGCGAGGGCACACCCGGGAACTTCGGCGCCGACCCGAACCCGCCGTTCACGGTGTCGGCCGACGCGAGGATCGTCTCGGCGGCCCGGTCGAGCATCGCCTCCCGGACCGGCGGCGCCGGCGGGCACGGCCCGTCCAGCGGGCACGCCACCGTCACGTCCGCGAACGCCGGCCCGCCCTTCGCGGACGCCTCGACGATCGCCGCACCCTGGTGCCGCAGCTCCTCGCGCTGGTCGGTCCACGCGGTGTGCACCGCGTCGAGCAGCCGCAGGAAGTGCGGCTTCGGGAAGTACGTGCCCGCGAAGAACGGCGTCCCGTCCGGGAACGCGAACACCGTCATCGGCCAGCCGCCCTGCCCGGTGATCGCCATCGTCGCCTGCATGTACACCGCGTCCAGGTCCGGGCGCTCCTCCCGGTCGACCTTGACCGGCACGAACCGGTCGTTGATCGCGGCCGCCACGGTCCGGTCCTCGAACGACTCGTGCGCCATCACATGGCACCAGTGGCACGTCGAGTACCCGATCGAGATGAGCAGCGGGACGTCCCGCGCGGCGGCGTCCGCGAGGGCCGCCGGCCCCCACTGGCGCCACGCCACCGGGTTCCCGGCGTGCTGGCGAAGGTACGGGGACAGCGCTCCGGCCAACTCGTTCACCCCCCAAGCCTCGCACACCCCGCGGCCCGGGGAGGAGGGTCCGCGGTAGGGCTGGCGGTACCGCCCCCCGGGTGCTGGCGGGGGGAGCGATTCGGGTGTCCGCGTCACTGATTCCGCGGCCCGAAATCGCGAGGCTTTACTACATGGTTTCTTTTGCCCCCGCAGCGAACCGGACCGCCGCAGCATCGGTCCCCAATGGATTCATCGGCGTCGGGAACGCGTCCCTCGCGGCCGGCCTCGCCGCCATGGTCGTCCTCCACGCCACCTCGGGACTCAACCCGCTCTACAAGGTCATCAGCATCCACCTCTACACCCCGCTCGGCTGGCTCCTGCCGGTCGCGCTCGGCCTGTTCGCGCTCGGCGCCTCCGCGTTCGCGCTCCAGGCCCGCACCGTCGGGGCCCCGCGCTGGCTGTCGTGGTCGCTGTTCGCCTGGGCCGCGTTCATCGCCGTCGTCGCCATCGTCCCCTCCGACCGCGACGGCGTCACGGAGTTCTCCACCCCGCACCTGATCCACCGCTACGCCGCGTTCGTCGCCTTCTGCATCATGGCCGGCCTCGGCATCGCCTTCGGCCGCTGGCTGCACCGCCGCGAACCCGACCGGGCCCGCCGCGCGAACACCGTCGTCGCCTGCGCCTGGTTCTCGGTCGCGGCCCTCTCGTTCACATCGGCGCCGTACGTCCTCGAATGGTTCGGCATGGGCCGCCCGCAGTGGCTCGAGATGGCCGGCCTGCTCCAGCGGCTCACCATCGCCTCCGGCATCGTCGCCCTGCTCGTCATCGGCGGCTACCTCAAGACCCGCGCCTCGTCAGTAGAAGCCCTCGGCCTCGGAGTACGCCCAGGCGTCGCACGGGGTCCCGTACTTGCCCTCGATGTAGCCCAGGCCCCACAGGATCTGGGTGACCGGGTTGGTGCGCCAGTCGTCCCCTTCGCCGGACATCTTGGAACCGGGGTAGGCCTGGGGGATGCCGTAGGCGCCGATCGAGTTCTCGGCCAGCTCGTTCCAGCCGGACTCCTTGCTCCAGAGCAGCTCCAGGCACGCGAACTGCTCCAGGTCGAAGCCCCGCTCGAGCGTGAGCGCGCAGCCGGTGGCGCGGTTCCCGGAGAACTCGCCGCAGTCGGACGGGACGTCCACTGAGGTCGGGTTGGTGTCCATCGCGGCCTCTTCGGCGGCCTGGTCGGCGTCCGCTTGGGCGTCGTCCAGGCCCTGCGCCTTGTCCGCCGCGTACTCGGCCACGGCCTCGGCCTTCACGGTCACGTCGGCACCCGCGGTCGCCGCGATGTAGTCCAGGTGGTGCGAGCGGGCCTCCTCGTACGCCTCCTGCGCGTCGGCGAGCTGCTCGGCGGCGAGGGTGCCCGGATGGTCCGCGTCCTCGTCGGCCGGCCGGTCCGAGGCGGCCATGACGGCGATGACGGCGCCGAGCGCGAGCACGAGGACCGCGGCGATCCGGGCCGCGTGGCGGGTCAGCTTCGGGATCAAGGGGACTCCTGGGGGGAGGAAGCAGGGGGAGTGACGGAACGGGGCGGGCGCTCGAGCGCCCGCCCCGTGTTCGATCGCTAGTACCAGCCGACGTCTTCGGAGTGGGCCCACGCCTCGCACGGGGTGCCGTAGCGGCCCTCGATGTAGCCGAGGCCCCACTTGATCTGGGTGACGGGGTTGGTCTCCCAGTCCGAGCCCGCGCTGGCCATCTTGTCGCCGGGGAGGGCCTGAGGGATGCCGTACGCGCCGATGCCGTTGGCGGCGTACTCGTTCCAACCGGACTCGCGGTCCCACAGGGCCACGAGGCAGCCGACCTGCTCGAGGTCGTGGCCGTTCTCCAGCGCCATGGCGCAGCCGGTGGCCTTGTTCCCGGAGTACTCCTCGCAGCTCGCGGGGATGTCGACCGAGGTGGGGTTGGCGTTCGCCTCGGCTTCGGCCTCGGCCTCCGCGGCGGCCTGGTCGGCGTCCTCCTGGGCGCTGTTCAGGCTCGCGGCCCGGTCGGCCGCGAAGTCGGCGAGCGCGTCGACCTTGGTCGCGACGTCGGCGCCGGCCGTCTCCTCGATGTAGTTGACGTGCAGGTAGCGGACTTCCTCGTACGCCTCTTCGGCTTCGGCCTGCTGTTCGGCCGCGGCCTGGCTGGGGTGCTGGGCGTCCTGCTCCGATGGGTCGTCGGTCACGGCGTTGACGGCTATGACGGCCCCGAGTGCCAGAACGAGCACGGCGGCCAGACGGGCGCCGTAGCGGGTCAGCAGTGGGATCATTCGCTCTACTCCTGTGTCCCGGGCGTCTGTCCACAGACGCCCGGGACACAGCATGCCAGAGCAGGCCGGTCAGCCTTCGAGCAGGTTGGTGACCATTTCCGCGATCTCCGAACGCTCACTGCGCGTAAGCGTCACGTGCGCGAAGAGTGGGTGGCCCTTCAGCACGTCGATGACGCTGGCGACCCCGTCGAAGCGGCCCACCCGCAGGTTGTCGCGCTGGGCGACGTCGTGGGTGAGCACCACTTTGGAGCCCTGGCCGATGCGGGAGAGCACCGTCAGCAGCACGCCGCGCTCGAGCGACTGCGCTTCGTCGACGATGACGAACGCGTCGTGGAGGCTGCGGCCCCGGATGTGGGTCAGCGGCAGGACCTCGAGCAGCCCGCGCTCGACGACCTCGGAGATCACGTTGTCGTTCGTGACCGCGCCGAGCGTGTCGAACACCGCCTGCGCCCAGGGGCTCATCTTCTCGCCCTCGGACCCGGGCAGGTAGCCGAGCTGCTGGCCGCCGACCGCATACAGCGGGCGGAACACGATGACCTTCTTGAAGAGCTCGCGCTCCAGCGACTGCTCCAGGCCCGCGCACAGCGCCATCGCGGACTTGCCGGTGCCGGCCTTGCCGCCGAGGGAGACGATCCCGATCTCGGGGTCGAGCAGCAGGTCGATGGCGACGCGCTGCTCTGCGGAGCGGCCGTGGATCCCGAAGGCCTCCCGGCCGCGCACGAGGCGGATCTTCTTGTCGACGGTGACGCGGCCCAGCGCCTTCGAACTCGTGCCGTTGAGCACGAGCCCGGTGTGGCAGGGCAGTTCCACGTCGTGGGGGAGGTCCACGTCGCCGCCGTCGAAGAGGGCGTCGATCACCTCGTCGGCCACCGCGAGCTCGGCCATGCCCGACCAGGTCGGGTCGACCGCCTGGCCGTGCCGGTACTCCTCGGTGGGGATGCCGACCGCGGAGGCCTTCACCCGCAGCGGCATGTCCTTGGTGACGAGTACGGCGTCGGCGCCTTCGAGTCCGAGGGCGCGCGTGACGGCGATGATCCGCGAATCGTTCGTGTCCACGGCGAAGCCGGCCGGAAGGCCGGAGGTGTCGACGTGGTTGAGTTCGACCCGGATGGAACCGCCGTGGTCCCCGATGTCGATGGGCTGGTCGAGACGGCCGTGCTTGATGCGCAGTTCGTCGAGGCGCCGGAGGCACTCCCGGGCGAACCAGCCCAGCTCGGGATGGTGGCGTTTGGCTTCCAGCTCGCTGACTACGACGAGCGGGATGACCACGTGGTGTTCGTCGAACCGTGAGAACGCTCCTGGGTCTGACAGCAGAACCGAAGTGTCGAGGACGTAAGTGCGTTGCACTGGCACGGTCGCCTCCCGGGTGTCGATGTGTGGGGGACGGCCTCGGCGAAGCCTGCGAGCCGAAGCTCCGGCCCTACCCCGTTGGTACTCACACTCTAGTTGGGAGGTACGTCACTCCGCCACCGTTAAATGCAACGAAAGCAACACTGGTTGTCACTGGACAGTCGGGAATCCGACAAACCAGACACGCCGGGTTGCGACGTGATCACTGAAAGTGGGCCACGTCTCCGCGAGAATAGGCACGTGTCCACCGTGAGCGTCGCCGAACTCAAGTCCGCCATCGCCGCCGCCCTCCAGCAGGTCCGCGACGGGCAGGCCGCCATCACGTCCGCCATCCAGAACATCGAAGCGGCCCAAGGCGGCCTGACCGCGGTCACCGCCGGCTCCGGCCACGACTCCGTCGCCACCGCCCAGGCCGCGCTCGCCCAGGCCTCCGCGGAACTCGAGCAGTCCCTGGCGGCGACCTTCGCCGCCGCCGAGCAGGCCGAGGCGTACGCCGCGACCCTCTAGAACGGAGACCCCTGTGGACGTCGCCGCCCTCGCCGGGAGCCTCAAGTCCCTCGCCGCCGACCTCCCGTTCCTCGTGCTCGACACCGCCGACGGGCATTTCGAGGCCGCCCAGGCCGAACTGAAGGAATCCTCGCGCGAGTCCAATGCCGAGATCGGCCTCCACAAGCTCGGCGCCGCCCGCGAACGCCTCGGCGCGGCCCGCACCCGCCTCGGCGAGGCCGCCGAGGCGATCGACGACTACCTCGCGGCGATCGGCGCCGGCACCACGCCCGCCCCGGCCGCGACCGCCGCCCCGGGCGCCCCCGCCGCAGCGCCGGCCCCAGTGGACCCTCGACAGTGGTGGACCGACCGCGTCAACCAGCTCTGCGACCGCGACGGCGACCCCGAACCCGAGAAGGTCCCGCCGACCCGCCTGTTCAACGAGCTGCTCAAGGCCGCCGGCGACGGCAACGCCGACGCCTACTGCAAGCGCTTGCGCGACGCGGGTCCCGAGACCGGCGTGAAACTCCCGGGCCTGGCCTGGCCGCTCGTGCGCAGCCTCGCGGCCGAGCACCTGGGCCGCAACCCGAACGCGAGCGACGTCCCCGCCCTGCGCGACAAGTGCGTCGCGAAGGTCCGCTCGCTCGTGCCCAAGGCCGAACCGGTCCACGTGGCCGAGGCGCTCGCCTCGGCCTGCACCCTCGGATGCGGCGCCGGCGACGACGCCGCCCGCACCGCCGCGATCGGCCCCGCGCTGGTCGCCGCGCTGCACCGCCTGCCGCGGCAGCGCCCGCAAGACGTGCACGACCGCAAGACCGAGCGGAGGGCCTGACCATGAGCAGCTGGCGCAGACGACTGGTGGCCGCCATGGGCGACGAACTCGGCCGCGCCCGCGGCGAGGCCCGCCTCCTCGCCGAACGCACCGCCGCCCGGGCCGAGGCCGAACACGCCCGCGCCGAACTCGTCATCGGCGACGCGGACCGCAAGCAGACCCAGCTCCGCAACATCCACAAGAAGATGATCGCCACCCTCGAGGCCCGCAAGGCCGCCGCCGTCGAACGCGCCCACGAAGCCGCCGCGCAGGCGGCGGCGGACGCCGCCCCGGCCGCGGCCGGGGCACAGTGGACCCACTGGAAACCCGAATCCGGGCTCACCCGCGGCCCCGCGCCACTCCTGCGCATCGGCCGCATCGCCGGCAGCGCCGTCCGGCGCGCCGACCTGTCCTCTTCTTCCCCTTCCCCGTGCCCACCCGCCACCGCCACCTCCGTTTCGAGCACCGCAGGCGACCGGCACGCCGGCCGGGTCGTCGACAGCGGGCCGGCTGCCGCAGGCGCGGGGAGTCTGTCCCTTTCCCCATCCCCGCCCGCCGCCACCGCCCACGTTTCGAGCAGCGCTGAAGACCTGAGCGCAGGGAGCGGGCCCGCTGCCGCCGGGGCAGGGATCTCCTTCCCATCCCCCTACCCACCCGCCGCCACCGCCTCCGTTTCGAGCAGCTCAGGGGAGTGGGGCGCCGACCGGGGCGCCGGCAGCCGGTCCGACGCCGCCGCCGGGGGTCTATCCCTTTCCCCTTCCCCGTGCCCACCCGCCACCACCACCTCCTTGAGCAGCAATGAAACAAGCGGGACCGGGGCGGAAGCGGGACGCGCCGCAGCTTCCGGTGGGTCGGGGTCGGTCGCGGGTTCCGGCTCGGCCGCTGCCGGAGCCGTTGACGTCGCCCTCGCCTCCGCCGGTCCCGTCGTGCGGGCCCGCGGTGTGGATGCCGGTGATGCTGCTCGACTCACCGATCCCGGTGGCGCGGTTGCCGTCTCCTCTCTCTCGTGCGCCGAGACCGGTGAGGCGAGTGTGACAGGGGGGTACGACAATTCCGGACTCTCGGTGACCGACACCTCACTCCCTGCTCTGATTCCGTTGCTCGACCGGTCGCATCTGCGGATCGATTCCTCTGCGGCCCATGCGCTTCCGGGGATCCTGCTGCGCGCGGTCGGGTCCGCGCCCGCCGGGCTCGTGCGGCTCCATGTGTACGACCCCGAGCACCTCGGCGGGTCGCTGTCGGCGTTCGCCGCGCTCGGCAAAGCCGGGCTGCTCTCGTTCGTCGGCCCCTCGGGCCTGCGGGAAGAGCTCGACTCGCTGGTGGAGACCGTCCGGCGCGTCAACGCCGACGTGCTCGCCGGCGAGCACGCCTCACTCGCCGCGCTCGCCGCCGCGACCGGTCGCCGGCCCGAGCCGTGGCGCGTGCTGGTGCTCCTCAACGCCGACCTCGCCTCCTGGCCCGCCCACGACCAGGCCCAGCTCGCTCGGCTGCGCCGCACCGGCGTCGCCGCCGGGGTGCACCTCGTCATCGTCGGCGACGACGACGCCGGGCCCGCCGACCTGCCGCGCCTGACCGCGACCTTCGCGACCGCGCTCCCCGGCGCCCCGATCGAACTCGACCCGCCCCCGCCCGCGACCGCGATCACCAACGCCGCCAAGCTCATCGCCGAGAAGCACCGCGCCGGCAGGGAACCCGCCCGCCTGGTCGACCTCCTCCCGCAGCGGCTGTGGACCGCCTCCTCCGCCGCCGGACTCCAGGCCCCCATCGGCGAGACCGCCGCCGGCGACGTGGCGAAGATCAGCCTCGGCGACAACCCGCCCCACGCCCTCGTCGGCGGCCCCTCCGGCTCCGGCAAGACCAACCTCCTCTACGCCTGGATCGCCGGACTCGCCTCCAACTACAGCCCCGACGAACTCGCGCTGTACCTTCTCGACTTCAAAGAGGGCGTCTCCTTCGCGCGCTTCGCCTCCGGCCGCCGCGACCCCACCTGGCTCCCGCACGTGCGCCTCGTCGGCGTCAACATCAACGACGACCGCGAATTCGGCCTCGCCCTCCTGCGCCACCTCAAAGACGAGCTGCGCCGCCGCGCCGAGGCCGCCAAAGCCCACGAGGCCACCAAGCTCGAAGAGCTCCGCGCCGCCGACCCCGACGGCCACTGGCCCCGCATAGTAGCCATAGTGGACGAATTCCAGGTGCTCCTCGAAGCCCGCGACTCCGTCACCGACGAAGCCGTGCAGCTCCTCGAAGACCTCGCCCGCCGCGGCCGCAGCCAAGGCATCCACCTCGTCCTCGCCTCCCAGGACGTCGCCGGCATCGAGGCCCTGTGGGGCCGGCCCAGCCTCGTCGCCCAGTTCACCCTCCGCATCGCCCTCCCCAAGGCCCGCAGGGTCCTCGCCGAGACCAACCACGCCGCCGACACCGTCCCGCGCTTCCACGCCGTCGTCAACGACGAGTCCGGCCACACCGGCGCCGACCGGATCGTCGCCGTCCCCAACGCCGGCCACGCCGACGCCTGGGAACCCCTCCAGCAGCGCCTCTGGGAGGCCCGCCCGGCCGGCAACGAGCCGCCCGCGCTCTTCGACGGCGACATCGTCCCCGAACTCCACGTCGACGCGCCCGCCGGCGAGACCGCGCTCCTCGGCCAGACCATCGACGTCGCCTCGCGCGGCGCCGAACTCGCCCTCCACCGCGCCCCCGGACGCAACCTCGCCGTCCTCGGCACCCGCACCGGCGAAGCCGCCGACATCCTCGCCGCCGCAGCCCTCACCGCGGCCCGCGGCCGCCGCATCTGCGTCGACATCTGCTGCCTCGAACCCGACGCCGCCGCCTCCGCGCTCGCCCTCGCCGCCGCCCTCGAGACCGAAGGCGCCGACGTCGACTGGCACGACGACCTCGACTCCGCCTGCAAGGACTGGGAGACCCGCTGCGACGGGACGCTCCGCCTCAACCTCGTCTACGCCGTCGACGCAGGCTCGGCCCGGCTCGACGCCGCCGGCACGGCCCGCCTGCGCCGCATGCTCATCGACGGCCCCGAACGGCACCTCCACACGCTCGGCTGGTGGCGCTCGGTCCCGCGCCTCCGCGACGACCTCGGCGGCTTCTCGGCCCGGTTCGACGCCGTCGACGCCTGGCTCGCCCTCGACGTCCAGGGCCCCGAGCTCGCGCCGCTCTCGCCCGGCAGCGGCGGCCCCGCCTGGTACCCGCGCGTGCGCCGCGGCCTCTACTTCGACCGGGCCCGGCACCGCGCCCCGCAGGTCGTCATCCCCTACCGGACCACCGCGCTGCTGCCGAACCCGTCGGCCGTACTCGACCTGCCCGGAGGAACGCCATGACCGACAGCGCCGCCACCACCGCCTACGCCGACGCCGTCGCCGCGTACCTGAAGGACCGCGCCGACGCCGACGCCGAGATCCGCGCCGCGAACACCGCGTACCGCGACGAGTCCGACCGGGTCGCCGCCGCCGTCGAAGCCGCCCGCACCGCCCGCGACGAGGCCGAGCGCGCCCGCATCGAAGCCGCCGCGCTCGTCGCCGAGACCGACAAGACCGTCGCGATCCTCTGGCGCTCCCTCGGCGACTTCGTCGGCCACCGCCGCACCGGCCCGACCCCGCCGGCCGGCGAGCCCGACCCCGAGCCGGACGCCGACCGCGTCCGGATGCGCCTGGAGCGCTCCGGGCGCCTCCTCTCCCTCGCCCGGCAGGGTGAACTCCCGATCGAGGCGCCCCGCCACACCGAGGCCACCGCCGCGGCCATCGGCGCCTCGACCGGCGCGCTCGCCGTCGCCGTCGCACTCGGCGTCCTCCGCGCGGACGACGGCGCGCTCCGGGAGGCGCTTGCCGCACTCACCCTGTTCCTGGGCATCGCCACCGGTCCGATCGCCCTCGGCGTCTGGCTGTCGTGGCAGTACCGCGTGCGCCCGCGCCCCGGGCAGACCCTCGCGTGCGTGGGCGCGGCGGTGGCCGCGGTGTGCGCGCTGGCGGGCCTCTTCTTGCGGGGCCTGTGACGAGCGCTTGACTCGATGGGGTACACCTGGAGCGTTCCTGAAACGTGAGGAGACCCGTCAATGGCCGCCATCGACGACACCGGCTCGTGGCAATACGGCCCGCTGCCGTCCACTGACGACGCTCCGGCCTGGATCTACGGGATCGTCCCGGACGGCTGGATAGCCGGGATGCCGGAGGTCACCGTCGACCGCGACGAGATGATCATCATCTGCCCGCTGCCGACCCCGGACCACCCGGCGGACGCGACCGAGTCCGACCGCGCCGCCACCGAGGAGGGCCGGATCTCCCGGTTCCGGGAGGCCACCCGCGACATGCGGGTGCAGATCGCGCAGCAGCTCCAGTACCGCTACCACCGGCAGGCGTCGTGGGGGGCGCGCTGCGGGTCGACCACCATGGTCTTCACCCACCAGTCGATGCCGGTGACGACCCGGCTGCGCCAGCCCGAGCGGCTGGTCCTCGACACGCTCGTCGGCTCCGGCGTGGCCGCGTCCCGCCAGGACGCGCTCGCCTGGTGCGTGCGCCTGGTCGAGCAGCACGCCGAGGACTGGCTCAAGGAGCTGCGCGAGGCGATGCTCAGCGTCGACGAGCTGCGCCGCCGCGGCCCCGCCGTCTGACCGAGATGCCGAAGGGGCGGAGACGCGTGCGTCTCCGCCCCTTTCCTCATGCTCGTTTCACGCTTCCGGGTGACAGGTCGGCGGCCGGGGCCGGGATGGTCGGACCCTCGGGCCACGCTGGTGGGGCGGGCCCGGATCGCGGCGCCGATCTGCTCTCGGTGCTCGCACCCGCTATGTGATCGCGAGATAGACCAGGACGATCGCCAGCACGAGCGCGAGCGCGACCGCGAAGGCGATGACTCCGGTCCTGGTGCGGTCCGGCTGCGGTTCCGGTTCTCGGTGCGCCATCGGCGTCTCCAACGGTTCGTCTCACTGTGATGCTGCTGTGCATCTTCGCCCAAGACGCCCTGCTGTGGGCTGATTCACGCCAAAAGAGTCCACAGCGTGTCCGTAACCGGTTTGCGATCGCGATCTAACGCGCTCGTTCCATGATCGAAACCGATCGCATTAGTTGAGAGCAATAGTCAAATTCCTGCTCAGATGATCGGTGCTGCTCGGTAAAGCAGAAAGTGCAAGTAGTTGTGATCGTTTCGAGCTTGAATGCGCACGCGGACGAGGGTCGCATACGGAACACCTGTTCAAGGACCGCTCAATCACGCACGAGTCCCTGCGCGTTCGCTCCGGTTCCCGTAGCGTCCGAAGGACCGGGCATCGCGCCGGCCGCGCCCGCGCCGTGCCCAGAAGCCGACCGAAGGAGCCACCGTGAGCATCGAAGTCGCCACCGGCGATCGCGCCGCCGCACATGCAGCCGAGACCGCCGCCGACAGCGCCGTCGACACCGCCGACCCCGCCGTCGGACTCACCCATCCGCCCACCCGCCACCACCGGCTGCTCGCCTGGGTCGGCGAGGTCGCCGAGCTGACCGACCCCGACCAGATCGTCTGGTGCGACGGCAGCAGGGCCGAATGGGAGCGGCTCACCGCCGAGCTCGTCGCCTTCGGGACCCTCGTCCCGGTCCCGGCCAAGCCGGACTCGTTCCTCGCCCGCACCGACCCCACCGACGTCGCCCGGGTCGAAGAGCGCACCTTCATCTGCTCGGAGGACCCCGAGGACGCCGGCCCCACCAACAACTGGACCGCGCCCGACTACATGCGCGAGACCATGACCGGCCTGTACCGCGGCTCCATGCGCGGACGCACCATGTACGTCGTCCCCTTCTGCATGGGCTCCCTCGACGCCGACGAGCCGATGTTCGGCGTCGAGCTCACCGACTCCGCCTACGTCGCCGCGTCGATGCACATCATGACCCGCATGGGCACCGAAGTCCTCGCGAAGATGGGCAGCAGCGCCGACTTCGTCAAGTGCCTCCACTCCGTCGGCGCGCCGCTCGAACCCGGCCAGTCCGACGTCCCGTGGCCCTGCAACGAGACGAAGTACATCTCCCACTTCCCCGGCGACCGCGAGATCTGGTCCTTCGGGTCCGGCTACGGCGGCAACTCCCTGCTCGGCAAGAAGTGCTACGCCCTGCGCATCGCCTCCGCAATCGGCCGCGACGAGGGCTGGATGGCCGAGCACATGCTCATCCTGCGCCTCACCAGCCCCGAAGGCCGCGTCTACCACGTGACCGGCGCGTTCCCCTCCGCGTGCGGCAAGACCAACCTCGCCATGCTCGAACCCACCATCCCCGGATGGAAGGTCGAGACCCTCGGCGACGACATCGCCTGGCTCCGCTTCGGCGAGGACGGGCGCCTGTGGGCCTCCAACCCCGAGTACGGCTTCTTCGGCGTCGCACCCGGCACGGACTACCACACCAACCCGAACGCCATGCGCACCATCGCGAAAGGCCACACGCTCTTCACCAACGTCGCCCTCACCGACGACGGCGACGTCTGGTGGGAGGGCATGGGCGAGGCGCCCGCCCACCTGATCGACTGGAAGGGCCGCGACTGGACCCCGGACTCCGAGGAGCCCTCCAGCCACCCGAACAGCCGCTTCTGCACACCGATCAAGCAGTGCCCGGTCCTCGCCGAGCAGTACGACGACCCGCGCGGGGTCCCGATCGACGCCATCCTCTTCGGCGGCCGCCGCGCCACCACGATCCCGCTCGTCACCCAGGCCCGCGACTGGGTCCACGGCGTCTACATGGGCGCCACCCTCTCGTCCGAGACCACCGCCGCCGCCACCGGCGAAGTCGGCGTCGTCCGCCGCGACCCGATGGCGATGCTGCCGTTCATCGGCTACAACGCCGCCGACTACTTCGGCCACTGGATCGCCATGGGCAAGGCCGCCACCGACGAGGCCCTCATGCCGCAGGTGTTCTACGTCAACTGGTTCCGCCGCTCCGAGGACGGCCGCTTCCTGTGGCCCGGATTCGGCGAGAACTCCCGCGTCCTCAAATGGGTCGTCGAGCGCCTCGAAGGCCGCGCCGAAGCCGTCGAGACCCCCATCGGGTACTGCCCGACCCCCGCGGCCCTCGACGTCGACGGCCTCGACCTGACCGAAGCCGACCTCGAAGCCGTCCTCAAGGTCGACCCCGCCGAATGGGCCGAGGAGGTCCCGCTCGTCGAAAGCTGGTTCGCGCGCTTCGGCGACCGCCTCCCCACCGTCCTGTGGGCCGAGCTCGACGCCCTCAAGCAGCGCCTCGGAACGCAGTAGCCGAGGGCCGCCCGAAGCGGCCAGGGCCGGAGCCCCCAGGGCTCCGGCCTACAATTGCCGGTTGTGGCGATCTCGAACCTGCTTTACCGGATATACGAGCGTCGGCTCGCACGCGAGCTGACCGGACAGCCGCTGCCCAGGCACATCGGCGTCATGGTCGACGGCAACCGGCGCTGGGCCCGCGACATGGGCCTGACCGACCCCAACGACGGCCACCGCGCCGGCGCCAAGCACATCGAGCGCTTCCTCGGCTGGTGCGACGAACTCGGCGTCGAGCACGTGACCATCTGGCTCCTCTCCACCGAGAACCTCTCCCGGCCCAAGAACGAGCTCGACCCCCTCCTCGACATCATCGACGAGCTCGCCGGCGAACTCGCCGACGACGACCAGCCCTGGCAGCTGCGCATGGTCGGCGCCCTCGACCTCCTCCCCGAAGAGCACCAGAACGCCCTCAAGCACGCCCAGCAGCGCACCGCCGAGAAACGCGGCATGCAGGTCAACCTCGCCGTCTGCTACGGCGGCCAGCGCGAGATCGCCGACGCCGTGCGCTCCTTCATGCTCGAGCAGGCCGCCGCCGGCGCGACCCTCGAGCAGGCCGCCGAAGCCGTCGACGCCGACTCCATCGCCCGCCACCTCTACATGACCGGCCAGCCCGACCCCGACCTCGTCATCCGCACCTCCGGCGAGCAGCGCATCTCCGGGTTCCTGCTGTGGCAGTCCGCGTACTCCGAGTTCTACTTCTGCGACTCCAACTGGCCCGACTTCCGCCGCGTCGACTTCCTCCGCGCCGTCCGCTCCTTCGCCACCCGCGACCGCCGCTACGGCAAATGACCGCCCGCTGAAGAAAACCCCGATCCGGGTGGGACGCCCCCGGGCCCTCGTTCGTGTGGAGGGTGCGATCACTACGACGCACCGAGCCCCGACCACGAGGAACCGCATGGACACCGCAGTCGCCGCCGAGGCCGCCGCCATGGAGCGGACCAGGGCCGCGCCCGACCGCCGCGCCGAATTCGACGCGTTCTACGCCGCCAACATCGGCCGGATCACCGCGCAGATCCGGGCATACGTCGGCGACCACGCCGAAGCCGAAGACCTCGTCGCCGAGGCGTTCACGCGGGCCCTCACCCGCTGGAGGACCCTGAGCACGTACGACAACCCGGCGGTCTGGGTCCGCCGCGTCGCCTGGAACCTGGCCACCTCGAGGCACCGGAGCGGCGCCTTCCTGCGGCGGTTCCTGCGCCGCCAGCGCATCACCGACGTCGAAGGGCCCGGGCCCGACCGCGTCGACCTCGAACGCGCGCTCGCGGAACTCAACGAGCGCCACCGCAGGGCGATCATCCTCCACTACATCGCCGGCATGACCGGCGCGGAGATCGCCGACCAGGAGGGCGTCGCCGAGTCGACCGTCCGCACCTGGCTCGCCAGAGGCAGGGCCGCGCTCGCCGACCGCCTGCGCATCGACGACTTGAAGGAGCAGCAGTGAGCGACCGCGACCCGATGGCATCGATCTTCGTCGAGTACACCGACGACACCACCGCCGAAGTCAAGGAGCGCAGCACCGACCCCTTGTGGCGCAAGGCGAGACGCCGCCGCATCGGCCGCACCGCCGCCGCCGCTGCCGCCGCGCTGGCCCTCGTCGCCCCCGCTTCCTGGCTGCTGGCGGGCGCCGCCGGCTCCGACGGGCAGGTGGAGGAGTCGGCGCAGGAGCAGTCGTTCGAGATCGTCGAGGGCGGGCCGGACGACGGGGGCGTCACCCTGGTGTTCGGGCAGGTCGAGCTCGTGGGCGCGACGATCGACCTGCCGTCCTTCGCGCCGGGGAACGCCGGAGTGGACCGGGTCTGCACGGTCGACGGCGCGGTCGTCGCCGACGGCCGGCTCGAGGCGCCCGAAGCGACCGGCACGGTCTTCCTCAAGCAGTTCGTGCAGCTGCCCGTGATCGACGAGGACGACGAGACCCAGGCGCTGTTCTCGCCCCAGGTGGCGCTCTTCGGATGCGACACCGGCGATGAGACGCTCTTCCAGGCCGTGGTCGTCGAGCAGGTCGACGGCGAGTGGACCGCGACCCAGGAGGCCGTCCGCTCCGAGCCCGGCGGCGAGTCGCCGCAGTACCTCTCGAGCGACGCCGACGGGGACCTGCTCGTCGTGTTCGCCGAGCGGTTCGACCCCGGCGCGGACGACGTCGCCCACTGGGTCGAGCGCGTCGTGCTCGACTCCGACGAGGCCCCCGTGCGGGAGCCGGTCGGCGACCTCGAAGCGGACGGCTACGCCGACCTGGCGGTCGACGCGGCGGTGACCGAGACCGACGAGGCCGACGTCTGGACCATCGCCGTGACCGTGCGCAACACGGGGCCCTGGGTCGTGTCCGACCAGATCGTGGCCGCCGGCCGCAACGAAGGCGTGGAGGTCCTCAGCGGCGCCCCCGTCGTCGTCCCCGCAGGCGAGGACTTGAGCGCCGTCGAGGAGATCGACGGGCTCGCGGTCGGGCAGAGCCGCACCCTGGAGTGGACCGTGGCCGTCGACGCGGACGCCCTGCCGGAGTCCGAGCTGTCGCCGCTGTTCGTCGTCCAAGTCCAGTCGGCCGCTCCGTGGCAGGAGGCGCCAGAGCTCGTGCGCGAACTCGACTGGTACAGCAGCGGTGTCATGATCCAGTGGGACGGCGAAAGCGAGACGGTCGAGTACATCGGGTGACGCGGCCTACGGCGCCCCCGCGAGAGCGGCTCGCGGGGGCGCCGCCGTTCCCGCGAGCCCGGCGGCGCGGACGACGCAGGGCCGACCGCATCGCAGCCGCGCCGGTGTTCGCGCAGCCGATGCGGCTCCGAAGCCTCTCGCCCGCAGCCGGCAGCCGGGAGCCGGGAGCCTCGCGACCGATGCGGCCCAGAAGCGTCCGGCGAGCAGCGGGGGCCCGCAACCGATGCGGCCGCGAAGCCTCCGGCCGACACCGGGGAGCCCCTGCGGCGCCCGCTCCGGCAGATCGTCTGAAAAACTGCTCATGCCGCTGCGTCACGACACCTCCTTCATTCGTGTGGAGGGCGCAGTCAACCCGACCGCGCCGTGAACCCCACACCGAGGAGCTCTATGGCGACGACGACCATGGCCAGGATCGCTTTGGAGAGAGATGATCCGGCGGCCGCCCGCCGGGCCGAATTCGACGCCTTCTACGCCAACAACGTCCGACAGATCACCGCGCAGATCCGCGCCTACACCGGCGATCTCGCCGAAGCCGAAGACCTCGTGGCCGATGCGTTCACGAAGGCGTTCGTCCGCTGGAAGACCATCAGCGAGTACGACAACCCGGCGGTCTGGGTGCGGCGCGTGGCCTGGAACCTCGCCACCTCCCGTCTGCGGCGCGGCGCGTTCGCCCGGCGTTTTCTGCGCCGCCAGCGCGCCCGCGACGTCGCCGGTCCGGCGCCCGACCGCATCGATCTCGAACGCGCGCTCGCGAACCTCAAAGAGCGCCACCGCAAGGCGATCATCCTCCGCTACATGGCCGACATGACCGTCCAGGAGATCGCCGACCAGGAAGGCGTCGCCGAGTCGACCGTCCGCTCCTGGATCACCCGCGGCCGAGCCGTGCTCGCCGAGCACCTGCGAATCGACGACGACCCCACCGAGGAGTAGCGATGACCAATCCCGAACAGCGCGACCCGATCTACGGCCTCTTCGACGAGTATGAATCCGCCACGGCCGCCGAGACCCGTCCGAGGAGCGCAGATCAGCTGCGGCGCAAAGCCGTTCACCTCCGTATGCGCCGCACCGCCGTTGCCGGAGCCGCCGCCCTCGCCCTCATCGCACCCGCGACCTGGGTTCTGGCCAATGTCGCCGGAGCCGACGGGCAGGAGCAGCCGCAGGCCGGAGCGCCCGGAGGAGTCGACCAGGAGAGTCCCACCGCACCCGCCGACCCCGACCCCGCCTCCTCGGGGACGCCGGGGGCTGAGGACGACTCCATCGACGCCACCGACATCGTGGGCGCGACGGTCGACATGCCGTCCTTTGTTCCAGGGGACACCGCCGTCGAGGACGTGTGCGGCTCCGGCGACACGGTCGTCGTGGACGGCACGTACCACGGCGCAGGCGTGAGCGGGGAGGTAGAGGAAGGCGAGACGTTTCTCCTGGTGCTCACCAACGCCGCCGTCACCGAGGAGGACCGCGTCGCCTACGCGGACGGCACCGCCGCCCTGTCGGACCTCAGCCTCGTGGGGTACTTCGGATGCGACTTCGGCGACGAGTTCGTCTTCCAGACCGTGGTCCTCGAGAACACCGGCGAGGGCACGTGGACGGCCGAGCAGCTCGTCCACTCCGAACCCGGAGGCGAGGTGATCAAGGGCGTCATCACCGGCAACGACGGCGAGCTGCTGGTGGGATTCGCAGAGCGATGGGATCCCGGCGCTGTGTCCGGGACCGACACCGAGCACTGGATCGACACCGTCCGGGTGGACGGGAACGGGACGGTGGTCCGGGAGCCGTCGGAGCACGACTACTGGTCCATCGTGATCGACAGCAGCCCGATGTTCTCCGCCGAGTAGTCGAAAGGGGCACCGCCCCCGCGAGCCTCGGCTCGCGGGGGCCTCGCCGTCCCGGGACATGACCTGGATTACCCGACCGCCGCTGCATCAGAACCGCAGCGGCGCTCGTGTATCCAGTGCGGACCCCCGAGCCGCCGTCCCGTAGCGAGGAGCCCTTATGACGCCCACCCGCGACAGCTCTGCTCCACCAGGAGGAGAGCCAGGCGCCGTGGCCGAGCTGCTGCCCATGAGGCCCAGCCTCGAGTTCGACGACTTCTACGCGGCCAACGTCCGCGTCATCACCGGCCAGATCTACGCCTACACCGGCGACCGGGCCGAAGCCGAGGACCTGGTGGCCGAGGCGTTCTGCCGGGCGCTGGCGCGCTGGCGGAAGGTCCGCGAGTACGAGAACCCCACCGCCTGGGTGCGCCGCGTGGCCTGGAACCTGGCGACCAGCCATCTGCGCCGCCGCGGGGTCGTCCAGCGCTTCCTCAACCGGCAGCGCGAGACTCACGAGCAGGCGCCGGACGGCGACCGCGTCGACCTCATGCGCGCGCTCGCCGGCATCGGCCCGCACCACCGCAAGGCGGTGATCCTCCGGTACATGGCGGGACTGACCGTCGCCGAGATCGCCGAGCAGGAAGGCGTCGCCGAGGCCACCGTCCGCTCCTGGCTGACCAGGGGGAAGGCCGCGCTCGCCGGTCGACTCGCCGTCGAAGACGAGAGGGGCAGCGATGAGCACGCCTGACGAGACGCAGTTCGAGGAGGCGTTCGCGGAGTTCGCCCACGCCGCCGAGCTCATGGTCGACCCGGTCGACTCCGCCGTGATCCACGGCAGGGTCCGCCGCCGCCGCACTACGAAGGGCGCCATGGCGGCGGCGCTCGCCGCGCTGATCGTGGCCGTGCCCGCCGCCTGGTGGCTTCAGGAGTCCAAGGGCGACGAGGTCGACCTGCCGCCCGCGGACGAGACCACGGCCGAGACGACCGAGGAGGAGACCGCCTCCACCGGTTCGGACCAGCCGGGCGAGGTGCCCGAGGGACAGGAGTCGGGCGGCGACGAACCGGTCCTGCCGACCTTCGCCGACCTCGTCGGCGCCGAACTCGAGCTGCCGCAGTTCCTTCCCGGAAGCGGGGAGTTCAACGACGCCTGCCCGGTCGGGCCCGCGGTGCTCGCCGACGGGACCCCCGACTGGGAGTCCGGCGAGTGGTCCATGCCCGACGGGCCGGTGTGGGTGCTGAAGGTGGTGCACACCGCGCTCGAGGAGGGCGGGCCGGTCCAGGCGGTCGCGCTGCTCGGCTGCCGGCCGGGCGAGGGCCTGGTCCGGCAGGCGGTGGTCGTCGCCGGCGACGGCGACGGCGGCTGGGAGGTGACCGACGAGATCCTGGTCGGCGACCCGGACGGCTTCGCGCTGTACGACATCGCCCCCGCCGCGACCACCGGCGTGCTGCTCATGGTGCTCGACCACGAGCCGACCGGCGGCGGCGACGGCCCGGTCGGCTACGAGATCCACCGGTACCGCACCGGCCAGGACCTCGAAGTGGTCACCGACTCGGCGTACTTGTGGGGCGTCACCGACATCGCGGCGTCGATGGAGACGGCCGACAACGGGGACGGGACCTGGACCGCGACGCTGACGGTCACCAACGCGGGCGACCACGAGTCGCACCGGCTCCAGGTGGCGGCCTGCCGCGACTCGGAGCTGCTGGACGTCGAGGAGGTCACGATGCCGCTGTGCTCGGAGGACTACGCCGGCGTGGACCTCCTCGATCCGCTGGAACCGGGGGAGTCGGTCACGGTGGAGTGGACGCTGACGCCGGCGCCGGTCGAGGAGTGGTCGGAAGACCAGAACGCCGCCGGACTGTACTTGAACGGGTCGGTGCGGCAGATGGTGTACAGCGTCGACGGGTTCGTGTACGACTACGACCCGACGAACTCCGGCTTCGCCGGGTCCGTCACCGCCGAGGACATGGCGTAGGAATCGGCGACCGGGCCGGGGCGCGAAGCCCCGGCCCGGTCCGTGTCCCGGCTATTTGACGGCGACGCCCGCCTGCTCGAAGTCCTCGAGGGCCTTCGCCTTCGTCTCCTCGGCGACGGCCGCCGTGTAGTCGAGCAGGACCGTCGTCTTGAAGCCCGCGGCGGCGGCGTCGAGGGCGGTGGCGCGCACGCAGTGGTCGGTGGCGATGCCGACGACGTCGACCGCGTCCACGTCGCGGGTGCGCAGCCACTCGGTGAGGCCGGTCTCGCCCGAGGAGCCCTCGAACCCGGAGTAGGCGGCCTCGTAGGCGCCCTTGTCGAAGACCGCTTCGGCCAGCGTGTGGTCGAAGTCGGGGTGGAACGCCGACCCGGCGGTGCCGACGACGCAGTGCGGCGGCCACGAGTCGCGGAAGTCGGGCTCGGCCGAGAAGTGCAGGCCCGGGTCGATGTGCCAGTCCCGGGTGGCGACCACGTGGTCCCAGCGGCCGGGGGCGGCCTTGATGAGTTCGGTGACGGCCGCCGCGACGGCCGCGCCGCCCGCGACGGGCAGCGACCCGCCCTCACAGAAGTCGTTCTGGACGTCTACCACGATCAGTGCCCGGCTCATGTCACCGATCCTAGTGACGCGGGGCCGGTACCGGTAGTGCAGGCGCCACAACCGGCCCGGTTTTCCGCTCCCGCGGGCAACGCGAAAGCCCGCCGGCCGGAGCCGACGGGCTGTCGCACGAGGTCCGACCTAGTGGCCCTTGACCTCTTTGACCAGGTGTCCCCACTTCTCGTCGAAGACGGGGCGCTCCGAGCGGATGCGCGGGAGGCGGTCGAAGTTGCGCAGCGGCGGCGGGCAGCTCGTCGCCCATTCGAGCGAGCCGCCGTAGCCCCACGGGTCGTTCGTCTCGACCACGCGGCCGGCCTTCCAGGACTTGAACAGGTTCCAGATGAACGGCAGGGTCGACAGGCCCAGGACGAACGCGCCGATCGTCGACACCATGTTCAGCGTCGTGAAGCCGTCCGACTCCAGGTAGTCGGCGTACCGGCGGGGCATGCCCTCGGCGCCGAGCCAGTGCTGGACCAGGAACGTGGTGTGGAAGCCGATGAAGGTCAGCCAGAAGTGGACCTTCGCGAGGCGCTCGTCGTACATGCGCCCGGCGACCTTCGGGAACCAGAAGTACACGCCGGCGTAGACCGCGAACACGATCGTGCCGAACAGCACGTAGTGGAAGTGCGCGACCACGAAGTACGAGTCGGAGACGTGGAAGTCGACCGGCGGGCTCGCGAGCAGGACGCCCGACAGGCCGCCGAGGAGGAACGTGACCAGGAACCCGAGGCTGAACATCATCGGCGCCTCGAAGGTGAGCTGGCCCTTCCACATGGTGCCGATCCAGTTGAAGAACTTCACGCCGGTCGGGACCGCGATCAGGAACGTCATCAGCGAGAAGAACGGCAGCATGACCGCGCCGGTCGCGTACATGTGGTGCGCCCACACCGCCATCGACAGGCCCGCGATCGCCAGCGTCGCGGCGACGAGGGTCTTGTAGCCGAAGATCGGCTTGCGGCTGAACACCGGGAAGATCTCCGAGACGATGCCGAAGAACGGCAGCGCCACGATGTACACCTCGGGGTGGCCGAAGAACCAGAACAGGTGCTGCCACAGGATCGCGCCCCCGGTCTCCGAGTCGAAGACGTGCGCGCCGAGCTGGCGGTCGGCCATGACGGCGAGGAGCGCGGCGAACAGGATCGGGAACACCAGGATCATCAGCAGGCTCGTGATGAGGATGTTCCACGTGAAGATCGGCATCCGGAACATGAGCATGCCCGGCGCGCGCATCGTCACGATCGTGGTGATCATGTTGACGGCGCCGAGGATCGTGCCCGCACCCGAGATGCCCAGGCCGACGAACCACATGTCCGCGCCGATCCCGGGGGAGTTCACGGCGTTCGACAGCGGCTGGTACGCGAACCAGCCGAAGGACGCCGCGCCGCCCGGGGTGATGAACCCGGCGACCGCGAGGGTCGAGCCGAGCAGGTACAGCCAGTACGCGAACGCGTTCAGGCGCGGGAACGCGACGTCGGGCGCGCCGATCTGCAGGGGCACCAGGTAGTTGCCGAACGCGAACACGATGGGCGTCGCGAACATGAGCAGCATGATGGTGCCGTGCATCGTGAACAGCTGGTTGAACTGCTCAGAGGACACGATCTGGAGTCCGGGCTGGAACAGCTCCGCGCGGATCAGCAGGGCCAGGATGCCGCCGATCGCGAAGAACGCGAACGACGTCACGAAGTAGAGCAGGCCGATCTGCTTGGCGTCGGTCGTGCGGAGTGTGCGGGCGAGCCAGGAGCCCTTCGGCTCGCGGCGCACCGGCCAGGGACGCGCGACGATAGGCGTTGGCTCAAGCTTCGGCTCAACCGTGGTCACCTGTGGGCCTCCAGATTCATTTCCAGGTAGCGAACGCAGCATAGCCCCGCGAGAGGCCGCCCACGCGGAGGGGCGCAGCCGGAGCGACGTGGCGGAGCGTGAGCGTTCGATGGGCGCTCAGTGGTTGTCGCAGGTCGCATACACGACCCGTCATGTGGGGGAGCAGCACCGCGCGGGCCGTCGCCGGGCGCGGCCGCACGCGGGTGAGGAATCTCCTACGGGACGGTCAGACGCCGCCGCGCGCATCCGGTTCGAGCGCGGCGTAGACCCGCTTCACCAGCAGGGCGGTCTCGTAGCCGACCTGGCCGAGGTCGCAGCCGGCGTTCGCGAGGACCGCGAGCTGGGCCCGGTCGCCGACGGCCATGAGCAGCAGCACGCCCTCGTCCATGTCGATGACCGACTGGCGGATCCGGCCCGCGTCGAGGACCTTCGCCGCACCCGTCGTCAGGCTCGCGAGCCCGGAGGTGATGGCGGCGAGCTGGTCGGCCCGGTCGGTCGACAGCCCTCGGGAGGCGGCGATGGCGAGGCCGTCGACGGAGACCGTGAGCGCCTCTGACACATCCGGGACCTTCTCCACGAAGGAGGTCAGGAGCCAGTCGAGTTCACCGACGTTCTTGTCCTTGCTATCCATCTCGCTGCTTTCTATTGGCGTTGTTCGTGCGCGGCGGCCGCCGCGATGCCGGAGGCGAAACCGGCGAGCCGGTCCCGGATCTCCGCCGGGTCGAGATCGGCTCCGCCGCCCTGGCGGGCACTGGGGACGGAACCGGGGAGCAGTCGGGAACCCGGCGCGCGACGGGGCAGTTCGGCGCCGTTGGTCCTGCCGGAGTCTTCCAGTGCTCGGTTCACCTTCCTGAAGGTAACATCCAGCATCTCGGGAGCGGGGCCCGCAGGTGCCTGCGCCGGCTTCCCTCCGTTGAGTGTTCCGCCAGCTACAGGCCGTGGCGCGGGGGCCGGACCGGCCTTGCGCGGGCGCGGCACGATCGGCTCGACCGCGCTCGGCGCGGACGCCTCGGCGCCCGTCCCGGTCACCGGCAGGTTCGCCGCCCGGGCCGACAGCGCCAGCCGCGCGGCCGAACCCGACATGTCCGGCGACAGCCCCACCGGGTCCTCAGCGTGGGCGCTCGCCGGGATGCGCACCAGCGCGAGCGTGCCCTTGCCCATCGTCGAGTGGAGCTGGACGCTGATGGAGTGCTCGGCGGCGAGCCGCCCGACCACCAGGAGGCCCATCGTCGCGGTCAGCTCCGAGTTCAACTGGGTCGGCTCGGCCAGGCGGCGGTTGATCGCGGCCATCGGCTCGGGCGCGAGCCCGATGCCGTCGTCGGCGATCGAGATGACGATCTCCGAACCCGAGCGGCGCGTGGTCACCCGCACCGACTGGGTCGGCGGCGAGTACGCGGCCGCGTTGTCGAGCAGCTCCGCGAGGATCCGCACCAGGTCGCCGGCGGGCTTCGTCTCGAGGCGGGCCGACACCTGGTTCTCGACCACGACGCGGCCGGCGTCCTCGATCTCGGCGACCGCGTCGCGGATGATCGTGTCCAGGTTCGCCGGGTGGTTGTACCGGCGCTGCGGGTCCCCGCCCGCGAGCAGGAGCAGGTTCTCCTCGTTGCGGCGCATGCGCGCGAGCAGGTGGTAGACGCTGCGCCACTCCTCCGGGACCGCGTGGTCCGGGGACTGCTCGACCAGGGACTCCATGACCTGCTGCTGGCGGCGGATGAGGCTCTGGCCGCGGCGGGCGAGCGTCTTCATCATCGCCTCGACGTCGATGCGCAGCAGCGCCTGGTTCGCGGTCTGGCGCAGCGCCTGGTGGTGGGCGGCGCTGAACGCCTCGGCGAGGCTGTCGAGCTCGTCGGAGTAGCGCGAATCGGACGACATGGCGGTCTGGCGCTTCGCGGTCTGCAGCAGCCGGTCGACCTCGTCGGCGTTGGCCGCCTGCGAGACGGCGGCCACGGTCTTCGGCAGCGTGTCGTACGCGGCGGTCAGCGTCGCCTCGCGGACGCCGTCGACGCGGAGGCTGATGCGCCGCGCCAGCATCGCCGCGGAGATGATCGACGTCAGCGCCAGCACGATCACCAGCGCGAACGTCGTGAGCAGTGTCCGCGAGGACGCGTCGCGGATGAGCTCCACATCGTCCTGCATGGAGTCCAGGACCGACTGCTGGCTGGTGTCGAGGGCCGCGACGATCGCGCCCTGCGCCTCCGTGAACTCCTCGGGGCTGATCGTCGGCACGTTCCCGCGCACGTAGACCCCGAGCGCCTCCTGCGCGGTCTCGATCTGCTCGGAGGCCATCGCCTCCCGGTAGACCGCGGCGGTGTCCGCCGACGCGTTCGCCTGGAACTCGGTGATCTGCCGGTCGAAGTTCCCCGACAGGTACGCCGCGTTCGACAGCTCCGCGCGCCCGACCACGACCGCCTGCGCCTCGTCGAGGCTCACCAGGTCGGTCGAGACGCTGAACTGGATCTCCGCGGCGAACCGGCTGGCCTGCATGAGGGCCGCGAGCGAGTCCAGGTGCGCGGCGACCTCGGCGTCGTCGACCAGGCGCGGGAGGATCGCGGCGATCCCGACGATCTTGTTGGCCACGTCCCGGTACACCAGGTACGCGTCGGCGACGTCGTCGTCGGTGAGGGACGCCTCGCCGGCGGCCAGCCGGTCGAAGGCCGCGCGGGCCGTCTCCAGGTCCCCGGCTTTCGCGAACAGGGACTCGAGGTCGTCCGCGAGATCGGGGAAGCGCGCGGTCACCGACGCCGCGTTGCCCTCGAGCCGCCCGAACGCCTCATCGGTCTCGCGGCGGGCCACCGCCGAGTCGACCCGGCCGCCGCCGCCGTTGATCACCGACGCCACCAGCGGTCCCGCCTCGAGCCGGTGCGCCTCCAGCGCGCCGTTGAGATCCCCGGAGAGTCCGGCGAGCACCTCCGCGTCCGTCGCGTTCTGGTACTCGTCCCAGACGCTGACCGTCTGGAACAGCCCGAGCACCAGCATCCCCATGAGCGCCGCGGCGATCGGAAGCATCAACTGCATCCGGATGGGGAGACGGCTGGTGCGCTGCCGGGCTTTACGGGACATCTCGGGGGGCGTCCTTTCTGGGGGCGACGGTCCGCGCTGCGGCGTGCTGGACACCATCTTCGCTTGTCGCCGGAGGGGCAGTTGAGGCGGGGCTCACCCCACGAGCGGGCGCGCCGAAGGGTACCGGTATAGCCGTTTTCGTGCACGAAGAGCCAGCGAAGCGGCGAAGAGCACCGGTCCGACACGGCCCGTGTACATGGCGATCGTCAGCAGCCACTTGGACGGGTCCGACAGGTCGTAGGTGATGCCCGTCGACTGGCCCATCGTCGCGAACGCGCTGGTCACCTCGAACATGATCGACGTGATGTCGATGTGCGGCTCGAAGCGCTGCATGAGGAACACGCCGAACGCGTTGCACGCCACGTACACCAGCGCCACGGTGAGCGCCTCGCGCACGACCGGCGGGTCGATGCGGTGGCGGAACGCGGTCACGTCGGGCTCGCCGCGGACCTCGGCCCAGATGACCAGGAGCAGCAGGAAGAACGTGGTGACCTTGATGCCGCCCGCGGTCGAGGCGGAGCCGCCGCCGATGAAGGCCAGGATGATCGACGCCAGCTGCGAGTCGTCCTGCATCGCGCCGATGTCGACCGAGTTGAAGCCGCTGGCGCGGACCATCGCCGACTGGAAGAACGCCGGGAGGATCCGGTCGTACCAGGCCCATTGGCCGAACGTCGCGGGGTTCGCCCACTCGATCGCCAGGAACGCCGCCCAGCCGCCGACGATGAGGATCGCCGAACCGACGAGCGTGAGCTTGGTGTGGACCGACCACTGCCGCCGGCCCCAGTGGCGGCGGGTCACCTCGTAGATCACGGGCATGCCGAGCGCACCGAGGATCGACCCCAGCGCGATCGGCACGCAGATCCACGGGTCGGTCGCGAACTGCATGAGCGAGTCCGAGAACAGCGCGAAGCCGGCGTTGTTGAAGGCGCTCACCGAGTGGTAGATCCCGTACCAGACCGCGTCGCCGAGCCCGTAGCCGATCACGGAGAACCGCGCCGTGAGCGCCAGCGCCATCAGCGCCTCCACGATGAGGCTGAAGGCGATGGTGCGCAGCAGGATCGCCCGGAAGTCGCCGAGGCTGAGCGCCTGGCTGACCTCCATGCGGGTCGCCAGCTTCGTGCGCAGGCCGAGCCGGTGCGTGACGAGCAGCGCCATGAGGACGGCGCTCGTCATGATGCCGAAGCCGCCGATCTGGAAGCACAGCATGATGACGAACTGGCCGAACCAGGTCCAGTGGACGGGCGTGTCCACGGTGACCAGTCCCGTCACCGAGACGGCGGAGGTCGCGGTGAACAGGGCGTCGCTGAAGTGCGTCGGGCGCGCCCCCGCGCTCGCGACCGGGAGCATGAGCAGCAGCGCCCCGGACAGGATCACCGCCATGAACAGGAACGGGATCAGGCGGCCGGGGTGGCGGAAGAACGCTTTGACTTTGGCCATGTCAGGTGGTGGAGGCGAACGCTTCGACCTTGGTGGTCGCCCCGGAGACGATGAGGGTGTCCCCCTGGGAGACCACGGTGTCCGGGGTCGCGTACGTGAAGTCCTCGCCGGGCTGCTTGACGCCGACGACGGTGACGCCGTACTTCGAGCGCAGCTTCGACTCGCCGAGGGTCTTCCCGACCGCCTCCGCGGGGGCCTTGGTCTTGACGATCGCGAAGCCGTCGTCGAACTCGATGAAGTCGAGCATCTTGCCGCTCACCAGGTGCGCGACCCGCTCGCCCATCGCCGCCTCGGGGTAGACCACGTGGTGGGCGCCGGTGCGGTGGAGGATCTGGCCGTGCTTGGCGTTGATGGCCTTCGCCCAGATCTCGCGGACGCCGGCCTCCTCGCAGGCGAGGACGGTGAGGACGCTCGCCTCGATGTCGGTGCCGATCGCGACGACGACGTGGTCGAACTCGCCGATGCCGAGCTGCGCGAGGACCGCCGACTCGGTCGAGTCGGCCTGCACCACGTGCGTGAGGGTCTCGGAGGCGCGCTGGACGATCTCGGGGCGCTCGTCGATGGCGAGGACCTCGTGGCCCAGCCGCGTGAGCGACTCGGCGACGGCGGACCCGAACCGGCCCAGGCCGATCACCGCGATGGTCTCCTCCGGGAGCCGTTCGCTTCTGCCGAACAGGTTCATCCGCTCATCCCTTGGCCTGGCTCAGGTGCTGACACGAGACCTGATTGTGCCACCCGGCCCGGCGCCGCGGGCGAGGCGGCCGTCACGTGCGTTCGGGCTGGGGGCGAAAGAATGAGGAGGGCGGTCGATAACCCCTCATGACCGCCCCCCTCGAACACCCCTAACACTCTCCAAGGATGGAGGAGTCTTCAAGTCTACTCTGCGAGCACGGCGCGAAGGAAGTCCTGAGTGCGGGCTTCTTGGGGTTCGGAGAACATCGCCTCGGGGGGTCCCTGCTCGACGATCCGGCCGCTGTCGAACATCATCACGCGGTCCGAGACGTCTCGGGCGAAGCCCATCTCGTGGGTCACGCACAGCATGGTGATGCTCGTGGTGTCGGCGATGTCGCGCAGGACCGCGAGGACGTCGGCGACGAGCTCCGGGTCCAGGGCGCTGGTGACCTCGTCGAGCAGGAGGATGTCCGGGTCCATCGCCAGGGCGCGGGCGATCGCGACGCGCTGCTGCTGGCCGCCGGACAGGTGCGACGGGTACGCGTCGGTCTTGTCGGACAGGCCGACGAGCTCGAGCAGGTCACGGGCCTTCGCCTCGGCCTCCTCTTTGGAGCGCCCGGCGACGTGGACCTGCGCCTCGGTGACGTTGCGCAGGACCCGCATGTTGGGGAACAGGTTGAACTGCTGGAAGACCATGCCGACGCTCGAGCGGCGCCGGCGCAGCCACCGCTCGTTGGCGGGCACGAGCCGGCCGCGCTTCTCCATGTGCGAGTAGGGCTGCCCCTCGACCCAGACGACGCCGCCGTCCCGCTCGGGGTCGGCCTTGGGCGTCACCTTCTCGAGGGTCATCAGGAGCCGGAGGATCGTGGTCTTCCCCGAGCCGGACGGTCCGATGAGGGTGACGCGCTCGCCGGGGTCGACCCGGAAGCTCAGCTCGTCGAGCACCTTGAGAGCGCCGAAGGACTTGTCCACCCGGTCGAACTCAATAATTGGACTTGGCAAAGCGAATCTCCAATCTCCGCATAGCGACCGCCACGGGGTAGGAGGCGGCGAGGAACAGCAGGCCGGCGATGGTGTAGCCCTCGACGGCGCCGGTGTAGTGCTGGCCCTGGAAGGCCCGGGCCTGGGCGACCATCTCCATGACGCCGATGACGAACAGGGTCGGCACCTCCTTGAACATGGCGATGATCCAGTTGCCGACGGCGGCCGCGGAGCGGCGGAACATCTGCGGGAGGACCACCGCGCCCCAGACCCGGCGGGTCGGGAGGTTCAGGGCCGTCGCGGCCTCCCACTGGCCCTGGGGGATCGCGTCGATCCCGGCCCGGAAGGACTCCGACGTGTAGGACGCGTAGTGGACGCCGAGGACGGCCGAGCCGACGGCGAACGCGCTCCAGTCGGGGTTGATGTAGAGACTCGTCGCCGTCCAGACGATGAGCACCTGCACCAGCAGCGGCGTGTTGCGGATGAACTGGAAGGCCAGGCTCAGCGGCCGGCGCAGCCACACCGGCCCGCCGCGCTCGCCGATCGCCACGAACAGGCCCAGGACGACCGCGATGATCCCGGCCACGAGCGTGACCTGGAGGACGACGAGGAAGCCGTCCCACATCGCCGGGAAGATCTCCCGGACGGTCTCGTTGCTCCATCCGGTCTGCATCAGCCGACACCTCCCGCCGCGACGGCCGGGTCGAGGCGGCCCTTGACGGGTTTCGCGTCGACCCCCAGGCCGCGCTTGGCCCTGCGTTCGAGCGCCCGCATGCCCGTCCAGATGAGCCAGGCGAGCACGAAGTAGATGACCAGGACGACGCCGTAGTGCAGCAGCCGGTCCTGCCCGGGCTGCTTGCCGATGAGCCCGGCCAGCCAGGTGATGTCGAGGATCCCGATCACCGACACCAGCGCGGACGCCTTGAGCAGCATGATCGCGAACGCGCACAGGGAGGGGATCATCTCGGGCCACGCCTGGGGGAGCACCACGAGCCGCATCCGCTGGAACGGCGTGAGGTTCAGGGCCGTGGACGCCTCGAGCTGCCCCTGCGGGACGGCCGCGATCGCGCCGCGCACCACCTCGGAGGAGTAGGCGCCGTAGTTGAGGCCGAGGGCGATGACGCCGGCCACGATGAGGTAGTCGAACTGGATCCCCAGCACCACCGGCATCGCGAACGCGAACCAGAACAGCTGCACCACCACCGAGGTGCCGCGGAAGAACTCCACGAACACCCGCGCCGGGGTGCGGACCGCCAGGTGCCGCGAGCCGGTCATGAGCCCGAGGGCGAACGCGAGCACGAGCGCCAGCGCCGCGGACGCGACGGTGACCCCGATCGTGACCAGGAGCGGTTCGCCGTACCGGGGGAGTGATTCGATGACCGCGTGCAGATCCATGCCGGCCTCCTACTGGTAGGTGTCCGGGCAGAGGTCCTCGGCGGTGAGGCCGTCGGGGTGGTTCTCCTCCAGGGTGAAGCCGTAGGGGCCGGTGAGCTCCTCCCACTTGGCGGTGTCGCCGAGGAGCTTCTCGAGCTCGTCGTTGACCGCGTCGCGGAAGTCGGCGTCGCTGGGCTGGAACACGGCCGCGCCGGCGCCGATGATGTCCTCGCCGGTCGCGGGGTCGACCAGCCAGAAGCCCTCGGAGACCTCGAGCTCGGGGTCGTCCGCGGCGGCGAGGCGGAGGTTGGCGCTGGTGAGCGCGATCGCGTCGCAGCGGCCGGCCTTGAGTTCGAGGATGAGCGAGTCGAGGTTGGCCTGCACGTTGATGCGGCCCTCGTCGTAGATCTGGTCGGCGATCTCGTGCTCGCTGGTGCCGTTCATGACCCCGACGACGCCGTCGGTGCCGGCCATCGAGTTGAAGTCGGTGTAGCCGCCGGGGTTGCCGGCGAGGGTCATGAGGGCGTCGGGCATGACGTAGTCGGGGTTGGCGAAGGCGACGGCCTCGCAGCGTTCGGGGGTGACGTACATGCCGGCGATCACGATGTCGTGGTTGGTGCCCAGGCCGGTGATGAGCGAGTCCCACTCGGTGAGCTTCCACTCGATCTGGTCGGCCTTGATGCCGAGCTGCTCCAGCAGGTAGAGCTGGGTGTCGACGGACTGGCCGGTGACGGCGCCGTCGTCGCCGGTGTAGGCGTAGGGGGCCTCGTCGGCGTAGGCGACGCGGATGGTGGCGCCGTCCCTGGCCTCGTCGAGCAGTCCGCCGCCGCCGGCGTCGGTCCGGGAGCAGGCCCCGAGGGCGAGCGCCGCCGCCCCGGCCGAGCCGCCGAGGAGCAGATGGCGGCGGTTCAGTTGCATTTCGTTCGACACTTCGGTCGCCTCCTGAGTCAGGTGTCTTGCCGACCCTAACGTTCTATTGTAAGTTTGTCGACAATCTGATTATCGACGTTCGGTAACGAACCTGCAAACGCGTGCCGCGGCCCGGTCGACGGCCCGGCCGCCCGGACGCAACCCGGTCCCGACATCGAACGTGGTGTACGGGTCGGCAGTAAGATGCTGCCCAGAAGCGACAGAGGGAGACAGGACAGCGTGGCGACTCGCAGCAGCGGACTGAGCGGGCTCGAAGGCGGCCGGCAGGTGGGGCGCCTCGCTCCCGTGCGCCGCGCCTCGACGGTGGACCTCATCGCCGAGCGCCTCCGCGAAGCGGTCGTCGACGGCTCCCTCCCGCCCGGCACCGTCCTCGGCGAAGCCGAGCTCGCCTACCAGCTCGGCGTCAGCCGCGGCCCCCTCCGCGAGGCCATGCAGCGCCTCACCGCCGAAGGCCTCCTGGTCATCCCGCGCCGCCGCGGCCTCGCCGTCCGCACCATGACCGCCGACGACGTCCGCGACGTCCACTGGCTCCGCGCCCAGATCGAACCCGAACTCGGCCGGCGCATCCTCACCCTGCCGGCCCCCGAGCGGCGCACCGTCCTCGCCGAACTCGGCGCCGAGGTCAAGCGCATGCAGCGCGCCCTCAAGAAGGACGACGCCCGCGCCCTCGGCGACGCCTACCTCGACTTCCACCGCGTCCTCGCCGTCTGGGGCGGGTCGATGCGCCTCGCCCGGATGCTCGGCACCCTCCTCATCGAGACGCGCCTGTGCACCTTCTCGATGTTCGAGCACTTCGAGGTCCACCGCGACCTCGTCCCCGAGCACGTCGCCTTCGTCGAGGCGCTGGCCGCCGACGACGGCGAGCGGTTCGCGGCCCTGGTCCGGGTCCACCTCGAGGCCGAGGTCCGGCGGCTCCTCGCCGAGCCCGAGGGCCCCGGGAAGGGCGAAGCGGACCGCCTGCTGGCCGAGACCCCGGACGAGCCGCAGCCGCTCGACCGGCTCGACCTGCCCGAAGGGCTCTGAGAACCGGTGGCGCCCAGCGGGTGTCGGCACCGGTAAATTTCCCGACTCGGCACATTCCGTTGGTGGACTGTGCGTTATGCAACCGATATAAAGAAGGCTCCCCCAGTCCGGACAAAATTCGAGACGGAGCCCAAAATGTCCTACCCCCGACGAATCTCCACAATGGCGGCGGCTCTGGCCGCCGCCGTCGTGTCGATACTGGCGCTGACCAGCGGTGCGGCCCAAGCCCAGACCATCGAGTACGTCGCCCTCGGCGACTCCTACGCCTCCGGCGTCGGCACCCGCTCCTACCTCGACGACGGCAGCGACTGCTCCCGCTCGGCGGCCGCCTACCCGTCCCTGATCGCCGAGGAGATCGGCGCCGACCTCGACTTCGCGGCCTGCTCGGGCGCCCGGACCGGCGACGTCCTCGACGAGCAGCTCGGCGGGCTCTCCGACTCCACCGACCTGGTCACGATCACCGTGGGCGGCAACGACACCGGCTGGTCCGGCGTGGTGCAGCAGTGCGCCTACCCGTACCCGTGGACCTGCGACCGCCAGATCGACGCGGCCGAGGACTTCATCCGGAACCAGCTCCCCGCCCGGCTCCACAGCGTCTACGACGCCGTCGAAGCGGCCGCCCCGAACGCCGAGATCATCGTCCTGGGCTATCCGCGCCTGTTCAACGGCGAGCAGTGCAACGCCATCACCCGCATCAGCCCCGGTGAGCAGTCCCGGCTCAACGCCGCCGCCGACCTCCTCGCCACCACCATCGGCCAGGTCGCCACCGGCCACGGCTTCGACTACATCGACGTCCGCGACGCCTTCGACGGCCACGCCGTCTGCGACGACACCGAGTGGATCAACGGCCTCTCCTACCCGATCGCCGAGTCCTACCACCCCAACACCGCCGGCCAGCGCGACGGCTACTTCCCGCTGCTGAACGCGCTCGTCTGAACCGCTTCTCTGCGCACGCGCAAGGGCCCCGGCGCAACCCGCCGGGGCCCTTCGACGTCAGTCCGCTACGCGGGGATCACGCCGGACGCGTCGCTGTCGCAGATCAGCCACACGCCCTCCTCCTGGACCAGGTCCAGGCTCATCGTCTCGTCGACCGGGATCGAGCCGAACTCCGGCATCGAGACCTCTCCGGTCATGGACACGTCCACAGTGGCGTCGGTGCCGTCGATGGTCTCGTTCGTGACCTCGTAGTCCAAGGCCACCTCCATCGCGGAGAGGTCGATGCCCTCCATGCCCTCGGCGCTGCCGCTGGAGTACTCCTCCAGGGTCGCGTCCAGTTCGGCCTGGATGTCCGAGCACAGGTACGGGCGCACGTCCTCGGCGAGGGACTCGATGTCGGAGAACCCGCCGCTCTCCATGCCGCTGATCGAGGCCTCCATGTAGCCCTCGACGACCTGGGTGGGGGAGTCGCCCGAACCGGGGGCGCCGCCGCCCCACGGCTGGAGCACGAGGAGGACGATCGCGACGATCAGGACCACCGCGCCGCCGCCGATGCCGAGGATCAGCGGGGTCTTCGACTTCGGCGCCGGCGGCAGCGGGCCGCCGCCCGGCGCGCCGTAGCCCGGCTGGGCCCCGTACCCCGGCTGCTGCGGCTGGCCGTACCCCGGCTGCTGGCCGTAGCCCGGCTGGGAGGGCTGCCCGTATCCGGGCTGCTGGCCGTAGCCCGGCTGCTGGCCGTAACCGGGCTGCTGGCCGTACCCGGGCTGCTGCGGCTGCTGGCCGTAACCGGGCTGCTGGCCGTACGGGGGTTGTTGATTGGGGTCGTACCCCGGCTGCTGCGGCGGGTAGGCCATGACGCTTCCTCGTTTTGTCGGGAGTGTGTCGCGCCAGGCTAACACGTGTGCCCCATCCCTGAATCCCCAGAAAACGCCAAGGCCGCCGGGAACCGTCGAGCCCCCGGCGGCCGCAGACGTCACCCGGCGTCAGCCGCCGGACTCCGGTTGCGCGCTCTCCTCTTCGCCGGTCTCGAAGCGCGGCGCCTCGCTGTCGTCGATCGTCAGCTGCTTGCGCGCCTCCCACGGGCTCAGGTCGTTGCCACTGGGGATCATGCTGATCATCGTGTGGGGCACCGACACTGCGGACACCCCCTGGTACCCGAGGAGGTTCTGGGTCCGGTTGGTCTCGCCCTCGTCCACGATCCCGAACTGGAACCCGAGGCTGTCCACCAGGAACGTGTTGCTCTGGATGGTCGCCCCCTCGTTCGTGCGGGAGTCGGCGAGGACCGCCCGGCCCGGCGGCAGCACCGTCTGGGCATCCAGGCCCGGGACGCTGGAGTGGATGTCGCCCGCCTCGGTGAACTCGACCGCCTTCGCCGCCTCCGTCAGCGTCGACGGCGCCGAGTCGTACAGGGCGACCTCGATCCTGGTCTGGCCGTCCTCCTGCGAGGTCGGGTCGTACACCGCGCACAGCGCCGGCCGCTCGCTCTCGGGACGCCACACCTCTTCGCTGAGGACGTCCGTCAGGAAGCCGTCCGGGCCGTACGTCGCCTGCGCCCCGGTCGCATCGCGCACCGTGGGGCTCACGGTCACCGGCGTGCCGTACTTCGACTGGAGCAGGTCCTTCTGCGTCTCGGTGATCGGCGCGAACTCATCGCCCTTGTCACTGGTCTTGAGCAGCACGTAGAACGCGCCAGCGACCTCCAGCGGCTGACCGTAGGCGATCGTGGCGCCTTCGTCGGACTCGACGCCCTCTTCCGAAGTGGACTCGAAGTACGGCTCGATGTCGACCTGCAGCGGGGAGCCCGGCAGGATCGTCTCCATGAAGTTCGCGTTGACCGGGATCGCCTCGTCCGCGTTCAGCGCCAGCGAGTTGAGCACGCCGAGGTCGTCGATCCGGAACTTGCGGTCGTTCCACAGTAGGTAGAACAGGTCCCCGCCGTCCGCGCCGCCGCCGGCGACCTTCGTCAGCACCCACTGGTCCTCGCCGAGCCACGACGTGGGCGCCTGCATGTCCTCGATGACGAGCTGGGTCAACTGGTGGGTGTCGACGCTGCCGGCCTCGCGCGGCATCGAGCAGGCGTTCCAGTCCTGGTCCTGGAGGAGCTCCTCCTTCGTCGGCGGCTGGGCCGGCACGTCGTCGATGCCGACCATGAAGCCGCGGGGGATGTCCTTCAACGACGTCGCCTTCAGTGTCTGCACCGGCGGGTCGCCCTCGTACGGCTGGAGGAGGAGGAGCGCCGACGTGAAGTTCGTGACCGGCCAGAGCTTCGCCTCATTGCCCTCGGACGGCTGCTGGCCGTCCGCCGTCGTGTACACGTAGATCGCGCTGGTGCCCTTGACCTGGATGATGTGGTTGAACTCGGGCAGGTCGTTGCCCTTGCCGAACAGCGTCGCGACCGCGAAGCCGCCGAACACGAGCGCCAGGACCATCACCGACACGAAGATCGACAGGCCGATGCGCCGCAGCGGCCGCTCGATCGAGTCGGGGTTGGCCAGCACCAGCGCCTGGTTCATCCGCGAGGTGATGAACTTGTGGGCTTCCACCTGCTCGCGGCGGGAACGCATCTGGGGCATCGGAATTCGCCTCTCGGATCGAAGGGGGAGTGGGGGCTAGCCCCGCAGCGACAGCGCGATGTCGTACAGGTTGCAGACCCAGCCGACCAGCGGCAGGATCGACACGATGAGCAGCGCCTCGATGATGTCGAGGCTGCGGCCCCACGTCGGGGCGATCTTCTTGCCGGCCACGGCCAGGCCGTAGACCATCGCGATGAGCGTCAGGAGCGTCAGCGCGCCGAGGATCACCGTGAGCCGCACCAGGATGTTGCCCTCGCTGGCCACGAAGATCGCCGCGAGGGTCGCGGCCAGGCCGCCCATGCCGCCGGTGAGCATCACGATGCGCGCCGGGCGGTCCTCGATCGTGCGGGCGCGGCTGAGCAGCACCAGCGACAGGATCGTCGACAGGAGGATGCCCGGAAGCGTCCCCGAGAACGCCAGCGCGATCGCGGAGACCAGCCCGGTGACGGCCGCGAACGAGTACAGCGCCTCCAGGTAGTTCCCGGCGTGCTCCGAGAGCTTCAGGATCCGCTTGCCGTCGATGGCCTCGGTGTCCCCCTCCTTCAGCTCCTCGGTGGTCGTCGGCAGCGTCGGCGTGGGCACCATCGCCATCGTCAGGGACAGGCGCGGCGCGGCGGGAAGGAGCACCAGCGCCAGCGGCGCCGCGATCCCCGCGGCCGTGGCGGCGGTCCCGTCCGGGATGATCAGCATCAGCGCGGTGGAGACGCCGAGCACCACCGATCCGAGGATCGTCACGATGAAGACCGGGGCCGAGGCCAGGTCGCCCACGGCCACCATCGCGAGCACGCTGAACAGCAGGATCGCGGCGGCGGCGATGAGCACATGCGGTCCGGCCAGCTCGAACAGGTCCCGCTCGCCGGCGGCGATGAGCAGGCCGCCCACCCCTGAGTACAGGACGGCGGTGACCCCGAAGTACGTCGCGGCCCGGGCGTCGCCCACGGCGCGCGAGAGCAGCGCCGAGGCCCCGACGAGGACCGCGGCGATCGACAGGCCGACGATCGCGCTCGCGAGGTGCCCGGTCAGGAGGAGCGCGAGCGCCCCCACGCAGAGCGCGGCCGTGCCGACCCCGACGCTGAAGCGCTTGGTGGCGAGGTGGTCCCAGCGGTTGCCGCGCTGTTCGGTGGCGGTGGCGACCGCGTCGATCACGTCGTCGAACACGATCTCGGGCTTGGCCGCGTCCGCCGGGTTGAGGTACAGCATCTCGCCGTCGGCGATCGCGAGCTGCGAGCACGAGTGCCCGGTGTCGAGCGGGGCGTCGCCGAGCCGGGCCAGGATCCAGCCGCCGTTGTCTCCCGCCTCGTCGATGTAGTACTCGCCGGCCTGGTGCAGGATCGTCGGCAGCAGGTCGGAGAGGGGGATGTCTGAGGGGAGTGCGAGGTCGATCCTGGTGCGTGGACTGACGATCGTCACCCTGGAGAGAGTGGCCGACTTGGTGCTCACCGCGCGAACCTCCGGGTCAGGTCGAAATCGGGGGGACGGTAAAAGGATAAATCCCGCATGCAACGGCGGGTGTACCGCCCGTGTGGCGATGCGGCTCTACCCTGTTAGTGCGATACTCGACAGAGCGCGCTTATGTCTTTTATACGGCAGGGTGCATCCCCCGGTGAGTACAAGGACCCTCTGTGACGACGAAACTCTTCCGCAGGCCTCCGCGTAAGCGCGGACCTCAGGCCCCCCGCGGCGACATCCTCCTGGAGTCGCCGCCGGACATGCCCGACCCGCAGCCGAAGAACATCTCGCAGTATCTGATGATCCTGCCGATGCTCGCCGGGGCCGCCGCCATGGCCATGATGATGATGAGCCGGACGACCGGCGGGAGCGGCGGCAACAACACGCTCCGCATCGCCATGGGCGCCATGATGGGCATCTCCATGGTCGGCATGATGGCCACCAACCTGGGCGGCAACCGGGCCCAGAAGAAGGCCGAGTTCAACGCCGACCGGCGCGACTACATGCGCTACCTCAACCAGGTGCGGCGCCGCGCGCGGAAGGGCGCCGAGCGCCAGTGGCGCGCGGCCCGGTGGCGCCACCCCGACCCGAAGGCCCTGTGGTCGCTGGTGGGCTCCCGCCGCATGTGGGAGCGGCGCGCGAAGGACGACGACGCGCTCGACGTGCGCGTCGGCATCGGCAAGCAGCGCATGACGATGAAACTGGTGCCTCCCGAGACCAAACCGGTCGAGGACCTGGAGCCGATGACCTCGATGGCGCTCAGACGCTTCGTCGCCGCCCACTCGAACGTCATCGACATACCCCGGTCGATGAAGTACACCGAGGCCGCTCGGGTGGTGCTGCGCGGCGAGCGGGCCACGGTCATGAACAACCTGCGGGCCCAGATCGCCCAGCTCGCGGTGCTCCACTCGCCCGACGACGTGATGATCGCGGTCGTCGCCGACAACGAGCGGATGCCCGAGTGGCACTGGATGAAGTGGCTGCCGCACCTCCAGCACCCCACCGCGGAGGACGGCGCCGGACCGGTCCGGATGTTCTTCAACACCACCACGCAGCTCGAGAACTCGCTGCGCGACCAGCTCTCCAGCCGCGGCGCGTGGTCGCCCGGCGCCACCGCCGGCGAGGGCCAGGCGCACCTGGTCGTCATCCTCGACGGCGGCGAGGTCGACCCGACCGGCATCATCGCCGCCGACGGCATGGCCGGCGTGACCGTGTTCGACTTCTCCGGCTACCTGCCGCGCAAGCCCGGACCGCAGATCAAGCTCTTCGACGTCACCGCGGAGGAGATCTACACGGACCAGGCCGGCCGGCGCCGCGTGCTCGGCAAGCCGGACGCGCTGTCGTACAACCAGGCCGAGGGCATCGCGCGCTCGCTGGCGCCGTGGCGGCTCACGCTCAAGGGCGCATCGGGCTCGACCGAGTCCGGCGACGAGGACGCCTCGCCGATGGCCGCGCCCTCGAGCCTGCCGGAGATGCTCGGCTTCAACGACGCCGCGGCGCTCGACCCGGCCGTGCACTGGCGCGAGAAGCCGATCAAGGACTACCTGAAGGTCCCGATCGGGCCCGGCCCGGACGGCGCCATCGTCGACATCGACTTCAAGGAGTCCGCGGTCGGCGGGATGGGCCCGCACGGGCTCCTCATCGGCGCCACCGGTTCCGGCAAGTCGGAGGTGCTCCGCACCATCGTCGGCTCGCTGATCGCCACGCACTCCTCCGAGGAGCTCAACTTCATCCTCGTCGACTTCAAGGGCGGCGCGACCTTCGCGGCCCTCGACGAGCTGCCGCACGTCTCCGCGGTCATCACCAACCTCGCCGACGAGATCGAGCTGGTCGACCGCATGGCCGACGCGCTCGAAGGCGAACTGGTGCGCCGCCAGGAGGTGCTGCGCGCGACGGGCAACTTCACCAACCGGTGGGAGTACGAGAAGGCCCGCAAGGCCGGGCAGCCGCTCGACCCGATGCCGACGCTGCTGATCATCGCCGACGAGTTCTCCGAGATGCTCGTCGCCAAGCCCGAGTTCATCAACCTGTTCCTCCAGATCGGCCGCATCGGCCGCTCGATCGGCGTGCATATGCTGCTCGCCTCGCAGCGGCTCGAGGAGGGCAAGCTCAAGGGCCTGGACACGTTCCTGTCGTACCGGGTCGCGCTCCGCACCTTCTCGGCGCAGGAGTCGCGCACCGTCATCGGCTCCGGCGCCGCCTACGAGCTGCCGCAGGCCCCCGGCCACGGCTACCTCCAGGTCGGCACCCAGGACCTGGTGCGCTTCCGCGCCGCGTACGTCGGCGGCGCGTACAAGCCGCCGAAGCGGGTCGCCTCGCGCGCCGAGCGCATCGCGGCCGTCCAGCACAAGGTGCAGCGTTTCCTGCCCGGCTTCGTCGAGCTCCCCCCGGAGCCCGAGGTCGAAGAGGAGGAGCCGGAGGAGGACCTGACCACTCCCGCCGAGGCCGCGGAGGACGAGGAGAACGAGAAGCTCTCCGAGCTCGAGGTCATGGTGAACAACTGCATCGGGATGGGCCGCCCGGCCCACCAGGTGTGGCTGCCGCCGCTGGCCGAACCGCCGACCCTCGACCAGCTGCTCCCGCCGCTGGAGGCCGACCCGGTTCGGGGCCTGCACCCGAAGGGCTTCTCGCTCAACGGGAAGCTGCACGCCGTCCTCGGCGAGGAGGACCGGCCGTTCGAGCAGAAGCGCAGCCCGTTCATCGTCGACCTCTCCGGCGCCCAGGGCACCGTGGCGATCGCCGGCGGCGCCCAGTCGGGCAAGTCGACGATGCTCCGGTCGATGATCGGCTCGCTCGCGCTCCTGCACACCCCGCGCGAAGTGCAGTTCTACTGCCTCGACTTCGGCGGTGGCACCCTGCGCGGCCTCGAAGACCTCCCGCACGTCGCGGGCGTCTTCGGCCGGCAGGAGGAAGAGGGCGTGCGGCGCACCATCCAGGAGGTCAACTCCATCCTGGACGAGCGCGAGGCGTTCTTCACCGCCAACAAGATCGACGGCATGGGCTCGTACCGGCGCATGAAGGAGCAGGGCCGGTTCGCCGAGGACCCGTACGGCGACGTGTTCCTGGTGGTCGACAACTGGATGACCCTGCGCGAGGACTTCGAGCCGTTCGTGGACCAGATCCGCGCCATCGGCAACCGGGGCCTGGCGTACGGCGTCCACGTCATGGTCACCTGCACCCGCTGGGGCGACATCCGCATGAACATGCGGGACATGTTCGGCTTGAAGCTGGAGCTGAAGCTCTCGGACAACATGGAGTCCGAGATCGACCGCAAGGCGGCGGCGAACGTGCCGAAGAACCGGCCCGGCCGGGGGCTCTCGCTCGCCAAGCTCCACATCCTGGCCGCGGTGCCGCGCATCGACTCGATCCGGGACGGCGACGACCTCCAGCCCGGCGTCGAGGACTTCGTCAAGAAGGTCAAGCAGGCGTGGCGCGGCCAGCCGTGCCCGCCGGTGCGCCTGCTGCCGAAGCAGCTCCACGTGGCCGACTTCCTCAAGGCGGTCGACCGCTCCAAGCCGGGCATCCCGATCGGCCTCAACGAGGCCGGCCTCAAGCCGGTGTACCTCGACTTCCAGAACGAGCCGCACCTGCTGGTGTTCGGCGACTCGGAGTCGGGCAAGACGAACCTGCTGCGGCACATCGCCCGGCAGATCCAGGCGACGTACACCGCCGACGAGGCCAAGATCATCATGGCCGACTACCGGCGCGGCATGCTCGAGGAGATCCAGAAGCCGACCCTGCTGGACTACGCCATGTCCGGCAAGCACTTCGAGGGCTCGGTGAAGAACCTCAAGGGCCCGATCGAGAAGCGCCTGCCCGGGGACGACGTCACGCCGGCGCAGCTGCGCGACCGGTCGTGGTGGACGGGCCCGGACCTGTACCTGATCGTCGACGACTACGAGATGGTCGCCCAGCGGGTCAACCCGATGGCGGCCATCACGGAGCTCATCCCGGTCGGGCGCGACATCGGCTTCCACGTCATCATCGCCCGCCGCGCCACCGGCGCCGCGCGGGCGCTGATGGACCCCGTCGTGGGCCAGATCAAGTCGCTCGAATCCCCCGGCCTGCTCATGAGCGGCAAGCGGGAAGAGGGCGCGATCTTCGGGAAGCTCCGCCCCAGCCCGCAGCCTCCGGGCCGCGGCACCCTGGTGCGCCGCAAGGACGGCGAGCAGCTCATCCAGACGACGCTGCTCCCGCCGAACGGCCAGGGCTAGGAACGCGAGGGCAGGGCCGCCCCCCGGATGCAACCGGAGGGCGGCCCTGCGGCGTACTACGCTCGTATCGGCGCGAATCCCCCTGCGCCACCGAACACCCGAAAGCCCTGAATGAACCCACTGCTCACGCCCCCCGGCATCGACCCTGCGCCGCTCGCGGCCCGGGCCCGTCCGGCGTGGCCGCCGCCCGGCGTGCTCACCCTCCAGGTGCTGCTGCTCGCCGAGGCCGCGGCCGTCGTCGCGGTCTGGCTGTGGAGCTGGCGCGGCGTCCAGGCGTACGCGTGGCCCGGCGTCGACAACGGCCTTGCCGAGCGCGGGATCGCCTACCTGCTCGTGCTCGCCCCCTCGGTCCCCGTGAACGTGCTCGCCGCGATCTGGCTCGGCCGCGGCGGACGCCGCGCCCGCCTCTACCTCGCCGCCGCGGGAGCGCTCGCCCTCGTCCAGCTCGTGATCCTCCTGACGCCCTCGGCGCTGCCGGTGCGCGAGGCCATGACCGACGGGGCGGCCGCCGTCGGGATCGCGTTCCTCACCGCCACCGGCCCGATCCTGTTCGTCGGCGCGGTCGTCGCCGTCACCGCGAAGGCGCGCGGCTGGCTCGGCGCCGAACCGGATCGGCCGCGCAGCCGCATCGCGGGCATCGAGACCGCCGTGTGGTCCCTCGCCCTGCTCCTCGCCGTAGCCGCCGGAGCCGAAGTGCGCCAATGGGCCCTGGCCGCCGCCGAACCGGGGGAGCCGCGCGGCGAGTACACCGAGGCCGGCACCTGGGCGCGGCTCGAAGACGCCGTCGCCGAGACCACCGACGCGCTCCCGGCCTTCTCGGGGTTCGCGACCCGCACCGTCGACGTCGCCGACTGCGGCTACCGCACCCCCGCCGGGCTCGCGACCTACCGGTACACGGTCGTGTACGAGCTGCGCGCCGCGGACTTCCCCGCCTACGAGGCGGCCATCGAGACCCGCTGGGCCGAAGGCGACTACGAGCTCACCTACGACGGCGCGACGTTCGAGGGCGTCCGCCGCATCACCGCCGAACGCGCCGACGAGATCGCCCTCGGCTACACCGGCGGCGCGCAGCCGGCCCTGACGGTCGCGAGCGGCTGCGTCGAACGCGTCGACGCCGAACCCGAATGCGTTCCCGCCCAGGGCGAACCGACCACCGACCGGGTCCTCGGCATCGCCTGCCGGGACTGACTCACAGGCCCGAGTAGTCAGCCTCGCCGCCGTCCCGGCCCTCCACCGGGATGCCGTCGGGGAAGTACTCCCCGACGAGGTCGCCCTCGCCGCCCGGTGTGACGCCGCCCGCCGGCGGCACGTAGGCGATCTCGCCCGGTTCGCTGCGCTCCACGCACCCCGACTGCACCACCAGGCCGACGACCCCGGAGACGCGGTACCAGAGGTTCAGGCCGTCCTCGCGCAGCGCCTCCACGTTCCGGTCGACCCGGCCGCTCGCCAGCGCCACCTCGTCGTCCCGATGCACGTCGTACCCGTCCGCCTCCCACTGCCCGCGCAGCGCCGCCGCGTACGTCTCGCGCACCAGCGGGTCGCCCCACAGTGGCTCGGCGAACATGTACGAGATCTCAATCCCCACATGGCCGGGGTCGCCGCCGTCCCCGTGGCCGCACGGCAGCTCGTGCCAGGTGCGCGAGGCGAAACCGGGGAAGTCCGGCAGCGCCTCGACCGCCTCGGCCACGGCGGCCTCCATCGGGGCGTACATCTCGGCCTGCGCGGGCCGGTGCGGTTCGGTGTCGGTCATGGAGCATCCTGCGAGCAGTAGTGGAAGGACGAGGGCGGCGCTCGGCTTCACCGGACGCCGCTGGTCTGGCCGGTCACGATATAGGCCAGGTTGTCGCGGGCGACGTTGCGGGGATGGCCGTTGTCGCCGTCCCAGTAGGAGGAGTGGTTCTCCGCGTTGTCCTTCCACAGCTCCTCGAACCCGTCGGCGTCGCGGGTGGCGTCGCTCTGGAACGTCCGGCCGCCGAACGCGTCCGAGACCGGGTCGGTGCCGTGGACGAGGTCGTCGTGGTCCGAGGCGAAGTACCCGAGCGCGCCGCCGATGAGCCCGCCCGCGGCACCGCCGACGAGCCCGCCGGCGCCGCCGCCGGCGATCGCGCCGATCGCGTCCTCCCTGGCCCAGCCGATGATGTCCTCCTCGTTCCTGGTGGCCCACACCCGGTCCGGGTCGATCCCGAGGTCCGAAGCCGAGTCGACGCCGACGCCCGGCGAGGCGACGAACACCATGTCGTCGACGTCCAAGCCGGCGTCGCGCGCGGCGATGCCCACAGTCGTCGACCCGTACGAGTGACCGGTGACCGTGACGTGCGACGCGCCGTCCTCGTCGACCGCGCGCAGGCCCGACGCGAACGAGCTGAGGTCCTCCGCCGCATCCTCCGCATAGCCCCGGTCCATGGCGTGGGGGACGATCTCGTCGGGGGCGTCGTAGCCGAGCCACAGCACCGACGCGGTCGAGCTGCCCGGGTCGGCCCAGTACGCGTCGCCGGCCATGAGCTCGGCCCGGTCGAGGCTGCCTCCGACGTTCCCCAGGTCGGTTCCCGTGCCCGGCACCAGGACCGACACGTGGTCGGCGGTGTCGGGGTTCCCGATCGCGACGACGGCGCGCCCGTCCCCGGCCGACGAGTAGCCGAGCAGGTACCGCTCGAGCGCGGGACCGCCCGACCCGACCTGGTACGGCTCGCCCACCTCGTCCCGCAGCCGCACGAGGTCCCGCTGCGTGTCCCGCAGGCCCTCCAGTCGCCGCCGCAGGTCCTCGTCGCCGGGGTCGGCGGCGAGCCGGTCCTCGACGGCCTCGATCTCGTTCTCGCGCCGTTCGAGCTCGCCGTCGAGGAGGGTCCGGTTCGCCGAGTCCCTGACGGCCGTGGGGATCCCGTCGACCTGGGCCAGCAGCTCCGGCCTGGCCTCGAGCAGGCCCTGCTGCTCGAACGGCGAGAGCCCGTCCCACCACGCGTTCACCGCGGCGGGGTCCGCCCCGCCGTCGAGCATGTCCTGGAAGTCGTCGGCGAGCGCGACGCCGGCCGCCAGCTCCGCCCGCTCACCCGCGTCCGTCGTGCCCGCGATCGCGGCGACCGCGGCGTGCAGGGTCTCGTCGGCCTCGCCCACCGCGTCGAGGATCGCCTCGACCCGCCGCTCGAACGCGGCCGCGTCCTCGGCCGACTCGGCCGTCACGACCCCGTCGGCGTCGACCGACAGGCCCTCGGGCAGCGACGCGAGCAGCTCCTCGAGCTCCTCCTGCCGGTCCTTGAAGACCGCCACCGCGTCCTCGATCGCCGCCGCGATCCGGCGGCACTCGCCAGCCCGCTCCACGGCGTCGTCGGCGATGAGCTTCACCCGCGACCGCACTTCCTCGGCCACCGTCCCGGTCCACTCGGCCTCGCCGAGCCGCCTGCGCCGCAGGTCGTCCAGCTCGGCCTCCCGCTCCTCCAGCCGCCCGGCCTGGGCCAGCCACTGCTCCCCGACGGCCGCGAGCGGCCCGAAGTCGGCATCGCGCAACGCGCGGTACGAGACCGCCACGGCTACTCCGGCACCGGCGTCGCGCGCGAGCCCGGATCGACCGGGAACACGTCGGGGTCGGCGTACTGCGCGAACAGCTCCGCGGTCATCGCATCGAGGTCCACATGCTGCACCGCGTACACCGCCAGGAACGCCCCCAGCTCCTCCACCCGGCCCCGCAGCCCGGGCACGACCGCGCCCTCCCACCGCTCGACCGCCTGCACCACTTCACCGATCCCGCTGAAGGCACCGGTGTCCACCGACCCCTCCAGCGCGCCGGCCTCACCGGCGACCTGCTTGAAGTCCTCGTACATCCCGTCCGAGGCGGCGAACATCGCGACACCGCCCTGCTTGATCTCCTCGGGGTCCAGCGAAAGGTCAACCATGCTGCGCCCCAAGGGAACAGCAGCGGGCAAGGCGGGGCGAGACCGGTGGGGCGCTCACGGGGGGGTCCAATCTCTCGTGCGTCGATCCACACGCAGCGTACAAATCCCAGGTAAACGGGCGATAGCGGCAACACGGAGAACGTCCCGTCCGTGACCGAATCGTTATGATTCGCTGGCCGTCCTCCGTGGCTCGCAGGGCCGGAACAGGTCCGGTATGTTGTGGGGCAGAGCGGACAGCGCTGTAACGACCGGCACACGGAAGGGGTCCAACCCTATGGCCATACCTCTCACGCCACCCTCCGCCGAACCCCGATCCCCACGCCGCGGCCTCCGCACCGCCCTGGCAGCCGGCCTGACGACCCTGGCCGCCACGGCGGCGGTCACGGCGGCGCCGGGTGTCGCGCTGGCCCAGGGCGACCCGTTCTTCACCGAGAACGCTTGGGTGACCGACCAGATCCAGGCGGCGGGCGCTTGGGAGAACTCGCAGGGCGAAGGCATCACGGTCGCGGTGATGGACACCGGTGTCGGACAGCACCCGGTGTTCGACGGCAAGGACGTCCTGCCGGGCTTCTCCCTCTACTCGGATGAGCCCGACGGGCGCATTGACAATCATGGCCACGGCACTGCGATCGCGGCAGGAGTGCTGCTCGCGGCTCCGGAGGCCACGATCATGCCGGTGCGTTTCTACACAGGTGTCGAGTCGGGTTTCGGTGGCGTATGGGGTGAGGCGCAGTACGACGCGTTCCGAAGGGTCGCGGACGAAGGCGCCGACATCGTGGTGCTTCCCTGGTCACTGGAGGGAAACGAGAACCTGCTCCCCGAAGACCTCGAGGCGCTTCAATACGTCATCGACAAGGGCGCGATCGTGATCGCGGGCGCGGGCAACGACGCTGAGAGCGGTGTTGCCAACCCCGCCGCGGTGCCGGGTGTCGTCGCCGTGACCGGTACCCGGAGCGATGGGAGCGTCTGGAGCGACGTGCTTTCGACCGGTCCCGAAGTCGCGCTCGCCGCGCCGGCGGACGAAATGACCGTCCCTCTCCCTCAGACCGACTCCCTTGGAGACTCCGAACTCCATGAGCTGGTTTCCGGCGGTACGTCCATGGCGTCCGCGATTACGGCCGGAGTGGCGGCGTTGACTTGGGCCGCACACCCCGACCTCGACGCCAGCAATGTCATCCAGCGGCTGCTCCAGACCGCAGGTGACGGCAACGGTGACAGGGACGACGTGTCCGGATTCGGTCTCTTGAACGCCGACCAGGCCGTCAACGCCGAGGGCATCGAACCGGTGGAGGAGAACCCGCTCGGCTACCCGATGGGCGAGGCGGGCGCCAGCGGCGCCACTCCTGACGACACCCCGTCCGAGGGTGCCGAGGAGGAGCCGGGCGCGGCATCCCCGGGAGGCCCTTCGGCGGCCGCCGAAGGCAACAAGGAGTCGAACCTCTCGGCGATCATCGTGGTCGCGGCCGCGGTCGTGCTGCTCGGCGCCGCAGCCGCCGTCTGGCTGGTCCTTCGCGGGCGGGGCCGCAAAGCCGCTCAGTCGCAGCAACCCCCGGGCAGCGATCCGACCCAGGTCGGCTACCAGCAGCCCGCGGCCGCCACCCAGCAGTATGTGCCGCCGATGGGCGGCCAGGGGTACGGAGGACCGCCGGGACAGCAGGGCTACAGCAGCCCGCCGCAGGGGTTCAGCCAGCCGGGCAGTCCCACTGAGCCGAGCCCGCCGTGGCGCCCGGACGACCGGAACCAGCGCTAGACGTTCAGGGCCGCAGCCGTTCGGCTGCGGCCCTTCGTATTCGATATCGGTCAAGCGAGAGGGGCGAGCGGCCAAGGCCGCTCGCCCCTCATCGACTGCTCAGAGCCGTCCGTCAGTCGTCGTCGAGTTCCTCGTCCCGGACGCGGTTCCGGCTCCAGTCGACGTCGTCCTCCCGCAGCCAGGTCTCCCTGGTGTAGGTGTCCTCGTCGTCCTCGTCGTTGTAACCGGAGCGGGTGCCGCCGCGAGCGCCGGTGCCGCTGCGGCCTCCAGGGGCCCCGGCACGGTTGCCGGTTCCGCCGCCGCTGTTCAGACCGCCGCGACCGCCGGTGCCGGAACCGGACCGGCTGGTACCAGAGGAGGCGCCGGCGCGAGCCGGGCTCGTGTTGCCGGTGCCGCGACCGGGCGCGCTGCCGGCACCGCCGCCGGACGTCGCGGGACCGAACAGGCCCGCACCCCCACCCAGGAGGCTGGCGCCGCCCGCTCCGGTGCCGCCGCCGGCCGGCATGTAGCCGGTGCCGCCACCGCCGCCGGGCATGTAACCGTGGGCGAGACCACCACCGCCGACGTCGCCGTCGATGTCGTCGTACGAACCGGGCATCCAGTCGTCGGTCACCGGATCGAGGTCGTCATCCGTACCGAGGACGCCGTCGGCTCCAGCGGTGTCGGCGCCCGAGACGGCGCCAGGGGCGTCCGGGACGTCGTTGGAGTTCGTCAGGCCGTTCTCGGCGAACACCCCGCCGGTCGGCGGCTGGTATGTGCTGTTGCCGGGCATGTCGCTGGGGGGTGGAGGCGGCGGCTCGGCGAAGATCGGGTTGACCACCCGCTCGTACGCGTACTTGTCGCCGAGGTCGGCGACGATCTGGGCCATCCGGTCGTGCCGAGCATCGAGGTACTGCTGGTACTGCTGCTCGTACTGCGGCTTCTTCGTCTGGTAGTCCGGGTCCGTCTCGCTGTGGCCGTTGCTGTCCAGCCACTCCTCGTACGTCTGCGTCGAGCTCGGGTACAGGTCCTCGCTCGCTGCGTCGGTCTGCGCCGTCTTGAGCGCTTGGGCGAGCGCCGGAAGGGTCAGTTCTCCGAGGTCCTTCATACCGTCCTCAGAGGTCCGGCTGTACTCCTCGACGATCGCCATGCGATTCTCGAACTCGTCAGCCGCGGTCCCCGTCCACTGCGTCCGCAGGGACTGCACATGGACGACCATCTCCTCCCGGGCCGCCTTCATGCCGCTCGCAGCGGTGACCCAGATCGAACCGCCCTGATCGACGCCCCAGTCGTCACCTTCTTGGAGCATGTTCCAGAGCTGCTCTTGGCTATAGGTGCTCTTGTAGAAGTCTTTGCCTTTGCCGTAACCCATCCTCGGCTCCTTCCTAGGGGTTCAGGCCGTCAGCCATCTCGCCGGGGCTAGAGCATCCCGGGTTCTTCGTCCTCAGGAGCCGGCTGGTCCTGACCGCCTGTGGGATTGTCCCCGCGGGCCTCCTCGACATCGCTCTCGGTGATCCCGCCGCCGCGACTGTCGAACTCGTTCTGGATGCTGGAGACCGAAGCAGAGATCGCGCCGTCGTTCTCGAGATAGCTGGTCTTGATGTCCTCGCTGATGACCTTGCCGGTGTTGAGGCCGTGAGCGACGCGGTCGATCTGCTCGGCGCGCCCCGGGTAGGTGATGCTCTTGTACGCCTCGGCGAGCAGCTTCGCGTCCTCGAAGCCGCCGAACGGAAGGTTCACCGTGTCGACCTCGCGCAGGCTCCCGGAGTTCATGTACTCGGGGTTCGCGCCCTCGCGCAGGCGCACCACTCTGCCGCCGAGCACTTGGCTGCGGTAGTACTCCAGGTCGCTGAGCGTCAGACCCATCTGGGAAATGAACTCGTCGAAGGACTCCTCGGTCATCTGGAACCGGGTGCCGCTGGAGTCGGTCACTGTGTAGGTGCCGTCGGTGTTCTGGACCGCACCGCCACCCATGTCCTCGGGAAGCAACGTCATCACCTCGATGGGTCGAGTTTCGTCAGGGGGTATGGTCGGGGCTCCCGCGCATCGTCACGCCGTGCTGTGGGCACGCGGCCGCTCCGATCGTGCTCGCTCCAGCATACCGATGCAACGCAATCCGGGCGCCGTTGGCGGCCCGGCACGGCACGAACCGGGGAGATCGGGACACATAGGAGCATGCCAGGCTCGCGCGACCTGCGACGGCACCGGAACGCTCAGTTGCCGACCGACGTGACGCGGCGTCCCATTCGACCCGACTACCCCAGGCGTCGCCCTGGTTGCCCCGTACGCCCGACGTGGCACAAAGTGGGGATACACGGGCCTCGTCACTACTAGTAAACTCGGAGACGCACCGCCAGCCCGGTGAGTTTGCACGGACGGGTTATGGTGACTGCGGAATCGATGAAAAACTCACTGGGATACCCCTGACGGCCTAGATCTCTAGAGCCGCAGCCCCCGGTTCAACGATCAGGAGGTGTATTCGATGGTTCAGATGACAGTCGAGACAGTCCAACAGGCTGCCGTAGACACGCTGAACTGCCGCCAGGAGGTCGACGGCACGCTCGGCGAGCTCCGTACGCTCTGCGACTCGCTCATTGCTTCTTGGCAGGGCGCCGGCGCCACCGCGTTCTCCGAGACCATGGAGATCTGGGACAGGGAAGCCAAGGACCTCCTCGACGCGCTCGAGAACATCGCGAACATGCTGGACGCCAGCGCCACCGCGACCGACGAGCAGGACGCGACCAGCTCCCAGGGCTTCGAAGGCCTGCTCTAACCAACCCCCCCCCCCGAGACTTTAGGAAGAGGTGACCTGACATGCCCGGAGCGATTGCTCTTAATTACGCGGAGATGGAAGACGCGCACCAGCGCATTCTCAGCGGTTCCCAGTCCATCAACGACAACCTCGCCGACCTCGGCAGCAAGCTCGACGCCCTCGAATGGGAGGGTGACGACCGCGTTGCGTACATGGAGCAGCGGGCCGAGTGGGAAGGCTCGATGGCGAAGATCAACGAGATCCTCGAGGCCATCGGCGGCGCCGTCGACCGTGCCCGGCAGAACTACGCCGACACCGAGGCCGCCAACGCTCTGAAGTTCCGGTAAGCCGGACTTCCACACTGCCAGGCGAGCAAAGACCCGGGACGATCCCTGATCGCCCGGGTCTTTCGCCGTCCATCTGCAGACGACCGCAGCCGGCTCCGTAACAGGACCCTCGAGGGAAGCCGCACAGAACAAGAGGGGCGCAGTCCGATTGAACTGGTCCCCGATTGTTGGACTGGTGTTTGAAGGCTAGGCCATGAGGGTCTGGGCCCGGTATGCAGCCGGGGTCAGGCCCTCAAGCCGTGTGTGGATGCGTTCGGTGTTGTACCAGCGGATGTA
>NZ_WIAO01000050.1 GCF_009451885.1 Glycomyces albidus
TGTTTCCTCGGGTTGTGCTTCGGGGTGTTCGTCTTTCCAGGTGTTGACCCAGTTGCCCAGGGTCGTCGAGTTGATGCCGAGATCGCGCGCGACCTCGGCGACCGTTCGACCGGTCTGGACGACCATCGGCACAGCCTCCGCCTTGAACTGCGGGCTGAACTTCCGGCGCTTCGCGGGCATGGACACGATCCTCTCAAATCAGGATCCGTGTCCAACATCCTTGTTACACCTCAGACTTCGTAGCGGTTGGCGAGTACTTGTTGGCGGGCACCCTCTCGGTACGCGGTCACGATGGCCCTCCTGTTCTCGTCGGACGGGCGGCGGTTCAGTGCCCAGGCTGACCCTGCGGCATTGAGGTCCTGCGGGCGGGCTCGGCACGAGACCGAGCCCGCCCGCTGCCTCGGGAACTCCCGAGCCGGACTTGCGTCGTGGCGCTAGCGCTGCAGGGTCAGCAGACCCGGCCGGTACGGCAGGAGGCTGTAGTCCATGCCGTCAGAGCTCGGGCTGCGTCCCTGGTAGAGGAATTGCAGGTTGCAGGGGTCGATGGTCTTGGTCTGGTCGGGGTTGGTGCGCACCAGGTCGCCGTGGCTGATGTCGTTGGTCCACGTGGCACCGCTGTTCGCCTTGCCCGCGAAGGGGTTGCTCTCCGTCGCGGCCTGCGGCGTCCATGTGCCGTTCAGGCTGGTGGCCGTGAACGAGCGGAAGTAGCGCCCCTGGCTGCCCATGGCCTCGACGATCATGAGGTACTGGTTCTGGCCCTGGACCTTGTAGACCTCGACCGCCTCGAACAGGTTCGCCTTCGTGTCGCTCATGACGAGCTGGTAGCTCGTGCCGAAGCTGCTCGGGAAGTTGCCGAGGGGCATGCTGCAGCGGTAGATCTGGCCTTCGTCGTTGGCGAAGAACAGGTACATGTTCTGGTCGTCGGCGATGAGGGTCTGGTCGATGGGGTTGTTCACGGGGATCTGCCCGTTGAAGAGCTCCTGGTGCGGGCCCCAGCTGTTGGGGTCGGCGGGGTTGGTCGACGTGCGGTAGGAGAACTTGTACGGCCAGCCCCACTGGTAGGCGAGCACCCAGATGTTCTTCGGAGCGAAGTAGATCAGCGTCGGGGCCACCGGGTTGAAGCTCGTCACCCTGGTCTGGGCGGCCGAGGCCATGTCGGACCAGTTGGTGAACGGGCTGAAGACCACCGAGTTCCAGGCGTCTCCGGTGTCGTGCGTCGTCGCGTAGACGAGGTACTGGCCGTTGTAGCGGACGGCGGTGAAGTCCTTGAGCGAGACCTGCCCGTTCTTCGGTTCCGCGAGCGGGCCCGTCGATGTCCAGCGGTACGACGACGGCAGAGCGCAGGCGGCGCCGCCGTCGACGCGAGCGAGCTGCCATTGCTGGTTGGCGCCGCCCCAGTCGCTGTACTGCACGACCCCTGCGCCGTCGTTGGTCGCCGCGTTCTGGACTTCGACCGCCTTGTTGCTGTTGCGGTTGATCAGGCGGACGTAGCCGCCTGCGGAGTCGGCGAGCCGGAACTGCTGGTTGGCGCCGCCGTGGTCGGTCCACTGGTGGATGGCGGCGCCGTCGGCGGTCGACCAGCCGGAGACGTCGAGCACCTTGCCCGAATGCCGCGCCCTGATCCGGTAGTAGCCGCCGCCGGCGTCCACGAACTGGAACTGCTGGTTGGTGGCGCTCGTGCGGGTCCACTGTTGCAGCAGGGCCCCGTCGGCGGTGGACACACCGCTGACGTCCAGGGCCTTGCCGCTGCTGCGGTTCACCAGCACATACCAGGCGGTCGTGTCGACCGTGGCGGCTACGGCCGCGTTGGTGAACGGGTTGAGTACGGTCGCGGCGGCGGCCCCGGCGAGCACGCCGGCTCCTCCGATGAGCATCCGCCTGCGGCTCTTGGGGGTTTCCATCCAGGCCATGGTGGCCTCCTTATTCGAGGTTGGTCGGGTCTTCGAGATGCGGGTTCATTGCCACGGGTGGGACCGGGCGGTCGCGGACCGGCGGGTGCGCCGCCGCGGTCCGGTCCCGGATCGGTCAGTCAGCGAGGCCGCGAGCGCGGCCATGCCCCGGGTACAGCGGGACGGGATCGAGGAATCGGATGCTTCCCAGCGGACGCGGGACAAGCGTCGTGTCCTGGGGTGCACTGTCTGCGAGCCGGCGCGCCGTGGTCACCGTCTGGTCCATTGCTGGTTGGCCTGTCCGCCGCCGCAGGTCCAGAGCTTGACCTTCGTACCGTTGCCGGTGCCCCAGCCCGAGGCGTCCAGGCACAGGCCGGACTGCACCCCGGTGATGGTGCCGTCGGCGTTGAGGTTCCACTGCTGGTTGGCTTGCCCGTTGCACTCCCAGATCACCACAGGAGTGCCGTTGCCGGTGCCCTGGCCCTGAGCGTCCAGGCACTTGTCGCCGTACACCATCAACTGCTTGCCGGAGGTGTAGGTCCACTGCTGGTTGGCGCCGCCCCAGCAGTCCCACAGCTGCACGTCGGTACCGTTGGCGGTGCCGAGCCCGGTGACCTCGAGGCAGCGACCGGACTGGGCACCGACGATCTCGGTGCTGTCCGCCGTGCCGATGCTGCCCGGTACCGATCGCAGTGCGGCGTACCAGACCGCGGCCATCTTGTCGTATCCCGCCGCGGTCGGGTGGACGCCGTCGTCCAGGTCGGCGGCGGTCAGGGCGCTGTGCATGTCGACCAGGTGCACGTTCTTGCCGGCGTTCACCTTGCTCTGCACGATGCCGGGGATCGCCGCGTTGAAGCGGTTCACCGCCGCGTCCCCCTCGCTCCACCCCAGCGGAGTGATCTGCGCGACGAACACCTCGGCGTTCGGCGCCGTCGCGGTGATGCGGTCGATCAGTGCGGACAGCCGGTTCGGGGCGCCGGAGACGTCGTAGTTCTGCAGGATGTCGTTGGTGCCGATGTGCAGCAGCACGGTCTTCGGCTGATAGGTGTTCAGCCAGCCGACGACGTTCGCGTCGATCTGGTCGATCCGCCAGCCGGGGTGGCCTTCGTGATCGTGGTCGCCGAGGTTTCCCGGCCCGTTGAACTGCGACCCGACGAAGTCCGTGGTGTACCCGCCGTTGGCGAGGTGCTGCCACAGGCCGATCCGGTATCCGCCCGGCGTGGCCGTGCCCTCGGTGATGGAATCACCGAGCGGCATGACCCGGACCCCGCCGTTCGACTCCGCGCCGGCGGTGCCGACCGGTGTCGTCACCATGCCCACCATGAGACCGAGCGCCGCGATCCATCCGAGCCACCTTGCTCTTGTGCGCATCCCTTGTTCCTTGATTCGTAGGATCATTTCCGTTTCAGGTGGCCGCAGGGACCGGACTCGGTCTCGCACCGAGTCCGCCGGGTACATCGAGAGAGCCGAGTCGTGCCGCTGTCCCGCAGGGTCAGGACTCGGCCAGCAAGGCAGTTACCGATCACATATCGCGACCGGCTCAGAGACATCTGATGATTTCCGACGACTCGAACTATAGAGAGATATCTATGTGTAGTCAATGACTCGACCGAGGTTTGTTGGTACGACTAGTTGAAAGTCCGCTTCGAGGGCCGGCGGGCACCTTCTCGGTGCGCACTCCCGACGGCGCTCCCGGTCTCGCGCCTGCGGGCGAGCGGCCGTCAGGTGCTCGTCTCGGATGCGGTTCCGTCGAGGCAGGCCGCCATACGCGCGAGGAGGAGCTGCCGCTCCTGCCTGGTGGGGGCGAGCGCGGCGGCGTGCTCGAGTTCCGCTGCGGCTTCGGTGTAGCGGTGGAGTCGGACGAGGAGATCGCCGCGGACGGCGCCGAGGAGGTGGTAGCGGGCCAGCCGCGGGTCGGCGCGGAGTGGTTCGACGGCGTCGAGGGCGGCTCGCGGTCCGTCGAGGTGGAGGACGGCGACGGCCCGGTTCAGTTCGACGACAGGGGATCCGGTGACCTGGAGAAGCGCGTCGTAGAGGGCGAGGACGGTCGCCCAGTCGGTGTCGGCGAACGTGGCCGCTCGGGCATGGCATGCGGCGATCGCGGCCTGGATCGCGTAGGGGCCCAGGGGCCGGCTCAGTTCGAGGGCGCGATCGAGCATCCTCAGGCCGTGGTCGATGAGGGTGCGGTCCCAGCGACGGCGGTCCTGGTCCTCGAGCTGGACCGGGAGGCCCTGCGGGTCGGTGCGGGTGCGGAACCGGGAGGCCTGGAGCTCCATGAGCGCGACGAGACCGAGGACTTCCGGTTCGGTCGGGGCGAGCCCGGCCAGGATGCGTCCCATCCTCATGGCCTCGACGGCGAGGTCGGTGCGCACGAGCCGGTCTCCGGACGAGGCCGAGTACCCCTCGTTGAAGATCGCGTACAGGACCTCGAGGACCGTCCCGAGGCGGTGAGGAAGGTCTTCGGCGGAGGGCCGCTCGATCGGCACCCGGGCCATGGCGAGCGTGCGTTTGGCGCGGGTGATCCGCTGACCGACGGTCGCTGAGGGGACCAGGTAGGCCCGGGCGATCGCGTCGGTGGTCAGGCCTCCGAACAGGCGCAGGGTGAGTGCGACCCGGGCGTCGGGGGAGAGCATCGGGTGGCAGGTGGTGAAGAGCATGGTGAGCAGGTCGTCGGGGATCGGTTCGAGCGCCTGGTCGGCCACGTCGGGAAGTTCCTCAGGACGCCCGGCGGCGAGGAGGGGCGCCTTGCTGCGGGCGGTCTCCTCCCGCCGGGCTCGGTCGACGGCCTTGTGCCGTGCGGTCGACATCAGCCACGCTCCGGGCCGGGGCGGGATGCCGTCGACCGGCCACTGCTCCATGGCGGCCGCGAAGGCCTCTGCGGCGAGGTCTTCGGCGATGTCGAGGTCGCCGATGCGTCGGGCGAGCGTCGCGATCAGCTGCGGCGCCTCTATGCGCCACAGGGCTTCGACCGATTCCTGAAGATCCACGGCACTACCCCGGAAGGCGTTCCTGCAGCTCGGCGCTGCGGGCGAGGGTTTCCTCGCCGACGTTTCGGGCGAGATCGGCCATGTCGAACAGGGGCCGGATCTCCAGGACCTGGGACTCGCCGTACGCGGGGTCGTACGGGCACCGTTTCACCCATTCGACCGCTTCGGCCAGGGAGCCGACCTCCCAGATCCAGTAGCCTGCGATCACCTCTTTGGCCTCGGTGAACGGGCCGTCGACGACCGAGGTCCCGGCTGCGGAGAAGGCGACCTTCGCGCCGGCGCCCGACGGCTGAAGACCCTCTCCTCCCAGCATGATGCCGGCGTTGACGAGCTGCTCGTTGAAGATCCGCATCTTCTCGAACATCTCGGCGGTGGGCTCGCCCTTGCCTTCGTCGGCGCCGTCGCCCTTCGTCATCACCATCACGCGCATGTCGCGTCCTTCCTGGTCAGTTCTGGCCGGTGGTGCGGCGCAGCAGGTCTGCGATGAACGCCGCATCCACGGTGTCATCCTCCTTCAGGTCGACCGCTTTGCGGTCACCGGAACCGAGGGAGCGGAGCACGCCCTTGACGGGTTCGATGGCGCCGGCGTCGAACACCATGAACGAGATCTTCGCCGCGGCCGCGTGCAAAACTGCGATGTTCTTCCCGGCCAGGACGAAATGCGGCTTGCCGTAGAGGAACGCCTCCTCCACACCGGGGAGCGTGTCGTGGACGGTCTCGCGCAGCGCGTTCGCGGTCCGCTGCTGCCAGGGCCCGGTCTTCGCGATGTAGTCGGTGACTTCGCCGTTGCGGGCCATGATCGGTTCCCCGTCCTCAAGCGGTGACGCGGTAGGTCGAGACGACCACCCCGGAGTCGAACGCGGTCGTGCCGGCGTGGGCGAGGCCGGTGCGGCTCTCGGGCCGGAACATGGGCACACCGCCGCCCTTGAGCACCGGGTACGTCCACACCTTGTATTCGTCGAGGAGCCCGGCGGTCGCGAGCGCGTCGGTGAGGCGGCCGGCGCCCCATACCAGGACGTCGCCGCCGTCTTCGGCCTTGAGCCTCTTGACCGCATCGGTGAGCCGGTCGCCGGGTATGACGGTGGTCGGGTGCCACGCGCCGGTGTCGACCGGCTCGGTGGCGACGACGTACTTGCGCATGGCGTTGACGTGGTCGGCGTAGGGGTTGCCGCCCATGTGGGGCCAGGCCTGGGCCATGCCTTCGTAGGTCACCCGCCCCAGGAGCAGCGAGTCTGCGCCGAGGGTGAGGTCCAAGGCGTACTGCTGCGCCGCGGCGTCGTTGTAGGCCAGGGACCACTCGTGCGGGTCGTCGATGTAGCCGTCGAGGGTGGTGTAGGTGGAGGCGATGATGCGTCGCATGTCCGTGTCCTTCTCGCGGTTCGGGACCGGTCGTTCCGGCCCGTCATCCCTCCTTCGTTCGAGGGGCCGGGATTTCGACACGGTCTTCGAGATTCTTTTCGCGACTTCAGCGATGGTGGCGGCCCGGCGATCCGGTGTGCGGTTGAACGCGGCCCGAAGGCGTTCCCGGCTCGATCAGGGATCTAGTGATCGCGCTCGGGGCGTTTGGGTTTGGCTCGGATGTGGGCTCGTTCTCCCTGTCTGCCTATGAGGCTGAGGAACTCGACGGGGCCGGCGCCGGTGGCGCCGAACCAGTGCGGGGTGCGGGTGTCGAACTCGGCGGCCTCGCCGGGTTTCAGCCTGAGGTCGTGCTCGCCGAGGATCAAGCGGAGTGTGCCGTTGAGGACGTAGGTCCAGTCGAAGCCCTCGTGGGTTCGCAGCTGCGGCGTCTTGTCGTCGTCGCCGGTCGGCAGGATGAACTTGTACGCCTGGATGCCGCCGGGCCTGCGGGTGAGCGGCAGGACCACCGCGCCGTTCTCGCATGCGACGGGCCGCAGGTGCACGCGCGGGTCGCCCGTCGGCGGGGCGTCCACGAGTTCGTCGAGGGTCACCCCGTGGACCCGCGCGAGCGGCAGGAGCTGCTCCAGGGTCGGCCGGCGCAGCCCCGATTCGAGCCGGGAGAGCGTGCTGGCGGAGATCCCCGTCTGCGCGGCGAGGTCGGCGAGGGTGACCTCGCGGCGGAGCCGCAGCCGCTTGAGGCGCGGCCCGACGGCGTCGAGGGTCTGGTCGAGATCCGGTTCCATCCTTCTATCTTGCCATTCGGCAACGCAGTTTGCCGATTCGAGGGCTGATTCGTCAGGATCGACCGGCGCCCGGTCCGGGCGCGCCTCCGCGGCCGGCTTCCGCGCCCGAAGCGGCCGAGCAGCCTCGAAAGGAAACCATGAACTCGCTTCCGACCGCGACGGCCGATCCGGTCATCCTGGATCCGCGCCGCCGCCGCACCGTCCTCGTCGGCGTCTGCATCGCACTCATGGCGGTCATCGCCTCCGTGTCCGGCTTGAACGTCGCCCAACCGCAGGTCGCCGTCGCCTTCGACGCCTCGCAGAGCGAGGTCCTGTGGATGATCAACCTCTACACCGTCACCCTGGCCGCGCTCCTGCTCCCGCTCGGGGCGGCCGGGGACCGGTGGGGCCGCAAGCCCGTCCTGCTCGCGGGACTGGCCGTCTTCGGCGCCGCGAGCGCCGCGGCCGGACTGGCCCAGACCACCGAGGCCATGCTCGCCGCCCGGTTCCTCAGCGGCGTCGGCGCGGCGATGATCATGCCCGTCACGCTCTCGGTCATCACCGCGACGTTCCCCGACTCCGAGCGCTCCAAGGCGATCGGGGTGTGGTCCGCCGTCGCGGGAGGCGGCGGGATCCTCGGGATGTTCGCCTCGGCCCTCCTGGTCGACGTCGCGAGCTGGCGCTGGCTCTTCGTGCTGCCGGTGGCCCTCGTCGCCGCCGCCGCCGTCGTCGCGGTCCGGGCCGTCCCGAACTCGCGCGAGGCGGCGGCCCACCGGTTCGACCTGGTCGGCTCGCTGGCGTCGGTGGTCGCCGTCGTCGGCTTCATCCTCGTGCTCCATGAAGGGCCCGAACGGGGCTGGGCGGCGCCGGAGACGCTGGCGGCCCTTCTCGCCGGAGTGGTCGGCGCGGCCGGGTTCGCGGCGTGGGAGCTGCGCCATCCGGCGCCGCTGCTGGACGTCCGCCTGTTCCGGGAGCGGGGCCTGGCCGGCGGTTCGCTCGTGCTCCTCGCCGTGTTCGGCGTGCTGGCGGGGATCTTCGTGGTCCTCTTCCCGTACTTCCAGGCGGTGCTGGGCTGGTCCGGTCTGGTCTCCACCCTCGCGCTCATGCCGATGGCGGTCCTGATGATGGCCGCCTCGGGACTCGCCCCGCGGCTCGCCGCGCGCATCGGCGCCCGGGCGGCCGTGTCCGCGGGGATCGCCCTGGCCGGCTCGGGGCTCGCGCTCATGGCCGTGCTCGTCTCGGTCGAAGGGGGATACCTCTCGGTGCTGCCGGGCATGGTCGCGATGGGGCTCGGCATGGGCTTGTCGATGACGCCGTCCACCGAGGCCATCACCTCGTCGCTGCCGCGCGAGCGGCAGGGCGTCGCCTCGGCGCTCAACGACGTCACCCGGGAGCTCGGCACCGCCCTCGGCGTCGCCCTGCTCGGCGCGGTCCTCACCGCCGGGTACGCCGATGCGATCGAGCGGCGCCTCGAAGGCGTCCCCGGCGGTGCCGCCGACGACGCGCGCAGGGGCATCGCCGGCGCGCTCGCGGGCGCGGACGGCACGCCGGCTCCGGCGGCGCTGGTGCGGGCCGCGCAGGAGTCCTTCGTAGAGGGCTGGCGGCAGGCGATGTGGACCGGCGTCGTCGTGATGGCGCTCCTGCTGGTCGCCGTCCTCCTGCGCGGTCCGCGACGGGCGGAGCGGTCGCCGGAACCGGACGGCGCCTGAACGCTGCGGGGAGGGGCCTTCCCCGCGAGGGCCCCTCCCCGGGCCGGAACGGCTGCACGTCAGCGGCGGCTGATCCGGTGCGTCTCCGCCATGGCGCGGAGCTTGTCCGGGTTGCGGACGGCGAAGAAGTCGGTGATCCTGCCGTCGGCGGTCGCGAGGAGGAAGACGCCTTCGAGGCGGTCCTCGACGTAGGCCGCGATCGCGGGCGCGCCGTTGCAGTTGACCGTCTCGATCCGCAGGCCCGGCGTGCGTTTCCGCTTGCCGAAGATGTCGAGGACGGCGGCGGCGACCTTCGCGGCGCCGACGAGGGGCCGCCGTGCGGCGGTGGTCTTGCCGCCGCTGTCGGCGGTCCACACGGCGTCGGGGGCGAGCAGCGCGAGCAGGCCGTCCAGGTCGCCGGTGGCGGTCGCGGCCATGAACTGCCCGGTGATCCGCGCGGTCTCGGCGGCGTCGACGGGCGCGAAGCGCTTGCGGCGGGCCTGCACGTTCCGGCGGGCGCGGTGCGCCGTCTGGCGCACCGCGATCACCGATTTGCCGACCGCCGAGGCGATCTCCTGGTGCCCGAAGCCGAACACCTCGTGAAGGACGAACACCGCGCGCTCGTCGGGGGTGAGCGTCTCGAGCACCACGAGCATCGCCATCGAGACCGATTCGGCGAGCACCGCGTCGGACGAGGCGTCGCGCTCGTCGAGGAGCAGCGGTTCGGGCAGCCACGGCCCCACGTAGTCCTCGCGGCGGCGGCTGCTCGCGCGCACCGTGTTGAGCGCTTGGCGGGTCACCACCTTCGCCAGGTACGACTTCGTGTCCCGCACGGCATCGAGGTCCACTTGGGACCATCGCAGGTAGCTGTCCTGGAGGACGTCGTCGGCTTCGGTGGCGGAGCCGAGGATCTCGTAGGCGATCGTGAACAGCAGCGGCCGCAGGCGGGTGAACCGCTCGGCGTGCTCGTCGGCGCGCAGTTCGGTGTCCTGGCCGGGTGCCTCGGCGCTCATGACGACTGCCCGCTCCGTTCCCGTACGGCCGGCCGGAGGTCGCGCGGGCCGCCCTTCGGCCAGATCATCGCCCCCGGCCTGCGGGCTTCGAGGCGGATCCGCTTCGACACCGCGAACCGGCAGGTCAGCTCTTTGATCAGCGCGCCGAGCCGGCCGCCGATGTAGAGGTCCACCATAGTGTCGTCCTTGCGGCCGAGCTGCCGGATGCCGGCGCGGCGGCCGAGGCTCAGGCACGCGCCGGTGAACGCCAGGTCGATCACGGCGGGTTCGGTTCCCTCGATGCGGCTCAGCACGGTGTCCGCGGCGCGGGCGCCGAGGGGCCCGGCGGCGTAGCCGCTCATCCGCAGTGCCCGGCCGGAGGGGGCGGCGCAGTCGCCCGCCGCGACGATGCGGTCGTCGTCGACGCTGGTCAGCGTCTCGTCGGTGAGCAGCCGGCCGATCTCGTCGGTGCGCAGCCCGCTCGCGGCGGCCAGGCCCGGCACGGCGAAACCGGCCGTCCAGACCGTCAGCGCGCTCGGTCGCTGCCCGCCGCCGGAGAGCACGACCGCGTCGGGCCGGACCTCGGCGACGTTCTCGCCTTCGATCACGGTGACGCGGTGCCGCTTGAGCCATCCGGCGACGTACCGCCGCCCCGGTTCGCTCAGGTACGGCGCGAGGGTCCGGCCGCAGACGAGCGTGACCGTGCGGCCCTGGTCGGCCAGTTCGGCGGCGGTCTCGACGCCGGTGAGCCCGCCGCCGACGACGGTGACGGGGGCGTCGGCGGGGAGCCGGTCGAGCCGGGCGCGGAGCCGCCGCGCGGGCTCGAGCTCGGCGACGTCGAACGCGAACGCCGCCGCACCGGGCACCGAAGCGGGCGTCGCCCCGGTGCTCCCGACCGCGTAGACGAGGTAGTCGTAGGCGAGCGAGGCGCCGGAGGCGAGCCGCACGGTGCGGGCGGCGGTGTCGATGTGCTCGGCGCTGTCGACGACCAGCTCGATGCCGTCCCCGAGCAGGGTGCCGAAGTCGATGGCCGCGTCGCCGGTTCCGGCCGCGAGCTGGTGCAGCCGGAGGCGTTCGACGAACTCGGGCCGCGGGTTGACCAGTGTGATGTCGATGTCGCCGCGCGAGCGCAGGCGGTTGGCCGCGATCACTCCGGCATAGCCGCCGCCGACGACGAGGACCTTCTTGGCTGTCAGGTGTTCGGTCATGCCCCCAGGACACCGGCCGGTCCCGGGAAGTGACTCGGCATGGCGCGGGTCACGCTCGCCCTGACCGGGGCTCCGGCCGCGCCCGCTTCGATGACTTGGCTCACGACGTGTCACACCGCGGTGCTCGGCGGAGTCTCGTGGGCGTGAGTCGCGTCCGCAATGAGCACGGACGGGGCGCCCCGAGTGCGCCCCGCCCTGCTCGTCCACTGCGGCCGGCTCCGAACGAGAGAGGAGGATTCGCATGATCAGCACCTGGACGCGGCGCCTTGTCGCGGCCGCGGCCGCCGGACTGCTCGCCGTCACCGCGTTCGCGGCACCGGCGCAGGCCGACGACCAGCCGAGCGACCGCGCGTCGCGCACCGTCATCACGCTGGGCGACGGCGGCTGGCCTTAGGCCGGTCGGCGGTACGGGGGCCGCGGGTGCCACCGCGGCTCCCGTCGGACGCGAGGACGGCGGCGAGTCCTTCGCGCACGCTCGGGAAGACCGGAGCCCATCCCAGTTCGCGCTTGGCCTTGGTCGTGTCGAGGCGGATGCGGGCGGTGGCCATGAGGGCTCGCAGGTACGGCGTCGCGGCCAAGATGCCGGCGGGCATGGACGGCGGTGCCGGCGCTCCCGCGACCGCCGCCATGGTCGTGACGTACTCGTCGAAGCCCACGGGGTGGTCGTCCGCGATGTTGTACGCCTGGCCCGGCCGGCCGAGTTCGAGCGCGGCGACGGTGGCCGAGGCGGCGTCGTACACGTGGATCGGCGGCACGACGCCGGCGCCGCGGATCGCCGGGAGCCGGCGTTTCCGAGCGGCTTCGAGGAGTTTCAGGGTCATCGGTTCGGGGCCGTAGAACATGCCGTACCGCAACGCGATGCCCGACGCGGCGAGGACCTGCTCCTCGTTGGCGCGCATCGAGCGCATGTGCCGGTCTGTGGGCCGGTGTCCGGTGGGCCTGGCGAAGGGGTGCTCCTCGGTGAGCGGCCGCGGCCCGTGGTCGCGGTACCCGTATCCGAGGAAGAACGACTGCGTGACGAAGCGTCCGGCCCCGAGGGCGGCCGCGGCCTCCAGGAGGTTCGCCGTGCCCTGCTCGCGCAGGTCGTCGGTGGCGTACAGGGACCGGTGGAACAGCGGTACGACGCGGATCGCCGTCGCCTGGTGGACCACGGCGTCGGCCGCCTCTCCGTCGAGTGCACGCAGGAGCCCGTCCCGGTCCATCAGGTCGGCGGGGATCGGCCGCGCGCCGATCGCCGACAGGCGCGCGGCGCCACCCGGGGACCGGGTCAGGCCCAGCACTTCGTGCCCGGCTTCGAGCAGCCCGCGCGTCAGTGCCGATCCGATCGCGCCGGTCGCGCCGGCGAGCAGCACTCTCATTTCGCGGGCTCCTTGCCGAGGCGGCCGCGCCGGACCGTGCGCAGGCGAAGGACCAGGCCGACCGCGCCCACCGCGGACAGTGCCAGCAGCGCCCACGGGTCGGAGGCGTTCCCGCCCCGGTCCAGATCGATCGCGTGGTTGAGGGCGTGGAGCGTGTTGGTGAGCACGAACCCCGCCAGGACGACGGCGAGGACGTCGCGCCACCACAGCGCGGCGAGCATCATCAGGCCGATGCCGATCTGGAAGACGCCGGCGTCGTGCAGGAAGTGGACGTGGTTCGGCCAGTTCGCCCAGGCGGCGAAGTCCGCCGGGGCGATCCAGGCCCACGTGCCGGTGACCATCATGGACAGTGCTGCGAGTACGACCGCGGCGCTTACGACTCTCGACGTTCTCATGTGTCCTCCAATCGGGGAGACGAACCGGTTCGGTTCGTCAGCGTACGCCCGCCGAGCCGCCGATGTCAACACGAACCGGTCCGTCTCCCCAGTTGGGTAGAATGACGTGATGCAGGCGACGCGAACCCCGGACCCGGCCCGGCGCAACCCCGACTCGACCAAGGCGATCCTCGAAGCGGCGCTCGCGCTCGCGCGGGACGAGGGCTGGTCCAAAGTGAGCATCGAGGGCATCGCCGCCCGCGCGGGCGTCGGCAAGCGGACGATCTACCGGTGGTGGCCCTCCAAGGGCGCGGTCGTGCTCGACGCCTACGTCTCGCGGCTGCAGGAGGCGCCGTACATGAGCCCCGAGGCGGCCGCCACCGACGACCTCCGGGCCGACCTGGTGCGCGTGCTCAACGACACCTGGAACATGGTGAGCGACTCCCTGCCGCTGCTGGCCGCCCTCATCGGCGAGGCCCAGCACGACCCCGACCTGGCCGCGCGCCTGTGGGAGCGGCTCATCGCGCCGTCGAGCGAGCCGGTGCAGGCCCGCATCAGGCTGGCCCAGGACCGGGGCGAGATCGCCCCGGACGCCGACCCGTTCCGCGCCGCCGAACTCATCTACGGCCAGATCTACCTGCGGCTGCTCGTCACTCCGAAGGCGCTCGACGAGGGCTTCCTCGAAGACTGCGTCGACCTGTCGCTCCGCGGCCTCCGCGTGCGCCCCTGAGGGTCGCGCGAGTTCGCGACCGGTCCGCCGCTCGCGCCGGCGAGCCGGAACGAGCCCGGGCACGCGGGGAAGTGCGCGCTCGCGGACCGAGCCGGCGAGGTCCTCGAACAGGGCGTCCGGAACGTCCTCGCGCTGATGGCCGCCGGCACCCGTGGCGCTGCCGGATCCGAAGGGGCCGCGGCCGTTCGCACCCCGGCAAGGGCCACCGCTAGTCCGGGCGGTGCCGGGTTCGCGGGTCCTCGGACGGGTTCGCGTACATCGGCGGGCAGCCGTGTTCGACCGCTTCGGGGCGCAGTTCGTAGTGCCAGGGCTCGTTGCGGTAGATCCGGCACAGTCCGTAGCGGGCGCCGTGCTCGGAGAGCCATGCCTGCGCCTTCGCCGGCCCGAGGTCGATCGCCTGTCCTTTGACGTGCGAGGACGTCTCCGGGGTGGACACCCATCGGGCGGCGGCCTGTTCGGATCCGTGCTCGGCGACCGCTTCGCGGCGGAGCTGCGCCTGGTAGGCCGGGGAGCGCCAGCCGCTGTTGACGCTGAAGCGGACGCCGTCGCCGGCGGCGTCGGCGGCGGCCCGGCGCAGCGCTGCGAGGAAGGCCGGGTCGAGGTTCGCGACGCCCGGGACGTCGTCGTCGAAGACGCTCGTGCGGTAGGGGACGGCGCCGTCGTCCACGCCGAGGCCGCCGCGGTGCCGGATGCGCAGCAGCCGGTAGCCGAGGGCTTTCGCGATCGCGGCCATGACGGCGAGCAGGCCGGCGACGAGGCTCCGGCGGATCCGGCGGGCCGTCGCGGTGAGGAGCCGGGGGGCCCGGCGGGCGGCGGCCCGCGGCTCGGTCTGGGTCATCATGCGGACACTGAAACGCGAGCGGTGTTGCCGCCCCGTATGCGGTTTTCGATATGCGGACGATACGGGGCGACTCGTAGCATGGTCCGCATGCGTGTACTGGTCGTGGAGGACGAGCTCTATATGGCGGAGGCCATCCGGGACGGGCTGCGCCTGGAGGCGATCGCGGCCGACATCGCCTGCGACGGCGACACCGCGCTGGAGCTGCTGAGCGTCAACGCCTACGACATCGCCGTCCTCGACCGGGACATCCCCGGGCCGTCCGGCGACCAGGTCGCCGAGAGCATCGTCGCCTCCGGCACCGGCATGCCGATCCTCATGCTCACCGCCGCCGACCGGCTCGACGACAAGGCCAGCGGGTTCGGGCTCGGCGCCGACGACTACCTGACCAAGCCGTTCGAGCTCCAGGAGCTGGTGCTCCGGCTCCGGGCGCTCGACCGCCGGCGCGCGCACAGCCGGCCGCCCGTGCGGGAGATCGCCGGGCTGCGGCTGGACCCGTTCCGCCGCGAGGTCTTCCGGGACGGCCGGTACGTCGCGCTCACTCGGAAGCAGTTCGCGGTGCTCGAAGTGCTCGTGGCCGCCGAGGGCGGCGTCATCAGCGCCGAGGAGCTGCTGGAGCGGGCGTGGGACGAGAACGCCGACCCGTTCACGAACGCCGTGCGGATCACGGTGTCGGCGCTGCGCAAGCGGCTCGGCGAACCGTGGCTCATCGCCACCGTGCCCGGGGTCGGGTACCGGATCGACACCGGCGCCGTCGACAGCGGAGCCGACGGGCCCCGGGGTGGATAGGGAGCCGGGCCTCAGCGTCCGCCTCAAGCTCACGCTCAGCTACGCCGGGTTCCTCGTGGTCGCGGGCGTCCTGCTCATCGCGATCGTGTGGGTGTTCCTCCTGCGCTACGTGCCCCGGGAGGCGATCTCGCTGCGCGGCGAGCCCGACGAGAACGGGATGCGGGGGCCCGGGTTCTTCATCCCGGGCCGGCTGGACCTGTGGGAGGCGTTCCTGCCGAAAGCGGTTGCGGCCCTGGTGTTCCTGCTGCTGCTCGGGCTCGCGGGCGGTTGGTTCCTCGCCGGGCGGATGCTCGCCCCGCTCAACCGCATCGCCCACGCCACCCGCCTGGCGACGGACGGGTCGCTCGCGCACCGGATCCACCTCGAGGGCCGCGGCGACGAGTTCCGCGAGCTCGCCGACGCGTTCGACGACATGCTCGCGCGGCTCGAAGCGCACGTCGCCGAGCAGGAGCGGTTCGCCGCCAACGCCTCCCATGAACTGCGCACGCCGCTCGCGATCACGCAGACGCTGCTCGAGGTGGCCCGCAGCGACCCCGAGCGGGGCGCCGCCGAACTCGTCGAGCGCCTCTACGCGGTCAATTCGCGCGCGATCGACCTCACCGAGGCGCTGCTGCTGCTCAGCCGCGCCGACCGGCGGTCCTTCGCCCGCGAGCACGTCGACCTGTCCCTGATCGCCGAGGAGGCCGCAGAGACGCTGCTGCCCCTCGCGGAGCGGCGCGGCGTCGCCGTCCAGACCTCGGGCGACATCGCGCCCGCGCTCGGCTCGCACGCGCTCCTGCTCCAGATGACCACGAACCTCGTGCACAACGCCATCGTCCACAACCTCCCCGAAGGCGGGACGGTCCACGTGGACGCCGCCGCCGGCCCGAAGTCGGTCGCGCTCACCGTCGAGAACACCGGCGACCGGCTCACGCCGCAGCTCGTCGCGACCCTCGCCGAGCCGTTCCAGCGCGGCACCAGGCGCATCCGCTCCGACCACAACGGGGTCGGCCTCGGCCTGGCGATCGTGAAGAGCATCGTCCAGGCCCACGACGGCGCGCTCTCGCTCGTCCCGCTCGCCGAGGGCGGGCTCCGCGTCACGGTCGAACTGCCCGCCGCGCCGCCGCGGCCTTGAGCGGCGCGTTCTCGAGCCAGCGCAGTCTTCAGCGGCCGGGGCCGTCGGGAGCCGCCTGCGCAACGCGGTCGTTCGAGCGCGTGGCCTGGAGCGGCTGCGGTCATCGGCGGCCGCTCGCGAGGCCGCAGTCGTTCGGTTCCGGAAGGCTTGAGAAAGCGCGGCCCCAGGAGGGCGCGGTCGTTCGAGGTCGCTGACTCGGGAAAGCGCGGCCTCGCGAGTCCGCGGTCTTGAGCGGACGCGGTCCCGGGCGATCGCGCAGCGGTGCGGTCGCTAGAGGTCGCGCAGGAACCGGGACGAGTGCCCGGCCTGGTCGATGTAGCCGCGGCCGCGGTAGAACGCGTGCGCGTCTTCGCGGCGGTCGTTGCTGGTGACCTCCATGCGGACGCAGCCGCGCCCGGCGGCGAACGACTCGGCCGCTGCCACGAGCCTGCCGCCGATCCCCCGGCCGCGCGCCCCGTCCGCGACGACGAGCGCGACGATCCGGCCCCAGGCTCCGGGGCGTTCGAAGAACGGGCAGACGTGGACCGCGACGACGCCGAGCACGCCGCCGTCCTCGGCGGCGAAGGCCGCGCTGGACGGGTCGGCGTTCCACGACTCGATGCGGGCCGCGGTCGCCGCGGGGTCGTCCTGCGGGTAGCCGAGCTGCCGGAGCAGCTCGCCGACGGCCGCGGCGTCGGCGGCGCGCACGGGCCGGACCAGCATGGCCCCTACCCGATCGGCTCGTCGAAGTACGTGTCCGGGTACGGCTCGTCCTCGAGCGTGTAGTGCCACCACTCCCACGGGTACGCCGCGAACCCGCACGATTCCATGAGGGACCGCAGGTGCCGTCGGTTCGCGGCCGCTACAGGGCCGATCCCGTCCGCGCCGTGGTGCGAGACCGGGTCCATGAGGTCGTAGCCGCCGCCCATCTCGGCGGGCTCGCCCGTGTCCAGGTGGTAGAGCGTCAAGTCGACGGTGCCGCCGCGGCTGTGGCCCGACCTGGCGGCCACGTACCCGCGATCGAGCACTTCGGACCGGTCGATGTTCGGGTAGTACCGCTCCTTCGTGCGCCCGTCCTCCGGCTGCTGCGACCAGCGGACGAAGGAGTCGACGGCGCGCTGCGGCCGGTACGCGTCCCACAGCAGCAGCCCGAAGCCGAGGGACTCGGCCTTCTCGCGGGCGCTCACCAGGGCCGCGCACAGGGCCCGGGTGCCGACGATCCGGTCGGTCAGGTAGCCGTCGACGGGCGCGCCGGTGAAGTTGTCGCTCGTGGCGTACTTGGCGTCCCAGCGGATCCCGGGCACGAACTCGTCGGCGAAGACGAAGTCGCCGTTCATCGGCGGCTCCCCGCCGGAACGGACGACAGCATCCGGTCGACCAGGTCGGCGAGCGTCAGCCCCGCGGCGGCCATCATTCTCGGGTACCGGCTGTAAGAGGTCATGCCGGGCATCGTATTGACCTCGTTGAGGACCACCGCACCGTCCTCGGTGAGGAAGAGGTCCACGCGCGCCAGTCCGCTGCATCCGAGGGCCCGGTAGATCCGCTTCGCGGTCTCCTGGACGAGGGCGCGCGACGCGGCGGGGATGTCGGCGGGGACGATGAACTGCGCGTTCTCGGACCCGGTCTCGGGCGAGTCCTCCTGGTGGATCCGGAAGAACCCGTGGGAGAGCGCGACCCGGTCGACCTCGCCGGCGAACAGGTCGTCCCCGGATCCGAGGATCGCGCAGCCGATCTCGCCGCCGGCGACGGCCGCCTCGACGAGGACCTTCGCGTCGTACCGCTTCGCGGTCGCGACGGCCTCCGCGAACTCCTCTCTGCCGGCGACCCTGGTGACGCCGAACGAGGACCCGGAGCGGGCCGGCTTGACGAAGACCGGGTACGGGAGCGCGTCCGGGTCGGCCTCCTCCGCGGTCCAGAAGTCGGGCACGGCGACGCCGGCGGCCTTGACGACGGTGTAGGTGAGGGACTTGTCCATGCACAGCGCCGAGCTCTGGACGTCGCAGCCCACGTAGGGGATCCCGGAGAGCTCCAGGAGCCCTTGGATCGCGCCGTCCTCGCCGAACCTGCCGTGCAGCACCGGCAGCACCGCGTCGAGGGCGATCGCCTCGTACTTGCCGTCGTCGAGGACGAGCAGGCCGGGCGCCTCCCGGTCGGGCGAGAGCACGACCGGCCGCAGGTCGCCGCGCTCCCAGTCGGGGCCGGGCCCGTCGCAGAGCCGCCAGGCGCCGCCCCGGGTGATCCCGATGTAGACCGGCCGGTACTTCCCCGTGTCGAGGCTGCGCGCGACCTCCTGCGCGGACTTGACGGAGACGGGGTGCTCTTCGCCGGCGCCGCCGAAGACGATGCCGATGGTGCGCCTATCCATGCCGGTTCCCGCTTTCGTATCTGAGGCAGTTGATGATCGAGTTCTCGACGGTGTCGTTCAGGGCGTGGTCGGTGTAGTAGGCGGTGTGCGGGCTGATGAGCACGTTCGGCAGCTCCTGGAGCCGCAGCAGCGGTTTGCTCTCGATGGGCGCGTCGCGGCGGTCGCGGTAGAAGACGCCCTCCTCGCCTTCGACGACGTCGAGCGCCGCCCCGCCGAGCCGGCCGCTCTCGAGGGCCCGGACGAGCGCCTCGGTGTCGACGAGCGGGCCGCGGCCGGTGTTGACGACGATCGCGCCGGGCCGCATCCGCTCGATGCGGCGGCGGTCGAGCAGGTGGTGCGTGCCCGCGTTGAGCGGCGTGTGGAGGGTGACGATGTCGCTGCGCCGCAGCAGGTCCTCGAGCGGGACGTAGTCGGCGCGGGTCTTGGGCCGCCGGTCGTGCGCGAGGACCCGGCACCCGAAGGCCCACAGCCGGTCCATGACGGCCGCGCCGATGCGGCCGGTGCCGACCACGCCCACGGTGAGGTCGCGCAGCTCCCGGCCGCGGGTCTCGCCGAGCCGGTAGTCGTGGACGTCGGCGCGCAGGATCGTGGCCTTCGCGCCGCGCAGGGCCATGAGCATGAGCATGAGCGTGTAGTCGGCGACGGAGTCGGGCGAGTACGCGGTGGTCGCGACCGTGATGCCGATGCTTTCGGCGTACCGGACGTCGATGTGGTCGCAGCCGACGCTGCGCGTCGAGACGTACTCGACGCCGGCGCCGCGGAGCGCGTTGAGCACGGCGCCGGTGACGCGGGTCCGGTGGCCGACGCTGACGCACCGGCCGCCTTGGGCCGCTTCGGCGTTGGCCTCGGACACCGGTGCCGTGACGATGCGGGGCGACACCCCGAAGCGCGGGGCCGTCGCCGCGAAGAGCGCCGCCTCGTCCGGCCCGCACCCGTAGATCGTGATCGTGCGCGATGGTTCGCTGTCGGTCATGCCCCCATGGAACGGGGCGCGACGTTGCAGGCGCGTATGGGTTTTTCCATACGGGCACAATAAGTTACTCATGAGGAACATATCGTCGGTGTAAGGGAAACCGCATACGCCCCCGCAACGCCGTCCGGCCTTCACTGGACGCCATGACCGACAGCACGACCCGCCCGGACCGGACATGATCCCGCTCAGCCTCGACGAGATCGCCACCATCGTCGGCGGCACGGTCAAAGGCGACGGCGCCCTCCAGGTGACCGCCCCCGCCGTCCTCGACGGACGCGACGCCGAACCCGGCGGCCTCTTCGTCGCCTTCCCCGGCGAGCACGCCGACGGCCACGACTACGCCGACCAGGCCGGCCGCGCCGGAGCCGTCGCCGTCCTCGGCACCCGCCCCACCGCGCTCCCGACGGTCGTCGCCGCCGACGCGCAGGACGCGCTCCAGGCGCTCGCCGCCCACGTCGCGAACCGCCTGCGCGACAGCATGATCGTCGTCGGCGTGACCGGCTCCCAAGGCAAGACCGGCACCAAGGACCTGGTCGCGACCGTACTCGCGAGCAGCGCCCCGACGGTCGCCGCGATCGGCTCGTTCAACAACGAGCTCGGCGTCCCGTGCACCGTGCTCCGCGCCGACGACGACACCCGGTTCCTCGCCCTCGAGATGGGCGCCCGCCGCGTCGGCGACATCGCCGCGCTCTGCCGACTCGCCCCGCCCGACATCGGCATCGTCCTCAACGTCGGCCAGGCGCACCTCGCCTACTTCGGCACCCGCGCCGCGATCGCACAGGCCAAAGGCGAACTGGTGGAGGGCCTCGCGCCCGGCGGCACCGCCGTCCTCAACGCCGACGACCCCGCCGTCGCCGCGATGCGCTCGCGCACCCGCGGACCGGTCCTCACCTTCGGCCTCGCCGAACACGCCGACGTACGCGTCACCGACCTCGAACTCGACCGCCTCGGCCGGCCGGCGTTCACACTGCGGACCGCCGACGCGTCCGCCCGCGTCGCACTGCCGCTCGTCGGCGCCCACCAGGCCCACAACGCATCGGCCGCCGCCGCGGCCGGACTCGCCGCCGGCATCCCCCTCGAACGGGCCGCGGCCGCGCTGGCCGGCGCGTCGCTCTCGAAGTGGCGCATGGAGCTGCGCGACCTCCCCGGCGGCGTCACGCTGCTCAACGACTCCTACAACGCCAATCCCGAGTCGGCCCGCGCCGCCCTGGACGCGATGGCCGCGATCGAGGCCGGGCGCCGCATCGCCGTCCTCGGCGTCATGGCCGAGCTCGGCGACGGCGGCGAGGCCGAGCACCGGGCCGTCGGCCGGTACGCCGCCGCGAAGGCCGACCTCGTGGTGGCGGTCGGCGAGGCCGCCCGGCCGATCGCCGACGGCGCCGGTGCGCAGGGCGTCGCCTTGGACGGCAACGCCGCCGCGGCCGACTGGCTGCGGGCGCGCCTGGCCCCCGGCGACCTGGTGCTCGTCAAGGCGTCGCGGGAGGCGCGGCTCGACGAGGTCGCCGCCGCGCTCGAGTAGGGGGAACCGGTCTTGCCGCCGGCCCGGGACCTGAACCTGACAGGGGGATCTGGGACGGGCCGCGGGGCAGGCGGGAGCGCCCGGGTGGGTCTCCACCCGGGCGCTCGCCGTTTCGGATTCCCGTCGCCGGGAGGCTATGCGTACGTCTCGAACTCGGTGATCTTCGGCGTGCCGGAGGCCGTGACGATGACGAAGTTGACCTTCGTCAGGGACGTCGCGGGGAACGAGATGGTGCCCGCTCCGGTGCCGGAGGCGAGGACCGCCCCGTTCGCGTTGTTGACGAGCTGCCAGTTGTCGATGTTGCCGACCGCGTCGGCGGCCTCGCGGATGACCACTGTGTCGATCGTGGTCGCGGAGCCCCATTTGACGGAGACCCGGCCGGTGGTGCCGCTGGGCGACCAGTAGGTGGAGGTGCTGCCGTCGATGACGTTGCCGTAGCTGGTGCCGCTGGCCTTGGAGGAGCCGTCGGCGCCGGCGCCCAGGCTGAGGTTGGTGCCGCCCGGGCCGCCCGTCGGGTTCTCGGTCGGCGAGGCGGTCGGCGACGTCGGCGGGTTCCCGGTCGGGCTCGCGGTCGGCGACTGGATCGAGCAGGAGCCGTCGGAGGTCTTCAGGCCCTTGTTCGCGCCGGCCGTGGCGGCCACCACCGACGGGACGCAGTTCGCGTTGTCGAGGGCGAACGAGTACGGGATCGAGACGGAGGTCGTGGACTGCACGTTCGGGCCGGCCGGGTAGTTGTCGGTGCCGGGGGCCGACCAGGTCACGTTGTCGAAGACGTTGCCGCTGACCTCCCAGTAGCCGCGGAGGTCGGTGTAGAAGGTGCCGATGGGGTCCTTCGAGTCCTCGAAGTAGTTGTTGTCGACCTGGATCTTCGCGCCGACGCGGGAGTTGATGCCCGACTCGACGATGCCGACGAAGTGGTTGTTGTAGCTGTGCGCCGTCGCCGCGCGCAGGAGCGGGATCCGCGAGTTCAGGTTCTGGTACAGGTTGTGGTGGTAGGTGATGTAGTTGTTCCCGGTGTCGCTGTCGCCGGAGCCGACGAGTCCGCCGCGCTCGGAGTTGCGCAGGATGCTGTAGGACAGCGTCACGTACTCGGTGTCGTTCTTCATGTCGAAGAGGCCGTCGTAGCCCTCGGCCTCGCCGCCGGACGCCTCGAGCGTCAGGTGGTCGGCCCAGACGTTGCGGACGCCGCCCTCCATGCCGATGGCGTCGCCGCCGTTGGAGGTGGGCGAGCCGGACTTCTTCACGTTCTTGACCGTGAAGTTCTGGAGGATGATGTTGCTCGACTCGCGGATGTGGATGCCGATCTGGTCGAAGACCGCGCCTGAGCCGACGCCCACGATCGTCACGTTGCTGACGCCCTTGAGGTCGATCAGGGTCGAGCCGACGTCGCAGCTCGAGCCGGAGACGTCCGCGGTGTTGCCGTGGTTGATGGTGCCCTCGACCTGGATGACGATCGGGGTGCTGGAGCTCGCCCGGTTGCACAGGGCCTGGTTGATCTGGGTGCCGGTGGTGGCCCGGACGACCTGGCCGCCGGCGCCGCCGGTCGTGCCTCCGTTCTGGGAGGCGTAGCCGGTCGCGGCGTTGGACTGCGCCGAAGCGGTGTTCAGCGAAAGCGCCACGCCCGCAACGGCAACGGCCATCACGGCGGCCGCGGTGCCGACTCTGAGTGCTAGCGATCGTCGCATCGCGGACTCCTAAAGGGGTGAGGAATTGACATGTTTCAATGAGCATAGGGAAAGCCCTTTCCGAGGGTCAAGGGTTTTGGGCAACCGATTGCACGATCTCGTGGATTTCTCGGCCGCGACCGTGGCCTGCGGCTGCGCAAGTCCGGCGGTTAGCGCTGGCCGTCACGGGTACCTCTCCCGTCCCAGCGCCCCGTCTCGCCGGGGCCGGACCATGTGAGGGGGAGGCGTCATGAGCAAACCGGCGCAGCAGCAGGAGCCGCCCGGGCGGACCGATGAGATGCGGCCGCGGCCGCGGGACTCGATGGAGGGGTACGAGGGCCGCGGGCTGCTCGAGAACCGCAAGGCGCTGATCACCGGAGGCGACTCCGGGATCGGGCGGGCCGTCGCGGTCGCGTTCGCGAAGGAGGGCGCCGACGTCGCGATCGCGTACCTGTCGGAGGACGACGACGCGCGGCGCACGGCCGAGCTCGTCGAGGCCGAGGGCCGCAAGTGCGCGCTGCTCCCGGGCGACCTCGGGTCGGCCGCGCAGTGCCAGAAGGTCGTCGACGGCACGGTGGAGGCGCTCGGCGGGCTGGACCTGCTCGTCAACAACGTCGCCACGCAGCAGCCGGTGAAGCAGCCGGAGGAGATCACCGACGAGCAGTGGATGCGCACTTTCGACGTGAACATCCACAGCTACTTCCGGGTGACCGCGGCGGCGCTCGCGCACATGGGCGAGGGCGACGCGATCGTCAACTGCGCGTCGGTGAACGGCCTGCGCGGCAACAAGTCCCTGATCGACTACTCCGCGACCAAGGGCGCGGTGATCGCGTGGACGTACTCGATGGCGCAGGCGCTCACCGACCGGAAGATCCGCGTGAACGCCGTCGCGCCTGGTCCGGTGTGGACGCCGCTGATCCCGTCGACGCTGCCGGAGGAGCACGTCGAGAAGTTCGGTGAGGCGACCCCGATGGGCCGCGCCGCCGATCCCGACGAGATCGCGCCGTCGTTCGTGTTCTTCGCTTCGAACCGGCTCTCGTCGTTCTACAGCGGCGAGGTGCTCGCCCCGCTCGGCGGCGAGACCATGCCGGGCTGATCCGTTCGCGGACGGCCGGCGGCGGCGCATCTGGTGGCGCGCCGCCGCCGGCCCCTGTTCAGGCGGGTTTCCTCAGCCTGGTTCCTGTTCAGCGCCCCGTTCCTGTTCAGCCGAGGTTTTCGAGGGCCTCTTCGGCGGACGCGGCGTGGTGGTCCATCGTCGACCACGGGTCGGCCTTGCGGACGAGGCGGCGGCGGATCCGCTCGGTGGTGTACCGGGCGGGTTCGGAGCGGCCGAGCTCGTCCCAGTCGAGCGGGGTCGCGACGGCGGCGCCGGGCCGGGCCCGCAGCGAGTAGGGCGCGACGAACGTCTGCCCGAAGCCGTTGCGGTTGACGTCGAGGAAGATCCGGTCGCCGCGCTTGTTCTTGCGCTGCTGGGTGGTGAGCAGGTCGGGGTCCTCGGCGGCGAGGCGGTCGCTGACGGCCAGGGCCAGTTCGCGGACCGTGTCGTAGCCGGCGGTGCGGTCGAGCGGGGCGGCGACGTGGTAGCCGCGGCCGCCCGTGGCCTGGAGGTACGGGGTCAGGCCGATCTCGGTGTAGACGTCGCGCAGGCGCCGGGCGATCTTCTGGAGGACCGCGGTCGGGACGCCGTCGGGCGGGTCGATGTCGACGACCATCCGGTCGGGCCGCTCGAGGTCCTCGGTCGTGGACAGCCAGATGTGGAACTCGACGGCGGCCTGGTTCGCCAGGTAGACGAGGGTCGCGGCGTCATCGCAGACCACGTAGTCGACCGCGCCCGGTTTGCCGTGGCGGTGCTGCACGGTGGTGGTCTTGATCCAGTCGGGGAAGTAGTCCGAGGCGTCCTTCTGGAAGAAGCCGCCCGTGCCGATCCCGTCGGGGTACCGGCGCATCGTGAGCGGCCGTCCCGCCAGGTGCGGGACCATCGCGTCGGCGACCGTCCGGTAGTGCTCGATCAGGTCGCCCTTGGTGAGGTGGTCCTCCGGGTAGAACTCCTTGTCGAGCCTGGAGACCTTGATATCGCGGCCCGCCACCTCGATCGTCTGCGACGCCATGGGGTAGCCCCTTTCTCTCGTCGGGGTGTACCCGCAGGTCGCGGCGGTAAACGGGCCGCGACACCGGCCTAGGCGGCCTCCTGCTCGGCGAGGGCCGCGAGCTGCGCGGCGACGGCGCCCCAGCCCTCGTAGAAGCCGAGCTTCTCGTGGCGGTCGCGGGACTCCGGGCTGCCGTGGCGGACCAGCGCCCGGTACTCGGTGCCGTCGGGATGGTCGGCGAAGGTGATCTCGGCGGTCATGCCGACCGGCTGCGGATCGGCGGGACGCCAGTCGCTGTCGATCGCGTTGGTGAAGACGATGCGCTCCTGGTCCTCGACGATGAGGAACACGGCGTCCATGTGCGGGACGAACGCGCCGCCGTCGTCGCTCATGCTGGTGACCATCGGGCCGCCGGGGACGGCCTCGAACCGCTCGACCCGGCACGAGTGCGGGGCGGGGAGCCACCACTGCTCGAAGCGGGCCGGGTCGGTCCAGGCGCGCCAGACGACGGCGCGGGGCGCGCGGATGACGCGCTCGATGGCGAGATCGAGATCGGGTTTCATGACTGCTCCTCGGGATCGGTGACGAACTGTTCGAGCCGGTCGGTGCGCGCCTCCCAGACCCGCCGCTGCTCGGCGAGCCAGTCGTCGACGAGCGCGAGCCGGTCGCGCCGGAGCGCGCAGGTGCGCACCCGGCCGGCCTTGGCGGTGCGGATGAGGCCGTTCGCCTCCAGGGTCCGCACGTGCTTCATGAAGGAGGGAAGGGTCATCGGGAACTCGCGGGCGAGGTCGCCGACGCTCATCGGCCCGCGCCCGAGGCGGCGGACCACCTCGCGGCGGGTGGGGTCGGCGAGCGCGGTGAACACACCGTCGAGCGCCTCCGAATACTGTGCCATAAGGCTAAGTATCGCGCATCGGAACACTTAGCGCAAGGGCTAAGTGTTTTTTGTTTTTCTTGGCTTGGGGTCGTCTCCGAGGGGGGGCCGGGACGCGGGGGCCGGGCCGGTGGCGGCGTTGTTTCGACTTTGCGCGCCGTGTGGGACCGGGCCGTCAGGGCGGCGACGGCGGGGCAGGGACGGTCGCAGGGTCGGATGCGGTGGCCGGGGCGGCGATGATCGGGGTTCAAGCGGCGGCGACGGTGGGGCGGGGAGGGCCGCCGGGTCGGTTGCGGTGGCCGGGGCAGTGGTGATCGGGGTTCGGGCGGCGGCGACGGAGAGGTCAGCGCCGATCCGGGGCGGACAGCGGCAATGCCGGTCCACTGTGGCAGCGGTCCGGGCGCGGACCGGTCACGGTTCCTGTTGCGCCGCAGCCGGTCTCGCAGGGTCCGGTGAGCCTTCCTCATCAAAGTTCACTCCACCGGGTGTTGCCACCACTGACCACATCGAGTCACTATTGACTCACACGATTCGCACACGCTGACGGAAAACCGCACCGCATTCGAGAACAGCAGGAGGGAGGCGAACCCCATGGCGACCACCACCACCCCGGCCCCCACCACCTCCCGCATGTCCCGCACCTCCCTGGCCGGCCCGGCCGCACCGGCCCCGCCTCCGTCTCCGGTCGCGGTCGGGTCCGGATCCCCGCTCGCCGCTTCCTCGACGCTGGCCTCCCGGACCGAGGCACCCGCGCAGGCGGCAGCGGTCCGGGCAGTGCTCGATGAAGCTGCGGCGGCGATCAACGCCCACCACGCCACGGTGCTGGGTGCGGTGATCGCAGCGAAGCGGGCGAACCTGCACCGGACCTGCTTCGGGTTCTCGGCCCTGCGGGACTGGCTGGTCTCGGCCTTCGACTTCCACCGCCAGACCGCGGCCGACATCGCCGGCATCGCCCGCCTCGCCACCAAGTTCCCCGCCCTCACCGACGCCGCCGTGACCGGGGCGGCCAGGATCGACCAGGTCGCCTACGCGGTCCGGCAACTGGACAAGACCCCCGCGGCGCGCCGGTTCGCCCCCACCCCCTTCCGGGCACCGGTCCCCTCCCCCTTCGACCCCCGCACCGACTGCGCGACACCTGAGCACCTGGTCGCCGAGTACGCCGCCCACGCCCCCTTCACCGACCTCCGCCATCATCTCGACGAACTCCACGCCGGCCTCGCCGACGAGACCGAACTCCTCGAAGACCTCGGCCAGCAGTCCCTGGCGTGGATCGAGGTCGCCGAGCTCGGCACCGGCATGTGGGCACTGTCGGGCGAACTCGCCGCCGACACCGGACGCCTGCTCGACAAATACCTGAAGACCGCCTGCCCCCCGCCCCGGCAGGACGAGCAGGATGCGGACGGGGTCCTGCCCCCGCAAGCGAACCGGCATGCCGAGGCCCTCCACCAACTCCTCGCCGGGTACGGCACCAGCCCCCAAGCCGCCACCCGGCACGGGCACACCGCCACCCTCACCCTCACCCTCACCGCCGACATCCAGACACTCCAGGCCACGGCCACGGACACGGGCACAGGCCTGGGCGCGGGCCTGGGCATGGGCGCTGGTGCGGGTGGGGGTCGTATCCCGCTGTTGGAGGGCCGACCGGTGTCGGTGGCGAAGGCCCGGCTCCTGGCCTGTGAGACGAATGTGCTGCCGGCCGTGTTCGACTACGCGACCGGTGAAGCGGTCGAACTCGGCCGGACCGCGCGCCTACCGAACACGGCGCTGCGGCGCAAGCTCGAGCTCGAGCAGCCCGGCGGGTGCCCGTAGGCGACAATTTCACTAACCACGTTTCCGCAGTTCAGTAGCATATCATCGGTGATTTTGCCCAATTTCAACGCCCGGCCGGTATGCGTTCTGATCTTCGAATATCAGTCGGCATCGTAGTTCCGTTCAGCCTGGTCGCAATCACGGCTTGCTACGCGACTAACGGACGGGCTCCACAAGTACGCTCCGTGCCCATGGGGATGAGTGTCCGGGTACGGACGTATACCGGCGGCTGGGAAGCCAGCAGGACGCACCCTGCGACTGGTGCTCTATTCGAACAGCCCGCGGCAACGGCATCGGCGTCACCGCGCTGGCGAAGCAGTTCGGCGTCCACCGTGGCACAGTCTGGGCGAAGACACGGCTGCCGCGGTGAGAACGACTCGCAACCTCACGGGCGCTTTGACGAAGTAGGTTCCATGAGGTAGCCTGATGGGCTTTGCTCTTTCCGCACGCGATGCTGGGCCGCTCGCAGTGGGGGTGAGGTCGGCGGATTCACGTCCGTCGCGAGATCCCTTATTCCACCCACGTCACGGAAGGAACTCCACACTCATGGCAGTCATCCCTGTCGCCCACACCCCGCGACTCTCTCATCGCCATCCTCGCCACTCGCGTGCTCGACGTCGTCAAGGACACCGGGTTCCAGCGCGAACTCCGCTAGGTCGTGTTTACGAACTGGGTTTCCAGTCGAGGATCATTGCGACTTGGATGGCCGCTTCGTAGCGGATGGCGAGCTTGTCGTAGCGGGTGGCGATGGCGCGGTAGCGCTTGAGGCGGCCGATGG
>NZ_WIAO01000051.1 GCF_009451885.1 Glycomyces albidus
GCCCAGGCGAGGCCGAGGGCCGCGCCGCGCAGGTCCGGCGGGGCCTGCGGGTCGACCGCGATCCGGTCGGCCGCGGCGGTGACGGTGCCGGAGGACGGGGCCAGGCCGGGGGCGTGGCGGACGGCGTCGCGGAGGGCGACCAGCGCGTGGAGGCGCCCGGGTTCGGCCGGGCCGGGCGGGGCGTGGAGCCCTTCGGCGAGCCACAGGATCCGGTCGCAGCAGGCGGTGACGACCGAGCCGTACAGGTCGCTGCCGGCGGTGCCGAACAGGTGGTCGTGGCGCCACAGGGCGAGCGCGACCGCGAGGGCCTGGCCGACGGCGGCGAGGTCGCTGGAGTCGGCCACGGCCGCTTCGACGGCGGCCCCGAGGCGGTCGGTCAGGTGCGCGCGGCCGCACAGGGCCGCGTCGAACAGGATGGCGGCCAGGGCTTCCAGGGCGCCGTCCCGGTCGAGGCGGTGCTCGAGGACGGTCTGCGCGGCGTCGCCGAGGGTCGCGCCGAGCGCGCCCGCTTCGATGAGCGCCGGGAGCCGGTCGTCGTTCGGGCGCAGCGTCCAGTGCTCCTCGGCGGTGACGTCGGCGCCCGCGGAGGGGCCGTCGTCGCGGCGGACCCCGGGGATGCTCAGGAGCCGCAGGCTGTGGAGGACGCGGCTGCGTTCGAGGTCGGCGGGGCGCGCGAGGTCGAGGCGGAGCGTGCCGTCCTTGTCGAGGCCCAGGCGCTCCATCTCGGCCTGCGCGTCGGCGACGAGCGGCGGCGCGGGCGTGTCCGGGTGGAGCCGGCCGACGCGTTCGCCGGTGAGCGCGGCGGTCATCTCGACGACGACCGGATGCGTTCCGGCCGTGAGTGTCCCGCGCCGGGTCCACGGGAGCGGGGCCTCGAGGTCGTCGCTGATGAGGGCGCTGGCGAGGCCGTCGAGGAGGTCGGTGCGGCCGGGGACGCGGTGGCCGCGCAGGCGCGCGAGGCCGTCGGTGAGGCTGCGGGCGCCGATGAGGTCCGATGTGGAGACGTGGAGGCCCTTGCCGCGCAGGCGGGTGGTGATGCGCTCCATGAGCGCGCCCGCCGCGGCGGCGGGGCCGTCCTCCCACAGGCGCTGGTAGTACTCGGGCGAGGGCATCCCGGACTGGTAGCCGGCGAAGGAGTCGAGCCGCTTGAACGAGTACGGGACGAGGAAGCCGCCGACCTCGGTGCCCTCCGGCGGGCGCGGGACCTCGGGGGCCGCGGCGTCCCCTTCGGCGGCGAGGCGGCGCAGCGCGGGCGCGTGGAAGCCGCCGCAGACGACCAGGACCGGGCCCTCGTGCTCGGCGAGGGCGGCCCGGATCCACTGGGCCATATGGGCTTCGCGGGCGGTGTCGGCGCCGTTGGCGTCGGCTTCGCCGCGGACGAGGTCGAAGTACCGGTCGAGGCGCTCGGCGAGCCGGTCGGAGTCGGCGTTCTCGACCAGGTGGTCCCAGAGGGCGTCCTGGTTGTCGGCGTTGAAGGCGGCGCAGAGCCGGTCGGTGGCCTCGGTGTAGCGCCGCTCGGCGTCGGAGTAGCGGTTCTCGATCCCGTCGAAGGCGTCGTGCCAGGCGGGGAGGTCGATGAACCGCACCTGCGCACCGATGCGTCGGCCCTCGGTCAGCGCGGTCCACTCGGGAGAGTAGTCGCACATCGGGGTCCACGAGCGGCGCACCGAGCTGTCGGTGCTCGCGTACGAGTAGATCGCCACGGGCAGTTCGTGCTCGAGGGCGAGCTCGTCGAGCCGGTCGTTGAAGTCGGCCGGGCCCTCGATGAGCACGGCCGCGGGCCGCAGCTCCTCGATCCGCTCGGCGACGAGGCGGGCGCAGGCGGGCGAGTGGTGCCGCACCCCCTGGACGTGGAGGCGCTCGATCATCCCGGCAGCAGGTTCCGGGCCTGGTAGAGCGACTGCCAGTGCGGGCCTTTGCGCTTGGGGGCCTTCTGCTCGAGGTAGCGGCGCAGGCGCGCGAGGTCCTCGGTGGAGTCCTTGGCGGCGGCGCCGGCCATGCAGTCGACGATGTCGCCGGCCTCGGCGTTCCCGCCGCGCAGGTACCAGGCCTTGATGCCGACGGCGTGGGCGACCGAGACGGCCTCGGCGGTGGACATGACCGCCTGCGGGCGGCCGCCTCCCGCGTCGCCGACGCGGAGGTCGCGGAAGACCCGCACGAGCACTTCGAGGACGTCGCGCGAGGGCGGCTGCGGGACCCCGGACCGGGCCAGCGCGGCGGCGGCCTCGTGCTCGACCAGGTCGAGCTCGGTCTTGAAGTCGGCGATGGGGAAGACGGTCTCGAAGTTGAAGCGGCGCTTGAGGGCCGCGCTCATCTCGTTGACGCCGCGGTCGCGGGTGTTGGCGGTGGCGATGATGTTGAAGCCCTCGCGGGCGAAGACCATCGAGTCGCCTTCGAGTTCGGGGATGGCGAGCACGCGGTCGGAGAGCGGCGACAGGAGCGAGTCCTGGACTTCGAGGGGGCAGCGGGTGATCTCCTCGAAGCGGACGACGCGGCCTTCGGCCATGCCGCGCAGGAGCGGCGCGGGGACGAGCGCGCGCTCGGAGGGGCCTTCGGAGACGAGCAGGGAGTAGTTCCAGGAGTAGGCGATCTGGTCCTCGGTGGTGGAGGCGCCGCCTTGGATGGTGAGGGTGGAGTCGCCGGAGACGGCCGCGGCGATGAGCTCGGAGAGCAGCGACTTGGCGGTGCCGGGCTCGCCGACGAGCATGAGGCCGCGGCTGGTGGCGAGGGTGACGAGGGCGCGGTCGATGAGCGAGGGGTCGCCGACGAACTTCTTGGCGATGCCGCGGGACTCGTCGCCGACGATGAAGGTGCGGGCGGCCTGGAGGCTCAGGGCCCAGCCGGGCGGGCGCGGGGCGTCGTCCTCGGCGCCGAGCTTGGCGAGCTCCTCGGCGTAGCGATGCTCGGCGGGCGGCCGCTGGAGCCGCGGGGCGGCGGTCTGCTTGTCGGTCATGTGCTGCTTTCTAACTGGTCGGTTGGGTGCCGGTGAGCCGGGCGAGGAGTTCCGAGGCGGCCACGGGGTCGACCGCGCGGCCGGGGAGCGGGCGGGCGTGCTTGGGTCGGCGGTTGCGGTTGGCTTGGAGCCGTAGGCGGGTCGCGGTGTGGACCTGGTCGGGGTCGGGGCTGTGCATGTCGGGTTCGGGGGCCGTGTCGGCGAGGAGCCAGCCGCCGGGGACCGCCTGCTGGAGCCGCCAGACCCAGGAGAGGTCGGGTCCGGGGGCTCGGCGGGTCTGGATCCAGCCGATGCGTTCGCCGAGCTGCGCGAAGTTCCCGCGGAGGCCGTCGAAGCGCCCGAGGTCGCCGGTCTCGAGCTCGTCGTCGGTGAAGCGGAGCCGGGGACGGGCGAGCTGGTCGAAGGGCTGGAGGAGTTCGTAGTCGGCGAACAGGGCGGTCCAGGCGGGGGTCTCGTCGCCGAGGAGGGCGGGGTGGGCGAGGCGGATCGCGGCCGGGTCGGGCTCGAATTCGCGGTCGTCGACGTCGGCGAAGCCGCCGTCTTCGGCGATGCGGAACCCGGCGCCGCGGCTGAACCAGGCGAGGCGCCGGGTGAAGACGCCGGCGATGGGGTGGGCGTCGAGGACGCGGAGGTCGCCGAGGGTGAAGACGCGGCCGTTCAGCATCGCGGCGCAGAGGCGTTCGGCCTGCGCTTCGGCGGTGTCGCCGACGGTCTTGACGAGGGCCTTGCAGCGGGCGATGGACGCCTTGGCCTTGGCCGCGTCGTCGCGGACACCCGGTTTGGGGAGGGTCTTGCGGGGCCTGCCGGCGTCGTCGGTGATCCGCGGGGTCAGCAGCCGGTCGAAGGCGAGGTGGAAGCGCCTGGGGCCGTAGTCGTACGAGATGGGCGCGTCGATGCCGTGGCCGGGGAGGAGGCGGTCGGCGAGCGCGTCGAAGGTGAGGCCGCGGGCGGCGGCGATCCGGCCTGCGAGCTCGCGGGCGCGCTCGGAGACGGTGTTGCCGAATTTGGAGGCCGCGGCGATGTCGCGCAGGGCGGCGAACGCGGCGTCGGTGCCGATGTGGGCGAGGACGTCGAGGCCGGTGTGGGCGCGGTCGTTCTGGCTGCGGCCGGGCCATTCGGCGACGAGGGGGCCGAGGACGGCGACGGTGTCGTCGTTTCCGAAGGCGCCGAGCTGGTCGACGGCCCAGGAGTCCTTGCTGGGGGCTTCGGCGCGCAGCCACAGGTCGAACAGGGCGAGCGAGAACCGCTGGAGCGAGCCGGGGTCGCAGTGGGCGGCGAAGTCGTCGACGCCGGGGAACGGCAGGCGCGGGGACCAGAGGGCGAGCGCGGCGATGAGGTGCCGCACCGAGGCGGCGGGGAGGGCGGTCTCGTTGCCGCGCAGCATGACCGGGGGGAGCATGTCCGGGTCGGCCCAGGCGCCGGGTTTGACGGTGCCGGCGAGGGGGACGCGGGGGTCGGTGGCGAGGAGGTCGGCGACGCGGGCGTGTGCGGCGGGGCCGGAGGGTTCGGCGGCGCGGAGGACGGCCTGGCCGCCGAGGCGGCGGGCGAGGTACCGGAGGGCGGCTTCGCCGCCGTCGCGCAGGCGCTTGTCGGCGCCGAGGGCGCAGGGCACGAGGTAGGGCACGGCGTGCTCGCCGTGGCGGTCGAGCCAGTCGGCGGCGTGGACGCGCGCGGACTTGAGGCGGGCGAACCAGTCGGCGGCGAGGGCGGCGGCTTCGGCGCTGCGGATGGGGACGAGCGCGTTCGCGTGCTTGGGCGCGTCGCGGAGTTTCCTGAGGACGGCTTCGGGGTCGCCGCCGCGGGCGAGGCGGCCGCGGAGCCGGTCGGCGAAGCCGGTGCCGGTCTCGCTGTCAGAGGTCCAGAACTCGTCCTCGTCCCATTCGGCGAAGCCCGGTTCGAGGGCGAGGGCGGCTTCGTGTTCGCCTGGGGCCCAGTGGAGTTCGGTGCCGGCGGGGGCGGTGAGGCCGGGGACGGGCTCGGGGGCGCGGCGGCGCCGGCGTTCGGCCCACGGCGGCGCGATGAGGACCGCGGGGAGCCGTTCGGGGTCCGCGACCGCTGGGGCGGCTTCGGCGAGGAGCGCTTCGACCGCGGCCCTGGCGGTGTCGTCGAGTCCCTTCAGGACGGCGTCGAGCGGGACGGTCTCCTGGCGGAGGGCTCCGGCGAGGCGGACCCGGTCGGCGGGGGCGGTGGTGGCGGCGCAGGCGGCGACGGCGCGCGCGAAGCGGTGGGGGAAGCGGGCGGCGGCGGGTTTGACGGCGGCGAGCGCGCCGGGTTCGGCGGCGCGCGCGACGAGGAGGGTCGCGGCGTCGTCGCTGGGCAGGAGCGAAACGGCCTGGAAGAGGAGGGTGCGCTGGGCGTGGTCGAGGCTCTTCTGGTCGAGGGTCTCGGCGAGGACCGGGAGGGCGGCGACGCCGAGGTTGTGCACGAGTTCGGCGACGATGTGCTGTCGGACGTAGCCGAAGGCGAGCCGGGAGCGCCCGAGGCGCCTCAGGTGGTCCTCATCGGACACCGCGGTCCACATGAGCTGCTCGACTGCGGCGGAGTCGGCGTATGCGGCGTGCTCGTCGCAGGCGGCGGCGACCCAGTCGCGTTCGTCGGGGAGCAGCAGTGCCGCGGCGACGCGTTTGAAGACGGTGTCGCGGTGGCCGGCGGCGGTGTCGACGATGCGCCGGTATTCGCGGTCGTCCGCGGCGGCGATGAGCCCTCGGAGGAGCGGGAGGGCGCCTTCTCGGTCGGCCCAGACCTGCCATTTGAGGCTCGAGGCGTCGCCGGGTGCGGCGGTGGGCAGGTCGGACGGTCCCAACCGGCTCGAGGCGGTCCACAGGATGTCGGTGGCGAGGTCTTCGACGGCGGCGCTCACGGCGAACGGGAGGCCGTGGTCGGCGACCAGGGCGGCGAGCAGCTCCCGGTTCGCGGCGGCGCGTTCCCCGCCGGTGTGGAAGAGCGAGCCGCGGTAGGGCTCGGCGAACCGGAGCAGGGTCAGGACGACCGCGGCGCCGGTCGGGTTCGACTCGCCGCGGAGGTGGGCGAGGCCGGCCTGCGACAGGTCCGGGTCGCATTTGGGGCGTTGGAGGGAGGCGAGGAGGTCGTCGCGCCTCGCCTCGACCACCGCGGCGACCTTCCGGGAGGCGTCGGGGTCCGGCTCGACCGGAATGCCCGTTCCGCGGCTGCGACGGGGCAGGACCCGGTCCGTCCACTCGGCAGGAAGACGCAGTCGGTCTTCTTGCGCTGCAACGGTTTCGGTCATGTCGGTCCTTCGCGGGGGCGGGAGGTTCCCAAAGATCATAGAGTCCGGGTGCGACACGCCTCCCGGCTCGGTTCTTCGAACGGCGCGGTCGCGAGGAGTGCGGTCTTCGAACGGCGCGGTCGTGGACAAGGAGAGGTCGGGGACGCGGTCATCGAACGATGTGGCGGTCGAGCACGGCCAGCAGCTCCGAGACGAGCAGCGGGTCGAGGTCCCGCGGAGCGGGGCCGTCGGCGGCCTCGACCGTGCTGAACCGCACCGAGTTCAGTCGCTGGTGCGGCTCGGCGGTCGGCGCCGCGGGGTCGATGCCGGGCTGGAGGTCGAGCATGAGGAAGCCGACGTCCGGGATCTCCCGGCACAGGCCGTACGGGGCGTGCGTGTTGGCGAACGCGTACGTGTACTTCCACCAGGTGCGGCCCCGCTGCAGGCCGACCAGTGGTCCGGTGTGGACGCTGCGGCCTTCGAGCCGGGCGATGCGGCCGGTGGCGGCCTCCTCGTCCGTGAGTGCGAACACGGCGCGGGCGAGCTGCTCGAACGGCTGCACCACTTCGTAGTCGGCGAAGACCTCGGCCCACGCCTTGATCTCCGAGCCGAGGTGGAGCGGGTGCGGCAGGCGCACCGCGGACCGCTCGGGCAGGCGAATGGCGTCGTCGCGCAGGTCGGCGTACGTGCCGTCCTCGGCGACGCGGAACGAGGTCCAGCCCCGGCCGGTCGTGTACTGCCAGACGAGGCGCCGGGCGAGGTGGCGCATGAGGGCGTGGCCGGCGACGTGGCGCTCGAAGTCAGCGCGGGACCAGACCCGGCCGGAGGTCATCGCCTTCTCGAGGCGCTTGACCTGGTCCGTGCCGACCGATCTGAGGCCGCGCTTGAGCTTGTCGAAGCGGAGCCCGGCGAGGGTGGCGGCCTCCGGGTCGTCCTCTCCGTCCGGTTTCGGGAGGCTCTTGCGGACCTTGCCTTTCGGGTCGATGACGAACGGCTTGAGCTGCTCGTCGAAGCCGACGGTGAACGCCCGGGGCCCGTAGTCGAGCGTCATGCGCCCGTCGGCGTCGAGTTCGAAGTCCGGCACGAGCCGGTCGAGGAGCTGCTCCTGATCGAGGCCGAGCCGCGCGGCGATCTTGTCGACTTCGGCCAGCGCGGCCTTCTTGAGCCCTTTGAACGCCACTTGCTTGGCGATGCGGTGGACCACGCCCAGCGCCTCCTCGGTGCCGATCGCGCCGAGCAGTTCGAGGCCGCGGACGGCGCGCTTGTGGAGGCCCTGGCCGGGCCATTCGCGGATGACGGCTTCGAGGCGGCGCACGATGTCGTCGTCGGCGAAGCGGGCGAGCTGCGTGAGCGCCCACGGGTTCGCGCGGTCGCCGGTGCGGTCCCAGGTCGCGAAGACCGCCCATGAGAATTCGCGCAGGCACACGGTGTCGCAGTGTGCGATGGCGGCTTGCACCGCCGGGTGCGGGTGCTTCGGGGTGTCGAGGGCCATCGCGGCGAGGAGGTGCGCCGCGGCGGCCTGCGGGAGCCGGGCGCGGCGGCCCTTGAGGAGGAGCGGGACGGGGGTGATCATCGCGGCCCACGGCGGTGCGGCGGGGGCCTTGCGGCGGCCGTCGGGCTGGGGCGGCGTCGCGAGTGCGGCCGGGACGTCGGTGGTCTCCGGGGGCAGGTCGCGCCACTGCGCGAGGGCGTCGATGCGGTCGCGGTCGGCGGGGTCGAGGGCGTCGCGGGCGGGGCCTCTGAGGAGCGGTTCGGATTGGAGGACGCCGACGAGCCCGGCCCGCGAGACCCGGTCCGCGTCTCCGTTGACGGTCGCGAGCTCGGCGATCATGCGGAGCGTCCGGATCGGGAAGCGCCGAGCGGCCTTGAGGGCGAGGTCCCAGGCTCCTGGGGCGCTGTGCCGCTCCAGGAAGAACCGCACGGCGGTGTCCGAAGGCAGGGCGCCGAGCGCTTCGAACAGGAACGCCCGCCGGTCGGGCTTGGTGTCGTGCCGGGCGGCCGCGTGGGCGAGCAGCGGTGCGCAGTCGGGTCCGACGCCTTCGACGAGGGTCCAGACCACGTGCGGGAACTGGGCGACGGCCTGGAGCCGGGTGAGGCGGGCCCGTTCGAGCTGGTCCATTGAGGAGACGCACTGGAACAGCCAGTTGTCGATGGCGAAGTCGGCGAAGCGGCGGCGCGGCCGCTCCTCGCACACGCCCTCGACCCAGTCGGTGCGCTCGGGCATGAGGAAGGCCCGGGCGGCGCGCTGGACCGGGTTGCGGTCCTTGGATTCGAGGATCGCCTCGATCCGGCGGTACATGGGCTCGGGCATCCGGGAGAGGTGGGTGCGGAGCCGGGCGAGTTCGAGTCCGAGGTTCCGCCAGGGGGATTCGTCCGGGTCGGGCGGGACCGTCTCGACCGCGTACGGGCGGTCGGCGGGATCGCGCACGGGCACGCCGCGGAGGACCGGGTCGACGGTCTTGAGGGTGTAGTACTCCATGACCGCGGCGGCGGCGAACTCCGGGCCGTGCTCGCCGAGCCAGGCGTCGTACTGCGAGTACCGGGGGTCGGCCCACAGCGGCGTGCCGACGGCGTCGTCGACGAGGAACGCCGCGGCGGCGCCGACGGCATCGGGTCGTCCGTTGATATAGGACATCAGGGCGGCGGCGATCCGCGGGTCGGTCGCGGGCGAGGCGGCGGCCTGCCGCAGGTCCTCCCGGCGCTGTTCGATGCCGTTGTACCGCCACCGTTCGGTGTCGTCGGGCCGCATCTCGAACGCGCGCGCGGAAGGTCTGCCGCGGCGCGGCACCGCCGCGGCGAGCTGTTCCGCGGTGAGTTCGAACGAGTCCTCGTCGGGAAGGTCCACGGTCCCCCCGGTCTCCCTGCCGGCCATCCCGGTCACCCCTTCGCGGTGACGCGGGTGAGGGCGGCGAGGATCTCGGAGGCGGTGACCGGGTCGATGTCCTTGGGGTGGTCGGGGTTGCGGCCGGCCCGCCACCAGTAGTCCTCGTCGGCCGAGAGGCGGACGTCGGTGAGGGTCTGGATGGGGTTCTCGGCGATCATGCCGACCCAGATGCCCGGGTCGAGCGCCACGGTGACGTAGCCGCCGCCGGGCAGCGGGAAGTAGATCCCCGGCTCGACGCCGCCGTCCTCGGGCGAGGAGCGGTGCCAGCCGCGGCTGGTCAGGCCGAGGAGCTTGCCGACCTCGACCTTGGCGCCTTCGAAGCGCTCGAGGCGGCCGGTCGCGAGTTCCTCGTCGGTGAACGCGAGGACGGGCCGGGAGAGCTGCTCGAAGGGCTGGAGGATCTCGTAGTCGGCGAACAGCTCGGCCCAGTCGGCGGCCCTGTCCCCCATGCGGACGGGGTGGTCGAGGCGGACGACGGCGTCGTCGGGGAGGACGAACGCGTCGTCGTTCGCGTCGGTGTAGGTGCGGTCCTCGGCGACGCGGAACGCCGACGCCGCTCCCCCGGACTCGGCCGACCAGACGAGGCGGCGCGTGAGGTGCCAGGTGAGCGGGTGGCGCACGTAGTAGCGCTCGAACTCGTCCTTGGTCCAGGTGCGGCCGTTGACCATGGCCGCTTCGAGGCGCTGGACCTGGTCCGCGGCGACGGTGCGCAGCTCCTTCTTGAGGGCGGCGAACCGCTTGTACGCGGGCTCGGCCAGCTCGGGGTCGTCCTTGGCGCCGGGCTTGGGCAGGCCCTTGCGGGGCTTGCCGGTCTCGTCCTTGACGAACGGCTTGAGCTGCTCGTCGAAGACCACGGTGAACGTCCGCGGCCCGTAGTCGAGGACGAGCGCGCCGTCCTCGCCGAGGCCGAAGTCCGGGAGGAGCCGGTCGGCGAGCTGCTCCTGCGTGAGTCCGAGTCCGGCGGCGATCCCCGCGATCTGGGTGCGGGCCTCTTCCTTGAGGGCCTTGAACTTCACCTTCTCGGCGATGCCCTGGATGGCGCGCAGCGCCGCCTCGGTGCCGATGGCGCCGAGCACGCCGAGGCCGTTCACGGCCCGCTTGTGCTGCGACTGGCCGGGCCATTCGCGGACCATCGGGGCGAGGAGGCGGACGGTGTCGTCGTCGGCGAAGTGCGCGAGCTGGGTGAGCGCCCAGCCGTCCTTGGAGGGCGAGCCCATCGAGAGCCAGAGCTGGAACAGGGCGCGGCTGAACCTGGTGAGGGAGCCGCGGTCCAGGGCGGCGGCGGCGACGTCGAGCCCGGCGTACGGGTAGTCGGGTGTGGACAGTGCGAGGACGGTGATGAGGTGGCGCACCGACTCGGCGGGGAGCGCGTGGCCCTTCGCGGCGGTCAGGACCTCGGGGAGCATGACCGGCGAGGCCCACGGGCCGGGCTTGGGGAGTTTGACGCCGCGCGGTTCGAGCGGGTCGCCGGCGAGGAGGTCGGCGATCGCCTCGGCCGCTTCGGGACCGTAGGGCGCGGCGGCGGCCGCGACGGCGTCGGCGCCGTGGCGCAGCGCGATGTTCCACAGGGCGCCTTCGGCGTTGCCGCGGCGCTTCTTGTCGGCGCCGAGCGCGTCGGGGACGAGCAGGGCCGCGCCGTCGGCGCCGTGGCGTTCGAACCAGGCGATGGCGCTGGCGCGGGCGCCCTTGAGGCGGGCGTACCAGTCGGCGGCGAGGCGGGCGGCCTCGACGCTGCGGATGGGGACGAGGGCTTCGTGGTAGTTCGGGTTGCCGCGCAGGGCGATCACGAGCTTGTCGGCGGCGAGGGGTCCGAACCTGGCGGCGATGACCTTGAGGTCGGCGGCGGTGTAGGCGTTGAACGTCCCGTCCCACTTCTCGAGGGCGCGGAGGGCGATCGAGGTGGGCGCGAAGGTGACGATCGTGGAAGGGCGGGTGGCGCTGCCGCGATTGTGGCCCTTGTGGAGCATCCGCTCCCAGTCGGCCTCGGTGGTGTTGCGGAAGTAGTCGTAGTCGGGCTTCGACCAGCGGTCGAGCTCGCCTTCGGCCCAGGCCATGGTCGGCTGCGCGTCCGCTGCGAGGCCCTCGACGACCTTCGGCTTCCGCTTGGGGCCCTTCACGGTCCACGGCGGGGAGGTGAGGATCGGCGGGAGGTCCGCGGGGTCGGCGACCGGGGTCCCGGAGGGCGCGAGGAGCGCTTCGACGGCGGCGCGCTCGCCGTCGGCGAGGGCCGCGCGGTGCTCCTCGGGGACGGCCGCGGCGAGGGCGGCGAGGCGCGGCCGCAGTTCGGGGGCGATCGTGTCGGCGTGGGCGGCGACCGAGCGGAGGACGCGGCGCGGGTAGCGTGCGGCGGCGTCGCTGGCGGCCTGGTACACGTGCTCCTCGCCGAGGCGCCCGATCAGGTGGTCGGCGGCGGCGTCGCCGGGCAGGAGGGCGATCGCGTCGAGGAGGAGGTGCCGTTCGCCGGTCGGGGGCTGCTGGGCGAGGGTCGCGGTGAGGAACGGGAGGGCCGCGGTGCCGAGGTTGCGCAGGACCGCGCCGAGGAGGTCGGGCTTGACGAGCCAGGGCTCGATCCGCGTGACGCCGGCGGCCGTGAAGAGGTCGGCGCGGTCGATCGTGAGCCACAGCAGCCCGTCGGTGCCGTAGTCGCCGTTGCCTTTGTACTCGCCGCAGACCTCTTCGGCCCAGGCGGCCTCGTCTGGGAAGAGGAGCATGGCGAGGAACCGCTCGACGGGGTCGTCCCTGAGCACGGCGGCGGCGGCCGCGGCGTACTCGGCTTCGGAGGCGTTCGCGATGAGGCCGCGGAGGACCTTGATGCCGCGCTCGAGTTCCCAGCGGACCGAGCCGACCTCTCGGAGGGTGAGCCACCGCAGGGTGGCGTCCCGCATCGTCGCGTTGTAGGACCGCCAGGCGCGCAGGCGGAGCCGGGCGACCGCGGCGGCCGCGGCGAACGGCAGGCCGTGCTCGGTCACCCAGGCGTCGAGTTCGGGGCGCAGCATCGATTCCTGGCCGTTGCGGGGGCGCGAGGACATGATCGCCGAGACCACGCCCGCACCGACGGGGTCGGGGTCGCCGTCGAGGTGGCGCAGCGCCGCCGCGGACCAGTCGCCGGCGGTGTGCTGGGCGAGCACGTGGCGGAGGTCGTCCTCGTTGTAGCGGATGAGGCGCGCGACCTCCTTGGGTCCGTCGGGGTCGAGCACGGGCGGCTCGCCGGGGTCGGAGCGGCGCGGGAGGCGGTCGGGCTCCCAGTGGGAGGGAAGCTGGAGGCGGTCCTCTTGGGCGGGGTCGTAGGCGTTCACGGCGGTCCTTCGGGGGTTCAGGAGCGGGCGAGGCGGGCGAGCGCGCCCAGGGCCTCGGCGGCGGCGACGGGGTCGATGGCGGCGGTCGGCGGCACGGGTTCGGCGCCGAACCGCTGGAGGTCGGAGAAGTACACGGAGGCGATGGTCTGCTGCGGGTACTCGGCGGCGTATCCGATCGGGATGCCGGGTTCGACGGTGAGGATCAGGAAGCACTGGCTCGCAAGGGAGTACGAGAATCCGGGGACGAGCCCGCCGTCGCCGGGATAGGCGCGGGTCCAGCGGCGGCTGCCGAGGCCGAGGACGCGTCCGGTCGGGACGGTCGCGCCGGTGAACCGCTCCACGCGGCCGGTGGCGAGCTCGTCGTCGGTGAAGGCCAGGACGGGCCGCTCGAGCTGGTCGAAGGGCTGGAGGATCTCGTAGTCGGCGAGGAGTTCGGCCCAGGCGCCGACGCGGTCGCCGAGGAGCACCGGGTGCGCGAGGCGGACGGCGGCGTCCTCGGGGAGAGCGAACGCGTCGTCGTCGCCGTCGCCGAAGGTGCCGTCCTCGGCGATGCGGAACGCCGTCGTGGTTCCATTGTGGATGGCGAGCCAGACGAGGCGGCGGGCGAGGTGGCCGGTGAGGGCGTGCTCGACGTGGAAGCGGCGGAACTCGGCGGCGGTCCAGGTGCGCCCGGTGACCATGGCGGTCTCCAGGCGCGCGACCTGCTCGGTCGCGACCGTCTTGAGCTCCTTGCGGAGCGACTGGAAGCGCCGGTAGGCGTCGTCGGCGACGACCGGGTCGTCCTTGGCGCCGGGCTTGGGGAGGGTCTTGCGGACCTTCCCGGCCTCGTCGACCAGGTAGGGGCGGAGCTGCTCGTCGAAGCCGACCGTGAACGTGCGGGTGCCGTAGTCGACGACGCGGGCGCCCTCGTCGCCGAGCCCGAAGTCGGGGACGAGCCGGTCGGCGAGCTGTTCGGCGGTCAGGCCCAGTTCGGCCCTGATGTGCTCGACCTGCTCGGTGGCCTCCCACATGATGCCCTGGAACTTCGACTTGGCGGCGGTGGTCTGGATGGCGCGCAGCGCTTCCTCTGAGCCGATGGCGCCGAGCACCCCGAGGGCGGTGACGGCGCGCTTGTGGTGGCCCTCGCCGGGCCATTCGCGCAGGTGCCGGGCGAGCATCCACACGGTCTCGTCCTCGGCGAAGTGCGCGAGCTGGGTCAGCGCCCACTGATCCTTCGCGGGCGCGCCGACGGCGAGCCACTGCTCGAAGACCGCGCGGGAGAAGCGGGCGAGCGAGGCCCGGTCGCAGGTCTCGGCGACGACGTCGAGGCCCGGGTAGGCGTAGTCGGGGGTCGCGAGCGCGAGGACGGTGAGCAGGTGCCGCACCGAGTCCTCGGGCAGGGCGCGGTCGCCGCCGCCGAGGAGGACCTGCGGGAACATGACGGGCGCGGCCCAGGCCCCGGGCTTGGGGACCTTGACGCCGCGCGGTTCGAGCGGGTCGCCGGCGAAGAGCGCGGCGACCGCGGCGGCCGCTTCGGGCCCGTACGGTTCGGCGGCGGCGATGACGGCGGCGTCGCCGTGGACGGAGGCGAGATGGAACAGGGCCGCCTCGGCGTACCGGCGGCGGTTCCGGTCGGGGCCGAGCGCGTCGGGGACGAGCGCCGTGGCGGCCGCGAGTCCGTGGCGCGCGAACCACTTCAGGGCACCGTCGCGGTCGGTCTTGCGCCGGGCGTACCGCTCGGCGACGAACCTGGCGGCCTCGACGCTGAAGACCGACAGGGGAAGGTCTTCCACCTTCCACCGCCGGGCCACGTTCAATGCACCCGCGATGGCTTCGGTGCCGAAGCGGGCGACGATCTCCGCGGTGTAGCCGGGGTACGAGCGGTCTCCCGGGTCGTTCCAGACGCGGAGCATGCGCTCGGCGATGTCGTCCGGGCCGTACGCGGCGATCGTCGCGATGCGGTGGTCGTCGGCGCCCCAGCGGCCCGCTTGGACGAACCGGCGCCAGGATTCGTGCTGGCTCGTGTAGAACTCGTGGTTCCGCAGCAGGTTCTCGGCCTCGTCCTCGTCGACGGTGACGCTCGGCCTACCGATCGGCTCGAGGTCGAGGACCGGCGGTTTCGCCTTGCGGCCCTTGGCGGCCCAGGGCGGGGAGGTGAGGAGCGGCGGCAGGTCGGCCGGGTCGGCGTCGGGGACGGTGCGCAGGGAGGCGGTGAGGGCGTCGATCGCGGCGCGCTCGTCGGCGCCGAGCGGCGCGAGCGCGTCGGCCTGGGCGGCGACGGCGGCGAGCCGGCCGCGTTCGATCGGCGACGCCGACGCGGCGGCCGCGGCGATGGCGCGCAGGACCCGTTCGGGGTGGCGGGCGGCGGCTTCGACGGCGCCGTCGAACCTGAAGGGTTTGCCGAGTTCGGCGATGAGGTAGGCCGCGGCCTCGTCGCTGGGGAGCAGCGCGACCGCCTTGACGAGCGTCCGCTGGAGGTCGGCGCTGATCTGCCAGGGCGAGGCGAGGGTGCCGGCGAGGATCGGCAGGCTTCCGGTGCCGAGCGAGTCCACCAGCGGCGCGATGGAGGTCAGGTCGAGTTCGTAGGTGTTCATCTCGGACAGTTCGGCGGCCTCGAGGTGGGCGGGGTCGCTGACGGCGTGGAACAGGATCCGGTCGGTGTAGGGCGAGGACCGGTTCTTGGCGTATTCGGCGCAGGTCTCGGCGACCCAGTCGGTCTCGCCGGGGAGGAGGAGCGCGGCGGCGAAGCGCTTCTCGGGGTTGTCGCGGTTGCCGGCCACGGCGGCGACGGTCGCGGCGTACTCGTCGTCGGAGGCGGCGGCGATCTGGGCGCGCATTTCGGCGATGACGCCGTTGTCCAAGTCGCGGTTGAGGGTCCGGTACCCGTGCCAGCCCGCGGTCGTGAGCGTGAGGTGGCCGAGCGGAGGGCGCTCGCCCTCGGTGTACCAGCCGTGGATCTCGATCGAGTAGCGCTGGACGGCGGTGCGGACGGCCCAGGGCAGGCCGTGGGCCCGGATCCAGGCGTGGAATTCGAGGCGGCTCCACCAGTCGATCTCGTGCGGGCCGACGTAGCGCAGCAGCTCCCCCGCCGCGGCGGCGCCGCGGCTGTCGGGCTCGCCGGCGATGAAGGCGTCGACCGACTCCCGGAAGCGCCGGTTCGGCTTCATGTCGAGGAGCTGCGCGAGGAGGTCGGCGTGGAGCTCGAACTGCTCGGCGAGGAGGTCGGGGGCGTCGGGGTCGACTTCGGCGGGGTTCCCGGGGCGCGTTCCGCGGCGCGGGAGGAGTTTCGCGGCCCAGGCCGCCGGGAGTTCGGGGCGGTCCTGCTGCGGCGCGGCGTGATCAGTCATGAAGCTCTTTCAAGCGTTCGGCGGGGGGCGCCCCGAGGATACGTCCCCGGGACGACACCGCCCGCGATGAGTGGGTCAGGAGCGGCCGGTCAGCCGGGCCAGGGATCCGAGGATCTCGGCGGCGGCGACCTCGTCGATCTGCTTGGGGAAGCTGCGGTCGGCGTCGCGCTCGGACCACCAGTACCGCTCGGTGTCGGTGAGCTGCACGCTCGTGAGCGTCTGCTCGGGGACCTCGCCGACCGCGCCCACCCAGATGCCCGGTTCGAGTGCGGCCGTGACGTATCCGCCGCCGGGCAGGGGGTACGCGATCCCGGGTTCGACGCCCGCGTCCTCGGGCGCGGCCCGCTGCCAGCCGCGCTTGGTCATCCCGAGGATGCGGCCGGTCTCCACAGTGGCGCCTTCGAAGCGGGTGAGCCGGCCGGTCGCGAGCTCGTCGTCGGTGAACGCGAGGACGGGCCGGTCGAGCTGGTCGAAGGGCTGGAGGATCTCGTAGTCGGCGAGGATCTCGGCCCACGCGCCGACCTGGTCGCCCAAGTGGACGGGGTGGGCGACCCGGATGACGGCGTCCGCCGGGAGGTCCACGGTGTCCTCCTCGACGTCGCTGAACGTGCCGTCCTCGGCGATGCGGAACCCGAACCGCGTCCCGCCCGACCGCGCGTCGCCGACCTCCGCGATCCACACCAGGCGGCGTGCGAGGTGGCGGGTGAGCGCGTGCTCGGCGAAGAACCGCCGGAACTCCTCGAACGGCCAGGTGCGGCCGCTCGCCATCGCCGCCTCGAGGCGGGCGATCTGGTCGGCCGCGACCGCGCGCAGCTCCTTCTTCAACGCGGTGAAGCGCTGGTAGGCGTCGCCCGCGAGCTGCGGGTCGTCCTTCGCACCGGGCTTGGGCAGGGTCTTGCGGGGCTTGCCGGCCTCGTCGGTGACGAAGGGCTTCAACGCCTCGTCGAAGGCCACGGTGAACCGGCGCGGCCCGTAGTCGAGGACGAGCGCGGCCTCCTCGCCGAGGCCGAAGTCCGGGACCAGCCGGTCGGCGAGCTGCTCGCGGCTGAGCCCGAGGTCGGCGGCGATGCGGGTGATCTGCCGTCCGGCCTCTTCCTTGAGCGCCTTGAACTTCACACGGTCGGCGATGACCTGGATCGCGCGCAGCGCCTCCTCGGAGCCGATCGCGCCGAGCACGGCCAGGCCGCTCACGGCCCGCTTGTGCTGCGACTGGCCGGGCCATTCGCGGATCAGCGGGGCGAGCATCCACACCGTCTCGTCCTCGGCGAAGTGCGCGAGCTGGGTGAGGGCCCACGACTCCTTCGCGGGCGCGCCCACCGAGAGCCAGAGCTGGAACAGCGCGCGGGAGAAGCGGGCGAGCGAGGCCCGGTCGCAGGCCGCGGCGACCGCGTCGATCCCCGGATACGGGTACTCGGGGGTGGCCAGCGCGAGCACGGTCAGCAGGTGGCGGACGGATTCGCCGGGCAGGGCGTGCTCGCCGCCCTTGAGGAGGACCTGCGGGAGCATGGCCGGGGAGGCCCAGGGGCCGGGTTTGGGGATCTTGACGCCGCGCGGTTCGAGGGGGTCGCCCGCGAGGAGGTCGGCGATGGCGGCGGCCGCTTCGGGGCCGTACGGTTCGGCCCGGGCCGCGACGGCGTCGGCGCCGAGGCGCAGTGCAAGGTGGAGGAGGGCGGTCTCGGCGTACCGGCGGCGCTGCTTGTCGGCGCCGAGGGCGTCGGGGACGAGGTAGGGGACGGTGTCGAGGCCGTGCCGCTCGAACCAGCGGGCGGCGGAGGCGCGGGCGGACTTGAGCCGGTCGAGGCGCTCGGCGGCGAGGCGGGCGGCGGCGAGGCTCAGGACCGGTCCGGGGAGGTGCTGGAAGTTGGGGTCCTTCGCGGCGGAGGCGAGGGCGCAGTCGATGACGCGTTCGCCGTAGCGGGCCATGATGCGCAGGACGGTGGTCTCGTAGCCGACGTAGCCGCGGGCGAGCCAGCCGTCGAGGAACCGCTCGGCCTGGTCCGGGTCGCCGTAGGCGAGGAAGGCCACGACGCGCCAGTCGTCTGGGGGGATGTGGGCGTTCGGGTCTTGGAGTTCCTTCCAGTAGTACTCGTCGTCGTAGGCGTAGGGGTCGGTCTGGGCGCCCCATTCCTCCCGTTCGCCGTCGGCCCAGCGCAGTTCGACGTCAGCGGGCGGGACGAGGCCGTCGATGACGACCGGCTTGGCCTTGGCGCGCTTGACGGTCCACGGGGGACGGACCAGGAGGGGCGGGAGGTCGGCGGGGGCGGCCTCGGGGGCGCGGCCGTGCTCGGCGAGGAGGTCGTCGAGGGCGGTGCGTTCGGCTTCGGTGAGGCGGGCGCGGTGGGCTTCGGGGACGGCGGCGGCGAGCGCGACGAGGCGGAAGCGGGCGTCGCCGGTGGCGGTGGCGGCGTGCTTGAGGACGGTGCGGAGGGTGCGCATCGGGAATCGCGCGGCGGCGTCGGCGGCGGGTTCGAAGGCGTGGGGGCGGCCGAGGTGCGTGACGAGGTAGTCCGTGGCCTGGTCGGCGGGGACGGCGGCGATCGCCTTGTAGATGAGCTTGCGGGTCTCGCTGGAGTAGGCGTCGGGCGTGTCGGCCGCGGCGGTCAGGACGGGGAGCGCGGCGGCGCCGATGGCGTCGAGCATCCCGGCGAGCGATCGGGCGTCCACATAGTAGTCGGCGAGCATGCCGATGCCGGAGGCTTCGAACTGCGCCGCGGTGCTGAGGGACTGCACGATGACGGGGTCGGTCCAGCCGTAGCTGCGCAGCTGCGCGTACTCGGGCATGGCCTCGTCGACCCAGGCGGTCTCGTCGGGCAGGAGGACCGCGGCGTTGATGCGCTTCATCGGGGTGTCGCGGACGGCGGCCACGGCGGCGACGACTTCGGCGTAGGCGTCGTCGGCGAGGTCGGCGGTCAGCGAGCGGACCGCGGCGATGCCGCCCTGGTCGTACTCGTGGATGTGCATGCTCATGTAGTCGAAGTGGTTGGGCACGATGACGCGGTTGTCGTAGCCGTTGCCGCTGCCGCTGGTCTCGTGGTGGAAAGCGAGCCGTTCGACGGCGGCGGCGACGGCGAAGGGGAGGCCGTGCAGGGCGGTCCAGGCGTCGAGTTCCGGTCGCAGCCAGGAGGAGCCGTGCCGGACGTACTCGTCGCACATGAGCGCGGCGACGACGGCCGCGCCGCGCGGGTCGGGCTCGCCGTCGATGAACGCCGCTGCGGCGTCGACGTACTCGGCGTTCTCGGGGCGTTCGAGCGCGAGCCGGATCTTGGGGGCGCGGCCCTGGACCTTCCGGCTCAGCCTCGTGCCCGCCTCGGGGTCGAGTTCGATCGGCTTGCCGGTCCTGCGGCCGCGCCGCGACAGCAGCCGGGCGCTCCAGGCGGCAGGGAGTTGGAGCTGGTCTTCTTGGGGTGCAACGGGTTCAGTCATGCTCGTCCTTCAGGCGACCGGGTTGAGTGTCCCGAGACTAGGACCCGCGTGCGACACGGGTCCGCAGACGTTTCGTCGAACAGCTCCCAGCGGACTGTTCGAACCAACCTTCCGGAAGGTAAAGTAATTCGCATGAGTGCGAGAGAGCAGATCCTCGACGGCGCCCTGGCGATGCTCCGAGCGGGCGAGTCGGTCTCCCTGGAGTCCGCCGCGAAGCGCGCCGGGGTGACGAAACCGGGCCTGATGTACCACTTCCCGACCAAGGAGGCGCTGATGCTGGCCCTGGTCGACCGGGTGCTCGACGGCTGGGAGCGCCGCCTCGAGGGCTTCCTCGGCGGCCCGTTGGCGGAGGCCGCGCCCGCGGCCCGGCTCGAGGCGTACCTGGAGTGGGCGCTGGCCGGCGAGGCCGACTGGAGCGACCTCGTGATGTTCGCGGACCCGCGGCTGTGCGAGCAGCTCACGAACCGCTGGGTCGGGCGGATGCGCCCGTGGTTCGACGTGCCCGAGGGCCTGCCGGCGCCGGAGCGGGCCCGCCTGGCCGCCGTGCGGTTCATGGCCGACGGGGTCTGGTTCGCCGACGCAATGGGCGCGGTCCCGCCCGATGACGAACTGCGCGAAGGACTTCGCGCGCTCGCGAACGACGTGATGGAGGGAAGGCCGTGAAGGCGAAACCGTGGCTCCTGCTGAGCGGGGCGATCGTCAGCGAGGTGACCGCCTCGCTGTCCTTGAAGGCCGCGATCGAGACGCCGCCACTGTACATAGTGGTCGTCGTCGGGTTCCTCGCGACGTTCGTGTTCCTCAGCGCGGTCCTCAAGGCGGGCATGCCCCTCGGCGTGGCCTACGGCGTGTGGGGCGCGATGGGCGTGGTGCTCACAGCGGTCTTCGGGGCGGTCCTGTACGGCGAGCCGCTCACGGGCGTCATGGGCGCCGGCATCGCGCTGATCATCGCCGGCGTCGTCACGATCGAGATGGGCGCCGAGAGGGCCGCCCGCGAGACGGAAGGGGCCGCGTGATGGCCTGGCTGTTCCTGGCGGCGGCGATCCTCACCGAGGTCGCGGCGAGCCTGTCCCTGAAGGCCGCCGCGGACGGCCGGAACCGCTGGTACGCGGTGGTGGCCCTCGGGTACGTGCTGGCGTTCACCTCGCTGACGCTCGCGCTCGACCGGGGTCTGGGCATCGGTGTGGCGTACGGGATCTGGGTGGCCTCCGGGGTGGCGCTGACTGCCGTCGCGAGCCGCATCCTGTTCAAGGAGCCGCTGACGAAGCTCATGGGCCTGGGCATCGCCCTGGTCGGCGCCGGAGTGCTCCTGGTCGAACTCGGCGCGCACTGACACCGGTGCTGCGGGTCGAGGCCGCGGGTCGAGCGGCCGCCGTCCGAGTCCGCTCGGCCCGAACCGCGACTGCCGGTGCCGCCTGGGCTCCGACTCCGACTCCGACTCCGACTCCGACAAATCGTTCGACAAGGCTGCGGCCGTTACGAAATCCTGGACCGATGGACTCGAATCAGATCTGGGACGCCGAGACGGCCCGACGATACGACACCCCCGGTGAAGGCATGTTCGCACCGGAGGTCCTCGAACCGACGGTCGAGCGCCTCGCCGCGCTCGCCGGCGGCGGCCGCGCACTCGAATTCGCGATCGGCACCGGCCGCGTGGGCGTACCGCTCGCCGAGCGCGGCGTGCCGGTCACCGGGATCGAGCTGTCGCCCGCCATGATCGCGCAGCTTCGCACCAAAGTGGACGAGAACACGATCCCGGTGGTCGAGGGCGACATGGCGACCACCCGCGCCGAAGGCGAGTACAGCCTCGTCTACCTCGTCTTCAACACCATCTCGAACATCCTCGACCAGGCGGGCCAGGTCGAGTGCTTCCGCAACGCGGCCCGCCACCTCGTCCCGGGCGGGCGGTTCGTGATCGAGTTGGGGGTTCCCGAGCTGCGGAAGCTTCCTCCGGGCTCGGACGCGGCCGTTTTCACTGTCCAGCCCGGCTACATCGGACTCGACACCTACGACGTGGTGAACCAGCACCTGGTCTCCCACCACTTCACCTTCGACGAGACCAGGCAGGCGCGCATCGGGCGCAGCCCGCACCGGTACATCTGGCCGGCCGAGATGGACCTCATGGCCCAGATCGCCGGCTTCGAACTCGAATCCCGCCACGCCGACTGGGAGGGCTCCGAGTTCACCGAGGACTCCGGGTCCCACGTATCGGTCTACCGGCTCCCGGCCTAGCCGGCCCGCACCGGCCCGTTCCGCCTTGCGCGGCGCGGGCCGGTGCGTCCGGCGGGTGACCCGTGCCGACCCGGCCCTGGCCGCGCCGCTCGAACGGGCCTGGGGTTCGATTGGCGGATGAGCATTCGTTTCGAGGTCCTGGACTCGCGCCCGTCGCCGATGGGCGAGATCAGCCTCCGCCGCCGCTACGACAGCGAGGTGCGCGCCGAAGTGTACGAGGTCAAGCTCGGCGAGGAGTTCCTCATGTCGAGCCTGTTCCCCGTCGCCGAGATCGAGCTGGCGCACCTCGGCCTGGCCCGGACGGCCGGCACCGGCCTCGATGTCATCGTCGGCGGCCTCGGCCTCGGATACACCGCCCAGGCGGCCCTCGAAGACCGCCGCGTCGCGACGGTCACGGTCGTGGAGTACTCGGCCCCGGTCATCGACTGGCACCGCAGGAACCTCATCCCGGACACCGCCGGCCTGGCCGCCGACCCGCGGATCCGCTTGGCCCGCATGGACTTCTTCGCCGCCGCGATGAGCGAGGCGGGCTTCCACCCCGACGAGCCCGACCGGCGCTACGACGCGATCCTGCTCGACATCGACCACACGCCGCGGCACGTCCTCCACGAGCCGCACACCGCGTTCTACACCGTGGAGGGACTGCGCGCCGCCTCGGCGCACCTGCGCCCGGGCGGCTGCTTCGCGATGTGGTCGGACGACCCGGCCGACGACGAGTTCATGGCCGTCCTCGCCGAGGTCTTCACCGATGTGGAGAACCGCGAGATCTGGTTCGACAACCCGTACACCGGCGGCGAGTCCTCGAACTCGGTCTACCTCGCCACGAAGGTCTGACCGCCACGGGGACCGGTCCCGCCTGCCCGGCCTGGAGGCCCGCAAGGGGCGCGGCGGGAGACCGCCTATGCGGTCACGGTGACCGCGAGGAACACGCCCGCCAGCACCAGCGAGACCGGTGTCATGAGCGCCCGCTCGGACTTGCTGCGCGACATCAGGTTCAGCAGCGACGACAGGAACAGGTAGATCGAGATCACCCACATCCCGATCGTGAGCAGCGGTTCGCCGATGACCGGCCACAGCTCGGCCTTGCTCGCGAGGAACAGCGCGAACACCGCGTAGATCGCGATGGCGACCGCGCTGCCGGCGCGCAGTTTCGCGGGGAGCACGTCGTGCTGGCCGCCCCAGGCGAAACGGCCCCACGGCGCTCCGGCGATGAGGGCGATCTGGAAGAGGGCGAACGCGGCGAGGATGATCAGGCCGACGAGGGCGAGGGCTTGCATGGCCTCACCGTATCCGACTTCGGTCGCGGCGGCGGTCCTCGAAGGACCGCCGCCGGACGCGACTAGTCGGAGGGCCTGGCCACCGTGAGGAGGACCACCGAGTCCTCAAGGGCCTCAAGGTCGTAGTCCCCCACGTCCGGCACCGGGACCAGGTCGAACGGGACGCCCTCCTTGACCTCGCCGCCGGCGGAGAGCCGGACCCGGCCGCGGATGATGAGGAAGGTCGTCTCGGCGGGATTCGGATTGTCGTCCAGGACCGCGCCCCGGTTCAGGGCCACGAGCGTCTGGCCGAGGATGCGGCCGCTGCCGCCGTGCACGGTCCGGCCCGCGCGGCCCGAGGAGGATTCGGCGGCGGCGCGAGCGAGTTCTTCGACCACGGTTCCTTCTGCGCTGATCTGCATACCGCCGATGCTAAATCGCTAGCACGCCTCATAAAGCCGTATGCGGATATCGGGGAGAGAAACCGGACGGCGGGGACTTACGCGCCGGTCACCTGGACGGTCAGCTCCACCGGTGCGGGCGCGGGCCCGTCGTTGGAGTCGCCCACGCAGTCCTCCGGGCCGGTGCGGAAGCAGTACTGGAAGACGAGCGTCGTCTCGCCCTCGCCCACGGCTTCGAAGTCCCAGGTCAGCTCGGCCGGGCAGCCGGTCCCGTCGCAGTCGGAGACCTCCTCGGTCTCGGAGCCGACCTCGGTCAGGACCGCGGCATCGGGCTCGCCGACCAGGAACCAGTTGTCCCCGACCGACGGATTGACCTCGCCGAAGTCGACCCGCAGCGTCTCACCGACCGCCACGGTCGCCGACCCCGCATCGTGCGCGACCGTCACGTCCGGCATCGAGCAGCCCGAGACCGCCAGGAGGGACGCGATCGCCAAAGCCGCTCTGCGCATGCCGACAGGGTAGCCACGCCTCGCCAGCGCTACCCGGGCGAAAACGTCGACCGTCGACGGGAGGAACGGCGGCTTCGGAACCGCTGGGCCCGGGGACCGGCGCAGCGACAGCGACGCGGAGGTGAGGGCCGTTGTCGACGACCTGGCACCGATTCAACCCTGCCGGAGGGGCGGGAACATCCCGTCCGTCCATGGGGCCCTGCCGGTCTCGTCCGTTGCGACTCAGCGCAGGCGGCGACGACGGGGTGGACGGTCACCGGGGCGGGCGGCGGGGCTCGGGTCTGGGCCGGTGCGACCCAGAGCAGGCAGCGACGAGGAGGTGGATGGGGCCCCGGGGCGGGCGACGACGGCCCGGACTGTTCCGGTTGCGGCGATGGCCGGTCCTATTCCATTGCAGCGCAAGCGGACCCGAGGCCCACATCGACAGTCCTCTATGGAATATTCACTCTTCCGGGCGATGGCAACACCTCCACCACGTGTCACCATTGACTCACAGCGCCAATCATCGAACAGGACACCGAAGGGAGGCACACCCGATGACCACCGGCACCACGATCCCCGACTCGGTCTCGGGACTGGCCTCCCGCACCGGCCGTGCTCTGCGGGCCCAGACACTCCGCTCGGCCCTGACCGACGCGGCATCCGCGATCAATGCCCACCACGCCCAAGTCCTGGCCGCCGTGATCGAGCTGAAGGAATCCGGCCTCCACCGCGACCACTTCGGCTTCTCCGCCCTGCGCCAACTCCTCATCGCCCGCTTCGACTTCACCCACGCCACCGCCGGATCCATCGCCGCCATCGCCCGGCTCTCGAGCAAGTTCCGCGTCCTAGCCCAGGCCGCGCTCACCGGGTCCGCCCGGATCGACCAGGTCGCCTATGCCGTCTCCCAGCTCGACAAGACCCCGGCCATGCGCCTGTTCGCCCGCACCCCCTTCCGCGAGGCCGTCGCCTCCCCCTTCGACCCCGGCATCCGGTGCGCGACCCCAGAGGCGGTGGTGGCCCAGTACTGCCAGCATGCGCCCTTCACCGACCTGCGGCGCCACCTCGACGACATGCGCGCGGCCCTGGCCGACCAAGAAGAGCTCCTTGCCGGTCTGGGCGAGCAGTCCCTGCAATGGATCGAATTGACCGAGCAAGGCAGCGGCATGTGGTCCCTGTCCGGTGAACTCTCCACCGACACCGGCATGCTGCTTGAGAAGTACTTCAAGACCGCCTGCCCCCCGCCCCGCCAGGACCAGGCCGACACCGACGGCGTCCTGCCCCCGCAACCGAACCGGCACGCCGAAGCCCTCCACCAACTCATCGCCTCCTACGGCACCGCACCGGGGGCCGCCAAGCGCCACGGGCACACCGCGACCCTCGATCTGAGCGTCGACATCGCGACCTTGCAAGGGGCCGACACCGGACGCAACCCCACACTCGAAGGCAGGCCCATCTCCCTCGCCCGGGCACGGCACCTGGCATGCGAGGCCGGCGTCATCCCGAGCGTGTTCGACTACCGCACCGGCGAGGCGATCGAACTGGGCCGGGCCCTGCGGCTGCCGAACGCGGCCCTGCGGCGCAAGCTCGAACTCGAACAGCCTCACGGCTGCGCCTGGACCGGATGCGCCAGCCCCCTGGCCTGGACCGAAGCACACCACCTGCGCCACTGGAGCGATGGCGGCCCCACCAGCGCCGAGAACCTGATCCTGCTGTGCCGTTTCCACCACGGCCGCATCCACACCCCCGGATGGACGGTCGAGAAGACCGGCCCTGGGCAGGCGGTCATCACCCACCACGACCACGACACCGACATCTCAGGCGCTGCCGAGGACGGGTGCGGGTGCGCGGACTGGCGCACCGATGCGGACATGGACGCCGAGCACGCAGGGAGCGACTGGGATGTCTTCCCCACCGGGCTCTACCGCACCGAATGGGCCGAATGGCTCAAACCCGACCTCGACGCCATCGCCGAAGCGGTCGACCGGCAACGCACCACCGCCGCCATCAGCACCGCCAGGAACCGGCTCCGAGAGAAGTTCACACCATCGGACTCCGATAGCCAGCAGCGCAACGCGACCGGTGCCATGCGTCCCGACCTCGTTGCAGCTACAGGGGAACCGCCACCGCTCAACGGGAAGCGTCACGGCGAACCCCGCCCGACCAGCAGTGCAGCGAGGGAACCGATCCCTCTGGGCGAGCCGCCGTTCTTACCCAGCCCGTCCCGGCACCGGCCGGGGCGGGGACGGGAAGGCGCACACCACCAGCCCATAAGGCCACCGGGCTACCAAAGGCCAAGCCTCCCAGCTCGAACCCCGAGAGGGCTCGAGCCCACCGCCATGCCCAAAGCCCGCCACCGCGCCGGCCCGCCCCGCACCTCATCGTCGCCGCCTCACAACCACGGCCCCGACGGCGCAGCAAGCCGACGTATCCGGCCCAGTCTGCCGAGCGAGCACGACTCTCGCCGCTCATCTCAGGCGGTGAAGTCGAACTCGCCGTCTTTGGCACCGGCGAGGAAAGCGTCCCACTCGGCCCGGGTGTAGACGATCACCGAGCCATCGGGGTGGTGCGAGTGGCGAATCGCGACCCGGCCGGAACCGTCGGCGAGGGGCCCGGCCTCGACGCATTGCCCGCCACCACTGTCACTTCGAGTGCTGATGTGCCAGCGGATGCCCGACAGCTCTTCAGATGAGAGGTGCTGGTCGGTGCTCATTCGATCTCCTTCAGGCGCTTGGCGATCAGATCGATCGACCGGGCGGCCGACAGGGCCGATCGGTCAAGATCTTGCCACACGGCCTCGAAGCTACTCGCCTTCGGTTCTTCCGCGTAGAGGGCGCCCGCGGTCGTTTCGACGTATGCGACAGCGGGGTAAGGCTCGGGCATTTTGAAGAGATTGAAGCTGCCACTCAGCCCAGTGTGCGGCCCAACGGCTGTCGGAACAAAGCGGATCGTGGCTGCGGCGCTATCGCCGATTTCAAGAAGGCGCTGGAGCTGTTCACGCATGATCGCAGGAGACCCGGCCGTGCGCTCCAAGACCGCCGACTCGAACACCGCATCGATCTCGGGAGGATTGTCGGCCGCCAGGATTCGCTGCCGCTCGATTCGCAGATCGACCCACCTCTGGATCTGTTCAGGCGATGCCTTATCCGCCTCCAGGCGACTGATCACCGCCTCTGCATAGCGGCGGGTCTGGAAGAGCCCGTATACGAGGAAGTGCTGATAGGTACAGATGCTGTCTGCCCGACTCTCCAGCCAGGGCACATTGATGAAGTCGCTGCCGAAGTCATCCTTGTGCTGGTCCCACCAGTCCTTTCGCCAGCACTCCGCTCGGAGCTGCTCGAGATCGTCACGCACCTTCTCATCCGACACGCCGAAGAGGTCGAGCATCACCGCAAGGTCGCCGCGTCGAACCGGGAGCTCGCCGTTCTCGTATCGGCTGATCGTCCCCTGATCGCGCTGGAGGTACTCACCGACTTCCTTGAGCGACATCTTGCGGGATTTCCGCAGGTCACGAATCTTGTCGCCGAGCCACTGCGATCGAAGGCTGGGGCCTGGGCCGGAGATGTTTGGCATTGGTCCTCCAGGGCTCGGTCGGCCACCCGACGGGAAATCTACTGCGAATCGGTTTGCGCAAGCTTGCGTCAACCGATTCGATATGTCAGGATACCAAAATAGGCATGGAAGGCCAACTCGGGATTCTGGTGACGGAGTTCGCGAGAGCGGTCACTCATGCGCTCCACCGAAAAGCAGCCGGGGCGGGATTGCAAAGTTTGGCGACTGGCTCCCGCCCCGGCCTTGAAACATCGGAGGTAGATCCGTGTCCAGACCCATTGTCGCGCACGCGCCCGACAATCCCAACCGCGAAAACCAGGCGGGCGACCCGCTCGTTCGGGGGACCTTCCGCGACCACCAGCACCAGTTCACCGTCCGGGCGTCATCCGCGATGGCGCCGGACTCGTTCCAGGTCTCGGTCACCGGCAACGCTGCTGACCTCGTCCTGATCGTGTCCGGCCTGAACAGCGGGCATCTGCACGCCACCTGGGGACAGGGCTGGCGGGCCTTCGCGCCCGAGTGGAAGGCGTGGTTCGAAGACTCGGCGTTCGCGGTCTTCTACAACGGCCGCGCCATCGGCAGCCGGCCCCGGCCCGGGCAGGTGAGGTTCTGACGTTTCTATGTCTGTCAAGTCATGTCATGGCGGTCGGTGTTGCTGGTTGCAGCAGTCGGTAGATCTCTCGGGCGATGTACCGCTTCAGCATTCGGATGATCTCCTTTTTAGACTTTC